>NZ_QURO01000004.1:0-1200000 GCF_003426945.1 Thermus sediminis
AAAGAGCCCGGGAGGACGCTCGCCAGGTCCGAGAGGATGTCCCCGAAGAGGTTAGCCGTGACCACCACGTCAAAGCGGGCGGGGTTCTTCACCAGGTGCATGGCCATGGCGTCCACGTACTGGTGCTCCAGGGCCACGTCCGGGTAGGCCCCGTGGACCTCCTCCACGGTCTTCCGCCAGAACTCCCCCACCTCCAGCACGTTGGCCTTGTCCACGCTGGTCACGTGCCGCCTCCGCTTCCTCGCCTCAAAGGCCACCTTGGCCACCCGCTCCACCTCGGGCCTACTGTAGCGCTCCGTGTTCCAGGCCTCGGCCTCCGACATCCCTGGGCTCCCCGAAGTAGATCCCCTGAGCTCCCGCACGATGAGCACGTCCACCCCCGGGCGGTCTCCTCCTTGAGGGGGGAAAGCCTCTCCAGCCCGGGGAAGACCTTGGCCGGCGCAGGTTGGCGAAGAGGTCCTGGCTCTTCCTGAGGGCGAGGAGGCCGGTTTCCGGCCGGATTTTCCGAGGGAGGGTATCCCACTTGGGCCCCCCCACGCTTCCCAAAAGCACCGCCTCCGCCCTTCCACCCCCCTTCGGGTCACCTGGGGGAAGGGCTCTCCATAGGCGTCAATGGCCGCCCCCCGAAGGGGAAGAGCTCGTAGGCGAGGCCGAGGCTCTCCCCCTTGTCCAGGGCCTTCAGGACCTTAAGGGCGGCCTCCGTCACCTCAGGGCCGATGCCATCCCCGGGGAGGACCGCCACCCTCATCCCGCCCTCCTGGGGTGGGGGAGCCTCTGGTCAAACTGGTCCAAAAGCTCCCCGGCTTCTAGAAGCTCCCCAATGGGGTCCCAAAGCCCCTCGGTGAGGGCCTCCCGGGCCTCCCCCGGATGGAAAGGGGGGCCACCCGGTCCCCGAAGCGGACCTCCTTGTTCACCAGGTCAATCTCCACCTCCAGGCTTGGGTTTTCCTCCACCGCCTGAAAGAGGGCCGCCAGGTCCCCGGGGCCAGGCTCGCGCAGGGAGGCCGATGGCGGTGGCGTTGCCGAAGAAGATCTCGGCGAAGCTCTCCCCGAGGATGGCCCTGAAACCCGCCCGCTTGATGGCCTGGGGGCGTGCTCGCGGCTACTACCGGAGCCAAAACCCGCCTCCCACCAAGAGGATGGTGGCCCCTGGTACTTGGGTCGTTCAGGGGGTGGGGCTTGGGGTTACCCCCTTCGTCAAAGCGCTCGTCGTAGAAGAGGTACTGGCCCAGCCCCTCAAAGGTGAGGCGCTTCATGAAGCGGCGGGGAGGATGCGGTCGGTGTCGATGTCCTCGCCCCTAAGGGGCACGGCGCGGCCCCGGATCACGGTGAAGCTCTCCAGCATGGCTTACCTCCCGATGCCAAAGACTTCCCGGGCGTCGGCGATCTCCCCGGCGATGGCGGCGGCGGCCACCATGAGGGGGCTCATGAGGACGGTGCGCCCCCTGGGGCTTCCCATCCTCCCCTTGTAGTTGCGGTTGGAGCTGCTGGCGCAAAGCTCGTCCCTTCCAGGCGGTCCGGGTTCATGGCCAGGCACATGGAGCACCCCGGCATCCGCCACTCGAACCCCGCTTCCCGGAAGACCTCGGCGATGCCCTCCTCCTCCGCCTTCATGGCCACCCACTCCGAGCCCGGCACCACCAGGGCCCTTACCCCCTTCTTCACCCTGTGCCCCTTGAGGTGGCGGGCCACCTCCCGGAGGTCGGAGAGCCTAGCGTTGGTGCAGCTCCCGATGAAGGCCACCTGGACGGTCACCCCCTGGATGGGCTGGCCCGGCTTAAAGCCCATGTAGGCCAAGGCCTCCTCGGCCACGGCCCTCTCCTCCTCGGGAAGCTCCTCTAAAAGGGGAATCCGCCCATCTATGGGGATGGCCTGGCCCGGGGTGATCCCCCAGGTGACCGTGGGGGCGATCCCCTCGGCCCGGAAGGTGACCACGTCGTCGTAGGGGGCGTCGGGGTCGGAGCGGAAGGAAAGCCACCTCCTCTTGGCCTCCTCCCACTCGGGCCCTTTGGGGCTATAGGGCGGCCCTCGAGGTAGGCGAAGGTGGTCTCGTCGGGGTTCACGTAGCCGATCCTGGCCCCGCCCTCAATGGACATGTTGCAAAGGGTCATGCGGCTTTCCATGTCCATGGCCTCTACCGTGCTCCCCCCGTACTCGTAGGCGTAGCCCAGGCCCCCCTTCACCCCCAGGTGGCGGATGATGTGGAGGATCACGTCCTTGGCGTAGACCCCGGGGCCAAGCCTCCCCTCCACGTTGATGCGCCGCACCTTGAGCTTCTTCGCCGCCAGGGTCTGGGTGGCGAGGACGTCCCGCACCTGGCTGGTGCCGATGCCGAAGGCCACCGCCCCGAAGGCCCCGTGGGTGGAGGTGTGGGAGTCCCCGCAGGCGATGGTCATCCCGGGCTGGGTGAGGCCCAGCTGGGGGCCGATGACGTGGACGATGCCCTGGTCCCCGCTCCCCAGGTCAAAGAAGGGGATGCCGTGCTCCCTCGTGTTCTCCCTGAGGGCCTCCAGCATGGCCTGGGCCAGGGGGTCCTGGAAGGGTTCGGTGCGGTCGTGGGTGGGGACGATGTGGTCCACGGTGGCGAAGGTGCGGTGGGGAAAGCGCACCTTGAGGCCCAGGTCCTTGAGCATCCCGAAGGCCTGGGGGCTCGTCACCTCGTGGAGGAGGTGGAGGTCTATGAAGAGCTGGCTCTGCCCATTCCTGAGCTTCCTCACCTCGTGGGCTTCCCAAACCTTGTCGTAAAGCGTCCTTCCCATGCTTCCTCCCTAGGCAAAACCCCCCGGGTTCCTAGGCCCGGGGGGAGTGGGAAAAGGCTTCCCTAAGCCGGGCCCACCCGGCCTAGGGGTAGCAGGATGCCCCGCCGCATCGCCTTATAGGCTAAACCCTTGGGCCCCCCTGGTCAAGCTTGACGAGGGGAGCCCTCCTGCCTAAAATAGCCCTTGCGTCTGCCGGGGTGGCGGAATTGGTAGACGCGCACGATTCAGGGTCGTGTGTCCTTTGGGACGTGCGGGTTCAAGTCCCGCCCCCGGCACCAAAGGCGGAAGCACTCTTCAGGACGGCCCCGGTGCAAACCGGGGTCTTCCCCTTTTCCCCCGGGGAAGGGGTCGGGAAAGGGCAGGGTCGCGTGTGCACCCCCATCCCGATCTTGTTCTTTTAGAGGGTAGAATGAAAGGGTTTCGGAGTGGGCGGGGGCTTGGTTGACGGCGAGGCCTCTTCCCCGTAGCCTGGAAGGTAATGAAGCGCGTCCTCTCCGGCATCCAGCCCTCGGGGGAGATCCACATCGGCAACTACCTGGGGGCCATCCAGCAGTGGGTGGAGATCGGGGAGAAGCTGGGCCGGGACGCCCTTTTCTGCATCGTGGACTACCACGCCCTCACCAACCCCCTGGCCTACGACCCCGCCACGCTGGCCCAGCGCACCTTTGAGGCAGCCCTGGTCAACATGGCGGCGGGGCTGGACCCGGAAAAGGTCACCCTCTTCGCCCAGTCCCACGTGCCCGAACACACCGAGCTCGCCTGGGTCTTCACCACCCTCACCCCCTTGGGGGACCTGACCCGCATGACCCAGTTCAAGGACAAGGCCGCCAAGCAGGAGACGGTCTGGAGCGGACTCCTCATGTACCCCGTCCTTCAGGCGGCGGACATCCTCATCTACAAGGCGGACACTGTCCCCGTGGGGGAGGACCAGGTGCAGCACATTGAGCTCACGCGGGAGATCGCCCGCCGCTTCAACCATCTCTTTGGGGAGACCTTCCCCGAGCCCGAGGCCCTCCTGAACCCCAAGGCCCCCCGGGTGCCGGGGATTGACGGCAAGGCCAAGATGAGCAAGTCCCTGGGGAACACCATCGGCCTCCTGGAGGCGGAGGAGAGCATTTGGGAGAAGATCCGCCACCTCCCCGATGACCCCCAGCGGATCCGCCTCCAAGACCCTGGGGACCCAGGGCGGACCGTGGTCTTCACCTACCTCTCCTACTTCGCCCCGGAGGAGGTGGTGGAGGCCCTGAAGGAGGAGTACCGCCGGGCGGGGGTGGGGACCCTCGCCGTGAAGCGCATCCTCTTTGAGCACCTCATGCGCGCCCTAAGGCCCATCCGGGAGCGGGCTGAGGCCCTGAAGCGGGACCCAGACTACGTGATGGACGCCCTCCTCGAGGGGGCCAAACGGGCCCGCGCCATCGCCCAGGTCACCATGGAGGAGGTGCGGGATCGGGTGGGCCTCCTTCTGCCCAAGAGGCGGCCGGTGCTCCGTTGATCCCAACCGCCTTCCCCGGCTTCTTTGGCCCCCTCGAGGCCTTAAGGTGGAGACGGGGCTCTCCCAGGGGGGTCCCCATCCTCGAGGGCAATGAGGGGACCCTGGCCCAGCTTCCCCCGTTCCTAAGGGAAAGGAGCGAGACTTCTCCCCATGGCTCCCCTTCCTCCTCGGCCTCGGGCTATCTCCCAAGGCGCTCTTTCAGGTGGCAAGGCCCACCCTGGGGCCTAGTCCGCCCCCGCCAGGAACCCCCCTTCGCCCCTCTGGAGCCCGAGGGGTCCACAGGGGAGCCGGAGATGGCCGCCTAGCGCAGAAAGGTGGTGAGGGCCAACGCGGCCGCCAGGGCGGTGAAGTAGAGCATGGCCCTGTTGAGGGCGTTTCCGATTTCTGCTTTGACCTCTTGGCGGATGCCGTTGAACTTTTCCTCCGTGTCGCGGCGGAAGAGCGCCATCTCCTGGCGGAGCCCCTGGAGTTCGGCCCTCACCTCCTGGCGCAGGAGGTCCATGCGGTGTTCCAGGGCGGAGACCGTTCCACGATGCCTTCCAGTTTGTAAAGGCGTTCCTCCGTGTTCATCCGCCCCTAGGATAAGGATAGCAGAGGTGAAGCGCTGCCCCCCAGTTTGGACCACCCCAGGCGAGGGGCAGTGGGGTGTAGCCTGGAGGGGTAGCAGCCATGGGCAAGGGGTCGGCGAAGGAGAAGGCGGGGATCGTCCTTAGGGTTCTTGCCGGCGAGAAGACGGTGGCTGGGGCCTGCCGCGGTTACGGCGCCTCCTCGGGAACTAACAGGAACCCACCCCCGCTGCGGCTACCCCCGGCGGGGGACAAACGGGGGCGCTCCTCGCTCAAGCGCTGGGTGGTGGACCTGAGCCCCGTGCGGCTTGGGAAGGGGGTGGCTCACCTGGCGGTGGGGATGGACCTCTGCACCACAGCAGGGCGTTGCGATGCTGGTCTGCCGCTGGGCGGCTTAAGTACCCCACCGCGGCTTTCGCCGCGGCGGGGGCCCCAAAGAGGCTTCCATGGCCCTGGCTTGGGCCTCTCATGTTGCGAAACCAAAGCGCGGGCACTTAGCCGGCGCGCATGCCGCCGTCGATCAAGTGGATCTGGCCGGTGATATAGCTGCTTTCGTCGCTAGCCAGGAACAACGTCAGGTACGCAACTTCTTCGGGCGTGGCGTAGCGCTTCAGAGGGATGCGCTGCTCGAACTGGCTTTTGACCCCAGCGCTTGCCGCTTCATCGCCGCCTGCTGCCATCGTCTCGATCGAGCGCATCATGCGGGTCTCCACCGGGCCGGGGTTGACGCAGTTGACGCGGATCTTTTGGTCTGCGGTTTCCAGCGCTGCCGTTCGCATTAAGCCGATGACGGCATGTTTGCTGGCGACGTAAGCCGAGAAGCCTGGCGAGCCGATCACGCCGGCGACCGACGAAATGATCACGATGCTGCCACCGCCCCGCTGGGCGATGGCGGGGATGGCGTACTTCAACCCCAGCCACACGCCCTTGACATTGACGGCCAGCACCTTTTCAAAGGTATCCATCGGGTAGCTGACGATCGGCTGTACGGCACCCTCGATGCCGGCATTGGCGACGAAAATATCCAACCCGCCAAAGGCGTCGACGCAGGCTTTGACCGACCCCTCGTTGTCTTCCGCCTTTGTGACATCGGCCACCGCATAGGCTGAGCGATCGGGGCCGATCGCCTCAACAGCCTTCTTCAGCGCATCCTCATCAATATCGGTCATGAAGACGCGCGCGCCTTCCTGGGCGAACAGTTTCGAGATCGCCAGACCGATTCCGCCCGAAGCACCGGTGATAAGTGCGACTTTACCCTGTAAACGTGCCATTGTTTTCCTCCTTGCTAGCTGTCGCCCTTAGGGAAAGCGGCGCATATCAGCGTTGACGGCATCAGCCGTGAAGTCATCCCATGGACGACGCTTTCATTGTACGCACCTGCTGCCATCATCGGCAATACCCTTGAACGGCTTGGTCGTGTCAAGAGTTTTGTGTACCCTCCACGGCTATGCCCCCCTCGCCTTCCCATCCGACCGCAAGGATAGCCCTATTTGGCGGGGCCCGTGGAGCTCGGCCTTCACCCCTTGGCGCAGGGGGTCCACGCGGTGCTCCAGGGCAGAAACCCGCTTGGGCAGCACCGCCATGACCCCTTCCACGGTGCCCTCAAGCTTGTGGAGGCGTTCCTACGTGGTCATCTAAGCCCAGGATATGCAGAGTAGACTGGAACCATGGGCGAAACGGCGAGGCCCCTGGAGCTCCTGGACGCCGAGGCTTACCTGGCCAGGGAAGAGCGGTCCCCCGTGCGCCACGAGCTGGTGGAGGGGGTACCCTACGCCATGGCGGGGCGAGCGAGGCCCACAACTTGGTTGGGGGCAACCTCTTCTTCCACCTCCGTCCCCATGCCCTGGCCAAAGGGTGCAGGCTTTTTGTTTCCGACATGAAGCTCAAGGTGTCTCCCCGTACCTTCTACTACCCCGATCTCATGGCCGTGTGCGCCGAGGACCCCCATCCCTACTACAAGGAAAGGCCCTGTCTGCTGGTGGAGGTGCTTTCCGAGAGCACCGAGGCCATTGACCGCCGGGAGAAGCTTTGGCGCTACCGGGAGATCCCGAGCCTCGAGGCCTACCTCCTGGTGGACGCCAGGGCCCGCCGGGTGGAGGGGTACTTCCGCCAGGGGGAGGGCTGGCTCTACCGCCTTTGGGAGGAGGAGGGGGAGGTGGAGGTGCCCTGCCTGGGAGCCCGCCTTTCCCTTTTCGCCCTTTACGAAGGGGTGGAGCTGGAGGGGGCTGGAAGCTCCCCCTTCTAGCCCGCCCGTGCCCTGGACTCGGATGGCTTTAGAGGTCTGCGTACACCTCTTGGAGGTCCAAAAACCCCTCTAAGCAGGGGAGGGGCAGGCGGCCCTCCTCCACCTCCTGGTAGACCCAGCCCCCTTCCTCCCGGTAGTAGCCGAAGGCCTGGGGAGCGCGGGAGTCCACCAGCAAGTAGGCCTGAAGGGTGGGCAAGCCCAGGTACTTGCGGAGCTTTTCCCTCCGGTCTGTGCCCTCCGTGGACTCCGAGAGGACCTCTATCACCAAGCAGGGCCTTTCCTTGTAGTACTCCCCCGGGTCCTCTTCGCAGACCACCATGAGGTCGGGGTAGTAGACCGTGGCCGCGTCCACCTTGAGCCGCATGTCGCTTGCGTAGAGGCGGCACCCCTTTTTCCGAACCAGGGGGCCTAGGGCCAGGACCAGGTTTACCACCACCCGGTTGTGCCGGTCGCTGGCCCCGGCCATGGCGTAGGGGAAACCTTCCACCAGCTCGTGCTTCTGCGTGGCCTCCCGCTCCAGGGCCAGGTACTCCTCCAGGGTGAGGGGCCGCACCGCCTTGGCCACGCCCATGCCTAGAGTGTAGCCCAGGCCGAAGGGGGATGGGCGCCCGAAGCCCCCGGGTCCTTGCCCTAGGCGGTTTCTAGGGCACCCCTGCAAGCGTCCCGCATGTGCAGGAGCCGGACGCGATGGGAAAGGCTACGCCGCCTCATGGATAGGGCGGGCCTCCTTCAGGACCTCCTCCCGAAGGTAAGGGCTCAGGCTTCCCGGGGTGTGGAGGTCCACCCTGCGCCCGAAGAGGCGGGTCAGCTCCTCCTGAAGCCTCACAAAGCCCAGGCCTGGGGTGCGCCCGGGGAAGAACTCCACCACGAGGTCCACGTCGCTTTCCTTGTCGGCCTCGCCCCGGGCGAAGGAGCCGAAGAGGAGGAGGCGCCGGACCCCGTACCGACGGCAGACCTCCGCCAGGGCTTGGGAAGGGAAGGGTACCTGCGGGGTCATAGCCTGCTTCATTTTAGCGAAAGGGAGCGTCAGGGGTGCGGCCCCTCTTTCTCCCCAGGGGGGGAGGGGGCTGGAGGCACCGGTCGCCCGCCCCGGCCCCCGGCCCATGGGTTGTTGGCGGGGGCTTGGGTCCTGGTTGATGAACTACCGGGTTGCCCGCAAGGGCAATGATGTCCCGGGCGGGCCTGTAGAGTCTTGGCGCTAGGGCAGGGTGAAGCTCCCGCCCGAGCGGCTTTGCACCTCCACCCGGAAGAACTGCCCCGTCCAGGTGACCTGGCAGGAGGCCACCCCAGGCCCGGGGTCCGGGACGCTGTAGCTTCCCGCCGCGAAGCCGTCCGTGCAGTCCCCGCCCACAGGGGAGGCCCCGGGGTCCTCGGCCACATGGGCCCAGGCGGCCTTCAGGACATTGTGGGCGTGGGCCAGGGCCAGTCGGTCCTCGGCGAGCCTGCGAGCGCTTAAGAGGTTGGCTATCAGAAGCGAAGCGAGGACCCCGATGGCAGCTAAAACCACGACGATTTCTGGAAGGGAAAATCCCTTGTTGAGCATATGGGCCTCGGTGAAAGAAGGGGGCAGGATTACCCTGCCCCCTAGGCGGTTAGTAGCTCAGGTTAGGGGAACGTCTTAGAGAAGTTGCCGGGAGCGGTGACGGTAATCGTGAAGCTATCGGGGCCGGTAGCGTTGTAAGTGCAACCCACACCAGCGGGAGCCTGTCCAACGCTAAAGGAACCGGCCGTGAAGCCATCGGCGCAGTTTGTGTCGTTGATGTCCTGGGCTGAATGCTGAGGACTCTCGGCCAGATAGGCGGCGACCACCTTGTAGACGTTCTGCCCATGGGCCACCGCCGCCTGCTGGGTGGCCGTGCGCCGGGCGTTGAGCAGGTTGGGCACCAGCACCGCCGCCAGGATGCCGATGATGGCGATGACGATCAGGAGCTCAATCAGGGTAAAGCCTTTAGTCCGCATACTTTCTTCTCCTTAGGGTTTTCCGCGCCTTCATCCATTCGCGCGGCCATGAGTGCCTGGAGCCGATTTGCCTACCGAACCTTAACCTTGCGCCTTACTGCCCTAACCGCTTCCCACCTCCTTTCTAGCTCTATCTTTTGGCCCCTTGGGGCCCTTGTCAACCCCCCTTTTGGGGGGGTCATCCTCAGGATGGGGGAGGGGTGTTAAAACCATGTGAAAAGCTACGGGACGTTCCGGGGGTAGACCCGGATGGTATAGGCCTCGTTGGGACCGGGGACGCGCAAGGTGCGCCCCGCTTCCTGGGCTTTGAGCCGGATGTTGAGGGTAATGGAGGTGGGGGAGGCGCCCACCCGGAAAGGGGCCAGGTTGGGGTCGTTGTCCACCAGGTCCAGCACCACGTAGGGCTGGGCGTTGCTGAAGGTGGCGGTGTTGCACCCTAGGTTGCTGAGGCGGTACTCCCTGAGCATGAGGGTGTGGGTGTCGGCCCAGGGGTCGGGGGCCTTGTAGTCCTCCCCGACCCCGGACCGCGGTTCTAGGCGGTAGGCCCTTAGGGCGCATTTTCCCGGGTTTACGGGGTCTGGCACTAGGACGGCTAAGCAGGTGGGGGGAGCGCAGGCTTGCCCGTTTAGGGTGGTGGAGTTGAACACCCGTTGCGCTTCCTGGAGGGTGTCCGCCAGGTAGCCCGCGGCGTCCTTGAGCTCCTCTAGGAGTTGCGCCTGTTTGCGGGCGAGGCGGTTGGCCCCTAAGCTCCCCTGGGTGAAGGCGAGGAGGGCGGCGGTGAAGACGGCCAGCACCGCCAAGGCCACCAGGGTCTCCAGCAGGGAGAATCCCTTTCTCATAGCGGCCACTCCCGGTAGAAGGTGTAGGTCCTGCCCCCGCCCTCGAGGGTGAGCCTCACCGCCACCAGGCGGCAGGGACCCGGGGAGCAGGCCACCGTGCAGGTGTACCCCGAGGAGGGGTCCCCGGCGCAAGGGGCGAAGCTAAGGGGCTGGGTCGGGTCCAGGCGCCCCGCCGCCGCCAGGGCCACGCTGAAGCCAGCGGTCTGGCCCAAGGGGGGAAGGCGGAGCGCGTTATTGTAGGTGCTCTCCCTCCTTGCCCGCTCCAGGTAGTCCTTGGCCACCACCACCGCCCGGGCTTCCAGGCTAGCGCCCCGGTTCACCTGGAAGACCCCGAGGAGCCCCCCGAGAATGGCGGCGCTGAGGAGGCCGAAGACGGCGAGGGCCACCAGAAGCTCCAGCAGGGAAAAGCCCTTTTTCACCGCACCACCACCCTTCCCGTCACACCGATCACGTGCACGTTCCTCATGAGCCCTGGGTAGCGGGCGTGCTTAAGGGTGAACTTCTTCAGGGGTGCGTCCGTGGTGCCGTACGGGGGGTGGAAGGCCACGTCCAGGGGTGGGAAGTTCCTGTGGTTGGTCCCGTCCACGATCGCTTGGGATAGCCTCTGGGTGGGGGCGTTGAGGTTGGCGCACTCGCCCCCCACGGCAAAGCCCTCCCGCCAAACCCGGACGCACCTTGGGCTATTGGTTCGCTTGGCCTCGGTCCGGGCGTACTGGAAGGCCTGGGCCAGGGAGCGGGCGGCCTCGTCCAGCTCCGCCTGGGCCCGAAAGCGGAGGAGGTTGGGGGTTCCGAGGCCGGCGAGGAGGCCCAGGACGGCGAGCACGATCAGGAGCTCCAACAGGGAAAGGCCCCGCCTCATAGGCGCCTCCAGGTGCCGGGTACGGCCACCACCCGGGTTCCCCCGCTGGCCACCCTAAGCCCTTGGAGCACCTGGGGATCGTAGACGATCTTGCCGCCCCCTTGGCCCGTGCCGGCGATCTGGGTCCAGCACTCGTTGCCGGTGCAGCTCTGCAAGTCCGCCACGCCCTCCACCACCACGGCCCCGGTTAGGACCGCGTTGCCCTGCTGGTCGTAATCCCCCGCCACGTAGATGAGCCCCCGGAAGCCCTGGGAGCAGGAGCCGTTCACCGTGAGGTTCCCGAGGACCACGAGGACGCCCGCCCCGCAGAGCCGGTTGCCCCCGGTGAGCTGGAGGGGCCCCCGGACCACCCTGATCTCCCAGTCCCGCAGGGTTCCGTTGAAGGAGGAAACAGGGGGGTACAGTTCCAGGAAGGCGGCCTTGGGCATGCCGAAGACGCGTAGGAAGAGCTCGTCGGGATCGTTGGGGACCATGCGGGAGTTTTCGGCCGCGCCGTGCAGGATCGCCCCCCTTCCGCTTGTGCCCATGGTCAGGGCGCTGGCCGCCCCCAGGACCTGGGGGACCAGGGGCGTGCCCTCGGGGATGGCGGTGGGAGGGGGCCCCCTCCACTCCACGGCCACCCGTCCCGTGGCCAGGTCCACCTCGCGGAGGGTGCCCTCGAGGCCGTTCACTCTAATGGTCTGCCCTGGGATTAGGCCGCGGGCGTCGTTGAGGAACAGGGTGTCCGGGGGGCCATAGGACTTCACGCCAAACTGCACCAGGTGGACCTGGGCCCCCGGAAGGACGAGGTCCGTGGGGCCTGGGGTGAAGAGGGGGCTGAGGGTGAGGGTGTTCCCATCCTTGCCCTCCACCCGGTAGGTCTTCGGAGCGCCTCCGGTGGGGATCTGCACGTAGCTACCGAGGGGGATCAGGGTGGCGTCCTGAACGCCTAGGGTGAAGCTCCCGCTTGGGGGCACGAGGAGGTTCAAGAACAGGCTAGTTGTGGTGACCTCGAGGAGCCCCGTGGCGCTCCCGAAGTCCTGGCCGATGACCTGGGCGTCCCCTCTGACCTCTATGCGGGGCCTCGAGGTGAGGGCAGCGGGGATGGCCCCTGTGAACCCGCAACTCACGGAAAAGGTCCGTTCTACTCGGGCCCTCGTCCCCCCAGACTGGGCCACCGCCTGAACCCTGACCGTTCCCCCGCCTGGGGGTACGGCCGTTTGCCCATCGGGGTACCTGTAGCTGGCCTCCAAGCCAGGGCCTAGGGTGTAATCCGTCGGCAGGTCTCTCCCGCACCGGACCAGGAGGGGAAGGGCCTCGAGGGCGCTTTCCGCCAGGGTAAAGGCCTGGTACGTGGCCCGCTCGGAGGCCCCGCCCCTTAGGGCGCCCAAGGCCATGTAGCCGGTGGCCGCAAGAAGGCTCGTGAAGACCACCATCAGGACCACCAGGGTAATAGGGGTTGCAATACCCTTCCTCATACCCTTCATGATGGGGGCCCAGGCCCCGGCGTGCATCCCCCAAAAGGGGGATACAACACCACCCCCTGCTGGCCTGGGCCAGCACGGGGGCCCCGGCAGAAGGTGCCCAAGGGTATGATGGGCCTATGCAGGAGGTCTACATCGTTTCCGCGGCCAGGACCCCCATCGGCCGGTTCGGGGGGGTCCTGAAGGACGTGAGCCCCGTGGAGCTTGGGGCCCACGCCATGCGGGCGGCCCTGGAGCGGGCCGGGGTGGAGGGGAAGGACCTGGACCTCTACGTCTTCGGCAACGTCCTAAGGGCGGGGCACGGGCAGCTTTTGCCCAGGCAGGCGGCCCTTAGGGCGGGCATCCCCAAGGAGGTGGACGGGTACGGGGTGGACATGGTCTGCGCCTCGGGGATGATGGCCCTCATCAACGCCGACCAGTTCATCAGGACGGGGGAGGCCCACCTGGTCCTGGCCGGGGGGATGGAGTCCATGAGCCAGGCGGGCTTCTACCTCTCCCACCGGGCCCGGTGGGGGTACAAGTTCCTCATGGGGGCCCCGGAGGGGCTACAGGACATCCTCCTCCGGGACGGGCTTTCCGACCCCTTCACGGGGGAGGCCATGGGGGAGCAGGCGGAAAGGCTGGCCCAGGACTACGGGGTGGGGCGGGAGGAGGTGGACGAGGCCGCCTACCTCTCCCACCGGCGGGCCTGGGAGGCCACGGAGGGGGGCCTCTTCGCCTTTGAGATCGCTCCCCTCGAGGTCCCGGGGAAGAAGGGCCCGGTGGTGGTGGAGAAGGACGAGGGCATCCGCCCCGAGACCACCCTCGAGTCCCTGGCCGCCCTGAGGCCCGCCTTCCGGAAGGACGGCATCCTCACCGCGGGCAACGCCAGCCAGATCTCCGACGGGGCGGCGGCCCTTCTCCTGGCCTCGGGGGAGGCGGTGCGGGCCCACGGGCTTAAGCCCATCGCCAAGGTATTGGGCGGGGCCTGGGCCGCCGGGGAGCCCTGGCGCTTCCCCGAGGCCCCCATCCCCGCGGTGAGGCGGCTTCTGGAGAGGTTGGGCATGAGGATCTCGGACTTCGGCCTCTTTGAGAACAACGAGGCCTTCGCCCTGAACAACATCCTCTTCAGCCGCCTCCTCTCCGTCCCCTACGAGCGCCTCAACGTCTTCGGGGGGGCGGTGGCCCTGGGCCACCCCATCGGGGCGAGCGGGGCCAGGATCGTGGTGACCCTCCTGAACGCCCTCCGGGTGAGGGGGGAGGAAAGGGGCCTCGCCGCCATCTGCCACGGGACCGGGGGGTCCACGGCGTTGGCGGTGGAGCGGGTGTAGGGTGTGGTGGACCTCATCGTGGCGGACCCTGAGGTGATGGGAGGGAAGCCTGTAGTGGCGGGGACCCGGATCACCGTGGAGGAGATCCTCCGCCGCCTCGCCGCTGGGGAGAGCCCAGAGGCCCTCCTGGAAGCCCTCCCCCGGCTGACCCCGGAGGGCCTGCGCACCGCTTTGCTCTACGCGGCCGAGGTCCTCGGGGCAGAGAGGGTCTACCCCTACCCGGACCAAGCCGCGTGAAGCGCCTCGCCGGCGAGGGGGTGGATGCTCCCGTGGTCCTTCGGTTACAGGAGGAACGGTTTATACCACCCCATGCTGGCTTGGGCCAGCATGGGGTATTACTTCCCTAGAGGACCCCGTCCAGCTCAAAGGCCTCGAGGCGGAACTCCTCCAGGGCCACGCGGAAGGCCCCATTTTGCGCCAGGAAGCGGGCCGCTGCCCACAGGGTTTCCTCCACCCACTTTGGGTCGTTCCCCAGGAGGCTCAGGCCCACCACCTCGTACCCCCAGGCGTCCAGGCCGTGGAGCCTGGCGGCGGACACGGGGAAGCGGGCCTTCACCCTCTCCAGGGCAGGCTTGATGAGGGCCCGCTTCTCCTTGAGGCTCCGGGCCCCGGTTTCCAGCCTGGCGGTGTAGAGGCCGAGGTACACCTTCATGGGAGGTCCCTCCTAGTTTGCTTCGGTAGGCGCCCCGCTGACAAGGGCGGAGCGCCTTTGGGCTAAGTACCCCACCGCGGCTTTCGCCGCGGCGGGGGCCCCAAAAAGGCCTTGCCAGAGCTCCCACCTGGACATCCCATGTTGCGAAACCAACGTACGGGCCCTTAGCCTAAGGGTATGGGCCTCGAGGAGGTGCGGGCCATTTTGGAAGCCCACCGGGGGGAGCTTAAGGCTCTTGGCGTTCGGGAGGTCTATGTGTTTGGCTCCATCGCCCGGGGCGAGGCCAGCCCGGAGAGCGACGTGGACCTCATCGTGGTGCTGGAGCGCCCTCTGGGATTCGCCTTCTTTGAACTGAAGGAGCGCCTGGAAGCCTGGCTTGGCCGATCTGTGGACCTCACAACCCCTGATGGCCTGCGGGAGGACCTCAGGGAAAGCGCTTTGCGGGGCGCCGTTCGTGCGGCCTAGGGGCATAAAGGAGCGCTTAGGGGACATGCTGGCGGCCATCGCCAACATCCAGGCCTTTGTTCAGGGCCTGGACCAGGAGAGTTTTGTAAAGGACACCAAGACCCTCCGAGCGGTGACCTACGAGTTTGTGGTCATAGGCGAAGCGGTGGCCCGTCTCCCCGAGGAGTTTTTGGAGGCTTACCCACAGCTGCCTTGGAGGGCCATAAAGGCCCTTCGGAACTACGCCGTGCACGAGTACGTTCGCCTGAGTCCACAGGTCCTTTGGCAGATCGTCAGCGAGGAGCTTGAGCCTCTTAAGCGGGAGCTGGAGCGCATCCTGAAAGACCTCTAAAACATGGGCCCGATGCGGAAGTGGATCCTCCCCGTGGGGCTTTCCGGGCTGAAGGCGTAGTCCAGGCGCAGGGAGGGGAGGAGGGCCCCGAAGAGGTCCAGGTCCAGCTGGAGGCCGATCCCCACCCCCCACTTGAGCCCTCCGGTGTTGTCGGCAACGCCTAGGTCGGTGAAGAGGATGCCGTAGAGGTTGGTCCCCCCCTGGGGGGAGAGGGCGAAGTCGTAGCGGTACTCGAGGCTCCCCGTGGCGAAGGAAAGCCCCCCGTACTTGCGGTCCTCGTACCCCCTTAGGAGGAAGGCCTCGGCCCCGCCCCCGGAGAGGAAGAAGCGCTCGCTTTCCGGGGGGGAGCCCAGGAGGGTGCCCGCGGAGAGGCGGAGGGCCAGGGCCTGGCGCCGGGCCTCGTCCAGGGGGAAGTAGGTCTTGCCCGTGACCACCACCGGCACGAAGAGGCTCCTTCCCCCCGTGTCCGGAAGGGAAAGGCCCAGGCCGGTGGAGAGGCCCGCTTCGTACCCCTGGGTGCGGAAGCGGGGGTCGTCCACGTCCACGTAGGCCAGGCCCGTGTCCAGCCTCAGGGTCCAGCCGGGGGTGGGGAGGAGGGACTGGGCCAGGGCGGGGTTCCTGTAGCCGGTGCCGTCGCAGTACCTGGGGTTTGCGGGGTCGGTGACGGCGGGGTCGCAGGGGGCCCTTGGATCAAAAACCTCCAGGGCGTAGGCCGAGCGCCGGGCGGAAAGGCCCAAGGAGAGCCTCAGGTTCTCCAGCTCCCTAGAGAAGGGGCGGGTGAGGTTGAAGCCGCCCCCCGTGCGCCTTTCCGTGTACTCCCAGCCGGTGTCCGCCGTGCCGTCCAGGAGCTTGTTGTTGCCGATGGGGGTGGAGAAGAGGCTAAAGGAGAGGCCGGTGCGCACGTCCTTGAGGTCCAGGAAGTCCACGTAGAGCCAAGGGATGCTGTAGCTGGCGGAAAGGGAGAGGTTGTCCCGGGCGTCGTTCTGGATGAAGGCCAGGTCCACGCCCACCTGGTGGGCCAGGCCGAAGAGGTTGGCCTCCCTGAAGGCCACGCTCCCCGACCAGCCCTCCAGGGAGCTCCAGCCAATGGCGGGCTGGAAGAGGCCGGTCCGGGCCTCCCTTAGCCCCAGGACTACCACCACCTCCTCGGGCCTCTCCGACGGGGCCAGGGAGACCCGGGGGGGCTCGGCGAGGAGGCCCGTGGCCAGGAGGCGGGCGATGCCCCGCCTCAGTTCGGGGAGGCTGAAGAGGCTTCCCGGCCTGGGGAGCTCCCGGAGGATGACCTCGTCCTGGGTGCGGCGCTCTCCCTGCCACTCCAGGCGGTAGCCCGCCACCTTGAGCTCCACCACCTCCAGCCGGTAGACCCCCTCCCGGAAGCCGACGCGGACATCGACCACCTCGAGGCCCCGCTCCCGGTAGAGCTCCGCCACCCTCCTGGCGTCCTCCTGGGCGAGGAGGGGGGTGTAGACCTCCCCCGGCCTGAGGCGCAGGGCCTGGAGGAGGGCCTCCGCGGGGATGGCGGTGTTGCCCGAGACCTCCACCCGATCGATCCTGCCCCCTTCCGGCCCCACTTGGAGGCGCACGGCCACCCCTTCCCCCTCCTGGGCCAGGGTGAAGGTGACGATGCGGGAAAGCCTGCGGGAAAGCGTCTGAACCCCTTCCAGGAGGCGCTCGTAGTTCAGGAAGTCCCCCGCCCCAAGGGGGAAGTCTCTTAGGTCCAGCCCCTCCCCCTCCACCCGGGCCACCCGGAGCTCCCGCACCTGCACGGTGAGGACCCCGTCCTCCAGGGCGCTCAGGGCGGGGTCGGGGCCGCTGAAGCGGTAGCCACGGGCCTCGTAGCGCCCGGCGATGGCCCTCAGGGCCTCCTGGTACCTGGCGAAGTCAAAGGGGCCCCTCAGGGGCTCCAGCAGCCTGCGGAGCTCCTCCTCGGGGAGGAGGGTAGCCCCCGAGAGGCGCACCGCCTTGACCTCCCGGGCCTCCTCCACCCGGAAGGTGAGGGCCATCTGCCCCCCCACCTCCTTGGCCTCCACCTCCACCTTGGGGGCGAAGGGGAAGCCGTTTTGCCGGTAGGCCTGGGCCAGGGCCCGGGCGGCCTCCTCCGCCCTCAGGGGGTTGTACGTGGCCTCCCGGCCGATGGCGAACCGCTCCTCCAGGAACCGGAGGAGGGTCTCCTGGGGGAAGGCCCTGGCCTCCACCCGGACCTCCCCGATGGAGGGGTAGGGGACGAGGCGCACCTGGAGGACGTCCCCTTCCAGGCGCACCTCGGCCTCCCGGAAGTAGCCCGTGGCCAGGATGGCCTTCCGGGCGGCCTCGAGGTCTCGGGGCTCGTCCCCCACGCCAAAGGGCAGGGCGGCCCGGGCCAAGGCTTGGAGGACCGGGTCGGCTCCTTCCACAACCACCTCCCGGATGGGGGCGGCCAGGGCCACGGTGCCCAACAGGGCCAAGAGGATAAGGCGCTTCATGGCGAGAAGCATAGGGGGAAAAGGTGAAGGCGGGGTTAGAATGGCGGCGTGGAGACCTACGAGAGGATCCAGGAGGCTGTGGGCTACATCCGCGGGCGGACGGACTTCACCCCTGAGGTGGGCCTCGTCCTGGGCTCGGGGCTTGGGCCCCTGGCCGAGGAGGTGGAGAAGGTGGCCGAGGTCCCCTACGGGGAGATCCCCCACTTCCCCCTCTCCACCGCCCCCGGGCATGCGGGAAGGCTCGTCCTGGGCACCCTGGAGGGGAAGAGGGTCCTCGTGTACCAGGGCCGGGTCCACCACTACGAGGGCTATAGCCCCGAGGAGGTGGTCTTCCCCGTGCGGGTGGGCTTCTTCTTGGGGGCCAGGACCTTCCTCCTCACCTCCGCCGCCGGGGGGCTGAACCCCAGGTTCCACGCCGGGGGCCTCATGCTCCACCTGGACTACCTGAACCCCTCGGGGGTGAACCCCCTGCGGGGCCCAAACGACGAGCGGCTGGGCCCCCGCTTCCCGGTGATGTTCGGCGCCTACGACCCGGAGCTCATAGACCTGGCCCGGCGGGTGGCGAGGCGGCAGGACCTCCACCTCCTCGAGGGGGTCTACGCCTGGTGGCTGGGCCCCTCCTTCGCCAGCCGGGCGGAGCTCAGGATGCTCAGGGAGCTGGGGGCGGACGCTATCGGCATGTCCACGGTCCCCGAGGTCATCGCCCTGAGGCACCTGGGGGCCAGGGTCTTGGGCCTTTCCACCATCACGGACATGGCCGTGCCCGAGCGGGACCACCACGCCACCGAGGAGGAGGTGCTGGAGGTGGCGAGGAGGACGGGCCCCATCTTCCGCCGCTTCGTGCGGGGCATCCTGGCCGAGCTCCCGTGAGCCTGCCCCGGGTCCTGGAGAGGATCGCCCTGGCCTGCCGTAGGGCCGGGCGGGACCCCGGGGAGGTCCGGCTCGTGGCCGTGACCAAGGGGCGTACGGTGGAGGAGATCCAGGAAAAGGTCCTCCGCCACGGCCCCTTCCCCCTCGGGGAAAGCCGGGTGCAGGAGGCCTTGAAGAAGATGGAGGCCCTCCCGGCGGAGTGGCACCTGGTGGGCCCCTTGCAGCGCAACAAGGCCAAGTTCGCCCCCCGGTTTGGCCTGGTCCACTCCTTGGACTCCCTGCGCCTGGCCGAGGCCCTGGAACGGGTGGGGGTCAGGGAGGGGGTTAGGCTCAGGGTCCTGGTGGAGGTGAACCTGGGCCGGGAGCCCCAGAAGCACGGCTTCCTGGAGGAGGAGCTGCCCGAGGCCCTGGCCCGGGTGAGGGAGATGCCCCACCTCGAGGTCCTGGGCCTCATGACCGTGCCCCCCGTGGGGCCCGAGGGGTTGGTGAGGCCCATCTTCCGCAGGCTTTCCTGGCTGGCCGACCGCTTTGGCCTCCCCGAGCGCTCCATGGGGATGTCCGACGACTACGAGTGGGCGGTGGAGGAAGGGGCCACCCTGGTGCGGATCGGCCGGGCCCTTTTTGTAGACTGAGGGCGCATGGACCTCACCCCCTTGGACGTGCGCTACCAGGAGTTCCCCACGGGGTTCCGCGGTTACCACAAGAAGGCGGTACGGGCCTACCTGGCCCAGGTGGCCGAAACCATGGAGGGCCTCATCCGGGAGAACGAGGCCCTCAAGGGGCAGCTTCGGGCCCTGGAAGAGGAAAACGCCCGCCTCAAGGAGGCGGAAGGGGAACTGAAGCGGGCGGTGGTGGCCGCAGAAAGGATCGCCCGGGACCTCAAGGCCCAGGCGGAGAGGGAGGCCGAGCTCATCCGCAAGGAGGCCCTGGCTGCCAAGGAGCAGGTCCTTAGGGAGGCCGTTGAGGAGCTCAGGCGCCTTAGGGGAGAGACGGAGCGGGCCAGACGGGAGAAGGCCCTCTTCCTGGGCCAGTTCAGGGCCCTTTTGCAGGGCTACCTGGACTCCTTAGAGCGGCTGGAGGAAAAGTAGGTCCCTGCCTCCCGGGAAGGGGCCGCAGGCCCAAGGAGAGCCAGAGGCGGTAGAGGGCTTCCCGGAGCTGGTAGCCCAAGGGGTAGCGTCCGGGCACGGGGTGGCCTTCCGCCTCCAGGCCCAGGAGCCGGGCCAGGAAGAGGGCCCGGGGCAGGTGGGGGGCGTCCGTGACCAGGAGGATCCGGCCCTCTAGGTGGGGCTTGAGGAAGAGGAGGTTCTCGTAGGTGTTCTGGCTTTGGGTTTCGCAGAGGAGGGCCTCCTGGGGGACTCCCCGGTCGCGGAGGTGGCGGCAGCCCACCTCCCCCTCGCTGTACCGGTCCCCGGGGGCCCGGCCCCCAGCCACGGCGATGCGGGGGGCGAGCCCTTCTTGGTAGAGGCTAAGGGCAGCCAGGAGCCGCCTCTCCAGGGCGGGGGAGGGTCTTCCCCCGTACTGGGCCGCTCCCAGGACCACGATCCAGGCGTAGTCCCCGCCGGCCAGGGTCGGGGAGAGGAGGGGGAGGAGGGCGAGGAGCCAACGCACGCCCTCCACTCTACCGGGGGAGCCCCCCTTGTGGTATGCTGGAGGGGCATTGGAGAAGATCTTCGGGAGGACGGAAGGGCTCAAGAAGAGCGAGCTGAAGAGGCTTTCCAACCTTTACCGGCGGCGCGCGCCCAAGGAGCGGGTCCTGACCCCCGAGCTGGCCCAGGCCCTGGCTGCCCTCACGGAGGAGGTGGGGCGGCCCCTCGCCCTCCTCCTGGACCGGGAGGGCCGGGTGGTGCGGGTGGGGGTGGGGGACGCCAAGGACCTCCCCATTCCCGAGGGGCCTAGGGGGGAGAGGCGGCTTTCCGGATACCGCCTCCTCCACACCCACCTCTCCCCGGGAGGGCTTTCCCGGCCCGACCTCTCCGTCCTCTTCCTCCACCGCCTGGACAGCCTGGCGGCCCTCGAGGTGGAAGGGGGGCGGCCCGCCACCCTGCACCTCGCCTTCCTCTCCCCCCCGAGGGCGGGGGAGGACTGGCGCATCCTGCCCCCCAGGCCCTACTTCCAGTACCTGGAGCTGGACCTCCTGGCCGAGGTGGAGGCTCTGGAGGAGGAGATGGCCCGCCAGGCCCGGGTGCGGGAGCTCTCCGATGGGAGCGGTGAGCGGGCCATCCTGGTGGGGGTGGACCTGGGGGAGGGTCCCGAGGCGGAGGCGGGGCTGGAGGAGCTCGCCGAGCTCACCCGCACCGCGGGGGGCGTGCCGGTGAGGAAGGTCCTGGTCTTCCGCCAGAGCCTGGACCCCAGGTACCTGGTGGGCCTCGGCAAGCTGGAGGAGCTAAAGAGCCTGGCCTACCACGAGAACGCCTCCACCCTTATCTTCAGCCTGGAGCTTTCCCCCACCCAGGCCCGGGAGATGGAGCGGGCCACGGGGCTCAAGGTCCTGGACCGGACCCAGCTCATCCTGGACATCTTCGCCCTCCACGCCAAGACCCCCGAGGCCCAGGCCCAGGTGGAGCTGGCCCAGCTCAAGTACCTCCTCCCCCGGCTCGTGGGCAGGGGGAGGGAGATGAGCCGCCTGGGGGGTGGGATCGGCACCCGTGGCCCGGGGGAGACCAAGCTGGAGGTGGACCGGAGAAGGCTTCTAGAGAGGATCACCCACCTCTCCCGGAAGCTCGCCGAGTACGCCCACCGCCGGGAGGAGGCCAGGCGGCAGAGGAAGCGGAAGGGCATCCCCCTCATCGCCGTGGTGGGCTACACCAACGCCGGCAAGACCACCCTCCTCGCTGCCCTGGCCCGGGGCGGGGAGCCCGGGGAGGACCGGCTCTTCGCCACCCTGCGCCCCCTCACCCGGCGGGGCTTCCTCCCTGGGGTGGGCGAGGTCCTCTTCACGGATACCGTGGGCTTTATCCGGAGGATGCCCGAGGAGCTCCTCACCGCCTTTAGGGCCACCCTCGAGGAGGTGCGGGAGGCCGACCTCTTGGTCCACGTCCTGGACGCTTCCCAGGAGGGGGCCTTGGAGCGGTACCGGGTGGTGGAGGACCTTCTCAAGGAGCTTGGGGTGGAAGCCCCTAGGGTCCTGGCCCTCAGCAAGGCGGACCGGGCGGCCCCCTACGACCTCTTCTACCTCAGGGAGCGGCTTGGCGGGGTGGCGGTCTCCGCCCTAAAGGGCACCGGGCTAAAGGAGCTCAGGGAGTCCTTGGCGGAGGCCCTCCTGAAGGCGGGCGTGCGCCCCCAGGCCTGGGCTCAGTACACGTAGAAGCCCCTTAGACCCGTCGCCTCGGCCCACTGGACCTCCACCGCTTCCACCCGGGCCAGGCGGGGGCCCTGCTTCAGGTGGTGGAGGAAGGCCTCCAGGTCCTCCTTGGGGCCTTCCGCCACCACCTCCACCCGGCCGTCGGGGAGGTTTTCCGCGTAGCCGGATAGCCCAAGCTCCAGGGCCTTCCGCTGGGCGAAGGCCCGGTAACCCACCCCCTGCACCCTGCCCCTGACCAAGGCCACCAGGCGCGGCATAAGGGCATTTTAGCCCCTTTGCCATGCCCCTTTCATCTCCCCTCCCTATGCTGAGAGGGATGCGGCGGGGGCTCCTTCTCCTCCTCCTTTTGGGCCTCTTCCTCCTGGCCCTGGCCTGGCCGCCCCTCCTCAAGGGGGCGGTGGAGCGGGCCCTGCCCCTTTTGGGCCTCCAGGGGCGGGTGGAGGGGATTTCGGGCCACCTCCTCTTCGGCCTCCGCCTCAAGGGGGTGGCCCTGGAGGCGGAGGGCCTGGAGCTTTGGGCGGAGGAGGTGGGCCTGGCCTACGACCTCCTGGGCCTCCTAAGGCGGGAGCTTCCCCTCTCCCTCACCCTCAAGGGGGCCCGGGTGCGGCCCACCTGGGAGGCCCTCCTGCCCCAGGAGCCGGGGCCGCCCCCCGCCTTTCGGGTGGTCTTCCGCTCCCTGAGGCTGGAGGGGGTGGAGGTGGAGCTCCGGCAGGGGGAGCGCCTCTTCCTCCCTCCCCTCCGCCTAAGCCTCTTCGGGGAGAACCCCTACCGCTTCCTGGCCCGCCTCCCCGGGGGGAGTTTCCAGGGGGAGGCCAGGGCCCTCGCCCCAGACCTCGCCGCCTGGGACGTGGCCTTCAGGGGGGAGGTGGGGGGGCTTGCCTTTTTCTACGAGGGGCTGAGGGGGGGAAGGGTGGAGGGGGTCTTCCGCCTGCGGCCCTCGGGGATGGAGGGGGAGGCCCGGTTGAGGGCGGGCGTGGTGGACCTGGTGGGCTTCCGCCTCACCGGGGTGGAGGGGGAGCTTAGCCTGGAAGGGGACCAGGTGGAGGCCCGGCTCAGGGGGGTGGGCCTCGAGGGGCCCCTCTCGGCCACGGCCCAGGTGGACCTGAGGGGGGAGCGGTACCGCTTCGCGGTGGAGGGCCGCCCCAGGCTCCCGGCCCTGGCCCGGCACTACGGCCTTGCCCTGCCTTTGGAAGGGGACGGGCGGCTTTTCCTGGAGGGGGAGGGGTGGGAGGCGGTGAGGGTCCGGGGCCGCTTTGAGGGGGAGGGGAGGCTCCTTGGGGAGCCCTTCCGCCACAGGGGGAGGCTCGCCTTTGACCAGGTCTTCCGCCTGGAGACCCAGGCGGAGGGCAGACTCTTTGACCGGGAGTACGCCCTGGGCTTCTCCCTGCAGGGGCCGGAATACCGGGGGAGCTACCGGGATACCCTGGGAAGCCGCCTCCGGCTGGAGGGGGAGGGGGACCGGCTTCGGGTCCAGGGGGAGGCCGCCTGGCCCAGGCCCTTGGAGGGTCTGGCGGAGGTGGCCCTCCGGTGGGAGGGAGGGGGGTGGCGGCTCGCCGCCAGGAGCCCGGGGGTGCGCCTCCCCCTCTTTCCCCCGTTGGACCTCTCGGGGGAGGCCCAGGGGGAGGGGGAGCGGGTGGCGGGGCGGTTTGGCCCCTTGCGGCTTTCCGGCACCTGGGGCGACCTGGCCCTCTCCCTGGACCCTACGCCCTTGGCGGTGGGAAGCCTGGAGGGAAGGGGGAGGCTCCTTGGGGGAAGGCTCAGCGCCCACCTCCTCTACGACTCCCCTTATGCCCGCTTCCCCGTGGGCCTGCGCCAGGAGGCCTGGGGCCTCTCCTTCCGAAGCCCCTACGGGGAGGGGTGGTACCGGGGTGGGGCCTTGGCCCTTAGGCTCACGGGGCTCCCCATCCGCGCCCTGGACGAGATGCGCCTGACGGGGGAGGCCCGCTACCGGGAGGGCGGGCTTTCCGGGAGGCTTTTCCTGCGGGGGCGGTACCTGGAGGTGCAGGGGGACCTGAGGCGGCTGGGGGCGGACCTCAGGGGCAGGCTCACCACCCCCTTGGGGGAAGTGCCCCTCCTGGGGCGCTACGACCCGGAGCCGGGCCTCCTCCTGGAGGGAGGGGGCCTGCGCCTAACCTACAGGGAGGACCTCCGCCTCTTCGGCCAGGGGGAGCTCGGCGGGGTGGGCCTCGAGGCCGACCTGTCCTACCGCGGGGGCTTCTCCGGGTGGGCCGCCTTCACCACCCCCTACGGGGTGGCGGGGAGGCTTTTGGGGGCTGGGGAGCGCCTCCTCCTGGAGCTTTCGGGGTACGCGGAGGGGCGGGGGGAGGTCTACCCCGAGGTGCGCCTCCAGGGCAGGCTCCTTCCCCCCCTGCCCCCGGGGTTGGAGGTCCCGCCCCTGGCCTTCCGCCTGGGCCGGGAGGGGTTGGAGGTCCCCGGGGTAGGGGAGGTGGCCTTCCGCGAGGGCTTCCCCTTCCGCCTTGCCCTCCCCTTCCGCTACCTGGGGCTGGAGGGGCAGCTTTGGGCCCAGGGGGACCTGGAGGGGGGGCGCCTCCGCCTGGCCACGCCCTACGGGGAGATGGTCGGGGAGGGGCCCTGGCGGGGCCTCAGGGCGGTGGGGGGAGGGGAGGTGCCCTACCTGGGGGCCTGGACCCTGGAGGGGAGGGCGGACCTCCTCGCCCTGGCCTACCGGGGGGAGGTGGGGCTCCCCAAGGGGGACCTGCGCCTGGCCTTTTCGGGGAGAGGGGGCTCCTTGCGCCTTTTGGGCCGGGCCCCGGGCCTCAGGGTCCTCGGGGGGTACGAGGGGGGGCTGGCCCTCCTCCTCCAGGCCGAGGGGTACGACCTCGCCCCCTTCGGCCTCCCGGCCCGGGCCCATGGCGCCTGGGGGCACAGGGGAGGGCGGCTGAGGCTTTCTAGCCCCTACGGGGAGGCCCTCCTCCTGGGGGAGGCGCCCCTCTCAGCCCGGGTGCGGTTCTCCAGCCCCTACCTCCGGGGGGAGGGGGAGGTGTCCCCCGAGGGGGCCTCCTTGCGCCTCCGGGGGAGCTACCGCCAGGGCGGGGTGGAGGTCTGGGCCAGGGGGGAGGGGGGCGGGCCCTGGGGGGCCCTGCGCCTCCAGGTGGCGGGGGAGGCTAGGGCGCCCTACCTGGACCCCCTTCCCTTCCGAGGGGAGGTGTGGGTGGAGGGGGGTGTCCGTTACCGCGTGGAGGGGCCGCTCTTCCTAGAGGGGGAGGGGTTGGCCTACCGGGGCCGGGCGGACCTGCCCTTCGCCCTCCTGGGCCGGGTGGGGCGGGTTTCCGGGGTTTTCCAGGGGGAGGGCCTGAGGCTGGAGGGGGAGGGGGAGGGGGTCTGGGCGGGGCTTCCCTTCGACTGGCGCGGGGCCTACGGGGAGGAGCCCTCCCTCCTCCTCCGCTTTTCCGGCGGGGAGGCGGTCTTGGAGGGGGGGGAGGTGGGCCTTTCCCTGGAGGAGGTGGCCCCCCTGGCCGAGGCCTTGGGGGTGGCCCTCTCGGGGAGCCTTTCGGCCCGGCTGGGCCTCTCCGGGGAGGGGGAGGGCGAGGGGCTTCTCCGCTACGGGGGGGAGGCCCTGGCCGTGGGCTACCGGGCCACGGAGGTGCGCCTCTTCCTGCCCGGGCGGGGCCTGGGCCTCGCCTGGGACTGGCGGGCGGGAAGGCTAAGCGGCCTGGGGGAGGTTTCGGGAGAGGGCGAGCTCCGCCTCGGGGGGGGCCTCGAGGGGGAGGCCCGGGGGGCCTTCCGCTACCGGGGGGTGGAGGTGGCCTTCGGGGGGCCCCTTTCCGCCCTGGGGGTCCAGGCTCGCTACCGGGACGAGGTCCTGGGGGAGAGCTGGCTTGAGGGCGTGGTGGACCTGCCTGCCCTCGAGGGGGAGGGGGAGGTGGGGCACGCCTCGGCCTACGCCCAAGGGGAGGGGCGCTTCCGGTGGCAGGGGAGCCGCTACCAGGCGGAAGGTCACCTCAGGGGCCTCCGCTACCTGGTCCAGGAGGGGCCCTTCCGCCTCCAGGGGGAGGGGCTTTGGGCGGAGGCGGTCTGGGAGGCTCCCCTGGCCCTTTCCGCCCGGTACGAGGGGGATCTTGTCCTCTGGGCCAGGGGCCAGGCGGAGGTGGAGGGCTTTCGGGTGGAGGCCGACCTGGGCTACGCGCCCGAGGGGTACAGGGGGGGCCTCAGGGCCAGGGGGCGGGGCCTGGAGGTGGAGGCCCGGGGGGAGGGCCCCCTGGGCTTCCGGGTCCTGGGGGAGGGGCTTCGCGCCGAGGGGGAGGTGGTGGGCCTTGGGGTTTCCGGGGTGGCCCGGTACGGGAGGGCCCTGGGCCAGGCCCGTTTGGAGGCGGAGGGGCGGTTTTCTGGGGAGCTTCCCCGGCTTGCCCTCGAGGGGGAAGGGGCCCTCGTGGGCGAGGGGAAGCGGCTGGGCTTCGCCTTCCGGTACGGGGGTGTGGGCTTTGACCCGAAGGCCCTGGTCCTCTGGGGGGAAGGGGAAGGGTACCGCCTGACCCTCAGGGAGGGGCGGCTTTCCCTGCGGCTGGACCAGGACCTCGAGCCCTTTGGTCTTCCCGTGCGGCTCCGGGCCTCGGGGGAAGGCCCTTGGGAGGACCCCTTGGACGTGGTCCTGGAGAGGCCCGAGGGGCGGCTTTCCGGGAGGGTCTGGCCCTGGCCCCCCAGGGCGGAGCTCGCGGGGGAGGTCCTGGGGGAAAGGGTGGAGGCCCTATACCAGGAGGGCCTCATCCTCCGCTTCCTGGGACCCCGCCTCCAGGGGGAGGCCCGCTACGGGGAGGGGCTTGCGGGGACGCTGGCCTTCCGCTATCCCCTCCCCGAGGGCGGGCTTCTGGGGGAGGTAGACCTGGGAGCAAGGGCCCTCCGCCTCGCCGGGGAGGGGGCTTGGCAGGGGGCGTGGACGGGGAGCCTCTGCCTGCCCGCCCCCCTGGGGGACTGCCCCGGCCTCGGGCTTTCCCTGGAAGGGAAGCTAAGCTACCGGGACTACGCCTTCTCTGGCCGCTACGCTTACCAGGCTGAGACGGGCTACCTGGGAGAGATCCAAGGGGATGGGACCCTGGGCACCCCCTACGGGGGGGTGCGCCTCCTGGGCCGGGGGCTGGGCCTGGACCTCTTGGGGGAGGACCTCCCCCTCCGGGGGCGGCTTGACCTCCTCCCCCCGACCCTCACCTACCGCTACGAGGGGCCCCTCCCCCGGGGCCTGGGGGAGCTTCGGGCCTGGGGGAGCTACCCGGGGGAGTGGCTTTCCGGCACCTACCGCTATGGGGAGGTGGCCCTGGCCCTGGAGGGCCTTCCCGGCTTCCGGGTGGCCCTCTCTGGGGAGGGCGTATCCGGGGAGGTGGGGCCGGAGGGGGTGGCCCTGGCCCTCTCCGGCTTCCGCCTCGGGCCCCTCGTCCTCTCGGGCCAGGCCGAGGGGCCCCTCTCCGGGGCGGCCCTGGACCTTTCCCTCGCTGCCTTCGGGCGGGAGGCGCGGGCGGTGGGGCGGCTGGGGGCGGGGGGGCTTGCCCTGGCCTTTTCTGGGGACCTCGAGGGCCAGGTCTCCTGGGAGAGGGCCTGGGCGGGGCGGCTGGCCTTCCGGGAGGGGTGGGTGGAGGTCCTGGGAGAGGGGGTCCCCGAGCTTAGGGGCGAGGTCTTGGGGGAGGGGGTGGCCCTGCGCTGGCCCCGGTTGGAGATGGGGGGGCTTTCCTTGGACCTCCTTTCCCGGGAGGCGCAGGGGGAGGCCCGGCTTCCCTGGGGCCTGGCGGCCCGGGGCGAGGGGAGGGTCCTCCTCCTCGGCTACCGGGTTCCGGCCCTGGGCCTGCCCCTGGAGGGAAGGCTGGACCTGGCGGACTTGGCCTTGGAGCTCGCGAGCCCAGAAGGGGAAGGGGCCTTGCGCTACGGGGGAGGGGAGGTCTCCGGGCGGTTTGCCCTGGACCTTGGGGGCTTCCTCCTGGTCCTCGAGGGGGCGGGGGACCGGGTGCGGATAAGGGGGGAGCACCCCGCCTACCCCTGGTGGCCCGCGGGGGAGGGGAGGCTGGAGGGGGAGGTGGACCTGGGTGGGGCCTACCGCCTCGGCTACCGGGCGGGGCCCCAGACCTTAACCCTCACGGGGAGGCTCCTGGAGGCCGCCCTCAGGGCGGAGGGGCCTTACCTCGCCGGGGAGCTCGCCCATCCGCCCAAGGGGGAGCTCCGGGTGGACCTCCCCCTCCCTCCCCTGGAAAGCCGCTTCGGGGGCCGCCTCTACGGCGAGGGGTACCGGGTGGAGGGGGTCCTTGCGGGCGGGGTGGGTCGGATCGGGGTCCGGGGGCGGCTCCTCCCCCTGGAGGGGGAACTCACGCTGGAGGAGACGGCCCTCGAGGACTTCCTCGCCCGCTATGCCCCCTACCTGCAGGGGCGGGTCTCGGGGAGGGTCCTGGTCCAGGAGGCCAGGGCCCAAGGAGAGGTGGCGGGCTTCGTGGAGGTTGCCGGCACGCGGCTTCCCCTGGGCCTCAAGGCCCGCCTGGCCCCCGGAGGGGCGGAGGGGGAGGGCCAGATCGGGGAAAGCCCCTTCGCCTTCGCCCTGCTCGGGGACAGGCTGGACCTCTCGGCCTCCCCCCGGGCCTTTCCCCTCCACCTCCTCCTCTCGGCGGTGGCGGGCCCCCTGGAGGGGGAGGCCTACTGGACGGGGGCGGTCCGCCTCCGCCTGCCCCTCGCCGACCCCAGGCGGGGGGAGGGGGTCTTGGTGGGGGAGAGCCTGGTCTTCCGGGGGGGCGGGGATGAGCTTCGGGGCCGGGCCGCCTTCCGCTACGGGGGGGAGACCCTCTACGTGGACCACCTGCGCCTCTCCGGGAGGGGCCTTTGGGAGGGCGGAGGGTACTGGAGCCCCAGGGGGAGCGACCTCTACCTGAACCTGAAGGACACCGCCTTTACCCCCGTCCTCCAGGTCATCCCTGCCCTCAGGCCCTACCGGCCAGAGGCCTCGGGAACCCTGGCCCTCCGCCTCACGGAAGGGGGTTTCCAGGTGGCCCTGGAGGAGTTCCGCTTCCGCTTGGGGCCGGTAGCAGGGTACCTGCCCAAGGGTCTCCTCTCCCTGAACGGTGGGGCCCAGGCCGAGGGGGAGCTCACCCTAACCGCCCCCTTCCCGGGGCGGGGGAGGCTAGGGCTTGGGGGGACCCTCGAGGCCTTCCAGGTGAGCGCCCGGGGGGCCGTCTCCCTGCCCGGCCTCAGGGAGGATACCCCCGCGGAGCTCACCTTCCGCTACCCCAACTACGGTGTGGAGATCCGCCTGGGGGAGGCGGAAGCCCAGGGGACCCTTTTTCCCCTGCGCCTTGCGGGCTATGGGCGCCTTCCCCTCTACTACCCCCAGTACTACCTGCAGGAGGGGCTTCTGGACATCAAAAGCTTCTTCCTCTACGAGGAGAGGGGAACCTACCACCTCACGGGGAACGCCGAGGTCTTAAGGGCCCGCCTGGCCATCCCCGAGGCCAGCCAGCGCCAGCTTTCCACAGAAGGGGTGGAGGTGGCGGAAAGGCCCGCCCCCATCCCCTTGGTCTTTGACGGGGTGCGCCTGTATGCGGAAAGGGGCGTCTTGGTTCAGGAGAGCCTGGCCCAGGGGGAGCTTAGGGGGGAGGTCTACCTGGGGGGCACCTATGGGGACCCCTTCCTCACCGGGACGGTGGAGGCCCTTTGGGGGAGCTTCCGGCTTTGGGACTCCCTCTTCACCCTGGACCCGGCGGCAAGCCGCCTCCGCTTCGCCCCCGATCGGGGCATCCTGCCGGAGCTCGCCCTCAAGGCCCAGGCGGAAACCCGGGGGTACAGGGTCTCCCTGGAGGCCAGCGGGGAGTTCGTGCGGGAAGGGGGCCGGGTGAAGGTGCGCCTGGAGCCGCGCTTCGCCTCGGAACCCCCCCTCTCCGAGCCCGAGATCTACGCCCTCCTCACCCTGGGCACCCCCGACGTGGCCCGGATTGGGGAGACCCTGCCCCAGGCCGCCCTGGGGGCCGCCCTGGAGAGCCTGGTCCTGGGCCAGCTGGAGCGGGAGCTGGCCAAGGCCTTGGGCCTGGACCGCTTCCAGGTGCAGGTACCCCTCTTCGGGGGCGGGGAGCTGGAGGATATCCGCTTCTCCATCGGCAAGTACCTGAGCCCGGAGCTCTTCTTGGGCTACAGGGTGGACCTGCGGGGGGAGCAGACCCTTTCCGCCCAGTACCGCCGGGACGGGCTCACCTTCTCCTTGGGCTCCACCTTCCAGTTCGGCAACGGCCGCCTCGCCCGCCTGGACTTCGCCTTGGGCTACGACCTCACCCCAAGCCTCGGCCTCTCCCTGGGCCTCGAGGCCGCCGACACCGTGCGCTTCAGCGTGGGGGCCCTCTACCGATGGTAGGATGCCCCCGTATGCGCGCTTTGGCCAAGCTTGCCCCCGAGGAAGGCCTGACCCTGGTGGAGCGCCCCCTCCCCGAGCCCGGCCCCGGGGAGGTCCTGGTGCGGGTGGAGGCCGTGAGCATCTGCGGCACCGACCTGCACATCTGGCGTTGGGACGCCTGGGCCAGGGGCAGGGTCCGCCCGCCCCTCATCACCGGGCACGAGTTCAGCGGGGTGGTGGAGGCCGTGGGCCCTGGGGTGAAGCGGCCGAGGGTGGGGGACCCCGTGAGCCTGGAAAGCCACGTGGTCTGCCACACCTGCCCCGCCTGCCGCACGGGCAACCACCACGTCTGCCTGAACACGGAGATCCTGGGGGTGGACCGGGACGGGGGGTTTGCCGAGTACGTCGTGGTGCCCGCGGAGAACGCCTGGGTGAACCCCAAGGACCTCCCCTTTGAGGTGGCGGCCATCCTGGAGCCCTTTGGCAACGCGGTGCACACCGTCTACGCCGGAAGCGGGGTCTCGGGGCGGAGCGTCCTCATCACCGGGGCGGGGCCCATCGGCCTCATGGCGGCCATGGTGGCCCGCGCGAGCGGGGCCGGGCCCATCCTGGTCTCCGACCCCAACCCCTACCGCCTGGCCTTCGCCAGGCCCTACGCCGACCGCCTGGTGAACCCCCTGGAGGAGGACCTCCCGGAGGTGGTGAGGGAGGTCACGGGGAGTGGGGTGGAGGTCCTCCTGGAGTTTTCCGGGAACGAGAGCGCCATTCACCAGGGCCTGAAGAGCCTCATCCCCGGGGGGGAGGCGAGGGTCCTCGGCATTCCCTCGGACCCCATCCGCTTTGACCTGGCGGGGGAGCTGGTCATGCGGGGGGTCACCGCCTACGGCATCGCCGGGCGGAGGCTTTGGCAGACCTGGATGCAGGGCACGGCCCTGGTCTACTCGGGCCGGGTGGACCTAGGGCCCCTCATCACCCACCGCCTGCCCCTGAGCCGCTACCGGGAGGCCTTCCATCTCCTCGCCTCGGGGCAGGGGGTGAAGGTGGTCCTGGACCCCAGGGCCTGAACCTGCCCCCGGGGTCGGGTGTGTGCCCCGGAACAGGCCCGCTCCCCCCTCCTTCTGGTAGCCTGGCCCTGGAGGAGGTGCGCGTGGACAGGAGACGGTTTCTTGGGGCCCTCGTGGGGCTCGCCTTGGCCCGGGGCCAAGGGCCAAGGGTGGAGGAGGTGGTGGGGGGCCTCGAGGTCCCCTGGGCCCTGGCCTTCCTGCCCGAGGGGGGGATCCTCATCTCGGAGAGGCCGGGGCGGATCAGGCTTTTCCGGGCGGGGCGGCTTGCCACGTACGCGGAGCTTCCCGTCTACGCCCGGGGGGAGTCGGGGCTTCTGGGCCTCGCCCTCCATCCCCGGTTTCCCCAGGAGCCCTACCTCTACGCCTACCGCACCGTGGAGGAGGGGGGCCTCAGGAACCAGGTGGTGCGCCTCCGCCACCTGGGGGACCGGGGGGTCCTGGAGGAGGTGATCCTGGACGGGATCCCCGCCAGGCCCCACGGCCTCCACTCGGGAGGGCGCATCGCCTTCGGCCCCGACGGGATGCTCTACGTGACCACGGGGGAGGTCTACGAGCGGGAGCTGGCCCAGGACCTCTCCTCCTTGGGGGGGAAGATCCTCCGCATCACCCCGGAGGGCAGGCCCGCCCCAGGAAACCCCTTCCTCGGCCGCCAGGGGGCACGGCCCGAGGTCTACTCCTACGGCCACCGCAACCCCCAGGGCCTGGCCTGGCACCCCGTGACGGGGGAGCTCTTCATAAGCGAGCACGGGCCCAGCGGGGAACAGGGTTTCGGCCACGACGAGGTGAACCTCATCGTCCCTGGGGGAAACTACGGCTGGCCCCGCGTGGTGGGCCGGGGGAACGACCCCCGGTACCTGGATCCTCTCCACCTCTGGCCCCAGGGCTTTCCCCCGGGCAACCTGGCCTTCTTCCGGGGCGGCCTCTACGTGGCGGGGCTGAGGGGGGAGGCCCTCCTGCGCCTGGAGCTGGAGGGGGGCCGGGGCAACTGGCGGGTTTCCCGGGTGGAGACCGCCCTCTCCGGTTTTGGCCGCCTCCGCGAGGCGAGGCTGGGGCCGGACGGGGCCCTTTACGTGACCACCTCCAACCGGGACGGGCGGGGAAGGGTGCGGCCCGGGGACGACAGGGTGCTCCGCCTGGTTTAAGCTTTTGCCGTGGAGCGGCTTCTGCCCTTCCGCTTTGACGAGGGGGAGGGGGTCTTCTGGCTCCTGGACCAGAGGCGCCTCCCCCAGGAGGAGGCCTTCCTCCCCGTGCGCACCGCCGGGGAGATGGCCAAGGCCATCCGGGAGATGGTGGTGCGGGGGGCGCCGGCCATCGGGGTTTCCGCCGCCTTCGGCATGGTCCTGGCCCACCTAAGGGGGGAGGAACCGGAGGAGGCGGACCGCCTCCTAAGGGGAAGCCGGCCCACGGCGGTGAACCTCTTCCACGCCCTGGACCGGATGCGCCCCTACTGGGGAGACCTGGAGGGGAGCCTCCGGGAGGCCAGGGCCCTCTGGCGGGAGGTGGAGGAGACGGAAAGGGCGATTAGCCTCCACGGGGCGAGGGTCCTCAGGGGCCAGGTCCTCACCCACTGCAACACCGGCCCCCTGGCCACCGGGGGGTACGGCACGGCCCTCGGGGCCATCCTCGAGGCCCACCGCCAGGGGCGGGTCCGCCACGTGTGGGTGGGCGAGACCCGGCCCTACCTGCAAGGGGCCAGGCTCACCGCCTTTGAACTCCAAAGGGCGGGCGTTCCCGCCACCCTCATTACCGATAGCATGGCGGGCTTCCTCATGGGAAGGGGCCAAGTGGAGGCGGTCATCGTGGGCGTGGACCGCATGGCCCTAAACGGGGACTTCGCCAACAAGATCGGCACCTACGCCCTGGCCGTTCTCGCCCACCACCACGGCATCCCCTTCTACGCCGCCTTGCCCCTTTCCTCCGTGGACCCCAGGCTGGAGACGGGTGAGGGCATCCCCGTAGAGGAGCGCCCAGGAGAGGAGGTTACCCACCTCCGGGGCCTTCCCGTAGCCCCTCCCGGTTTTCCCGCCTACCACCCCGCCTTTGACCTGACCCCCCACCGCTTTCTCACGGGAATCATTACGGAGAAGGGGGTCCTCTACCCCCCCTTTGACGAGGCCCTCAGGGATGCTCTGGGGCCTTCTTGAGGAGCTCCTGGGCCACGCCTGCCCGGGGTGCGGGGGGAGGCTAGATGTCCTCCTCCTTTGCGCCTCCTGCCGCGCCGAGCTCCGGGCCTTTGCCCGGGGGGAGACGGTCTACCTGGGGCCCTACGGCCGCTGGGGCGGCGTGGTGCGGGCCCTGAAGTACGGGAGGCGCTTCGGCCTCGCCCCCCTCCTGGCCCGCCCCCTGGCGGAGGGGGTCCTGGCCCAGGGGTGGGCCCTGGGCGGGGTGGCGGCGGTCCCCACCCTCCTCCCCCGCCTCCTCCTCCGGGGGTACAACCCTCCGGAGCTCCTGGCCCGGGAGGTGGCCCGCCTCCTGGGCCTTCCCTACCGGCGGGTCCTGAGGCGGGTGCGCTACGCCCCAGGCCAGCCCCTCCGGGGCCGGGGAAGGGGGCGGCTTCCCGGGGACCTCTTCGCCCCCCTGGGGAGGGTGGAGGGGGCCTGGCTCCTGGTGGACGATGTCCTCACCAGCGGGGCCACCTTCCTTAGGGCCAAGGAGGCTCTCCTCCGGGCCGGGGCCTCGAGGGTCCATGGGGCCTTCATCGCCGTTAAGGACCCAGGGGCTTTGGGGCCTTACCGCTAGACCTGAAGGCGGCGGAGGAGGACCGCCACCTCCCCCGAAGGCCTCTCCCCTAGCTCCTCCCAAAGCCGGCGCTCATAGGCCCTAAGAAGCTTCAGGGCGCGGGCCCGCTGGCCCCGAAACAGGCACCCGTTCACCAGGGGGAGGAGGGCCTCCTCGTCCAGGGGGTCTAGCTCTAGAAGGCGCTCCAGGTACCGGGCCTCGCCCGCTTCCAGGAAAAGGGCCCGCACCCGGTGGTAAAGCTCCTCCCGCTTCCGGTCCAGAAGGGGGAGGTCCAGGCTGGGGAAGAGGGGCTCCTGGTAGAGGGCGAGGGCCCTTTGGGCGTCCTTCTCCTCCAGGGCGGCCTCCAGGGCCTGGAGATCGCTTTCCACCCGGCAAAGGCCCTCCTCCCTCAGGTAGGTGGGGACCCCCCAGGGCTCCAGGGCCTTGCGCAGGCGGGAGAGCCAAACGGAGAGGTTGTTCAGGGCCGCCCCTTCGGGCACCTCGGGCCAGAGGAGGAAGGCGATCTCTTCCCGGGGGACCCCTAGGAGGAGGAGGGCGAAGACCTCGCGCGCCTTGCCCGAAAGGGCCACCTTCCCCAAGGGGCCCAGCACCCGGAATTGGCCCAGGACCTCAGCCTTTAGGGGGGGCACCTCAGAAAGGCGCAGGGCCACCGCCTCCTTCCAGCCGCTCCTAAGGACCTCTTCCAGAGGGTAGGCCCGGGCCAGCTCGGGGCGGTCCCTGGGGAGGAGGCCCAAGGGGATGAGGCCCGCAAGGAGGCGGGGGCCCTCTTGGGTGAGGCCGAGGATGGCCTCCAAGTCTTCCCTTCCCCTAAGAATCCGGTAGCGGGCGGCGTGCCAGTAGAGCCTTTCCTCCCGCTCCCTGGGGTAGGGGGGAAGCAGGCCGGGGTCCTTTTGGAGCTCCGCCCGGGCCAGAGCGGGGAAGAGGCCCTCCGCGCCTTCCAGTACGCGGGCGTCGCCCCTAAGCAGGGCCAAGAGGGCTAGCCCCCGGCCCACGAGGTAGGGGTTTTCCCAAAGCTTCGCCCGGGCCACCAGGGCCTTTACCCCCTCCTCATCCCCCCTTAGGTGGGCGAGGAGCATCCCCGCCTCGAGGCTAGCCAGGGGGTGGCCCTTGGCCTCCTGGGCCTCCTTCAGATAGGCCTCGGCCCGGGCCCTTTCCCCCAGGAGGAGGTGGAGCCGCCCCAGGTCGCGGAGGTGGCCCGCGTGGTTGACGGGGGTATAGCGGAGGCTCAGGGGGATGGCCTCCTCTATGGCCTGGATCCAGCCCATGAGGTCCCCCTGAAGCTCAAAGCGGAGGAGGGCCAGGTTGGTGAGGGGGGCGATGCGGAAGGGGCTTTCCAGGGGTAGGCGCCTCAGGGCCTCCTCCAGCATCCCAAGGGCCTCTTCCAGCTTCCCCTCCTCCCAGGGGACGCGGGCGGCGTCGTTGAGGAAGCGGCCGGCAAGCTCCGGGGGAACCTGATCCAAAAGCCCCATCCCCTTCTCCAGGTGGGCCCGGGCCCTCCCCAGGTCCTGGCCCAGGAGGGGGTCGGCCAGGTAGTAGGCCAGGTGGCCGGAGGCGGTGAGGGCGACCCCGGGGTCTTGGGATTCCGCCAGGGGTTTTAAGAGGGCGAGGCCTTCCCGTTTCCCGCACTGGAGGAGGGCCTCCCCCAGGCGGAGCCGGGCTCGGGGGCCCCCCCGTTCCAGGAGGTCCCTCCAGGCGGTGAGGGCCTCGGGGAGGAGGTTGAGCTGGATGGGCCTTTCCAAAAGGCTTAGGAGCCTCTCGTGGAGCCCCGAGGCGTGGTAGGCCTGGGCGAGGAGCTCTGGGGGAAGCCGGCCCTCCGCCTCCTGCACGGCCCTTTGCACCTCGGACCCCAGGCTCCCCCGGGCCACCTCCTGGAGGAGGGGGTGGAGGGCGTAGCCCTGGGGCAGGCCGCGGAGAAGGCCCTTGGCGAAGAGTTCCTCCGTGGCAGGGGTGGCGGCCTCCCTGGGCAGGTAGGGTAGGGCGGCGAGGAGGAGGCCCTCCCGAAACGCCTCGGGGCTTAGGCTCTCCCTTAGCCCCTGGATGAGGGCCTTCGCCTCGGGGGGCTTTCCGGTGAGGGCGGCGAGGAAGAGGGGGAGGGGCCAGCCCCCGGTGGCCCTGTGGGCCGCCTCGGCCCCGGGCCTTTCCCCGAAGAGGGCCCTGGCCTCCTCCAGGGTGAAGGCCAGTTCCTCTGGGCCCAGGCGGACCAGCCTGCCCTCGGCGAGGAGCTTGGGGAGCTCGGGGTAGGGGAGGGGGGTGCGGCTCGCCAGGACCAGGAGGGCGGGGAGGGTGCGGAGGAGGGGGCTCAGGTCCTCATCCCCCTCCAGGTCCTCCAAAACCACCAGGGTAGGCTCCTCCTTGAGGGCCTCCACCACCACCCCCCAAGGAGCCCTCTCGGGAAGGGCCAGAGCCTTGGCCAGGAGGCCTCTAGGCTCTCCCAGTTTGGCGCTAGCCCAGAGGGTCCTGAGGTCCAGCCTAGCGGCCAGCTGCCCCGCCAGGACGCTCTTGCCGAAGCCCGCGGGGGCCTCGAGGAGGACCGCGAACCCGGGCTCTTCCGGCAGGAGGGAAAGCAGCCTTTCCCTCTCCAGGTAGACCGGGCTTTGCCAGCGGGGGACCACCTCGCCCCTATCTTAGAGGGGAGGCAGGTTTTGCCGCAAGCCGCCCTCCGGGCCACATTCGCCCCGTGGCTAGGGGTTAGACTGCCCTTCCAAGGAGGAGGTATGAGGAAGCTACGCCGCCTCTCCGACCTCCTTCCCCTCATCAGGGAAGGCCGCTACCGCCTGGGGCCCCACGCCGTCAAGCACATGCTCCAGGAGGGGTTCACCGAGCTAGACGTCCTTAAGGCCCTGGAGTGGGGGCGGGAACTTGCCATCTACCCGAAGGAAGGGCGGATGCTGGTCCTGGGGTACATGGTCTTCCCCCCCAGGCTCAGGCTCCCCCTCCACGTGGTCCTGGACTACACCCCGCCGCGGCAGGTGGACATCGTCACCGCCTTCATCCCCAAGGAGCCCTACAGGGTCTACTCCCGGGCCCGCCTGGCCGCCCTTCTCCGCCACGACCGGGCCCTCGAGGAGGTGCGCTGGACGGGCCCCTTGAGCCTCTACCCTGCCTGGGAGTAGCACCCCGGGCAGCGGCCGTAGACCGTCACCTCGTGGGCCTCCGCTTGGAAACCTGGAGGCAGGGTGCCCTCCACCGCCAAGTTGCAGCCCCAAAGCTCGTAGACCTGGCCGCAGGTGCGGCAGAGGAAGTGGTGGTGGTGGGCCTGCCCCGCCCGCTCGTACCTAAGGGGTTCCCCGGGAAGGGCCACGGGGGTGAGAAACCCTTCTTCCACGAGGCCCTTCAGGGTACGGTAGACCGTGGCCAGGCCCAGGGAGGGCACCCTCCTTCGGGCCAGGTCCAGCACCTCCTGGGGCGAAAGGGGCCGATTGGTTTCCAGGAAGGTTTCCCGTATGGCCCGCCGCTGCCTCGTGGAGCGCTCCATGCCTAGAGGATACCAAGTTGAGAAGCAATTTTCATCCTGGTGGGGTAGAGTGGCCCCATGCGGGTGTTCTTCCCCCTGTTCCTTTGGCTCCTTCCCGCCTTGGCCCAGGAGGGGTACGTGACGGGGCGCATCCTCGCCCTAGAGTGGGAGAGGGGGGTGGCCCAGGTCATGGTCCAAGGTGAGCTGCGGGAGGCCATCCTGCCCACGGACCAGGAGGATTACCGGCCGGGCATGCGGGTCGTCCTCTACCAGGAGGGGGGACGGCTTTACGTGACCGAACCCGACCGGATGCCCTGGCTTCTGGGGCTCTTTTTCCTCTTCGCCCTCTTCGCCATCCTGTTGGGCCAGGGCAAGGGTCTGCGGGGGCTTCTCGGCACCCTTTTTAGCCTCCTCGTCGTGGTCTACTTCATCGTGCCCCAGGTGGCCTCCGGGGGGAACCCCCTCCTCCACGCCCTCTTGGGGAGCCTGGGGGTGCTCCTCCTCACCATCTACCTGGTGCACGGGGTCAACCGCAAGACCACTGCCGCCCTCCTGGGCACCCTGCTTTCCGTGGTGTTCGTCCTTCTCCTGAGCCTCTTCTTCGTCCAGGTCATGGGCTTCACCGGCCTGGCCTCGGACGAGGCCTTCCTCCTCAGGCAGTGGGGCGGGGTGGACCTGCTCTCCCTCTTCCTGGCGGGGGTGGTGGTGGGGGCCCTGGGAGCCCTCACCGACGTGACCGTGACCCAGGCGGCCGTGGTCCAGGCCCTGGCCCACGCCAACCCCCGCTTCGGCCTAAAGGAGCTCTACCACAGGGGCATGGAGGTGGGCTACGACCACATCGGCAGCCTGGTGAACACCCTGGTCCTGGCCTACGCCGCGGGCTCCTTGCCCCTCTTCCTCCTCCTCACCAAAGACCCCACCCCCTTGCGCTTCCTCCTCAACACCGAGCCCTTCGCCGCCGAGATCGTCGCCATGGTCTTGGGTTCCTTGGGGCTCCTCCTGGCCGTTCCCCTCACCACCTTGGTGGCCGCCTGGGCCTTTCGCGGGGGCAGGGGCGGGCCTCCGGACCACCACCACCCCCACTAGAATGGGGGCGTGCGCCTATTGCACACCGCGGACTGGCATTTGGGAAAGGTGTTGAAGGGCGTGGACCGGACCCCGGAGATCGGGGAGGCCCTAAAAGCCCTCCTGGAGATCGTCAAGGGGGAGCGGGTGGACCTGGTCCTGGTCTCGGGGGACCTCTTTGACCGCCCCCAGGTTTCCGCCGAGGCCGAGGCCTACGCCGTGGAGTTTTTCCTCCGCCTTCGGGAGCTCGGGGTCCCCGCCCTGGTCATCGCCGGGAACCACGACCCCAAGGAGCGCCTGGAGGCCCTCTCCCCCCTCTTCGCCCTGGCGGGGGCCGAGGTGCGGGGGAGGCTCCTCTTCCGGGAGGAAGGGGGCGTGGTGGAGGTGGGGGGGCTCAGGGCGGCCCTCCTCCCCTTCGTGTCCGAGAGGGCCCTGGTGAAGCGGCTTTTTCAGGAGGCGGAGGACCGCCACCGCACCTACGCCGAGGCCATGCGCCGGGTCCTGGCCAACCTGGAAAGCCCCTTGATGCTGGCTCACATCGCCCTCGAGGGGGTGAGGCCCGGGGGCGGGGAGTTCTACTTTCACCTCTCGGGAAGCTACGCCGTGCCCCCTTCGGCCCTGCCCCTCTCCGCCCGGTACCTGGCCTTGGGCCACGTCCACCGCCAGCAGCAGGCCTCCGAGGCCCCCCTGGCCTGGTACCCGGGGAGCCTCGTCCAGCTGGACTTCGGGGAGGGGGAGGAGGCGGAGCGGGGGGCCCTTCTCGTGGAGCTTCCCCCCGCGGGGCCCCCCAGGGTCCACCCCATCCGGGAGCGCTGGGGCAAGCCCCTAAAGACCTTTCGCCTGAGGCCCGAGGAGCTGGACGGGAGGCTTTGGGAGATGGAGCGCTTCCCCGGCTACCTGCGCCTGGTGGTGGAGGGGAGGCTTTCCCCTAGGGAGAAGGAGCGCTTCTACCAGGCCCTGCCCCACCTCTTGGCCATAGAGGGCAGGGGGGAGGGCCTAGAGCCCGCGGGTGGGCAGGGGCCGGAGCTCGGCTTTGCGGAGGCCTACGCCCGGTACCTGGAGGAGCGGGGCAGGAAGGAGGAGGCCCTCCTCGCCCGCTTCGCCCAGGTGCTGGAGGAGGTGGAGCTTGAGGCCCTTGAGGCTGGAGCTTGAGGGGTTCGGCCCCTACCGGGAAAGGCAGGGGGTGGACTTCTCCGACGTGGAGCTCTTCGCCATCACCGGCCCCACGGGAAGCGGGAAGAGCACTCTTCTGGACGCCATGGCCTTCGCCCTCTACGGCCTCGTGCCCCGGGTGGGGAGGAACGTCAAGGAGCTGGTCCACCCCGGGGTGGGGGAGGCCCGGGTCCGCCTCACCTTCCAGGTGGGAGGCCGCCTCTACCGGGTGGATAGGGTGCGGGGGAAGAGGAGCGAGGGAAGGCTTTTTGACCTCACGGAAGGGGAGAGGCTTATCCCCTTGGAGACCTTGGACCGCCTCAACGAGGCCATTGAGGAGATTCTGGGCCTCTCTTACGAGGCCTTTACCCGGGCCCTCCTCCTCCCCCAGGGGGAGTTTGACCGCTTCCTCAAGGGGGAGGCCAGGGAGAGGCGGGACCTCCTTCTGGACCTCTTCGGCCTCAGGCGCCTGGACAGGGCCCGGGAGAAGGCGGCGGAGGCCAGGGCCCGCCTCCTGGAGGATAGGGGCCGCTTGGAGGGGGAGCTTTCCGCCCTGGCTGAGGCCACGCCCGAGGCCTTGGCCGACCACGAGGAGAGGCTTGCCGCCCTAAGGGAGGAGCTTGCCCGGCTGGAGGGGGAGGTGTCCCGCCTCGAGGCCAGGAGGAAGGAGGCCGAGGAGGCCCTGGAGGGCCTCCGCAGGAAGGCCCTTTTGCAGGCGAGGCAGGCGAGGCTTCTCGCGGAGGCCCAGGAGGTGGAGGAGATCCGCCGCCGCCTGGCCCTGGGCGAGGAGGCGGAGAGGGCCCTCCCCCTCTGGGAGGACCTGAGGCGGAAGGGGGAGGCTCTTGCCGCCACCCAGGCCCGCCTGCGGGAGGCCGAGGGCCGCCTCAAGGGGCTGGAGGAGGCCCTGAGGGCCCTCGCCTTTGACCCCGAGGCCCTGAAGCGGGCCCGGAAGGCCCTCCTGGAGGTCCAGGAGCTGAAGGCCCTCGAGGCCCTCTTCCGCCGGGTGGGCTTGGAGGACCACCCTGCTCCCCGCTTCGCCCCCGAGCGGCTGGAGGAGGTCCTGGCCGAGGAGGCGGAGGTGGAAGGAACCCTCCAAGCCCTCCTTCGCCTCAAGGAGCGGGAGAAGACGCTTGGGGAGGCCAGGGAAAGGCTTTCTGGCCTGGAAAAGGAGGGCCGGGCCCAGCGGGAGGAGGTGGATAGGCTCAGGCGCCTCCTGGAAGGGGCCCTGGCCCACCGCCTCCTGGAGGAGAAGGCTCGCCTGGAGGCGGAGCTCGCCCAGGTGCAGGAGGAGGAGGCCTTGGCCCAAGGCGAACTCCAGGCCACGGAGGCCAGGCTGGGCCTCCTCGCCTACCACCCCCTCCTCAAGGTGGGGGAGGCCTGCCCCCTTTGCGGGGGCGTGGTCCACGCCCTGCCCGAGCGCCCCTCCTCCGACGATCTGGAGGCCAGGAAGGAAGAACTTGGTGGAAGGGTCAAGGAGCTTGTGGAGAGGCGGGCCTCCCTCCTGGCGGGGCTAAAGGCCCTGGAGGAAAGGCTAGGGGCCCTCGAGGCCGAGCCCGTCCCCGGAGACCCCGAGGCCCTGGAGCGGGCCCTCAAGGAGGGAGAGGAGGCCTTGGGGAGTCTTAGGGAGGCCTTTTTAGAGCTTCGGGGGCAGGTCCAGGCCCTGGAGAGGGAGGTGGCGGCCCTGAGAAGGGAGGCCGGGGAGGCCCGGCTTGAGGACGTGGCGGGCCGCCTCAACCGCCTGCGGGAGGAGAAGGCCGCCCTGAGCGCCGGGCTCTACCGCCACCTCCAGGAAAGGACCGGGGGCTTAGGGGTGGCCCCTTACCTCAGGAACTTGGAGGAGGAGGTCAGGGTCCTGGAGGCCAAGGAAAAGGAGGAGCGGCGGCTTCGGCAGGAGCTGGAAGGGCTTTACCGCGAGGTCTTCGCTTTGAAGGCCCGGGAATCGGAGCAGGCCAAGGCCCTCCAGGAGGCCAAGGCGCGGGTGGAGGGCCTCCTGCCCGAGGAGGAGGCCCGGGCCCACGCCCTCGCCCCCGAGGCCAGGCGGGCCCTGGAGGGGAGGCTTCGCCGCCACGAGGAGGAGGTGAGGGAGGTGGAGGCCCTCCTCAGGGCCCTCCCTCCCCTTCCCCCCCTCACCCTCCTCGAGGCCGAGGCCCAGGCCAAGGAGGTGCGGAAGGCCCTGGAGGAGGCGCAAGGCCGCCTCAGGGCTTTGGGGGAGGAGGGGGCCGTTCTGGAGACCAGGGTGAGGGAGCTCCGAGAGGCCCTGAGGCGCCGCCGGGAGCTGGAGGCCAGGCTGGCCGAGGCCGTGCGGGAGGCGGCCCTCTGGGAGAAGCTCGCCCTGGACCTGAAGCAGGACCGGTTTCCCGCCTACCTCCTGGGCCTGAGGCAGAGGAGCCTGGTGGAGCGCGCCGACGAGCTCCTCCACACCCTCTCCGGGGGGCGGTACCGCTTCCGGGCCAAGGGGGACGAGTACGGGGTCTTGGACCTCTGGACCGAGGCCGAACGCCCGGTGAAGACGCTATCTGGAGGGGAGAGCTTCCTGGCGAGCCTCTCCCTGGCCCTGGCCCTCTCCGAGGAGCTTTCCCGGGGGCGGCTGGGGGCCCTTTTCCTGGACGAGGGCTTCGGCACCCTGGACCCGGAGGCCCTGGAAGGGGTGGCTGGGGTCCTCGAGGCCCTCCCCACCCGGGGGCGGCTCGTGGGCATCGTGACCCACGTGGAGGCCTTGGCAGAGCGGCTTCCCGCCCGCCTCCTCGTCCGCAAGCACCCCCTAGGGAGCCGGGTGGAATGGGCCTAAAGGGGGCCCCGGGCGGGAGCGCTGGGGGCTGGGCCGATTTCTTGACCAAGTGCAAGAATCTTTTGTAGAATGCCCCCGGAGGTGAAAGGATGAAGCGGCTTATCGCCCTGATGGCGGTGCTGGCCCTGGCCTTGGCCCAGGGCCTTCCGCCCTTTTGGCAGGCGGTGGAGGTGCCGGGCGGGGTCTGCTCCGACGGCTCCCCCTACCGCTTTTTCGTGAGCCCGGGAGACCCCAAGAGGGTGATCCTGGACTTCCAGGGGGGTGGGGCCTGCTGGGACGCGGCCACCTGCGGGCCCGGGAGCCAGACCTACCGCAGGCGGGTGGACGCCCAGGAGCTCCTCCTGGCCCAGGGGATCTACAACCGCGCGAGCGTGGCCAACCCCTTCTTCGGCTGGACCCACGTCTTCGTGCCCTACTGCACGGGGGACCTGCACGTGGGCCAGGCCACGGTGGACTACGGGGGCTTCCGGGTGCACCACCAGGGGGCCAGGAACGCCCTGGCGGCCTTGGAGTACCTCTTCAGGAACCATCCCCAGGCGGAGCGGATCTTCGTCACCGGGTGCAGCGCCGGGGCCTACGGGGCCATTTTCTGGGCGGACAAGGTCCTCTCCACCTACAAAAACGCCCAGATCGCCGTCTGCGGGGACGCCGGGGTGGGCGTGGCCACGGAGGACTTCCCCGGCTACGCCCGCTGGAACCCCCGCCTCCCCCAACTCCCGGGGCTTTCCGATAGGCCCAGCGTCTCCGAGATCTACCTGGCCCTGGCCAGGGCCTACCCCAAGGCGGCCTTCGCCCAGTACACCACCCTTTTGGACGGCACCCAGATCTTCTTCTACGCCCTCATGAGGGGGGAGAGGTCCCCCTCTGAGGCTACGGCCCGGGAGTGGGCCATAGAGTCCCAGAGGGCGGTCCTCGCCCCGGCCCAGGCGGAGAACTACACCTTCTACCTGGCCCCGGGAGGCCAGCACTGCATCCTGCCAAGGCCCGAGCTCTACACCCTGAGGGTGGGGGAGGTGGGCTTCCTGGACTGGCTCAGGGCCCTGGCCGAGGGGAAGGTGCCCCCCAGGGTGCGCCCTTGAGGCCGAAGGCGGCGAACCAGGCCTTCAGGTCCGGGTAGAGCTCTAGAAGGAGGCGGTGGCCTTTCCTGCGGTCCAGGGGGGCCGCCGCCAGAAAGCCCTTCAGGAGGCGGTCCCTGTCCTTTTCCAGGACTTCCGCCGCCTTCAGGGTGAAGTGGGCCTGGAACCAGAGGGCGCTTTCCAGGTTGCCCCGCCGCCTTTCGTAGGCGGAAAGGCTCCTTTTCTCGGGAGAAAGGCGCGAGAGGTAGCGGCTCCAGGCCAGGAGTTCCTGGAAAAGCTCGGGTCTTTCCCCCCTTAGCCCCAGGAGGAAGAGGTAGTTGGCCACGAACTCGTCCAACCACCTGGCCCTCGTGCGGAGCCCCCAGGCCACCTGGAGGGCGTGGGCGTACTCGTGCCCCAGGTTGAGGTCTAAAAAGGCGGGGATCTCCCCCAGGGGCGGGCCCAGGGGGAGGAGGACCCCCCTCAGGCGGTGGAGGAGCCTCTCCGGGTAGGTGAGGGGGGCGTAGAGGGCCAGGCCCTCGAGCCCCGTGTGCTGAAAGGGGAGGCCGTAGGGGTAGGGGAGCTGGGCCCGCCACTCCTTCTCCGAAAGGACGAAAAGCCGCACCCGAGGGAGGGGGGCGTAGGGAGCGTAGGCGGGGGCGAGGGAGAGGAGGTAGCCCTGGAGGGCCTTGGCCCTCAGGGCCCCCCCAGGGGAGAAGAGGGCGGGGAGGAGGGGGTGGGGCAGGACCTGGATCACGGGAGCCTGGGGTTACCGGATGGGGCGGATCAGATGACCTCCCGAAAGCCGATGCGCTCCGCCTGGGCCTTGAGCTCCTCCTTGAGGCCCTGGTGCTGGGGGAGCTCTAGCCTGGGGTCCTTCTCCACGATGGCCTTGGCCAGGGCCCGCGCCCTCTCTATGACCTCGGTGTCCTCCGCCAGGTCCCCCAGCTTGAGCTCCGGGTAGCCGGACTGGCGCGTGCCCCGAAGCTCCCCCGGGCCCCTAAGCCTCAGGTCCATCTCGGCGATGTAGAAGCCGTCGGTGGAGGCCTCGAGGACCCTTAACCGCTTCAGGGTTCTCTGGCCCGCCTCCCCCGCCAGGAAGATGGCGAAGCCCTCTAGCCCCCCCCGGCCCACCCGGCCCCTTAGCTGGTGGAGCTGGGCCAGGCCGAAGCGCTCGGCGTTTTCCACCACGATCAGGGTGGCCCTGGGGATGTCCACCCCCACCTCAATGACCGTGGTGGAGACCAGGAGGTCGTAGGCCCCCTGGCGGAAGGCCTCCATAATTGCCTCCTTCTCCCGGGCGGGCATCTTTCCGTGGAGGAGGGCGATCCGGGCCTCGGGGAGGAGGCCTTGGAGTTCCTCGTAGAGGGCGGTGGCCGCCTTCAGGTCCAGCTCCGACTCCTCAATGGCCGGGGCCACCACGAAGACCTGGTGCCCCTTCCGGATCTCCTCCCGGGCGAAGGCGTAGGCCTGGAGGCGGAGGCGGTGGGGGAGGACCTTGGTCTTCACCGGGGTGCGGCCTGGGGGCATCTCGTCCAGGAGGCTCACCTCGAGGTCCCCGTAGAGGGTGAGGGCCAGGGAGCGGGGGATGGGGGTGGCGGACATGACCAGGACGTCGGGGGGAGTCTGGGCCAGCTTGAGGAGGGCCCGCCGCTGGAGGACCCCAAAGCGGTGCTCCTCGTCCACCACGGCCAGGCCCAGGTCCCGGAAGCCCACCCCCTCCTGGATGAGGGCGTGGGTGCCCACGGCCACCTGGGCCTCCCCGCTTCTCAGGCGGGCCAGGGCGGCCTCCTTTTCCCGGGAGGGCATGGAGCCGAGAAGGAGCTCCACGCTCACCCCCAGGGGGAAGAGGTAGCGGGTGAGGTTTCCGTAGTGCTGCTGGGCTAGGATCTCTGTGGGGGCCATGAGGGCCCCCTGGGCCCCGTTTCTGGCGGCCAAATAGAGGGCGAAGGCCGCCACCACCGTCTTCCCCGAGCCCACGTCCCCCTGGAGGAGGCGGGCCATCTGCCTGGGGCTTTCCATGTCCCGGGCGATCTCCCCCATGACCCGCTCCTGGGCCCTGGTGAGGGGGAAGGGAAGGGCCTTCTTGAAGGCCTCCACCCAGGCCTCCTCCACCCGGAAGGCCCGTCCCAGGACCAGCCCCCCCGCGTCCAGGAGGGCCTTGAGTTCCAGGAGCAGGTACTCGTCGAACTTGAGCCTTAGGAGGGCCCCCTTCAGGGCCTCCTCGTCCTCGGGGAAGTGGATGGCCCTGAGGGCCTCGGAGTAGGGCATGAGGCCCAAGGCCTCCCGGTAGGGCCCCAGGGGGTCGGGGAGGGGCAGGGCCATCTCCAGGGCCCGGTGGACGGTGCGCCTCAGGAAGGCCTGGCCCACCCCCTCCTTGGCGGGGTAGATGGGCACGATCCTCCCCGTGGACAAGGACTCCGTCCCCTCGTCCTCAAAGTGCTCCACCAGGAGTTGCACCCCGCCCCGCCGCTGCACCCTCCCGGTGGCGATCAGCGTGGCCCCCTCCTCAATCTGGGAGAGGACCCAGGGCTGGTTGAACCAGACCAGGGTGAGCCGCCACCCCCAGGCGTCCATGGCCTTGACCTGGACCAGCTGCATCCCCTTTTTGGGGGTTTTGACAAGCTCCTTGGCGAGGACCTTGACCGAGAGCGTGGCCTTCTGCCCGTCCTCCAGGTAGCGCACCCCGGGGAGGGCCCGCCGGTCCTCGTAGCGGCGGGGGTAGTGGTGGAGGACGTCCCGCACCGTGTGGAGGCCGAGCTCGCCTAGCCTCCTCCTGCTTTGCGGCGGGGCGAGGAGGTGGGCGGGGTCCTGGGGCTCGAGGCGGCCCTCGGCCTTCCTGGGCGACTCCGGGGCTCGGGGAAGGCCGTCCCCTAGGAAGCGGAGGGCCTCTTCCAGGATCCTCTTCCGCTCCTCGGGGGGCTTCTCCCCGTAACCCCGGAAAAGCTCCAGGAGCCTGGGGAAGGGGCGGGCCAGGTTGCGGACGAGGCCCTCGAGGCCCCCCACCACCACCCGGTCCTGGGCTCCGTCCTGGAGCTCCCGGAGGAGGGGCCTCCTGAGCCTTTCCCGGAGTTCCCCTTCCTTCACGCCCCCATGATACCCTTAGGCCTGTGAGCCGCGCGGAGCGACTGCCCAATGGCCTCACTGTGGCCCTGGAGGAGCGGGACTTCCCCGGGGTGGCCTTCCAGCTCCTCCTGCCCGTGGGGGCGGTGAACGACCCCGAGGGGCTGGAGGGGGCCAGCACCCTTCTGGAGGGGTGGCTCTGGAAGGGGGCGGGGGAGCTGGACGCCCGGGGGCTGGCCCAGGCCCTGGACGCCCTAGGGGTGCGGCGGACGAGCGGGGCAGGCCTGGAGTACACCGCCTTCGCCGCAGGCTTCCTCCCCGAGGTCCTGGAGGAGGTCTTCCGCCTCTACGCCCTCCTCCTAAGGGAGCCCCGCCTCCCCGAGGAGGGGCTAGAGGCGGTGCGCGCCGTGGCCCTACAGGCCCTCCTCTCCCTGGAGGACCAGCCCGCAAGGAAGCTCCTCTCCGAGCTCAGGCGGCGGGTCTTCCTCTCCCCCCACGGCCGCGACCCCTTGGGGCGGGAGGGGGACCTGAGGCGGGCCACGCCCAAGGCCCTTAGGGAGGACTTTGGGAGGCGCTACACCCCCAGGGGGGCCATCCTGGCGGTGGCCGGGGGGGTTTCCTGGGAGAGGCTCCTTAGGGCTCTTGAGCCCCTGGCCCTTTGGGAAGGGGAGGAGGCCTCCTACCCTAAGCCCCTCCTTGCCTCCCCGGAGCGCTTCGCCCTGAGGCGGCCCACGGCCCAGGTCCAGATCGGCCTGGCCTACCCCGATGTGGGCCCCGAGGACGAAGGCTTCTACGCGGCGAGGCTGGCCCTCGAGGTCCTCTCCGGGGGGATGTCTAGCCGCCTCTTCACCGAGGTGCGGGAGAAGCGGGGCCTGGCCTACGCCGTCTCCGCCTTCCCCGCCTCCGTGAAGGGCCAGGGCCTCCTCGTGGCCTACGCCGGGACCACCAGGGAGAGGGCCCACGAAACCCTTTCCGTGATGCTCCAGGAGATAGAAAGGCTCCGGGAGGGGGTTGCAGAGGAGGAGCTTTTCCGGGCCAAGGTGGGTCTGAAGACCGCCTTGGTCATGGGGGACGAGTCCATCCGCACCAGGGCCGCCTCCATGGCCCGGGACCTCTACATGTTGGGCCGGGTGCGCCCCCTCTCCGAGATTGAGGCTGGGATTGAAGGCACCACCCTGGAGGAGGTCAACGCCTTCCTGAGGGGCCACCCCTACCGGGACCCTTGGGTGGGGCTTTTGGGGGAGGTGGAGGGTGTTTAGGGAAGCCGTGCTGAAAAACGGGCTTAGGGTCATTGCCGAGGTCCTCCCCGAGGCCAGGAGCGTGGCCCTAGGCTACTTCGTGAAGACCGGGGCCCGGGACGAGGGCCCCTATGAGAGCGGGGTGAGCCACTTCCTGGAGCACATGGTCTTCAAGGGCCCCGAGGGCATGGACGCCCTTTCCGTCAACCTGGCCTTTGACCGGTTGGGGGCCCAGTACAACGCCTTCACCTCCGAGGAGGCCACGGTCTACTACGGGGCGGTCCTCCCCGAGTTCGCCCCCTCCCTCCTGGAGCTCTTCTCCAAGCTGATGCTCCCCGCCCTCAGGGAGGCGGACTTCGCCACGGAGAAGCTGGTGATCCTGGAGGAGATCGCCCGCTACCAGGACCGGCCGGGCTTCATGGCCTACGAGTGGGCCAGGAGGGGCTTCTTCCGGGACCACCCCTTGGGGAATAGCGTCCTGGGCACGGAGGAGAGCATCAAGGCCCTGACCCGGGAAGGGATGGCCGCCTACCACCGCCGGCGCTACCGCACCGGAAACATGGTCCTGGCGGCTGCGGGAAGGGTGAACTTTGAAGGGCTCTTGGAGGGGGTGGAGCGCCTCAGCGAAGGCTTCGCCCAGGGGGAGGCGGGGCGGGCCTACCCGCCCCTAGACCCCGCCACGGGCCTCCTGGAGCGCCCTTACGAGAAGGCCAGGGCCCTCTACCTGGTGGGGCTCTTCCCCGGCTTCGCCTACGGCGAGGAGGCCCGCTTCCCCGCCCAGGTCCTGGCCCGCCTCCTGGGGGAGGAGGGCTCGGGGAGGCTCCACTTCGCCCTGGTGGACAAAGGCCTCGCCGAAGCGGCCTCCTTCGGCCACGAGGAGGGGGACCAGGCGGGCTTCTTCCACGCCTACATCCAGGCGGACCCCGCCCACAAGGAGGAGGTCCTTTCCGTACTTCAGGAGGAGCTCGCCCGCCTAGGGAAGGAGGGGGTGGGGGAGGAGGAGGTGGAGAAGGCCAAGACCCCCCTGGCCACGGGCCTGGTCTTCGCCGGGGAGACCCCCATGGGGCGGCTCTTCCACCTGGGCCTGGAGTACCTCTACACCGGCCGGTACCTATCCCTGGAGGAGGTCAAGGCCCGGGTCCTCAAGGTCACGGCGCAGGACGTGAACGCCCTTTTGGAGAGGGGCTTCCTGGAGCGGGGTCTCTACTACCTGGTCCTGCCCCATGGAGCCTAGGGCCCTCGCCGCCACCCTGGTCACCATCCTCTTCTGGGCCAGCGCCTTCGCCGCTATCCGGGCGGGGCTTCAGGGCCTTCTTCCCGGGCATCTGGTCCTCCTCCGCTTCCTGGTGGCGGGGGGGCTTCTCCTCCTTTACGCCAGGGCCCGAGGGCTCCGGCCCCCCAGGAGGGAGGACCTCCCCAAGTTCCTCCTCCTGGGCCTCCTCGGCATCACCCTCTACCACACCGCCCTGGTCTACGGGCAACTTTCCGTAAGCGCCGGGGCGGCGAGCCTCCTCATCGCCACCGGGCCCGTCTTTACCGCTATCCTCTCCCACGTCCTCCTCAAGGAGGGGCTTGGGCCCCTCGGGGTCCTGGGCTTCGCCCTGGCCCTTTCGGGCTCCCTCCTCATCGCCTTCGGGGAGGGTGGGGGGCTCGCCTTCAGCCCAGGGGCCTTCCTCATCCTCCTCTCCGCCCTCTCCACCGCCTTCTACTTCGTCCTGCAAAAGCCCCTCTTCGCCCGCTACCGGAGCGAGGAGATCGCGGTCTACACCCTCCTCCTCGGCACCCTGCCCCTTCTCCTCTTCCTCCCTGGGCTTCCCGAGGCTCTTCTGCAAGCCCCGAGGCCCGCCCTCCTCTCCGCCCTCTACCTGGGGGTCTTCCCCGGCGCCCTGGCCTACCTCACCTGGACCTACGCCCTCTCCCGCACCCCCGCCTCGAGGCTTTCCTCCTTCCTCTACCTCTCCCCGGTTCTGGCCATCCTCATCGCCTACGTGTGGCTTTCCGAGGTGCCCTCGCCCCTTTCCCTCCTCGGGGGCGGCCTCGCTCTTCTTGGTGTGATTCTTGTTAATCTGCGGGTAGAATAGCCGCCGGGGTGGCCCATGGAGGTCAAGACCGTCGGCGTGGTGGGCGCGGGGCAGATGGGGTCGGGCATCGCCCAGGTGGCGGCCCAGGCGGGCTACGGGGTCGTCCTTTTGGACGTGAATGCGGAGGCCCTGGAGCGGGGCCTAGGGGCCATAAGGCGCTCCTTGGGCAAGTTCCTGGAGAAGGGGCGGATCACGGAGGAGGCTTACGAGGCCACCCTGAGGGGGATCCGCACCGCCTTGGACCTCGAGGCCCTGAAAGAGGCCGACCTCATCGTGGAGGCCATCGTGGAGGACGAAGGGGCCAAGCGGGCCCTTTGGGAAAGGGTGGGGGGCCTGGCCAAGCCCGAGGCCATCCTGGCTACCAATACCAGCTCCATCCCCATTACCGCCCTGGCCCGGTACTCGGGGCGGCCCGAGCGCTTCATCGGCATGCACTTCTTCAACCCCGTGCCCCTCATGCCCCTGGTGGAGGTGATCCGGGGGGAGCTCACCGCCCCGGCCACCCGGGACACCGTGGTGGAGGTGGCCCGGCGGATGGGGAAGACCCCTCTGGAGGTCCAAGACTACCCCGGCTTCGTCTCCAACCGCCTCCTCATGCCCATGATCAACGAGGCCATAGAGGCCCTGAGGGAGGGGGTGGCCACCAAGGAGGCCATTGACGGGATCATGCGCCTGGGGATGAACCACCCCATGGGGCCTTTGGAGCTTGCGGACTTCATCGGCCTGGACACCTGCCTCGCCATCATGGAGGTCCTCCACCGGGGCTTTGGGGACGACAAGTATAGGCCCTCCCCCCTCCTGCGCCGCATGGTCCAGGCGGGGCTTCTGGGCCGGAAGACGGGGCGGGGGTTCTACGCCTACGATGAGAAGGGGAACAAGGTAGGGTAGGCGGGGGCCCCCCTGGAAGCCTTTCCAGCCCTGGCGGTATACTCTGGGGCATGGAGCTACCCCGCGCTTTTGGCCTTCTTCTTCACCCGACCAGCCTTCCCGGTCCCTACGGCATCGGGGTCCTGGGCCAGGAGGCCCGGGAGTTCCTTCGTTTCCTGGAGGCCGCCGGAGGGCGGTTTTGGCAGGTGCTCCCCTTAGGCCCCACGGGCTACGGGGACTCCCCCTACCAGTCCTTCAGCGCCTTCGCCGGGAACCCCTACCTCCTGGACCTGAGACCCCTGGCCGAAAAGGGCTACCTGATCCTGGAAGACGCCAGCTTTCCCCAGGGGCGGGTGGACTACGGGCTCCTCTACCACTGGAAGTGGCCCGCCCTAAAGGCGGCCTTCCAAGGCTTTAGGGAAAAGGCCTCCAAAGAGGAGCGGGAGGCCTTCCAGGCCTTCCAGGAAAAGGAGGCCTGGTGGCTCAAGGACTACGCCCTCTTCATGGCCCTGAAGGCTCACCATGGGGGGCTTCCCTGGAACCAGTGGCCCCTTCCCTTGCGGCGGCGTGAGGAGCGGGCCCTGAGGGAGGCTGAGGCGTCCCTGTCGGAGGAGGTGGCCTTCCACGCCTGGACCCAGTGGCTCTTTTCCCGAGACTGGCAGGCCCTCAAGGCGGAAGCCGAGGCCCTGGGCCTTTTCCTCGTCGGGGACATGCCCATCTTCGTCGCTGAGGACTCCGCAGAGGTCTGGGCCCACCCCGAGTGGTTTCACCTGGACGAGGAGGGGAGGCCTACGGTGGTGGCCGGGGTGCCCCCGGATTACTTCTCGGAGACGGGCCAGCGCTGGGGCAATCCCCTTTACCGCTGGGACGTTCTGGAACGGGAGGACTTTTCCTTCTGGATGGAGCGGCTCCGAAAGGCCCTGGAGTTTTTCCACCTGGTGCGCATAGACCACTTCCGGGGCTTTGAGGCCTACTGGGAGATCCCCGCCTCCTGCCCCACCGCCGTGGAAGGCCGCTGGGTGAAGGCCCCGGGGGAGAGGCTCTTCGCCAGGATAGAGGAGGCCTTCGGCCAGGTGCCCATCCTGGCGGAGGACCTGGGGGTCATCACCCCGGAGGTGGAGGCCTTGAGGGACCGTTTCGGGCTTCCGGGGATGAAGGTCCTGCAGTTCGCCTTTGACGGCGGGTTGGACAACCCCTTCCTCCCCCACAACTATCCCCCTCACGGCCGGGTGGTGGTCTACACGGGCACCCACGACAACGACACCACCCTGGGCTGGTACCGCACCGCCACCCCCCACGAGCGGACCCTTCTGGAAAGGTACCTGGCGGACTGGGGCCTCGCCTTCCGCTCCGAGGAGGAGGTCCCCTGGGCCCTCATGGGCCTGGGCATGAAGTCCGTGGCCAGGCTGGCCATCTACCCGGTCCAGGACGTCCTGGCCCTGGGCTCCGAGGCCCGGATGAACTACCCGGGGAGGCCCTCCGGGAACTGGGCCTGGAGGCTTCGCCCCAGGGAGCTTCGCCCGGAGTATGGGGAGCGCCTTCGGGCCATGGCCGAGGCCACGGGGAGGGTGTGAGTACCCCGCGGCGGCTTTGGCCACGGCGGGGACCCTAGGAAAAAATCCGCCCAGTTTCCCGGGGGGCTAGCCCAGGGCCTTCTTCACCAGCTCCACGATCTCGTCAATGGTGTCCGCCACGGGAATGCCCGCCTCGGCGAAGGCCTTTAGCTTGGACTCCGGGGTGCCCACGTTGCCCATGATGATGGCCCCGGCGTGGCCCATACGCTTCCCCTTAGGGGCGCTTCGGCCCCCGATGAAGCCCACCACGGGCTTCTTCATGTGCTCCCTGACCCAGGCGGCGGCCTCCTCCTCGTCCGAGCCCCCGATCTCCCCGATGAGGACCACGGCCTCGGTCTCGGGGTCCTCGTTGAAGAGGGGGAGGAGGTCCTTGAAGGTGGTGCCGATCACCGGGTCGCCCCCGATCCCCACGGTGGTGGTGGTGCCCAGGCCCGCCTGGGAGAGGGCGGCGGCGGCCTCGTAGGTGAGGGTGCCGGAGCGGCTGATGAGGCCCACCTTGCCCCTTTTGAAGACGTGGCCCGGCATGATGCCCAGCTTGGTCTCCTCGGCGCTGATGATCCCCGGGCAGTTCCCCCCGATGAGGCGCACGCCCAGGGCCTTGATCTCCTCCGCGGCCCGCACCATGTCCAAGGTGGGGATGCCCTCGGTGATGAGGACGACGAGGGGGATGCCGGCGTGGGCGGCCTCGAGGGCCGCATCCGCCGCGGCGGGGGCGGGCACGAAGATGATGGAGGCGTCAATGGCGTGGTCCTCAGTTGCCTCTTTCACCGTGTCGTACACGGGCACCCCCAGGACCTCGGTCCCCCCCTTGCCCGGGGTGACCCCGGCCACGATCTTGGTGCCGTAGGCGAGCATCTGCTGGGTGTGGAACTGCCCTTCCCGGCCGGTGATCCCCTGGACCAGGACGCGGGTTTCCCTATGGACCAGGATCACGCCGCACCTCCCACTATGGCCACGATGGCCTTGCCCGCTTCCATGGACGTGGGGTACATGTACACGGGTTTGCCCTCCAAGAGCTTCTTGGCCTCCTCCTCGGCGGTGCCCGCCACCCGCATGACCACGGGCTTGGTGAGGAGGCCCTCCTCCAGGGCCCGGATGACCCCCTTCGCCACCTCGTCCGCCCGGGTGATGCCGCCGAAGATGTTGATGAAGATGCCCTTCACGTCGGGGTCCTTGAGGACCACCTTGAGGGCGTTGTAGACCACCTCGGCCTTGGCCCCGCCGCCGATGTCCAGGAAGTTGGCGGGCCTACCCCCCACCCGGGCCACCAGGTCCAGGGTGTACATCACAAGGCCCGCCCCGTTGCCGATGATGCCGATGTTGCCGGAAAGCTTCACATAGGCGAAGCCAAAATTGCTAGCCTCCACCTCCAGGGGGTGCTCCGCCTCCACCTCCCTGAGCTCCGCCAGGTCGGGGTGGCGGAAGAGGGCGTTGTCGTCCAGGACGATCTTGGCATCGGCGGCCACGATGGAGCCATCGGTGGCGACCACCAGGGGGTTGATCTCGGCGATGGAGGCGTCCACCCCCTCGTAGGCCCGGTAAAGGGCCACCAGGACCTGGGCGATCCGGTTCAGGTTGCCCTCGAGGCCCGCCCGCTTCACCATCTCCCGGGCCTCAAAGGGCCTCAGGCCCTTATGGGGGTCAATCCAGAACTTGTGGATGGCCTCGGGGCGCTCGGCCGCTACCTCCTCAATGTCCACCCCGCCCTCTTTGGACAGCATGAGGACCACCCGTTTTTGGGAGCGATCCAGGATGAGGCCGGCGTAGTACTCCTTGGCGATGTCCACGGCCTCGGCCACCAGGACCTTCTTCACGGTGAGGCCCTTGATGTCCATGCCCAAGATGGCCTGGGCCTTCTCGTAGGCCTCGCCTGGGGTATCCGCCAGTTTGACTCCCCCGGCCTTGCCTCGCCCCCCCACGTGCACCTGGGCCTTGACGACCACCCGCTTGCCCAGCTCCTCGGCGATCCGCTTGGCCTCCTCCGGGGTGTAGGCCACCCTGCCGGGCGGCACCGGCACCCCGTAGCGGGCGAGGATCTCCTTGGCTTGATACTCGTGCAGGTTCAAGCTCCACCTCCTGGCCTTGAAGGCCAGGAAGATTATACGTCCGGGGCTCCTGGCGGCCTATGCTGGAATAAGGGGTGCCCGTGAAGTGGATGGAGGTGGCCTTGGGGCTTGCCCCGACGCTTCTGGGTGGGCTCTTGCTTCTGGATCGCGTGGGTTGGCCTCCTGGGCCTGGGCCTCGGCGCCTGGATCGGTGGCCTGGAGGGGGCCCTCTTCCGGGCCTTCACGGGCCTGGGGTTTCTTCCCTTCGCCCTCCGCACCGGGGAGTGGTGGGCCCTGATTCCCGGGGGAGCGCTCCCCTCCCTAGGGTTTGGTGGTCCTCGCGGAAGCCCTTTGGCCGGGTGTGGAGGCGGGCTGGGTGCTCTTTTTGGGCCTTTCGGCCACCTTCGGGGCCCTCTTCGCCTTGGGCCTTTTTGCCCCCTTGGTTTTCGTGCTCGAAGGGGTGGAGAAGGCTTTGGGCTAGGGCCCCGCGCCTCTTGGGGGCCTGGCTCCTCTTTCGGGGGTTTAGCGGGCGGGTCTAGCGAAGAAGAGGCGGCCCACTTGGGTCTGGATGGCCTGGGTGATGACCACCTCGATCTCCTGGCCCTTGTAGCGGATGCCCTCGTCCACCACCACCATGGAGCCGTCCTCCAGGTAGCCCACCCCCTGGTGGGGCTCCTTCCCCTCCTTGAAGATGAGGATCCTCAGGGTATCCCCCACCTGGAGCTGGGGCCTCAGGGCCTGGGCCAGGGCCTGGACCGATAGAGCCTTTACCCCGTAGATGCGGGCCATCTGCAGGAGGGCCAGGTCATTGCTGACCAAGGAGGCGCCCCGGTTCCGGGCCAGGAAGAGGAGATTCTCGTCTACGCTCTCCCCCTTGGGGGCCTCCTCTACCACCTCTAGGGGAAGGAGCTCCTTCAGCTTTTCCAGGGCCTCGAGGCCCCGCCTGCCCTTGGCCCGCTTCAGGGGGTCTTGGCTGTCGGCGAAGTGCTGGAGCTCCTTCAGGACGAAGTGGGGCACATAGAGGGGGCCCTCCAGGAAGCCCGTGGCCGCCACCTCGGGGATCCTGCCGTCCACCAGGACGCTGGTGTCCAGGACCTTGCCCCCGGGCTTCTCCGGTTTGGGGGGAGGAAGGCGCAGGTACTCCCTGTACCCCAGGGCCAGGTAGGCGAAGAGGCCCACGAGGAAAAGGGCCAGAAGGAGACTGTGGTAAGGGGAAAAGCCGGGCACATCCGAGAGGAGGGTGGTGAGCAGGACGGTGAGGAGGAGGCCCAGGGTGGCCCCCAGGGTGAGGGCCACGGGGACCTCTGGGGGGAGTTCCCTAAGCCTCCTAAGCCGCTTTTCCAGGTATGCCTCCAGCCGAGGGGCCAGGAGGACCCCGGTGAGGAAGCCCGCCAAGGTAAGATAGATTCGGTTTAGAGGTAGGAGGCCTGCAGCCTCAGGCAGCAGGCCCAGGCCCTCCAGGGCCACCGCCAGTTGGTAGCCCAAGAAGGCGAAGAGGAGGTAGAAAAAAAGCTTGCCGCTCATCCCAGATAGGCCTCCACCGCCTGGGCTAGCCCCCGGGTGTTCCCGGGGTGGAGGAAGCGCCTAAAGCCAGCCCGCTCCCCCTCCTTGAGCCTTCTTTCCAGGCCCACCACGCTCCGGACCTCGCCCAGGAGGCCCACCTCCCCCACCACCGCCAGGTCCTCGGGCAAGGGGTGGCCCATCACCGCAGAATACACCGCCAGGGCCACCCCCAGGTCCAGCCCCGGGTCCGCCACCCTAAGCCCTCCGGCGAGGTTCACGTAGACGTCCAGGCTGGCGAGGGGCAGGCCAAGCCGCCTCTCCAGCACCGCCAGGACCATGTCCACCCGCCTAGGGTCCAACCCCTGGACCACCCGCCGGGGGGCGGGGAAGGGGGTCTTGGCGGCCAGGGCCTGGACCTCGAGGGCCAGGGCCCGCTCCCCGGCCAGGGCCAGGGCGACGGCGCTCCCCGGCACCCCCAAAGGCCTCTCCAGGAGGAAGGCCTCCGAGGGGTTTTTCACCTCCAAAAGCCCCTCCTCCTCCATGCGGAACACCCCGAGCTCCCCCACGGGGCCGAAGCGGTTCTTGGCGCTCCTCAAGACCCGGTAGACCCCGGCGGTCTCCAGGTAAAGGGTGGCGTCCACGGCGTGCTCTACGCTCTTGGGCCCCGCTACCATCCCCTCCTTGGTCACGTGGCCCACCAGGACCACGGCCGTCCCCTGTTCCTTGGCGAAGCGCACAAAGGCCGAGGTGGCCTCCCGCACCGCCACCAGGCTTCCCGGGCTCCCGCCCGCCGCAATGGTCTGTACGGAGTCCACAAAGAGGGCCTCGGGGGGCGCCCGTTCCAGGAGGGCGAGGAGGGGCTCGAGGCGGGTCTCCCGCACCAGGAGGAGCTCCCTCACCCCAAGCCGCCTCGCCCGGAGCTTGATCTGGGCGGGGGACTCCTCCCCTGCCACGTAGTAGACCCTCTGGGGCATGCGCCGGGCCATCTCGAGGAGGAGGGTGCTCTTGCCCACCCCCGGCTCCCCGCCCAGGAGGACCACCTCCCCCGGGACGAACCCCCCGCCCAAGACCCGGTCCACCTCGCCGAGCCCGGAGGAGAAGCGCCTTTCCCCCGTCTCCTCCACCTGGGAGAGGGGGAGGAGGTCCGCTAAGCGGCCTGGGGCCTCCTTCCCAGGGGGCTTTTGGGCCACCTCCTGGAAGCTGCCCCAGGCCCCGCACCCCGGGCACCGCCCCAGGGGCTTGGGGGTCCTGTGGCCGCACTCCACGCAGGCGTAGCCGGTCCTAGCCATGAAGCTCTGGGCCCTTCAGCTTTGGCATGTGCTGGCCTAGGCGGTGGCCACGCGTCCGCTAGGACCCCCGTCCTGGCCTTCGCCAGAACGGAGCGCTCAGACCAGGAACTCCTCCACCTCGTGGAAGCCCAGGCGCCCATCCTCCACGTTCACGTAGAGGCGGCCCGTGGGCTTCTTCAGCAGGGCGAGGGAGAGGGGGTCTTCAATGCGCTCCCGGATAACCCCGCGGATGGCCCGGGCGCTCCCCGTCTTGGGGGCTTGGTCCACCACGAAGCGGGCCACCTCGGGGGCGAAGGTGACCTCTATGTCCCGGCTCCTGAGTTCCTTGCGGATCTCCTCCAGCATGAGCTCGGCCACCCGCACCAGCTCCTCCTCGGTGAGGGGGCGGAAGCGGATGACCTCGTCCAGGCGGTCCAGGAACTCGGGGGTGAAAAGGGCCTTGAGGGGGGACTCCGTGTCCACCTCCCGCGAGGTGAAGCCGACGGCCGGGCCCACGTTGTAGCCGGTGTTGGAGGTCATGATGAGGATCACCCGGCGGAAGTCCACGGTCCGCCCCATGCCGTCCGTGAGGCGGCCCTCGTCCAAAACCTGGAGGAAGGTGTTGTAGATGTCGGGATGGGCCTTCTCAATCTCGTCCAGGAGGACCACGCTAAAGGGTTGGCGGCGCACGGCCTCGGTGAGGCGGCCCCCCTGCTCGTAGCCCACGTAGCCTGGCGGGGCCCCAATTAGCTTGGAGATGGAGTGGGGCTCCTGGAACTCCGACATGTCAAAGCGGACGAGGGCCCTTTCCGAGCCAAAGAGGACCTCGGCCAGGGCCTTGGCCAGCTGGGTCTTGCCCACGCCGCTTTGCCCCACGAAGAGGAAGCTAGCGGCCACCCGGGTCCTCCCCCCGAGGCCCACCCGGGCCCGCCTTAGGGCGCTCGCCAGGGCCCGGATGGCCTCCTCCTGGCCCACCACCCGCTTCCTGAGCTCCTCCTCCAGGTGCATGAGCTTGGCGTCGTCCTTGTCGTCCGTGTAGATGCCTCCCCAGGAGTCTACCACCGCCTCGAGGTCCTCCCGGGTGACCATGGGGGTGCCGTCCTCTTCCTCGGCCACGGGCAGGCCCAGAGAGGCGTTGAGGCGCACGCGGCTCGCCGCCTCGTCGATGAGGTCGATGGCCTTATCGGGGAAGTTGCGCCCGGGGAGGGAGCGGATGCCGATCTTGACGGAAAGCTCCAGGACCTCATCGGGGATGACGACCCCGTGGTGGGCCTCGTAGCGGGGGCGGAGGCCCTTCAGGATCTCCAGGGTCTCCTCCGGGGAGGGCTCGAGGACGATCACCGGCTGGAAGCGCCTCTCTAGGGCGGCGTCCTTTTCTATGTAGCGGTGGTACTCCCCGGTGGTGGTGGCCCCGATCACCTGGATCTCTCCCCGGGCCAGGGCTGGCTTCATGATGTTGGCCGCGTCCAGGGTGCCCTCGGCCCCCCCGGCCCCGATCAGGGTGTGGAGCTCGTCGATGAAGGCGATGACCCTGGCGTTCTTGAGCTCCTCGATGATCTGGCGGAGGCGCTCCTCAAACTCGCCCCGGTACTTGGTGCCCGCCACCACCCCAGCGAGGTCGATGGCCACCACCCGGGCCCCCCGGAGAATGGGGGGGACCCGGCCCTCCACGATGGCCTGGGCCAGCCCTTCCACGATGGCCGTCTTGCCCACCCCAGGGTCCCCGATGAGCACGGGGTTGTTCTTGGTGCGCCGGGCCAGGATCTGGATCACCCGGTTGATCTCCTCCTGGCGGCCGATCACCGGGTCCAGCTTCCCCTCCCGGGCCTCCTTGGTGAGGTCGCGGCCGTACTCGTCCAGAAAGGGGGTGTTCACGGGCTTCTCCCGCTCGCGGCTATCGGCCATGGCCAGGATGCGCCAGCGGATGGCGTCCACGTCTTTGGCGAAGTGGGAGAGGATGCGGTAGGCGATCCCGTCCCCCTCGCGGATGATGCCCAGGAGGATGTGCTCGGTGCCGATCACCTGGGCCCCCATGTTGCGGGCCTCGGCGCTGGCCAGCTCCATGACCCGCCGGGCCCGGGGCGTGATGGCGGGGGGTTCCCCGGTGCGGCTCCCCTCGCCCCGGCCCACCAGCTCCTCTACCATGCGGCGCATGGCCTCGAGGCTCGCCCCGTACTCCTGGAGGATGCGGGCCGCCGTACCCCCCTCGCGCATCAGGCCCAGGAGGAGGTGCTCCGGGCCGATCATGGAGTGGCCTAAGCGGCTCCCCTCCTCCCTTGCGTAGTGGAAGACCAGCCTGGCGCGATCGTCGTACCGGTTCATGCTCCCCTCTACCCCACATTCTAGCGTAAAGCCTCCCTCCCGTGTGTTTGCGCCCTCGCTTACCTTGGCCTTAAGATGCCTGCTATCGGGCCTTTGGGCCCCTAAGGAGGAGAGGGCATGCCGGCCAGCACCTTGGACGAACTGGTGGCGCTTTGCAAAAGGCGGGGGTTCATCTTCCAGAGCGCGGAGATCTACGGCGGCCTGCAAGGGGTCTACGACTACGGGCCCCTGGGGGTGGAGCTCAAGAACAACCTGAAGCAGGCCTGGTGGCGCAAAAACGTCTATGAGCGGGACGACATGGAGGGCTTGGACGCAAGCCTCCTCACCCACCGCCTGATCCTTCGCTACTCGGGGCATGAGGCCACCTTCGCCGATCCCATGTTGGACAACCGCGAAAGCAAAAAGCGCTACCGCCTGGACCACCTCCTAAAGGAGCAGCCCGAGGAGGTCCTGAAGCGCCTCTACCGGGCCATGGAGGTGGAGGAGGGGAACCTCCACGCCTTGGTCCAGGCCATGATGGCCTTCCCCGAGCGGGCCGGGGGGGCCATGACCGCGGCTGGGGTGGTGGACCCGGCCACGGGGGAGGCTGGGGATTGGACTCCGCCCCGGTACTTCAACATGATGTTCAAGACCTACGTGGGCCCGGTGGAGGAGGAGGCGGGCCTCGCCTACCTGCGCCCGGAGACGGCCCAGGGGATCTTCACCAACTTCAAGAACGTCCTGGACACCACGAGCCGCAAGCTCCCCTTCGGCATCGCCCAGATCGGCAAGGCCTTCCGCAACGAGATCACCCCCAGGAACTTCATCTTCCGGGTGCGGGAGTTTGAGCAGATGGAGATCGAGTACTTCGTGCGCCCGGGGGAGGACGAGGGCTGGCACCGCTACTGGGTGGAGGAGCGGCTTAAGTGGTGGCAGGAGATGGGCCTAAGCCGGGAAAACCTGGTGCCCTACGAGCAGCCTCCTGAGGAACTCGCCCACTACGCCAAGGCCACGGTGGACCTCCTCTACCGCTTCCCCCACGGGCTGGAGGAGCTTGAGGGCATCGCCAACCGCACGGACTTTGACCTGGGAAGCCACACCAAGGACCAGGAGGAGCTTTCCATCACCGCCAAGGTCCTCAGGAACGAGCACGCCACCCAGCGCCTGGCCTACCGCGACCCCGACACGGGGAAGTGGTTCGTCCCCTACGTGATCGAGCCCTCCGCCGGGGTGGACCGGGGGGTTCTGGCCCTCCTCGCCGAGGCCTTCACCCGGGAGGAGCTCTCCGATGGGGAGGAGCGCATCGTCCTGAGGCTAAAGCCCCAGCTTGCCCCCATCAAGGCGGCCGTCATCCCCCTGGCCAAGAACCGTCCGGAGATCACCGGCTACGCCAAGGCCCTGAAGGCCAGGCTCCAGGCCCTGGGCCTGGGGCGCATCCTCTACGAGGACACGGGCAACATCGGCAAGGCCTACCGCCGCCACGACGAGGTGGGCACCCCCTTCGCCATCACCGTGGACTACGACACTATCGGCCAGAGCAAGGACGGCACCACCCGGCTCAAGGACACGGTCACCGTGCGGGACCGGGACACCATGGAGCAGATCCGCCTCCACGTGGACGAGCTGGAGGGCTTCCTTAGGGAAAAGCTCAGGTGGTAGATTGGGAGGAAGCATGAGGGAGCTAAGGGTAGCCGTGGTGGGGGCCACGGGGGCCGTGGGGCGGGAGATCCTGAAGGTCCTCGAGGCCCGCCGCTTCCCCCTGAAGGAGCTTAGGCTCTACGCCTCCCCCCGCTCGGCGGGGGTGCGCCTCCCCTTCATGGGGGAGGAGATCCCCGTGGAGCCCCTTCCCGAGGGGCCTTTAGGGGTGGACCTGGTCCTGGCCAGCGCCGGGGGTGCCCTCTCCAAGGCCAAGGCCCCTATCTGGGCGGAGGGGGGGGCCTTGGTGGTGGACAACTCCAGCGCCTTCCGCTACGAGCCCTGGGTGCCCCTAGTGGTCCCCGAGGTGAACCGGGAAAAGATCTTCACCCACCGGGGCCTCATCGCCAACCCCAACTGCACCACGGCCATCCTGGCCATGGCCCTCTGGCCCCTCCACCGGGCCTTCCGGGCCAGGCGGGTCATTGTGGCCACCTACCAGGCGGCCTCGGGGGCGGGGGCCAAGGGGATGGAGGAGCTCCGCCACGAGGCCCACCGCTTCCTCCACGGGGAGGCCCCGAAGGCTGAGGTCTTCCCCCATCCCCTGCCCTTCAACGTCATCCCCCAGATCGACGCCTTCCAGGAAAACGGCTACACCCGGGAGGAGATGAAGGTGGTGTGGGAGACCCACAAGATCTTCGGGGACAGCTCCATAAGGATCAGCGCCACGGCGGTGCGGGTCCCCACCCTCCGCGCCCACGCCGAGGCGGTGAGCGTGGAGTTCGCCGAGCCCGTGACCCCGGAGGCGGCCCGGGAGGTCCTGAAAAGCGCCCCGGGCGTGGAGCTGGTGGACGAGCCCGAGGAGAGGCGCTACCCCATGCCCCTCACCGCCAGCGGCAAGTGGGAGGTGGAGGTGGGCAGGGTCCGGAAGAGCCTGGCCTTTGAGAACGGCCTGGACTTCTTCGTGGTGGGGGACCAGCTCCTCAAAGGGGCCGCCCTCAACGCCGTCCAGATCGCCGAGGAGTGGCTCAGGGGGCCTTGAGCCAGAGCCAGTACTCCCGGTTCCCCTCCTTGCCCGGGAGGGGGCTTTCCGCCTCCCCCAGGACCCCGAAGCCCAGCGCCTCCGCCTTCCCCCTCACCCGCCTCAGGGCCTCCCGCCGCAAGGCCTCCTCCCGCACGACTCCCCGGTGGGCCCCCGGCCAGAGCTCGTACTGGGGCTTCACCAGGACCAGGGCCTCGCCCCCTTCTTTGAGGAGCTCCAGGGCCTTGGGCAGGACCCGGGTGGCGGAGATGAAGGCCAGGTCCATGACCAGGAGGTCCACCCTCTCTGGGAGCTCCACGGTGCGGGCGTCCTCTTCCTCCAAGGCCACCACCCTGGGGTCCTCCCTTAGGCTAGGGTGGAGCTGGCCTCTCCCCACGTCCACCGCGTAGACCCGCCTGGCCCCTCTCTCTAGGAGGACCTGGGTGAAGCCCCCGGTGCCCGCCCCCAGGTCGGCGGCCACCTTCCCCGCCACCGCCAAGGAGAAGGCCTCCAGGGCCCCCAGGAGCTTGTAGGCTCCCCGGCCCACATAGCGGGGCTCCTCCCAAAGCTCCACCTCCGCCCCCTCGGGCACAGGGTGGGCGGGCTTCCGCACCACCTTGCCGGAGACCTTGACCAGGCCCTCCTCTATGAGGCGCTTGGCCTTCTCCCGGCTTTCCACCAAGCCCTTCTCCACCAGGTAGCGGTCCAGGCGCACGGGGGTATTATCCCCTTGTGGAAGGGGATCTGTCTGGGGTCTGGTACGTGCTGGAAGGGGAGCCTGGGGAGCACCTGGTGGTGGAGGCCTTGGGGAGGCGGCTTTCCGGGGTGTGGACGGATAGGGCCCTGGCGGAGGGGTTTTTGGCCTTCCACCCGGAGCTCTCTATGCGGGTAAGCCCCCTGGAGACCCGGGCCCTAAAGGAGGCCTTTTTAAGGGCTTTGGGTATGCTCCAGGTGGAGGCGGTCCTGGTGGACTACCAGCCCGGGGCCCACCGGGCCCGCCTGGTGGGGTTGGAAGACCTTTTAGAGGAGGTGCGGCGTGCGTAGGACCTGGCTTTTGCTCTTGGCGCTTCTGGGTATGGCCTGGGCCCAGCGGGCCGAGGTGAGCGTGGGAAGCCCCTTTGGCCTCCAGGGGGGCCTTCGCTTTCCCCTGGTTCCCCTCCTTTTGGAGGGGCGGGCCTACGGGGGGGTGGGCCTTCAGGCCCTGGGCGGGGGCGTGGACCTCCTCCTCAAGGTGCCCTTGACCGACCTCTACCTGGGCCTTGGGGGCTTTTACGGCACGGGGAAGGCCTTCTCCCTGCCCCAGGACGAGGCGGGGCAGGGGGGAGTGAGGGGGGTCTTCGGCACCTGGCTCAACCTGCCCTTGCCCTTCGTAGGGGTTTACCTGGAACTCCATCCCATCTACTACCTGGTCCCTAGCCAGGACTTTGGCCTGGGGATAGCTCTGGGGGTGAGCCTGGGGTTTTAAGTGCCCCACCGCGGCTTCCGCCAGGGTAGGGACTCCAGAAAACCCACGGCCCTAGTCTAGGTTCAATCCAGCATGTTGCCCCATCAAGGCGCGGACACCAAGTCGGCCCGGTACCCCTCCTTGAGGGGGACGATGCGGTTCAGGACTAGGGCCTCCGGGCTAGAGTCCAGGGGGTCCTGCCAGAAGTAGCCCAGGCGCTCCAACTGGTAGCGGGTGTCCTTGGGGTCCTTGGCCACGCTGGGCTCTATGAAGCCCCGCCTGACCTCGAGGGCCTTGGGGTTCAGGTTCTTGAGGAAGTCCCCGCCCTCCTCGGGGTCCTCCGTGAGGAAGAGGCGGCCGTAGAGGCGGAACTCCGTGGGGAGGGCGTGGTTGGCGGAGACCCAGTGGATCACCCCTTTGGGCTTCCCCCCGTCCTCGGGGTTGGCCCCCAGGGTCCCGGGGACCACCCGGGCCTTCAAGAGCCTCACCTCCCCCCCCTCCTCCACCACCTCCTCCAGCTCGATGACGTAGGCGTGCCTTAGGCGCACCCTCTGCCCAGGGGCGAAGCGCTTCCAGCCCTTGGGGGGGTTGAGGCTAAAGTCCGAGCGCTCTATGTAAATCCTCCCCGAGAAGGGGAGGGGGCGGCTTCCTTCCTTGGGGATGTCCCGGGGCCAGTAGGGGGCCTCTATCCACTCCTCCCCCTGGTAGTTGGTGAGGACCACCTCCAGGGGGTCCAGGACCCCCAGGACCCTGGGGGCCACGGGGTTCAGGTCGTCCCGGACCACCTCTTCCAGGAGCTCCATCTCAATCCGGGCCTCGTTCCGGGAGATCCCCGTCCGGCGCACGAACTCGAGGATGGCCTCGGGCCTAATCCCGCGCCTTCTCAGGGCCCTCAGGGTGGGGAGGCGGGGGTCATCCCAGCCGGAGACGTACCCCCCTTCCACCAGCCGGATGAGCTTCCGCTTGGAGAGGACGGTGTGGGTGAGGTCCAGCCTGGCGAACTCGTACTGGTAGGGCCTGGGGGCGAGGGGAAAGCCGCACTTCCCCTTCACGTTCTCCATGACCCAGTCGTAGATGGCCCGGTTGTTCTCAAACTCCAGGGTGCAGAGGGAGTGGGTGATGCCCTCTATGAAGTCCTCCAGGGGGTGGGCGTAGTCGTACATGGGGTAGACCACCCAGCGGTCGCCCACGTGGTAGTGGGGGGCGTGGACGATGCGGTAGAGGACGGGGTCCCGGAGCTTGAAGTTGGGGTGGGTGGGGTCAATCTTGGCCCTTAAGACCCGGCTTCCCGTGGGGAACTCCCCTTGGGTCATGCGGAGGAAGAGCTCCAGGTTCTCCTCCACGCTCCTCTCGCGGTAAGGGCTCGGCTTCCCCTCGGCCCTTAGGGCGCTCATCTCCTCCTCGGGCAGGTCGTCCACGTAGGCCTTGCCCTCCTCTATGAGGGCCAGGGCGCAGGCGTACATCCTCTCAAAGTAGTCGGAGGCGTAATAGATCCCGTCCGGCTCAAAGCCTAGCCACTTCACGTCCTCCAGGATGGCCCGGGCGTACTCCTCCTTCTCCGTCTCCGGGTTGGTGTCGTCCATGCGCAGGTAGCACTCCCCGCCGAAGTCCCTGGCCAGGCCGAAGTTGAGGACGATGCTCCGGGCGTGGCCGATGTGGAGGTAGCCGTTGGGCTCAGGGGGGAAGCGGGTCTTGAGCCTCTCGTACTTCCCCTCCCGGAGGTCCCTCTCCACGATCTCGGTGATGAAGCACTCGGGAACGAGGCCCATAGGGAGAGTTTAGAACCTGGGCTTGCGCTTCTCAAAGAAGGCCCTTATCCCCTCCTTGAGGTCCCCTGTCTCCCGCACCCAGGCGTTGGCCAGGGCGGCCAGGCGGAAGCCCTCCTCGAGGCCCATGCCCGGCAGGGCCGAAAGGAGTTCCTTGGTGAGGCGCAAGGAGGTGGGGGCGTTCCCCGCCACCTCCGCCGCCAAGGCTTGGGCCTCCTCCAGAGCGCGCCCCTTGGGGGCGATGCGGTTGACGAGGCCCAGGGCCTTGGCCTCTTCGGCCCCTATGAGCCTTCCCGTGAGGAGGAGGTCCTTGGCCACCTTCTCCCCTGCGGCCCGGGTGAGGAGGACGGAGACCAAAGCAGCCACGAAGCCGATCCTCACCTCGGTGAAGCCCAGCCTGGCCTCCTCGTCCATCACCACCAGGTCGCAGGCCAAGGCGAGCCCCGCCCCTCCGGCCACCGCCGGGCCGCTCACCGCGGCCACCGTGGGCTTGGGGAAGGTGTAGAGGCGGCGGAATAGGCCCATGAGGGAGAGGGAGTGGCGGTAGTTCTCCTCCGCCCCCTGTTCCGTGACCCTCTCCAAAAAGGCCAGGTCCGCCCCGGCGCTGAAGGCCGGGCCCCGGCCGGCGAGGACTAGGGCCCTTACCTCCGGGTCGGCCTCCAGCCCCTCTAGGGCGGTCAGAATCCCTTCCACCATTTCTGGGGACAGGGGGTTGCGCCTTTCGGGGTCGTTCATAAAGAGCGTGGCTACCCGGCCTCCTTCTACCTGGACCATATCCCCATTGTAGCCCGGGGGCTTTTCCTGCTACACTCCCCTTAGCCCGCAAAGCCGGCGAAGGCCCTTTGCGGGCTGGGAGGTGGTGTAGATAAAGGAGTACCTGACCAACGAACGCATCCGCGCGAAGCAGGTGAGGGTGATCGGTGCCGATGGGCAGCAGCTGGGCATCATGGACACCCGGGAGGCCCTGCAACTGGCCTGGGAGCAGGATTTAGACCTGGTTCTGGTAGGCCCCACCGCCGACCCGCCGGTGGCCCGCATCATGAACTACTCCAAGTGGCGCTACGAGCAACAGGTGGCGGAGAAGGAGGCCCGGAAGAAGGCCAAGCGCACCGAGGTCAAGTCCATCAAGTTCCGGGTCAAGATCGACGACCACGACTATCAGACCAAGCTGAACCATATCCGGCGCTTCTTGGATGAGGGCCACAAGGTCAAGGTCACCATCATGTTCCGGGGGCGGGAGGTGAGCCACCCCGAGCTGGGCCAGCGCCTCTTGGAAAGGGTGGCCGAGGACCTCGAGGGGATGGCCGTGGTGGAGATGAAACCCGAGCTCTTGGGCCGGGACATGAACATGCTCCTGGCCCCGGCCAAGGTCTCGGCGTAGATCTCCTCTTGGCCTTTTGGTATAGTGGGAGGGCTTTGGGGAGCACCCAAGACCCCCAGCGGGGGCGCTTCCCAGGGCGGAGGAAAACCATGGGCAAGATGAAGACCCACAAGGGCGCCAAGGGGCGGGTGAAGGTGACCGCTTCGGGCAAGGTGGTGGCCATGAGGACGGGCAAGCGCCACCTGAACTGGCAGAAGTCGGGGAAGGAGATCCGGCAGAAGGGGCGGAAGTTCACCCTGGCGAAGCCGGAGGCGGAGCGCATCAAGCGCCTCATGCCTTACGAGTGAGGGGGTAGGGGATGCCGCGCGCCAAGACCGGGGTTGTCCGCCGCCGCAGGCACAAGAAGATCCTCAAGCTGGCCAAGGGGTACTGGGGCCTCCGCTCCAAGAGCTTCCGCAAGGCCCGGGAGACCCTCTTCGCCGCCGGGAACTACGCCTACCGGGACCGTAAGGCGAGGAAGCGGGAGTTCCGCAAGCTCTGGATCGTGCGCATCAACGCTGCCTGCCGCCAGCACGGCCTCAACTACTCCAGCTTCATGCATGGCCTCAAGAAGGCGGGGATTGAGCTGGACCGCAAGGCCCTGGCCGACCTGGCGGTGCGGGAGCCAAAGGCCTTCGCCGAGCTCGTGGAGAAGGCCAGGGCCGCCCAGGCCTAAGGCCCCCAAGGTGGGCGCCAGGCGCCGGGCCCTGGCGCCCCTTTCCGTGAGGATGGTGGCCGAGATCTACGTTCTCCTGGTGGCGGCCCTGCCCGTGGTGGAGCTCCGGGGGGCGATTCCCCTGGGGGTAGCCCTGGGCCTCTCCCCTTGGGAGGCCTTTCTGTTGGCCCTCTTGGGGAACCTCCTGGTGGCCCCGGTGGCCCTTATCCTCCTCCCCTGGGCCCTTGGGGTGGCCACCCGGGTGCCCCTGCTCCTCCGGATCTGGCGGGCCCTCGAGGCCCGGGTCCGCTTGAGGGGCGAGGAGCGGGTCCAGCGCCTGGGGGCCTTGGGCCTTTTCCTCTTCGTGGCCGTGCCCCTTCCCGGCAGCGGGGCCTGGAGCGGGAGCCTCCTCGCCGTGGTCCTGGGCCTCAGACGCCGCTACGCCCTCCTCGCCATCTCCCTTGGGGTGGTGGCCGCAGGCCTCCTGATCCTCCTCCTCACCGGCGGGGCCGTGGCCGGGCTAAACTACCTGGGATGACCGCCCTCCTCCTTCCCCTGGCCTACCTGGTGGGGGCCCTCCCCTTGGGCTACTGGCTGGCCAGGAGGCGGGGGGTGGACCTGCGCACGGCGAGCCCCTACGCCCTGGGCCTGGAGAGCGCCCTGAAGCGGCTAGGTTTCGGTACCCTTGTCCTTTCCTTCCTCCTGGACCTCCTCAAGGGCTACCTGCCCCTCCTCTTGGGTCGGGCCTTGGGCTTGGGGCTTGGGGAGCTCCTGCTCCTGGGGGTGGCCATCTACCTGGGCCACCTCTACCCCCTCCTCCTCCGGGACCCCTGGCCCCTGAGGGCCAAGGGGGCGGGGGTGCTCCTCGGGGTCCTGGCGGGCCTCCCCCTCGCGCCCGCCTTGGGGATGGTGCCCCTGGCCCTGGCCCTCGTCCTCTACGCCCTCACCGGCTACGCCTCCTTGGCCGCCTTGGCCCTGCCCCTGGGCCTCTTCCTGGTCCTCCTCTTCGGGGGGTTTGCCCTGGGCGAGGCGCTCCTAGGCCTCCTCCTCTTCCTCCTCGCCCTCTGGCGGTACAAGGAGAACCTGGGGCGGATCCTCGAGGGCACCGAGCCCAAGCTGGGGGAGCCTCTGCCCCTCCCCTCGGAGAGGCAGGTGGTCTGCGCCTTCCTTATCCACCCCCTCACCGTGGAGGACTTCTGGCAAAGCCCCCGCTTCCGCTGGCTTAGGCCCCTCGTGCGCCTGGGCCTCCTCAGGCAGGCCACCATGGAGCGCCTGGCCGAGCGCTTCCGCCCCATGAAGGTGGGGGAGGTGCGGGGGGTGAGGACGGCGGACGGCCGGGAGGTCCTCTGCCACCTCATCTCCGCCCCCCTCCTGCCCCACCAGATCAAGGGAAAGCCCGATCTGGCGGTGAAGCGGGCCATCCAGGGGGCGAGGCTCGCCAGGGAGCTTGGGGCCACGGTGGTGGGCCTCGGGGCCTTTTGGAGCGTGGTGGGGGAGAAGGGCCTAAGGGTGCAGGAGGCCGTCCCCGGGATAGAGGTCACCAACGGCGGGGCCTACACCGCGGGCACGGTGAGGGCGGCCATCCCCAGGATCCTCGCCCACTTCGCCCAAAGCGGCAAGGACCCCAAGGCGGCCACGGCGGCGGTGGTGGGGGCGAATGGGGTGGTGGCCTTCGGCATCGCCCGGCAGATCGCCCCCTACGTGGGGCGGCTCATCCTGGTGGGACGGGACCGGGAGAGGCTTTCCCGGGCAGCGGAGACCCTGAAGAAGAACCTGGAAAGGAAGGGGGAGGCCCCGGAGATTCTGGTCACCACCGAGATCGGGGCCATCCGGGAGGCGGACCTGGTCTTCACCGCCACCAGCGACCCCAACCCCGTCATCTACCCGGAGCACGTGAAGCCCGGAGCCTGGATCTACGACGAGGGCGTCCCCCCGGACGTGCACGGGAGCGTGCGGCAGGTGCCGGGGGTCAGGGTCATCCCCGGGGGGGTGGTGCGGCTTCCCGGGGAGGCCCGGGCCACCCTGGACCTCCACTTCGGGGCCCCGGACCAGGTCCCCGCCTGCCTGGCGGAGACCATGATCCTGGCGGCGGAAGGGGCCTTTGAGCGGAAGAGCCTGGGGGGCGAGGTGAAGGCGGAGAACATCCAGTTCTTCGTGGACCGGGCCGAGGCCCTGGGCTTTAAGGTGGTGGAGTAGTGTGGCTCCTCCTTTCCCCCACCCGCCTCGAGGCCCCCTTCCTAAGGGGGGAGCCCTTCGCCTTCCTGGTCTGGAGAGGGCTTAGGGGTGAGGGCTTCGTCTACCTGGAGACCGGGGTGGGCAAGGTGAACGCCGCCATGGCCCTCACCGCCTACGCCCTCAGGCACCCGGTGGAGAGGGCCCTCCTCTTCGGCCTCGCCGGGGCCTACCCGGGCTCGGGCCTCGCCCCGGGCCAGCTGGTCCTCATCGGGGAGGAGGTGGAGGCGGACCTGGGCCTCCGGGAAGGCCTGGAACCCCTGGGCTTTCCCGCCCTCAGGAAGGGAGGGAAGCGCTACTACAACCGCTTTCCCCTAGACTCAGCCCTCACCGCTTCCCTGGCGGAGGCCCTGGGCCTAACGGTGGTCACCGGCCTCACCCGGGACCTGGTCTCGGAGAGCCCGGGGGAGGCCGCCGCCTTGGCCGAGGGGTGGGGGGCCCAGGTGGAGAGCATGGAGGGGGCGGCCTTCGCCCGGGCCTGCCTGGCCCTGGGGCTCAGGGGGGCGGAGCTCAGGGCCATCTCCAATCCCGCCGGGGTGCGGGACAAGGGGGCCTGGCGGGTGGAGAAGGCGGTGAAGAGCCTGGGGGAGGCCCTTCTCCGCATCCTGGAAGGAAGGGGAGGGCCTTAGGCCCTCCCCAAAGGGCACTGCGCCTCAAGCGCTCTTGTAGACCTCCTCGGCCACCTCCCAGTTGAGGACGTTCCAGATGGCCTGGAGGTAATCCGCCCGGCGGTTTTGGTACTTGAGGTAGTAGGCGTGCTCCCAGACGTCAATCCCCACGATGGGGGCCAAGCCCTCCATCAGGGGGTTGTCCTGGTTGGCCGTGGAGAGGACGTGGAGCTTGCCGAAGGGGTCCTTGACCAGCCAGGCCCAGCCGGAGCCGAAGCGGCCCATGGCCGCCTGGGTGAGCTTCTCCTTGAGGGCGGCGAAGCCGCCAAACTGCTCGTCAATGGCCTTCTTAAGCTCCCCCACGGGCTCCTGGGACCCACCCGGGGTGAGGAGGCGCCAGAAGAGGCTATGGTTCAGGTGCCCGCCCCCGTTGTTGCGCACGGCGGTCTGGATGTCGGCGGGGAGGGCGGCGAGGTGCCGAAGGAGGGTCTCCACCTCGGCCCCCTGGAGGTAGGGGTACTTCTCCAGGGCGGCGTTGAGGTTGGTGACATAGGCCCCGTGGTGCTTCTGGTGGTGGATCTCCATGGTCTTGGCGTCGATGTGGGGCTCGAGGGCCTCGTAGGGGTAGCCTAGGTCGGGAAGCTTGAACGGGTAGGGCATAACACACCTCCGCCTTCCACTATAAGGGGCCCTTTTCCTTGGGCCGTGGCGGCCCTCACCTTCAGGCGCCCTCGTGGGGCTTGGCCAGCCTGATGGGCACCACGATCCGGTCAAACTCCTCCGCGGTGAGGTAGCCCAGCTCCAGGGCCGCCTGCTTCAGGGACTTCCTCTCCTTGAGGGCCTTCTTGACGATCTCCGCCGCCTTGTCGTAGCCGATGGCCTGGTTGAGGGCGGTGGCCAGCATGGGGTTCTTCTCCAGGTGCTCCCCGATGCGCTCCAGGTTGGGCGCAATCCCCCGGGCCAGGTGCTCGTCCAAGGAGGCCACGGCCTCCCCCAGGAGCTTGATGGACTCCAGGGCGGCATCCGCCATGACGGGCTTGTAGACGTTGAGCTGGAAGTTCCCCTGGCTCCCCGCGAAGGCCACGGCCAGGTCGTTGCCCAAGACCCGGGCCACGGCCATGGTGAGGGCCTCCACCTGGGTGGGGTTCACCTTGCCGGGCATGATGGAGCTTCCCGGTTCGTTGGCGGGGATGAAGATCTCCCCGATGCCGGCGTAGGGCCCGGAGGCCAGCCAGCGGATGTCGTTGCCCACCTTCATCAAGGCCCCGGCCAGGGCGCGGAGGGCCCCCATGAGGTGGACCAGCTCATCGTGGGCGGCCAGGGCGGCGAAGCGGTTCTCCGCTACCCGGAAGGGGAGGCCGGTCTCCTCGCTTAGGTAATGGGCCACCCGCTCCCCGAAGCGGGGGTGGGCGTTGAGGCCCGTACCCACGGCGGTGCCCCCGATGGCGAGGTTATAGAGGCCCTTTTCCGCCTCCTTGACCATGGCCAGGGTGTTCCTGAGCTGGGCCGCCCAGCTCCCCACCTCCTGGCCCAGGGTGATGGGCACGGCGTCCATGAGGTGGGTGCGGCCCACCTTGACGATGCCGTCAAAGGCCCTGGCCTTCTCCTCCAGGGTGGCGATGAGGCCCTCTACTGCGGGGTAGAGGTGCCGGTGAAGGGCCAAGGCGGTGGCCACGTACATGGCCGTGGGAAAGGTGTCGTTGGAGCTCTGGCCCCGGTTCACGTGGTCGTTGGGGTGGACGTGCTTGCTCCCCAGGGGCTTTCCCAGGAGCTCTGAGGCCCGGTTGGCGATCACCTCGTTGGCGTTCATGTTGGTCTGGGTGCCCGACCCCGTCTGGAAGACCACCAGGGGGAAGTGGTCGTCCAGCTTCCCGGCGATGACCTCCTCCGCCGCCTGGATGATGGCCCGGGCGATCTCCTCCGGGAGCTCCCCCAGCTCCAGGTTGGCTCTGGCGGCGGCCTTCTTCACCATCCCGTAGGCGCGGATGACCTCGAGGGGCATGCGGAAGCGCCAGGCCCCGATCCGGAAGTGCTCCAAAGAGCGCTGGGTCTGGGCCCCCCAGTAGCGGTCCGCCGGAACCCTAACCTCTCCCATGGTGTCCCGTTCCATCCGGTATTCCATAAGCTACCTCCAAGCCCGATTTTACGCCTCCTCCTCGTAGGGGTCGCGGAGCTCCACGGGCCTGCCCCTAAGCCCCGCCCTCAAGTTCAGCCACTCCACGAAGACGGCGAAGCCCATGGCGAAGTAGACGTACCCCTTGGGGATCTTCACCCCCGTGCCCTCGGCCACCAGGGTGAAACCGATGAGGAGGAGAAAGCTTAGAGCCAGCATCTTCACCGTAGGGTGGCGGTTGACGAAGGCGTAGATGCCCTTGGAGGCCAGGAGCATGAGGCTCACGGAGGTCAGGATGGCCGCCACCATCACCGGCACATGGGGGGTGAGGCCCACGGCGGTGATCACGGAGTCAACGGAGAAGACAATGTCCAGGAGGAGCACCTGGGCGATGACGCTCCTGAAGCTTGGGGCCACCCGCTTCACGGCGTGGCCCGGTTCCCCCTCCAGCTTTTCGTGGATCTCCTTGACGGACTTGTAGAGGAGGAAAAGCCCCCCGGCGATGAGGACCAGGTCCTTCCCCGTGACCTCCTGGCCCAGGAGGGCGAAGAGGGGCTTTTTTAGGGCCAGGATCCAGGCGATGGAGAGGAGGAAAAGGATGCGGGTGACGGCCGCCAAGGAAATCCCGATGACCCGGGCCCGCTCCTGCTCCTTCTTGGGGAGCTTGGAGGCCAGGATGCTGATGAAGATCACGTTGTCCACGCCCAGGACCACCTCGAGGGCCGTGAGGGTCAGGAAGGCCAGCCAGATCTCGGGGTTAGTGAGCCACTCCACGGGCAGGAGTCTACCCCTTCGCTGTAGACTTTTCCCATGGTGGACGTCCTGGTGGTGGGGGCGGGGCCGGTGGGGCTTGCGGCGGCCCTTTGGGCCAAGCGCTTGGGGCTTTCTCATCTGGTTCTGGAAAAGGGCACCGTAGCCGAGACCATCCGCCGCTTTCCCCGCGACCTGGTCTTCTTCTCCGAGGCCAAAAACATTGAGATCGGCGGGCACCCTCTGGTGGCCCATGGCCCCAAGCCCACCCGCAAGGAGGCCCTCCTCTACTACCAGAAGGTGGCGGAGCGGGAGGGGCTTCGGCTTGAGACCTACACCGAGGCCCTTTCCGTGGAGGGGAGGGAAGGGGGGTTTCGGGTGCGGGCCAGGGACCTCCTGAAGGGGGAGGAAAGGGTCTACGCCGCCCGGTACGTGGCGGTGGCCACGGGCTACTTTGACCGTCCCAACCGCCTTGGGGTCCCGGGGGAGGAGCACCCCCACGTCCTCCACCGCTACGAGGAGGCGGCCCCCTTTTGGGGCCGGAAGGTGGCCGTGGTGGGGGGGAGCAACTCCGCCGTGGAGGCGGCCTTGGACCTCTACCGGGGTGGGGCCCAGGTGACCCTGGTCCACCGGGGCCCATGGGTGCGGCCCAGCGTGAAGTACTGGCTCCTCCCCGACTTTGAGAACCGGGTCAAGGAGGGGAGTATCCGGGCGGTGATGGAGGCCAGGGTGGAGGCCATCGCCCCCGAGGGCCTTTGGCTCTTGCGCCCTTCGGGGAGGGAGTTTTTGGAGGCGGACTTCGTCCTGGTCCAGATCGGCTACCGGGCCGAGGACCGCCTCCTGAGGGAGGCGGGGGCGGCCTACGAGGGGGAGAGGCCTCTCCTTACCCCAGAAGGGGAGGCCTCCATCCCCGGGCTCTTCGCCATCGGCTCCTGCGCCTACGGGCCCGACACCCGCTCGGTCTTCATTGAAAACGGCCGGGAGGAGGCGGAAAGGGCCCTAAAGACCATAGCCCGGCGGCTCGCCCCTTGACACCTTTCAAGGGCCCGGCTACCATAGGGGCCAAGATGCGCTCCGTCCTCGCCCTATCCCTAGGCCTGGTCCTAATCGTAGGGCCGGCGGGGGGTAGGGCGTAGCCTTTTAGCGGCGCATCCTCAAACCCCCCGGAGAACCCGGGGGGTTTCGGTTTGGGAGGGGGAGATGAAGGGAGCGGAAGCACTCTTAAAGGCGTTGGAGCGGGAAGGGGTGGAGGTGATCTTTGGCCACCCGGGCGGGGCCATCATGCCCACTTACGATGCCCTCTACGATAGCCCCATCCGCCATATCCTGGTGCGCCACGAGCAAGGGGGTATCCATGCGGCCACCGCCTACGCCCGGGCCCTGGGCAGGGTGGGGGTGGTCATGGCCACCTCGGGCCCCGGGGCCTTGAACCTGGTGACGGGCCTAGCGGACGCCATGATGGACTCCACCCCGGTGGTGGCCATCACCGGGAACGTGCCCCGGGCCCTGATCGGTACCGACGCCTTCCAGGAGGCGGATGTGACCGGGGTCACCATGCCCATCACCAAGCACAACTACCTGGTCCAGGACGTGAACGAGATCCCCCGAATCGTCAAGGAGGCCTTTCACATCGCTTCAACCGGCCGCCCTGGCCCCGTGCTCATCGACATCCCCAAGGACGTGCAGCTGGCGGAGTTCACCGGGGAGTTTGACGTAGAGCTGGACCTCCCCGGCTACAAGCCCACCCTGAAGGGCCACCCCAAGCAGATAGAAAGGGCCCTGGATGCCCTGGAGAAGGCGGAGCGCCCCATCCTCATGGTGGGGGGCGGGGCCCAGCACGCCCACGCGGAGCTCCTGGCCTTCGCCGAGAGGACGGGCCTTCCCGTGATCACCACCCTGATGGGCCTCGGGCCTTCCCCGGGAACCATCCCCTTTGGCTCGGCATGCCGGGGATGCACGGCACCGTGACCGCCAACCGGGCCATCCACCACGCAGACGTGATCCTGGCCATCGGCCTCCGCTTTGACGACCGGGTCACGGGGAAGGTCTCCCGCTTCGCCCCCCACGCCCACACCATCGTCCACGTGGACATAGACCCGGCGGAGATCGGCAAGGTGGTGCGCACCCACATCCCCATCGTGGGGGACTCGAGGCTGGTCCTCAAGGAGATGCTCAAGGGGGCCAAGGCCCTTCGCCTTGCCAGCTGGTGGCGGGAACTAGAGGAGTGGCGCACCCGCCACCCCCTCCGCTGGAAGCCCAAGCCCCACCTGCAGAGCCAGGAGGTCATCCGGGCCTTCCACGAGGCCACGGGGGGGAACGCCATCGTCACCACCGGGGTGGGGCAGCACCAGATGTTCGCCGCCCAGTACTTCCCCGTGACCCGTCCCCGGAGCTTCCTCACCTCCGGGGGCCTCGGCACCATGGGCGTGGGCCTGCCCTTCGCCATCGGGGCCCAGATCGCCAGGCCCGAGGAGCTGGTCATAGACTTTGACGGGGATGGCTCCTTCCAGATGACCCTGCAGGAGCTGGCTACGGTGGTGAAGTACCGGCTCCCCGTCAAGGTGGTCGTCCTCAATAACGGCTACCTGGGCATGGTCCGCCAGTGGCAGGACCTCTTCCACGCCAGGCGCTACTCCGAGGTCTACCTGGCCGATTCCAACCCCGACTTCGCCAGGCTCGCCGAGGCCTACGGCATCCGGGGGGTGCGGGTGGAGCGGAAGGAGGACCTGAGGCGGGGCGTGGAGGCGGTCTTAAACGCCGATGGCCCCGTGGTGGCGGAGTTCAAGGTGTACCACGAGGAGGGGGTCTTCCCCATGATCCCCGCCGGGGGGGCGGCGGAGGACATGATCGTGGAAGACCCGCGGGAGAAGGAGGAGGTGGGGGCGTGAGGCACATCATCTCGGTCCTGGTCCAGGACCGTCCCCGGGTGTTGAACCGCATCACGAGCCTGTTTGCCCGGAGGGGCTTCAACCTGGAGAGCTTAGCCGTGGGCACCACCCACCAGCCGGGGCTTTCCCGCATCAGCCTGGTGGTCTCCGGGGACGACCGCACCTTGGAGCAGGTGGAGAAGCAGCTCAACCGGCTCATAGAGGTCCTGAAGGTGACGGACCACACCGAGCCCCACGTGGAGCGGGAGCTTTGCCTGGTCAAGGTCCACGTGGCGGGGTTGGAGGAGCGCCTGGCGGTCAAGGACATCCAGGAGGCCTTCCGGGCCCGGGTGGTGGACGTGGCCCAGAGGAGCCTGATCCTGGAGCTCACCGGCGACTCCGGCAAGGTGGACTCCTTCGTTGAGGCCCTGAGGCCTTACGGGATCCTCGAGGTCATGCGCACCGGCGCCGTGGCCATGAGCCGGGGCGAGAGGGTCCTGAAGGTCAGGGAGAAACGGGAGGCGGTATGAAGATCTACTACGAGCACGACGCGGACCTAGGTTTCCTTTCCGGCAAAAAGGTGGCGGTCCTGGGCTTCGGCTCCCAGGGGCACGCCCACGCCCTGAACCTCAAGGACTCAGGGGTGGACGTCAGGGTGGGCCTCCGCCCAGGCTCCAAGAGCTTTGCCAAGGCGGAAGGGGCGGGGCTTCGGGTCCTCCCCACCCGGGAGGCGGTGGCCGAGGCGGACCTGGTCATGGTCCTCCTCCCCGACGAGGTCCAAGGACGGGTCTACCGGGAGGAGGTGGAACCCCAACTGAGGGAGGGAGCCGCCCTAGCCTTCGCCCACGGCTTCAACATCCACTTCGGCCAGATCAAGCCCCGGCGGGACCTGGACGTCTTCATGGTGGCCCCTAAGGGCCCGGGCCACCTGGTGCGCTCGGAGTACCTGAAGGGAAGCGGGGTGCCCGCCTTGGTGGCGGTGCACCAGGACGCCTCAGGGAGCGCCTTCCCCACCGCCCTCGCCTACGCCAAGGCCATCGGCGCCGCCCGGGCCGGGGTCATCCCCACCACCTTCAAGGACGAGACGGAGACCGACCTCTTCGGGGAACAGGCGGTCTTGTGTGGGGGGCTCACCCGGCTCATCCAGGCGGGGTTTGAGACCCTGGTGGAGGCGGGCTACCCTCCGGAGATGGCCTACTTCGAGACGGTCCACGAGGTGAAGCTCATCGTGGACCTCATCTACGAGGCGGGGCTTTCCGGCATGCGCTACTCCATCTCCAACACCGCCGAGTACGGGGACTACACCCGGGGGGACCTGAGCGTGCCCGTGGAGGAAACCAAAAGGCGCATGCGGGAGATCCTGCGCCAGGTCCAGACCGGGGAGTTTGCCCGGGAGTGGATGCTAGAAAACCAAGCGGGCCAGCCCGTCCTGGAGGCGGGGCGCAAGCGCTGGAAGGCCCACCCCATTGAGGAGGTGGGGGCTAGCCTTCGGGCCATGATGCCCTTCCTGAAGGCCCGGGTCTTGGAGGAGGTAGGCTAAAGGGTGCTTTAGGGGCCCCTTCGGGGGCCCCTTGTGTTTAGGGGAGGGAAGATGGAGAAAGAAAGGCACATCCGGATCTTTGACACCACGCTCAGGGACGGTGAGCAGAGCCCAGGGGTGGCCCTTTCCCTGGACCAGAAGCTGGAGATCGCCCAGGCCCTGGCCCGGCTCAACGTGGACATCATCGAGGCGGGCTTCCCCGTATCGGGGCCCCTGGAGTTTGAGGCGGTAAGGCGCATCGCCGCCGAGGTCAAGGGACCCGTCATCGCCGCCCTCGCCCGCACCCACGCCCTGGACATCGACCAGGCGGCGAGGGCTTTGGAGAAGGCGGAAAAACCCCGGATCCACGTCTTCACCTCCGCCTCCAAGATCCACCTGGAGCACATGCTCAGGAAGACGGAGGAGGAGGTCCTGGAGATGGCGGAGGAGATGGTCCGCTACGCCAGGAGGTACGTGGACGACGTGGAGTTCTCCGCTCAGGACGTGATGCGGGCGGACTGGGACTTCGTCAAGCGGCTCTACGAAGTGGCCATTGAGGCCGGGGCCACCACGGTGAACATCCCCGACACCACGGGCTACGGCACGCCGGAGGAGTATGGGGCCCTCATCCGCCGCATCCGGGACGAGGTGGTCCGGGGCCGGGACGTGGTCATCTCCACCCATACCCACGACGACCTGGGCCTGGCCACGGCCAACGCCCTGGCCGGGGTCCTGAACGGGGCCGGGCAGGTGGAGTGCACGGTGAACGGCATCGGGGAAAGGGCGGGGAACACCTCCTTGGAGGAAGTGGTCATGGCCCTTTACGTGCGCCGCGACTTCTACAGGACCTACACGAGGATCAACACCCGGGAGATCTACCGGGTTTCCCGGCTGGTGGAGCGCTACACCGGGATGCCCGTCCCCCCCAACAAGGCCATCGTGGGGGACAACGCCTTCGCCCACGAGTCCGGCATCCACCAGGACGGGGTCTTGAAGCACCGGGGGACCTACGAGATCATGGACGCCGAGCTCATCGGCAGGAAGCCTGCGGTCATCGTTCTCGGCAAGCACTCGGGCCGGGCCGCCTTCAAGAAGGCCCTCGAGGACCTGGGCTACAAGAACCTTTCCGAGGATCAGCTCAAGCTCCTCTTCAGCCGCTTCAAGGAGATCGCCGAGAAGAAGGGGCCCCTCTCCGCCGAGGAGCTCCAGGCCCTGGCGGAAAGCCAGCTGGAGTCCGCCTCTAGCTTCTTTGAGCTCAGGCACGTCCAGTTCTTCTCCGGCTCTGGCCTCCTGCCCACGGCCACGGTGCGGGTGAAGACCCCAGACGGGGAAAGGGTGGCCACCCACACCGGGGACGGGCCCGTGGACGCGGTCTATAAGGCCATAGAGGAGGCCATCGGCCTCAAGCCCGAGCTTGAGCTCTACCGGGTGGAGGCCGTCACGGGGAGCACCGAGGCCCTGGGCCAGGTGACCGTGCGCCTCCGGCTTGGGGAGCTCCAGGCGGTGGGGGTGGGGGTCTCCCCGGACATCGTGGAGGCCAGCGCCCTGGCCTTCCTGGACGCCGCCGGCAAGCTGGCCAGCGGCCGGGCCACCCGCCACCCGCCCTCCATTGAGGAGGTCCAGCGGGGGATGTGATGCCACCCTACCCTGGCTTGCATCAAGAAGGAGGCCCTGTAAGGTTCCTAGAGGGGTGCACGTGGTGGAGGTGAGGCCAGCCCGCCCCGAGGACCTCCCGGGGGTGGCCCGGGTCCAGGTGGACACGTGGCGGGCCACCTACCGGGGTGTGGTTCCGGAGGCCTTTTTGGAGGCGATGTCCTACGAGGAGCGAGAGACCAGGTGGGCGCGGACGCTTGCCGACCCCGGGTGGCCCGGGCGGCTTCTCGTGGCCGAGGTGGAAGAGGTGGGGGTGGTGGGTTTTGCCGCCCTTGGTCCTGACCGAAACTCGGGCTTTCCTAGCTACACCGGGGAGCTTTGGGCTCTTTACGTACTTCCTGCCTGGCAGGGCCAGGGGGTGGGGCGGGCCCTTTTTGCCGAGACAGTCCGGACGCTGTTGGCGCAGGGCCACGGGCGGATGCTCGTCTGGGTTCTCAAGGAGAACCCCAGGGGACGGGGCTTTTACGAGCGCCTGGGTGGGGTGCTCTTAGGGGAAAGGGAGTTGGAACTCTCCGGGTCCAGGCTCCTGGCAGTGGCCTACGGGTTTGATCTGGGGGAGGGAAGATGGTAGAGATTCTAGACACCACCCTGCGGGACGGCACCCAAGGGGAGGGGGTGAGCCTCTCCGTGGAGGACAAGGTGGCCATCTGTAGGCGCCTCGCCGCCTTCGGCCTCCACCTCATCGAGGGGGGCTGGCCCGGCTCCAACCCCAAGGACGCGGAGTTCTTCGCCCGCATGAGGGGGGTGGACCTGGGGGCGTCTAAGCTCGCCGCCTTTGGGGCCACAAGGCGGAAAGGGCTCCTCCCCGAGGAGGACCCCTCGGTCCTGGCCCTTCTGGAGGCCGGGACCCCGGTGGTGGTCCTCTTCGGGAAGAGCTGGACCCTGCACGTGCTGGAGGCCTTGGAGACCTCCTTGGAGGAGAACCTCCGCATGATCCGGGACACCGTGGCCTTCTTCGCCGGGCGGGGGAGGCGGGTGGTCTACGATGCCGAGCACTTCTTTGACGGGTACAAGGAGGACCCGGGCTACGCCCTGGCCACCCTCGAGGCCGCCCTAGCGGGCGGGGCCGACACCCTGGTGCTTTGCGACACCAACGGGGGCACCCTCCCCGAGGAGGTCTACGCCATCACCAAAGGGGTGGTGGAGCGCTTCCCCGGGGTGAGGGTGGGGATCCACCCCCACAACGACGCCGATCTGGCCGTGGCCAACGCCCTCTCTGCTGTCAGGGCCGGGGCTACCCACGTGCAGGGCACCATCAACGGCTACGGGGAAAGGTGCGGCAACCTGAACCTCACGAGCTTCCTCCCCACCCTGGTTTTCAAGTACAGGATCCCCGCCATCCCCCCGGAAAGGCTAAAGGGCCTCAAGGAGCTTTCCCACTTCGTGGACGAGCGGGCCAACCTCACCCCCAACCGCCGCGCCCCCTATGTGGGGGAGGCGGCCTTCGCCCACAAGGCGGGGGTCCACGTCTCCGCCGTCTTGAAAAACCCCCGCACCTACGAGCACATTCCCCCGGAGTGGGTGGGAAACGGCCGCCGCTTCCTGGTCTCGGACGTCTCCGGCCGCTCCAACCTTCTCGCCAAGCTCCAGGAGCTGGGGGTGGACCTCTCCAAGGAGGAGGTCAAGCGCCTTCTGGACGAGGTGAAGGCCCTGGAGTACGAGGGCTACGCCTTTGAGGGGGCGGAGGCCAGCTTCTACCTCCTGGCCCACCGCCTGAAGGGGGGAGGCCTCCCTTTCCAGGTGGAGGGCTTCTCCGTCTTCGTCCACGGCACCGGCCTCGCCACCGCCTGGGCCGAGGCCACGGTGCGGGTGCGGGTAGGGGAGAGCCTGCAGCACACCGCCGCCGAGAGCCCCCATGGCCCCGTCTCCGCCCTGGACCGGGCCTTCCGCAAGGCGGTCTTGGGGTTTTACCCGGAGCTCGCCGATGTGGAGCTTGTGGACTACAAGGTGCGCATCCTCTCCGGCCAGGAGGCGGGGACCAACAGCGGCGTGCGGGTGATGGTGGAGCTGAGGCGGGGAGGGGAGCGCTTCAGCACCGTGGGGGCCAGCGAGAACATCCTCGAGGCCTCCCTCAAGGCCCTCACCGACGGCTACGCCTACGCCCTCCTCTACCCCGTGCGGGAGGCTACGCCCAGCGCAGGCTGATCTCGGGGAGGAGGGCGGGGCTCACCTCTTCCTCGGGGGAGAGGAGCCGGATCTCCCGGTAGCGGCCCCCCCGCGGGTCCCGGTGGACCTCCAGGAGATTTTCCTGGAGGTTGACCAGCCATACCTCGGGGATCCCCGCCTCGGCGTAGAGGGGAAGCTTGACCTCCCGGTCAAAGGGGAGGGAGGTGTCCGCCACCTCTAGGAGGAGGAGGACGTCCTCGGGGGTGGGGAGCCTTTCGGCGTAGCGGTCCAGAGGGGGCTTCAGCACCATCAGGTCCGGCTCGGGCTCGGAGTCCTCGGAGAGGCGCAAGGGGGACTGGACCAAGACCGCCGCCTCGCCCTTTAGGGCCTCCTGGAGCCTGGCGTCCAACTGGGCCACCTTGTGCACGTGCTTGGGTCCGATGGGGCTCATCTGGTACACCTCCCCCCGGAGGAGCTCCACGTGGGGCACCCCTTGGAAGGCCCGCTCAAACTCCTCTACCCGGAAGCGGTAGCGGGTGGCCATGCCTCCATTATGCCCCGTGGCCCGAGTAGCGCCTAAGGCCGAGCCAAAAGAGGAGGCGGGCAAGGAGGAGGAAGGCCACACCCCAGAAGAGCATGATCCAAAGCCCCGGGAAGAGGGCCACTTCCTGCCCTGCCAATAGGGCCGCAGGTAGGTAGACCAGGTAGGGGAAGGGGGTGAGGAGGGCGAGCTCCCTTAGGGGCTCGGGGAAGACCTCGAGGGGGGCGATGGTCCCGGAGAGGAAGAGGTAGAGGAGGAAGAAGACCTCCTCAACGCTGGTGGCCCGCTCCGTCCAGAAGGTGAGCATGGCCGTGGCGTACTGCATGGTGTAGCGGAGCAGGAAGGCCAGGAGGGTGAGGAGAAGGCCGAGGAGGAAGGGCCCGGGCTCCGGCAGAAAGCGGGCCTCGGGGAAAAGCCCAAAGAAGAGGAGGGTGAGGAGGAGGACGAAGGGAAGCCGGGCCAGCCTTTCGGCCACGTGGGCCGCCAGGTGCTCAAAGAAGGGGTCCAGAGGCCTCAGGAGCCGGAAGGAGAGGCGGCCCTCCACCACGTCCCTTTCAAACTCCCACACCACCCAGACCACCGTGGCCTGGCGCACCAGGAAGACCATGAGGAAGTAGCGGGCGAACTCCCCTGGGGAGAGGGGGAAGTCCCCGCCCCGGGCGGCCTCGGTCCAGACCCCCATGAGGATGAGGGGGAGAAGCCCGGCCAGGGCCCAAAGGAGGAGCTCCGCCCGGTACTCCAGCATGTAGGCCAGGTAGACGGAAAGGAGGGTCTTGGCCTTTCTCACAGGGCCTCCTGGGGGCTTTTGAACACCCGGGCGATGACCTCCTCCAAAGGGGGGTCGCGAACCTCGAGGTCCTCCACGGGAAGCCTTCTCAGGATCTCCGCCACCCTTTCCGTGAGCCTCTCCCGGGGGACCAGAAGCCTCGCCTCCCGCCCCTCTAGCTCCCGCACCTCCCCCAAGGGGAGGAGGGCCTCCCTGGGCAGAGGGGCCTTCAGGACGAGGCCCACCTCCCGGTAGGGGGCGAAGCGGTCCAGGAGGCCTTCTAGGGCCCCGTCGTAGAGGAGCCTCCCCTGGTGAATGACCAAGACCCTCTCGGAGAGGGCAGCGATGTCCGCCATGTAGTGGCTGGTGAGGAGGACCGTGGCCCCATAGCGGCGGTTATATTCCCGGATGAACTCCCGCACGGCTACTTGGGCGTTCACGTCCAGGCCCAGGGTGGGCTCGTCCAGGAAGAGCACCTCTGGGCGGTGGAGGAGGGCGGCTAGGAGCTCCGCCTTCATCCTCTCCCCCAAGGAGAGCTTGCGCACAGGCTGGTGGAGCTTCTTCTCAAGCCCTAGCATCTCTGCGAGCTCCCCCACCCGCCTTTTGAACTCGCCTTCGGGCACCTCGTAGATGGCGGCGTTGAGGCGGAGGGAGTCCATGGCGGGGAGGTCCCAGAGGAGCTGCTGCTTGTTGCCCATGACCAGGGTGATCCTTTTCAGGAAGGCCTTCTCCCGCCTTTTGGGCACGTGCCCCGCCACCAGAGCCTTCCCCCTCGTGGGGTGGACCAGGCCGGTGAGCATCTTCAGGGTGGTGGTCTTGCCCGCCCCGTTGGGCCCCAAGAAGCCCACTACCTCGCCCGGGTAAATCCGGAAGGAAACCCCCTCCACCGCCCGGATGGTCTGGTACTGACGGCGGAAAAAGTGGCGCAAGGTACCGAGGAGGGAGGCCTCCTTCAGGGCCACCCGGTAGTGCCGGGTGAGGTCCTCGGCCAAGACGATGGGACTTGCGTCCTCCATGCCTCCAAGTCTACCTTGGAGGGGTGCGCTACCTGAGGGTCCTCCGCCTCTTCCTCCTCACCAGCCTGGCGGCGGAGATGGAGTACCGGGGGAACTTCCTCCTGGGCCTCCTTTCCTCCCTCCTCACCCTCTTTGGGGCCCTCTTCGGCCTCCTCCTCCTCTACCAGGGGGGGTACCGGCCTGGAGGGTGGGCCCTCGAGGAGGCCCTCTTGGTCCTCGCCGCCTTCACCCTCCTCCAGGGCCTCGCCTCCACCCTCCTAGCCCCCAACCTCAACCGGATCGTGGAGCACGTGCAGCAGGGTACCCTGGACTTCGTTCTCCTCAAGCCCCTGGACCCCCAGTTCTGGCTCTCCTCGCGCACCTTCTCCCCTTGGGGCCTAGGGGACTTCCTCCTGGGGGCGGGCCTTCTCCTCTATGCGGGGGCCCGCCTGGAGCTTTCTCCCGGGGACTACGCCCGCTTCGCCCTCTACTTCGCCTTCGGGGCCCTGACCCTCTATAGCCTGTGGTTCCTCCTGGCCACCACCAGCATCTGGTTCGTGAAGATCTACAACGTCACCGAGGTCCTGAGGGGGCTTCTGGAGGCGGGGCGGTTCCCCGTGGGGGCCTACCCCGCCCTTTACCGGGTCTTCTTCACCTTCGTGGTGCCCGTGGCCTTCCTCACCACCGTGCCCGCGGAGGCCGCCTTGGGAAGGGGAGAGGCCCCCTTCCTGGCCGGGGGGCTCGCCCTCCTCCTCTTCCTCCTGGCGCGGGGCTTCTTCCGCCTGGCCTTGAGGAGCTACACCTCGGCTAGTAGCTAGGCTTCATCCCCTCTCTGAGGGCACCCTGGCCCCCTTAGGACCATCCTCCTCTTAGGGGCTTCCCCAGCCTAGGGACGTTCAAACTCCCTGAGGAAGCGCTCCTGTCTTAGGTAGACGAATCGTGGGGAGAGGGGCGGCAACTGGCCCTGAGAGAAGCGCACCTCGTAGGACCAATTTCTCCGTGGGGCCTCATAGGTCCCGTAGAAGGTGGAATACCTGTTGCAGTTGTCATTCCTGTAGCACCACCTGCCCGCCGCTTTCCTTGAGTTACCTAGGCTGACGAAGGATCCCCTATAGGTGAAGGTGGCGTACTCGCGATTATTTCCACTACTCCATTGCCAGGCTTCGTGGAAACGGGGGTAGTTTTCCAGACCGCCGTTGTACTGGCCCCGGTCCTGGCCTCCACTCCCCTCCTGCCCCCCCGTGGTGTCCGTGCCCCCAAGGAAGGCCGCGTTGACCTCTGTGTCGCTGGCCCGTCTGTTGGTGAGAGGTTGCCGGCTTCGGTTGTCATCGTTCCAGGCGTTGGATAGGATATTTATAGCATCCGTCAGAAAGGCCGCGGGAATCCAGTCGTCGGGTACGTCTGGGTCGTCCCGGTTGAAGTCCCCCTGGATGTAGACAGGCTGGTCGCTAACGATGGTGAGGCCCCGGGGACGGGGAGCTCCTGGTATGGTAGAGGCAATGCGGGCTCCGTTCCGGATGCGCACCCCATAGCCGTTCCCCCGGGTGCCGCTCTCTGGTCCGTGCACGGTCAAGTGGAAGACCAGGCCCCCGTTGGTCTCGTCGTCAAGCCTCACCCCCGCCCCGAGGAGGTTGTGAAGGTGAACACAATCTAAGAGCCCCCGGAGGTCCACCTCCAGCATCTGGATGGGCTTGCCTTCCCGGTTGTCAAAGAAGGTATTGCTGTTGCCTACGGCCCTACCTGTTATGGTCCCAGGGCATAGGTTTAGCGTTTGGCTAGCCAAAGGATCCACGGTCCCATCTGGGCGGACGACCTCCGCGCTTTGGTTGAAGAGGTTGAGCCTGAGCCGGAGCTGGGCCCTGGAGAAGTAGAGCCGGCTGGGATCCGGATCCAGCTCTTCAGGGGAAGGCACGGTCACCCGGTTCACCCCTACCTGGATGCGCCCCTCCCAAGGGGCCACGTCCTCCTGGCGGTACTCCCGCCGCACCCCCCCGGCGCAGTCCAGCGCACGGTAGCTACGGGGATCGTTGGGGTCGTTGTTCGGGGCGTTGGGAAGCTTGACTTTGACGGTGCCGCTGCAATGGTTCTCCTCCTTTCGTCCGCGGTAAAGCCTGCCTGCCGTGCTCACCTGACCCTCTATGGTCAAGGTATTTCCCGCGTTTAGGTACAGATCCCCGTTGGTGTGCACCCGGCCGTTCAGGGTCATGGGTGGCCCGGGGAGGATCTCCAGGTCTTTGTCGTAGAAGGCGGCGAACTGGAACATGGGCACCAGACGGCTCTTGAAGACCAGTTCCAAAACAGCCTCCGTCCGGCCGTCGGGGCCGATGGCTTCGGAGAAAAGGGAGTAGCGGTACTCCTGGGCCTCCAGGTTCTCAAAGAGCTCCCCGGGGGGGATTTGCACGGTCTCAGGGTTACCTGGGGGTTCCACCATGTAGGTGCGCACCGTCCGCCCAGAGATGGAGTAGGTTTTGCAGGCGAAGTCCCCCGAACCCAGGTTGCTCCCCTGGCAGGGGTTGTTGCTTGAGGGGCTGGTTCCCGAAGGCCTCCCGTAGCCCAGAAACTTGGCCCGGACTTCCTCGGCCCTCAGGTTCAGCCCGGCCTCGGCGGCGTAAAACCCCGTGGTCTGCCGCACGCTGGCCTGGGTGGCCCCTAGCTCAATCTGCGTCAGGGTGAAGTAGGCGGTGAGCAGGGACATGAGTACCGCCAGCATGATGAGCACGCTCACCAAGGCGAAACCCTTCCTCATCCCAGCCTCCTCTCTAGCGGGAGAAAACGTTCCGCGGGACCGCCTGGGTGGAAAGCGCCCGCTCCACGTTGCCCAGCCGGCTCCTTATGGCCACCTCCACGTGCTCCAAAGAGGTCCAGCTCAGGCCCGCGGGGGGGAAGTTGGTGTACGTCCGGTTCCCAGCCCGGGCCCTAACCTGGAAGTGGACCACGTCCCCGACCAAGCCCTTGCCCGTTCCCCCGTTCTCGGCCAGCATCAGGACGTTTCCCGAAAGGTAGTAGCGCCTTTCCTCCAGCAGGTAGAGCCTGGACAGGGGGCCGTAGCTGTTCTGCCAGCGGCTTGCGTTATCCTTGTGGATGTGCTCCCCATCTTCATGATCGTAATCAAACCACTCCCCCAAGCCCGTATTCGGGTCGTGTATGTAGGCCCGGACCACCTCCCTGCGGTTACCCGTCTGGCAGGTGGGGTCCCCGTCCGAGCCGCAACGGTAGTTCCTCCAGGCGTCTATTCGGTCGTCAAAACCGTTGTTGTCCTCGTCGCGGAAGCGGCAGGCTTCAATGTAGTCGGTGGGGGCGTTGGGCGGAAAGTTCCTTTGGGCCACCGGGATAATGTCCTGATTACCGCTTATGCCGTTCCTGTCGCAGAGGTTCAACACAACGTCAAAGAGGTTTCTCCGCAAGACCAGTTCCGTTCCGTCATTCCGCACCTCTACGGCTGGGAAGTCCAAGGGAAGCCTCTCCCCTGCCTGGCGCAGGTCGGCCACCAGGATGTCCAGCGAAGCCCGCAAGTTTTGGTTGGCGGCGGTGCGGTTCGTGTCCAGCACATAGAGCTGCCTGTGCCCCAGGGTGGTGCTGAGGACGACCCCCAGCAGGAGGCCCGCGATGCCCAGGGCCACCAGGATCTCCACCAGCGTAAAGCCCCTTCCCCTCATCCCTACACCTCCCTACCGCAACTGGGTGAAGACCGTCTCCACCCGGTAGACCAGCTGGTCCTCGTTGCCCAAAAAGACCTGGACCATGATATGACGGGCCCCCTGGCCGCAAAGCTGGGGATTTGCGCAGTAGCAGGTTTGCACCCTGAAATTGCGGCCAGCTCGCGATATGGTACTTTCGCTACAGCCCCGGGAGGGAAGGCTTTGTGGGTTGAGGAGCCTCAAGCTTTCCAGGGTTTCTTGGGCCAGGGTGACGGCCGCGCCACGGACCTCGGAGCGGGTGTTTACCTGGAGGTAAGTGATGAAGCCCGCCAGAACAGGTCCCAGCAAGGCGAGGACGGCCAAAGCTACCAGAACCTCTACCAGGGTCAGACCCTTCCTCATTGCCGTACCACCCCCCCTCCCAAGAAGAGCCTTAGGGTCCCTTGCCTCCCTTGGGGGTCCGTGAAGCGGTAATAGGGCTCCCCAGAGTAGTTGCCGGCGTTCTGCAGGATTAGAAGACCCCGGCTGTTGAAGCAGGGTACCCCCCCTTGGGGTGTGAAGGTCACGATAACCTCAGCCGGAATTTCCGCCTGAAGAGAGCGATCCTCGGTGAAAGAGGCGCTCCGGCAGGTAGGGGCATAGGCAGCTTTTAGCCGATTCCCCTCGAGGGTGATGCGATATGCCGAGGTGGTGGCCATGGCTTTGGAGCGCACCTGCTTCACGAATCCCTCGGTTCGGGAAAGCGCATCCTGCACGGGGTTATAGAAGGGACGGACATTCAAGGCCATAATGCTGGAGGCAATGGCCAGAACGGCCAAGACCACCACCAGCTCTATCAAGGTTAGGCCCTTGGGTATCATCACCACATAGGCTAGCACGGGGCATGAGACCCAGACATCCCCCAAATGGGGGGTAGAATGGTACCCCGTGATTGGGGCGCTACTTGTTCTCCTGGTGGCCTACCTCTTTGGCTCCATCCCCGCCGGGGTTCTGGTGGCCCGGACCTATGGGGTGGACATCCGCAAGGTGGGCTCCGGCAACATCGGGGCCACCAACGTCCTCAGAACCCTGGGCTGGGGGCCGGCCTTGGTGGTGGCCTTCTTTGATGTGTTCAAGGGAGGCATCGCCGTCCTCGTCGCCCGGGCCTTGGGGCTGGAGGGCTGGCTTTTGGGAGGGGTGGCGGTGGCGGCGGTTTTGGGCCACAACTACTCCCTCTTCCTGGGGTTCAAGGGGGGGAAGGGGGTGGCCACCAGCTTCGGCGCCCTCCTCTTCCTGGACCCGATCCTGGCCCTTTGGACCTTTCCCATCGGGGTCAGCGTGACCCTCCTCACCCGCTACGTGTCCGCGGGGAGCATGACGGGGGGTGTGGCGGCCCTGGTCCTCTCCCTGGCCTTGGGAAGGCCCCTTTGGGAGGTGGCCACGGTCTTCCTCATGGCGGCCCTCATCTTCTTTACCCACTGGGAAAACCTCAAGCGTCTTCGGGAGGGAACGGAGAGGCGGTTTGGGGAGCGGGTGGAGGTGCGCTAGACTGGAAGCGTGCGGAAGGAGGAGGTCCTAGCCCCCCTTCGCTCCTATGGCCCGGGGCGAGGCCACATCTGGGAGCGGCGCGGACCTCTGGACCTGGTGATGAGGGGAGCTTTGAAGCCTTGGGCGGCTCCTGAGGTTTTGAGGTAGGCCGTTGGTGTGGCGTAGCTATCGGCTGGACGTCGTGGTCCACGGGGTACCGTTGCTCTCGGAGGTGCTTCGGCGGATCTTGGAGGAGGAGGATGCTTGACCTTTTGGTGGTAGCCCCCCACCCCGACGACGGGGAGCTGGGGTGCGGCGGCACCCTGGCCCGGGCCAAGGCGGAGGGGCTTTCCACGGGGATTCTGGACCTCACCCGGGGGGAGATGGGCACCAAGGGCACGCCGGAAGAGCGGGAAAGGGAGGTGGCGGAGGCAAGCCGCATCCTGGGCCTGGACTTCCGGGGCAACCTGGGCCTTCCCGATGGGGGTTTGGCCGACGTGGCCGAACAGCGCCTGAAGGTGGCCGAGGCCCTGCGCCGGCTTAGGCCCAGGATTCTCCTCGCTCCCCTAGAGGCCGACCGCCACCCCGACCACACCGCCGCAGGCCGCCTTGCTGTGGCCGCGATCCACTTGGCCGCTCTCCCCAAGGCTCCCCTGGAGGGGAGGCCCCACCGGGTGGAAAGGCTCTTCTTTTACCCGGGGAACTACCCCTTCACCCCGAGCTTCCTGGTGAAGATCTCCGCCTTCATAGACCAGTGGGAAGGGGCGGTTCTGGCCTACCGGAGCCAGTTCTCCGGGGAGGCGGTGAGCGAGACCGTGGGGCCCAAAGGGGTGGAGGCCCGCAAGGCCATGCGGCGCTACTTCGGGAACTACCTGGGGGTGGACTACGCCGAGCCCTTTGTGAGTCCTCTTCCTATCCTCCACGTGCCCTGGGCCCGGTCCTAGGGGGTTGCATAAGTTTACAGGCCCGCGGTATCCTGTAGGCCTCATGGGGGGAGAGGCCCTGACCCTGCCCAAGGATCTTTTGGACTTCTCCGGCTTCGGCAAGGAGGCCCTGAAGCGCCTCCTGGACCTGGCGGAGCGCCTGAAGCGGGAGCGCTACCGGGGGGAGGACCTAAGGGGCAAGACCCTGGCCCTCCTTTTTGAGAAGCCCTCCCTGCGTACCCGGACCACCCTCGAGGTGGCCATGCTCCACCTGGGGGGGCATGCCATTTACCTGGACCAGAAGCAGGTGGGCATCGGGGAAAGGGAGCCCGTCAGGGACATCGCCAAGAACCTGGAGCGCTTCGTGGAGGGGATCGCTGCCCGGGTTTTCCGCCACGGGACCGTGGAGGAGCTTGCCCGCTACGCCTGCGTTCCCGTGATCAACGCCCTCTCCGATCGGGCCCACCCCCTGCAGGCCCTGGCCGACCTCCTCACCCTGAAGGAGGCCTTCGGGGGGCTGGAGGGCCTCGAGGTGGCCTGGGTGGGGGACGGGAACAACGTCCTGGCCTCCCTCCTGGAGGTGGCCCCCCTGGTGGGCCTAAGGGTGCGGGTGGCCACCCCCAGGGGTTACGAGCCCCAGGCCTGGCTTTTGGAAAGAGCCGGGGCCCTCCTCACCCACGACCCCAAGGAGGCCGCCTTCGGGGCCCACGCCCTCTACACCGATGTCTGGACCAGCATGGGCCAGGAGAGGGAGCGGGCAAGGCGCCTTCGGGACTTCCAGGGCTTCCAGGTGAACGGCTCTCTCCTGGACCTCCTCCACCCCGGTGGGGTCTTCCTCCACTGCCTCCCCGCCCACTACGGGGAGGAGACCACGGAGGAAGTGGTCCACGGGGAGAGGAGCCGGGTCTTTGACCAGGCGGAAAACCGCCTCCACACCGCCAAGGCCGTCCTCCTCACCCTGCTAAGCTAGGGGTATGGTCCGGCCCTACCGCTTCCGCTTGGAAGAGTTCCTGAAGCTTCCCCTGCCGGAGAGGGGGGTGGAGCTTCTGAAGGGGGAGATCTACCAGATGGCCCCGATAGGTCCTCGTCACGCTTATACCGTGAACCGCTGGAACCGGGTTTTGCAGGAGGCGTTTCCCCACCTTCTCGTCCAGGTGCAAGGCCCCTTGGTTTTGCCCTCCGAAACCTACCTGGAGCCCGATCTTCTCCTCCTCAGGCCGGGAGATTACAGTCACCGCCTCCCCGAGCCTATGGACGTTCACCTGGTCCTAGAGGTGGCCGAGTCCAGCCTGGACTACGACCTGGGCAAGAAGCTTCCCCTTTACGCCGAAGGGGGTGTGCCGGAGGTCTGGGTCCAGGACCTTTTGGGCGGGCGGCTTCTTCTCTTCCGCACCCCCGAGGGAGACCACTACCGGGAGCAGATCTGGGTCAGGCCCGGGGAGAGGGTGGCCCCCCTGGCCTTTCCCGAGGCCTCCTTGGAGGTGCCGTGGTAAGGGTGGGGATCCTGGGGGCTTCGGGCTACGGGGGGGCGGAGCTCATCCGCCTCCTCAAGGGGCACCCGGAGGTGGAGCTCGTGGGCTTCGCAAGCCGCAAGCACGTGGGAAAGCCCCTAGGGGAGGCCTGGCCCCAGCTTTGGGACGAGGCTCCCTTCGCCTCCCAGGAAGAGGTCCTGGAGAGGGCAGAGGTGGTCTTCCTGGCCCTGCCCAATGGCCTTTCCATGGGGATCGCCCCCCAGGCCCTAAGGGAGGGGAAGCGGGTCATTGACCTCTCCGGGGACTTCCGCCTCCCCCCCGGGGTCTACGAGGCCTGGTACGGCATCCCCCACAAAAGCCCAGAGCTCTACCAGGAGGCGGTCTACGGCCTTCCCGAGCTCCACCGGGAGGAGCTTGGGGGGGCGAGGCTCGTGGCCAACCCGGGGTGCTACGTGACCGGGGCCACCCTGGCCCTCGCCCCTCTGGCGGCGGCGGGGGTCCTGAGGGGGGGCTTTCTGGTGGGCTTAAGCGGGGTTTCTGGGGCGGGGAGGGAAGGGGAGGGCACCTTATTCGCCGAGGTGAACGAGAACCTGAGACCCTACAAGGCGGGGGGCACCCACCGGCACATCCCCGAGATGGAAGAGAACCTGGGAAGGGTCCTGGCCCAGGGGCGCCATCCCCGCACCCATGGGGCTAGGGCGGAGGTCCGCCTGAGCTTCACCCCCCATCTGGTCCCCATGACCCGGGGGATCCTCCTCACAGCGGAGGCGGTGGTGGAGGGGGACTGGAACCAGGCGAGGCTGGATGCCCTCTACCGGGAGTTTTACCAGGGGGAGCCCTTCGTGCGCCTCCTTTCGGACCTTCCCCAGACCAAGGCCACCTACGCCTCCAACCGGGTGGACCTGAGGCCCCTCCTCGAGGCCCGCACCGGGCGGGTCTTGGTCTTCGCCGCCTTGGACAACCTAGTGAAGGGCATGGCAGGCCACGCGGTGCAGAACCTGAACCTCATGCTGGGCCTCCCCGAGGACCTGGCCCTGCCCAAGGAGGGAATATGGCCGTGAGGCTTCCCAGGGGGTTCCGCGCGGGAGCGGTGCGGGCGGGGATCAAGCCCTCGGGCAGGCCCGATCTGGCCCTGCTTGTCTCCGGCCTTCCCGCCCATTGGGCCTATGCGGCCACGCAGAACCGGGCCGCCGCCCCCTCCATCCACCGGGGCAGGGCCCTTTACGCCCAAGGGGGCCCCTTGCGGGCGGTGGTGGTCAATGCGGGCAACGCCAACTGCGCCACAGGGGAGCGGGGCTTTAGGGACGATGCCCGGATGGCGGAACTGGCCGCCCAGAGGCTTGGGATTTCTCCGGAGGAGGTCCTCACCGCCTCCACGGGGGTCATCGGGGTTCCCCTGCCCGTGGAAAGGATAGAGAGGGGCCTGCCCCAGATAGACCTCACCCCCTTCGCCCAGGCCTTCGCCGAGGCCATCCTCACCACGGACCTGGTGGTCAAGGTGGCCGAGGCTGAGGTGGCTGGAGCTAGGATCGTGGGCGTGGCCAAGGGAAGCGGGATGATCCACCCCAACCTGGCCACCATGCTGGCCTTTCTGGTCACGGACGCCTGGGTGCCCCAGGAGGTCCTCAGGGAGGCCTGGAGGGGCATCGTGGACCGCACCTTCAACCAGGTGACCGTGGACGGGGACACCTCCACCAACGACCTGGCCCTCCTCATGGCCAACGGGGCCTACGGCGAGGTGCCCCTGGAGCCCCTCCTCGAGGCCGTGGAGGGGGTGGCCCGGGAGCTTTCCCGGAAGATCGCCCGGGACGGGGAAGGGGCCACCAAGCTCATGACCGTACGGGTCCAAGGGGCGGCCACGGAGGAGGAGGCCCGGCGGGCGGCCAGGGCGGTAGCGGCTAGCCTCCTTTGGAAGAGCGCCCTCTACGGCAATGACCCCAACTGGGGCCGGATCCTGGCCGCCTTGGGCAACTCCGGGGCCCGGTTTGACCCCCTAAGAGTGGAGATCCGCCTCCAGGGGGTTCCCCTCTACCGGGGCGGGGCCCTGCCCTTTGACCGGGAAAGGGCCAGCCAGGCCATGCGGGCCGAGGAGGTGGAGGTCTTCGTGGATCTGGGGGAGGGCCCCTTCAGGGCGGAGGCCTGGGGCTGCGACCTCACCGAAGGGTATGTGCGCATCAATGCGCTTTACACAACTTGATTTTATTCCGCTTGACAGGAAACGCATTGCACGCTAATCTACTGGCGTGAGCCCGTAAAGGCTCGCGAAGGAGGCTAAAATGAAAAGGACGCTTATGGGCATCGTGGCGCTTCTAGGTGCGCTCGCTATGGCGCAGAAGTTCAGCGTGGAGGTTAGTGCTGGCTACATCTACAGTGGCCTTGGCGGCCAGCTGGCGGTGGTGACCGAGGACCTGGCCCCCGGCCTTCCCCTGGCGGTGCGCCTGGGGTTAGGGTTTGCTACCAGTGATGCGCTCGATGACAATTTCATCGATCCGGTATCGGGAATTACTTGGGGACAATTCAAGCAAGCTAACAACCTTACTGAGTGGGGCCAGAACATTACCCTGAGCCTGGACGCTCTCTACAAGCTTCCCGTCCAGGGTCTGCCTGTATCCCTGGCTCCCTACCTAGGGGTTCGCTACAACATGTTTGAGGGCGGTTTCTATGACAACAGCGGCAATTGGGGCAGAGTGTCTTCCAACGCCTTTGGCTTCGGTGGGGGGGTTAGGGCGGCTTACGCCGTGATCCCCAATCTGGATGTGGTGGCCGATCTTGGGGCCGACTACTACCTGCAGTCCTGCATCAGCGGCTCTAACTCTTCGGGTTTTTCCGGTACTACCTGCCCCGGTGACAGCGGTTACACGAACGATAACGCCCTTGTTACCCAGCCTGACGGCTTCGTTTTCAGGGTTCGCCTGGGTGCCGCCTACCGGTTCTAGGGTCTAGCTGATGGGCTGGGAGGGGGTGCCCTCCCAGCCTCGCTTTTGGGTTATCCTCGGGACATGCGATGGATTTGGCCCATAACCCTTCTCCTGACCGCCTGTGCTCGGCCAGACGCTTCGCCGCCCCTGGTGGGCCTGGTGGAGCCCCTGGGGGGTGGGGTGGCCCCGGGGAGGGAGGTGGTGGCCCAGGGCTACGCCTTTGACCCCTCGGGGGTGGTGAGCGTCCAGGTCAACGGACAAGAGGTGCTTCCCGAGGCGGAGCGGGGCAAGCAACTTGTCCACTTTCGCTTCCGCATCCAGGCCCCCACCTCGGGCCAGGTGGAGGTGCGCCTGCAGGCCGAGGACGGGGTGGGCAACCGGGGGGAGAGAAGGGTTTCCTTGACCCTGGACGCCACTCCGCCCCGCATCCGGGTAGACCGCATGGAGCGGGAGGGAAACCTCCTGCGGGTCTATGGGGTGGTGGAGGACAACGTGGGAGTGGAGCGGGTCTCCCTCCGGGTGGGGGATCGGTACACCCCGCTTTCCCTCCCCAAGGGGACCTCGGTGGCCTTCGTGGTAGAGGCCCCCCCTGGGGCCTCCCTGGTGGCGGTGGACGCCGCGGGCAACCGCACCGTCCGCCCCCTGCCCTAGCGGAGGCGGGGACAGAAAACCCTGGCCCGGGGCCATCGTTGCCGGGGCGCCAATGGGCGGCCCCTGGGCGTGGTAAACTCCTCCCCGTGCGGGGTTTAGGGAGTACTTTGGTCGATCTGACCCGTGCCCTGCGGGAGACTCCCCTCGAGGCCCAGGGGGAAGGCCGCCTGCGGGAGATCGCCAAGCTGCTCCACCGCCTGCCCCCAGGCCGGGAACGGGACGGGCTTTTGGCGCTGGTCTACCTGAGGCTTTACCGGCTCACACGGAAGGAAGAGCATTACCTGAGGGGGTATAGCTACGCCCGCACCGCTCGGCTGGAGCCCGTGCGGCTTCTGGCGGAAAGGCTTTCGGAGGAAGGATGAAGGAGCTTCTCAGTAACCTTGCGGTTTGGTCCATCGTGCTATCGGGGGCGGCCCTGTTGGCGGGTTTGGTCCTCATCCGCAGGGGGGACCGGGTGAACCACCCCCGGGCCATGCTGGCGGCCACGGCCCTGGCAGCCCTCTTCCTGGTCTTCTACCTGACCCGCTGGGCCCTCTACGGCACCACCGCCTACGGGGGGCCGGAGGCGTGGAGGGGGGCCTACTACGCCCTCCTCCTCACCCACACCGTCTTGGCGGCGGTGAACGGTCCCCTCGCCCTCTATGTCATCTGGAGGGCCTTCAAGGGGCAGTTCTCCCACCACAGGCGCTGGGCCCGGGTGCTGGTACCCATCTGGCTTTACGTGGCCCTTTCGGGCTGGGCCATCTACCTGGTCCTGAAGCGCCACGGGGTGGAAACGGGGACCTTCACCTTTTAGCCCAAGCCTCCACCACGATCCGCCCCTCCTCTACCCGGGCCAGCTCCGCTCCCCGCCCCCTCTCTCCCTCGGGGGCCTGGGCCAGATGGGGGCCGATGCGCACCTGCTTGGCAGAAAGCTCCAGAGCGAAGATAAAGCGCCCCTCGTCCCCGAGGGCTCCGGCGTGGGCGAGGCCCCGGAGCTTCCCCACCACGATCACATCCCCCCCCGCCGCTACCTCGGCCCCGGGGTTCACGTCCCCTAGGACCACCACGGTTCCCGGATGCTCCACCCGCTCCCCCGCCCGGAGGGTCTTGGGGATCACCAGGGTGCCCGTGGGCCGCTTTCCCCTGGGGGGCAGGAGGGTGAGGGGTCGCCCCAGGGAGAGGAGGGCCCGCAGCACCTCCTCCCCCACGGGGCCCGCCACCTCCACCTCGAGGGGCGGCCCCTCGGGGAGGTTTAGGGCCAGGAGGTCCTCTGGGGTCTCGTTCCCGTCCAGGCGGAGGGCCAAGGCCTTGGGGGTGGCGCGAAGCCGCATGGCCTCATTCTAGGGGGAGGCCACCCCCCAGTAGGCGGCCATGACCCTCTTCACCGCGGGGAGGGCCACCCGGCTCCCCTCACCCCCGTTTTCAAAGAAGGCCACCACTACCAAAGGGGGGTAAGGGGTTCCGGGTTCGGCCGGGCCGTAGCCCATGTACCAGGCGTGCTCCAGACCCCGGCGCTTGCCCGGGGTTTCCGCGGTCCCCGTCTTGCCCCCGGTGGGTACGGGGAAGTTGCCCAGGACGTGCCGGGCCGTGCCCTGGGTCACGGTCTCCCGCATCCCCGCTTTCAGGGTCCGCCAGTGCCGACCGGGCACAGGGTCCAGGCGGGGAGCCGTGGGGGTGTCCCCTATGCGCTTCACCAGGCGGAGCCTAGGCTTTTTTCCCTCGTTGGCGATGGTGGCCAGCATCCGGGCGATCTGGGCCGGGGTGGTGAGGACGGGTCCTTGGCCGATGGCCACGGAGAGGGTCTCCCCCGGGTACCAGGGTTCCCCCAGGGCCTCCCGCTTCCAGGCCCGGGTGGGGAGGAGGCCCCTCCTTTCCGCTACCTCCAGGCCTGTGGCCTCCCCCAGGCCCAGGAGCCTGGCTCTTGCGGCCAAGCGGTCCACGAGGCCCAGGGGGTCCCGGGCCGCCACCTGGTAGTACCAGGTGTTGCAGCTATGGGCGATGGCCTCCCCGGCGGTCATGGGGCCCATGTCCCAGCTGGCCCAGTTCCGGCGCACCTGCCCCCCGTGGACGATGTAAGGGCTGCACCGGTAGGCGGTGGTGGGGTTCACGTACCCCTCCTCCAGGAGGGCGTAGCTCGTGGCCAGCTTGAAGACGGAGCCTGGGGTGTAGGCCTGGAGCGCCCGGTTCAGCAGGGGGAGGTCCGGGTCCCGGAGGAGGTTCTGGACCTCCTGGGGCACGGGCCTTCGGGAGAAGAGGTGGGGATCAAAGGAGGGGGCGGAGGCCATAGCCAGTACCTCCCCCGTGGTGGGGTCCAGGGCTACGATGGCCCCCCGGACCCGGTCCGTAGGGGGAAGCCCATGGCGGCGGCGTCCGGCGTTGATGTCCGAGAGGGCTTCCTCCAGGGCCCTTTCCGCCGCCCTTTGCAGGTCCAGGTCCAGGGTGAGGACCACGTCCCGTCCCGGGGTGGGCTCCTCCAGGACCGTCTCCCTGAGGCGTTCGCTCCGGACGTTCACCTCCACCGCCCTCGCCCCCGCCTTGCCCCTCAGGTGGGGTTCCAGGGCGGCCTCGAGGCCGGCCTGGCCCACCTGCTCCTCGGGGTGGTAGCCCCTTTGCACCTGCTCGGCGTTGGCCAGGAGGACGTAGCCCAGGACGGGGCCGGAGATGGGGTTGGGGTAGGTGCGCTCAATGCGTTCCAAAAGCCTCAGATTTCCCTGGCCCGCCGTGAGCTCGGCCAGGGTGGGGAGCAGGTGCTCGGGAATCCCCGCCTTGAGGACGGCAGGACCCTGGGGCAGCTCCTCTAGACCCAAGAGGGGGAGGAGCCTTTCCCTGAAGGCCACCTCCCCCCCCTCGTAGACCAGGTCCACCACCAGGCGGTCCTGGGCGATGACCCGGCCCTTGCGGTCCAGGATGCGGCCCCGGGGGGCGGGGATCCTCTCCGTCTTCAGGTAGTTTCCCTGGCTCCTCAGGGCGTACTTCTCGTGCTCCAGGATCTGAAGCTGCCAAGCCCTTAGGCCCAGGAGGCCAAGGCTGAGGAGGAAGAAGGCCATGAGGGCGTAGAGGCGGCTCTTCATGGTCTAAGGCGCCAGGCCAGGAAGAAGAAGGGTAGGGTGAAGAGGCCCTCGAGGAGGAGGTCCAGGGGGACGAAGGGAGGGATTTCCAGCCTGAGCCAGTAGGCCACCAGGAAGTAGCCCAGCCACTTGGCGAGGAAGGCCCACGTGAAGACCAAGAGGGCGGGAAGACCTTCCCCAAAGGCCAGCCTCCGGCTCGCCGCGTAGTAGGCGTAGCTCGCCAAGAGGAGACCCACCCCGTGGAGGCCCAGAAGGCCAAAGCCCAGCAGGTCCTGGAAGAGGCCAAAGAGGAAGGCCACGGGAAGGCCCAGGTAGTAGGGCCTTTCCGCAGCGTACCACAAGGCCAGGACCAGGAAGAGGTCCGGGGCCATGACCCCTTGGGGCCAGAGGGCCGAGAGGAGCCCGGAGAGAAAGAGGGTGAGGAGAAGGGCCAGCAGGGCCTTCATAGCGGCCTCAGGACCATAACCTCTTCCAGAAGGGAAAGGTCCACCAGGGGGCGAACCCAGGCTCGTTGCTTGAGGCCCCCCTGGACCCTTTCCACCCGCTCCACCCGGCCCACGGGGATGCCGTCGGGGAAGAGGCCCAAGGGGGCTCCGGTGAGGAGGAGGTCCCCGGGGGAGAGCCTCACCGAGGGGGGGAACTCCGCCAGGAGCCTATCGGGAGGGGCCCCCCGGGCCACCCCCCGCCCCGGGCCCTTTTCCGGCCGCACCCCTACCTGGCTTTCCGGGTCCACCAGGGTGCGCACCAAAGCCCGCCTCTCCTCCACCTCCACGATGAGGCCCACCAGGCCCTCGGGGGCGGTGACGGGCATGCCCACCCTGAGGCCCTCCCGTTCCCCCATCCCGAGGAGGAGGCGGCGGTAGAGGCCAGAGAGGTCCTCCCCGATCACCGGGGCCACGGCGAGGAGGCCGGGCGCCTGGGTCTGGCGCACGGCTAGGGCCCGCTCCAGCCGGGCCACTTCCAGGGCCAGGCGGCGGTTTTCCCCTTCCAAAAGGGCCACCCTGGCCCTCAGGGCCCGGTTTTCCGCGTAGAGGTCCTGGCGGTTACGGAGGGCGTCCCAGGCAGCCCTCAGGTTCTGCCCTAGGCGGAAGCCCAGGGCGGGGAGGGGGGCGGTGAGGGGGGAGAGGGTGAGGGAGAGATGGGGGGCCAGGGGCCGGGTGAGGGCGGCGAGCCCAAACCCCAAGAGGAGCAGCAAGAGGAAGAGCCCCCGGCGGAGGGCCACCTCCCTCACGGGCGGAACCCCCTTTCCCAGAGGAGGGCGAAGACCCGGGAGACGGGGAGGCCCACCACGGTGTAGAAGTCCCCTTCCACCCTCTCTACAAGGGCCATGCCCAGGCCCTGGGCCCCATACCCCCCCGCCTTGTCCAGGCCCTCGCCGCTATGGACGTACCAGAGGATCTCCTCTTCGCTTAGGGGGCGGAAGCGCACCTTGGCGGTGTGTACCTCCTCCACCAGGTCTAAGGGGGTGCGCAGGTAGAGGGCGGTGTGGACCAGGTGGTCCCGCCCCGAGAGGAGGCGCAGGAAATGGCGGTTTTCCTCCCGGTCCTTGGGCTTGCCCAGGACCTTCCCGTCCAGGTCCACCACGGTGTCGGCGGCCAGGACCCACAAGCCCTTTACCCCCTCCCCCTTCCTCCTGGCCAGGGCCTGGGCCAGGGCCTTGGGGGGGAGGTCCAGGCCCTCCTCCCCTACCCCAGGGGGTTGGAGGCGCAAGGGGTAGCCCAGGGCCTCGAGGAGGGCCTTCCGCCTCGGGCTTCCCGAGGCCAGGATCAGAGGGGTTCTCCTTCCTCCCATAGCCTTAGGACCTCCTCCCGGTAGCGCTCGGCCAGGATGGGGCTACGCAGGATCAGGAGGTTTTCGTTGTTGACCTGCCAGGCCCGCAGGGAGAAGTTGTAGCTTCCCGTCACCACCCACTCCCCATCCAAGACCATCACCTTGTGGTGCATGGTAAAGGGGTTCCCGTCTCGGCGCACGGGGATGCCCGCCTGGACCAGGGCCTCCCAGCGGCTATCCCTCAGGTTCCGGGTCTCCAGGAGGACCTTGAGGGAAACCCCCTGACGGTGGGCCTCCTTGAGGGCCTCCACCAGGGCCTGATCCGTGAGGACGAAGGCGGCCACGAGGATCTCCCGCCTTGCCCGGCGCACGGCCTCCAGGAGGGCCCGCCTCCCCTCCCTGCCCCCCCTGGGGCTGAAGTGGGCGGTGCCCTCCAGGGGAGGGTCCTCCAGGCGGAAGGCCACGGGCCTCCCCAGGCCTTCCTTCTCCCCCCGGAACAGGGCCTGGAACTCGGCCCCGAACCCTGCGGCCAGGGTGGGGGAGGCGAGAAGGAGGCCGTTTTCGTTGTTGCGGGCGAAGGCGTTCCAGGTCATGTTGGCGCTCCCCGTCCAGACCACCCTTCCGTCCACCACCAGGAACTTGTGGTGCATGAACCCTTCCCGCTCGTCAAAACAGACGGGGATGCCCACGATCTCCTCGCAGTCTATGGAGGTGGGCCGGACCCTTTCCCGCAAAAGGGCTTGGGCCACCCTGGGGGGCTCCCGGGTCTGGCCGAGGCTAGCGGCCACCAGGTAGCGGCGGAAGTCCTGCCGGAAGTCGCTTTCCCCGTAGATCTCCACCCTCACCCCCCGCTCCCTGGCCCTCAGTAACCCCCGGGCGATCTCCAGGCTGCGAAACTCGTAGAAGGCCCCCTTTAGGCTCTCCTCGGCCTCCTCCATGAGGGAGAGGATCCTGGCCTTGGCCCGCTCCCCGTCTTGGGGCATGAAGTAGACCTCCGCCTGCCCCGCCTCCGCTGGGGCCTGGAGGGGGGAGGGGCCGGGGCGTAGCTCTTGGAAAAGCCAAAGGAGGAGGACGGCGAGGAGGACCACGTACCCCGGGAGTCCGGCGATCCGCCTTGGCCTCCGCCGCCTCCTAGTACCCATGGGCCTCCCCTTGCCCCACCAGGGCCACCCCGCTGGAGGTGCCAAGCCGGGTGGCCCCAGCCCGGAGGAGCCCTAGGGCGGCTTCCCGGTCGCGGATGCCCCCCGCCGCCTTCACCTGGGCCCGGCCCTGGGCCACCTGGACCAGGAGCTCCACATCCTCCAGGCTGGCCCCCCGGGGCCCGAAGCCGGTGGAGGTCTTGAGGAAGTCCGCCCCGCCCCGGATGGCTGCCTCGGCCATGGCCCGAATCTCCTCCGGGGAAAAGAGGCCTGTCTCCAGGATGACCTTGAGGACCGCCCTGGGCACCGCCTGGCGCACGGCGCGGACCTCGGCCTCCAGGTAGGCCAGGTCTCCCGCCTTGGCCCGGCCCAGGTGGGGGACCATGTCCACCTCGTCCGCTCCCCGGGCGAAGGCCAGGGCGGCCTCGAGGGCCTTTACCTCCTTCTCCTGGTAGCCCAGGGGGAACCCCACCACGGTCACCAGGCGGAAGGGGGCATGAGGGTAGGCGCGCCGCACCCACCCCACGTAGGAGGGAGGGATGCAGAGGCCAAAGAAGCCGTGTTCCAGGGTTTCTTCCGCCGCCTTTAGGACCTCTTCCGGGGTGGCGGTGGGCTTCAGGAGGGTGTGGTCAATGTGGGCGGCCAGGTCCATACCCTGACCATCATAGGGGGGTTTTCCTTGAGAAGGTGAGGAGGCCTTGTGCTAGGATGGGGCGAGCCCCCGAACGGGGCTTTTTTTGAGGTCAGGATGCTTGCCGTAGGCATCGTCGGTCTGCCCAATGTGGGCAAGTCTACCCTGTTCAACGCCCTCACCCGGGCGGGGGCCTTGGCCGCCAACTACCCCTTCGCCACCATCGACAAGAACGTGGGGGTGGTGGCCCTGGAGGACCCGCGCCTTTTCGCCCTGCAGAAGGTCTTCGCCAAGGGGGGGCGCCTTCCCCCCGTAGTTCCCACCCACGTGGAGTTCGTGGACATCGCCGGCCTGGTGAAGGGGGCCCACCGGGGGGAGGGGCTTGGCAACCAGTTCCTGGCCCACATCCGCGAGGTGGCGGCCATCGCCCACGTGGTGCGCTGCTTCCCTGACCCCGGGGTGGTCCACGTGATGGGGAGGGTGGATCCCATGGGAGACGTGGAGGTGGTGGAGACGGAGCTCCTCCTGGCGGACTTGGCCTCCTTGGAGCGTCGGGTCGAGCGCCTCAGGAAGGAGGCCCGGGCCAACCGGGAGATGGCCCCCCTTCTGGAGGCCGCCGAGGCCCTCCGCGCCCACCTGGCCGAGGGCAGGCCCGCCCGCACCTTTCCTCTTCCTGAGGAGGGGCGCCGCCTCCTCAAGGAAACCCCCCTCCTCACCGCCAAGCCGGTGATCTATGTGGCCAACGTGGCCGAGGAGGATCTGCCCGAGGGGGCAGCAAACCCCCACGTAGCCGCCCTGAGGGCCAAGGCGGAAGGGGAAGGGGCGGAGGTGGTGGTGGTCTCTGCCAGGCTGGAGGCCGAGCTTTCTGAGATTGCCCAGGAGGAGGCCAGGGAACTTCTTGCCGCGTACGGACTGGAGGAGAGCGGCCTTCAGCGCCTAGCCCGGGCGGGTTACAAGGCCTTAGACCTATTTACCTTCTTCACCGCCGGGGAAAAGGAGGTGCGGGCCTGGACCGTGCGCCGGGGCACGAAGGCCCCGGAGGCTGCTGGGGAGATCCACTCCGACATGGAGCGAGGCTTCATCCGAGCCGAGGTCATCCCCTGGGACAAGCTGGTGGAGGCCGGGGGATGGGCCAAGGCCAAGGAACGGGGCTGGGTGCGCCTCGAGGGCAAGGACTACGGGGTCCAGGACGGGGACGTCCTCCACATCCTTTTTAGCGTTTGACGGGAAAGGCGCTTTGCCCTAAAATCACCCTTGGCCGCTGGGGCGTCGTCTAACGGTAGGACAGCGGACTTTGGATCCGCCGGTCGTGGTTCGAGTCCACGCGCCCCAGCCAAACCCTTTCACACGGCTTTCGCATGGCTTCCGTAAACTTTCCCCGTGGCGGCGGAATATCCGGGCCTCCTCCTATTAAGCCGCAGCGAGGCCCTGAGGGCCTACGTGGAACTCCTCCTTTCCGAACGAGGGGTTCCCGTTCGCTACTTTGATGCCGCCCGGGAGGGACTTTTCTGGCTAGTGGACAACACCCCGAGCTTTATCCTCGTGGACGAGGACTTGGACGTGGATCCCTTTGCTGTGGCCTCCCGCATCCGCCATGTCAAGCGCCTGAAGTTGGTGCCCTTGGCGGTCCTCATCTCCCCCAAGGAAAACCTCCGCACCACCGCCGAGGTGGTGCGGGTGACGCCCATAGAGAAGCCCCTCACGCGGGAAAGGCTATTCCGCTTCTTGGGCGCTGCCCCAGAAGGCTCCCCATGAAGGCCCGCCTCGGGTAAACTGAGGATCGTGCGCTGGCTTCGCCTTCTAGCCCTTGTGCTTCTGGCGTTGCTCTTCGGGGTGGGGCTGGCCTTGGGTTACATCCTCTACGCCTACACCCGGGACCTCCCCGACCTCTCCCAACTGGATCGCCTGCGCCTCACCGCCACCTCCACCCTCTTGGCCCGGGACGGATCCCTTTTGGCCCAGATCGCCAGCGTGGAGGACGGACGGGCCATCCACCGGGGCCTGGTGCGGCTTTCCCAGGTCTCCCCGGCCGCTTTGGCCGCCATCGTCTTTTCCGAGGACCGCCGCTACTACGGGCACTACGGGTTGGACCCCATCCGCCTCTTGGGAGCCCTTTACGCCGTCCTACGGGGGGACCTCCAGGGGGGGAGTACCATTAGCACCCAGGTTATCAAGAACACCCTCCTCAAGGACCTGGCCCAGGAGAGGACCCTGGAGAGGAAGGTGAAGGAATGGGTTTTGGCCCTGGAGCTGGAGCGCCGCTACACCAAGGAGGAAATCCTGGAGATGTACCTCAACGTAATTCCCTGGGGGGGTAACGCGGTGGGCATCGGGGGGGCGGCGGAGGCCTATTTCGGCAAGGACCCCGCTGCCCTGACCTTGGCCGAGGGCCTCTACCTGGCCTCCTTGGTGCCCGCCCCCAACGCCCGCTATGGGGACCTTAGGGGGGTGCGGGAGCGCATGCGCCGCCTCCTTGCGGAGATGGTGGCCGAGGGCTGGGTGAGCCAGGAGGTGGCCGAGGCCGCCTGGCGGGAGCCCCTCTCCCCCAGGGGCTGGCGGGTGCGGTACGACGAGGAGGGCGAACTCCTGGAGGCGGAGCTCGTAGACCCCGAGGCCCGGCTGGTGCGCCCCGTGGACTCCCGCATGGCCCCCCACTTTGTCCTCGAGGTGCGGCGCTTCCTGGAGACCCGCTTTGGCAAGGAGAAGGTCTACGGGAAGGGGGGCTTAAGGGTCTACACCACCCTGGACCCCGCTATGCAGCGGGCAGCGGAGTCCGTGGCCCGGAGGGCGCGGCTACCCGAGGGGGCGGAACTGGCCCTGGTGGCCTTGGACCCGGAGACTGGAGAGGTCTTGGCCCTGGTGGGGGGGATAAGGCGGGAAGGGGACGAGTACAACCGGGCTACCCGGGCCCTCAGGAACCCCGGAAGCGCAGTGAAGCCCTTCGTCTACGCCACAGCCTTTGAGGCGGGCTGGACCCAGGCCACTCTGGTGCCCGACCGCCCCCTGGAGTTCCCCGACCCCAGCCAGCCCGGAGGGATCTGGCGGCCCAGGAATTTCTCCAGAACCTTTCTAAATAAGAGCGTCACCGTCCGCTACGCCTTCAACCTTTCCCTAAACCTGCCCGCCATCTACACCGCCCAGCAGGTGGGGGTGGAGAGGGTGGCGGAGAAGCTTTCCCAGGCGGGGTTTGCCGTACGCTACCCCACCCTGGCCATCGCCATCGGGGGGCCTCCATTACCCCTATAGACCTAGCTGCCGCCTACGCCGCCTTTGTGAACGGGGGGTACCGGGTGGCCCCCATCTTGGTGGAACGGGTAGAGGACGCCCGCGGGGAGGTCCTCTACCGGGCCACCCCGGAGCGCCGCCGCCTCTTTGATCCCTTGGCGGCCTACCAGGGCTGGGATCTCCTCAAGGGGTACGTGTACGACCTGGGGGAGAGGGGGCTGGCCAGGACGGCCCGCATCCCGGGCAGGGTGGTGGGGGGTAAGACGGGCACCACCAACGAGGCCCGGGACCTCTGGTTCGCCGGAGTGACCAGGGGGCTTTCCGCGGTGGTCTGGGTGGGTCGGGACGACAACCGCCCCCTGCGCATGGGGGGGCGGGAGCCCTCCAGCTCGGTGGTCAACCCCCCCATCTGGCGGGACTTCGCCGCCGAGGCCCTAAGGGGCCGGCCCGGGGGGGAGGTGCCCGCACCCCAGGGCCTGGCGCGGGCGCGGGTGGACCTGCTTTCGGGCCAGCCTTCGGGGAGCGGGATAGAGATGCTCTTCCCCACCGACAGGGTGCCCAGACCCCCTCCGCCCGCGCCTGGGCCCCAGGCCGGTGCCCCGCCCTTCCCTGCGGGAGCTGCCCCCGAGCTGGGGTCCTCCGAGCTACTGAGGCTTCCGGATCTCGCTTTGCCCCAGGCCCCCGAGGCCGCACCCGATGGCGGCCAGGAGGAAGCTCCTTGAGGGAGGCCCTGGACTGGGTGCGGATCGTCCTAGTGGGGCCCCAGGAGCCCATGAACCTTGGGGCGGTGGCCCGGGCCATGCGCAACTTCGGCCTTTCCCGCCTCTACGTGGTGAACCCTTCGCCCCGAGTGGGACCGCCTTGGGCCAAGGAGGCCTACTGGCTGGCCGTGCACGCGGAGGAGGTCCTGGACCGGGCGGTGGTGGTGGGAAGCCTAGGGGAAGCCCTTGCGGATGTGCAGCTGGTGGTGGCCACCACGGGGAGGCCAAGGGAGGTCTATCCGGCTCCCGTGGTCCCCGCCTCCGAGGTGCCTGGGCACGTCCTTCGGGCGGAGGGAGAGGCGGCCTTGGTCTTCGGCCGGGAGACCTTTGGCCTCACCAATGAGGAGCTGGAGCTGGCCCACGTGATCGGCACCGTCCTCACCGCCCCGGAGCAGCCTTCCTTGAACCTGGCCCAGGCGGTGGCGATCTTCGCCTACGAGCTTTTCAAGGCCGTCCAGGGGGGTGCTCGGCCCGCCCGGGAGGAGCTTGCGGAGGTGGCGGCCCTCGAGGCCTTCTTCCAGGACCTGGGGCGCTACCTCCTGGAGATCGGCTTCACCGATAGGAACCGCTTTCCCTACGCCATGCGCCGCCTGAGGCGCATCTTCCACAAGGCCCGGCTCACCCCGGGGGAGGTGCAGATGTTAAGGGGCCTCCTTCACCAGAGCCGGTACCAGATGGGGAAGAGGGATGGCTAGCGAGAACCTGGTCCGCTTGGTGCGCTTAGCCCAAGGCCTCCTGCCCCCGGTCATCGCCTTGGTGGTGGTGGTCTACGAGTTGGCCTTCCTGCCCTACCGCCACCAGGACCTCACCCTTTGGTTCCGCCTGGGCTTTTACGGCCTGGTGGGCCCCTTGGTCACCTACGCCGTCCTGGAGTGGATCGCCCAGGAGGTGGTGGAGAGGGCCCGGGCGGAAAAGGCCCTGGAGGAGGCGAACCGGAGGCTCCTTGCGGCGGGTAGGGTCTTCCGCGAGGCCCTGGAGAGCGAGAACCTGGAGGAGGCTGTTCACCGGGTAGCCCGGGTCCTGGAGGAGAGCCTGGGCTTCCCCCTGGCCCTGGAGGTGGAGGGGGTGCGGGCGGGAAGCCCGTGCGAGGGCCTCAGGGTGGATCTTCCCGGGCTTAGGGGCTACCTGGAGGCCTGCGCGCCCCACCCGGACCGGGGCTCCCTGGAGGTGCTGGCCCACGAGGTGGCGGGGGCCCTCCAGGCGGTGGTGGCCCGGAGCCGGGACCTCCTCACCCTCTACGAGGTGGACCAGGCCCTGAAGGCGGAGGCCAACCTGGACCGGCTTTTGGAGGGGCTTTTGGAGCGCATCCGCGCCTGGGCCGAGGCGGAGGGGGTGGGGGTCCTCCTCTTGGACGAGGAGGGCTTCCTGGCGCCTCGGGTGGTGCGGGAGCTTCCCCTTCCCGGCCACCCCTTCTTACCGGAGGGGCCCTGGAAGATTGCCCTTGAGGAACCCATCTTCGTGGCCCCTGAGACCCTGGCCCTGCCCTTGAAGGCCCGCGAGACGGTGGGGGTCTTGGCGGTGAAGGGAGGGGAGCTTTCCCACCGCACCCCCTTTCTCTCCTTCCTGGCCTCCCAGGTGGCCCTGGCGGTGCGGAACGCCCAGGCCTACCTGCGGGCAGAGGAGCTCGCCATCAACGAGGAGCGCACCCGCATCGCCCGGGAGATCCACGACGGGCTGGCCCAGAGCCTGGCCTTCATGGCCCTGAAGCTGGACCTGGTGGAGCGCCTTTTGGACAAGGACCAGGAGACCGCCTTAAGGGCCCTTCGGGAGGTGAAGGACACCCTAAGGTCCCAGATCCGGGAGGTGCGGCGGAGCATCTTTGCCCTGAGGCCCATCGACCTGGAGCGCTACGGCTTCCTGGAGTCCTTGCGCCGCTACACCCAGGCCTTCGCCGAGCAGGCGGGGTTTCGGGTGCATCTGGTCCTGCCCAAGGGGGTGGGCCTTTCCCAGGCCAGCGAGCTCGTTCTCTTCCGGGTCCTTCAGGAGGCCCTCACCAACGCTGCCAAGCACGGCAAGCCCACCCGGGTGGAGGTGGTCTTGGAGCCCATGGGGGAGCGGGGGGCAAGGCTTTCGGTGCGGGATAACGGCCGGGGGTTCGTCCACCCCGAGGCCGGGGGCCTAGGAGGTTTCGGCCTCACCCAGATGCGGGAAAGGGTGGAGGCCCGGGGCGGGCGCTTCCTAGTGCGCTCGGAGCCGGGGAAGGGCACGGAGGTGGTGGCGGAACTGCCCTACTAGGCGGGTATCATGGGGGCATGGAGCGCCCGATGCGCGTGCTTTTCGTCTGCTTGGGCAACATCTGCCGAAGCCCCCTGGCGGAAGGGGCCTTCCGCAAGCTGCTGAGGGAGAGGGGCCTCGAGGCCCACTTTGAGGTGGACTCCGCGGGCACCGGGGCCTGGCACGCCGGGGAGCCCATGGACGGGAGGGCCAGGCGGGTCCTGGAGGAGGAGGGGGCCTATTTCCCCCACGTGGCCCGGTCCATGACCCGGGAGGATGCCCGCCACTACGACCACATCCTGGTCATGGACCGGGAAAACCTTAGGGAGGTCCTCCGCCGCTTCCCCGAGGCCCAGGGGAAGGCCCGCCTCCTCCTGGACTACCTGGGAGGGGGGGAGGTGCCCGACCCCTACTACGGGGACCTCCAGGACTGCCGGGAGGTCTACTGGACCGTGGAGGCCGCCTGTAGGGCCTTCTTGGAAAGGCATGGACCCCCTGTCCCTCTTGAGGAAGGCAGGGCTTGAGGCCAAGGGGTTTCCTGCGCCCCTCCACGGGGGAGATATCTCCCGGGTCTTTCGGGTGGGGCCTTATGTGGTGAAGGTTGCGGACCACCCCCCTCCCGGCCTCTTCCTGGCGGAGGCCAAAGGGCTTAGGGCCCTGGAGGAGAGGGGGGTGCGGGTGCCCCGGGTCCACTGGTGGGGGGAGGAGGGGATCGTCCTGGAATACCTGCCCCCCGGGCGGGAGGACTGGGAGGGCCTGGCCCTGATGCTGGCCTGTCTACACCGGAGGCAGGAGGAGACGTATTGGGCCGAGGCAGGCTTCTTGGGCACCTTTCCCCTGCCGGGGCGGAAAGGGGGGGAGTGGACCGAGTTCTTCTTCTCAAGGTGCGTGGAGCCCCTGCTCAGGGCCACCTGGAGCCAGCTGGGGGAGCTTGGCCCCCGGGTGGAGGCCCTTTACCGGAGGCCCCTCCCGGCAGAAGGCCCCACCCCCCTTCATGGGGACCTGTGGCGCGGGAACGTGCACTTCGCCCAAGGGGGCCCCGCCCTCCTGGACCCCTCCTTCTTTGCAGGGGAGCGGGGGGTGGACCTGGCCATGATGCGCCTCTTTGGGGGCTTCCCCGGGGCCTTCTGGGGGGCCTACCAGGAGCTTTACCCCGTTCCCGAGGAGGTGGAAAGGGCCCTTTCCCGCTACCAGGTCTACTACCTCCTGGCCCATGTACACCTCTTTGGGCAAGGGTATCTGGGAGCCCTATGGAGGGCGATTTCCGCCTCTTAGGACCCATTGACCTCCTGCAGCTTCTGGCCCAGGGGAGGAGGACGGGGGTCTTCCTGGTGGAAGGGGGCGAGGTGTTTCTGGAGGGGGGAAGGCCGGTCCACGCCTCCTACCGGGGAAAGGTGGGCAAGGAAGCCCTCTTAGAGGTGCTGGCGCTCAAGGAAGGGCGTTTTCGCTTCGTCCTGGGGGAAAGGGCGCCCCTCACCTCCCTCCAAGGGGTGTTGGAGGCCTACCTCCTCGAGGCCCTCCGCCTCCTGGACGAGGGGGTGGCGGTGGGGCCCTTTGACCTGGTGCGCCCCGCGCCCAAGGCCAGAGGGGCCACCCTGGAACCCCAGGACCACGCCCTCCTCTTGGCCCTGGGGGAGGGAAGAAGCCCCCTGGACCTCCTGCCGGCCAAAGGCCTTTCCCTAAAGGAGGTCCTGAAGCGGTTGGGGCACCTGGCCCGCCTGCGCTTGGTGGAGGTCCATCCCCGCATTCCCCACGCCGCCCGCCTGCGGGTGGCCTTGGGGGGGCGGGGAGCCCAGGTGGAGGCCCTTCTCCTCTCCGCCTGGCGGGCCCACTACGGGAGGTTCGCCCGGGTAAAGGTCCGGGGGAAGGGGGAGGCCGCCTTGAGCGTGGAGGGGGTGGAGGGGCTAGGGGTGGAGCTTCGCCTGGCCCCGGAGCACCTCCTCTTCCTGGGCCTGAGGGTGGGGGAGGAGGTGCTAGTCTGGCCCGAGGTCTGAATACCCCACCGTGGCGGCAGCCACGGTGGGGGCCCCAGGGAAAACCCCACCTCCCGCTAAGCCGAACCCTTCCGGCCACAAGGTCCTCGTGCGAGGGCGTGGGTGTATACTTGGGCCGATGCCGGAAGCCTCCGTGGCCCTGGAGTCCGCGGTCCTCACCCACGGTCTGCCCTACCCCTTGAGCCTGCGCACCGCCTTGGCCCTGGAGGAGGTGGTGCGGGCCGAGGGGGCCGTGCCCAAGACCATCGCCTTGGTCCGGGGGGAGGTGCGGGTGGGCCTCACCCCGGAGGAGATGGAGGCCCTGGCCCAAGGTGGGGCGGACAAGGCCAGCCTCTGGAACCTGGCGGCCCTCCTGGCCCAGGGGAGGAGCGCCGGGACCACGGTGGCGGCCACCGCCCACCTGGCCCACCTTCATGGGATCAGGGTCTTCGCCACCGGGGGCATCGGCGGGGTCCACCCCGAGCCCTATGACGAGAGCGCCGACCTCCTCGCCCTCGCCCGCACCCCCATCCTGGTGGTCTCCTCGGGCCCCAAGGCCATCCTGGACCTGGGCGCCACCCTGGAAAGGCTGGAGACCCTGGGGGTGGCCCTGGTGGGCTACCGCACGGACCGCCTCCCCGCCTTCTATGCCCCTTCCTCCCCCTACCCCGTGCCCGCCCGGGTGGAGACCCCCCTCGAGGCCGCCCAGGTCCTCCGGAGGGCCCGGGAACTGGGCCTGGGGGCGGTCCTCCTGGTGAACCCCGTCTCCCAGGGCCTTCCCTACGAAGAGGTGGCCCGCATGGTGGAGGAGGCGAACCGCCAGGCGGCCCGGGAGGGCGTCCACGGCAAGGCCCTCACCCCCTATCTCCTCCGGAGGCTTTCGGAGCTCTCAGAGGGGGAGACGGACCGGGTGAACGGGAGGCTCCTCCTGGAAAACGCCCGCCTGGCGGCCCAGGTGGCCTTGGCCCTGGCCGGGCTAGAATAGCCTTGTGTGCGAGCTAGGGGAGAGGCTTAGGCGGGCCAGGGAGGAGAAGGGGCTCTCCCTGAAGGAGGCTGCCTCCCGGCTAGCCCTAAAGGTCGGTATCCTCGAGGCCCTGGAGGCCTGCCGCTTTGAGGACCTCCCCGAGCCCCCCCTGGCCCGGGGCTACCTGCGCCGCTACGCCCTCCTCCTGGGTTTGGACCCCGAGCCCCTCCTGGCCCTTTACCCCGGTGCGCCCACCCCGCCCCCTGTCCCCTCTCCCGAAAGGCCCCGGCGGGGCCGCCTTCCCTTGGGGTTTCTCCTCGCCTTCCTGCTCCTTCCCTTCCTGGGTTATGGGGGCTACCTCCTCTTGAGGCCAAGCCCTGGCCAGGTAGTGGAGGTGGCCCCAGAACCCCCCCCCAAGCCCCCCGAGCGCCACCCCTTGCGGGTGGTCTCCGAGCCGCCGGGAGCCCGGATCTACCTGGACGGCTTCTACCTGGGCCAGACCCCCTTGCAGAGCCCGCCTTTGGAAGGGGGGAGGCGCCTGTTACGCCTGGAACTCTCGGGCTATGAGCCCCTGGAGGAGGAGGTCCTCCTGGACAAACCCCTCGCCCTCACCTACCGGCTGAGGCCCCTTCCCCAGCCCTCCCCCGCGTCCGAGGCCCCTTCTCCCGCTGGGCAGACGGGCAAGCTGGTCCTCAGGCTCGAGGGCCGGAGCTGGCTCAGGGTGATCCAGGGGGAAAGGCGCCTTTACGAGGGGATCCCTGAGGTGGGGGCGGAGCTCGCCTTTGACCTGCCCGTGGAGGTGCGGGCCGGGAACCCCGGGGCGGTGCGGGTCATCCTCGAGGGGAGGGACCAAGGCCTCTTCGGCGAGCCCGGCAGGCCCCTCACCCGAAGCTTCCCCTAAGGGGTATACTCTTTCCCCGTTGGGACTCCGGTCCCGGGAGGCCTATGGCGAAGATCGGCTTTGTCAGCCTGGGATGTCCCAAGGCCCTGGTGGATTCCGAGCAGATCCTCTCCCGCCTCAGGGCCCTGGGCTACGAGACCGTCCCCACTTACGGGGAGGCGGAGCTCGTGATCGTCAACACCTGCGGCTTCATCACCCCGGCGGTGGAGGAGAGCCTAAGCGCCATCGGGGAGGCCTTGAGGGAGAACGGGAAGGTGGTGGTTACCGGGTGCCTGGGGGCCAGGCCCGAGGTCATCAAGGAAAACCATCCCGCCGTGCTGGCGGTGACGGGACCCGGGGAGGTGGAGCGGGTGCTGGAGGCGGTCCAGAGGGTTCTCCCCGCCCCCCGGGACCCCTTCTTGGACCTCGTCCCGCCCCAGGTGAAGCTCACCCCCCGCCACTACGCCTACATAAAGCTCTCGGAGGGGTGCGACCACCGTTGTAGCTTCTGCATCATCCCCAAGCTCCGCGGAGGCTTGCGTTCCCGGGACGCCGCCCAGGTCCTCGCCGAGGCCAGGAGGCTCGTGGCCACGGGCACCCAGGAGCTCCTCCTCATCGCCCAGGACCTCTCCGCCTACGGGGTGGACCTGGGCCACCGGGAGAGCCTCTACGGGGACCGGCGGGTCCGGGCCCACCTCAAGGACCTCCTGGAGAACCTGGCGGAGCTTGGGGTCTGGATCCGCCTCCACTACGTCTACCCCTACCCCCACGTGGCCCAGCTCCTCCCCCTGATGGCCCAGGGGAAGGTCCTCCCCTACCTGGACGTCCCCCTGCAACACGCCTCGGAGAGGATCCTCCGCCTCATGCGCCGCCCCGGAGGGTACGAGAGCCACCTCAAGACCCTGAGGGCCTGGCGGGAGGTGGTGCCGGAGCTCGCCCTCCGTTCCACCTTCATCGTGGGCTTTCCTGGGGAGACGGAGGAGGACTTCCGGCTCCTTCTGGGGTTTTTGGAGGAGGCGCGGCTGGACCGGGTGGGGGCCTTCGCCTACTCCCCGGTGGAGGGGGCGGAGGCCAACCTCCTCCCCGACCCCATCCCCGAGGAGGTCAAGGCGGAGCGCCTGGCGAGGCTGATGGAGGTCCAGTCCAGGGTGAGCCTTGAGAAAAACCGGGGCTTCGTGGGCCGCACCCTCGAGGTCCTGGTGGACGACCTCCCCGAGCCGGGCTTGGCGGTGGGCCGGTCCTACCGGGACTCCCCCGGGATAGACGGGGTGGTCTACGTGAGGACCGACGGCACCGTGCGGGTGGGGGAGAGGATACGGGCGCGCATCACCCGGGCGGACACCCACGACCTCTTCGGAGTCCAGGTTTAGGATAGGGGCGGTATGTACATCGTCATCGCCGGGGGCGGAGAGGTGGGCGGGGAGCTGGCCCGAACCCTGGAAAGAGCCCACGAGGTGGTGGTCATTGACCGCAACCCCCAGGCCCGGGAGCGCTTGGCCTCCTTGGACGTGAAGGTGGTGGTGGGGGGGGCCACGGACCCCGATGCCCTTAGGGAGGCGGGGGTGGACCGGGCGGACCTCTTCATCGCTAGCACCAACTCCGACGAGGTCAACCTCCTGGCCTCCCTTCTGGCCAAGGGCCTGGGGGCCAGGCAGGTCCTCTGCTTTGTGGGCAAGGGGGGGTACGTGGACGTCCTGGCCGACCCCAGGACGGCGGAGATCCTGGGCACCCGCATTGACAAGGTCCTCTGGCCGCAACGGGCCATGGCCCGGGAGATCGTGGAGGTGATCCTGGTGCCCGAAGCCGTGGACGTGGAGATTCTGGCCGAAGGGCGCCTTCGCTTCGCGGAGTACCGGGTGAAGGAAGGGGGGCCTTACGCCCGCCGCCTCCTCGCCGAGCTCACCTGGCCGGAGGGGGTTTTGGTGGTGGGGGTGGTGCGGGACGGGATCTTTTTGGGCTTTGCCCACCCCGATTTCCCCGAGCTGGTCCTGGAGCCTGGGGACAAGCTCCTCTTCACCACCACGGCCAGAGCCTTCGCCGAGTTGGAGGCCTGCTTCACCGTGGGGCGGGGGGTGCGCCGGGTGATGATCCTGGGAGGGGGTAACGTGGGCCTTATGGTGGCCCAGGAGCTCCTTAGGCGGCGGGTGGAAGTGGTGGTCGTTGAGTCCAACCGTGTGCGCTGCGAGTGGCTTTCCCAGGAGCTCCCCCAGGCCCTGGTCATCCATGGGGACGGCACGGACATAGAGCTGTTGGAGGCGGAGGGTGTAAGGGAAACGGACGTGGTGGTGGCCGTCACCGACAACGATGAGAAGAACCTTCTCGCCTCCCTCCTGGCCAAAAGGCTGGGGGTGAGCAAGGTCATCACCCGGGTCTCCCGTTCGGAGACCCGCAGGCTCTTTGAGCAGGTGGGCATAGACCTGGCCCTGGCCCCGAGGCAGGCGGCGGTGCGCTCGGTCTTGGACTTCCTGGGCCCGGAGAACGTGGAGCACGTGTCCACTATGGAAGAGAACATCGAGCTCTTGGAGGTTGAGCTTCCCCAGGAGTTCCGGGCCAGGCCCCTCAAGGCCCTGGCCCTGCCCGAGATCGTGCCCATCGCCTTGGAGCGGGACCACCGGGTCATGCTCTACCGGGAGCCCCTCGAGGCCCTCCCCGGGGACCGGCTCTTCCTGGTGGCGGCCCGGGAGGTGGCGGATGAAGCCCTGGCCAAGGTCCTCGGCTAGACGGGGCTTCCGGGCGAGCCTCCACCTCCTGGGCATCACCTACCAGGGGATAGGCCTCCTTTTGGGCCTCTTCGCCCTACTGGCCCTGGCCCTGGGAGAGGATACCCGGGGCTTCGCGGTGGCCGCCCTCCTGGGGTTAGGAGTGGGGCGGCTTTTCCGGGTCCTTGGCCATCCTGAAACCCAGCCCCGGCGGGCCGAGGTCTTCGCCAGCGTGGCCCTCTTGTGGTTCTCCGTTCCCGCCCTGGGGGCTGTGCCCTACTGGCTTTCCGGGGGGATGAGCTACTTGGACGCCCTCTTTGAGGCCATGTCCGGTTTCACCACCACTGGGGCCACGGTCCTCAAGGACTTCAGCCAGTTTGGGCAGAGCCTCTTCCTCTGGCGAGCCCTCTCCCAGTGGATGGGGGGGATCGGCATCGTGGTCCTCTTTTTGGCCGTCTTTCCCCAGCTCCAGGTGGCGGGCCGCCAGGCCTTCTTCGCCGAGACCACTGGGGTGGAGAAGGAAAAGCTCACCCCCAGGCTCCGGGAAACGGCCCAGGCGGTGCTCCGCGTCTACGCCCTCCTTACGCTGCTGGCCTTTTCGGCTTACGTGGCGGCGGGCGTGCCCCTGTTTGAGGCCCTGGCCAACGCCTTCACCACCACCCCCGCTGGGGGGTTCAGCCCCAACCCCCAAAGCTTCGCCGCCTACGCGCCCCTGGCCCAGTGGGCGGGCGCCTTCTTCATGTTCTGGGCCGGGGTGAACCTCCTCCTGCAGTACCGCCTCATCTTCCAACGGGAGGCCCGGCCCCTCCTCCGGGATGCGGAGTTTCGCGCCTATGTGGGCATCGTCCTTCTGGTGGGGTTGGGCCTCGCCTTTCTCCTGCGCTACCACCACGGGTACGGCCTCGAGGCCAGCCTGCGCCACGCCTTTTTCCAAACCCTGACCATTCTCACCGGAACCGGCTACGCCAGCGCCGACTTTGCGGCGTGGGCCGTGCCTGCCCAGGCCATCCTCGTGGCCCTCATGTTCATCGGGGGGAGCGCGGGTTCCGCGGCCGGAAGCGTAAAGCTCGTGCGTTGGCTCCTGCTTTTTGGGCTTCTGCGCCGGGAGGTCATCCGCACCCTTCACCCCCAGGCGGTCCTGCCCCTTAGGCTCGGGGGGCGGGTGGTGGGGGAGGAGGCCTTGAGGCAGGTTTCCGTCTTCGTCTTCCTCTACACCCTCTTCTTCGCCTTTGGGGCGGTGGTCCTGGGCGTTTTGGAGGGGGACTTCGTGGTGGCCTTTTCCGCCAGCGCCCAGGCCATCGGGAACATCGGCCCTGGGCTCGGAGAGGTGGGGCCCTTTGGGTCATATGGGGACCTTCACCCCCTATCCAAAGCGGTCCTGATCCTGCAGATGTGGGCGGGCCGGATAGAGATCCTCCCCGTGGCCCTCCTTCTCAGCCCCGAGCTCTGGCGCAGGCTGCGGTGAGCCAAGGGGTGGGCGCGGTGCCCCTTTCCCCAGAATCCCTCGCCCTTCCCGACCGAGGAGGGCCTTGTTTAGGGGGCCGGCCGGCTTGGTCGGGGACCCCGGTGTACCTTTCCGGGGTACGCCTTGTGAGTTGGGCGGTGGGCAGGGCTCGAGGAACAGGGTGTGATCCTTGCCTGTGAGGGCGCTAGGGTGGCCTAGGCCCGCATGCCCCCATGTGACGTATAATCCTTACCTGTGAGGACGCTAGGGCACATCACGGCCATGCCCCAGCTACCGGAAACCCTAGAGGGGCTCAGGGTACTGGCCCTCAACCTCTGGTGGAGCTGGAATCCGGAGGCGGCGGGGCTTTTCCAGGAGGTAGACCCTTCGCTTTGGAAGCGCTTCCGGGGGAACCCGGTGAAGCTCCTCCTCGAGGCCGACCCCGACCGGCTGGAGGCCCTGGCCGCCACCAGCTACCCCGCCCGGGTCCAGGCGGTGGTCCAGGCCCTTCGCGACTACCTGAGGGCGCGGCAGACCAAGAGGGGACCCCTCACCGCCTACTTCTCGGCGGAGTACGGCTTCCACAGCTCCTTGCCCATCTACTCCGGGGGGCTTGGCGTCCTGGCGGGGGATCATGTGAAGGCAGCCAGCGATCTGGGGCTGAACCTGGTGGGGGTGGGGATCTTCTACCACGAGGGCTACTTCCACCAGCGCCTTTCCCCCGAGGGGGCTCAGGTGGAGGTCTACGAGGCCCTGCGTCCCGAGGAGTTGCCCCTCATCCCGATGAGGGACAAGGAGGGCAGGCCCCTCACCGTGGCGGTGGAGTTCCCAGGGCGGTCTGTGCGGCTTGCTGCCTACCGGGTGCAGGTGGGGGCGGTGCCCGTTTACCTTCTTACCGCCAACCTTCCCGAGAACGCCCCGGAAGACCAGGCCATCACCGCCAGGCTCTACGCCCCAGGCCTGGAGATGCGCATCCAGCAGGAGCTGGTCCTGGGGATTGGGGGGGTGCGCCTCCTCCGGGCCTTGGGGCTGGCCCCCGAGGTCTTCCACATGAACGAGGGGCACTCGGCCTTTTTGGGCCTGGAGCGGGTGCGGGAGTTGGTGGCCGAGGGGCACCCCTTCCCTGTGGCCCTGGAGATAGCCAAAAGCGGAGCCCTCTTCACCACCCATACCCCCGTACCCGCCGGGCACGACACCTTTCCCCTGGAGATTGTGGACCGCTACCTGGAAGGTTTCTGGGAGAAGTTGGGCACGGACCGGGATGGGCTCCTGGGGCTGGGCCTCGAGGAGAAACCCTGGGGCAAGGTCTTTTCCATGTCCCACCTCGCGCTTAACACCAGTGCCCAGGCGGGCGGGGTGAGCCGCCTGCACGGGGAGGTCTCCCGGGAAATGTTCCGGCACCTTTGGCCTGGGCTCCTCCCCGAGGAGGTGCCCATCGGCCACGTGACCAACGGGGTCCATACCTGGACCTTCCTCCACCCGCGGCTGCGCCAGCATTATGCGGAGGTCTTCGGCCCCGAGTGGCTGAGGCGCCCCGAGGATCCCAGCACCTGGAAGGTGGAGGACCTGGGGGAGGTGTTTTGGCGCATCCACAAGGACCTTAGGGCCGATCTGGTCCGGGAGGTGCGGCGGCGGATCTACGAGCAGCGCCGCCGCAACGGGGAAAGCCCAAGCCGCCTGAGGGCTGCGGAGCGCCTCTTGGACCCCGAGGCCCTGACCATTGGCTTTGCCCGCCGTTTCGCTACCTACAAGCGGGCCATCCTCCTCTTCAAGGACCCGGAGCGCCTCCTGAAGATTCTCCAAGGGCCCCATCCGGTGCAGTTCGTCTTTGCTGGCAAGGCCCACCCCAAGGACGAGCCGGGTAAAGCCTACCTGCAGGAGCTTTTCTCCAAGATCCGGGAGTACGGCCTCGAGGACCGCATGGTCTTCCTGGAGGACTACGACATGTACCTGGCCCGGGTCCTGGTCCAGGGCTCGGACGTCTGGCTCAACACCCCCCGCCGCCCCATGGAGGCCAGCGGCACCAGCGGGATGAAGGCGGCCTTGAACGGCGTCCTGAACCTGAGCGTCCTGGACGGGTGGTGGGCCGAGGCCTTCAACGGTAAGAACGGCTTCGCCATCGGGGACGAGCGGGTTTACGAGAACGAGGAGGCCCAGGACATGGCGGACGCCCAGGCCCTGTACGACGTGCTGGAGGCGGAGGTCCTCCCCCTCTTCTACGCCAAGGGGCCTGAGGGCTACTCCTCGGGGTGGCTTTCCATGGTCCACGAGAGCCTGCGCACCGTGGGCCCCCGCTTTAGCGCCGCCCGGATGGTGGGGGAGTACCTGGCCCTTTACGAAAGGGGGGCGGAGATGGCCAAAAGGGCCCGGGAGGAGAAGGACCTCCTCCTCGCCTTCCACCAAGCCCTTCCTGCCTTCCACGCCCTGAGCCTCCGGGTGGAGGCCCCCGGCCACCTCACCCTGAACGGGGAGGCCCTAAGGGTGCGGGCCTTCCTGGAGGGGGATGTGCCCGAGGCCCTGGGGCCCTTCCTCGAGGTGCAGCTGGTGGCCAGGCGGAGCACCGGGGAGGTGGAGGTGGTGCCCCTTTCCCTGGGGAAGGAGGGGTACGAGGTCGACTACCGGCCTTCCCGCCCGGGAAGCTACAGCTATGGGGTGCGCCTGGCCCTACGGCACCCCGTCACGGGGCGGGTGAACTGGGTGCGCTGGGCCTAGGCCCTCCGCCAAGGCTTTCGCCTCGGCGGGGGGCGGGGGGAAACCTGGGCAAAGCCCTGGAGCCTTCTCTCCCAGGGCTGGGCCCACCCCTCCTCGGGTGTATAATCTTCCCGTGCGCCCTAAGGAGGTGAACCGTGCGCAAGGCCTTGCTTTTCCTCGGCGTGCTGGCCCTTGGCTTGGGCCTGGCCCAGGTGCGGACCCTGGACCAGATCCGGAGGGGTGGGGAGATCCGCATCGGCACTGAGGGGGAGTTTCCCCCGTTCAACTACTTTGACGAGCGGAACCAGCTGGTGGGCTTTGAGATAGACCTGGGCAACGCCATCGCCCGCAAACTCCAGCTAAGGCCCCGCTGGATCGCCCAGCCCTTTGACACCCTCCTCATCCAGCTGGGCCAGGGGCGGTTTGACTTCGTCATCGCCTCCCACGGCATCACCGAAGAGCGGGCCCGGGCGGTGGACTTCGCCAACCCCCATTACTGCACGGGGGGCATCCTGGTGAGCCGGAAAGGGGGTCCGAAGACCCTCGGGGATCTCAGGGGCAGGGTAGTGGGGGTCCAGATCGGCACCACCTACATGGAGGCAGCCCAGAGGATCCCCGGGATTCGGCAGGTGCGCACCTACCAGAGGGACCCCGACGCCCTGCAGGACCTCCTGGCGGGCCGGATAGACACCTGGATCACCGACCGCTTCGTGGCCAAGGAGGCCATTCGGGAAAGGAGGCTGGAGGGAACCTTGGAGGTAGGGGAGTTGGTTTTCCAGGAGAGGGTGGCCATGGCCGTGGCCAAAGGGAATAGGAGCCTCCTGGAGGCCTTGAACAGGGCCCTGGCCGACCTGATGCGGGACGGGACCTACGCCGAGATCTCCAAGAAGTGGTTCGGGGAGGACGTGCGCTGCAAGTAGGCGCTTGGGGCCCGGGGGAGGTCGGCTCCCGGGCCCCCCCTTTGGCCCATGATGAACCCCTGGCATCGCTGGCTTCTCCTTCTCGTCCTGCTGGTTCTCGGCTATTTGGCCTTCTTCGCCCTCCTGGGGCTGGCCCTGGAGCGGTACTTCCTCCTTGTGGGCTTCGGCCCGGAGCGGGCGGCCTCGGCGGGGCAGGCCATGGCCCTGGGGGCGGAGATCACCCTGAAGCTCACCCTGATCTCCGGCCTCGCCGGGCTTTTCATCGGCATCCTCGCCGGGGTTTGCCGGCTTTCCTCCCGGGCCTGGGTAAGGCTTCCCGCCGCCTTCTACATCTGGGTGACCCGGGGCACGCCCCTCCTGGTGCAGATCCTCTTTGCCTACAACGCCCTGCCCCTCCTCCTCCAACCCCTTTGGCCGGGGGCGCAGGAAGCCCTTACCCCCTACTGGGCGGCCTTCATCGCCCTCGCCTTCAACGTGGGGGCCTACAACGCCGAGGTGGTGCGGGCGGGCATCCAGGCCATCCCCAAGGGGCAATGGGAGGCCGCCTGGTCCTTGGGCCTCTCCCCGCTGGACACCCTGCGCTTCGTCATCCTGCCCCAGGCCTTGCGCATCGTGGTGCCCCCCCTGGTCAACAACGTGGTGGCCCTTCTCAAGGACTCCTCTCTGGCCAGCGCCATCGCCCTGACCGAGCTTGCCCTCTCCGGCCAGCGGATCATCTCCGCCACCTTCCGCCCCGTGGAGGTCTACCTGGCCGTGGCCGCCATCTACCTCCTCCTCACCACGGTGCTCACCCAGTTCACCAACCGCCTGGAGCGCCAGCTCAGGGAGGAGGGCCGCTAGAGCTTGAAGGGGGCGGATGCATGGGGTATACTTCTGGCGGCCAGAAGGAGGTGGGTTTATGCGGATGAGGCGCGCGATCTTGGTCGGTTTGGCCTTTCTAGGGCTAGGTTCCGCCCAGGAGTTCCTCACCATCGGCTCCGGGGCGACCACGGGGGTCTACTTTCCCGTGGCCACGGGCATGGCCAGGCTGGTGAACGAGGCGGGCGTGGGTATCCGGGCCAACGCCCGCTCCACGGGGGGGAGCGTGGCCAACATCAACGCCATCGCCGCCGGGGAGTTTGAGATGGCCCTGGCCCAGAACGACATCAGCCACTACGCCTTTCAGGGGTGCTGCATCCCCGCCTTTGACGGCCGGCCGGTGAGGGGCATCCGGGCCCTGGCCGCCCTCTACCCCGAGGTGGTCCACATCGTGGCCCGGGCGGACGCGGGCATCCGCACCGTGGCCGACCTCAGGGGCAAGCGGGTGGTGGTGGGCGATGTGGGCTCGGGCACGGAGCAGAACGCCCGGCAGATCCTCGAGGCCTACGGCCTGCGCTTTGAGGACCTGGGCCAGACGATCCGGGTGGGTCCCGTGCAGGGCATCCAACTGGTGCAGGACCGGCGGGCGGATGCCCTCTTCTACACCGTGGGCCTGGGGGCCTCCGCCCTCCAGCAGCTGGCCCTCACCACCCCCATCGCCCTGGTGGCGGTGGACCTGGACCGCGTCCAGGCCCTTGCCCAGAGGTACCCCTTCTACGTCCGCTTCAACATCCCAGGGGGAACCTACAGGGGTGTGGAGGTCGTCACCCCCACGGTGGCGGTGCAGGCCATGCTCATCGCCTCGGAGAGGCTTGCTCCCGACACGGTGTACCGGTTCATGAGGGCGGTCTTCGGCGACCAGGAGGCCTTCAAGAGGATCCACCCCAACCTGGAGCGCTTCTTCGCCCTGGAAAGGGCAGTGAGGGGCCTGCCCATCCCCTTGCACCCCGGGGCGGAGCGCTTCTACAGGGAACTGGGGGTCTTGAGGTAGGCTCCCCCTGGCCCCCAGGGGCCCCCCTGGGGGCCCCTTTTGCCTGGAGGCGATATGGAAAGGGACGCTTTGCGCTTGGCCGAAAAGGGCGAGCTGGGGGGAAGGAGGCCTAAGGGCGGGACCCGCTTCCTCCTCCTTGCCCTGGGGGTGGCGTGGAGCCTCTTCCAGATCTGGGCCACCCAGGCGGGGACGCTGGACCCCGTGCGCCTCAGGGCCATCCACCTGGCCTTCGCCCTAGCCCTGGCCTTCCTGGCCTACTCCGGCAGGCGGGGTCCTGTGGACCGCATCCCCCTTTTGGACTGGATCCTCGCCCTCCTGGGGGCGGCGGGGGCCCTTTACGTGGTGGCGGACTACTACGGCATCACCCAGCTCCGGGGCGGGATTCCCAGCGAGCGGGACGTCTTCTTCGGCACCCTGACCCTTGCCGTCCTCTTCTTAGCCGCCTGGCGGGTGGTGGGGCCCGCCCTGCCCCTCATCGCCTCGGTCTTCATCCTCTACGCCCTCACGGGGCCTAGGGGCCTCATCCCCTTTACCCTTCCCCCCTGGCTCCAGCTCCACGCCGGCAGCGGGTGGGGCTCGCTCATGGGCCAGCTCTACACCACCGCCGAGGGCATCTTTGGGGTGCCCTTGGGGGTCTCCGCCACCTTCGTCTTCCTCTTCGTCCTCTTCGGGGCCCTCCTGGAGAGGGCAGGGGCGGGCTACTTTTTCATCCAGGCGGCCTACGCCCTCCTGGGCCACTTCCGGGGGGGGCCGGCCAAGGCGGCGGTGGTGGCCAGCGCCCTCACCGGGGTGGTCTCGGGGAGCTCGGTCTCCAACGTGGTCACCACGGGGACCTTCACCATCCCCCTGATGCGGCGGGTGGGCTACCCCCCGGAGAAGGCGGGGGCGGTGGAGGTGGCCAGCTCCTCCAACGGCCAGCTCATGCCCCCGGTCATGGGGGCGGCGGCCTTCATCATGGCGGAGTTCCTGGGCATCCCCTACGCCAACCTGATCCTGATCGCCGTGGTGCCGGCCCTCCTGGCCTACGCCACCCTCTTCATCACCGTGCACCTCGAGGCCCTGCGCCTGGGCCTCAAGGGGGTGCCCCGCTCCGAGCTTCCCCCCCTGGCCCCGGTCCTCCGCTCTGGGCTCCACTACCTCCTGCCCCTGGTCTACCTGATCTACGCCCTGGTGGTCCTCCGCCTGACCCCGGAGCGGGCCGCTCTGAACACGGTCTTCCTCATGGCCCTCCTCATCCTCCTGCAGGAGGCTTGGCGCGCCTGGCGGGGTGGGGCGGGGCTAGGCTTCGGGGTCCTCAGGGGTGTCCGGCTTCTCGTGGAGGGCCTCGAGGCGGGCGCCCGGAGCATGGTGGGCATCGCCCTGGCCACGGGGAGCGCTGGGATCATCGTGGGCATCGTCACTATGACCGGGATCGGCTTCGGCCTCGCGGACATCGTGGAGAGGCTTTCCGGAGGGAACCTGGTCCTGGTCCTCCTCCTGGCCCAGCTCACGAGCCTCCTCCTGGGCATGGGGCTTCCCACCACGGCCAACTACATCGTCATGGCCTCCTTGGTGGTGCCGGTGGTGCTAGGGCTTTCCGAGAAGGCGGGCTACCCCGTCCCCCCTGTGGCCGCGCACATGTTTGTCTTCTACTTTGGCATCATGGCTGACTCCACGCCCCCTGTGGCCCTGGCCGCCTACGCCGCTAGCGCCATCGCCCGCTCCAACTTCTGGAAGACGGCGGTGCAGGGCTTCGTCTACGAGCTGAGGACTGCCCTTTTGGCCTACATGTTCTTCTTCAACCCCAAGCTCCTCCTCCTGGGGGTGGACTCCTGGGGGGAGGGCCTCGGGATCTTCCTCACCGCCCTCCTGGGCTTGACCGCCTTCAGCGCCAGCCTGGTGGGCTTTCTTCACAAGCCCACGAACCTCCTGGATCGGGCCCTCCTCCTCCTTGCGGCCCTCGCCCTGGTGGTGCCGGGGCTGGCCACGGACCTCGTTGGCCTCTCGCTCCTCGGCCTTGTCTACATAGCCCAGCGGGTGCGAAAATAGCGGGAAGTGGAGCCCATCATCCAGATCCGCAACCTCCACAAGTGGTTTGGCCCTTTGCACGTCCTGAAGGGGATCAACCTGGAGGTGGCCCCGGGGGAGAAGTTGGTCATCATCGGCCCTTCGGGTTCGGGGAAGAGCACCCTGATCCGCACCATAAACCGCCTGGAGGACTTCCAGGAGGGGGAGGTGGTCGTGGACGGGCATAACGTGAAGGACGAGCGGGCCCTGCGGGCGGTGCGGCGGGAGGTGGGGATGGTCTTCCAGCAGTTCAACCTCTTCCCCCACATGACGGTCCTGGAGAACATCGCCCTGGCCCCCATGCGGGTTAGGGGCTGGTCCCGGGAGCGGGCGGAGCGGAAGGCCTTGGAGCTTTTGGAGCGGGTGGGGATCCTGGACCAGGCGGGGAAGCGCCCGGGGCAGCTCTCCGGAGGGCAGCAGCAGCGGGTGGCCATCGCCCGGGCCCTGGCCATGGAGCCCAAGGTGATGCTCTTTGACGAGCCCACGAGCGCCTTGGACCCGGAGATGGTGGGGGAGGTGTTGGACGCGATGCGGGACCTGGCCCGGGGCGGGATGACCATGGTGGTGGTGACCCACGAGATGGGCTTCGCCCGGGAGGTGGCGGACCGGGTGGTCTTCATGGACGGGGGGCAGATCGTGGAGGAGGGGAGGCCGGAGGAGATCTTCACTCATCCCAAGGGGGAGCGCACCCGGAGTTTCCTCCAACGGGTGCTCCACCACTAGGCATGGAGGGGCTTTTCCGGGCCCTCCTGAACCCCAAGGCGGACCCCGCCCAAAGGCGGAGGGGTCTTAGGCTTTACGCCCTGGCCCTTTTGGCGATCCAGGGGATGGTCCTCCTTCCCCTGGCCTTCCTCCTTCCCCCCGCACCCCACCCCGCCCTGTTCCTCCTGGCCCTTCTGGGGGCGGCCGGGCTTTACCTCCACGCCCGAGGGGCCTTGGGGGGCAAGGGGGAGGGCCTCCTGGCCCCCCTTGTGGCCGTGGGCCTGGGGGCTGGGGCCTTCCTCTTCCTGGGGGTGATAGGCCTTCTCTTAAGGCCCTGGGGATTGGGGCTCTTCCCCCTGGGCCTGGGGCTCTTCCTCCTCCTCCTCCGCCAAGGGGAGGCCCATCTGGGGAGGGGGTCCTGAGGCGGGCTCAGAGGGCCAGGCGGCGGGGAAGGAGGTCCCTAAGGCGCACCTGGGCCAGAGCCTGGACCTCCCTGAGCCATTCCCGGGCCCGCCTTTGCCCAAGCCCGTAGACCAGGGAAAGCTTCTCCTGGTCAAAGGTGGCTATGGGAAAAGGGGGGTCCAGGGGGATGACCAGGTCCGCCCCCTTGAGGGCCAGGGCCTTGAGGCGGGAGCGGCTGGCCTCCCCCGCCAGGAGAGCGGCCTCGAGGGCCGTCTTGGGCGGCTCCTTGGGCGGGGGGTTGGACACGTCCACGGCCACCACCTTGGGGAAGAGGGCCTTGGCCGCCCGCACGGGCACCTTCTCCGCCACGTCCCCATCCACCAAGAGCCTCCCCTCCCAGAGGACCGGGGGGAAGAGGCCGGGGATGGCCATGCTGGCGAGGACGGCCTTCCAGACCGGGCCTTGCCTTAGGACCACCGCCTCTCCCATGAGGAGGTCGGCGGCCTGGATGGCTAGGGGTATGGGGCTTTCCTTCAGCAGGGCTTCGCCGAAGAGGGTTTTCAAACCCTCTTCCAACCGCCTGGTCTCGGCCAGGTAGGGGCGGCGGAGGGCCCTGAAGAGGCGGGCCAGGGCCCCGAGGCCGCCGCCTTGGGCCAGGCGGGCGATCTCCGGATCAAAGACGGCCTCGTGCACCTTGTAGGGATCCCGGTGGCCGAAGGCAAAACCCGCGGCGGCCAGGGCCCCGGCGGAGCTTCCCGAGAGGCCTTGGATGGGAATCCCGGCCCCTTCCAGGACCTCGAGGACCCCCAGGTGGGCGTACCCCCTGACACCCCCACCCCCCAAGGCCAAGGCCACGCCCCGTTTCAATATCCGAGCCCCAACTCCTGAGCTTCCGCCGTCAGCTGGTTCACGAGGTCCTTACCTTGCCGGCGGGAGCGCTCCAAGTACTCCAAAAGATCCTTGCCCCGAATGCGCCGATGCGTTCCCACCTTGTGGTAGGGGATGGCCCCTTCCTCCAAAAGCCGGACTAGGTAAGGCCGGGACACCCCGAGGATCGCCGCCGCTTCCCCCGTGGTGAGCTCGGCTTCCAAAGGTACCACCCTTACGGGGGTCCCGTGGGCAAGGGACTCCAGGATCTGCCGGAGAAGGTGTTCCAGTTCGGGCGTCACCCTCAGGGAAACTTCTCCCAAGTGAATCCGCTTGCCTGGGGCCAGGTTTTTGAGGAAGAGAAGGATCTCCTCCTTCGCTTCCGGTGGGGCGAAGACCAGGCCTGCCATATCAAGAACAGGGTAGCACGCAAACGAAATAAACGCAACAGGGCCTCCGGATGCCCGGAGGTGAAAGCGGGTGGGGGCTAGAGGAAGTTCTTATAGGCCTGTAGGAGGCTAACAAACCGCTCTAGCCCTATACGGGCAAGTCTATCTAGGAAGGCATCCCTATCCAGGGGAGGGTTCTTGAGCGCCTCCCTTTGCTCCCTCAAGATCCGAAGGAGGGGTTCGGGCAAGCTGCTCCTTCGGATCAAGCTTTCCGCTAGCTCCAAGAGGTACGCATCGGGGTGGAAGGCCACCAGCTCCCAAGGCTCCAGGGCCTCTTCTGGGAAGTCCTGGAGGTTGAAGGTGAGGATGGCCTCGGCCCCACCCCAGAAAGCGGCGGCCACCACGTGGCGGTCTTGCTTATCGGGCAGGTGGACCTCCGGGACTAGGTGTTCGTACCCCTCCACAAGGGGTTCTTGAAAGGCCAGAGCCTGGAGCATGCGGGCTGGGGTCTGCCGCAGGCGGCTCCGCTGGTCCTCGTTTAGATCCGCCCGGTCTTATAGGAGGCGGGAAAGCCACTCCTCTTGCACCCTCTGGCTCCACTTGAGGCGAATCCCCAGTCTTTCGTCCAGGGCCAGGCGCATGAAGAGGTCCCGTGTGGGGGCTGGATACAGGACGCATGCATCTAAAAAGAGTACGCCAGGAAGGGGGAATGGGCCCATTGGGATTTAGAATAACCCTCATGCGGCCGGACCTTTCCCGTGTGCCCGGGGTCTTAGGGGAGATCGCCAGGAGGAGGGCCCTGGAGGTGGTCCCCTACCCCCTTCCCGAGCCTCCCTCCGTTCCCTCCTTCGCCCAGGCCCTGGCCCTTCCCGGGCTTTCCCTCATCGCCGAGGTGAAGCGGCAAAGCCCCTCCGAGGGGCTCATCCGGGAGGTGGACCCCGTGGAGGCCGCCTTGGCCTACGAGCGGGGCGGGGCCCGGGCCATCAGCGTCCTCACCGAACCCCACCGCTTTGGGGGAAGCCTTTTGCACCTGAAGCGGGTGCGCCAGGCGGTGGGCCTCCCCCTTCTGCGCAAGGACTTCGTGGTGGACCCCTTCATGCTGGAGGAGGCCCGGGCCTATGGGGCTAGCGCCATCCTCCTCATCGTGGCCCTTTTGGGAGAGCTGACCGGGGCCTACTTGGAGCGGGCCCGGGCCCTGGGCCTGGATGCCCTAGTGGAGGTGCACACGGCAAGGGAGCTGGAGCTGGCCCTGGAGAGCGGGGCGGAGGTCCTGGGCATCAACAACCGGGACCTGGTGAGCCTAGGGGTGGACCTCGCCACCGCTCCAAGACTGGGCAGGCTGGCCCGGGAGCGGGGCTTTGGGGGTCTCTTGGTGGCGGAGTCCGGGTACGCCAGGAAGGAGGACCTAAAGCCCCTCGAGGGCCTTTTTGATGCGGTGCTGGTGGGCACAAGCCTCATGAGGCGGCCCGATTTGGCCGAGGCCGTGCGGGAGCTTGTAGGATAGGGCCATGCTCCTCATCCCCGCCTTAGACCTGAAAGGAGGCCAGGCGGTGCGCCTCCTGGAGGGGGACCCTGCCCGGGAAACCCCCTACGGGGACCCCCTTTTGGCTGCCCTGCGCTTCCAGGAGGAGGGGGCCCGCTACCTCCACCTGGTGGACCTGGACCGGGCCCTGGGGACTGGGAACAACCGGGAGGCCCTCCTGAGGCTTCGGGAAGTCCTTAGGGTCCCCTTTGAGCTCGCCGGGGGAATCCGGACCCTCGAGGCCCTCCAGGAGGCCCTGGCCCTGGGGGCGGACCGGGCGGTGGTGGGCACGGTGGCGGTCAAGGACCTGGCCCTCCTGGAGAGGATGCTTTCTGTGGCGGGCCCCGGGCGCCTGGCCGTGGCCCTGGACGCCCGGGGGTTAGAGGTGGTGGTCGCGGGCTGGCGGGAGAGGGCCCCGGTTTCCGCCTTGGACCTCCTCAAGACCTGGGCGGCCATGGGGGTGCGTACCCTCATCTACACCGACGTGCGCCGGGACGGGACCCTCTTGGGCCTGGACCTCGAGGCCGTGGCCCGGGTGCGGGAGGCCTGGCCCCACGCCCTCATCGCCGGGGGGGGGATCGCCGGCCTTGGGGACCTCCTCGCCCTAGGGCGCCTGGGGGTGGAGGGGGCCATTTTGGGCAAGGCCCTGTACGAGGGGCGGATCCTCCTCCGGGAAGCCTTGGAGGTGGTATGAAGCTCCTGCAGTGGGTCTTCCTCCTGGCGAGCCTGGGGGCGGCAGGGGCGGGGGTCTACCTCTACTACGCCTACCCCTTTCTGGAGGTGCCCTCCCCCTCGGGGCCTTTGCCCCTCTACTACCTCCTTCCCGGGGCCTACCTCCTGGGCCTCTTGGTGGGGGGGCTTTTCGCCCTGGCCTTCTGGCTTAGGGGGGTGGGGGAGAGGGGGCGGCTCCTGCGGGAGATCCGGCGGCTTCAGGGGGAAGTGGACGCTCTGAAGCGGGAGCGCATAGAGGAGATCCCCAGGATCCCCGACCGGGACGAGGCATGAGCCGCCTCCGCTGGCGCCTCCTTTCCCTGCCCCCCCTCGAGGAGTGGCGGGAGGTGATGGCGGCCTTCGGGGTGGGGCCGGAGGCGGCCTTGGCCCTCTGGCACCGGGGGGTGCGGCGCAGGGAGGACCTGGACCCCCCCCTCCGCCTCTTGCCCCTCAAGGGGTTGGGGGAGGCGGTGGACCTTCTCCAGAGGGCCCTAAGGGAGGGCAAGCGGATCCGCATCCACGGGGACTACGACGCCGACGGCCTCACGGGCACGGCCATCCTGGTCCGGGGCCTTTCCGCCTTGGGGGCAGAGGTCCACCCCTTCATCCCCCACCGCCTCGAGGAGGGCTACGGGGTCCTCATGGAGCGGGTCCCGGAGCACCTCCTGGCCGCCGACGTCTTCCTCACCGTGGACTGCGGCATCGCCAACCACGCTGAGCTTGGGGAACTTTTGGAAAATGGGGTGGAGGTCCTGGTCACCGACCACCACACCCCCAAGGAGGCCCCACCCCCCGGGGTGGTCCTCCACCCCGCCTACACCCCGGGCCTGGGGGAGCGCCCCACGGGGGCCGGGGTGGCCTTCCTCCTCCTTTGGGCCCTCCACGAGCGGCTTGGGCTTCCCCCTCCCCTGGAGTACGCCGATCTGGCCGCGGTGGGCACCATCGCCGACGTGGCCCCCCTCCTGGGCTGGAACCGGGCCCTGGTCAAGGAGGGCCTGGGCCGGATTCCCACCTCCCCCTGGGTGGGCCTTAGGCTCCTGGCCCAGGCCGTGGGCTACACGGGTAGGGCGGACGAGGTGGCCTTCCGCATCGCCCCCCGCATCAACGCCGCAAGCCGGCTGGGAGAGGCGGAGAAGGCCTTGAGGCTCCTCCTTGCGGAAAGCGAAGAGGAGGCTAGGGCCTTGGTGGAGGAGCTAAACCGCCTGAACGCCCACCGCCAGGCCATAGAGGAGAGGATGCTCCAGCGCCTCCTGCCCCGGGTGGACCCGGAGGAGAAGGCCATCGTCCTCCGGGACGAGGAGGGGCACCCCGGGGTCATGGGCATCGTGGCGAGCCGGATCCTGGAGGCCACCCATAGGCCCGTCTTCCTGGTGGCCCAGGGGAAGGGCACGGTGCGGAGCCTTCCCCCCATTAGCGCCCTCGAGGCCCTAAGGAGCGTGGAGGACCTCCTCCAGCGCTTTGGGGGGCATAGGGAGGCCGCGGGCTTCGCCCTGGACGAGGCCCGCTTTCCCGAGCTCAGAAGGAGGCTTCTGGAATACGCCGCCCGCTTCCCCGAGCCCGAGCCCGAGGTCCCCATCCTCGCCCCCTTGCCCTCGCCTGGCCTCCTGCCCCAGGTCCACCGGGAGCTTGGGGCCCTGGAGCCCCACGGGCCGGGCAACCCCGAGCCCCTTTTCCTCCTCCAGGGCTCCCCGGAGGAGGTCCGCACCCTGGGGGAGGGGAGGCACCTGGCCTTCCGCCTCCATGGGGTGCGGGTGGTGGCCTGGCGCAGGGGGGGAGTGGAACTGCCGGGAGAGGTGGAGGTGGCGGGCCTCCTCACGGAGAACGCCTGGAATGGGAGCGTGGGCTACGAGGTCCAGGCGGTCCACCTGCGGAAGCCCGGGGAGCTCTTGGGGGGTGTGGAGCCCTTCGCCCATCCCCTCCCCCTGCCCGAGGCCCTGGCCCGGGCCCGGATGGGGGAGGGGGTCTACATCCCTGAGGACAACCCCGAGGGCCTGGAGTACGCCAGGAGGGCGGGCTTCCGCCTCCTTCCCCCCGAGGAGGCCCCCATCTGGCTGGGCCTGCCTCCGGGGAGGGTGGCCGTGGCCCGGGTGGAGGTGGCCCTGGGCCGGGAGGCCCGGGCCAGGCTTTCCCTGCCCCCCCCTCTTCCCACGCCGGAGGCGAGGCTGAAGGCCCTGATCGCCCGCCGCCTCCTCCTGGCCTACGAGCGGGGGCACGCCCCCCTTTTCAGCGAGGCCCTTGTGGCCTACTGGGAGGTAAGCCGTGTACAAGCAGCCGCGGGAAGCCCATGAGGCCCGGATCCACACCGGGGCCTACCGGGTCTACGGCCTCATCTACCTGGTGCCGGGCTCCGGCACCGCGGACCTCCTCAATGCGGACAAGGTTTACCTGCCCGTGACCGGGGCCCTCGTCTACGTCCCCGGCTTCCGCCACCCCCCCAACGCGAAGGAACTCAAGGCCAGCACGGGGTTCCTGGCCCTGAGGAAGGAAAGGATCCAGTGGGTGGCGGGGGGGAGGCCCGCCGAGCCCCGCACCAGCCCTGGCCTTCTGGAGAGGAAGCGCCTAGCCTTCCTCTTTGGGGACTACCTCTTGGCGGGAGAGCTCCACGTACCCAAGGGGGTGCGCCTTTCCGACTTCCTCTCCCAGGCCAAGCCCTTCCAGACCCTCCTCGAGGCCGGCCTCTACCCCCTTTACCCGGAGAAGCCCGTCGTGGAGCTGGAACCTTTGGAGCGCTTCCCCTTTCTCACCGTGAACCTACGCCTGGCAGAGGGGATCGCCGAGGCTCCAGGTGAGGGGCAGGACCCCCGGCTCACCCTATTTGGCTGAGGGCCTCCCGGATCCTCTCCGCCTGGGCCAGGTTCTCCTTAAGCCTCGCCTCCTCGGCCTCCACCACCTCCTTGGGGGCCTTCTCCCTAAAGCCTGAGGCGGAAAGCTTCCTCTGGCTCCTTTCCGCAAGCTCCAGGAGCTCCTTGAGGCGTTTCTCCTGGCGGCGCTTCCACGCCTCCACGTCCAGAAGCCCCTCCAGGGGCATCCTCACCGTCACCTTGGGCATGGCCTTGACCAAGGCCTTCTCGGGGCGCTCCGGGAGAAGCTCCGCCCGGGCCAGGAAGCGGAAGACGGGGAGGTTTTCCCTGGCTGGGTGGGTATCCCCTTCCAAATGGACCCTGACCTCCTCCCCCTGGGGAAGCCCCGCCTCCGCCTTCAGGGCCCTCACCGCCGTCACCGCCTGCCTCAGGGCCTCAAAATGGGCCTCGGCCTCCGGGTCCTGGGGGCCGGGCTCGGGCCAGGCCTCGAGGGCGAGCTCCTCCTTCCCCGTGAGGGCCCCGTAGAGCTCGCTGGTGAGGAAGGGCATGATGGGGTGGAGGAGCTTGAGGAGGGCCGAAAGGGTTTCCTCCAGGGTCCTTAGGGTGTGGGCGTTTCCGGCCCTTAGAGCGGGTTTGCTGGCTTCCAGGTACCAGTCGCAGAACTCGCTCCAGATGAGCTCGTAGGCCTCTCGGGCCGCCTGGGCCAGGTCCAGGGCCTCGTAGAGGGCGGTGATCTCCTCTATGCCCCGGCTGAGGCGGCTTCTCATGAACCGGTCCGCCAAGGTGGGGGTGTCCTCCCTGGGGGTGAAGCCCTCCCGGGCGAGGAGGACGAAGCGGGCGGCGTTGAAGAGCTTGTTAGCGAAGTTCCTGGCCATCTCCAGCCAGCGGAGGTCCAGCCTCACGTCCTGCCCTCCCGTGGCCAGGTAGGCGAGGGCGAAGCGCAGGGCGTCGGCCCCGTAGCGCTCCACCATCTCCAGGGGGTCTATCACGTTCCCCTTGGACTTGGACATCTTCTGGCCCTTCTCGTCCAGGACCAGGCCGTGGAGGAGGACGGTCTTGAAGGGCCTTTCCCCGAGGAAGTGGTAGCCCGACACTTCCATGCGGGAAACCCAGAGGAAGAGGATGTCGTAGCCCGAGACCAGGACATCGCTGGGGTAGAAGGCCTTCAGGTCCTCGGTCGCCTCGGGCCAGCCCAGGGTGGAAAGGGGCCAAAGGGCCGAGGAGAACCAGGTGTCAAAGACGTCCTCGTCCCGCCTGAGGTTTGGGCTTCCGCAGGCCTCGCAGGCCTGGGGGTCTTCCAGGTAGCTTTCGGGCTTAGGAACGTTCACCGCCCCGCAGTCCCCGCAGTACCAGGCGGGGATCTGGTGCCCCCACCAGAGCTGCCGGGAGATGTTCCAGTCCCGGACGTTCCTCAGCCAGTCTATGTTGACCCTTTTCCACCTTTCGGGGACGAAGGCGATCTCGCCCCGCTCCAGGCCCCTCAAGACCTCCTCCGCCAGGGGCCTCATCCGGAGCCACCACTGGGGGAAGATGGCGTATTCGATGGGGGTGCCGCAACGGGAGCAGGTGGCGAGGGCGATGGTGTAGTCCTCCTCCTTCACCAGGTGGCCCGCCTCCCGGAAGAGCTCCACCGCCTTCCTCCGGGCCGCAAAGCGGTCCAAGCCCCTTAGGGCCTCGGGGACCCTTTCCCCCTCCATCCGGCCCTCGAGGTTGATGACGGAGACGGGCAAAAGGCCGTGCCTTTCCCCGATCTCGTAGTCCAGGGGGTCGTGGGCGGGGGTGACCTTGAGGGCCCCGGTGCCGAACTCCCGCTCCACGGCGGGGTCGGCCAGGATGGGGATCCAGATCTCCGTAAGGGGGATGCGGGCCTTTTTGCCCAGGGACCCCTGGTAGCGCTCGTCCTCGGGGTGGACGGCGAGGGCCTGGTCGGCGAAGACGGTCTCGGGGCGCACCGTGGCGATCTCTATCTGCCCGCCCCCCTCCACCTCGTAGCGCAGGGTGTAGAGCCTGCCCGGGGTGGGCTCGGTCTCCACCTCCAGGTCCGAGAGGGTGGTCTCGCACCGGGGGCACCAGTTGACGAGGCGGGGGGCCCGGTAGGCCAGGCCCTCGTGGTAGTAGCGGCAGAAGGCGTAGCGCACCGCCCGGGAGCGAGCCTCGTCCATGGTGAAGGCCTCCCGGCTCCAGTCGGCGCTGGCCCCCAGGCGCTTGAGCTGCCTCAGGATGGTCCCCCCGGACTCCTCCTTCCACTGCCAGACCCGCTTCAAGAACTCTTCCCGCCCCAGGTCGTGCCGGGTCTTGCCCTCCTTGAGGAGGAGCCTTTCCACCACCACCTGGGTGGCGATCCCGGCGTGGTCGGTGCCGGGGAGCCACACCGCCTCAAACCCCCGCATGCGCTTGTAGCGGATGAGGGCGTCCTGCAAGGTGTTGTCTAGGGCGTGGCCCATGTGCAGACTGCCGGTGACGTTGGGAGGGGGCATGAAGATGACAAACGGGGGCTTGCCCCTTTTGGGGTCCGCCACAAAGGGGTTCTGCGCCCACTTTTCCGCCCACTTGGGTTCCACGGACTTGGGATCGTAGGCCTTGGGCAGGTCCATGCTACCCTCTACTTTACCCGTAGGCGCTAGGATGGAGCCATGGGCGAGGCGGTCCGGGCGTTGCCCTTAAGCCTTGCGGCCTACCTGGAGATGGAGGCCCAAAGCCCCGTGCGCCATGAGCTTGTGGAGGGCGTTCCCTATGCCATGGCCGGGGCCAGCAAGGCCCACAATCTCCTCGTGCAGAACCTGGCTTTCCTCCTCAGGGAGGCGGCCCGGAGAAGGGGGTGCCGCCTCTACACGGAGACCGTGAAGCTAAAGATTTCGGACCGCACCGTCTATTACCCGGACCTCATGGTGGTTTGTGGAAGCCCCTCGCCTCATCCCCTTTACGAGGAGGCCCCTTGTCTGGTGGCGGAGGTGGTTTCCCCCTCCACGGAGCGCCTGGACCGGGGAGAGAAACGCTGGAACTACCTCTCCCTGCCTTCCCTCGAGGTCTACCTCCTGGTGGGCGCGGCTGAGCCAAGGGTAGAGGTGTACCGCAAGGTAGGGGAGGGTGTGGTCCACGAGGTCCGCACCGAGGGGCGAGTGCTACTGCCCTGCGTGGACATCGCCTTGGACCTGGCCGCCCTTTACGAGGGGGTAGAGCTGGAGAGGGCGTAGAGGTAGTACCGCCCCTCCCCCAGGTGGAAGAAGGCCTCCTCGTAGGCTAGGCCCTCAATGGGGGTGTCTGGCGGGATCCGGAGGTGGGCATCCCCCACCCGGATCCCCTCGGGCAGGACCTCCAGGCTCCCCCTGGCCACCTCCTGGCTTTCCCCCTCGGGGTCGTTCAGGGGGGTGTAGAGGAGGCGGACGGGGAGGCCCTTTAGGCTATGGAGGACGTTGCTCCCTTCCCGGAAGGGGGCCTTGTGGAGGAGACGCTCCTCCACCTCGGCCACCTCGCCCAAAAGGGCGTAGCGGTCCAAGGGCAGGAGGGCCTTCCCGCTTTCCAAAAGGGCGAGGAAGCAGGCGCGGTCCTCCTGGGAAAGGAGGATGGGGGCCCTGCCCCGGCCCACCCGGGGGTCCTGGTCCAGCCTCCCTTGGAGGAGGGCCCTAGCCGCCTCCAAGGCCTCCTCCCGGGTTTCGTAGAGGGCGTAGGGGTTCACCTTGAAGAGGAGCTCTAGGCCCCTTGGCCCCTGGACCAGCCAGGCCAGGTGGAGCTCGTAAAGGCGCTGCTTCTGCCACTTGGGGTACACCCACGAGTATAGATGAAAACTGTGAGGACGTTCCTTGCCCAAAGCTTTCCCCTGGTATAGCCTAGCCCAGGTATGGCGCTATCCGAAGAGCGGGTCCTCGAGGCCCTCCGGGGCGTCCTGGACCCCGAGCTGGGGAAGGACCTGGTCTCCCTGGGCATGGTGGGGGAGATCCACCTGGAGGGAGGGAGAGTGGACCTCCTCATCCACCTCACCACCCCGGCCTGCCCCCTGAAGGGGCAGATCGAGGCGGACATCCGGCGGGCCCTCACGCCCTTGGGCCTCGAGGAGGTGCGGGTGCGCTTTGGGGGCGGGGTGCGCCCCCCGGAGCAGTACCCCATCCCCGGGGTCAAGCACGTGGTGGCCGTGGCCTCGGGCAAGGGGGGGGTGGGGAAGAGCACCGTGGCCGCCAACCTGGCCCTGGCCTTAAGCCGGGAAGGGGCCCAGGTGGGCCTCCTGGACGCCGACCTCTACGGCCCCAGCCAGGCCAAGATGTTCGGCCTGGAAGGGGAGCGGCTCAAGGTGGACCAGAGCCGTCGCATCCTGCCCCTCCTGGCCCACGGCATCAAGGTCCTCTCCATGGCCAACATCGTTCCCCCGGGCCAGGCCATGATCTGGCGGGGCCCCATCCTCCACGGGACCATCAAGCAGTTCTTGGAGGACGTGAACTGGGGGGAGCTGGACTACCTGGTGGTGGACCTCCCCCCGGGGACCGGGGACGTGCAGCTCTCCCTGGCCCAGCTCACCCGGGTCTCCGGCGGGGTCATCGTCACCACCCCCCAGGAGGTGGCCCTCCTGGACGCCGAGCGGGCCGCGGACATGTTCAAGAAGGTCCAGGTGCCCGTCCTCGGGGTCTTGGAGAACATGGGCGCCTTCCTCTGCCCCCACTGCGGCAAGCCCACGCTCATCTTCGGGGAGGGGGGTGGGAGGAGGCTTGCCGAGAAGCTAAAGGCCCGCTTCCTGGGCGGAATCCCCCTCACCCTCCCTCTGAGGGAAAGCGGGGACCGGGGGGTCCCCATCGTGGCCGCTGACCCCGAGGGCCCGGAGGCCCAGGCCTTCATGGGGGCGGCCCGGGAACTGGCCGCCGCCCTCAGCGTCCAGACCTTTATCGCCCTGCCCATGGCCTAGCATGGCCCTCCTCTTGGAAGGCACCAAGGAAAAGGTCCTGGAGCTCCTTAGGGCCCGCCCCCTCACGGCCAAGGAGGTGGCCGAGGCCCTGGGGGTGAGCCGGGCCGCCATCGGCAAGCACCTCCAGGACCTGGAGGCCCGGGGCCTGGTGCGCTCCGAGGTGAAGCGGTGCCAAAGCCGGGGGCGCCCCTACCGCCTCTACCGGGCCCAGGACGGGGAAAGCCCCTACGCCCTCCTCTGCGGGGACATGCTTAGGGGCATGGAGGCGGCCCTGGGGCAGGAGGGCGTGGTGGCCTTTCTCCTGGAGCGGAACCGGAGCCGCCTGGCCTCCTTGGGCCTCGAGGCCCTTCCCCTGAGGGAAAGGCTCCACCGCCTGGCCCAGCACCTCAAGGAGGAGGGGTACGAGGCCGAGGTGGTGGAGGAGGGGGGTCGGCTCTACCTCTGCCAGCGGCGCTGCCCCAGGCTCGCCCTCTCCCGGGAGCACGAGGCCCTCTGCCAGAGCGAGCTTCTGGCCTACCAGGAGCTTTTGGGCCTGCCCCTTTCCCGGGAGGAGCGCATCGTTGAGGGGGGAAGCTGCTGCCGCTACCGGGTAGAATAGCGGGGTGTGGGTCTACCGCCTGAAGGGCACCCCCTGGGAGCTGGACTCCCTCATCCCCGAGCTCTTCCACCGGGGGGCCCGGGGCCTCTTGGAGGGGGAGGGGGAGGTCCTGGCCTACTTCCCCGCCCCAAGGGACCTCCCCTATGGGGGCGAGTGGCAGGAGCTTCCCGATGAGGACTGGTTAGAGGCTTGGCGGCGGGATCTGAAGCCCGCCTGGGCCCCTCCTTTCGTGGTCCTGGCCCCCTGGCACCCCTGGGAAGGGGAAGGGATTCCCTTGGTCCTGGAGCCCGGCATGGCCTTCGGCACCGGGCACCACGAGACCACCCGCCTGGCCCTAGAGGCCTTGGCCCGTCACCTCTCCCCTGGGGAGAAGGTCCTGGACGTGGGCACGGGAAGCGGCATCTTGAGCATCGCCGCAGAGAAGCTTGGGGGGAAGGCCCTGGGCGTGGACATAGACCCCGCCGTCCTCCCCCAGGCGGAGGCCAACGCCCGGGCCAACGGGGTTTCCCCCCGGTTTTTGCTGGGAAGCCTCGAGGCCGCCCTCCCCTTCGCCCCCTTCGGCCTCATCGTGGCCAACCTCTTCGCCGAGCTCCACGCCGAGCTTGCCCCCCTCTACAAGGAGGCCTTGGCCCCCGGGGGGAGGCTCCTCCTCACGGGGATCCTCAAGGAGAAGGTCCACCTGGTAAGGGCCGCCCTGGAGGACCTTCCCCTTGTGGAGGAGGAGGCCGAAGGGGAGTGGGTCCTCCTGGTCTACAGGAGGTGAGGGATGCGCCCCCACCGCGCCTATAGCCCGGGTCTCACTGGCCTCCTCCCCCTGGAGGAGGGCCACCACCTGGTGGCGGTCCTCCGGGCCAAGGTGGGCGACCGGTTCACCGTCTTTGATGCCCAAAGGGAAGCCTTGGCCGAGGTGGTGGACCTGGGTCCCCCGGTGCGTTACCGAATCCTGGAGGAAAGGAGGCCCGAGCGGGAGGTAGGGGTGGAGGTGGTCCTCTACGTGGCCCTCCTCAAGGGGGATAAGCTCGCCGAGGTGGTGCGGGCGGCCACGGAGCTAGGGGTTACGCGGGTCCGGCCCCTCGTCACCCGCCACAGCGTCCCCAAGGAGATGGGGGAGGGTAAACGGAGGCGGCTTCAGGCCATCGCCAAGGAGGCGGCCAAGCAGTCGGGGAGGCTTTTTGTCCCCGAGGTCCTCCCCCCCGTCCCCCTGGAGGCGGTGCCGCAGGTGGTCCAGGGCCTCGTGGCCCACGTGGGGGCCAGGGCCTTGGTGCGGGAGGTCCTGGACCTGAACCAGCCCCTGGCCCTGGCCGTAGGGCCCGAGGGGGGGTTTGCCGAGGAGGAGGTGGCCCTCCTCCAGGGGCGGGGGTTCACCCCGGTCACCCTGGGGCCCAGGATCCTCCGGGCGGAAACCGCGGCCCTCGCCCTCCTGGCCCTGGCCACCGCCGGGGAGGGGCGATGAGGGGGGTTCTTCTCTCCCTCTTGCTCCTTCTTTCCGCCTGCCGCTACACCTTTTTGCCCCTGGATCCGGGAAGGCCGGAGGACCCCAAAAGGCCCTTCGTGGTGGCCAGGCTCCACCCGGAAGGGGAGGAAGCCCGGCTGGTCCTTAGGGTGGAAAGGCTTCCCCAGCCGGGCTACCTCCACCTCCTTTGGTACCGGGAGTCGGAGCTCCTCTTGGAAAAGGCCCTCTTCCTGGAGGGCCCAGGGGTCCAGGAGGCCCGCTTTTCCCTCAAGGAGGGGTACCACCGCCTGGTGGGCCTTTGGGAGGAGCGGGTCCTTTTCCAGCTGGACCTGGGCACCCCTCTTCTACCGGACCCCGATGAGGAAGAGGACCAGGGGAACCGTTAGGAAGGCTAGGAAGGTGGAGGCCACCACGCCCCGCGCCATGCGGGGGGCGTCCTTGCCGAACTCCTGGGAGAGCAAAAAGGCGTTGACGGCGATGGGGGTGGCGGACTGGAGGACCAGGACCTGGTGCTCCAGCCTGGGCAGGTTCAGGAGAAGCCCCACCAGGTAAGCCAACAGGGGGGCGAGGAGGAGCCTTAGGCCGCTCGCCGTGAGCTCAAAGGCCCCGAGCCGGAAGGAGGTCTTGGCCATCTGCATCCCCAGGGTGAGGAGGAGGACGGGGATGGCCGCCTGGCCCATGAGGCGCACCCCCTCGTCTAGACGGAAGGGGAAGCTGACCCCCAGGGCCCGGAGGAGGAGGCCCAGGAGGAGGGCGTAGAAGAGGGGAAGGCGCAGGGTGAAGCGGAGGCCCTCGAGGACCCCTCCCCCCCGGATGAAGGCGGGCCCCAGGCCGAATATGAGGAGGCTGGAGAGGATGAAGTAGACCACGGCCAGCCTCAGCCCCGCCTCCCCCAAGGCGAAGTAGGTGAGGGAAAGCCCCATGTTGCCGGAGTTGGGAAAGAGGGCCGAGACGGCAAGGCCCTTCCCCGCCTCCTGGCTCAGGCGGAGGAGGCGGGCGAGGAGGGCCACGAAGAGGTAAAGGCCCCCGTAGGTGAGGAGGAAGCCCAAAGTGAGGCCCAAAAGCCCCTCCCGGGTAAACTCCGCCCGGTACATGGCGTCAAAGATGAGGGCGGGCACCAGGAGGTAGACGGTGAGGCGGGAGAGGGTGGGGAGGTCCATGGCCACCCGCCTGCCCAAGAGGTACCCGGAGAGGACCACCAGGGCCACGGGAAAGACGGTGTTGAGGAGGGCTTCCATGTGGGGCATTCTAGGGGCATGGTGGAGTACCGGGCTTTAGCCGAGGCCATCCGGGGGGTCCTCCTCCGGGGCGGGGTGGCCCCCAGGCGGCAGGTCCTCCCCATCCCCGGGGGGGAGTTCCTGGTCATGCCCGCGGCGGACGGGGAGGTGGCGGTGTGCAAGCTGGTCACGGTGGAGGCCCACCGGGAGCCCAGGGTGCAGGCCGAGGTCTGGGCCAGGCGCCTGGCCACAGGGGAGGTTTTCCACCTCCCCGGGGAGGAGATCACCAGGAGGCGCACCGCTGCCCTCTCCCTCCTCGCTGCCCTGGTCCTCGCGCCGAAGCGGGAGGGAGCCCTCCTCCTCGTGGGCCCCGGGGCCCAGGGGGAGGCCCACCTCGAGGCCTTCCACGAGGCCTTTCCCCTGAGCCGGGTCTACGTGCGGGGAAGGGGGAGGGAAAGGGTGGAGGCCCTCCTGGGAAAGGCCCAAGGGATGGGCCTAGAGGCGGTGGAGTGGACGGGGGAGGAGGTCCCCGAGGACGTGGCCTTCCTCGTCACCGCCACGAATAGCCCCACCCCGGTCCTCCCCGAGAGGGTTCCCCCTGGGGTCTTCCTGGCGGCGGTGGGCTCCTACCTTCCCCATATGCGGGAGGTGCCGGAGGCCCTCTTGGCGCGGGCCGCCCTCTACTGCGACACCGAGGACGCCCTCCTGGAGGCTGGGGAGCTCCAGGGGGTGGGTAGGCCGGTGGTCCCCCTAAAGGAGGCCCTCCTGGGCCGGCGGGCCGAGGGGGAGTTCGTCCTCTTCAAGAGCGTGGGCCACGCCCTCTTTGACCTGGCGGCGGCCCGGGCCTACCTGGGCCTGGGCTAGAGGCGGACCACGATCTTCCCCATGTGGCCCCGGTCCAGGAGGGCCTGGAAGGCGGCCTCGGCCTCGGCGAAGGGGAAGACCGCCCCCACCACGGGCCTTATCCCCTTTCCCACCCGGGGGAGGAGGAAGGCCAGGGCCTCCTCCAGGAGGGGCCTTTCCCGGAGGAGAGGGGCGAGCCAGAAGCCCAGGACGGCCAGGTTCTTGCGCATGAGGCCCAGGGGGTGGATGGGGGCCACCTCCCCCTCCGCGGCCCCGATGTAGACCAGGCGCCCCTTGGGCCTGAGGAAGCCCAGGCTCTCCTCCACCACCTTGCCCCGCACCTCCAAGACGAGGTCCACGCCCCCCACTTCCCGCACCCTTTCCGGAAGGGCCTCGTAGGTGGCTACCCCATCCGCCCCCAGGGCCTGGACCAGGGGGAGCTTTTCCGCCCTCGAGACCGCCCCCAGCACCCGAAGCCCCAGGGCCTTGGCCACCTGGACCGCCGCCGTGCCCAAGGCCCCCGCCGCCGCTTGGACCAAGACCCACTCCCCGGGCCTCGCCCCCGCCCCCTTTAGGGCCAGGTAGGCGGTGAGGTAGGAGACGGGGAAGGCGGCGGCCTCCTCTGGGGAAAGGCCCTCAGGGAGCGGAAGGAGGGCCTCCTCCGGCACGGCCATCCGCTCCGCCAGGGCCCCATGGGGCACGAGGGCGGCGTACCGCCCATCCCCCACCCTCCCCACGGCCTCCATCCCGGGGATGAAGGGGGGGCGGACCCGGGTTAGGTACCCCCCCAGGCGCACCAGGTGGTCGGCGAAGTTGAGCCCCACCGCCTCCACCTCCATTACCGCCTCTCCTGGGCCCGGAACGGGTTCGGGGACCTCCTTCAGGACCATGGCCCCCCCCAAAGCCTCCTGCACCCAAGCGCGCATGGGGCCAGTCTACCCCTTGTCAAGGGGTGGGGGGAGGGCCTAGCCTTAGGGCAAGGCCCGCTAGGGCCCCAAAGCCAGGTCCCGTTTGCCCTGGTGCCTGGGCGCGTAGTCCAGGCTTAAAGTGGGGAAGTCCGGTGCAAGTCCGGCGCTGTCCCGCAACGGTAACCGGTCCCGCTTCGCGCCTCCCACCGTAGACCGGAAGCCCGAATGCCTGCCAGGGCCGCCCGCCCTTCCCCAAGGCGGGCACCTCACGCGGATGGGGGAGAAGTGGGGGTGAAGCGCCTTTTGGCCCTAGCCCCTGCCTCCCGGCAGGGGTTTTGCCCTACCTCCCCCGGGCCTGGCCCTAGCGGCTTTAGGGAGGTGGGCATGAGGCGAATCCTGGCGTTTCTCTCGGTTCTCCTGGCTTTAGCCCTGGCGTTTCCCCTCACGGTCACCGACGACCTGGGGCGCACCGTTACCCTGAAGGCCCCCCCGAAGCGCATCGTCACCATGCTCCCCTCGGTGACGGAGACCGTTTGCGCCCTGGGAGCCTGCGACCGGATCGTGGCCACCGACGACTACTCCGACTGGCCCGAAAGGGTCAAGGGGCTCCCCAAGGCTGGGGGGTTGTACAACCCCAACCCGGAGCTCATCGTCGCCCTGCGTCCAGACCTGGTCTTGGTCTCCAAGTACGGCCGTCTTTACGAAACCCTGGAGCGGGCGGGGCTTACGGTCTATGCCGTGAGGACGGAGACCTACGAGGACATCTTCAGGACGACGCGCACCCTGGGAAGGCTTTTGGGCCTCCCGGGGGAGGCCGAGCGCCTGGTGGCCCAGATCCAGAGGGAGGTTTACGCTGAGGAAGCCCGGGCTGCCCGCGCCAGGAACCGTCCCCGGGTGTACTACGAGATCGACCCCACCCCCTACACCGTGGGTCCGGAGAGCTTCATCGGGGTCCTCATTCAGAAGGCCCGGGGGGTGAACATCATTCCCAGGGAGCTCGGCCTCTTCCCCAAGATCAGCCCGGAGCTGGTCTTGGAGAGGAACCCCGAGGTGATCGTGGCCACCTACCCTGGGGCCTTGGAGAGCATCCGTAGGCGTCCGGGCTGGGACCGGGTCGCCGCCGTGCGCCAGGGGCGGATCTGCGTCTACACAGGGGGGGAGGATAACCTCCTCTCCCGTCCCGGCCCCCGGGTGGCCCAGGGCCTCAGGCTCCTGGTGGACTGCTTCCACAGGCCGTGACCCTAGCCCTGCCCCTGGCCCTTAAGCGGAGCCTGGTCTTCTCCTGGCTCCTCCTCCTCCTCCTCCTGGCCTTGGTCCTAGGGGTGGCCCTGGGGGCGGTGGCCCTCTCCCCGGGGGAGGTGGTCCGGGCCCTTTTGGGACAGGAGGAGAACCCCATTGTCACCGAGCTCCGCCTCCCCCGGGTCCTGGGGGGGATGCTGGTGGGGGCTGCCTTGGGGGTGGCGGGGGCGGCCTTCCAGGGGCTTTTCCGCAACCCCCTGGCCGATCCCTACCTCATGGGCGCGGCTTCCGGGGCTGCCTTCGCCGTCACCCTTTTGGCCGTCCTCCTGGGGGGGCTTTCCCCGGCCTTCGCCCAGCACGCCGTCTTCCAGCATCTGCCCCTTTCCGCTACCTTTTTCGGTTTCGTGGGGGCCCTCTTCGCCACCTTCCTCGCCCTGGTCCTGGCTGGGGGGGTAGCCCGTACCCTGGACTTGGTCCTGGCGGGGGTGGTGGTGGGGAGCGTCTTCACCGGGGCCACCACCTACCTGATGATGCAGGACGCGGACCGGGTGCGGGCGGTCTTCGCCTACACCCTAGGGAACCTGGCCTTTTTGGGCTGGCCTTCCGTGAAGGCCCTCCTCCTCTTCCTCCTCCTCGCCCTGCCCCCCCTCCTCCTCCTGGGTCGGGTGCTGAATGCCCTCCAGCTGGGGGAGGAGACGGCGCGGAGCCTGGGCCTTCCCCTGGGTGCCCTCAAGCTCCTCCTCCTCCTCGCCGCCAGCCTCCTCACCGCCAGCGCCGTGGCCCAGGCGGGGATCATCGGCTTCGTGGGCCTGGTGGCCCCCCACGCCCTGAGGCGGCTTTTGGGGGAGGACTACCGCCTTCTCCTCCCCGCGAGCGCCTTGGGGGGTGCGGTCCTCCTCAGCTTCGCCGACCTCCTGGCCCGCACCCTCACCCGGCCGGCAGAGCTTCCCGTAGGGGTGGTGACCACCCTCCTCGGGGGGCCTTTCTTCCTCTACCTAATGTGGAGGCGGCGTGGCCGGGCTTGAGGCTAGGGGGATCGTGGGGCCCTATGCCCTGAAGGGGGTGGACCTCTCCCTGAGGCCCGGGGAGTGGCTGGCCCTTCTCGGCCCCAACGGCTCGGGGAAGTCTACCCTTCTCAAGGTGATGGCGGGGCTTCTCCGCCCCAAGGGGGGGGAGGTGCTTTTGGAGGGGCGGCCCCTCTTGCGCCACAGCAGCTACGGGCGGGGACGGCTCCTGGCCTACCTGCCCCAGGGGGGCCCCTACCCTGAGGGGCTTTTGGTGGAGGAGGTGGTGCGCCTGGGACGGCTTCCCCACCTGGGGCTTTGGGGAAGGGAAGGAAAAGGGGATTGGGAGGCGGTGGAGTGGGCCCTCGAGGCCGCTGGGGCCTCCGCCTTCCGGGGAAGGCTTCTGGGCACCTTGTCGGGCGGGGAGCGGCAGCGGGTCCTCCTGGCCCGGGCCCTGGCGGCGAGGCCCAGGTACCTCCTCCTGGACGAGCCCACCACCTTTTTGGACCTGGAGCACCAGGGGGGGGTGGTGGCCCTGCTGAGGCGCCTTTCCGGGATGGGCCTAGGGGTGCTCTCCGTCCTCCACGACCCCAACCAGGCGGCCCTGGCCCACCGGGTGGCGGTGCTGCGGGAGGGGAGGATTTTGGCCGAAGGGAGGCCGAGGGATGTGCTCGTAGAGCCCCTTCTGCAAGGCCTCTACGGCCCGGGGGTGCGGGTGGCCTCCTTGGGGGGTAGGCCCCATGTCTACCTGGACGGATAGGGCGAGGCTTTTCGTGAAGGGGCGGGCCCTTCTCCTGGACCTGGGGGGGGAGGTGGCCCTCTACACCGAGCGGGGCCCGAGGCGGGCCCGCTACCTCCTGGTGGGGCGGGTCTCGGCCCTGGAGGCTTTGGGGCTGGGCCTTCCCCAGGCGGGGGTCCTCCACTACCCCCTCCCCGTGGACCCCCTGGACTTCGCCTGGGAGGGGGAGACCCTGGTCCTCCCGGGGCTCAGGGTCTACTTGGGCGGCCCTCCCCCCTTTGTGGAGACCCCCTACTACGTTTGGCGCTTGACAGGGGAGGGAAGGGAGGGGTAGGCTGCTTTTACCGACCGTTCGGTTGTAGCCGCAGTCTTGGGGGGAGGTGGCGGATGCGGCTTGGGGACAAGGTGGTCCTCATCACCGGGGCGGCCCACGGCATCGGCCGGGCCACCCTGGAGCTCTTTGCGGGGGAGGGGGCGAGGCTTTTGGCCTGCGACCTGGACCGGGAGGCCCTCGAGGCCGCCTGCCGGGCTACGGGGGCCCTGCCCGTGGTCATGGATGTGGCCGACCCCCTTTCGGTGGAGCGGGGTTTCCAAGAGGCCCTAAGGGCCTTTGGCCGCCTGGACGGGGTGGTGCACTACGCGGGGATCACCCGGGACAACTTCCACTGGAAGATGCCCCTGGAGGACTGGGAGCTGGTCCTCAAGGTGAACCTCACGGGAAGCTTCCTGGTGGCCAAGGCGGCGAGTGAGGCCATGCGGGAGAGGAACGCGGGGAGCATCGTTCTCACGTCTTCCAGGGTCTACCTGGGCAACCTGGGCCAGGCTAACTACGCCGCTTCCAAGGCGGGGGTGGTGGGCCTTACCCGTACCCTGGCCCTGGAGCTTGGGCGGTACGGGATTCGGGTCAACGCCCTGGCCCCGGGGTTCATTGAGACCCGCATGACGGAGAAGGTGCCGGAGAAGGTGCGGGAGAAGGCCATCGCTGCCACGCCCTTGGGCCGCACGGGGAAGCCCCTGGAGGTGGCCTACGCCGCGCTTTTCCTCGTTTCTGACGAGTCCAGCTTCATCACTGGCCAGGTCCTGTTTGTGGATGGGGGGAGGACCGTGGGGGCGGCTTTGGCCTAGGGAGTAGGCCTGATGCGGTAGGGGTGGCCCGGGGCGGTCCTCACCAAGCCCTTCTCCCAGGGCTTCTGCCGCCCAGGGACCCGGGCCCTTTCCCTGGAGGATGGGCCCCACGTCTATCTGGACGGATAGGGCGAGGCTTTTCGTGAAGGGGCGGGCCCTTCTCCTGGACCTGGGGGGGAGGTGGCCCTCTACACCGAGCGGGGCCCGAGGCGGGCCCGCTACCTCCTGGTGGGGCGGGTCTCGGCCCTGGAGGCTTTGGGGCTGGGCCTTCCCCAGGCAGGGGTCCTCCACTACCCCCTCCCCGTGGATCCCCTGGACTTCGCCTGGGAGGGGGGAACCCTGGCCTTTCCCGGGCTGCGGGTCTACCCGGAGAGCCCGCCCGCGTTCGTGGAGACCCCCTACTGCGCCGGGGTGGTAGGATGGCCCCCGTGGACCTAAAGGGGTTTTACGCCCACCTCCTCTGGTCCAGAGAGGCCCTGTGGCAAAGGCCCTGCTTCTCCACGCGGCGGTGGAGGAGGAGGCCTGGCTCCACGAGGACATCCTCCGGGCCCCGGTGCTCCTCCTCCTGCGCCTCCTTGGCCATGAGCCTCCGGCCCTGGGCCCGCACTTTTCTCTCAAGGGGGCCAAAAGGAGGGGAGAATGGGGTTTTCTAAGCTGGACGCCTACCTGAGGCGGGCGGTGGAGGAGGGGTGGCTCCCTGGGGCCCTGGCCCTGGTGGCCCGGGAGGGGGAGGTGGCCTTCCTGGAGGTGTACGGCCATTTGGACCCTGAGAAGGGCCTTCCCATGCGGGAGGACGCCCTCTTCCGCCTCTACTCCATGACCAAGCCCTGGGTTTCCGCCCTGGCCCTTACCTTCGTGGAGGAGGGGGCGCTTTCCCTCCAGGACCCCCTGGAGAAGTACCTTCCCGCCTTCTCCCGCCTCCAGGTGGGGCGGGAGGTGGGGGAAGAGGTCGTCCGGGAGCCCCTTAGGCGGCCCGTCCTGGTGTACGACCTCCTCCGCCACACCGCGGGCTTCACCTACGGGGTCTTCTTCCCTTCGCCCCTGAAGCGCCTCTACCTGGAGGCGGGGGTGGACCGCTACGACCTGGACCGGGAGGCGTTCCTGGAGCGGCTCTCGGGTCTTCCCCTCCGCTTTGGGCCGGGGGAGGCCTTTGAGTATGGGCTCTCTACCGATGTCCTGGGGCATCTCCTCGAGGCCCTTACCGGGAAGAGCCTGGCCGCCCTCCTGGAGGAGCGGGTCTTCGGGCCCCTAGGGATGCGGGACTCGGGCTTTGTGGCCAAGGACCCCGCCCGCCTGGCCCAGGCCTTCCCCAAGGACCCCGAGACGGGGCGGAGCCTCCGCCTCCTCCCCGTGGAGGAGGAGCCCCCCAGGTATGCGGGAGGCATGGGGGGCGTGGGGACGGCGGGGGACTACCTCCGCTTCCTCGAGGCCCTGCGCACGGGGCGGGGCCTCCTCTCCCCGGCCCTTTCCCGCCTCATGACGGAGGACCACCTGGGCCTCTTGGCCCTCGAGGGGATGCGCCGGGGCCCGGAGTACACGCCGGGGCCGGGGTACGGCTTCGGCCTGGGGGTGGCGGTGAGGCTCTCCGGCATGGGCCTCTCCCCGGGAAACCCGGGGGAGTGGAACTGGGCGGGGTTTGGCGGCACCTACTTCTTCGTGGACCCAAGGCTTGGGCTCACGGCCATCTTCCTCTCCCAGGCCCCAAACCTCCTTTCCGTCCTGGAGCCGGAGAGGGCCCTCCACTCCCGCTACGGGAGCCGCCTCTGGCTCGCCTTCCGCACCCTGGTCTACCAGGGCCTGGGCTGAAGGGCGCGTTCCACGGCCTCCAGGGCCTGGGGGATGTCCTCATCCCGGAGGTCCCGGTGGGTGACGAAGCGCACCCGCCCCCCCACCGCCCCCGCCAGGACCCCCTGGGCCTTGAGCCGCTCCAGGAAGGCCTGGGGTTCCTGGATCTCCGCGTAGACCATGTTGGTCTCCACGGGCCCCACCTCTAGTCCCAGGCGGGCCAGGCCCTCCCCCAGGGCCCGGGCCATCTCGTGGTCCCGCTTCAGGTGCTGGGGGCCCTCGGTGAGGGCCAGGATCCCCGCCGCCGCCAAGACCCCTGCCTGCCTCAGGCCGCCCCCCAGGAGCTTGCGGTAGCGCCGGGCCTCGGGCTCCAGGTCCTTGGGCAGGAGGAGGAGGCTTCCCGCCGGGGCCCCCAGACCCTTGGAGAGGGAGACCATGAGGGTGGTGAAGCCTTGGGCCACCCTCCTGGCCTCCACCCCCAAAAAGGTGGCGGCGTTGAAGAGGCGGGCCCCATCCAGGTGGGTGGGAAGGCCGTGGGCCTGGGCCAGGGCCTGGACCCCCCTTTGCACCTCCAGGGGCACCACCCGTCCCCCCGCCAGGTTGTGGGTGTTCTCCAGGACGATGAGGCCTGTGGGGGCCTGGAAGGGGCCCCGGCGGACTGCTCCTTTCAGGGCCTTTAGGTCCGGAACCCCACCCGGGGCGGGCACGGGCCGGACCAAGGCCCCAGCGAGGAGGGCCGGGGCCGAGAGTTCGTACTCGTAGATGTGGGCCCCCTCGGGAGCCAGGACCTCGCTCCCCCGGGGCAGGTGGAGGAGGAGGGCCACCTGATTGGCCATAGTGCCCGAAGGCAGGAAGAGGGCGCCCTCAAAGCCCAAAAGCTCGGCGGCCAGGGCCTGAAGGCGGTTCACCGTGGGGTCTTCCCCGTAGACGTCATCCCCCACCTCGGCCTCGGCCACGGCCCGGCGCATGGCCGGGGTGGGCCGGGTCACGGTGTCGCTCCTGAGGTCTATGGGCATGCCCCTAGCCTAAGGGCTCCACCGCCACCGCCAGGGCCAGCTCCTGGGGCAGGAGATAGACCTCCCCCCCCACCCGCACCCGCACCCCTCCCTCCCTTCCCAACACCTCCAGGGCTTGCCCCGGCACCAGGCCCAACCGGAAGAGGAGGTTCAGGGTGCCCCGGTCCTGGGCCAGGGCCCGCACCACCCGGCCCCCCCCAGGGGGGCCTCGGCCAGGGGGAGGCCCCGGCCCTGGGGCAGGGCCAGCTCCCGGGTGGGGATGGGGTCCCCGTGGGGGTCAAAGGGGGGGTGGCCCAGGGCCTCGGCGATGCGCTCTTCCAGGTCCTCGCTGATGACGTGTTCCAGCCTCTCCGCCTCCTGGTGGACCTCCTCCCAGCCGTAGCCCAGGGCCTGGTGGAGGTAGGTCTCCAGGAGGCGGTGGTGGCGCAGGACCTCCAGGGCCACCCTCCGCCCCGCCTCCGTGAGCCTCGCTCCCCGGTAGGGGGCGTGGGCCACCAGGCCCAAGGCCGAGAGCTTCTTCAGCATCCCCGTTACCGAGGGGGGTTTTACCCCAAGCCTCTCCGCCAGGGCCTGGGTGGACACCGGGCTTCCCAGGGCTTCTTCCAGGAGCAAAAGCTGTTTGAGGTAGTCCTCCTGGGCCTCGGAGAGGGGGGGACGAGCCATCTCCCCTAAGGGTAGCATGGGGGCGTGGACCTGACCCACTACCCCTACCCCTCCCGCCGCCCCGTGGTCCTGGGGAGGCGGGGGGCGGTGGCCACGAGCCAACCCCTGGCGGCCCTGGCGGGGATGGAGATGCTCCTCAAAGGGGGCACGGCCGTGGACGCCGCCATCGCCATGGCCGCCTGCCTCACCGTGGTGGAGCCCACCTCCAACGGGATGGGCGGCGACCTCTTCGCCCTGGTCTGGGACGGGAGCCTCCACGGCCTGAACGCCTCCGGCAAAAGCCCTCTGGCCCTTTCCCCAGAGAGGCTTCCCGAGGGGCGGATGCCCGAGCGGGGCTGGCTTCCCGTGACCGTGCCCGGGGCGGTTTCCGGCTGGCGGGCCCTGCACGAGCGGTGGGGGCGGCTTCCCTTCCCCGAGGTCCTCGCCCCCGCCATCCGCCACGCCGAGGAGGGCTTTCCCGTGGGCCCGGAGACGGCCCGGGCCTGGCGGCGGGCGGAGGGCGTATACCTCCCTCTCCAGGGCCCCGAGTTCCAGGCCTTCCAGGAGGTCTTCTTCCCCGGGGGCAGGGCCCCGAGGGCGGGGGAGGTGTGGCGGAGCCCCCTCCACGCCAAGACCCTGAGGGAGATCGGGGAGACCTACGGGGAAAGCCTCTACCTCGGCCCCTTGGCCCAGGCCCTGGCCCGCTTCAGCGAGGCCACCGGGGGGCTCCTTGCCCTGGAGGACCTGAAGGCCCACGCCCCGGAGTGGGTGAGGCCCCTTTCCACGGAGTACAAGGGCCTCGCGGTCCACGAGCTCCCCCCCAACGGCCAGGGGGTGGCCGTCCTCCTGGCCCTGAACCTCCTGGAGGGTCTGGACCTCCGCCCTGAGGACCCCGTGGGCTACCACCTGCAGATCGAGGCCATGCGCCTGGCCCTAGCGGACACCTACCGCCACGTGGCCGACCCCCGGTTCATGGAGCTTCCCCCCGAGGCCTTCCTCTCCAAGGCCTACGCCGAGGAGAGGCGGAGGCTCATCGGGGAGAGGGCCCTTCCCATCGCCCTCCCGGGCCTCAAGCCCGAGGGCACCGTCTACCTGGCGGCGGCGGACGGGGAGGTCATGGTCTCCCTCATCCAGTCCAACTACCAGGGGTTTGGCTCCGGGGTCCTGGTGCCGGGGACGGGGATTGCCCTGCAGAACCGGGGCCTGGGCTTCGCCCTGGAGGAGGGGCACCCCAACCGGGTGGGCCCAGGGAAAAGGCCCTTCCACACCATCATCCCCGGTTTCCTCATGCGGGAGGGGAAGCCTTTGGGCCCCTTTGGGGTCATGGGGGGGTTCATGCAGCCCCAGGGGCACGTGCAGGTGGTCCTGGGCCTGGCGGACCTCGGCCTCAACCCCCAGGCCGCCCTGGACCGGCCCCGGTGGCAGGTGCTCCCCGGGGGGGAGGTCCTCCTGGAGCCCGGCATCTCCCAGGCCACGGCGCTTTTCCTCAAGGACCTGGGGCATAGGGTGCGCCTTGAGGCGGAGTACGCCCTCTTCGGGCGGGGCCAGGCGATCCTGAGGCTAGAGGAGGCCCTCTGCGCCGCCTCCGACCCCCGGGCGGAGGGGCTCGCTCTGGCCCTCTAGGGAAGGCCCAGGAGGCGCTTGAGGCCTAAGGCGGCCTCCACCCCCTGGGTGCCGTAGTTGTTGTTGAAGGTGACGAAGACCCTCTCCGCCTGGCCCACCAGGGTGCGGGTAGCCTGGGCCAGGTCCTCTAGCTCCTCCTCGCTGTAGCGCCAGTTGAAGCGCTCGTAGGGTTTGGCGTGGGGGCCCTTCCAGGTTTCGGCGTTGCGGCCGTGGCAGCGGAGGACGGCCACGGGGTGGGTGGCCTCCAGGACCCGGGGCGGGGCCTCAGGGTGGGGAGGTGCGTCCACGCTCACGTGGATGAGGCCCAGCCGGGAAAGCTCCCGCTTCACGAAGCCCCAGGCCACGTACCACCTAGGGTTGCGGAACTCCACCGCCACCCAGTAGCCCTGGGTCCTTGCCGCCAGGTGTTCCAGGTACTGGAAGGTCCTGGGCCTGGGCTCGGTCCAGGGGGGGAGGCCGAAGTGAAGGTAGCCCAGTTTCCCCGAGGCCTTTAGGGGTTCCAGGGCGGCGAAGAAGCGCCTCCAGGCCTCCTCCACCACCTCCCTGGGCACCTCCCGCTGGGCCAGGTGGCCCTCGGGCCTGGGGAGGAGGGCCCGGAGGTCCTTGGGGAGGGCGCCCGCCTCGAGGCCGTGCCCGGTGAAGGCGGAGTAGGCCTTCACGTGGAAGAGGAAGCCTTCCGGGGTCCTCTCCGCCCACTTGGCCGCCACCTCGGGGCGGGGCAGGGCGTAGAAGGTGCTGTCCACCTCTACGGTGTCAAAGAACTGGGCGTAGTGGCGGAGCCGTTTTTCCGGGTCCCGCCTAACCTCGGGCGGGTACCATCCCGATTGGAGGAGGGTCTCGTCCGTCCAGCTGGCCGTGCCCACCCGGACTTCCGCCACGCCCCCAGTTTAGAGCCCGATGAGGAGGCGGAAGGCCCTCCTCACCTCCCTTTCCCCCTGCCAGGCCCGCACCTCCAGCCCCAAGGCCCTCAGGTTTCCCAAGGGCGTGGCCCTAGCGGCCACTTCCTCGGTCACGGGGAGCTTCCCCACAAAGGTCCAAGGAGGCCCCTCGCCTGAGGGGCTCAGGGGGAGAAGCCTTTCCCCTTCCAGGTAGACCCCCGCCCCCTCAGCGGGGAAGCGGGCGAAGAGGCGCACCTCCACCTCGCCCCCCACGGGGGCCCTTGGGGGCGAAACCTCCACCCTGAGGAGGGGCCTGGTGGGGTCCAGGGGGACGAGGCGCCTCGCCTCCTTGCCATCGGCCCTCACCAGGAGGGCCAGGGAACCCTGGGCCTCCCAGGGCACCTGGAACAGGAGGCGGACCCCCTCCTCTCCCTTCTCCCGCCTCAGGAGGGGAAGGCCTTGGAGCTCCGCCTCGGCCACGTCCCGCACCAGGACCTCCCCCACCTCCCCCGGGGCCAGGCCCGGGGGCCAGTCCACCCGGAGGGGCCTCGCCTCCAAAAGCCTCTCCTCGGGGATGGGGGCGAAGGTGAGGGTGAGCTTCTCCTCGGCCAGGGGGGGGAGCTCCAGGGAAACCCCCTCCGCCCGGTACCCCTTCGGGGCCACGGGCTCCACCCGGTAGGTTCCGGGGGGGACCACCGCCCGGTTCCCGCAGGCTAGGAAGAGGCCCACAGGGCCCAGGAGGTAGGCCCCTCGCCCCGGCCCCTCGCAGAGGAGGCGCGCCGCCCCCGCCGGGGTGAGCGCTACCCGGTAGGGGCCTTCGCCGGGGCGGACCCGCACCTCTCCCGGCAGGGCCAGGAGGCCGGGCGGGGGGTCTATCCGCAGGACCTCCCCCTCCCGAGCCACGTGGAGGCGGAAGCGCCCCTCCCCGTCCGTGGTCCCCCAGCCCTCCTTCCCCACCACCCGGGCCCCCGCCACGGGCCTCCCCAGGACCTCCACCCACCCCTCCACGGGAGCGGTTTCGTACCCTCCCAGGGCCAGGGTAACGGGTTCGGGCACGGGGAGGCGGAAGGCGTAGCTCCCGGCCAGGGCCAGGCGAAGGGCCCCGTCGTACCGCCCCTCCAGCCTCAGAGCGTAGGGGGCTTCCCGCCACTCCAGGAGGGCGGAAAGTCTCCCCGGGCCCAGGGAGAGCGCCCCCTGGAAGGGGCCTTCCCGGTACCCGAGGCCCAGGGCGAGGGAGGCCTGGGGCAGGAGGGCCCCCCTCAGGGAGAGGAGGAAGGGGGAGAGGGGGTAGCCCAGGGCGAGGCCCAGCCCGGGCCCGCCCCAGTACCTCCCCTCGAGGGCGTAGGTGAGGCCGTGGAGGGCGCCCGTGTGCCCCAGGCGGAGGGAGGGGCCCTGTGGGCCGTACCCCACCTCCCCCCGCCACCCTCCCCAGGCGAAGCCCCCGTAGAGCCCCCCCTCGTACCGGGCGTGGAGGTAGGGGTCCCCGTAGCGCTCCAGGCGGAGGGAGAGGCCCTCTGGGCGGTTCCAGGGAAGGGTGAGCCCGAGGGCGAGGGTCCCGTCCCCGTACCCCAGGGCGAGGGCCTCGGGCGAGAGGCGGAGGCGGTAGACCTCCCGGGGGGCGTAGGTCCACTCCAGGGCCCAGGGGTAGGCCAGGGAGAGGGCGTGGGGCCCCTCCCTGTAGCCCACCTCCCCCTCGAGGCCCGGGAGGAGGCTTAGCCTCCCCCTCCAGGGCCCCGTCCTCAGGGCGAGGCGCAGGGCGTCCGTCCCCCCCAGGAAGGCCACCCCCACCTCCCGGGAAAGGGGGCCCTCCAGGGAGAGGCGGAGGCCGGGGGCGCCCTCCCCGTAGGTTCCCTCCACCCGCCCCTGGAGGGTGTAGGGGAGGGGTCCCCCCCCTTGGGGAAGGACCCGGACCCGGTAGAGGGCCCTCCCCTTCCCGTGGGAGAGGGCGAGCCTCAGGAGGCCGTAGCCGGAGAGGGGAAGCTCCACCTCCCGCTCCTCCCCCGGGGCCAGGGTGAGGCCCGTGGGGCTCACCCCCACCTCGCTCCCCTCGGCCTGGGCCAGGTGGACCCTCTCGGGGACGTTCCCCCGGTTCCTGAGGAGGAGGCGGAGGCTTCCCCCGTGGACCTCCCGGGGGAGGCGGACCTCGAGGTCCCCCACGGCCTCCACCTCCACCCCCTGGCAGACCTCCTTCCCCCCCTTGGGCCGGAGGCACACCCGGTAGGTCCCGGGCGAGGCTTCCCTTGGGACCTCCACCACCACGAGGAGGGGTCCCTCCCCCGAGGGGCCCGGTGGGAGGAGGAGGGGAAGCTCGGAGGCCACCTCCACCTCCCCGGGGGGAAGCCCCACGAAGGGGAGGACCACCACCTCCCCTGGCCTGGCTGCCAGGGCGAGGGGGAGGAAGGCCACCCCAAGGAAGGCGGGGCGCATAGGGCTAGTTCCTCTCCAGCTCGTAGGTCAGGGTGAGGGTTCCCCCTGCGGGAAGGGCGGGGAAGGTGTCCCCGGGCCAGAGCTCCAGCCAGTAGTAGAGGTGGAGCGTGGCCGTGGCGTTCCGGTCCACGCTGGCCAGCCCCCGCCCGTCCGGCACCGCGTCCAGGAGGGTCGGGGAGGTCACGTGACTGGTGGCCCTTCCCGAGGCCACCTGGACGAGCACGTAGAGCCTTGCCCTCCAGTCCACGGGTAGCGAGCCGGACACCCCCGTCACCCGGAGGCACCAGTCGTCCCTCGCCCCGCAGACCCCGCCCCGCCTCCCCCTTCGGTTGGGCGTGGTGACGGTGCAGGCCAGCCGATGCCCGCTTCCCCCCACCGCCTCGGTGGGCAGGAAGCGCATGGGGCCGTTCCCTCCCAGGAGCAGGAGGTAGGAGGCCAGGTTGGCCACGTAGTAGGGCTGGCCCCCCACGGTGAGGGTAAGGGGAGGCCCCGGGGCGGAGAAGTCGTAGCGGAGGTCCACCGCATCGCAGTTCACGGTCTGCCCCCAGGCCAAGGGGAGGAAAAGGAAAAGGGCTAGGGCACGGCCCATAGGCCCTCCGCCGCATAGCGCCCGTAGGCACTCTCCAAGATCAGGACCACCCGGTACCGGCCCGGGGGAAGGGGCTCTTCCGGTTCCAGGGAGAGCTCCCGGTATCCCCCGGGGAAGACGGGGAGCTCGGCCAGGGGGAGGCGGGCCACCTCCCTCCCCTCCCCGTCAAAGACCCGGGCCTCCCCCGTGAGGCGCTCTAGGACGTTCCCCGGGTTCTCCAGGAGGAGGGGGAGGGCCTTTCCCTCTCCCCCCACCCGGGCCCGGAGGGCGGGGCGCTCCGTTCCCCTTAGGGTGAGGTAGACGGTGAGGCCCAGGGAAGGGCTGGCGCTCAGCCGAAGGCCTCCTAAGGTGGTGGGCCTAGGCCCCGCAGTAAAGACCACCAGGCAGGCCAGGGTGCCCTCGGCCCCCGGCGGGGCCTTCAGGCTGAGGCGCACCTCGGCGGTCCCCCTGGGGGGCAGGGTGAAGGCGGTGGGGACCACGGTGAGGTGGGGGCAGAGGTTCCGCTCAGGGCTTTCCACCACGTCCCCCCTGGGGGTGAGGGTGAAGGACCTTAGGCTCACGCTCAGGGGCTCCTCCCGGTCCAGGCCGTTCGTCACCCGGACCACCTGGGTCGTTTCCCCTCCGGGGGGCAGGCTGAGCTCCAGCCGAGGGGGGAGAGGGCGAGGTCCGCCTGGGCCAGGGCCAGGGCCAGAAGGGGACCTACGAGGGCGAAGGGGCGCTTCATGGTTCCTCCCTTTTCAAGGGTAGGGGCCGCTTCCAACTCTTTTTGGAAGCGGCCTTAGGGGATCCCGGCGATCTAGGGCGAGGTGAGGAGAAGGTTGATGGTGATCCTCTCGTTGATGTCGCTAAGTGGGATGTCGTCGCTGATGTCCATGGTGAAGAGGTAGTAGAGCCTGTAGACGCTCCTGCCCTGGCCGCCAGAGTTGGCGTTGATGAGGGTTATACCGCTGGAGAGGGCGGTGGGCACCCCGGTCCACGAGCCCCCCTTGCCGCTCACCTTCTCGGCGAAGACCAGGACCCGGCTGTTCCCCAGGGTGAGGTTGCCCGTAATGGAGTCGATCTTCACCGTCCATTGGGCCCGGTTGGAGCGGATGGTGAGGGTGCCGTAGTCGGCCCCGCCCGTGCCCTCCACCAAGGTGGGGGCGAAGATTTGGGTGCCGGTTCCAGCGTCCAGGAAGGCGTCGTAGGCGGCCTGGGAAGCCTTGGTGTGGCTAGTGCCATTCACCGTCACCGTTTCGCTTCCCGTGAGGCCGGTGTCGCTGAAGTCAAACTTGTAGTTCCTGGCATCCAGGCTGAGCTGGAGAACGGAAGGGATGATCACGGTGACGGTGTGGTCGTCCGTGGTCTGCGTGGTCTGCGCCAGGCTCAGACCTGCCAAAAGGACTGTGAGGCCAACTAGCTTCCTCTTCATATCTGCACCTCCTGAGGGGCCGGCTTGCCACTCGGCCTGTGGCGCCCATCTTGGGCCCGAGGGTTCCTCGCCTCCCCAAGTGCCCATACTTCCCGGGTCCTGTGAAAGCTGTGTGAAAAGCCCCAAGGAGCGTTGGTCCCCAAGGGGGGCGTTTGCTGCGGAAGGCCTGGACCCTCTGAACGCAGGCCCTTTGGGGCTAGCCTGGCCCAGGCCCTGCCTCAGGGCGAGCGGCGGGCTTCTGAGGAGGGCTTCCTCGGGGCCGCGGGAGGGCCTTACCGCCTGGGCCCATGGCCGATGCCTTACTCTAGGCCTTCGGCCGCTTCAGGGGGGGCCTGGGCGCCCGGGAAAGGGCCCACTCTATGGACCGACCTCCTGCTGGACTTCTGGGAGAAACGGCTTGCTGGTTCTCCTCCACACCTGGGCCTTGCGTTTCGGGGAGGGCTAGAGAGGCTTGGGCCCTCCTGTAGCCTTGCTCCCGGCCAAAAGGTTTCTCAGACGGGCTCAATCCGCCCCCGGGCCTCCTTGGGCGTTCTCGCCCCGATGGCGAAGAGGGCGGTGCGAAGCTCCTGGAGGTAGCCTTTGATCCAGGCCGCAGCCGCTTCCGGGCCCTCGAGGGCAGGCTTCAGGAGGGGCCTGGCCACGGCCACCAGGTCCGCCCCCAGGGCCAGGGCCTTGGCCGCCGCCGTGCCCGTGTACACCCCCCCGGAGGCGATGAGGGGGGTCTCGGGGAGGACCTCCCGCACTTCCAGGATGGCCCGGGCCGCGGGGATGCCGATCTCGCAGAGCTCGGCGTGGCGCACCTCTCCGTAGCGCACCCACTCCTCTACCCGGGCCCAGCTGGTCCCTCCGGCCCCGGCCACGTCCACCGCCGCTAGGGGAAGCCCTTTTAGGGCCAAGGCCGCCTCCCGCCCTAGGCCGTGGCCCACCTCTTTCAGGATCACGGGGAAGGGGAGGGGCAGGAGCCGGGCCAGGCGCTCCAAAAGCCCCCGGAAGTCCGTGTCCCCCTTCTGCACCGCCTCCTGGAGGGGGTTCGTGTGGAGGGCCAGGGCGTCCGCCTCCAACATCTCCACGAGCCTAAGGAGGTCCTCCCGTCCGTAGCGCCTGAGCTGGGCCAGACCCAGTTTGGCGATGAGGAGGACCCTGGGGGCCACCCGGCGCACCTGGAAGCTCCTTAGGGCCTTGGGGCGCTCCAGGACCACCCGGCCTGAGCCCAGCATCATCCCCACCCCCAGGGCCTCCGCCGCCTCGGCCAGGGCCAGGTTGATCCTCTCCCCATTTTCCTCCCCCCCGGTCATGGCCCCGATGAGGAAGGGGGCCTATAGGGTCCTGCCCAGGAAGGGGGTGGTGAGGTCCACCTGGGAGAGGGAAAGCCCTGCCAGAGCCTGGTAGCGGAGGCGGAAGCCCTCCAGGCCTGTGGTGGTCCTCTGGAAGGCCACCTCCCCGTGGAGGCAGGCCTCGAGGTGTTTCCTTTTCCTCTCCAGCGTGCTCAAGCCCTGGCCTCCAGGAGCCCCCTAGGGGCCCTTTCCAGGCCCAGGTCGTGGGCGATGAGCCTGGCCGTCATCTTGCCCGACATCATCACGCTGGGAAGCCCTGCCCCCGGCTGGTAGCTCTGCCCCACCAGGTAGAGGCCCTTCACGTCCTCGGAGCGATTGTGGGGCCTAAAGGAGGCCGTCTGCCAGAGGACGGGCTCGGGGCCGAAGGCGTTCCCCAGGTGGCTGTTCAGGGTCCACTGGAAGTAGTCCGGGGTGACGAAGTGGGTGTAGACCAGCCGGTCCATGAGGCCCGGGAGGAAGCCCGCCTCGTCCAGGTAGCGAAGGGCCTTCTCCAGGTACTCGGGGCCGATCCTCCTCCAGTCCAGACCGCTCCCGTTGTGGGGCACGGGCACCAGGGTGTAGGCGGCGTGGTGGCCTGGGGGGGCCAGGGAGGGGTCGGTGAGGGTGGGGAGGTGGAGGTAGTGGGCGAAGTCCTCGGGGAGGACCTTCCGTCCAAAAATGTCCCTAAGAAGCCCCTCGTAGCGAGGGGAGAGGAGGACGTTGTGGTGCTTAAGCCTCTCCCCCTCGTCCCCCCGGGCCCGGAAGCCGAAGTAGGCCACGAAGAGGCTCATGGAAAGCCGGGTGCGCCTGAGGCGGAGGTCGCTGTGCCAGAAGCGGTCCTCCGGGGAGAGGAGTTCCCCGTAGGTGTGGACGTAGTCCGCGTTGGAGACCACCAGGTCCGCCTCAATCTTTTCCCCGTCCTCAAGAGCTACCCCCACGGCCCGCCTACCCCGGGTGAGGATGCGGCGCACGGGGGCGTTGAAGCGGATCCTCCCCCCAAGCTCCTCTAGCTTCCGCACCAGGCCCCGGATGAGGGCCCCCGTCCCCCCCATGGCGAAGTGGACCCCCCAGTTCCGCTCCACGAAGTGGATCATGGCGTAGAGGGCGGGGACGCTTAGGGGGTTTCCCCCGATCAGAAGGGACTCAAAGGAGAAGACCTGGCGCATCTTGGGGTTTTGGAAGTAGCGGGAGACTACGGAGAAGAGGGGCCTCACGGCGTCCAGGCGGAGGAGGTCCGGGGCCACCTTGAGGAGGTCCAGCAGGCTTCCAAAGTGGGTGAAGCCCAGCTCCAAGAAGCCCTTCTGGAAGAGGGCCTTGGCGTGGGCCTCAAAGCGGTGGTAGCCCTCCACGTCCTCCGGGGCCAGGCGGCGGATCTCGGAGAGGAGGTGGTCCCGATCGTTGTTGTAGTCAAAGTGGGTGCCGTCGGGGAAGTGGATGCGGTAGAAGGGGTCCAGGGGGACGATCCTCACGTACCTTTCCGTATGGCGGAGGCCCTCCTCCTGGGGGAAGTCGGGGTAGAGCCTGGGGTCGCCGGGCCTCGTGGCGAAGAGGTCCTCTATGAAGGGGGGGACGGTGATCACCGTGGGCCCCATGTCAAAGGTGAAGCCCTGGGCCTGGTGGACAAAGGCCCGCCCCCCGGGGCCGGGAAGCTTCTCCAGGACCAGGACCTGGAGGCCCATGGCCGCAAGCCGAATGGCGGCGGAAAGCCCGCCCACCCCGCTGCCGATCACCACCGCGCGCATGGAAGGAGTCTACCAGGCCCCTCGGCCTTGGGAGATAGGCCTGGCCCACACAGGCCTTGGCGCCTCGGGGCCGAGGGGCCCATGGGGAACCCCGCCCGACGCCCGCTTCCCTGGGCCCGCCATGACCTGGACCGTGCCCGAAAAGGCCTCGAGGCCGGCCGCAGGGGCAGGGCCTAGACCCTCCTCCCCTTCCACGTCTTCCCCGGGAGGAGGGCCCTCCCGTAGGCGGGCAGGAGGAGGAGGGGGGCTATGGGGGTGAGGAGGGCGGGCCAAAGGGGGCCCCTCAGGGCCCACTGGACCAGGAGGCGTTCCAGGAGGCCCATGAGGGCCAGGTCCCACCGGCCGAAAAGCCAGGGGAGGGTGTAGAGGGAAAAGTGGTAGAAGGCCGAGCCCAAGAGGACGGCGGGGTTTTTCAGGTGAATCTCCAGAAAGTTCTTGGCGAAGCCGGATATCGCCCCGGCGTAGCTCCGGTACATGCGGACCCGGAAGAGGCCTTGCCCCAACCTGAGGCCGTAGCGCAAGGCCCGCCGCGCCAGGGCCACGTCCTCCAGAACCTCCCCCCGGATGGCCCGGTGCCCCCCCTGGGCGAAGTAGGCCTCCTTCCGGAAGGCCAGGACCTGGCCGTTGGCCACCCTGAGGGCCTCGAGGAGGGGGTGGGGCAGGAAGGAGAAGAGGCCGTTCATCACGAAGGCCACCGCCACCCCCTCCCGCCCCACCTCCTGCCGGGGCAGGGCGGAGACCAGGTCCTTCCCCTCGAGGGCCCTCAGGAGCCCCCCCAAAGCCCCCTCCTCCCAAAGGACGTCGGCGTCGGTGAAGACCAGGACCTCCCCCCGGGCCTCCAGGGCCAGCTGCCAGCAGGCCCAGTTCTTCCCCCGCCAGCCCTCGGGGAGGGGCTTCCCCCGGAGGAGGCGGAAGCCGGGGTGGCCCCCCGCCGCCTCCTGGGCCACCCTCGCGGTTTTGTCCTCGGACAGGTCGTCCAGGACCAGGACCTCGAGGGCCCCCTGCCGCAGGAGGGTGGGGAGGGTCTTTCTCAGGTTCTCCGCCTCGTTCCGGGCGGGGACCAGGATGGAGGCCCTGGGCCTCTCCGGCGTGGAGCCTGGGCCTAGGCTGGGGAAGTAGAGGAGGTTGTAAAGGAGGGCAAGCCACCTCAGGAGGAGGAAGAGGAAGACCCCGAAGAAGAGGTCAAACTCCCTCATGGCCGGAGGAGCCGCACCAGGGGCCGGACCCTTTCCTCTAGGCTTCGCCTGCCCCGGAGGATCTCAAGGAAGCCTTGGGGGACCTCCCGGGGATGGGTCCCCTTTAGCGCCTCGTCCAGTTCCAGAAGAAGCCCCCTCAAAGCCCCCTCCAGGTCCCCTTCCGGAGGAAGGGGCTCGCCCACCAGGAGAAAGGCATCGGGGTGCTGGTAGCCCCGGAGGGCCACCCGGGAGGCCACGGGGAGAAGGGGCACCCCAGCCTTGGCGGCCAACCAGCCTGCTCCCCGCCTCAGAGGGCGGAGAGGTCCGGGGTAGCCCATGGTCCCTTCGGGGAAGAGGGCCACCCACTCGCCCCTTTGGAGGCGCCTTAGGGCCTCCCGCACCCTTCCCGCCTCGAGGGCCCCCGATAGCTTCAGGACGGGGAAGGCCCTCAGGTTCTCCTCCGATACCAGGAGGCTAATGGGCTTCCCCCGGCGCCGCGCCAGAAGCCACACCAGGTGCCCGTCGTAGAAGCTGTGGTGGTTCATGGCCAGGACCAGGGGTCCCTCCGGGGTTTCTCCCTTCAGGTACACCCCTCGGAGGCCTTCCTTGAGGCTCAGGAGGAGGAGGGCCTCCACTACCCCTCGCAGAAGCCTCCCCAGGGGCCTTTCCTTGATGGCATCCCAACGGTCGGCCACGGGGGCTACCTTATGCGCCTCAGGGCCTCGGGGTGCCAGGCCAGGAGGAGGCCTTGGACCACCGCCAGGTTGGTGAAGAGGAAGAAGGTCATCTCCTCCAGGGGGAGCCCGGCCACCCCCAGGCCCAGGGTGTACTCCTCCGAGATCCACCAGATCCCCTCGCGGGTGATGGCCCAGAAGTCCGCGAACCAGAGGTAAAGCGTGGGGAGGGCCACCCCTAGGAGGAAGGGCCGCCACCAGGCCAGGAGAAGGTCCCCCCCGAAGGCCCACTGCAGGACGAAAACGGGGGCGAAGTAGGCCACGATGAGGCCCATGTAGAGGTACTCCCCCCCAAGGGCCAGGAGCATGACTCCTAGGGCGGTGACCAGGAGCCAAAAGGCCCCCCCTACCACCCGGGCTAGACCGGGGCCCCTTGGGGGAGGCGTCCCTGCGATGCGGAGAAGGAAAGCCCCGGTTAAGAGGGGCTGGAGGAGGAAGAAGAGGTACTCCTCCAAGGGCACGTAGCCGATCCTCAGGAGAACCCGGCCCTCTGGGTAGCCCCAGACCTCCCGGTAGACCAGGTAGTTGTCCCAGGGGGTGGTGTAGAGGAGGGCGATGAGGGGCATGAGGAGGTAGGCCCAAAGCCTTGGGGGCTTGGGCCTGGCCCAAAGGAGGAGGAGAAGGAGGGGAGGGAGGATGAAGACCAGGTGGAACTCCAGGTAGGTCATGCCTGCACCTCCAGGGGCCTGGGGACCGCCCAAAGCCCCCCTTCCGGCCGCAGGGTCACCTGGGCCAAGACCCGGGGGAAGGGGAGGGGGTCTAGGTGGAAGCGGCGGAAAAAGGCCCGTAGGACGATGGGCCCCTCCAGGAGGGCGAAGTCTCGGCCCAGGCAGAGCCTCTGCCCCAGGCCGAAGGGGAAGTACCGGCCAGAAGGGGTTCCCTTTTCCGTGAGGAAGCGGTCCGGGAGGAAGGCCTCTCCATCGGGGAAGTAAAGCCTTTGGGTCACGTAGGGAGACAGGACCAGTGTGGTGCCAGGGGGGAGGGTGGTCCCGTCCAGGGGGAAGGGGCCTTCCGCCTTGCGGGTGAGAATCCAGGCCGGGGGAAAGAGCCTCAAGGCCTCCTGGAAGACCTGCAGGGCGGCTTCCTCCTCTTCCGCCACCCGTTCTTGCCACTCCGGGTGGTGGGAGAGGAGGAGGAGGGACCAGGTGAGGGCGCTGGCCACGGTCTCGTGCCCCGCCACCAGGAGGGTCACAGCCTCGGCGAGGGCCCGTTCCCGGGAAAGCTGGGAGAGGGGGGGGTGTTGGATCAGGCCCTCCGCCTCCCGGTAGAGGGCGGCCTTGGCCCTCTGGAAGGTGGCTTCCTGAAAGGGGTTGAGCATGGCGAGGGGGGAGCGGGTGCAGGCGATGATGCGGTCCAGGGCCTCCAGGGAAAGCTCCGCAAGCTTTGGGGAGAGGGGCTCCCCAAAGAGGGCCCGGCCCAGAAGCCTTAGGGAGAGGGCTAGCATCTCGTGGTCCAAATCCCGCCTTTCCCCCCGCCAGGGGGCGAAGAAGGCCTCGGCCTCTGCCTCCATGAGGGGGCGGTATTCCCGAACGGCCTTGGGCAGGAAGGGGTCCTTGAGGGCTTTGCGGGCCTCCTTCCAGCTCCTTCCCCAGTCCGTGAGGAGGCCTTTTCCCGTGAGGCGGGCAAGGCCCTGGTACTGGAAGGTGGCCTTGGTGAGGCCCTCGGCCAGCAGGACCTTTTCCACCCCCTCGGGGTCAAAGACCAGGGCCAGGGGGAGGCCAGGGAGGGGGAGGAGGAGGCGGGGGTGGGCCCGGCCCCACTCCAGGAGGACGGAGAGCGGGTCCTCCTGGAGGCGCTTTAGGTGGGGCAGGGCTTCCTTCAGGGCCAGGCGTTCCATGGGCTGAGGATACCCCATCGGCCCACCGGGGGACAAAACCCTGTGGGGCCATCGCCGGGGCTAGGGCGGCGAGGTCTGGCAGGAGGGAGCAAAGAAGGGGGAGCCCGCCCTGCTGCGGCGGAAGGGGCTCAAGTTCGTTCGGGGATTGCATGCTGCGGGCATGGGCTCGGGCCCCTGGCAGGGTCAAGGGGGGGTTCCCGCTACTTTGGCAGGGCTTTGGCCAGGGCCAGGTAGCGCCTGCGGGCCTCCTCCAGATCCACCACGGGGTCCTGGGGCAGGTAGGAGGGGTACTCCGGGGCGAAGCGCCTGAGCCAGGTTCCCTCTGGGTCGTGGCGCTCGCCCTGGGCCACCAGGTTGAAGACCCGGAAGTAGGGGGCGGCGTCCACCCCCAGGCCCCCCGCCCACTGCCAGCCCTGGAGGTTCACCGCCCGGTCCCCGTCCAGGAGGAGGTGGCGGAAGGCCTCCTCTGCCCTCCTCCAGGGGAGGAGGAGGTGCTTCACGGCGAACTGGGCCACGGCCATGCGGGCCCGGTTGGAGAGGAAGCCGGTGGCGTGGAGCTCCCGCATGGCGGCGTCCACCAGGGGCACGCCGGTCCTCCCCAGGTACCAGGCTTGGAAGAGTTCCTCGTCCTCCTTCCAGGGCAGGGCCTCAAACCGCTCGTCCAGGGCCCTTTCGGCCATATGGGGGAAGTGGTAGAGGAGGTGGTAGGAGAAGTCCCGCCAGAGGAGCTCGGAAACCCACTTCCTCGCCCCCTCGCTGCCCCGCTTCAGGGCCTCCCAGGCGGCCTCCCGGGGAGAGAGGACCCCTAGGGCGAAGTAGGGGGAGAGCCTCGAGCCCCCTTCCCCGTCCAGGCGGTCCCGCTCCAGGTGGTAGCGGGAAAGCCTCTCCTCCAAAAAGGCCCAGAGCCTCCTCCTAGCCGCCTCCTCCCCGGGTTCGGGTAGGGGGAGGCCGGGGTCCTCCCGGGGGATCTCCCCCTCCTCGGGGCCCCTGGGCAGGGCCTCGGGGGCGGGGAGGGGGGGGTCTAGGCCTTGGAAGTTTCGGCTAAAGGGGGTGTAGACCCGGTAGGCCCGGGGGAGGTCCGGGAGGATCAGGTGGGGGGCGGGGAGGAGGTGAAGGGGAACGGGAAGGGCCTCCCGGGTCCGCTCATCCCGGTACTGGCCGTAAGGCGTGTAACTCCTTAGGGCGTAGACCGCCTTGGCCCTAAGCCCCCTTGCCGCCTCCGGTACCTTTTCCCAGGGGAGGCCCTGGAGGACCCAAAGGGCCCCGCCCCGCTCCCGGTAGGCCTCCCGCAGGGCCCGGACGTTCTCCAGGAACCAGGCCCGCCGCCTGGGGGAGGTCTTTAGGTTGTTGGGGTCCAGGACCACCAGGCCCACCAGGGGCCCCTGGGCCAGGGCCTCGAGGAGGGCGGGGTGGTCCCTCAGGCGGAGGTCGCCGCGGTGCCAGACCAGGTTCATGGCCGGGCGGCGAGGAGGGCCCTGGGGAGAAGTTTTATCCTCTCCCAAGCTCTGAGGTGGGCCCGGTGGCGCAGATTGTCGTAGCCCAGGAGGCGGAGCTTGTCCAGGATGCCCTGGTACTGGAGGGCGGCCAGGGCGATGGCTGCCTGGCCCACTTTGAGAAGCCGCAACCCCTCCAGGCCCTCCCGGTAGAAGGCCCGGGCCTTCCCCTCCAGGTAGGCCATGAGGGCCCGGTACCCTGGGGTAACCCGGCCCTCCAGGAGGTCCTCGAGGCGAACCCCGTAGGCCTCCAGGAGGTCTTGGGGGAGGTAGAGCCGGTCCCGCCCCAGATCCTCGCCCACGTCCCTGAGGATGTTGGTGAGCTGCATGGCCTGGCCCAGGAGGATGGCCTTCGCCTCGGCCTCCTTGCCCCCCCCGGCGATGGGGGCCATCATCCGGCCCACGGTGCCCGCCACCTGGTAGCAGTAGGTGAGGAGTTCACCTTCCGTCTTCAGGCGCACAGGACCCAGATCCGTGAGGAACCCCTCCTTCATATGCAAAAAGGCGTCAAAGGGGATGGGCCAGCGCTCCAAGGCCCAGGCGAGGCCCTTTTCCCACGTCTCCTTGGGCCTTCCCCCGTAGGCCCGCTCCACCCCTTCCCACCAGGCCTCCAGGGCCTCCATTCCTCCGCCTTCCCCATCCACGGCCTCGTCTCCCAGGCGGCAGGCGGCGTAGACCGCCCAGGCTCCCTTGCGGGCCTCGGCGGGAAAGAGGAGGCTTCCCAGATAGAAGGTGGTGGAGTGGACCTGGATGGTCCGGGATAGCTCTTTCCAGTCGGGTTCCATAGCTACCTCAAAGTTTAGACTACCTTACTCCTAAGGAAAGGATTTTTGCTTCGCTCACACTGGGCTTCGTACACGAGCTTGACAAAACCTGGACACACCCTTATCCTAGGGGTATGACCCGCCCTGGGGTGTACACCATCGCTGAGGTGGAGGCCATGACCGGCCTCTCCAGCGAGGTCCTAAGGCAGTGGGAGCGCCGCTACGGCTTCCCCCGACCCGAGCGCACCCCCGGGGGGCACCGCCTTTACCGCAAGGAGGAGGTGGAGGCCCTAAGGACCATCCGCCGCTGGCTGGAGGAGGGGGCTACCCCCCAGGCAGCCATCCGCCGCTACCTGGCCCAGCAGGTGGCCCCTGAGGGCCTCGAGGCCGAGCTCTACGGGGCCCTCCTGCGAGCGGAACTAGGGGAGGCCGAGGCCCTCTTCCGCCGGGGCCTGCGGCTTCTGGGGCCGGAAGGGGCCTTGGAGCGCCTCCTGGTGCCGGTGCTGAGGCGGATTGGGGAGGCCTGGCATCGGGGCGAGGTGGGGGTAGGGGAGGAGCACCTGGCCACCACCTTTCTCCGGGCCCGGCTCCAGGAGCTCCTGGACCTGGCGGGCCTCCCCCCCGGACCCCCCATCCTGGTGACCACGCCCCCTGGGGAGCGGCACGAGCTTGGGGCCATGCTGGCCGCCTACACCCTGAGGCGGCGGGGGCTTCCCGCCCTCTACCTGGGCCCGGACACCCCCCTCTCCGACCTGAGGAACCTGGCGGCCCGCCTAGGGGTCCGTGCCGTGGTCCTCTCCGCCCTGCTTTCCGAGAACCTGAGGGCCCTTCCCGAGGGGGCCCTGGCCCACCTCGCCCCTAGGGTCTACCTAGGGGGGCAGGGGGTCTCGCCGGAGGAGGCCAGGCGGCTTGGCGCCCGGTATCTGGACCATCTCGAGGCCCTGGCCGAGGAGCTTTTGAACCTGAGAAACGGGGAGAAGGAGGGAGTATGAAGAAGTTCGCCCGCAAGGAAACCATCTACCTGAGAGGGGAGAGTGCCCACACCCTTTACCGCCTGGAGGAGGGCCTGGTGCGCATCGTGGAGCTCCTGCCCGACGGCCGCCTCATCACCCTGCGCCACGTCCTGCCCGGGGACTACTTCGGGGAGGAGGCCCTGGAGGGCAAGCGCTACCGCTACACCGCCGAGGCCATGACGGATGTTCTGGTCCAGGGCTTTGACCCCAGGGCCATGAACCACGAGGCCCTCCATGCGGTGGCCCGGAACCTAGCCCGGCAGATGCGCCGGGTCCACGCCTACGAGACCCACCTGCAGATGGGGGAGCTCAGGGCCCGCACCGCCCGCTACCTCCTCTTCCTGGCCGATACCCCAGCCTCCTTCCGGGACGAGAAAGGGCTTTACGTGACCGCCTCCCACGAGGAGATCGCCGACGCCACCGCCTCCACCCGGGAGTCCGTCTCCAAGATCCTTTCGGACATGCGCCAACAGGGCCTCATCGCCACCGCCTACCGCAAGGTCTACCTCCTGGACCTGAAGGCCTTAGAGGAGGAGGCGGAAGGCGTTTTGGAGGCCGCCTAGGGTGCGGGTCCTGGTGGTGGGGGGCACGGGGTTCGTGGGCCAGGCCCTGGTGTCCCTCCTCCTAAAGAGGGGCCACACCCCCTTGGTCCTTTCCCGAAGGTCTCGGGAGCTCCCTCCAGGGGCGGTCTGGCTTCAGGGGGACCTTACCCGGGAGATCCCAGACCTTAGGAATGTGGAGGCCGCCATCTACCTGGCGGGCATTATTCGGGAGGGACCCCAGACCTTCCAGGCAGTCCACGTGGAAGGGGTGAGGAACCTCTTGGAGGGGATGCGCAGGGCCGGGGTGCGCCGCCTCCTCCACATGTCGGCCCTGGGGGCAAGAAAGGGGACGGGAAGCCGCTACTATGACACCAAGGCGGAAGGGGAAGAGGTGGTGCGGCATAGCGGCCTCTCCTGGACCATCTTCCGCCCTAGCCTCATCTTCGGCCCTGGGGACGAGTTCTTTGGCAAAGTCCTGAGGGAGCTTGTCTGCAGCCCCTTGCCCTTCGTTCCCCTGATCGGGGACGGGCGCTTCCCCTTTCGCCCGGTCTACGTGGGGGACGTGGCCCTAGCCTTCGTGGAGGCCCTGGAGAAGGGGATCACGGGGTCCCATGACCTGGTGGGGCCCGAGGAGTACACCTTTCGGGAACTCCTGGAAAGGGTGATGGCGGTGGTGGGGCGGAGGAAGCCCTTTTTGCCCATCCCCCTTCTCTTCATGGATCTAGCGGTACCCCTCCTAAGCCCCTTGCCCTTCGCCCCTATCACCAAGGACCAGTACGTGATGCTCAAAGGGGGGAACACCGCTCCCCTACCCGAGGGGCTAGAGGACCTTATCCCGCGCCTCACCCCCCTGGAGGAGGTCCTGCCGGGCTACCTCCGGTGCTAGGCCTTCGTTCTCCAGTCGGCAAACGGGGCGGAGGCGGACCCCCAAGGCGGTGCCCAGGAGGGCGAAGAGGCCCCAAAGGGGCCCGTGGAGGCTGAAGGAGGCCGTTCCCCCCAGGTAGGCCCCGATGTTGCACCCCCCCGCCAGCCGGGCCCCGTAGCCCATGAGCACCCCGCCCAGGAAGACCCCCAGGTGGGTGCTCCAGGGGATTCGCCGCAGATCCCTAAAGCGCAGGGCCCCGCCCAAGGCGGCCCCCAGGAAGGCCCCTAGGAAGAGGCCGAAGTTGGTAACGCTGGTGGCGTCCTTGAGGACGCTCTCCTGAAGCCTTTGGGCGAAGCCAGGGTTGTGGAAAAGGGCCCAGCCCAAAACGGGAACCCCCAAGGCCTCGGCCAGCTTCCCCCCCCAGAGGGCGAAGGCCGCCGTAACCCCCCAGGGCCGGCCCTGGAGGAGGAGAAGGAGAAGGCTCCCCAGGGCCAGGACCGCGGCCCCGCCCACCAGGCTCCAGGGGCCGAAGAGGGGGTGGGTGGCCTCCCGCCTTAGGAGGGGCTCCACCCGCCCCCGGCGCCTCCTTTCCACCCAGCTCACCCCCAGGTAGAGGGCGGCGATGAGGCCAAGCCAGAGGAGAAGGCCCAGGTAGGGGGAGGGGAACCAGTCGAGGGCGCTCCCTGGGGCAAAGGCGGGAAGGCCCTGCCAGAAGGGGAGGTGGTAGACCCCAAGGAGGGAGCCCACCATGAAACCCAGGAGGACGAGAATCCCCCGGGTGTCCCCGCTTCCCGTGTGGTAGAGGGTGCCGGAGGCGCACCCGTCCCCCAGCTGCATCCCTATCCCGAAGAGGAAGGCCCCCAGCAGGAGGGCTATCCCCAGGGGCACCACGAAGCCCTGGACCGCTTGGCCAAAGGCCTCTCCCTCCTTGAGGAAGGGGAAGAAGAGGAGGGCAGCGAGGGCGAAGAGGAGGAAGTGGGCCCTTAAGAGGCGGCTTTCCCCCGTGAGGAGGAAGCGGCGGAACCCGGAGGCGAAGCCAAACTTGGCGTGGAAGAGGGCCAGGCCCAGGAGAACCGCCACCCAGAAGGCCAGGACGAGCCGGGTTCCGGAGGCCTGATAGACCAAAAGGGAAAGCCCCGAGGAGATGGCTACGAAGAGGAGAAGGGGCAGGGGTTGGGACCGCGCCTTTCGCTCCATGCCCCTATGGTACCTATGAGTACATAAAAGTCAAGGGTATTTTCGCAGGTGGCGGCGGCCCCTAGGACTGAGTTCGCACCCCCTTCCCTATCCTCTGGCGCCGGGGCCCCGTTTTCGCTTCCCCTCTTTCCGTCCGTCCTCTCCGCTAGGAAGCCCATGCCAAACCATCCCCTAGGGGCGTTCCCGAGGCCCCTCTTTTCCCCCGGGGGGAGGAAGTCCTTCGCCTTCTGGCCCAGGGGCTCTCCCACGAGGAGGTGGCCGAGAGGCTGGGGATTTCCAAGAAGACCGTGGCCACCCGCAAGGGCTGGATTTAGAAGGATTTACCTGCGCCCAAGCGGGCGTAGAAGGCGTGGGTGAGGGCGATGGCCAAGGCGTCCGCCAGATGGCTGGGCTTGGGGGTTTCCTCGAGGCCCAGGAGGCTTCGCACCATGAGGGCCACCTCCTCTTTGGTCGCGTGGCCGTGCCCCGCCAGGGCCTGCTTGACCTGCATGGGCCCGTAGGCGTAAACGGGCACCCCCAGTTCGTAGGCCGCTACCAGCACTGCCCCTAGGGCCCAACCCACCTTGTAGGCCAGCTCGTTCTGCCGGTAGAAGTACTGCTCCTCCACCGCCAAGGCCTCGGGATGAAAGGCGAGAAGGGCCTCCCTCACCCGGGCGTGGATCCGGCCCACCCGCTCCTGAGGCCTTTCCTTGTGGGAGGTCCTGACTACCTCCCCGCAGAGGAGGCGAGCCTTTAGGGTTCCCCTCCCTTCCGCCCTGTTTACCTCCACCACCCCGAGGCCCAGGTGGGTGATGCCAGGGTCAATCCCCAAGACGATCACCGGTATAGCGGTTTTTAGTTCCCCCTCTTGGGAGGGAAGTCCCCGTCCCCGTAACGGATAAAAGCGGGGATTTCGAAGTTGTAGGCGTCCGCATGGGCGGGGAAGTCCAGGGCCCGGGCCGGCCTGGGCACCACGGTGCTCTCCCCAAACCCGGCGGCGATCAGGATGACCCGAAGCTCGTCCTGGGCGCGGTCGTCGTAGGTGACCCCGTAGAGGATGTCCACGTCCTCGTGGCCTGTGGCCTCCCGCACCCTCTCCACCACCTCGGCCGCCTCCATGAGGGAGAGGTCCTCGGAACCCACCACGTTGAGGAGGAGGCGCTTGGCCCCTTCGATGGAGCGTTCCAGAAGGGGACTCGTGGTGGCGGTCTTGGCCGCCTCCTCCACCCGGTTCTCCCCGCGCCCGGCGCCGATGCCCATGAGCACCTGGCCTGCCCCCTCCAGGAGAGCCTTGACGTCGGCGAAGTCCACGTTGATGAGGCCCGGCAGGTTGATGACGTCGGTGATGCCCTTCACCCCATGGTAGAGGACCCGGTCGGCGATCAGGAAGGCATCCTTGAGGCTCATCTTCTTGTCCACGGCGGAGAGAAGGCGGTCGTTCTGCACCACCACCATGGCGTCCACCCGCTCCTTCAGGCGCCGGATACCCTCCTCCGCCGCCTTGAGGCGCTTGGGACCCTCAAAGCTAAAGGGGCGGGTCACCACGGCCACGGCCAGGGCCCCCAGGCGCTTGGCGATATCGGCCACGATGGGGGCGCTTCCTGTGCCCGTGCCGCCCCCCATCCCGGCGGTGATGAAGACCAGGTCCCCTCCCTCCAGGGCTTCGGCGATGAGGTCCTCGGCCTCGAGGGCCGCTTTTTCCCCGATCTCGGGGTTGGCCCCTGCCCCCAGGCCCCGGGTGAGCCGCTCCCCCAGCTGGATGCGGATGTCCGCCAGGCTTTTCGCCAACACCTGGGCGTCGGTGTTGGCGGCGATGAACTCCACCCCGTTTAGGCCTGCCTCGATCATACGGTTCACTGCGTTGTTCCCTGCGCCACCCAGCCCGACGACCTTGATGACTGCTCCTTCCATGACCCCCTCCTCAAAATAGGTTGTTGATGATTTCCTTGATGCGGGCCCAGATGCCCGTGCCCTGCGCGCCTTCGTCCCGCTTCTCCCTCTTCTCCCGCCTCGGCCGGGGCACTGCGGGCCGGGCAGGTAGGGTGGCCCCGTAGCGCACCAGACCCACGGCGGTGGCGTGGGCGGGGGTGGCCACGACGTCCGTAAGGCCGGAGACCCCGTGGGGCCTGCCCAGGCGCACCGGCAGGCCATACTGCTGCCGGGCCAGGAGGTCAAAGCCCCGAAGGAGGGCCGTCCCCCCGGTGAGGACCACCCGGTTCACCTTGATCTCCAAAGGCCCCAGGGCCTCGTCCACGGACTGGCGGGCCAGGTGGAGGATCTCCCGCAGGCGGGGCCTGATGATGCGGGAAAGCTCCGGAGCGGGCACCTCCCCCAGAGAACCCCCTTCCTGGTTGATCTCCAGGACCAGCTCCGGGTCGGCCAGCTCGGGCAGGGCCGCCCCATACTTCTTCTTCACCCGCTCCGCCTCCTCAAAGGGGATTTTCAGGAGCTGGGCGATGTCCTGGGTCACGTGGTCCCCGCCCAGGGGTAGGACGGCCGAATGGGCCAAACGCCCTTCGCGGAAGACGGCCACGTCCGTGGTTCCCCCGCCCACGTCCAGGAGGAGGAGGACCATGTGTTCCTCCTCTGGGCCTAGGGCCCCTAGGCCGCTGGCCAGGGTTTGGGCCACGAGGGCCTCGATCTCCAGCCCGGCCTCCTCCACCGCCCGGCGCAGGTTGGTGAGGGGCCCCCTCCCCGCGGCCACCAGGTGCACGTCCACCTCGAGGCGGACCCCCGCCATGCCCACGGGGTCCCGGATCCCCTCCTGCCCATCAATCTTGAACTCCAGGGGCAGGCTGTGGAGGAGCTCCAGCTCCCCGTCAAAGGGGTAGGCCTTGGCCTGCTCAATGGCCCTTTCCACGTCCCCCTCGGTGATGCTGTGGCCGCGGCGGATGGCGGCCAGGCCGTGGCTGGTCACGCTCTTGAGGTGGGGCCCTCCCACCCCTACCACCACCCGTTCCACCCTGACCCCGGCCACCCTTTCGGCCTGGTGGACGCTTTGGCGGATGGCCTCTGTGGTGCGCTCCAGGTTGACCACCACCCCCCGCCTGAGGCCTTGGGAGGGTACGGTTCCCTCCCCGATGATGTCCAGAATCCCATCGGGGGCCAGCTCGCCGATCACGGTGGTGACCTTGCTGCTACCTACGTCCAGTCCAGCGATGATCATGGGCCTACGCTCACCCCCCAAGGATACAGGTAAACCCGGCTCCCCAAAACTCGCTCCGCTTGGGCATACTCTAGCAGAAGCCGTGCCTCTGGGGCGAAGAGGGTGCTTTCCCCAAGTTCCACCCAGAAGCCCGCTGGCGTGTAGCGGAGGGCCTTGGCCTCAGGGTAGGCCCAGGCCAGGTCGAGGAGGTCCTTTGTGGGCAAGGGGCCCTTACCCTCCACCCTAGGGCCCTCGGCCAGGGGGGCCCCTCCGGGAAGGAGGGTGCCGTCCTCCGCCAGGGCTGAGCCATCGGGGAGGGGGAGAAAGGGCCTACGCTCCCACAGGAGGAGGCGCACCACCCCCGGCCTTGGCTTTTCCAGGCGGGCCTCGGCGATCCAGGGGTCTTGGTGGAGGGGGGTGAGGCGGCTGGGGAAGACCCAGAGCCAGGCCTCCCCTGGGTGGAGGCGGGCCTTGGCCAGGACCTCCGCCTCCTTGAGGTGGTTGAGCCCCTCCACGGCCACCTCCTCCACGGGGAAGACGACCAGGCTGGCCACGTAGAGGGTGGCGAGGAGGAGGAAGGCCAGGATCGCCCTCATAAAGGCCATTCTATCCCCCGGGCATGAAACGTTCGCGAAATCATGGCCAGACCTCCCACTCCAGTTCCAAGGGAAGCTCCTCTTGAATGTGCCTGAGGAGCTCCAGCACCTCCTTGGCTGTGGCCTGGCCCAGGTTGACGATGAAGTTGCCGTGCTCTAGGGCCACCATGGCGTCTCCTACCCTCAGGCCCTTGAGGCCCCGCTCGTCTATGAGGCGGCCCGCGGACTGGCCTGGGGGGTTCTTGAAGGCGCAGCCGGCGCTCTTACGCTTGGGTTGGCCCTTCCTGGCGGCGTCCACCTCCTCCATCCGCCGCCTGATCTCCTCCAGGGGGCGCTCCCTTAGCCTCAGCCTCACCCGGGTCACGATGCCCCCCGGGGGGAGGCGGCTTTGTCGGTAGCCGAAGCCCAGCTCCCCCGGGGTGTAGAGGTGGAAGGCCCCCTCGTGGAAGATCTCCACCGCCTCCAGGGCGTCCGCCATCTCCCCGAAGCGGGTGCCCGCGTTCATCTTCACCGCGCCCCCCACCTGGGCGGGGATGCCCAGGAGGCCCTCGAGGCCAGAAAGCCCCGCCCTAGCTGCCTCCTGCACCAGGAGGGGGAGGAGAACCCCGGCCCCCACCCAGCCCCTCAGGTCATGCTCCTGGAACTCCCCGGAGAGGCGGATGACCCGCTCCGGGACCCCTTCGTCCAGGACCAGGAGGTTGGAACCGTTGCCCAGGACCCGGTAGGGAGCCTCGGTGGCCCTCATGAGCTCCTCCCGGGTCTCCACGGTCCAAAGCTCCGCTGGGCCCCCTACTCCCAGGGTGGTGTGGTCCTTGAGGAGAACGCGCTCAACCCTCATGGGCAAGCCTCCGGGCAAGCTCCGTCACGTCCCCAGCCCCCAGGGTGAGCCAGAGGTCCTCCGGTCTGGCCGTGGCCCGGGCGTAGGCCAGGGCTTCCTCCCCCTCCAGGAAGCGGGCGGCCACCCCTTTTTCCCTAAGGGCCTCAGCGATCCGGCGGCTTAGGGCCTCGGGGGAGACCTCCCCTTTTTCCCCGGCGGTGTAGACCGGCAGGACCACCACCTCCTGGGCCGGGGCCAGGGCCTCTGCGAACTCCCGCCATAGGGCCTGGGTGCGCAGGAGGCGGTGGGGCTGGAAGAGGACGCGGATCCGGCGGCCCAGGTAGCCCGCGGCCTCCAAGGTGGCCCGCACCTCCGTGGGGTGGTGGGCGTAGTCGTCCACCACCAAGGCTCCCTTCACCTCGCCCACCCTCTGGAAGCGCCGCCCCACCCCAGGGAAGCGGGCGAGGCCCCGCAGGATGGCCTCCGCCTCCAACCCGAAGGCCAGGGCGGCTAGGCCCGCGGCCAGGGCGTTTTGCACGTTGTGGGCCCCGGGTACCTGGAGGCTCGCCTGCCCCAGGGCCCGCCCCTTATGGACCAGGAGGAAGCGGCTTCCCGTGGGGCCAAGCTCCACCCTCTCTGCCCAAACCTCCCCGCCCTTCCCGAAGAGCCTTCGCCTGATTCCTTGGGAGAGTTCCATAAGAAAAGGGTCAAAAGCGGGGACCACCGCCACTCCCGCCCCTTCCAGGAAGCCTCGCATGGCCCATTTTAGCTCTTCCAGACTGCCGTGGTAGTTGGGAGCCCTTTGGCCCGGGGGGGCGATGTGGTCGGCCTCGAGGTTGGTGGCCACGGCCACCGAGACCCGCACCCCCTGGAAGAGGGGGTCCGACTCGTCCACCTCCGCCAGGCGGGGGCCCCCGCCATAGCGCGCGTTTCCGGGGAGGAGGCTGAGCTCTCCGCCCAGGAAGACCCAGGGGTCCAGGCCGGCTTCCAGGAGGATGCTGGCCAGCATCCCCGTGGTGGTGGTCTTGCCGTGGGTCCCCGTGACCCCTATGGAGGGCTTTCCCCCAAGCAGCCCCGCCAGGAGTTCCATCCGCCTGAGCACCCGGATGCCCCGGGCCCTGGCCGCCTCCACCTCCGGGTGGTCTAGGGGTATGGGGGTGGGGACGATGAGGGTATCCTCGTCCCGGAGATGGTCGGGGTCGTGGCCGCGGTAGACGGGGATGCCCAGGGCCTCCGCCCTTCTGCCCGGGGCCAGATCGCACCCGGTGACCGCCACCCCTTCAGCCAGGAGGAGGTGGGCCAGGGCGCTCATCCCCACCCCTTCCACGCCCATCACGTGCACGCGCTTCATAAGAAACCCTCCAGCCAATCCGCGATCCTCCCCGCCGCCCCCTCGGGGGAAAGGCGGGCCATGGCCTCCTGGTAGGGGCCTGGGTTCCGCAGGATCCGCTCGATCTGCTCCGGCAGGGCCTCCCGCCGGGCCAGCTCTGCCCCCCCTGCCCGCTCGTAGGCCAGGGCGTTGGCCAGCTGGGCTCCCCCGTCCAGGCTGGGAGCCAGGGGGAAGAGGAGGGCAGGGAGGCGGTGGAAGGCGGCCTCGGCCAAGGTGCCGGCCCCGGCCCGGGAGAGGAGGAGGTCGGCGGCGCTCATGGCCAGGGGGGTTTCCAGGAAACCCGCCACCCGGTAGCCTTCCCCTTCCAGGTGGCGGAAGCGGCCAAGCCACCTCTCCCCCACCTGGTGGAGGACGGGGAGGCCCAGGGGCTTGAGGAGGGGGGGGAGGGTCTCGTTGAGCTCCAGGCTCCCCTGGCTTCCCCCCAGGACCAGGAGGAGGGGCTTCCCGGGGTCAAAGCCCAGCCTCCCCTTGGCCTCCGCCTTGGGGTAGCCCACCTCCCGCACGGGGTAGCCCAGGACCCGGGCCTTAGGGGAAAGCCTGGGGGAGAGGGCTATGGGCACGGAGAGGGCTAGCCCTTTGGCCAGGGGGGCGAGGAGGCGGAGGGCCAGGCCCAGCCTGGCGTTCTGCTCGTGGAGGAGGAGGGGAACCCCCTCGAGGGCCCCCACCAGGCTCCCCGGGAAGCCCGCGTACCCCCCGGTGGAAAGGATGGCCTTGGGGCGGACCTGCAGGAGGACCTTCCTGGCGGCGGAAAGGCCCCCCATGAGCTTCCAAGCTTGGCCAGGCCGGAAGCCGCTGCGGTCCAGCTTCCCTGCGGGGATGAGGGCGTGAGGCCAGGGGGTCTTGGGGAGGATCTGGGCCTCGAGGCCCCCCTCGGCCCCTAGGTAGAAGACCGGATGCCCCCGCCTGTGGAGCTCCTCGGCCACGGCCAGGGCGGGGAAGAGGTGCCCCCCCGTCCCCCCTCCGGTCAAGAGGACCATCTTCGCACCTCCTTGGCCGCAGCCTCCCGGGAGAGGCGCATGAGGGCCCCCAAGGCCAAGCCCGAGACCAGAAGGGAGCTCCCCCCGTAGGAGACCAGGGGCAGGGGCATCCCGGTCACCGGCAGGAAGCCCACCGTGACCCCGATGTGCAAGGCGGCCTGGAGGGTGAGGTAGAGGGTGAGGCCCATGGCCACCAGGCTTCCGGGGCCTTGAAGCCTCAGGCAGATGGCCAACCCCTTGAGAAGGAGGAGGAGGTAGAGGAAGAGGACGATAAGCCCCCCCAACCAGCCCGTGGCGAAGACCACGCTGGCGAAGACCATGTCGTTGTGGGCCTCGGGTAGGTGGGGGAGGGTGCCTCCGGGCCCCTGGCCCAGGGGTCCGGCCAGGAGGAGGGCCTTTTGGGCCTGGACCACCTGGTAGGCGGCTTCCCTGGGGTTGGCCTCCCCCCGTAGGTAACTGAGGAAGCCGCTGAAGCGCTCGGAGACGTAGGCGAAGCGGCTTAGGTAGACCCCGGAAAAGGGGGCGAGGACCAGGGTTCCCGCCAAGGCGATGGCGAAAAGCCGCCTCCAGGGCACCCCTGCCAGGATGAAGAGCAGGCTTCCCAAGGTGAGGAGGAAGAGGGCGGTGGCGAAGTCGGGCTGGACCAGGACCAGGCCCACGGCGCTCCCCACCAGGAAGGCCGGGCCCAGGATGGGGTTGTCGTTGCCCTTGCGGCCCACGAAGGAGGCCAGGTAGAAGACCAGGCTCAGCTTGGCCAACTCCGAGGGCTGGAAGGCCACGGGCCCCAGGTAGAACCAGCGCCGAACCCCTCCGGGCCCGTCCCCCAAGGCCAGGACCAGGACCAGGAGGAAGAGGGTGAAGAGGTGGAGGCCGAAGGCGTGGCGCAGGAGAAGCCTAGGGGAGAGGAGGACCCCCAGGGCCATGGCCAGGATGGCCGTCCCCACCCTGAGGATGTGGCTTCCCAGCAGTTCCGGCTCCGCCACCCCTACCCCTATGAGGCCGAAGGCCAGGAGGAGGAGGCCGGCTAGGAGGTAGACGGGGTCCAAGGCTCACCTCCCAAGGCGAAGACCGCTTCCCGGAAGGCCTGGGCGCGGTCCCGGTAGTTCCGGAACTGATCGAAGCTGGCGGCCAGGGGAGCCAGGAGGACGCTCCCCTCCTCCAGGCGCTTCAGAGCCTCAACCACCGCCTGCCTCATGGCCTCCCTTCCCTCCCTTTCCGGAATGGCCACCACCTCCACCCCTCCTCCCAGGGCCTCCGCCATCCTGGGCCCGTCCCGGCCGATGGCCAGGACCACCCGGACCCGGGGGAGGAGGGGCCTTAGGGCCTCGAGGTCCGCCCCCTTGTCCTCCCCCCCCAGGATCCAGGCGATGGGGGCGGGGGCGGCCTTAAGGGCCGCGGCCACCGAAGCGGTGCGGGTGGCGATGGAGTCGTCGATGAAGACCACGCTGCCCTTTTTGGCGAAGGCCTGGAACCGGTGGGGGGGCTCGGGGAGGGTCTGGAGGCTCTCCCTTAGGGCGGCCTCGTCCAAGGGCCTTCCCAGGAAGTCCAGGTAGGCCCGGGTGGCCTCCAGGGCCGCCCTGAGGTTCGTCTCCTTGGGGCTTTCCCCCGGGGTGAAGGGGTGGCGCCGGGCAGGGGAGAGGAGGGCGGCCTCCCGCACTTTGGGGTCTTGTTCGTTATAGACCAGGGCGTCCTCGGGGGTGAGGTTTTTGAGGAGGTTCAGCTTGGCGGCGTGGTAGGCCTCTAAACTCCCGTGCCGGTCCAGGTGGTCCACCCCGAGGTTCAGGAGGACGGCCACCCGGGGGCGGAAGGCGTGGATGCGCTCCAGCTGGAAGCTGGAAAGCTCGGCCACCGCCACCTCCGCCTCGTCCACCACGCTCACCAGGGGGGGATCCACGTTGCCCCCCTCCAGGGCCCTTACCCCCTGCCCCCTGAGGAGGTGGGCGGTGAAGAGGGTGGCGGTGGTCTTCCCCGCGGTGCCGGTGATGCCGATGATGGGCGTGGAGGAGAAGCGGAAGGCCAGCTCCGCCTCCCCCAGGACCAACGCCCCCCTTTCCCGCAGGGCCTCCAGGTTAGGGTGAGCCAGAGGCACCCCAGGGGCGGCCACCACCTCCCGGTAGACCCCTTGGAGCTCAAAGTCGGGGGCAAAGCCCAAGGCGGTGGCCTGCACCACCTCCTCTTCCCTGGGCTGGTCGTCGTAGAAGCGGGCGGGAAGCCCCCGCTTCTTCAGGAAGCGGAGGACCCCAAGACCGCTGCGCCCCAGGCCATAGACCAGGATCATAGGCTACCCCCAAAGGCCAAGGCCGTGGCCAAGGCGGTGAGGAGGGCGAAGCGGAAGACGATCTTGCCCTCCTCCCATCCGGATAGCTCCAGGTGGTGGTGCAGGGGGCTCATGCGAAGAAGCCTCCTCCCGGTGCGGCGGAAGTAGAGGACCTGGACCACCACCGAGAGCACCTCGAGGACCGGGACGATGGCCGCCAGGGGCAGAAGCCAAAGCTTGCCCGTGAGGACGAAAAGCCCTGCCACCATGGCCCCCAGGGCCTGGCTCCCCGTGTCCCCCATAAAGACCTTGGCCCTGGGGGCGTTGTGCCAGAGGAAGCCCAGCACCCCCCCGAGGAGGGTCTGGGCGAAGGGGTAGGGGTAGAAGGGGAGGAGGAGAACGGCGACCACCGAGGCCAGCAGCCCGTCCAAGCCGTCGGTGAAGTTGAAGGCGTTGGCTGCCCCCACGAGCGCGAGGAGGATGAGGAGGACGTCCAGGAGGGGCCAGGGGGTGTAGGCCACCTGCTGCACGGCCCAGAGGGCGAAGACCAGGGCCATGAGGGTTTGCAGGGCCAGCTTCTCCCGGGCCCTAAGGGGCTTTCTGAAACTTCCCGAGAGATCGTCCAAAAGGCCCAGGAGGGCGAAGCCGAGGCCAAGAAGCCAAAGCCCCCAAAGGTCGTCCCTTCCCAGGGCCCAGTAGGCCAGGAAGGCGGCGAGGAGGAAGGCCACCCCGCCCATGCTGGGGGTGCCCTCCTTGGCCAGGTGGCTTTGGGGGCCGTCCTGGCGCACCCGCTTGCCCAGCCCCAGACCCTTCATGAAGGCGATCCAGACCGCGGTGAGAAACCAGGAGAGGATCAGGGCTAGGGCCATGCCGCCTCCTTGCAGTTGAGGACCTCCCCCGAGGGGGCTAGGTAGACCTTCTCCCCAAACACGGCGAAGTCCTCGGCCGCGCCCAGGGCCCTAAGCCCCTCGGGGCGCACCAGGTAGAGCCTGTCCAGAAGGGCCACCACCCCGCAAGCCCCCGCCTGGGCCTTGCGCGCCGGGCGGGGCAGGGGGAGGGCCAGGCCTTCGGGGTAGAAGTAGGCCTCCTCGCCCAAGGCCACCACCCCTCCTTCCCAGGCCACCACCTGGCGGAAGGCCCCGGGCCTGAGGCGGCTTCCCTCCCGGTGGAAGCCCCGGGGGTTGACGTAGTAAAGCCCCGTCTCCGAGAGCACCGCGTCCCAGGCGGGGTAGGGGTAGAGGGCGTCCTTTGTCCAGATGCCCCCGTCCAGGCCCACCACGGGCCTGGGGCTTGCCCGGAGGAAGCGGGGCACCCCGGGGAGGGGAAGGCTTTCCGGGAGGCCATCCCGGAAGACCAGGAGCTGGTAGGGATAGGCGGCGTAGAGGGCTCCTTCGTCCGCATCCAGGAAGAGGGGGGTTCCCGGGAGGGCCACCACAAACCGCCCCTCCACCAGCCCCCCCCGGGCGAACCCCCCAGGGTAGGGGAGGAGGGGGGCGGGCCCCAGGAGGGGCGCGCACGAGGCCAGGAGACCTAGAGCGGCGAGGGGGGCTAGGCGTCCCATAGCTCCAGGATCCTTTCCAGGCCCAGGGCCCTCGAGGCCTTGAGGTAGACCAGGTCCCCGGGGCGGACCCGCTCCTTGAGCCAGGCCAGGGCCTCCTCGAGGCTTTCCACCGCCTCCCCTCCGAGGGCGGCCTGGGCCCTGGCGTAGGGCCCCAGGTAGAGGGGCCTTAGGCCCAGGCGGGCCGCCTCCTCGGCCACCCCCAGGTGGAGCTCCAAGGCCTTCTCCGCAAGCTCCCGCATCTCCCCCAGGACCGGCCACTTCCGCCCGGGCTGGGCGGCCAGCCAGAGGAGCCCGGCCTTCACCGATAGGGGGTTGGCGTTGTAGGCATCGTTGAGGAAGACCACTCCCCCGATCTCCCGCCGCTCCATCCGCCCCGGGGGCAGGCGGAGCCAGGCCAGCCTTTCCGCCACCTCCTCGAGGTCTAGGCCCAACATCTCCGCCGCCGCCAAGGCGGCCAGGGCCCCCAAGGCCGGGCCCCACCCGGGATGGGGCACCCGGACCGGCATCCCCTTGTAGCGGAAGCGGCTTTCCCCAGCCAAGAGCTCCAGGTCCTCCCCCCGGAAGGTGGCCTCGCCGAAGCCGTAGGTGGGCCAAGGGCCCCTGCGGCCGAAGGCGGAGAGGACCTCGGCGGCTTGCAGGCTCACCAAGGCCTCAGGGGCCAGGAGGAGCCCCGCTTCCTCCCGCACCACCCCTTCCAGGTCGCGGAAGGCCAGGAGGTGCTCTTCGCCCAAGGCGGTGAGCACGGAAAGGTGGGGCTGGGCCAACCCCATGAGCTCCGCCATCTCTCCCACGCGGTCCACCCCCAGCTCCACCACGGCCCCGGGGACCTCGGGGGAGAGGTTGAGGAAGAAGCGGGCCAGGGGGGGGGCGGTGTTCTGGTTTCCCCCTGGGGCGGGGAAGCCCAAGCCCTGGGCCAGGGCCTCCTTGGCCGTGGTCTTGCCCGAGCTTCCCCCCACGGCCACCACCATGCCGGGGAAGAGGTTCCTGAGGGCCCGCCCCAGGCGCAGGAGAGCCCCGTGGGTGTCCGTCACCTCCACCGTGGCCCTTCCCGGCCGGTCGGAAAGGACGAGGTGGGCCCCCTGGGCCAGGGCCTCCTCGGCGAACGCACGGCCATGGATCCGGCTTCCAGGGAGGGCCACGAAGAGGAAGCCCGGGCCCACCTGGCGGCTATCCCAGTGGAGGTCCTTGATGGGCCTCCCCCCGGGGTGGAGCCTTCCCCCTGCGGCCTCGGCCACCCATTCCGGCGTCACTTCCCTAATATGCGCAAGATGCACCTCTAGCTCACCGCCCCTTAGCATAGGGGGGAATCCCCGCATAGGCCAAGAGCCCCGCGGCCACCTCCCGGAAGATGGGGGCGGCCACCTGGCTCCCGTGGATCTCGCCCTTGGGATGGTGAACGGCCACCACCACGGTGTAAAGGGGCCTGTCCCCAGGGACGAACCCTGCGAACCAGGCGGTGAAGACCTCCCGCGAGTACCGTCCCTCCACCACCACCTGGGCGGTGCCGGTCTTGCCCGAAAGGGGGTAGCCGGGGAGGGTGGCCCTGGGGGCCAGACCCTGAGCGAGGGCCTTCCGGATGGCTTGGGCTGTTTCGGAGGAGAAGACCCGCTCGGCCTTAAGCCCCTGGTCCTGGAAAAGGCGGGGCGAGCGGTAAAAGCCGTCCGTCAGGGTGGCGAAGGCGGCTGCCAGGTGCAAAGGGGTGACGAGGAAGCCCTGGCCGAAGGTGTGGTTGGCGTAGGCTGCCCGGCTCCACGCCCTGGGAGGTCGGACCAAGGGCGGGCTGGTGCGGATCCCGGGCAGGGGTTGGGACTGGGTCAGGCGAAGCTTGTCCAGGTACCGGGCGAAGGTTTCCTTGGATATCCTCTCTCCCAAGAGGCTGATGCCCACGTTGGAGGAGTACTGGAGGACCTCCGCGAGGGTGAGGCTGGGAGGGTGGGGGATGGCGTTCCGGATGGTCCAGCCATCCACCACCCGGTGCATGGGGGCCTCCACCCGGGTGCCGAGGCTAGCCGCCCCTTCTTCCAGGAGGATGGCGGCGGTCAGGGCCTTCATGGTGGAGCCGGGCTCGAGGGCCACCAAGAAGGCGTGGTTGCGCCAGGAGAGGTCCTTTCCCGGATCCCTCCTGGGGGCTAAGGGGTCAAAGGGAGGGCCGTTGGCCACCGCCAGGAGCCGCCCCTCCCGGTCCAGGACCAGGAGGGTGGCGAAGGCGCCCCGGCTCCTCTCCAGGCCCCTCCAAAGGGCCCTCTCCCCTATGGCCTGGACCCAGGGGTCCAGGGTGAGGGTGAAGGAGCGCCCTTCCGCCAGGGCGGCGTTCAGATCCCGTTCCAGGCCCTCGAGGCCCCGGCCCGACCCCCGCTCCAGAAAGCCCAAAAGCTGGCTTGCGCTCTCACCCAAAGGGTAGTGGCGCCCTGCCTTGAGGCTCACGGCCAGAGGGGTGCCGTCCCTGGCGTAGAGGTTGCCCCTCGGGGGTGGGGGGGGCGGGGGAGGGGCGGAGGGCCGCCCGTGGGTTAGAAGGGCGTGGACCCCCAGGGCGAGGAGGACGAGCCAGAGGAAAAGCCCCACCATGACCAAGGAGGCCCGTTGCACCCCTGCGGTCACGGCGCCCACCTCCCCCGGCTCAGGGGTACGAAGCCCTGCCTCTCCGCCCAGTCCAGCACCCGGTGGGGCCTTGCCGCCTGCCATCCCTCCTTCAGGAGGGCCTCCTCGCGGAGGGTGAGGGCCTCGAGGCGGGCCTCCAGCTGGGCCAGTTGGGCCCGTTCCCCCTGGTTGCGGTGGCCTAGGGCCAGGAGGAGGAGGAGGGCCAGGAGGTAGAGGAGGCCGAAGCGCAGGGCGGCCCTCATGCTGCCCCCTTCTCCGCCGCCCTTAGCTTGGCGCTCCGGGAGCGGGGGTTTTGGGCCCTCTCCTCCGGGCTTGGGCGGATGGGCTTCTGGGTGAGGATCCTGAGGCCGCTCTCCTTGAAGAAGCGCTTGACGATGCGGTCCTCCAGGGAGTGGAAGGCGATGACCACCAGGCGCCCCCCAGGGGCCAGGACCTCCCCAGCCTGCTTTAGGAACTCCTCCAGGGCTTCCAGCTCATCGTTCACGTAGATGCGCAGGGCCTGGAAGGTCTTCCGGGCCGGGTGGCCTGCCTTGCGAAAGCCCACCGCCCGCCGCACGATCTCCGCCAGCTCCGTGGTGGTGCGGATGGGCGCTTTGCGCCTGGCCTCCACGATGGCCTTGGCGATGCGGTAGGCCTGCTTCTCCTCCCCCAGGTCGCGCAGGATGCGGTAGAGGTCCTCTAGGGGTAGGCTGTTCACCACTTCTTCCGCCGTGGGGCCCTCCATCCCCAGGCGCATGTCTAGGGGGCCTTCCGCTTGGTAGCTGAACCCCCGTTTGGGGTCTTCCAGATGGAAGCTGGACACCCCCAGGTCCGCCACGATCCCCGCCACCTCCTCCACCCCCGCCTTCCGCAGCACCGCCTTCAGATGGCGGAAGTTGGCCCGGTAAACCCTGAGGCCGGGGTGCCCCAAGGCCCTGGCCCGGGCTGCAGCCTCGGGGTCTTGGTCCAGGCCGATGACCAGCCCTCCCCGCTCCAGGATGCCCTTGGTGTGGCCTGCACCCCCCAGGGTGGCGTCCACGTACACCTGGCCCGGCCGGACGCAGAGGAGGTCCAAAGCCTCCTTGTAGAGGACGGGGACGTGCTGAAGAGCGGTTTCCATAAACGTCTATCCGATAAGCCCCCTCAAGGCCTCTGGGGCCGGAGGGTTTTGCATGATGGCCTCAATGCTCTTCCACCAGCGCTCCTGGCTCCAGATCTCCAGCCTCCCTGGGGCCCCAGCCACCACCACCTCCTCGCCCTCCTTAAGCCCGGCGAACTGGCGTAGGGGCGGGGGAATGAGTACCCGGGAGGCGTTGTCCATGCGGGTCTTATGGGCCCCCGAGTAGAAGAAGCGCACGAAGGCCCGGGCTTCTGCGTCGGTGAGGGGCAGGTTCACGAGTTGCTCCTCGATCTTGCGCCAGCGGTCCGAGGGAAAGACGTAGAGGCAGCCCTCCATGCCCCGGGTGAGGACCAGGCCGTCTTCCAGGAAGTCCCGGAAGGGGGCGGGGATGACCACCCGTCCTTTGTCGTCCAGGCTGTACTGGTACTCACCGAAGGGCATCTCCCACCTGCTCCCACCTCCGCGGGGCCCGGACGGCGTCGATAGGGGGGCGTGGGCCGTACCCAGGCAGAGCTCTTGCCGCGGAGTATAGCACGTAATCCCCACAGATTTCCACTCCCTCCCACCCGCACCCCACCTTAAACCCACCAGGGGCAAAAAATTTCCCCGAGCCAAGGCTCGGGGAGCCCAGGACGGGGCGTAAGCCGGGTTCTGTTTTACGCGGTCATCTCTCTAGGACCGGTGTCGCCACCGGCCTCGAGCGGCCCATCCCGCAGGTTTTGACGGGCCGGGCCAGCCCTTCCTGCCTACTGGGCCTTGCACCGGGTGGGGTTTGCCGTGCCCCAGCCTGTTGCCAGGCCAGGCGGTGGGCTCTTACCCCACCGTTTCACCCTTGCCCGCACCCCTTCAGGGGCCGCTGGCGGTCTCTTCTCTGTGGCACTTTCCGTCGGGTTACCCCGCCCAGCCGTTAGCTGGCACCCTGCCCTATGGTGCCCGGACTTTCCTCACCCAGGGGGAAGGTCCCCTAGGCGCGACCGCACCCCCGTCCTGGGGCGCTCATCATTTTAGCGAAAACCTGGGCTAAGGTGAAGGGGTGCAGCTTCCCTGGTACGCCCCCCTGCTCCTCCTCCTCGTGGCCCTTCTGGGCTTGGCGCTCTTGGGGCTCCTTTGGCTCCTTGGGGTTTTGGGCCTCCTTCTCGGCTTTGGGTACCTGGCCTGGCATAGGCTTCGCAGGAGGCTCTTCGGCCCCCGCTGGCGCCGCCTACCCCCGCCCCGCTAGGGCCCTTGCGCAAGGGGTTTCTCCCCGGTAGACTGGAAGGCGGTTTTCGCACGGCCAAGACCGTGCGGGAGGAGGCGAACGTGAAGGAAGGCATTCACCCCAAACTGGTGCCTGCCCGCATCATCTGCGGTTGCGGCAACGTCATCCACACCTACTCCACCAGGCCCGAGATCCACGTGGAGGTCTGCAGCAACTGCCACCCCTTCTACACCGGCCAGCAGCGGTTCGTGGACACCGAGGGGCGGGTGGAACGCTTTCAGCGGCGCTACGGGGACGCCTACCGCAAGGGGCGCTAGAGGGTCCTCCCACCGGGGGCCTCTGGGCCTCCGGTTTCCCCAGAAGATGACTGGCTGGAGGTCCGAGGCATGCCCCCGGCGTTGCACCCCCAGGGCTGGATTGAGGTGATTGCCGGACCCATGTTCTCTGGCAAGAGCGAGGAGCTGATCCGCAGGGTCAGGCGGGCCCTGATCGCCGGACAACGGATCCTGGTCTTCAAGCCCAAGCAGGATCACCGTTACCACGAGAGCCACGTGGTGAGCCACGACGGCCGGCAGGTGGCCGCCATCCCCGTGGGGAGCGCCGCCGAGATGGAGGCGTACCTGGAACCCCTACCCCAGGTGGTGGCCGTGGACGAGGTCCAGTTCCTGGACCGGGGCCTCTTGCCCCTGGTGGAGAGGCTGGCCGGGAGGGGGGTGCGGGTCATCCTGGCGGGGCTGGACCTGGACTTCCGGGGGGAGCCTTTTGGGATCATGCCGGAGCTTTTGGCCAGGGCGGAGTTCGTGGAGAAGCTTTCTGCCATCTGCCCCCGGTGCGGGGCCCCGGCCACCCGCACCCAGCGCCTGGTGAACGGAAAGCCTGCCCGTTACAGCGACCCCGTGATCCTGGTGGGGGCAAAGGAGCATTACGAGCCCCGGTGCCGAGCCTGCCACCAGGTGCTTCCCTAAAGGGGGAGGGCGCTTCCCTTCTTCTTCTTGAAGCGGACCTCAAGGACCCCCTGGCGCAAGGTGGCCTGGGCCGTGCCCTCCTCTATGGGTCCGGGGAGGTCCAGGGTGCGGCGGAAGGTGCCCATGGGCCTCTCCTCCAGGAGGTAGGTGCCGGGGAGGGGGTAGCGGACCCCGGCCAGGGTGATGCGGCTTCCCTCTTCCAGAAGCTCCAGGTCCTCGGGGCGGACCCCGGGGAGGTCCACCAGCAGGACGTAGTGCCCCTCGTCCTCCAGGAGGTCCACCCGGGGGGCCCAGCTGGCGGGTTCCTCGCCCGCGAGCTGGTAGGCCAGCTCGGCGATGCGCTCCTGTAGCTCCTTCAGCTTTCTCAGGGTCTCCAGGCGGTCTAGGGGCTCCAGCATGCCCTTAGCATAAGGGATGTGGAGGCCGTGCCCGTCCTGGCGGGGCCCACGGGGAGCGGCAAGACCGGCCTCGCCCTCCGCCTGGGGGAGGAGCTTGCCCTAGAGGTCGTCTCCGCCGACGCCACCATGGTCTACCGGGGCTTGGACATCGGTACCGACAAGCCCACCCCTGAGGAGAGGGCCCGGGTGCCCCACCACCTGGTGGACCTCCTGAACCCCAGCGAGGCCATGAGCGTGGCCCGCTTCGTGGCCTTGGCGGAGGCGGCCATCGGGGAGGTTTTGGCGAGGGGCATGGTGCCCCTGGTGGTCGGGGGGACGGGGTACTACATCCGCGCCCTCTCCGAAGGAATCCACGAGCTCCCCCCCCCGGACGAGGCGGTCCAGGCCGCCCTGTGGGAGGAGCTTTCGGCGAGGGGCCTCGAGGCCCTCCTCGGGGAGCTGGCCCAGGCCAGCCTCGAGGACGTGAGGAGGGTGGGGAGAAACCCCAGGAGGCTTGTAAGGGCCCTGGAGGTCCTCCGCCGCACCGGCCTTCCCCCGGCCCGCCACCCCAGGAGGCCCCCCCGCTTCCGCTACGAAAAGCTCGTCCTCTGGCCGGATAGGGCCTGGCTTTTCCCCAGGTTGGAGGAGCGGGCGAGGCGGCAGTTCGCCCAGGGGCTGGTGGAGGAGGTGCGGGGCCTCCTTGCGCGCTACCCCAGGATGCCCACGGCCCTCCAGGCCATCGGCTACAAGGAGGTGGTGGGCTACCTGCAGGGGGCGTACAGCCTGGAGGAGGCCCTCCTTCGGGACATCCGGGCGGTGAAGGCCTACGCCAAGAGGCAGTACACCTGGTTCCGCCGCGAGCCCGGGGCGGTGGTCTACCTGCCCCGGGGCGGGGAGGCGGCCTGGGGGGGCTTTCGGGACTGGCTTCGCCTCCACTTCCGGCTATAGTGGGGGCATGTTGGCCCACGAGATCCGCGCCCGGGTGGCCCGGGGGGAGGTGAGCCCCCTGGAGGTGGCCCAGACCTACCTCAAGCGGGTCTGGGAGCTGGACCATGGGCTTGGGGCCTTCCTCACCTTGAACGAGAACCTCTTGGAGGAGGCCAGGGGGGTGGATCCCGGCCTACCCCTGGCGGGCCTCCTCGTGGCCGTGAAGGACAACATCGTCACCAAAGGCCTCCGCACCACGGCGGGAAGCCGCCTTCTGGAGAACTTCCTTCCCCCCTACGAGGCCACGGCCGTAGCCCGGCTCAAGGCCCAAGGGGCCCTGGTCCTGGGCAAAACCAACCTGGACGAGTTCGGCATGGGCTCCAGCACGGAGCACTCCGCCTTCTTCCCCACCAAAAACCCCTTTGACCCCTCCCGGGTCCCGGGGGGAAGCAGCGGGGGGAGCGCCGCGGCGGTGGCCGCGGACCTGGCCCCCCTAGCCCTGGGCTCGGACACCGGGGGGAGCGTGCGCCAGCCTGCGGGCTTCTGCGGGATCTATGGCCTCAAGCCCACCTACGGCCGGGTGAGCCGCTTTGGCCTCATCGCCTACGCCTCGAGCCTGGACCAGATCGGCCCCATGGCCCGCTCCGCGAGGGACCTGGCCCTCCTCATGGACGCCATGGCCGGCCTGGACCCCCTGGACGCCACCAGCCTGGACCTCCCCCCGAGGTTCCAGGAGGCCCTAGGGGAGCCCCTTCCCCCCTTGCGCCTGGGGGTGGTGCGGGAGGGGCTTTCCGGGAACTCCCCTGGGGTAGAGGAGGCCCTGGAGGAGGCCCTGGCGGTCTTTCGGGGCCTGGGCTTTGACGTGAAGGAGGTTTCCTGGCCCTCCCTACCCCTGGCCCTCCCCGCCTACTACATCCTGGCCCCGGCGGAGGCCAGCTCCAACCTGGCCCGCTACGACGGGACCCTCTTTGGGGTGCGGGGGGAAGGGGAGGAGATCTTTGAGGTGGTGGAGGCCACCCGGGCCCGGTTCGGCCTCGAGGTGAAAAGGCGGATCCTGGTGGGCACCTTCGTCCTCTCCAGCGGCTATTACGAGGCCTACTACGGCCGGGCCCAAGCCTTACGGAGGCGCCTCAGGGCCGAGGCCCGGGCCCTTTTCGGGGAGGTGGACCTCCTCCTCCTCCCCACCACCCCCCACCCCGCCTTCCCCCTGGGGGGCCGCCCCGACCCCTTGGCCATGTACCGGGAGGACCTCTACACCGTGGGGGCCAACCTCGCGGGCCTCCCCGCCCTCTCCTTCCCCGCGGGGTTTGAAGGGCCCCTGCCCCTGGGCCTCCAGCTCCTCGCCCCCTGGGGGAAGGACGAGCTCCTCCTCAGGGCGGCCTTCGCCCATGAGGAGGCCACGGGGGGGGCCTTCGTTCGGACGCCCTTGGGAGAAGCCCTCTGATAGCCCATCCCGGCTAGGGCCAGGATGGGGATCCCGGTAATCCGGACTGGCCTTATGATGGACCCCGCCTTCCGCTACCGCCTGGCCACCCGCCTGGCCCGCCGCCTCCGGGCCGAGGGGAGGCCTTTGCCCCTCCCCGCTTTGGGGGAGGCCTTGGGCCTGAAGGGCCCCGTGGCCCCGGTGGTGGTCCCCCTTCTGGACGGCCGCTTCGTCCCTGGGGAGGAGGTGGGGCTTTGGGAGTGGCGCTACCCCTTCCCCCACCCGGAGGAGGCGGTGGTGGTCTTGGACCTGGAGACCACCGGTCTGGCCCCCGGCCTGGACGAGATCATCGAGGTGGCCCTGGTGCGCCTCGAGGAGGGGCACCGCCAGGCCTTCCAGAGCCTGGTCCGCCCCCACCGCCCCCCAAGCCCCTTCGTCCAGCGCCTGACGGGGATAACCCCGGAGGAGCTGGAGGAGGCCCCGCCTCTGGAGGACGTCCTCCTTCAGGCCTACCCCCTCCTGGAGGGGGCCACCCTGGTCATCCAGAACGCCGCCTTTGACCTGGGCTTTCTCCGGCCCGCGCTGGAGGGCCTGGGCCTAGACCTCAGGAACCCCGTGGTGGACTCCATCCGCGTGGCCAGAAGGGCCATGCGGGGCCTCAAGGGCTACGGCCTGGACGCCCTTTCCCAGGTCCTGGAACTCCCGCCAAGGGAAAAGCACCGGGCCCTTGCGGATGTGGAGCGCACCCTCGCTGTGGTGTACGAGGTGTATTATATGGTCACTTCAGGGAGCCCCCGCCCCCTGGTGGACCTGGGGAGATAGTATGACCACCCGCTATGTCTTGACCAGCACCTGTATCCAGACGGGCACCATGGCCCTCACCGCCTCCTTGCGCCAGCGCCTCCTGGGAAAGGAGCGCGTCCGCTTCGTGGACGAGGACGGGGAGGCCTACGAGGGGGAGGTGGACTGGAAAGCGGGCCTGGTGCGGGGCCTGGCCCCCTACTACGCCAAGCGCCGCCTGGCGGCCAATGAGGCCATCCTCCTCCACTTCCGGGGGGGGGAGGTGGAGCTGAAGGCCCTGCCCCGCGTCCCCCTGCGCCCCCCCCAGCCGGAGAGGCCCCAGGAGAAACCGAAAAAGGAGGAGCACCCGGCGCCGGAGAAGCGGCGGGTGCGGGTCACCCCCTACCCCAAGGAGGTGCTCTTCCCCCACCAGCCCAAGGTCCTGGAACCCCCCGGGATCACCGAGGACCTGAGGCGCCTGGGCTTCTTCCTGGAGGGGGGCCCCCCCTGGACCTACAAGGCCTCCTTGGGGCGGCGGCAGGTGGTCCTGGCCCTCCTGCGCCTGGGGGAGGGGGAGGCGGATCTCCTAAGGCCCTACCGGCAGCAGGGGGCCCATGTGGCCTTCCTGGCCCCGGAGTCGGAGAAGGAGGCCGTGCCCCAGGGGATGGGCCACCTCTCTCCCGAGGCGGTGAGCCGGCTGGTGCGCCTCAAGGCCCGCCTCCCCATCACTCCCTTGGACCTGGAGGACCTCCTGAAGGGGGGCCGGGTAGACCTCGAGGCGGTGGAAGCCCTGGAGGACCGCCTGTTGGCGGAGCTCTCCGAGAGGGGGGCCTTCGCCGCCTTCCTCCTCCTCCTCGCCAAGAAGCGCTTGGGCGAGGTCTTCCTCCTCCCTGACCTCGAGGCCGAGGCCCTGGAGGAAGGCCTCAGCCCCGAGGCGGTGCGCCAGGGGGTGGAGCTCCTCGCCCAGCCCCCCTTCCTCCTCCTCAAGCGGCTTTCCCCTGGGGAGTTTCTCCTCAGGCAGGAGGTGGAGGAGGCCCTCTCCGACCTCCAGGCCTTTTCCGAGGCGGTGAAGGGCCGTCTCAGCCGCGTCCGTGGGGACGCTTGATGGGCGAGGCCTCGCCCAGGGCCAGGTCAAAGCTCCTCTTGGCCCTCTCCTTCAGGGCCGCCACCTTTTCCCAGTCGGGGTAGCGTCCGTACATGGCCGCTTTGGAGAGCTTGATGGGGTCCCCGGGAAGCTCCTGGTAGTAGGCCCCGGCCTCCTTGGCGAAGGCGGCTACCTTGGGGTCGTAGGAGAGGGCGGCGAAGGGGGTGCCCGCCGCCGCTGCCAGGACCAGGCCGTGGAGGCGCATGGAGATTACGTACCCCGCCTGGGCCGCCAGGTAGAGGACCCGCCTGGGGTCGGAGGTCTTTTCCACCCGGTGATGGGGAAGGTTTTCCAGAACCTCGTCGTCGTAGCCCGGTTGCAGGAGGAGGACCAGGACCTGCCTCCCCTCGTGGAAGAGGTGGTTGGCCGTGACGTAGAGGGTACGCACCCCCTCCGGGCCCACCCCCGCCCGGGGGATGATCAGGACCAGCTCCTCCTCCCGCTTCACCGGGGGTGGGGTGAGGAGGAGGGCGGGATCGGCCCCTAGCTCGGCGGGAATCCCGAGCCTTTTGGCGTAGTCTAGGGAGTCCTGGTCCCTGAGGACCACCAGGACCCCTTTGAGGGCCTGCCCCACCTGCCTCTCCCCCCAGGGGGAGAGGGGGCCCAGGGACTGGTTGAAGACCACCACCCGCTTGTGGAAGGCCCGGGCTAGGCGCAAGACGCTGAGGTAGTAGAGGAGGCTTAGGCGGCTGGTGGCGTCCTGCAAGAGCCCCCCCCCACCTAGAAGCCAAAGGTCCGCCCGCAGGAGGGCCAGGGGGTTTAGGCGGTGGGCGGCCCGGATCCCGTGCTCCTCCCGGGTGCGCTTGGGGTCTCCCGAGAGGGCCAGGACCTGATGCCCCCTTGCCTTCAGCTCCCGGGCGATGGCCTCGAGGATGGCCTCGTCCCCGGCGTTTCTGAACCCGTAGTACCCCGCTACCCCGACCACCATGCCCTAAGCCTCCTTACCAGGATAACCCCAGCCAGCCCCAGGAGACCCCCTATGAGGACCCCGTTCACCACCCGGAAGAAGGAGACGGGAAGGGGGGTGTGGAAGTGGCTGAAGGTGTTGAGGATGGAGGCCGTGCCGATGGCGGCCAGGAAGAGGAGGCCGTTTTGCACCCACCGGGGCCAGGGGAGAAGGAGGGCCAGGGGAAAGAGGGCGTGGCCGAAGACCTCCTTGAAACGGGGGCGCACCATGAGGTTCTGGAGGAGGTCCCTTAGCCTCAGCTCAACCTCGGGGACCAAGGCGATGGGGGCCTCATTCCCCCGCCTCAGGAGGGCCAGGGCCACGAGGGCCAGGGCCACGAGGGCCAGGGCCACCTCCCCCAGGCGCAGGGGATGGGCGTAGAGGCGGACCAGCGCCTCTTTGTAGTTCTTTTCCAGAAAGCTCAAGGCCACCAGCAGGGGGGGGAGGAGGAGGGTGAGGGAGACCCCCTTGAAGGGGGCGAGGCCCAGGACCGCCTCCGGGGTGGAGCCCAAGGCGGAGAGGAAGACCGCCCCCGCCAGGGCGTACCCCAGGGTCCTGGCCCACATCCAAAGCCCATTCCTGGGGCCCAGAAACCCCAGGACAGGGAAGACCAAGGCGGCCAGAAGGGCACCCCCCTGGCCCCCTGCGTACCCCAGGGCCAGGAGGAGGAGGAGGAGGGCCAAAAGGGGTCCGAAGACGGGAAGCCCTAGGGCCAAAAGCCCCAACCCCGCAAAGACCCCCAGCCAGGCGAAGAGGCCCAGGGGGTTTGGGGTGAAGTCCCGGGGGCCAGGGTTGCCTATAGGGATGCCGCTCGCCTCTAGGCCCTCGCTGATGCGCTTTAGGAAGCGCCGGGTTTCCTCGGGGTAGGGGTAGGGCCTGAGGTAGAGGAGCTGGTGGCCTCGCTCCCGGGCCGCCAGCAGGTACTTGTCCGCGGCCTCCTCAGGAGCCAGTCTGAGCTGCCACTCGTAGGGCAGGCTGAAGAGCCTGAGGAGGCCGTTTTCCCGGAAGGCGCTCAGGCCGGGCTGGGGGGTGCCCTCGATGAGGGCCACGGGCACCCTGAGAAGGGCTTCGGCTTCCTTCAGACGGTAGGGGTGGCCCAGGGCCTCGAGGCCAGCGAAGACTACGGCCTGGGCCTCCGGGGGCACCAGGGGGAGGGAGGGGTCTAGAACCCGGAAGCGTTGGTTGATGGGCCGCGCGACGACGAAAAACCCCGCCTCCTGAGCCTTCCTTATCTCCTCCAGAGGGTAAAAGGCGGGGAAGACCTGCACGTCCAAGGGGAAGCCCAGCCAGGGGCCGAGTTGCTGCGTGGGCAGGGTGTAGGCCCGCTCCAGGAGGCTGAGGAGCCAAGCCTCCCCCTTGAGGTAGTGCCAGTCCCGTCTGGCGGGAAGCCCCGCCTCCACGAGCTCCCGCCCCTGGCGGTAGAGGAGGACTCCCTCGGCCACCCAGTCCCTGACGAAGCGTTCGGGGAAGGCCACTCCGTTTACCCCCAGGGTCCGGTACTCCAGCAGAACCTCCACGAGGCTCCTACCGGTGGCCTTGGCTTCCTGCCTGAGGGCCTCAGCATCCATGACCAGGGCCACGGGGCCAGGGCCCTCGGCCCTGAGCCTGGGTTCCAGGGCTAGGAGGGAAGGGAAGAGGGCGAGCAGAATGAGGAGGTTGAGGAGGGGCTTCATGCCACCCCCATCCAGGCCGGGTGGGGGAAGCCCTTGGCCGCGGGGTTCCGGCCTCCCCCGATCCAGACCGCGTTCCTGGGGTGCCAAGAGGGTTCCGCAAGGGCCTGGGATGGGGGCTTGACCCGGAGGAGGCCCCGCCCCTCCCCCCTTGGGCGGCGGATGGGGCCCCCGTGGGCCTGGGGTTCCATGAGGGCCCAGACCCCCTCGGGGTAGGGAGCCGGCTCATGGGCTTGGGGACGGTTCCCCTCGGATGAGGTTGGGCAGGGGAGGCCCACCCCCTGCCCCAAGGTCCAGGCCAGGGCGTCCCCCCTGCTGGCTGTCCTCTGGGCAATTCCCGTGGCTAAAGCCTTGGCCGCGTTCACCCCCCCATGATAAGAGGTGGGGAACCACCCTCCCCACCTTTTCCCTTGGACGGTTTGTGTGCCTGGGCCCCTCGTCCCGGTGCCGCCAGGTTGGGGTGGCGCTACCGGACCACCGCCGCCTGCTCCTGGGAGTGGCCGATGGTGGTGTCGTTCTCGGGGTCAAAGGCGTGGATGCGGCCCGTGTGCGCAAGAAGCTCCACCTGGGTCCCGGGCCGCACGGGGGCGTGGCCGTCTACCTTGGCCACCAGCACGGTCCCGTCCAGGTTCACATGGAGCTCGGTCTCTGCGCCCAGGGGCTCCACCACCTCCACCTCGCCCCGGATCACGTTCTCCTCCTCGGGGATCACGGTGTAGCCCTTGAGGCCCAGGTGCTCCGGGCGGATGCCCAGCCACACCTCCTTGCCGGCGTAGCGCCTCACCGACTGGGCTAGGACGGGGTTGGCCCGGATGCGGAAGCCGGGGGCCACCAGGTAGACCCTCTCCCCCTGGACCTCCACCCGGGCCTTGATGAAGTTCATGGAGGGGCTTCCGATGAATCCCGCCACAAAGCGGTTGGCAGGGAAGTCGTAGAGGTTCAAGGGCGTGTCCACCTGCTGGACCTCCCCGTCCTTCATGACCACGATGCGCTGGCCCAGGGTCATGGCCTCCACCTGGTCGTGGGTCACGTAGACCGTGGTGACCCCAAGCCGCCTTTGGAGCTTGGCGATCTCCGCCCGCATCTCCACCCGGAGCTTGGCGTCCAGGTTGGAGAGGGGCTCGTCCATGAGGAAGACCTTGGGCTCCCGCACGATGGCCCGGCCCATGGCCACCCGCTGGCGCTGGCCGCCCGAGAGCTCCCGGGGTTTGCGGTTGAGGAGGTGCTCAATCTTCAGGATGCGGGCCGCCTCCTTGACCCGGCGGTCAATCTCGTCCTTGGGGTAGCGGCGGAGGCGGAGCCCGAAGGCCATGTTCTCGTAGACGTTCATGTGGGGGTAGAGGGCGTAGTTCTGGAAGACCATGGCGATGTCCCGGTCCTTGGGGGGGACGTCGTTCACCAGGCGGTCGCCGATGAAGACCTTCCCCTCGGAGATCTCCTCCAGCCCGGCGATCATGCGCAGGGTGGTGGTCTTGCCGCAGCCTGAGGGGCCCACGAAGACCACGAACTCCCCGTCCTCCGTCTCCAGATTGAAGTCCTTGACCGCCACCACCTTACCGAAGCGCTTCCACACGTGCTCCAGCTTGACTTTGGCCATCCTTGCCTCCTGGCCCCACGCTTTGAGCCTTTTGGCCCATCGGGGGTGCGGGGGCATTTTACAACAAGTGGGGCTTTCACATGTTTTGCACGGGCACCCTTTAACCTTTAGGTGCCCGGAGACGGCGCTCCTTGCTAAGGAGGCGAGGCTATGTTGAAGGGGTTTAGGAACTTCATCCTGCGGGGCAACGTGGTGGACCTGGCGGTGGCGGTCATCATCGGCGGGGCCTTTGGCCAGGTGGTGAACTCCTTTGTGGCCGACGTGCTCACCCCCTTGATCGGGGCCTTGGGCGGGGCCACGGATTTCTCCGCCATCAAGCTAGGGCCCATCGCCCTGGGCAAGTTCATCAACGCCTTGGTGAACTTCCTCGTGGTCGCGGCCGCCATCTACTTCCTAGTGGTGACCCCCATGAACGAGGTGGCCAAGCGGCGGAAGGGGGAGGAGGCTTCCGCACCTCCGCCGGAGCCCCCGGAGGAGGTTAAGCTCCTCCGGGAGATTCTGGCCGAGCTCCGGAAGAGGGCCTAAGGCGGTTCCAGAAAAAAAGCCCCAGGAACCCAAGGCCGAGCTCAGGCCTGGGCTCCAGGGTCGCGGAGAGGGCGAAGGCGTGGAAGAGGGGGACCTCGAGGGCCCGCAAAGGGGCCCTAAAGAAGAGGTCCTTTAGGGCCTTTCCCTGGCCCAGGCCCAGGAGCAGGAGGTAGGGAAGGTAGGGCCAGGGCCCCGTGGGGAAGCCCAAGGCGGAGAGGCCCAAGGCGGCGAAGGCCAGGGCCCGGGCGGGGGGAAGGGGTTTTAGGCCCAGGGGGCGGAGCTCTTCCCACATGGGGACCTCCTCCCCGGGCCAGGGGGCCTTGAGGAGGAGGAGCCTCTTCCCCTCGTGCCCGCCCAGGTAGGCCTCCGGCCTGGGGGCCACCCCCAGGGGGAGGAGGCGGGCGGGGTCCTCCTTGAGGGCTTGGAAGAGCTCCGGGTCCAACGGGAGGCCGTCCACCAGGAACCAGGTGTGGGGCCTGCCCGAGAGGAGGAAGCCCTGGGCCCGTTCCACCCTGTGCCCCCGGTGGGCCAGGATGCCCGGCCAGGCCTCGGGGGGTTCCCGGAGGAGGGCCGCCTTCCAAGGGGGGTCGTGGGCCAGGGGTTCGGGCCTTAGGGCGAAGCGGACCTCCAGGGCCTCCCCCTCCTCCAGGGCAAAGCGGGCCAGGAAGTTGCCGGAGGCCTGGTACATGGCCTCCGCCCGGCGGGAGAGCCAAAGGTCCATAAGCCTTTGGCCGGGGAGGTCTTGGGGAAGGGGTAGGGCGTAGCTGCCTGCTTGCAGGGCCCGAAAGCGCAGGGCGAAGCGCACGGGAAACACGATACACTTTTCCCATGGACTGGCTCCTCACCCCTGGTCCCGTGCGCCTCCACCCTAAGGCCCTGGGGGCCCTCGCCCGCCCCCAGCTCCACCACCGCACCGAGGCCGCCCGGGCCCTTTTCCTGAAGGCGCGCCACCTCCTCAAGGAGGCCTTCCGCACGGAAGGGGAGGTCCTCCTCCTCACGGGAAGCGGCACCCTGGCCATGGAGGCCCTGGTACAAAACCTCTTCGCCCCTGGGGAGAGGGTCCTGGTCCCCGTTTACGGCAAGTTCTCCGAGCGCTTCGCCGAGATCGCCGAAAGCGCAGGGCTCCAGGTGGAGCGGCTGGACTACCCCTACGGGGCCGTTCCCCGCCCCGAGGACGTAGCCCGAAGGGGGTTTGAGGGCCTCCTCCTCGTCCACTCCGAGACCTCCACGGGGGCCCTGGTGGATCTCCCTGCCCTCGCTCAAGCCTTTAGGGGGGCAAACCCCGAGGGCCTGGTGGGGGCGGACATGGTGACGAGCCTCCTCCTAAAGGAGGTGGCCCTCGAGGGCTTTGGCGTGGACGCCGCGGCCTCGGGAAGCCAGAAGGGCCTCATGTGTCCCCCAGGCCTCGGCTTCGTAGCCCTTAGCCCCAGGGCCCTCTCCCTCCTCAGGCCCCGGGGGTACTACCTGGACCTCTCCCGGGAGCTTAGGGCCCAGCGGGAAGGGGAGAGCGCCTGGACCCCGGCCATCAACCTGGTGGGGGCGGTGGCGGCGGTCCTGGAAGAGGTCCTTCCCAACCTGGAGGCCCATCTGGCCCTAAAGGCCTGGCAGAACGGTCTCCTCTACGAGGTGGGGGAGGGCTTGGGGCTTAGGCCTGTGCCCGAGGTCCGAAGCCCCGCCGTGGCCGCCTTTTACCTGCCGGAGGGCGTGCCCTACGGGGCGGTGAAGGAGGCTTTCGCCAAGCGGGGGGCGGTGATCGCTGGGGGACAGGGGCCCCTCAAGGGGAGGATCTTCCGCCTCTCCCTCATGGGCCACTACGACCGCTACGAGGCCTTTGGGGTGGCGGCCCTCTTCCGGGAGGCCTTCAGCGATATTCTTCCAGCCTCTTAAGCATTTCCTCCCGGGTGTAGACGGCCCGGGCCCCACCCACCAGCTTGGGCCGGGTCTTGGCGGCGATGAGGACCGCCTCGCCCAGCTTGCGTACGGAAAGCCTAAGGGGCACGGCCACGGGGCGGAGGTGCATGCCGATCAGAACCCCGCCGATGTCCATCCCTCCATGGGCCCTGGCCCTCAAGGACTCCACCATCACCGGCTCCCGGAAGCGGAGGAAGGCGGCGGTGGCCAAGGCTCCCCCCGCCTTGGGGTGGGGGAAGACGGTGACCTCCTCCAGGCCATAGGCCTCCAGGGCTCCTCTCTCCACCACTAGGGCGCGGTTCAGGTGCTCGCAGGCCTGGACGGCCACGAAGACTCCCCTCTCCAACAGGGGAGGTAGGAGGCCCTCCAGGATGGCCTCCGCTGCAGCCAAGCTGGGCCTCGAGCCCAACCTCTGCCCCAAGACCTCGCTGGTGGAGCCTCCCAGGACGAAGAGGCTCCCCTTGGGCATGGGGAAAAGCTCCAGGTACTCCTCCATGGCCCTTCTGGCCTGCTGGCGAAGCTCCTCCACGCTCCAAGCCTATACCTAAAGGGCCAGGTCTAGTAGGATGAAGAGGAACATTCCCAGGCTCACGCCCACGTTGGCCTGGAAGAAGGCCAGGTCCACCCGGGAGAGGTCCTCGGGGGAGACCAGGCGGTGCTCGTAGAGGAGGAGGGCCCCCACCAGGGCGAGCCCCAGGTAGTAGAAGGCCCCGGCCCCGTAGGTGAGCCCTGCCAGGAGGAGGGAGAGCCAGGCGAGAAGGTGGCTTGCCCGGGCCAACAGGAGGGCCTTGGGGATGCCGAATCGGGCGGGAATGCTCTTCACCCCATAGGTCCGGTCAAAGGCGTAGTCCTGGGTGGCGTAGAGGATGTCAAACCCGGCGATCCACAGGGCCACCCCCGCCCAGAGCCAAAGGGCGGTGGGGGCGAAGCTCCCCGTGACGGCGATCCACCCCCCCACCGCCGCCGCCCCAATGGTGAGGCCCAGGACATAGTGGCAGAGCCAGGTGAAGCGCTTGGTGTAGCTGTAAAAGGCGAGGAAGAAGACGGCCACAGGGAGGAGCCTGGCCGTGAGGGGGTTCAGGGAGAGGCCGGCGTAGACGAGGAGGGCCAGGCCCAAAAGGGCCAGCAGGAGGGTTTCCCAGGGCTTCACCAGGCCCCGGGGGAGGTGGCGGTTCTGGGTCCTAGGGTTCAGGGCGTCTAGGGGCCAGTCTATGAGCCGGTTCAGGGCCATGGCCATGGTCCTGGCCCCCACCATGGCCAGGGTTACCAGGAGGAAGGTATGCCACCCCGGCCACCCCCCCGCCGCCAGGAGCATCCCCCCGTAGGCGAAGGGGAGGGCGAAGAGGGTGTGTTCAAAGCGGATGAGCTCCAGGTAAAGCTTGAGGCGGCTCACCCTCGGCGTACCTCGAGGATCCGGTTCCGCTCGTCCACCAGGACCACGGTGGGCTTGAGGCTCCGGGCCTCCTCCTCGTCAAAGACCCCGTAGGCCACCAGGATAACCAGGTCCCCCGGGCGCACCAGGTGGGCCGCGGCCCCGTTGATCTTGACCTCCCCCGAGCCCCTTTTCCCGGGTAGGGCGTAGGTGGTGAGCCGGGCCCCGTTGGTGATGTCGTAGATGTCCACCTGCTCGTAAGGGAGGATGCCCGCGGCCTCTAGGAGGTCCTGGTCCACGGTCACCGAGCCCACGTAGTGGAGGTCGGCCTCGGTCACCGTGGCCCGGTGGATCTTGGCGTGGAACATCACGCGCCTCACGAAAGGGGAGTTTACCCCGCCTCCTCGGGCTTGGGAAGCGTGCCCTCCACGAAGAGGGTCTTGGCCCCGGTGTAGAGGACCTGGCCCAAAGCCGCCTTTCTGGGCCGCCAGACGTGCTTCTTCCGGGTGTAGTCCACGGGCACCTGGGCCTCGCCCCGGGCCTTGGAGTGGTAGGCAGCGAGCCTAGCGGCGAAGAGGAGGTCCTCTAGGGGAGGGTTTTTCCCCTCGGCCTTTAGGATCACATGGCTTCCCGGCACCCCCTGGGCGTGGAACCACAGATCTTCGGAATGGGCCAGGCGGGTGAGGAGATCGTTCTCCTTGGCGTTGCGGCCCACCAGGACGGCAAAGCCCGAGGGGGAGGTGTAGCGGAGGCCGACCCGGGTCTCCCGAGCCTCCTTGGGCCGTTTGGCAAGGGCCAGGAGCTCCTCCAGGTCAGCCCCCTGGAGCCGGGCCATCTCCTCCTCCAGGGCCTTCACCCTGGCCTCGGTCTTGGGGATGAGGTCCAGAGCCCTTTCCGAAAGTTCCTCCAAGCGCCTTGTCCGCTCGTAGAGCCTCTTCGCGTTCTCCTGCGGGCTCAGGGCGGGGTCTAGCGGGATCTCCACAGGCGCGCCGTCAAACCCGGGGAGGACCACCCGGTCCGCCCCCCTGGGCACCTCCTTGAGGCGGGCCAATAGCAGGTCCGCCATGGCCCTAAGCCTCGCCGCCTCCTCTAGGCGCTCCAGGGCCTTCTGGTAGTCGGCAAGCCTCGCCAGGAGGGTCCTTTTCTCCCTTTCCAGGGCCTCGAGGAGGGGCCTCCTCAGGGCCTCCTTCTCCTCCTCGGCCCACCTCTTCCTAAGCTCCTCGGAGAGAGTCGTGCGCAGGGAGGGATCCTCCACCAGGCCCTTGAGGGCCCTATAGACCCGCCCCACTCCCTCCTCGTCCAGGGGGGTTTCCGGGGTGAGGCCCGCCCGCCGGGCCAGCTCCCGCATGAGCTCGAGGCCCACGCCGTCCACGAAGCGGACGATCTCCTTTAGGGGCTTCCCCAGGAGGACCCTGAGCTCTTCCTCCTTCAGGGTCCTGGGGTCCAGCTTGGCGTAGGGGGGCGGGGGGGTGTAGGGGAGGCCGGGGCGGAGCTCCCGGTAGCGGTTCACCTCCTTGGTGATGACCCGGTCCACCCCTAGGATGGTGCCTCCCTCGTCCAGGAGGAGGAGGTTGGCGTTCCGGCCCGTGGCCTCAAAGGCCAAGACCGAGGGGGGGGTGTCCACGAAGCCCTTCTCCCCAGCGAAGCGCAGGAAGACCACCCGATCCAGCTTGAGCTGCTGGGCTTCCAGCAAAGGGCCCTTCACCCGGGAAAGGAGCTGGCGTTGAAAAGGGGTTTTGGGCTCCCCAAGAAGGGTCCCCTCCTCCAGGACCAGGCTGGGGGAGGGGGGGCGGTAGCGGAGGACCAGGTTGAAGATCCGCCCCCCCCGCCCCTTGAGGAGGAGGGCTGCTGTGCCCTCATCGGGGAAGGCCAGGCCCAGGTTAGGGACGGGGAGCTCAGGCGCGAGCTCCTTAAGGACGGCGTGGATCAGGAGACCTTCCATTTCCTGAAGGCCACCAAAAAGGCCGTGTGCCCCACCTGCTGGAAGCGAGGATGGGCCACGGGCAGGCGCACCTCCCACTCCCGCCAGCCCACCTCCAGGACCCTTTCCAGGGCGAGGGGAAGGCCCTCGGCCTGGGCGATGAGCTCCAGGGCCTGGGTGATGTTGGGGAGGTAGGCCACGAGGAAGCGGTCCCTCTTCAGGGCCTCCACTGCCTGCGGGAGCACCCTCCAGGGCTCCATCAGGTCCAGGGCCACGCCGTCGTAGGCTTCCTTTTCCAAGGGGGCCTCCTCGAGGCCCCCCTCGTGGAAGCGGATGTTCTCCACCCTCCAGAAGGCGCGGATGTTCTCCACCGCCTGCTTTAGGTGCTGGGGACGCCTCTCGTAGGTGTCCACGAGCCCCTCAGGCCCCACCGCCCGGGCCAGGAAGAGGGTGAGCCCCCCGGAGCCCGTCCCTGCCTCCAGGACCCGCATCCCTGGGCTCAGATCCAGGAGGGTGAGGATGGCGCCCGCGTCCTTGGGGTAGGTGGGGGTGGCGCTCCTTTTCATCTGGAGCACGTACTCCTCCAGGGTGGGGCGGTGGACGGAAAGCTCCTCTCCGAGGTGGGTCTTAACCCTCCCCCCGGGGCCGGCCTCGAGGAGGGCCTCGTGGGGGACCATCCCTCGGTGGTGGTGGAAAACCCCACCCTTCCGCGCCTTCACCAGGAAGGCGCGGCCCTTGCTGTCTTTGAGGAGCAAGAGCTCACCCCCCACCCCGCCCACTTTAGCGGGCGGGCTCCAGGTAGTCCAGCACCTGGCCGAGGTCAAGGGTGTCCACCAGGGGCCACACGCCCTTCGTTGGCTGCGGCTCCGGAGAGTAGGAGGACGGGTGGACTAGGCAAAGTGGCCTCCGGACAGATCGTCCACTGGGACATGATCTGCACCGACTTCCTCAAGAAGGCGAGGAAGGGGGTCTACACCCCCAAGGGCCTGGAGAAGGGGGCTGCTTCTCCTCCGGAAGTTGGTGGAGATGGGGGCCGGCAATGGGGTGCCCGTCAACCCAAAGCACGTGCCCCTTTTGAGGAAGGCCCAGATGGTCGTGGGGGGCAAGAAGGGGTTCGTGCCCCGAGGACCGGAGGGAGGTGGTGCCGAAAGGCTAGCCTGGGGGAGCTCCTCGCCACGGAGTGGGCGGCCCCTGGGGGGCGGGAGACCGGCCAGGGGAGCCCAAGCGGGGCTCTCCTTCAGGGCTTGGGCAAAGAGGGGCGGGGAAGACCTTCCCTTCGGTTTGATCTAAAGGCTTCGGAAGACGGCCTCGAGGACTTCCAAACCCATGGCCGCCTCCTCGCGGCTCAGGATGAGGGGCGGGGCCAGGCGCAGGGCGGAAGGCCCGGCGGCGAGGACGAGGAGCCCCTTCTCGAAGGCCAGCCTCTGGGCCTTGTCCCGGAGGTCGGGGCGGGCCTCCTCGGGGCTCCCGAAATCCAGGCCGATCATCAGGCCCCGGCCCCGCACCTCCCCAAGGAAGGGGAAGCGCCTTTGCATCCCCTTGAGCTCGGCGAGGAGGAAGGCTCCCACCTCCTTGGCGTTTTCCATGAGGCCCCCCTCGAGGAGGTCCAAGGTGGCGTGGGCCGCCGCCGCCGCCACCGCCTGGCCGCCGAAGGTGGTGCCGTGGGCCCCAGGCCGCCAGCTGCCTAGCTCCTCTCGGAAGAGGAGGGCGCTTAAGGGATATCCCGAGGCCAGCCCCTTGGCCAAGACGTAGACGTCCGCCTCCAACCCCTCGTGTTCCAGGGCGAGGAAACGCCCCGTGCGCCCGGCCCCGGTCTGGACCTCGTCGGCCACCAGGAGGATGCCGTGCCGCTCCAGGAGGGCCTTAAGCCTGGGAAGGAAGCCCTCTGGAGGCAGGACATACCCCCCCTCGCCCTGGATAGGCTCCAAGAAAAGAGCGGCCACCTCCTCCGGGGGCAAGGCGGTGCGGAAGAGGTGCTCCAGGTGGTTCAAAACCACTTCTCCCACCGCCTCGGGCCGGGCCCCCAGGGGGGGGCGGAAGGGGTCGGGGAAGGGTACGTGGACCACCCCGGGGAGGAGGGGGCCGAAGCCCTTGCGGTAGGCGCTCTTGCTAGCGGTGAGGGAAAGCGCCCCCAGGCTCCTTCCGTGGAAGGCCCCGGTGAAGGCCAGGAGGTAGGGCCTGCCCGTGTGGTACCGCACCAGCTTGATGGCGGCCTCTATGGCCTCGGCGCCCGAGTTGCCGAAGAAGACCCGGTAGCCCCTGCCCACCTTTTCCACCAGGCGCTCCGCCAGGGAGAGGGTGGGCTCGTGGGTGAAGTCGGAGAAGCAGACGTGGGCGAACCGCTCCGCCTGGGCCCTGACCGCCTCCAGGACCTTGGGGTGGGCATAGCCGGTGGTGTTCACGGCGATGCCGGCCATGAAGTCCAAAAAGACGTTTCCGTCCACGTCCTCCAGGAAAACCCCCTCCCCCCGGGCGGGGACGAAGGGATAGGGGCGGACGTAAGATGGGGAGAGGACCCTTTCCCCCCGGGCAAGGAGCTCCTTGGCCTTGGGCCCCGGTAGGGGTGTCCTCACGCTGGGCTTCATACGGGGCCAGTCTACCAAGGCCCAATGGGCTTTCCCAGCTCAAGTTTATGCGCCGTTACCCTTGGGTTTAGAGGAGCCCTTGCCGGGTCAGGTGGGGCTTGGCGTAGAAAAGGGTGAGGGCTGTGGAGGCGTCTTGGATTTCCCCCGCCTCAAGGAGGGCATAGAGTTCTTCCAGGGGAAGCTCCACGGGCTCCAGAAGCTCTCCCTCCTCCAGGGCAGGGGGGCGCACGATCCTGGACTCCAGGGCCAAGAACGGGTGAAAGACCACGGCGGTAAAGGAGGGCTGGGGGTGAAATTGGGGAAGGGCTAGAAGGGTTCCTGCCTCAGCCCCCACCTCCTCCAAAAGTTCCCTCCTCGCTGCCTCCTCGGGGTTTTCCCCCGCGTCTACCTTCCCCGCGGGCACCTCCAGGAGGAACCTTCCCGTGGGGTGGCGGTACTGTCGGACGAGGAGGGCCGTGGCCTCCCCGGTCACGGGCAGGACGAAGCTGGCCGCCACGGGCCCCGGGCGGTAGATGTAGGTGATCTCCTTGCCCGTGTGGGTCCTTAGGCGCTCCCGCACCAAGCGCACGGGCTCGGAAAGGATCTCCTCCAGGGAAAGCCGCTTCCAGGGGCTCATCGCGTCATGCGCTCAATGACCCGGCGCACCTTCTCCCCCGGGGCCCTGGGACCTAAGGCCTTGGTCACGGCCCCGATGGCGGCCAGGGGGGTCTTGAACTGGGAGAAGTCAATGTGCTCCCGGATCCAGGCCTCCAGCTCCTCCTCGGACATCTCCTTGGGGAGGAAGCGGTCCAGAAACTCCACCTCAAAGGCGTTCCCCTGCTCCAGGGCGATCTCCTTGAGGGCCCTTAGGACCTTGACCGCCTCCTCGTCGGGGAGGGGTTTGCCATCCCCCTTGCGGTCCAGCTCCGCCTTGACCACCCGGGCGAAGTCCAGGGTCTTCCCGTCCCGGGCCTTCATGGCCTCCTTGATGGTCTCCTTGATGGCCTCGTAGATGCCCATGCCCTTCAGTCTAGCGGGTAGAATCCTCTCCATGTGGGTGCTCCTTTCCGTTTGGGACAAGCGGGGGCTCCTTCCCTTCGCCGAGGGACTTTTGGGGTTGGGCTACAGGCTCCTCGCCACCGGGGGGACCTATAAGGCCCTGAAGGAGGCGGGGCTTCCCGTTACCCACATCTCCGACTTCACCGGCTTCCCCGAGGTCCTTTCGGGCCGGGTCAAGACCCTCCACCCCAAGGTCCACGCTGCCCTCCTCGCCCGCCCGGACCAGGAGGAGGAGCTGAAGGCCCTGGGGTTTGAGCGGATCGGGGTCCTGGCGGTGAACCTCTACCCCTTCCGGGAGACCGTGGCCCGGGGGGCTTCCTTCTATGAGGCCTTGGAGCAGATAGACATCGGCGGGCCCGCCATGCTCCGGGCCGCCGCCAAGAACCTCGAGGCCGTGCTTCCCGTTTGCGACCCCGAGGACTACGGGAGGGTCCTGGAGGCCCTAAAGGAGGGGCCCACGCCGGAATTCCGCAGGGCCCTTGCCCGCAAGGCCTTCGCCCACACCGCCGCTTATGATGCCGCCATCGCCGAGTGGCTCTCCGGGGAAAAGTTCCCCGAGGAGAAGTTCTTTGTCCTGAAGCGGCTTTCCCCCCTCCGCTACGGGGAAAACCCCCACCAGGAAGCGGCGCTTTACCGGGTGGCGGGGGAGGAGGGGCCCCTCCTCCTGGCCCAGGTCCTCCAGGGCAAGGCCATGAGCTTCAACAACTACCTGGACGCAGAGGCCGTCTGGAACCTGGTATCGGAGTTTGCCGAACCCGCTTGCGCCGCCATCAAGCACCAGAACCCCTGCGGCGTAGCCCTGGGCCGGGACCCCTTGGAGGCCTACCAGAAGGCCTACGAGGCCGACCCCGTCTCCATCTTCGGGGGGATCGTGGCCTTTAACCGTCCCGTGGACGGCCCCACCGCCTCGGCCATGGGGGAGGTCTTTTTGGAGGTGGTCCTGGCCCCGGGCTTCACGGAGGAGGCCCTGACCGTCTTTGCCAAGAAGAAAAACCTGAGGCTCCTCCGGGTGCCCCAACCCGCCCAGGGCCCCTACCTGGACGTGAGGCGGCTTAGGGGCGGGGTGCTCCTCCAGGATGCGGACACTCTGGACCCCGTGGAGCCCAGGGTGGTTACCCAGAAAGCGCCCACAGAGGCGGAGTGGCAAGACCTCTGGTTCGCCTGGAAGGTGGTGAAGCACGTGCGCTCCAACGCTATCGCGGTGGCCAAGGGAGGCCAGACCCTGGGGATCGGGGTGGGGCAGACGAACCGCCTGGCCGCCGCCCAGCAGGCCCTAAGGGCCGCAGGGGAGAAGGCCAGAGGAGCGGTCTTGGCCTCGGACGCCTTCTTTCCCTTTGAGGACGTGGTGCGCCTGGCGGCAGACTTTGGCATCGCCGCTATCGTCCAGCCTGGGGGGAGCGTGCGGGATGAGGACTCCATAAGGGCCGCCGATGAGCTAGGGATGGCCATGGTCTTCACCGGGGTGCGGCACTTCCGCCACTGAGGCGTTTCCTCTCGCGAAGCCTTCGCGCCGCCTCCTTGAAGCCCACAAGCTTCCGGCTTTCCTCGTCGTGGAGGTGCAGGTCAGCGAAGGCGATCTTGAAGGCGTCCTTCAGGGTGACGGTGGGGGCCACCTTCACCAGGTCCACCTCCTCCTGAACCTTGGGCAGGTGGTAGTTGGGGATCTTGGGGGCCAGGTGGTGGATGTGGTGGAAGCCGATGTTGCCCGTGAGCCACTGGAGAACCTTGGGAAGCTTTAAGTAGGTGCTCCCCTCCATGGCCGCCTTCAGGTACTCCCAGCGGGGGTCGTGCTCCCAGTAGGCGTCCTCAAACTGGTGCTGGACGTAGAAGAGGAAGATGCCCACTATCCCGGCAAAGTACTGGATGGGGAGGTAGACCAGGAGGAGGGTCTTGAGGCCGAAGGCCAGGTAGATGCCCAGGAGGAGGAGGACCAGGAAGAGGTTGGTGAGGGCCACGGAGTTCCTCACCGAGGGCTTATCGGAACCGCAGCCTAGGGGCAGGCGGTAGGAGAGCATGAAGACGTAGATGGGCCCCAGGAAGAACATGACGAAGGGGTTGCGGTAGACCCGGTAGGTGAAGCGCTGCCAGGGAGTGGCCCTCAGGTACTCCTCGAGGGTCATGGTGTAGATGTCCCCTACCCCTCGCTTGTCCAGGTTGCCGCTGGTGGCGTGGTGCCGGGCGTGGGAGAGCTGCCAGTGGTGGTAGGGCACCAGGGTGAGGACCCCGGTGAAGAAGCCCAGGAGGTCGTTCATCCACTTCCTGGGGAAGAAGGAGCCGTGCCCGGCGTCGTGCTGCAGGATGAAAAGCCTGACCAGAAAGAGGGCGGCCAGGAAGTTCAGGGCCAGGGTGAGGAGGAGGGAGTAGGAGAGGGAAAGGTGGGCCAGGTAGAAAAGGGCCAGGAGGGGCAAAAGCGTGTTCGCTACCTGGCGGAGGCTTCGCCAGACATTGGGCTTTGCGTAGGGCTTGATGAGGGGCATCCAGTCCTTAGGCTGTATCTTTTCCATTTCTTTCGCTCCACATCCCTAGGGTGTTCCCCCCACTCTAGCAGGGCTTCAAGGGAAAGTCCAGGCCTCCGAAAAGGGAGCTGAGCGAAGTCGGGTTGCTCGAGGCGCCTCAGGCCCTCGTGGCCGATCCGCCAGGTCCGTCCCAAAGCCTCGGGAGGGAGAAAGTAGACCGCCAGGATATCCTCTTCCCGGTCCACCAGGGCCTCGAGCCGCCGGTCGTGTCAAGAGTTTTGTGTAAGGGTCTGTGTACGGGGGGCATACCGCTCCTGAAGCATCTTCTCCAGCGTCTCCCTCGCCTCAAGGTAGCTCCGCTGACCCGAGAACCCCTTGAGCCGCAAGATGTTCGCTTCGCGAAGCAGCCGCTCCGCCCACCTCCCCTCTTGCCTTTCCGACTCCAAGTAAAGAAGCTTGTACACCGCCGCCTCGTTGGGAAACTTGTGGGCAAGATAGGCCTTCGGCCTGACCCCGCACCTTCGTTCCCCGCCGCACCTCCCGGATAAACCGCTCCATCAGATTGGTGCTCCGCAAGTACGGCCAAAGGACCTTGGGGTACCCATAGAAGCGCAAGAACGCCCCCGAGTCCTGCACCCACAGCCCCACCACCCCCGGGTACCGCGAACCCCAGGCTTCCCTCAGCCCCTCAAGAGCCCAGAGCGCCTCCTCCCGGCCCTCCGCCCCGTACACCCGCCTCAGGTCCTCGGCCAACAGGGCCCGGTCCCGCGCCCGCACCTGGGACAGGCTCCATCGCAACCCGTGCACCACGCACCGCTGCCACTCCGCCTGTGGGTAGACCCTCTGGATGGCCTCGGGAAGCCCGGGTAGCCCGTCGGTGACGAAGAGCAGGACTCGCCGCGAGCCCCGCTGCCAGAGCTCCCCCAAGACCCCCTCCCACCCTAAGGCGCTCTCCGCCGGCAACAGCCAGAATCCCAGGACCCGCCTCTCCCCACCAGGGGCGATCCCCAAAGCCACGTAGACGGTTTCCCGTACGATCCCCTCTCCGTCCCTAAGGACCTTGAGGGAAAGCCCGTCCAGGTAGACGAAGGCCATCTCCTCGGGCAAAAGCCGCCTGCGGAAAGCTTCCACCGCTCCCAAGACCTCGTCCGTCAAGGCGCTCAAGGTCTCGTGGGAGTAGCGGTGGCCCAAGAGCAGGCGCATCCCCTCGGCCGCTTTACGCTGGCTGACCCCGGCGGCATAAAGGGCCACGGCCACTGGAACGTAGCCTTCGGCTGACCTCCCACGTCCACGGGGCGGCGGGCGTAGGGTTTGAGGAAGGCGGGGTGGTACCGGCCTTCCCGATCCCTAGGGACCCGCAGGTCCACCTGGCCGAAGGTGGTCTCCAGCCTCCTGGGGTAGTAGCCGTTCCTGCGCCCCCCGTGGGCCTGCAGGAACGCCGTCCGGTCCAACTCCAGGACTGTTTGTAGGACTTCGGCTACCGTTTCCCGCACCGCTTCCCTCAGCAGGCTCCGCAAGGTATCCCGGTCCATGGGGCACCTCCTCCTTCCAAGGTGTGCCCCCCTATTGAACACGGACCCTTACACAGAATTCCTTACACGACCCCCTTACCCGAGCGGAGCCCGCAGCCAAGAGGCCTCGGCTCATCTCCTCCAAACGCCTGAAGAGCCGCTTATCGGGGGAAAAGGTCGGCGAACCGGGCCGTGAACTCGTGGAGCCTGCTCTCTGCAACCTTGAGCGCCTTCATGGCTCAACTTCGGCTCCGAAATCTACCACGCAGGCAGGATGTGGGTAAAGTCCTGGCATTTGTCCCTTACGAGGGGCACCTAATACCGCCCCACGCTGGCTTGCGCCAGCATGGGGGCCCCGGTAGAAGGTTCCCGGGAGGCCCTTCTGAGCTGACAGAGCGAAAAAAAGAGGGAGGGCGCTCCCTCCCCCTCGCCCATCCGGGTCCAGGCCAGCACGGGGGATTAGAGGCTCCGCTTGAAGAGGCTCAGCCAGGTGGGGTTCATGGGGGTGCTGAAGAGCTCCTTGACCGTGCTCTGACGGCCAGGCTCCACCTTTACCTGGAAGACCCGGACCACGCCGGCGTTAGCGTCCACGGTAACGGAGTAGAGGTTCTCTTTCCCCGCCAAGTACTGGGCGATGGCGGGGTCCTCCTGGGCCGCCCTACCCACAAAGCCCGGCACCCAGACCCGGAGGTGGAAGAAGAGAGCCCCCTCGTACCCGGCCTTGGCCAAAGAGGCCAGGGCGTTCTTGGTAAGGGCGTAGTTGACCTCAGGGGTGGCCTGGCCACCGAAAATCAAGGCCACAGCCTCCTCCTTGGGGTTCAGGGGAGGCACCTCCTCGGGGGAGGGGAAGACGGTGACCGCCAGGCTCCGCTTCCCCTCGGCGTCCAGGTACCCAGCGCCCATAGCCCCCACGAGGCCGGCGCAGATGGTGGTGTTGTTGGTGAGCACGTGGAGGCTCTGCGCCTTCAGGACCCCGGCGAAGACTTGGCCAAAAGCCTGCCCCGTGTAGGCGCGAAGCGCGTAGTGCTCGCCCAGGCTTAGGCCTTGGGCACCCCCCTCCGAAGCCGAGAGCATAAGACCCAGAATACCGACCACTACCAACCGCTTCATGCTCACCTCCTGCAAGCTTGGCAGCCTTTAAAGGGCTGCCGGTTTATTTATACCCTGGGAAGGTATAGGACAGCGTGGCCTCGTTCACCTTCTGAACCTCTTCCTGAGGCGGGCCCCCGGCCCGCCAGAGTCTGCCTAGGGCGGGATGTGGTATCCTGGGCCAGAGCAAAAGGAGGGTTATGAGAATCGCTTTGGTAACCGACTCCACCGCCGACCTACCCAGGCCCCTAAGGGAGCGCCTGGGGGTCTGGGTGGTTCCCCTTTACGTGAACCTGGGGGGCAGGGTCTACCGAGACTGGGAGGAGATAACCCCCAAGGAAATCTTTGCCAAGGTGCGCTCAGGGGAAGCCTTCCCCACCACCAGCCAGCCCTCCCCCGAGGACTTCGCCAAGGCCTACGGGGAGGCCCTGAAGGAGGCGGACCACATCCTCTCCATCCACATCTCCTCCAAGCTCTCGGGCACGGTCCAGTCCGCCCTCCTGGCGGCGGAGGGCTTCCCCGGAAAGGTCGCGGTCTTTGACTCCCAGGCCGCCTCCTTGGGCGTTGGCATGATGGTCCTCAGGGCCCAGGAGCTTCTCTCAGAGGGGGTGGGCCTCGAGGCGGTCTTGGAGGAGCTCTCCCGCATCCGGGCCGACCACTTCGTGCGCTTCACCGTGGCCACCCTGGAGTTCCTGAGGCGGGGCGGGCGCATCGGTGGAGCCCAGGCCCTCCTGGGCACCCTCCTCAACATCAAGCCCGTCCTCACCCTGAAGGAAGGGCGGGTGGAGACCGCGGGCCGGGCTCGAGGGGAAAGGAAGGCCCGGGAGGAGATCGTGAGGGACTTCCGCGCCTGGGCTTCCGGGAGGGGGCGTATTCGGGCCTTCTTCCTCTATAGCGGGGAAGAAGAAGCCGTGCGGGAACTGAAGGAGATGGTCCTGGCCTCGGGGACTCCCGTGGAGGAGGCCCTGGTGAGCGAACTGGGGGCGGTGATCGCTAGCCACACCGGCCCCGGCACCTACGGGTTCTATGCCTACGGCCTCTAAAGCTACCTTGGTGGATCTCTTGGGCAAGGACTTCCCCGAGGGAGGCAGGGCCCTGGGGGAGCTTCTCAAGGCCGAGGGGGTGCAGATCCTCTCCACCCCGCAGGTGGGAGCAGCGATGGGCGTGCATACCGGCCCCGGCACCATCGCCCCCCTCTCCGGGCCCAGGAGGTGAGGGGTGCGGGCGGTAGTCCAGCGGGTCTCCGAGGCCTTCGTGGAGGTGGAGGGGGAGGTGGTGGGCCGGATCGGCCTGGGGCTTCTCGTCCTCCTAGGCGTGGGGCAAAAGGACACCCGGGAGGACGCCCACTACCTGGCCCGGAAGATCGCCCAGTTACGCGTCTTCCCCGATGAGGAGGGCAAGATGAACCTCTCCCTAAAGGAGGTGGGCGGGGAGGTGCTCCTGGTGAGCCAGTTCACCCTGTATGCCGACACCCGTAAGGGGAACCGCCCCTCCTTCCTCCAGGCCGCCCCGCCCGAGATGGGCAAGCGCCTCTACGAGGCGGCCATCGAGGCCTTCCTGGCCCAGGGGGTGCACGTGGAGACCGGGGTCTACGGGGCCCACATGCGGGTGCACCTGGTGAACGAGGGCCCCGTGACCCTCGTCCTGGACTCGGAAAGCCTCAGGCCCCGCTAGGCCCACGCGCCAAACCCGCCACACGCCCCCACCCCTCCGCATCCGTACTCGGAGAGGGGGACCTGGGCCTCTACCCACCGGCCCAAAGGGCGGCGCAGGCCAGGAAAGGTGGGGAAGGGCGCGCCGCAAACCCTGCGCACCGGCCCTCAGGGCACGGGTACCGCTAGGCCTAGGCCGTAGGGGGTCTTGGCCCCCACGCCGCTGAAGAAGGCCAGGGCCTCGAGGCGGCCCAGGGCCTCCCCCACCTCTTGGCTTGGGCTGAAGACCCGGATCCCCACGGTCCCGGTGAAACCGGGGAAGAACCCCTTCCCCGCCTGGACCCGGTGGAAGCGGAGGCCGCGGAAGAAGGCGATCTCCGCGTCCAGCTCAAAGATGTTTTCTAGGGCGGCCCGCTCCTTGGGGTTGTAGGGATAAGGGCCCTGTTGCTCTTTTTCCAAAAGGGAGCGGAGGATAAGCCTGGGTTCGGGAAGGGAAGCGTCCCGGGTCCGCCCGCCCAGCTTGGAGGTGGCAAAGACGCAAAACTTGCACTTATGCGCCTTGGGGACAGTGATGCTCGGTGGACTACTTGAAAGGGGCCGCGGGTTTCCCGTCCGATGAGGGGTACCATGCACCCCACGGCCCTGTCCCCCCTCCCGGCCATCCTGGCCCTTTGGCCAACACCTCCGGGAATCCCTCAAAGCCCTGCTCTTCCTGTTTCTCCAGGACGACGGCAAGTGGTACTGGACCGGGAAAAAAGGGCCCAAGCCCCGCCTCCTGGTGGTCCTGGACCTGGTCACCCTGGAGAAGCGAGGCCGCTTCGGGGCCCTGCCCCTCTCCCCCTTTCACGGCAAGGGGGGGCTCCACCCCGTGGTCCTTCCCCTCGTCCACGGGGACCTCCGCTTCCCCTGGGCCTACCGCCTATGGCGGGGTAAGGGGGAGAAGGGCCTCTCCCTCACTGGCCTCCCTGCCCCCCCGGATGCGCCGGGCCTACCGGGTACGGGTGGCCGCGGACGCGGCCTTGGGTACGGCCTCGTTCCCCTTTGGGGTGAAGCGGTTGGGTTTGGGTCAGCCCCGAAGGGGCTACCTTGGAGCGGGGGTGGGGATGCGGCGGGACCGGCGGCTGCGGGAGGGGGGAGGCTTTCGGACCTGAGGCGCCAGAGGGTGAGGGTCCATCTGCGGGGACTTTCCTTCCCGGTCTGGGTGGCCGGGTACCACCTTTCCTACCACGCCCCGGACCATGCTCACCTGGGGGAAGAGGCGGTTCACCGTAGAGCACTTCTTCCGCGTCGCGAAGGGCGGGTTCTCCCTGGGCCGTTCGGGCAGCGGACGGCTTTGGGGGCGCGCCGCTTTTTGGTGCTCTCCCTTCTGGCCCACTGGGTGGGGGTGGGGGGGAAGGGAAGCTGGCGAGAGGTGCGGGCGCGGGCGGCGCGGGTCCTTTTGCCCGACCTCCTGGTTCGGGTCCTCTTCCAGGAGCTCCACGCCCTGGGTCTGGGGCCGCCGGGGGGAAGGGGTGAAGGGTTATGCGGGCTATGCGGGAGGTGCAAGTTTTGAGGGATTGAAACACCCCCAGGTCTCCGACCAGGGTCTGCAGGGCTTCCAGGTTGCAGCAGTCGTTAGCCTCTAGTTCATAGGTAGGCCTCTCAAGGAGAGCCTCTAGAAGTGTAGGGCTATGGCCGTGGCGCTAGGGGGGCCTCGCTTATCCATTGGAGTGGAGCGGGAATGCATACCTGTCATCCTGATCTCTGCGGGGCAAGTGCAGTTGACATGAACCAAGAACTTCGGTACAATATTAAGTAAAAGGGGGGTAACCATGGCGAATACGATGAAGGCTGCGGTCGTTCACGCCTTTGGGCAGCCCTTGTCCATAGAGGAGCTACCGGTCCCAGAGCCCGGGGAGGGCCAGATTCTCGTCAAGGTGGAGGCCTCCGGCGTGTGCCACACCGACCTGCATGCGGCGGAGGGGGACTGGCCAGTGAAGCCCAAGCTGCCCCTGATCCCCGGCCACGAGGCTGCAGGCTATGTTGCGGCGGTAGGGAAGGGGGTCAGAAATGTTAAGGAAGGGGACCGGGTTGGGGTTCCTTGGCTCCATAAGGCCTGCGGCTATTGTGAATACTGCCTGACTGGTCGTGAAACCATCTGTCCAGAGCAGCGCAACACCGGTTACTCCGTGGACGGCGGGTATGCAGAGTACGTCCTAGCTGACCCGAACTACGTGGGTCGCTTGCCAGACAATGTTCCTTTCACTGATATCGCACCCATACTTTGCGCGGGTGTAACTGTCTACAAGGGGATCAAAGCCACCAATGTTCGTCCGGGCCAATGGATAGCCATCTCGGGGATTGGTGGCCTTGGCCATGTGGCTGTTCAGTACGCCAAAGCGATGGGAATGTATGTGGCGGCGGTGGACATCGCCGACGACAAGCTACAACTCGCCCGGGATCTCGGTGCCGACCTGACAATTAACGCTGCGCTGGAAGACCCCGACCAGGTCTTGCAGAAGCAGATTGGCGGTGCGCATGGGGCCTTGGTTACCGCAGTTTCCCTCAAAGCCTTCGAACAGGCTTGTAAAATAGTGCGACGCGGTGGAACCATCTCTTTGATCGGCCTGCCGCCAGGAGAGTTCCCCCTGCCGGTTTTTGATATGGTCCTGAACGAGATTACTGTGCGGGGCTCCATCGTCGGCACCCGTGCCGATCTCAGGGAGGCACTAGATTACGCCGGCGCTGGAAAGGTCAAGGCCAAGGTCCGCCTAGAGCCCCTAGAAAACATCAATCAAGTGTTTTCGGAGATGAAGGCAGGCAAGATAGCAGGCAGGGTGGTGCTGACGCTTTAGCCCTACGCTGTTCACGTAACCTGGCCTTTAGCCCGAGAATCCCGAAACTCAGGGCTTTTCAACGCCTTAGCAAGCGCCTGCTTAGGCTTCGGTCTGGGCGTGCCGAAGCCGTGCGGTGTCTATTAGAAACGCAAGGGAAGCCCTGTCGACGAATGGGGTAGATCGCTACTTCCCTCCAGGTACTCAAACGCGCGCCACAAGTTCGGCCTCGTGATCGAGCCTACGAATTCGGCAGGTGCGAGGACGATTACGACAAAATGACCATCGGCGCAGAGCGCAAGCTTCGCAGGGGATCGAGGCTTTTTGGTCACATAAAGGGGTGATAGACCCCAGGTAGGCAGGTCGTGTAAGGAATTCTGTGTAAGGGTCCGTGTTCAATAGGGGGGCACACCTTGGAAGGAGGAGGTGCCCCATGGACCGGGATACCTTGCGGAGCCTGCTGAGGGAAGCGGTGCGGGAAACGGTAGCCGAAGTCCTACAAACAGTCCTGGAGTTGGACCGGACGGCGTTCCTCCAGGCCCACGGGGGGCGCAGGAACGGCTACTACCCCAGGAGGCTGGAGACCGCCTTCGGCCAGGTGGACCTGCGGGTCCCCAGGGATCGGGAAGGCCGGTACCACCCCGCCTTCCTCAAACCCTACGCCCGCCGCCCCGTGGACGTGGGAGGTCAGCCGAAGGCTACGTTCCAGTGGCCGTGGCCCTTTATGCCGCCGGGGTCAGCCAGCGTAAAGCGGCCGAGGGGATGCGCCTGCTCTTGGGCCACCGCTACTCCCACGAGACCTTGAGCGCCTTGACGGACGAGGTCTTGGGAGCGGTGGAAGCTTTCCGCAGGCGGCTTTTGCCCGAGGAGATGGCCTTCGTCTACCTGGACGGGCTTTCCCTCAAGGTCCTTAGGGACGGAGAGGGGATCGTACGGGAAACCGTCTACGTGGCTTTGGGGATCGCCCCTGGTGGGGAGAGGCGGGTCCTGGGATTCTGGCTGTTGCCGGCGGAGAGCGCCTTAGGGTGGGAGGGGGTCTTGGGGGAGCTCTGGCAGCGGGGCTCGCGGCGAGTCCTGCTCTTCGTCACCGACGGGCTACCCGGGCTTCCCGAGGCCATCCAGAGGGTCTACCCACAGGCGGAGTGGCAGCGGTGCGTGGTGCACGGGTTGCGATGGAGCCTGTCCCAGGTGCGGGCGCGGGACCGGGCCCTGTTGGCCGAGGACCTGAGGCGGGTGTACGGGGCGGAGGGCCGGGAGGAGGCGCTCTGGGCTCTTGAGGGGCTGAGGGAAGCCTGGGGTTCGCGGTACCCGGGGGTGGTGGGGCTGTGGGTGCAGGACTCGGGGGCGTTCTTGCGCTTCTATGGGTACCCCAAGGTCCTTTGGCCGTACTTGCGGAGCACCAATCTGATGGAGCGGTTTATCCGGGAGGTGCGGCGGGGAACGAAGGTGCGGGGTCAGGCCGAAGGCCTATCTTGCCCACAAGTTTCCCAACGAGGCGGCGGTGTACAAGCTTCTTTACTTGGAGTCGGAAAGGCAAGAGGGGAGGTGGGCGGAGCGGCTGCTTCGCGAAGCGAACATCTTGCGGCTCAAGGGGTTCTCGGGTCAGCGGAGCTACCTTGAGGCGAGGGAGACGCTGGAGAAGATGCTTCAGGAGCGGTATGCCCCCCGTACACAGACCCTTACACAAAACTCTTGACACGACCGGTAAGGGAGATGGTGGCTACCCTGCCCTCCCACCTCCAGCGCCCCTTCCACCAGGCCGAAGCCCTCTACCGCTTCCTGGCCAACCCCCGGGTGGGGGCCGAGGCCCTCCTGGAGAGGGTGTGCCGGGAGAGCGTCCTGGCCCTGGAGGGGATAGCCCGGGTGGGGAGGAAGCGGGAGACCGGGTATGAGCTCCTGACCGCGCTGGGGATGGATGTCCAGGGGCGGCTGGCCCTGGGGTACGCCCACCTGGTGGCCTACGGGGAGCGGGGGTTTGCCAGCCTGCCCCGGGAGGTGGAGCGGGCCATTGCGGGGGCGCGGGGGGTTCTTGGGGGGGAGGGGCGGCGGCTGGTGTACGTGGCGGACCGGGGTTTTGACGACCGGAAGGTGTTTGGGCAGGTGCTGGGGTGTGGAGCTTGGGCTGGGATGGAGGGAGGTGGAGGGGCGGAGGCTTCATCTGGTGGTGAGCTGGATACCGGCTTTGGGGAGGCGGGGGGAGTGGTGGCTTTTGACCAGCTTGGAGGTGAGGGGGGAGAGGGAGGCGCTGCGGGTGGTGGAGATGTACCGGAGGCGGTGGGGGGTGGAGGAGTTTTTCCGCCTTCTGAGGGCGGGGTTGGGGCTTGAGAGCTTTCAGGTGCGGGGGCTTAGCCGGATTCGCAAGGTGGTGGCTGTTTTGCTGGGGCTGGCGGTGTTTCTTTGGGAGGTGCGGCGGTCTGGGGGTGTCTTGGAGGGCCTCCTTTTGCGGCTTGGGGGAAAGCTGGGGATAGCCAGTGAGCGGGATGGTCCCTACCTGCTCTTGCGGGGCTTGGTCCGCCTGCTCAACTACGAGGTCACCAAGGAGGCCTTGGAAGAGGAGGAGGGAAGTTTTGGGTAAAGTCCTGTATTACCGACCACCTTGCCTAAGGGGTTTTCCCGTGCTAGGGTCAAGGTCATATGTGGCGGGTGCTGGTTTCCGATGAGATGCGGTTGGGAGGGGCGAGGTACCCCGGGGTCCTCCTGGACTACCGCCCGGGGATTGGCCGCGAGGAGCTTCTGGAGATCATCCCTAGCTACGATGCCCTCATCACCCGGAGCCGCACCCAGGTGGACGCGGAGCTTTTAAAGTGGGGCAAGCGCCTCAAGGTGGTGGGCCGGGGCGGCGTGGGGGTGGACAACGTGGACCTCGAGGCCGCAAGCCGCCTGGGCATCCTGGTGGTCAACGTGCCCGAGGCCAACACCCGCTCGGCGGCGGAGCTGGCCTTCGGCCTCCTCCTTTCGGCCGCCCGGGGCATCGCCCTTTCCGATCGAAAGATCCGTGCTGGGGAGTGGGACCGGAAGTTTTTGGGCCTGGAGCTTAAGGGCAAGACCCTGGGCATCATAGGCCTGGGCCGAATCGGGAGCCAGGTGGCCCGCTTCGCCAAGGGGTTTGAGATGCAGGTCCTGGCCTACGACCCCTACATCCCCAGGACCCGGGCGGAGAGCCTCGGGGTAGAGCTTCTGGAGCACCTGGAGGACCTCCTCCGCCAGAGCCACTTCCTCACCGTCCACACCCCCCTCACCGAGGAGACCCGGGGGATGATCGGCAGGCGGGAGCTCTACCTCCTCCCCCGGGGGGCGGTGGTGGTCAATGCGGCCCGGGGGGGGATCGTGGAGGAGAAGGCCCTCCTGGAAGTCCTGGAGGAGGGGCACCTCTTCGCCGCCGGCCTGGACGTCTTCGCCCAGGAGCCCCCGCCCAAGGACCACCCTCTCCTCCACCACCCCAAGGTGGTCCTCACCGCCCACCTGGGGGCCAACACCCTCGAGGCCCAGGAGCGGGTGGGGGAGGCCATCCTGGAGCGGGTGGTGCGCACCCTGGAGGGGGACCTCTCCTACGCCCTGAACACCGGCTTTGACCCTGAGGCCCTGGAGGCCTTAAGGGGCTTCCTCCCCTTGGGGGAGGCCTTGGGGAAGCTTCTGGCGCAGATTACCCGGGGACGGCCGGAGATCCTGGAGGTGCACTTTTTGGGCCAGTACGAGAAGGACCCCGAGCCGGTGGCTAGCGCCGTGGCCAAGGGCCTCCTCTCCCGGGTCCTGGGCCCTGAGGCGGTGAACCTGGTCTCCGCCCGGCCCCTCCTGAAGGACCGGGGCATAAGGCTCATCACCCTCAGGGAGGAGGAGGCGGGGGAGTACACGCGGCTTTTGGAGGTGCGCCTCACCACGGACCAGGAAACCCGCCGGGCCCGGGGGGTGGTCATGGGGAGCAAGCCCCGGCTGGTGGGTATTGACGACTACACCCTTGAGGTGGTGCCCGAGGGGTACATGCTGGTCTGCGTCAACTACGACCGCCCGGGGGTGGTGGGCCGGGTGGGGACCCTCTTGGGCGAGGCCGGGGTCAACATCGCCGGGATGCAGCTGGGGCGGGACGTGCCTGGGGGGCGGGCCCTTTTCGTCCTCACCGTGGACGAGAAGCCAAGCCCCGAGGTGCTGGAGGCCCTGAGGGCCCTTCCCGTCCTGGAGCGGGTGGACCTGGCGGAGCTTTAGGGAGCCGTGCCTGGCGGCCTCGCCTCCTCTATGTCAACAAACTTTGGGCTTGCCTTGCAAAGATCAGGACGACGGGTGTATATCTCCCGCTTTGGGGCCCCTACCCCAAATGAACCGCCTGATGGGTAAGCAAGGCTTGGCTCGCAGAGAGGCAAGCCCCAAGGAGGTGCTCGCCCACAGCCTAGCCCTGGCCCAAGAGGTGGCTCCACCCACCCCCAAAGGCAAGCCTGGCCCTTCTCCTTTACCGTGCCTTCTTCCGCCTCATGCCACCCCATGCTGGCTTGGGCCAGCATGGGGGCCCCGGCAGAAGGTTCCCGAGAGGCTTTTCTGAGAGGACCTGATGGGGAAGCCTCGGACGGCCATGGCGCGGGCGCTTTTGGAGCTCATCGCCTACGGCCTCATGGTTCTTCTCTCCCTTCTCCCACCCCCTCCGGGGTACAAGGCAATTTACTAGGCAAGCCTGTTTTGTATTGACAAAACCTTCAAAACAAACTACTATGGTTCCTATGGACCCCGCCCTCCAAGCTTGGGTGGAGGAGACCGCCCTCCTCTTTGAGGGGGTGGGCCTTCCCCGGATGGCGGGCCGGGTGCTGGCCTGGCTCCTGGTGGCCGATCCGCCGGAGCAGACCCTCCGGGAGATGGGGGAGGCCCTGGGGGTGAGCAAGGGGGCTCTGAGCCCGGCCCTGCACCTCCTCCTCCGCCTGGGCCTGGTGGAACGGGTCCGCAGGTCCGGGGAGCGCTCCGACCGGTATTTGGTGCGGCACGGGGCTTGGAAAAGGCTCCTCATGGAGAAGGCCAGGGGGATGGGCCTCTACCGGGAGGCGGCGGAAAAGGGGCTTGCCCTTCTCCCTCCGGAAAAGGGGGAGCGGCTTCGGGAGATGCACCGCCTCTATGCCTTTTTTGAGAAGGCCCTTCCCGAGCTTTTGCGGCGCTACGAGGAGGAAGTATGACCCTCTTGCGCCTCGCTTGGCGGAACGTGTTGCGCCAGAGGCGGCGCACGCTTCTCCTTTCCCTGGTGTTGGTCTATGTGACCGTGGCTGTCCTCTTCCTGCTGGGCTTTCTGGACGGCTATGGGGAAAGCCTGGTGGAAAGCTACGCCGCCTACGTGGAGGCCCCGGTGGTGGTGGCCCCCAGGACCTTTTTTGAGGATCCCGACCCGGAGAACGGCCTCGCCACCCCCCTGCGGGTGGACCACCCCAGGGTCCTGGCCCAGACCCCCAGGCTCAGCCTCCCCACCCTCCTCCGTTCCCCCTACCGGGCCCTTGGAGGCATCCTCCTCGGGGTGGACCCGGAAGGGGAAAGGGCCCTTTCTCGGGTGCCTACCAAGGTGGCGGAGGGGAGGTGGCTTAGGGCCCCCGGGGAGATGGTCCTGGGCCACCGCCTGGCGGAGCGGCTGGACGTGCGGGTAGGGGAGAGGCTTTTGGTGGAGACGGGGAAGGGGGCCTTGGGCCTCACCGTGGTGGGCTTCGTGAAGGCAGGGGTTTCCAACGTGGACTTCGCCGGGGCTTACGTCCACCTGGCCGACGCCAGGGCCCTTTCGGGGGTTTGGGCTACCCACCTGGCCCTGAAGGTCAGGCGGGGACAGGAGGAGGGGGTGGCCCAGGAGCTGAACCGGACGCTTCTCGAAGGCCTCGAGGCCCGGGGGGTCTGGGACCTCATGGGTCCCATCCGGGCCGACTACGAGGCGAACCGCCTCTTCTTCTTCCCCCTTTTGGGCCTCTTCCTCCTCCTCGCCGCCCTGGCCGTGGTGAGCACCGCCTACGTGAGCGTGCGGGAGGGGCTTAGGGAGTTTGCCGTGGCCGAGAGCTTGGGCCTCACCCCGGGAAAGCTTGCGCTCCAGGTGGCCCTCGAGGCCGCCATAGCCAGCGGCCTCGGCTTCCTCCTGGGCCTCCTCTTGGGCTACGCCCTCCTCCTTTACACCGCCACCCACGACGTCTTCGGCCCCCTCATGCGCCTTTCCGGGGAGCTCCTCCCCGAGGCGGGCCTAGCGGAGCACCTCTACACCGCCGTGCGGCCCAGCTACGCCCTCTTCGCCTTTTTGGTGGTTCTCTTCTCTGCCCTGCTGGCCCTCCTTTTCCCCGGGCGGCTCCTTCTCAGGACGGAGGCTTCCCGCTACCTAAAGGAGGCGTGACCATGAAAAAAGCCCTTTGGCTCCCTTTTCTCCTGGCCCTGGTCCTGGCCCAAACCCCCCTGGAGAAGCTGAAGGCTGCCTTGGACCGCCTCCGGGGCCCGGCCCACGAGGGGGTGTACCTCATCCGGGTAGAGCGGCCGGGCTCGGAAAAGGTCTACCGCCTCAAGGTCTACACCGACGGGGAGCGGGCCCACCTTCGGGTCCTGGAGCCCAAAGCTGAGGCAGGGCTCACCTACCTCTCCTTGGGGCAGGACCTCTACCTCTACGACCCTCGGCTGGGCCGCACCCTTCGTCTGCCCCCCTCGGGAAGGGGGAGCGCTTCCTAGGCTCCGACCTCACCTACCAAGACCTCATGGGTCGGGACTTGGAAACCCTCTTTGAGGTGGCGGAGGCCCCAGGCTTCCTCCTCCTCACCCCCAGGCCCGGAGCCCCCACCCCCTATGGGAAGGTGGAGGTTCACCTGAAGGAAGGCTTCTTGGAGCGGGTGGTCTACTACGACCAGAGGGGGCAGGCGGTGAGGGAACTTCTCCTTAAGGGGTACCAGGGCCAGGGGGGGCCTTCCTCCCCCGGGAGAAGGAGCTAAAGGACCTCCTCCGCCCCGGCCACCGCACCCTCGTCCAGGTCCTGGAGGTCCGGGTGGGGCCGGTGCCCGAGCGGTGCTTCCAGCCTCTCTACTTGGAAAGGGGGTGTTAGGGTGCTCCGGATGGCCTGGCGGAACCTCTTCCGCGCCCCCGGGCGGAACCTGACCACGGGGGGCGTGGTGGCCCTGGTGGTCTTCCTCTCTTTGGTGTTCCTCTCCCTCTATGGAGGGGCCATGGACGCTTTCTTCCGGCTCCTCCTGGAGCGCACGGGCCACCTGGTGGTGCGGGTCCAGGGTTATGGAGAGAAGGAAAGCCTGGAGGATCTGGCCTTCCTCCCCCCGGCCCTGGAGCTTCCTTCTGGGGCCTGGGCGGAGGGGGTTTTGGAGGGGGCGGCTCTTCTTATCGCCGGGGAGCGGAGCCGCCCGGTCCTCCTCACGGGCCTCGAGGCCCAGGGCTTCGCCCGACATCAGAGGTTCTTGGTGGCTGGAAGGCTTCCTGCGGTCTCGGGGGAGGCCCTTCTCGGGGAGGCCTTGGCCCGGGCCCTGAGGGTGGGCCTGGGGGAGGAGGTGGTGGCCTACGCCCCTGGGGGGATGGGCCTCGGGGTCTACGCCTTCCGGGTGGTGGGGTTGTTGGATCTCCCGGAAACCTCCCTGGAAGTCCGCACCCTTCTGGTGCCTCTGGAGGATGCCCAGGCCCTCCTCCTCCCCGGGCGGGTGACCCGGCTGGAGGTGCGGCTCCCTGGGGTGGGGCTTTACGAGACCGACCCCTTGGAAGCTCTGAAGGAAGAGCTCGCCTCCCGCCTCCCCGGTCTGGCGGTGGAAACCTAGCTGGAGGCCAACCCCGCCTACGCCGCCGTCCTCCCCCTTTACGACCTGGTGATGGCGGTCTACGTGGGCTTCTTCTTCCTCCTCGGGGGCCTGATCCTGCTCAACGCCCTCTACCTCTCTTTGGTGGAGCGGGTGCGGGAGTTTGGCCTTCTCCACGCCCTGGGCCTCACCGGGGGGCGGGTGGTGGGCCTGGTGCTCTGGGAGAGCCTCTTCCTGGTGGGGGCGGCAACCCTGGTGGGCCTGGGCTTGGGCCTTCTCGTCCACCTGGAGATGGCGGACGGCTTCCGCCTGCCCTCGCCGGGCTGGGTTTTGGAGCAGTATCGGGAGTTTGGCCTTCCGGAGGTCCTCTATGGGCGGCTTGGGGCGAAGGAGGTCCTCCTCACCCTGGGGTACGCCTTCGGGGTAGCCCTCTTGGCGGCCCTCTGGCCCGCCTGGGTGGCCTCGAGGCTGGAGGCGGTGGAGGCCATGCGCTACGTGCCCTGAAGGAGGGGGTATGCCTATTCTGGAAGCCAAAGGCGTGCGCAAGGTGTACCGGGGGGACGGGGTGGAGACCGAGGCCCTCCGGGGGGTGGACCTGAAGGTAGAGGCGGGGGAGTTCACCGCCCTGGTGGGCCCCTCAGGGAGCGGCAAGAGCACCCTCTTGCACCTCCTGGCGGGGCTGGACCTGCCCACAGAGGGGGAGGTCTGGGTTGGGGGGGTGGCCCTTTCCCGGCTTTCCTGCGCCCAGAGGGCCCGCTTCCGCCTGAAGAGAATGGGCCTGGTCTTCCAGGCCTACAACCTCTTCCCCGTCCTCACCGCCCTGGAGAACGCCGCCTTCGTCCTGGAGGCTAGGGGGGTGCCCAAGGGGGAGCAGGAGCGACGGGCGCTTGAATTCTTGGAGGTCTTGGGCCTAAAGGAAAAGGCCCACCGCTTTCCCCGCCAGCTTTCCGGAGGGGAGGAGCAGCGGGTGGCTGTGGCCCGGGCCTTGGCGGCGGAGCCCCTCATCGTCTTGGCGGACGAGCCCACCGCCAACCTGGACTCCAAGACCGGCTTGGCCCTGATCGAACACATGAAGGCCTTGAACCGGGAGCGGGGGGTAACCTTCCTCTTCTCCACCCACGACCCCCGCCTCCTGGAGCACGTGGGCCGGGTGGTGCGCTTGGAGGACGGGCGCATCGTGGGGGAGGAGTGGCGCTGAGGGCCTGGGCTTTGGTGGTCCTCCTCCCCCTGGCGGTGGCCTAGGGGTACCAGATTGGGGTCTACGGCCTTGGGGGGGCTGTCCTCCACCTAGGGCTTTGGGGCGGCTTTACCCCCTTGCCCTGGGCCGCCCTTCTCCCGGTCTGGGAGAGGTGGGGGTGGTGGGGGGGAGGGGGGAGCCTCACCTGGTACGGGGAGGCCTTGGTGGAAGGGATAGTCCCCACCGGGACGGCTTCGGCCTGCCTTTTGGGGTTTGGTGAGGGGCCGGTTGGCCTAGGGGCTTATCAACCCGGGGGGTGGTTTGGGGGTTGGTTCTAGCGGAGACTTTTAGCACGAGCGCTTAAAATCGTGAAAATAATCACCTAAGCTTTCCGAAGGCGTAGACTAACTCATCCCCCCTCCGCACCACCAAAAGCAGGGCGGGCCTTCCCAGGCCATCATTGAGAACATACTTGGTGCGCACCTCCCCATCCACCGTGCGCTCCTCCTGCCTCTCCAGGAAATACCCTGCCGCAGCGAAGGCGGTAAGGACCTGTTGGATGAAGGCAGCGTGCAGCTGGCTGGCGAGGCCCCGGGCAGCGTAGACCTCGAGGTTGTACCCCCGCGCCTCGGGGAAGCGGGCCAGGATGGGCTCCGGGCTTCTGGCCCTGTAGCTGCCCTGGGGCAGGCGGACGGCTGGGTCCAGGCTCGAGGCCACCGCCGCCACCGCCGTCACCTCCACCAGGGTCTGGGCCAGTCCACCTCCCAAAAAGGCCAGGAGCGTTAAGGCGACCTTCCATTGGGCCATGTCCCCATGATACCCTTGCGTTCCTTTAGCCCTCGTGTTATATTCCCGGCAAACCAAGCGGAAGGAGGAGCGCATGATGAAGCGTAGGGAGTTTTTGCGGAAGCTGGGCGTGGGGTCCTTGGCGGCGGTGGGCATGCCCTATATCGCCACCGCCCAGGCCAGGCCGGTGAGGGTGGCCCTTCTCCTTCCCCTCACTGGCCCTTTCGCCTTCGCGGGCAACGCAGCGCGGGAAGGGTTTGTGGACGCGGCAGAGTACGTGAACGAAGTCCTAGGAGGCATCGGTGGGCGCAGGCTAGAGCTCATCGTGGAGGACACGGGCTACGACGTGGCCAGGGGCACGGCGGCCTTCAACCGGGTCCTTGCCCGGGAGCGGCCCGAGGAGCTCCTCTTCCTCTATGGGGACTCCACCGGCCTCTCCAAGGCCCTGGCCCCGGAGATCACCCGCCTGGGCCTGCCCTACTCGGCCACGAGCTTTGCCAACGAGCTGGCCGATCCCAAAACCTACCCCACCATCTTCGTCTTCGGCCCCACCTACGATGACATGATGGAGGCCCTCTTGCGCCAGGTACGCCTTCAGAGGGGACGGGCCAGGATCGCCCTGGTCTACTCCAACACCGAGTTCGGGCGCGACCCCATCCCCTACGCCAAGGAGCGGGCCAGGGCCTTGGGCATGGAGGTGGTCCACGAGGAGGTTACTCCCCCGGCCTTCACGGACGCCACCCCCGTGGTCCTGAACCTCCGGCGGGCCAACCCCGACTTCGTGATCCTCCAAGGCTATGCCCTCTCCGTGGAGCCCCTGATCCTCAGGGTTGCCCGGGAGCAGGGCCTTAGGGCCCAGTTCATGGGCACCTACTACTCCGCCGAGCTGGCCCTCATCCAGCGGGCCGGGCCCGCCGCCGAGGGCTTCACCGTCACCTACCACAACCCCTACTGGTACGATACCTTGGCCCCCGTGGTGGAGGAGATGCGTAGGTTCCGCCAAAGGAAGGGCCGGGACGTCTCCTACCGCACCACTTACTACATGGGCAGCCTGGCCGTGATCTTCGGGCTGGCCGAGGCCATGCGCCGTGCCGCCCAGGCGGGCAGGCTTACCCGGGCGGGGGTAGTGGAGCACCTGGACAAGATCGGCGACTACAACGCCATGGGGCTTGTCCGGAGCTACCAGTTCGTGAACCACCGCCTGCCCCACACCAAGCTCTACCGGGCGAGCGTGCGGGAGGGGCGTTTCAACGCCATCACCGACTGGGTCAGCCTGGCCTAGGCCCCCCTTGGAACCATCCGGGGCCCTGCGGAGGCACCTGTGTCCGACCTCCTGCCCTACCTCATCGGCGGCCTGGCCAACGGGGCCCTCTACGGCCTCCTGGCCCTGGGCTTCGTCCTGGTCTACCGGGCCACCAGCGTGGTCAACTTCGCCATCGGGGAGTTCCTCCTCCTGGGGGCCTACCTCACCTATACCTTCGCCCTCCTCCTGCCCCTTCCCGCCGCCCTCCTGGCCGCCCTGCCCCCTGCCTTTCTCTTTGGCCTCTTGGTGGAGCGGGGCTTCGTGCGTCCCCTTTTGGGCCGGAACGTGGTGGCGGTGATCATGGCCACCATCGGCCTGGCAGCAGCCCTAGACGGCGGGGTGCAGCTCGTCTGGGGCCCTGACCTCAAGTACCTCCCGGGAGGCCTCCCTGACCTAGGCTTTGCGGCGGGGGAGGTCTTCGTCTCCTCCCGGGCGGTTTGGAACCTCCTTCTGGCCCTACCCCTAGGCTTGGGCCTCCTCCTGCTTTTGCGGAAGAGCCGTTACGGCATCCTGGTGCGGGCCATCTCTGAGCGGGAGGTGGCCGCTTTAGCCTTTGGCATCCCCACGGCCCGCATCCTGGCCGGGGTCTGGGGGGTTTCCGCCCTTTTCGCCACCCTGGCGGGGGCCCTCCTGGCGGTCGCCAGCGGGGTGGACCACAACCTGGTCTTCTTTGGCCTCAAGGTCTTCCCCGTGGCCATCCTGGGAGGGTTTGACTCCGTGGGCGGAGCCTTGGTGGCCGGGTTCCTGCTGGGGGCCCTCGAGGCCCTCTCCCAGCGCTACCTGGAGCCCTTTCTCCCCGGCTTCACCGAGGCCCTGCCCTTCCTGGTGGTCCTCCTGGTGCTGCTCTTCAGGCCCTACGGCCTTTTCGGCCAGCGGCAGATCGAGAGGGTGTGATGCTTTCCGTGGAGAACCTCAAGGTAGTCTACCGGGGGGTGATCCTGGCCCTGGACGGGGTCTCCCTGGAGGTGCGGGAAGGGGAGGCCGTGGCCCTTCTCGGCCCCAACGGGGCGGGGAAGAGCTCCTTGGTGCGGGCCGTGGCCGGACTCCTCCCCAAGTTCGAGGGCCGGGTCCTGGACGGGCGCATCCGCTTCCAGGGCCAGGAGGCCACCCATCTGGACCCAGGGCGGATCTCCGCCTTGGGGCTCACCACCGTCCTCGAGGGACGCCCCATCTTCCGCTACCTGACCCCCGTGGAAAACCTGGTGGCGGCGGGCTATCGCCTTTCGCCGAGGGAGCTTAAGGAGGGGATGGAGGAGGTCTTCGCCCGCTTCCCCCGCCTCTACGAACGTCGCCACGAGCAGGCGGGCTACCTCTCCGGGGGGGAGCAGCAGATGCTCCTCCTGGGCATGGCCCTCCTCACCCGGCCCAGGCTTCTCGTGGTGGACGAGCCCTCCCTAGGCCTCGCCCCTAGGCTGGTGGCCGAGGTCATGGCCACCCTGGACGCCCTGAGGCGGGAAAAGGGCCTTGCCCTTCTCCTGGTGGAGCAGAACGCCCGGGCAGCCCTCTCCATTGTGGACCGGGTCTACGTGCTGGAGCGGGGCCGGTTGGTCTTCGAGGGGGACGCCCAGGCGGCCAGGGAGGACCAGGACGTGATGGAGTTCTACCTGGGCAAGGAGGAGGTGGGCTTCCGCCAGGCCCGGCGCTACCGGAGGAGGAAGCGGTGGGTATGAGCCTATCCCAAAGGAGGGAAGCGGTGATCCTCGAGGCCAAGAACCTTCACCTCTCCTTCAGGGGGGTGAAGGCCCTCGCCGGGGTGGAGTTTTCCGTAAGCGAGGGGGAGTTCTTCGCTGTCATCGGCCCCAACGGAGCGGGGAAGACCACCCTCCTCAACGTCCTCTCCGGGGTCTACGAGCCGGAACGGGGGGAGGTGGTCTTCCTGGGGGAAAACCTAAGGGGAAAGTCTCCCCAAGAGCGGGCCCGCATGGGCCTTGGGCGCACCTTCCAGGGCCTGGAGATCTTCCGGGGGATGAGCGTCTTGGAAAACGTGAAGCTAGGGGCGGAGCTGGCCTTGGGGAGCTACCCCCTGGCCCTGCCCAAGGCGGAGCGGGAGTGGCGGCTAAGGGCCTGGGCGGAGGAGGTCTTGGACTACCTCCACCTCTCCCCCTTCCGCCACGCGCCCGCGGGGATGCTGCCCTACGGGCTGCAGAAGCGGGTGGAGGTGGCCCGGGCCCTAGCGGGGCGGCCCAAGCTCCTTCTCCTGGACGAGCCCATGGCCGGGCTCGCCTTGGAGGAGAAGCAGGACCTGGCCCGCTTCCTCCTGGACGCCAGGGAGGAGTGGGGGGTGACCCTCCTTTGGGTGGAGCACGACCTCCGCGCGGTGCTGGAGCTTTCCGATAGGGTTCTGGTCCTCTCCTACGGGGAGGTGCTCTACTACGGCTCCCCTACCGGGGTGCGCCAGGACCCCAGAGTGGTGGAGGCCTACCTGGGCCAGGCGTGAGGGAATATGCAGGGAACGCTTCTGGAACACCTGTACCGGCACGCCCAGGAGCAGCCGAATGCCCCGGCCCTCAGGGTGAAGCGCCTGGGTGTCTGGCAGAAGACCTCCTGGCGGGATCTCCTGGAGCGGGTGCTGTGTCTCGCTGGGGGGCTTGCTGCCCTGGGCCTGAGGGATGGGGAGGTCCTCGCCATCCTGGGCCACAACGCCCCGGAGTGGGTGGAGGCCGAGCTCGCCGCCCAGGTCCTGGGGGCCTTTCCCATGGGCATCTACGCCGACGCCATGCCCGAGGAGGTGGGTTACTTCTTGGAGTTCACAGGGGCCAGAGGGATCGTGGTCTCCGACGAGGAGCAACTGGACAAGGTCTACCCCTACCTCCACCTCCTGGACTTCGTCCTGGTCTGGGAGGAGGCGGGGATGAGCCGCCACTTCGGGGGCAAGGTGCGCCGCTTCAGCCAGGCCTTTGGGGACCGCAGGGTGGGGGAGGAGGCCCTAAAGGGGCGGCGGCCCCAGGAGACCGCCCTCCTCGCCCCTACCTCGGGGACCACGGGGCGGAGCAAACTGGCCATGCTCTCCCACGCCAACCTTCTCGCTGGGCACCGGGCCCTCGCCCAAGCCCTGGGCTTCCAGAAGGGGGCCTGGGTCTTCAGCTACCTGCCCCTTCCCTGGATCGGGGAGCAGATGCTCACCGTGGTCCAGAGCCTGGTGGAGGGCTTCACCGTCCACTTCCCCGAGGACCCCACCACCCTCCGGGAGGACCTCAAGGAGGTGCAGCCCGACTTCTTCCTGGCTCCGCCCAGGCTCTGGGAGGACATGGCGAGCCTCATCCAAAGCCGCATGGCCGATGCCGACCCTCTCAAGGGGTTCTTCTACCGCGTAGGGATGGGGGCGCTGTTGGAGGGGGCAAGCCGGGAGTTCCGGGGGGAGGGGGTGGGCCTCTGGCTGGGGCTCAAGCGGGCCCTCTTCTACCCCCTCATCGCCAGGCCCCTCCGGGCCAGGCTCGGCCTCGCTGCCTGCCGCATCGCCGTCACCGGGGGGGCACCTCTGGGCCCCGAGGTCTTCACCTTCTTCCGGGCCCTGGGTCTGGACATCCGCCAGGTCTATGGCCAGTCGGAGACGGCCGCCGCCACCACCGCCCATACCATAGGGGACGCCCCCCCCGAGACCGTGGGGCCCCCTCTCCCCGGTGCGGAAGTGCGCCTGAGCGAGGAGGGGGAGATCCAGGTAAAAGGCCCCCAGGTCTTTCAGGGCTACTTCAAGCAGGAAGCAGCCACCCAGGAGAGCTTCACCGCGGACGGCTTCTTCCGCACCGGGGACGCGGGTTTCTTTGACGAGCGGGGGCACCTGGTCATCCTAGGCCGGGTGAAGGAGGTGGGGGCCCTTCTGGACGGCACCCGCTTCGCCCCCCAGTTCCTGGAGAACCGCCTCAAGTACTCCCCCTACATCCGGGAGGCCGTGGTCCTGGGCCACGGCAAGCCCTTTGTCACCGCCCTCATTGAGCTGGACCCGGAGAACGTGCAGAACTGGGCCAGAAGGCGGGGCCTCCCCTTCACCACCTACCTCTCCCTCACGGAGCGCCCCGAGGTCCGGGCCCTGATCGCCGAGGAGATCCGCATGGTGAACCAGACCCTGCCGGAGAGGCTCAAGGTCCGCCGCTTCGCCATCCTGCCCAAGGAGCTCCACCCCGACGATGAGGAGATCACCCGCACCCGGAAGGTGCGCCGCCAGGTGGTGGAGGCTCGCTACGGCCCGGTGATCCGAGCCCTCTACGGGGGAGGGGGGCAGGTGGAGGTGGTCCTCCCCATCCGCTACCTGGAGGGGGAGGGGAGGCTTCAGGCCACCCTCGAGGTCCAGGAGGTCTAGGGTGTACGCCCTTTCCAAGCGCCTCACCGACGCCTTCAGCCGCCGCTATGCCCGGGCGGTGCGGGAAACCTACCGGGAGGACGAGGCCTACGCCAGCACCCCTCTGGGGAGGCTCGCCCTTTACGCCTTCCTCGCCCTTCTCCTCCTCCTGCCCCTTCTCCTAGGCCCCTATCCCATGTACGTGGCCACCCTGGTGGCCATCGGGGCCCTCTCCGCCCTGGGGCTCCACCTCCTGGTGGGCGGGGCGGGGCAGATCTCCCTGGGCCACGCCGCCTTCATGGGGGTGGGGGCCTACGCGGCCAGCCACCTCACGGGCCCCCTGGCCCCTTTGGGCATCCTCCTGGGCGGGGGCATCGCCGCCCTCCTGGGCTTAGCCCTGGGCCTCCCCTCCCTGCGCATCAAGGGGGTGTACCTGGCCATCGCCACCCTGGCCTTCCAGTTCCTGGCGGACTACGTGTTCAAGAGCTGGGAGGCGGTCACCGGGGGCATCCGGGGCCGCACCCTGCCCCCAGCAGAGTTTTTGGGCTTTACCCTGGACTCCGCGGATAGGCTCTGGTACCTGGTCCTCCTCTTCCTCCTCCCTCTCTTCCTCTACGGCAAGCGCCTCCTCATGACCCGGGCCGGGCGGGCCTTCATGGCGGTGCGGGACAACGACCTATCCGCCCGGGTGGCTGGGGTGGACCTCACCCGGGTGAAGCTCCTGGCCTTCGCCCTTTCCGCCTTCTACGCCGGGGTGGCAGGGGGGCTTTTGGCCCAGCTCTACAGGGCGGTGACCCCAGAGTACTTCCCCCTTGGCGTCAGCATCCAGTACCTGGCCATGGTCATCGTGGGCGGGGCGGGAACGGTCCTGGGGGCGGTCCTTGGGGCCTTCTTCGTCCTCCTCATCCCCGAGGTCCTGAATAGCTACGTGGGAGCCTTAGGGCCCCAGTACGCCGCGGCCCTCGCTGCCTGGCGCAACGTCCTCTTTGGCCTCCTGATCCTGGTCTTCCTGATCCTCGAGCCCCTGGGCCTGGTGGGGCTTTGGGGGCGGGTGAAGAACTACTTCCGCACCTGGCCGCTGCCGTACTGAGGCCCTGTCTGGGCGGGGATGCGGGCTTGACGGGCGCCCCAGGTGGGGGTAGAGTGGGTGTACTTACCGGTCGGTCGTCCATGGTGACCCCCACCCGCACCCGCATCTTGGAGGAGGCTGCCAAACTCTTCACCGAGAAGGGCTACGAGGCCACCAGCGTCCAGGACATCGCCCAGGCCTTGGGCCTTTCCAAGGCTGCCCTTTACCACCACTTCCGCAGCAAGGAGGAGATCCTCTACGAGATCAGCCTCCTGGCCCTCGAGGGCCTGGTGCGGTCAGGGGAGCAGGCTTTGAAAGAGCCGGATCCCAGGAGGGCCCTGCTGCGCTTCATGGAGGCCCACGCCCGCTACTTTGGGGAGAACTACCCCTTCTTTGTGGCCATGCTCCAGGGCCTGCAAAGCCTCTCTCCGGAGAGGCGGGCCCAAACCGTGGCCCTCCGCGACCGCCATGAGGAGAACCTGCGGACCATCCTGCGCTGGGGGATGGAGGCCCGGGCCTTCCGCCAGGTGGACGCGGCCCTGGCCGGGCGGGGGGTGCTCTCCCTCCTCAACTGGATGATCCGCTGGTTCCGGCCGGAAGGCCCCATGCGGGCGGAGGAGGTGGCCCGGGCCTACTTTGACCTCATCTTGAGGGGCCTCGAGGCCAGGGATGGGCCATCTGGGCCCCTCTGACGGGGTAAGCTGCACCCAAGGGGTACAATGGGGAGGGGAGGAAGGTATGAAGGGGCATCCCGAGGTCATCCAGAGCTTGCAGGAAAGACTTTCTGAGGAGCTGGCGGCCATCCTGCAGTACATGGTCCACGCGGAGATGGCGGAGAACTGGGGCTTCAAGGCCCTGGCCCAGCACCTCAAGGCCCATGCCATCACGGAGATGCGCCACGCCGAGAAGCACATTGAGCGCATCCTGTTTCTGGAAGGCTTCCCCGAGGTGAGCCGCATCGGGGAGATCAAGATCGGGAAGAACGTCCAGGAGATCCTCTTCAAGGACTACGAGGGGGAGCTCCAGGCGGTCAGGGGCTACAACGAGACCATGAACCTGGCCCAGGGCCTCGGGGACAACGGCACCCGGGAGATGGTAGCGGAGATCCTCAAGGATGAGGAGGCCCACGTGGACTGGCTGGAGACCCAGCGGGACCTCCTGGAACAGATGGGTCTGAGCAACTACCTGCAGTACCTGGCCGGGGAGATGGAGTAGGGTCTAGGGTACCGGGGCCTTGAGGTGCTTCCTCGCCCAGCCCTCTACCGCCTGGATCACCGCCTCTAGCTCCTCCCCCGAGGGGGTGAGGCGGTAGCGGGTGCGGGGGGGCATGTAGGACTCCACGGTCTTCTCCACCACCCCCAGGCGCACCAGGTGGTCCAGGCGCTGGGACAAGGTGGCTGGGTTCACCCCGCCGATGGCCCGGGAGAGCTCGTTGAACCCCTTGGGCCCCTCGAGGAGAGCGCGGACGATGTGCAGGGTCCACTTCTCCTGCAGGAGGTTGAGGGCGGCGTAAACGGGGCAGAAGGCGCCTTCTCCCTGCGCCATGGCCCCATGGTAGCACGCTAGAGGTCGGGTAGCCTCGAGGCCGCCTCCTTAAGCCTCTCCCGGGAGGCGTGGAGGTAGATCTGGGTGGTGGCGATGGACTCGTGGCCCAGGAGGTCCTTCACTGCATCCAGCTCCACCCCGCTTTCTACCAGGAGGGTGGCGTAGGCGTGGCGGAGCTTGTGGGGGGTAAGGCGCCTGGGGTCAAGCCCCGCCCGGATGGCGGCCTCCCGGAACCTAGCCTCCACGTAGCGGGCGGAGGGTACCCGGCCCCGGCGCTTGCCCTGGGCAAAAGTGAATATATTCACATTTCCCTGAGGCGGTCCCAGCTCCAACAGGACGCCCTGGGCTGTCCGGGAAAGGGGCACCAGCCGCTCCTTATTGCCCTTGCCCACCACCCGCACGGCCACGGGATGCCCGTTTTCCTGCAGGATGTTGCGCCCCTTTAGGAGGAGGGCCTCGGAGATCCTCAGGCCCGTGCCGTAGAGGAATCGGGCCAAGGAGGTGAGCAAGCGGGCCTCCTTTTCCTGGGACAGGGCCTCGAGGAAGCGCCGGAGCTCCTCGGGGCTTGGGTGGAGGGGAAGCCGCCTCCCGGCCTTGGGCCGGCCGATCCCCTCGGTGGGGTCCTCCACGGCCTCGCCCCGCACCTGGGCCAGGTAGCGGTAGTAGCTCCTAAGGGCGGCCAGGAACCCCTGGACCCGCCTGGGGGCCCAGCGCTCCTCGAGGAGGAGGGCCCGCACCGCCTCGGGGCCTGGCGGGAGGCCCTGGGCCTTTAGGAAGCGGAGCCAGAGGGCCAGGTCCTGGAGGTAGCGGCGAACCCCCCGGGGGGAGTACCCCCGCTCCAGGAGGAGGTACTCCGCATAGGGGGCCAGGGGCAGAAGGGCCTCCGTGGGCTTTTTAACGCCGATGGTTTTCCATATAACGGGGATGGCGGGTTCGGTCACGGGGGCATTATACATGCGCGAAATGTACCTTTCGCGAAATATTAGGCCGGAGGGCGCCGACAGGATCACTCCCCTTTGGGAAAGGCCAGGGGCCGCCCCCGGTGCCAAAGCACCTCAAAGGGCACCTCGTAGACCTCCTGCAGGAGCTCGGGGCGCAGGAGCTCCGAAGGGGGCCCATGGGCCAAAAGCCGTCCTCCCTTGAGGAAAACCAGCCAGTCCGCGAAAAGGGCGGCTAGGCTGAGGTCGTGGAGGGCGGAGAGGACCAGGCGCCCTCCCCGGGCCAGGCGGCGGCAGAGGGCCATAACCTCCAACTGCTGCTTGGGGTCCAGGTGGTTGGTGGGTTCGTCCAGGAGGAGAACGGGGGTGTCCTGGGCCAGGACGCGGGCCAGGTCCACCCGGGCCCGCTCGCCCCCAGAGAGGGAGGGGTAGGGCCGGTGCGCCAGGTGCAGGGCCCCGGTCTGGGCCAAGGCCCAGGCCACGCGCTCCGCCTCTTTGGGCCCCCTTCCGTGGGGAAGCCGCCCCAGGGCCACCACCTCCCAAGCGGTGTAGGGAAAGGCCACCCCCCGGTGCTGGGGCAAAAAGGCCCGCATGAGGGCGAGCTCGCGGGGCGTGTAGGCCCGGAGGGACTTCTCCCCCAGCCGGACCTCCCCCTTTGAGGGCGCCCACTCCCCGCCCAGGAGGCGCAGGAGGGTGCTCTTCCCCGCCCCGTTGGGGCCCAGGAGGACCACCAGGGACCCGGCGGGAAGCTTCAGGTCCACCCCCTCCACCAGCCAGCGCCCGTTGCGGGCATGCCCCAAGGCCCGGGCCTCAAGCATGCCTCCCCTCCCCCAGGACCAGATAGAGGAACAGGGGACCCCCTAGGACCGTGGTCAGGAGCCCCACGGGGAGCTCCGCCGGGACGAAGAGGGTCCGCGCCGCCAAGTCCGCCAGCACCGCAAGGCTCGCCCCCCCTAGGAAGGCCCCCGGGAGGAGGAAACGGTGGTCTGACCCGACCCACCGCCGCAAGAACCAGGGCACGAGGAGGCCCACAAAGGCGACGTTGCCCCCCGCGGCCACCGCGGCCCCCACCGCCAGGCTGGACCAGGCCAGCGCCCACCTCCTAAGGGCCCGCACGGGCACCCCCAGGTGAAAGGCCTCCTCCTCCCCCAGGGCCAGGGCGTTCAGGAAGGGGGCCAGGCGGAGGAGGGCAAGCCCGCTCAGGAGGAGCATCCCAGCAGTCAGGGCTGCGCTCTCCCAGCTAGCTCCGGCAAAACTGCCCAGGGTCCAAAAGCTAAGGCTCCGCCCCTGGGGATCCTCGACGAGAAACTGGAGGACCCCCAGGACACCCCCCAGGGTGAGGCCGGCCACCACGCCCACGAGGAGGAGGACCGGGCCCTCCCGGTGGGCCAACCGGGAGAGGAACCCCGCCAGGGCCAGGGCCCCCATGGCGGCGAAGAGGGGGAGGAGCCAGGGGAGGGAGGGCCAGAGGGCCAACCCCAGGAGGGCCCCCAAGGCTGCCGCTCCACCCATCCCCACGAGCCCGGGCTCCACCAAGGGGGTCCGGAATACCCCCTGCAGGGCGGAGGCGGCCATGGCCAAGCCTCCCCCCACCAAGGCCGCCAGGACCACCCGGGGGAAGCGGATGTTCCAGAGGACGGCGGCGCGCTCCCCCCCTTCGCGAAGGGCCTGGGGAAGCTCGGGGAGAGGGATGGGGTAGGCCCCTTGGGAGGCGGCCAGGAGCATGGCCAGGGGGAGGAGGGCGGACAAAAAGGCCAGACCCCTGGCATAGGGCCGCCCGGCCGAGACGGGTTCCCTCACCTCCGGAGGTCTGGGTGCGGGATGAGGACCTGCCCGCCCTTCTCGTAGATGGCCTCGTGGAGGTCCAGGGCCCCCTTACCCACGGTGTAGCCGTACCCGGAGAGGTAGGTGACGTCCATGGCCACAATCCGGCCCGCCCTGCCCGCGGGGGTTTCGGCCACCCCAGGCAGGCGCAGGACCGCCTCAAAGCTGAAGGGCTGGTCGGGGAAGACGGGAACCAGGATGACGTCAGGCCGGGCGGCCACCACGGCCTCGGCGCTCAGGTTCACGCATCCCCGCAACGCCCCGGGAGCCGCCACCCTCCTCACCGCATTCTGGGCCCCCGCCAGGGCAATCAGGCCAGCCCCGCTGGCCTCCTCCCCGCAGACAAAGGTGTTGCGGGGGTCCCGGGGGTAGAGGTAGAGGACCCGGGCCTCCGGGCCCCTGCGCACCAGGAGCTTGGAGCGGAGGGCCAAGAGGTCCCGCTCCAAGGCCCGGACCAGCTCTTCCCCGCGGCCCACCTGGCCCACGGCAGCAGCCACGGTGCGGATCTTCCTCTTGACCCCTTCCACCGTGGGCTCATCGGGCACCAGGACCACGCTGACCCCAGCACGGCGGAGCTGCTCCAAGGCCGGGGGCGGACCCGCCTCCGAGACCGCGAGCACCAGGGTGGGCCGCTGGGCGAGGATGGCCTCTGCGTTGAGGCGGAAGAAGAGGCCCACGTCGGGCTTGCGGAGCACCTGGGAGGGGATGTAGGAACCCGTGTCCCGCGCCACGATGCGGTCGGCCACCCCAAGTCTCCCTAGGATCTCAGAGATGGAACCGCCGATGCTGACGATGCGTTCGCTGCTCCTAACCTCAACCTCCCGGCCAGTGGCGTCGGTAACCCGGACCGGCTGGGCCCAAGCTAGCCCCAATAGGAGTGAAAGGACCAGTAGGCGCATAGCCAGGGTGAAGGCAAGGCCCAAGGCTCCAAAGGGTCAAGGGGCTCGGCTACAGAGGGGGCCTCGAGGGCGGGGGGTCGTCCACTCCCTTCCCTTTGCCGCCAAAACCCAGGCGGTAGGCGACCCCTAACTCCGGAGACCCCTTTTGCCGGGGCTTCGCCGTCTGGGGTTTCCCTACCGGACGAAGAAGGGAAGGATCTGGTCCAAGGGGGGTAAAACCCGTGGTTGGCTTATCCCCCGTGGGGAGGGAGGGGCGCAAACGTGAGTTGGGACACTTGCCCCTTGGTTTTGGCCGTGATAGCCTAACAAGCGACCGTTAGCCATGGACCGCCGCAGCCAAATCCTCCAGATGGCCGGCCACCTCTTCAGCCAGCGGGGCTACCACGCCACTAGCATCCGCGACCTGGCCCAGGCCCTGAACCTCCAGGGGGGAAGCCTCTACGCCCACATCGCCTCCAAGGAGGAGCTCCTTCTGGAGGTGGTGCGCCAGGCGGCGGCCCGCTTCCAGGAGGTGCTAGAGGGCCTCCCCGAGGCCGGTCCCAAGGAGAAGCTGGTGGCCCTGGTGAAGGGGCACCTTAGGGTTATCGCCGAGGAGCTTCCCCGGGCCACGGTCTTCTTCCACGAGTGGAAGCACCTCTCCCCTCCCCTCCTGGAGGAGGCCAAAGCCCTCCGCCGCCGCTACGAGGAGGGGGTGCAAAGGGTGATCGCCGAGGGGGTGGAGAAGGGGGTCTTCCAGGTGGAGAACCTCCGCCTGGCCACCCTCTTCCTCCTCTCGGCCCTCAACTGGACCTACCAGTGGTACCGACCCCAGGGGCCGATGCCCTTGGAGGAGTTTTCGGAAGCCTACGCCGGGATGGCGCTCAGGGCCCTTGGCGCGGGAGAAGGAGGTGAGGATGGTCAAGCTTAGGATCGGCTACCCCGAGGACCCCGACTACAGGGAGCGCCTAGAGGAGTTTGAGGCCCGCATCGCCCGGGGGGAGAAGATCGAGCCCGGGGACTGGATGCCCGCGGAGTACCGCCGCCAGCTCATCCGCATGATCTCCCAGCACGCCCATAGCGAGTGGGTGGGCATGCTCCCCGAAGGGGCCTGGATCACCCGGGCCCCCTCCCTCAGGCGGAAGCTCATCCTCCTGGCCAAGGTCCAGGACGAGGCCGGCCACGGCCAGTACCTCTACCACGCCGCCGAGACCCTGGGGGTGACCCGGGAGGAGATGGTGGAGGCCCTGCTCTCGGGCCGGGCCAAGTACTCCAACATCTTCAACTACCCCACCCTGACCTGGGCGGACATCGGCATCATCGGCTGGCTGGTGGACGGGATGGCCATCAAGAACCAGACCATGCTGGCCCAGTGCTCCTATGGCCCCTACTCCCGGGCCATGGTGCGCATCTGCGCCGAGGAGACCTTCCACCACAAGCAGGGGAAGGAGGCCGTCCTCCTCTACGCCCGAGGGAGCAGGAAGCAGAGGCAAATGGTCCAGGACGCCTTGAACCGCTGGTGGTGGCCCACCCTGATGATGGCGGGGCCCCACGACACGGACTCCCCCCATACCCCCCTCCTCCTCCGCTGGGGCATCAAGACCAAGACCAACGACCAGATCCGCCAGGAGTTCCTAAACGAGCACGTCCCCGAGCTCCTGGAGGCGGAGCTTTCCATCCCTGACCCCGAGCTTCGCTACGACGAGAAGACGGGGAACTGGCTCCACGGCCCCATCCCCTGGGACGAGTTCTGGAAGGTGATCGGCGGCGAGGGCCCCATGAACCGCCACCGCCTCCTGGCCCGCAGGCGGGCCCACGAGGAGGGGCGCTGGGTGCGGGAGGCCCTCGAGGCCCACGCAAGGCGGCACCTGGCCCAGGCCGCCGACTAGGAGGCCTTTATGTGGGGAACGGAGTGGCCCCGGTGGGAGGTCATCAAGCAGGACACGGAGAGGAGCCTCCCCCAGATGGTGGGCTCGGTGCACGCCGCAGACCCCGAGCACGCCCTCCTCACCGCCCGGCACGTCTTTGTGCGCAGGCCCTCGGCCTATGCCCTCTTCGTGGCCCCGGCGGAGGCCTTCTTCCACGTGACCCAGGAGGCCCTGAAGGACCCAAGCGCCCTGGAGGTGCCTGAAGGAGAGGAGGAGGCCTACTGGGTCTTCGCCAAGAGGAGCCACCGCCGGAGCATGATCTACGGGGACCTGGTGGGCCGCTTCCTGGCCAAGAGCCCGGGGGAGGCGGTGAAGGAGGCCCTCCTCCAGGCCCAGGGGGTGGCCTTCTGGGCGGTGCCGGAAAGGGTCATTACCGGCACGGAGCCCAAGGCGGAGGTGGTAGAGAGCTGGTTTGCCCCCGCCAAGGACAAGACCTACCGCCTGCAGTCCCACTACGGCCTCGTCACCGCTAAGGAGGTGGAGGATGCTTGACCCCTACCTGAAGGAGGCCTTGATCCAGAAGCTCACCGCCATGGCCGACGACGAGGTGGTCCTGGCCCAGAGGCTTTCCGAGTGGGTGGCCCACGCCCCCATCCTCGAAGAGGACATCGCCATCGCCAACCTGGCCCAGGACGAGCTGGGGCACGCCAAGCTCTACCTGGACCTGAGGCGGGAGCTAGACGGCTCCGACCCCGACGGGCTCGTCTTCCTCCGGGACCCCCTGGACTACCGGAACGCCGTCCTGGTGGAGCTTCCCAAGGGGGACTGGGCCTTCACCATGGTGCGGCAGTACCTCTTCGACGCCTACGAGAACCTCTGGCTGAAGGAGGCGGCCTCTTCCCAGTACCCCCCCCTGGCGGAGGTGGCAGGCCGCATCCTCAAGGAGGAGCGCTTTCACCTGAAGCACTCCTCCCTCTGGGTGGAGCGGCTCGCCCTGGGGACGGAGGAGTCCCACCGGAGGGCCCAGGAGGCCCTGGACCTCCTCTTCCCCTACGCCCGCCAGCTCTTCCGCCCCTTGGAGGGGGAGGAGGCCCTGGTGGAGGCGGGGATCCTGCCGGACCCCTTGGCCCTCGAGGGCCCCTACCTGGAGGAGGTGGGGGGCTTCCTCAAGGGGGTGGGGCTTAGGGTGCCCGAGGGCGGGTACGTGCCCAAAAGCCGCAAGGAGCATACGGAGTACCTTTGGTCCCTCCTCGCCGAGATGCAGTCCGTGGCCCGCTGGGACCGGGAGGCCAAGGCGTGGTAGCGCGCTACTGGGAAGCCCTAAAAGGGGTCAAGGACCCGGAGATCCCCGTCCTCAACATCGTGGAGATGGGGATGGTCCTGGGCCTGGAGGCGGAGGGGGAGCGGGTCAGGGTCCGCTTCCGCCCCACCTTCTCGGGCTGCCCTGCCCTGGCCCTCATCCGGGAGGAGATCCAAAAGGCCCTGGAGGCGGCGGGGGCAAGGGAGGTGGAGGTGGTGGAGGAAAGGACCCCCTGGAGCACCGAGGCCATGACGGCGGAGGCCAAGGAGAAGCTCCTTTTGTATGGCATCGCCCCGCCCCTTCCCCTCCCCATGGCCCACAGGGACCCCGCCTGCCCCCGGTGCGGAAGCCCCCAGGTGGTCCTCAGGAACCCCTTCGGGGCCACGCTCTGCAAGATGCTCTACCAGTGCCAGGCCTGCGGGGAGGTGTTTGAGGCCTTCAAGGCGGTCTAGGGCCAAGGGTCTAGAGGCAGGGATGGTATGCGCAAGCTGCAGAGCTACCTGATGGGCGCCTGGCGGGAGGGTGCCCGGGAAGGAGGGGTCATCCGGGATGCCGCCACCGGGGAGGCGCTTTTCTGGGTGACCTCGGAGGGGCTTCCCCTAAAGGAGGCCGTGGCCTGGGGGAGGGAGGTGGGGGGAAAGGCCCTTCTTGCCCTTGGCTTCCAGGAAAGGGGAAGGCGTCTTAGGGCCTTGGCCCAGTACCTCTCGGAGCGCAAGGAGGAGCTTTACCGCCTCTACGCCACCACCGGGGGCACGGGGCGGGACGCCTGGTACGACGTGGACGGGGGGATCGGGGTGCTTTTCGTCTACAGCTCCTTAGCCCGCTCCCTCCCCGAGGGGAACCTGCTTCCCGAGGACGAGTACATCCCCCTCTCCAAGGACCTCTCCTTCCAAGGGCGGCACGTTCTGGTACCCAAAGGGGGGATCACGGTCCAGATCAACGCCTTCAACTTCCCGGTCTGGGGGCTTCTGGAGAAGCTGGCCCCGGCCTTCCTAGCCGGGGTGCCCACGCTGGTCAAGCCCGCCACCCCCACGGCCCATGTGGCCGAGGAGCTGGTGCGCCTCGTGGTGGACTCGGGGCTTCTGCCTGAGGGAAGCCTCCAGTTCGTGGCCGGGGGGCTGGGGGAGGCCCTCGAGGCCCTGGACCACCGGGACAGCGTCTACTTCACCGGTTCCAAGGCCACCGCGGACCGCCTAAGGGCCCACCCCGCCTTCCTCAGGGGAGTCCTCTTCAACGGGGAAACGGACTCCCTGAACGCCGCCATCCTGGGGGAGAAGGCGGGGGAGGAGGAGCTAGACCGCCTCGGCCAGGAGATCGCCCAGGAGCTCACCATCAAGACGGGCCAGCGGTGCACGGCCATCCGGCGGGTCCTGGCGCCGGCAGGGCGTCTGGAGGCCCTTCTAGAGGCCACTCGGAAGCACCTGGAGGGGCTTGTCCTGGGGGACCCCCGGGAGGAGGGGGTGGACCTGGGGCCCCTGGCCTCCCTGGCCCAGAAGGAGGAGGTGGAAAGGGCGGTGGAGGGCCTCCTCGAAGCGGGGGCCAGGGTCTACTGGGCCCACCCGGGAAGGCGGGACGGGGCCTTCTTCCCCCCCACCCTCCTCCTGGCCGAGGACCCCTGGGCCGAGGCCCTCCACCGGATTGAGCCCTTCGGCCCCGTGGCCACCTTCTTCCCCTATAGGGACAGGGAGGAGGCCCTGGGGCTCGCCCGCCTGGGCGGGGGGATGCTGGCGGCCACCGTGGCCACGCCGGACCCCGAGGAGGCCCGCCTCTTCCTCCTGGGCCTTGGGGGGGAGGTGGGAAGGGTCCACCTCCTGAACCGGCGGGACGCCAGGACCTCCACGGGCCACGGCTCCCCCTGCCCCGCCTCCTCCACGGGGGGCCGGGCCGGGCCGGGGGGGGATGGAGCTCGGGGGGCTGCTCTCCGTGAAGGCCCACCTGGCCCGCCTCGCCCTCCAGGGGGACCCGGAGACCCTCCAGGCCCTCACCGGGGAGTACGCCAAAGGGACGGAGAAGCCCGCCCAGATCCACCCCTTCCGCAAGTTCTACGAGGAGCTAGAGATCGGGGAAACCCTCACCACCCACCGCCGCACGGTGACCGAGGCGGACATCGCCCTCTTCTCCGCCCTCTCCTGGGACCACTTCTACGCCCACACCGACGAGATCTCGGCGCGGGAGAGCCTCTTTGGTAAGCGGGTGGCCCACGGCTACTTCGTCCTCTCCGCCGCCGCCGGGCTCTTCGTGGACCCCGCCCCGGGGCCGGTGTTGGCCAACTACGGCCTCGAGGGCCTCCGCTTCACCGAGCCCGTGGCCGCCGGGGACACCCTCCAGGCCCGCCTCACCGTGAAGGGGAAGCGCCCCCGGGATGAGAGGACGGGGGTGGTGGAGTGGGCGGTGGAGGTGCACAACCAAGAAGGGAAGGCGGTGGCCGCCTACACCATCCTCACCCTGGTGGCCCGGAAGCCTTGAAGGCACCTCGGCCACTGGCGGGCTTTTAGAGAGCTCTGCCCGGCAACCTCGGCATCCTCCTCTGCTACTCCCGCCGGGTCAACCGCAGAATAGCCTCGCAGGCCAGCTCGAAAGGGTTCACCAGATCGTCCACGCCCATCGCCCTCAGCGCACGGGCATCCGCCTCTGAGCGCGCGACAGCGATGATCCGGCCGTCAAAACTGGTCCCCCTTACCGTGCGGATCAACTCCTGTATATCGTCCAGATGGGGTAGCGTAATCACCAACTGCTTCGCCGCCGAGATGGGTAGTCCGAGAACAAACTCCTGGTCTTCCGCCGTGCCAAACAGCGCAGGAATGCCCTCTGCGTGCATCGCGGCCACCGCTTCCGGATCGTAGTCCACCCCGATTGCGCGGATGCCCTGCGCGTGGTAGTGCTGGAGCACCCTTCGCCCCGTGCGTCCCAACCCGAAGACAATGGCCTCGTAGGGGGCATCGGTCAGCTCCTCTGCTTCAAAGCGCTTCTCTGCAAAGGGCTCCCTGCGCTCAAAGACCTTGAGGAAGCGCTCTAGCCGCTGGTACAAAGGCTGGGAGTAGAGGATCATGTAAGTCGAGAGCGCGATGGTGATCAGTCCGACCATCGTGGTGATGCTCAGCGCGTCCTCCCCCACGTGGCCCAGCGACATCCCCATTGCGATGAAGATGATGGAGAACTCGCTTATCTGGGCGACGGTCAGCCCAGCAAGAAAGCTTGTCTTTCGGCGGTAGCCCATGGCGCCCATGATCACCATCACGATCAGCGGGTTGCCGATCAACACGAAAAGCGCCAGCACGAGGGCGGTGAACCACTCCTGCTGCGCCGTTGCCAGGTCGAACTTCATGCCCAAATAGATGAAAAAGAACAGCAGGAGAAAGTCGCGCAGGGGGGCCAGGCGGGTGCTGATGGCGTCGCGGAAGTGAGAGGCCGAGAGGGCAAACCCTGCCAAAAAGGCCCCCAGCTCTTTGGAGAGGTCCAGCCAATCCCCCAGCGCTGCCAGCCCAACCGCCCACGCCACGGCGAAAATCAGCAGCAGCTCCAGCGAGCGCGCCAGAAAGCGCAGCAGCCACCCCAACAGGAAGCGCATGGCTAGATACATCCCCGCGCCCAGCACCGCCAGCTTGAGGGCGATCTCGCCCAGCACCTGCGCCAGCCCTTGCGTTCCTGTCTGACCCCCGCCCAGGACGCTCATCGCCACGAGGGCCACGACCACCGCAATATCCTGTACGATCAAAAAACCGATTGCGATGCGTCCATGCAACGTATCCAACTCGTGCTTGTCTGTAAGTAACTTCACGATGATAATCGTGCTGGAGAAGGTCAGTGCAACCCCGATGTAGAGCGCGGTCAACCAGTCTTTCCCCAGCAGCAGTATCAGAAGGAAGCCGATGATTATCGTAAAGGTGAGCTGCCCCAGCCCTGTGGCGACAGCAACCGGTCCGATCCGCCGCACATAGCTGGGGTTCAGCTCTAGCCCCACGAGAAACAACAGGATGGCGATGCCGACCTGCGCCAGCAGGGCCACCACATCTTGGGACTGCACCAGGCCGAAGCCCGATGGTCCCAGGACGATGCCCAGCAGGATGTAGGTGATGATCAGGGGCTGGCGCATCAGCAACCCGATGGCACCCAGCACCACCGCGGCGAGCAGAATCAGGCTGACCTCTGTGTAGATACCTACATCCATCCCGTTCCCTCAAGACGGCGGCCATTGCGGACGCGAAGGCCATTTGCCGCAGGGGTTCCCTATCTCAAAAGGTCACCGGCCCAGAGAAGGGAAAGTACCCCAAGGACCAGCATACCCTGCGGGCCTTGGGCCAGGGCGTTGTAAGGCTGCACCCATGGCCTGCACCTTCACCACCCCTAGGCTGTTGTTGTCGGACCAGTTCGCCCCTTCTGGGCCAGGGCCTTCTGGGAAGGGATGGGCTTCAACGATGGCTAGGCCTTTGTTTGTGCTCGGGGAGTTTTGCGGTGTTGCGGCCGGGGCTCGAGGGCCTTTAGTGGAGGGTCTTTAGTGATTACATTCACGATTTAAAACGCTTGCGCTTTTGATCTCCACCTAACCCTCCCGGTAAGCCCGCCACCTCTCTTCCAAACGGGCAAACAAGGCCCCCACCTTGGCCTTGGGCAGAATCACCTGCTCGGTCCGGCCCCGGCCAATGAGGTCGCCGAGCTCGTTATAGACCTCCATGGTGGCGTGGACCCGGTTGGCCTCGGTCCTCTCATGGCGGGCCACCACCCTTACCCGCATCCCCGGGAGGGCCGAGGCCAGGTGCCGCACCTCCACGTAGCTCCCGATGCCCTCCTCCCCCTCCTCCAGGAAGGGTAGGATGATCTTCCGCCCCGCCAGCTCCATGTGCTTGGCCATCCAGTAGGTGGCGTAGACGGGGTGCACCCGACCCAGTTCCTCAAAGTCCACGGTCATCTCCTCGGTGACCACGGTCTCAAAGACCGCCTGATAGCCGATGGGAATGGGGCGCATGGCCTACTTCCTCAGGTCCAGGACCCGTCTAAGTTTCCCGCCCTCGCTCCTGGGGGCCTGGCCCGGGGCCAGGAGCGTAACCCTCATGCCCACCCCGATGGTGTCCTTGATCTTGTGGGCCACCTTCTCCCTGAGGGCGTGCAGGCGGTGGTCCGCCTCTATGACCTCGTCGGAGAGGGCCTTCTCCCCGATCTCCCGGAAGAAGCCCTCCGCCACCTCCACCCTGAGCTCGGCCTCGTCCAGGGTGCCCTCGCGGCGCACCACGATCTGGTAGTAGGGCACCACCTCGGGAACCCCTAGGAGCACCGCCTCCACCTGGGTGGGGTAGACGTTGACCCCGCGGATGATGAGCATGTCGTCGGTGCGGCCCAGGATGGGGCCCATGCGCACGTGGGTGCGGCCGCAGGAGCAGGGCTCGTAGTTGAGGAAGGTGAGGTCCCCGGTCCAGTAGCGGAGGAGGGGCATGGCCTCCTTGGTGAGGGTGGTGAGGACCAGGACCCCCACCTTGCCCTCGGGAAGGGGCTCCCCTGTGTCCGGGTCCACCACCTCGGGGAGGAAGTGATCCTCCCAGATGTGGCTTCCCTGCCTCTCCTCCACGCACTCGTTGGAAACCCCGGGGCCGATGATCTCGGAAAGCCCGTAGATGTTGGTGCTCCTCACCCCAAGGCCCTCGTCCACCTGCTTCCTTATGGCCTCGGTCCAGGGCTCGGCCCCCAGGACGGCGTACTCCAGGGAAAGCTCCTCCGGGGAAACCCCCCGCTTCCTGAACTCCTCAGCCAAGGTCTGGGCGTAGGAGGGGGTGCAGGAGAGTACCTCGGGACGGAGGTCCTGGATGAGCAGGATCTGGCGCTCGGTCATCCCTCCGGAAACGGGCACCACGGCCATCCCCAGGGCCTCGGCGCCTCCGTGGAGGCCAAGGCCGCCGGTGAAGAGGCCGTAGCCGTAGGCGTTGTGGAGCATCATCCCTGGTCTAGCGCCCGCCGCCGCTAAGGAGCGGGCCACCACTTCGGCAAAGACCCTGAGGTCGCCCTTGGTATAGCCCACGACCGTGGGTTTGCCCGTGGTGCCGCTAGACGCGTGGATCCGGGCCACCTCCTCCCGGGGCACGGCGAAGAGGCCAAAGGGGTAGTTCTCCCGCAGGTGGTCCTTTTTGGTGAAGGGGAGCCTGGGGAGGTCCTCGAGGCCCCGCACCCCTTCGCGGTCCACCCCTGCCTCGTCCAAAAGCCTGCGGTAAAAGGGCACCCGTTGGTGGACATAGCCCACGATGTGGCGCAGCCTCTCCTCCTGAAGGACCCTAAGCTTCTCCCGAGGCAGCCTTTCCAGCTCAGGCTGGTACATCATCCTTCTCACCTCCCAAACGGAACACGGTGTCCGTGAAGAGGTCCACCTTCCTGCCTTCGGAAACCACCCCCACCTGGTAGGTGGCCGTGCACCGGGAGAGGTTCGCCTCCTCGGCCCAGGGCTCCCCCTTGGCTCCCGGGAAGAGGGGGCAAAAGTAGCCCATGCGGCAAGAGGGGGCCACGGCCCTGCCCCAGGAGTTGCTGGACAAGGCGAAGGCGCTATCCATCAGGGCATAGGGAAAGCCCCCGTGGACGGTGCCGTGGCCCAGGGTCTCCATAAGGGGACCCCTCACCCCTCCTCCACCTCCCTGGCTGTGCCCAGGTAGGCCTCCACCACCCTGGGGTCCCGGCGCAGGTCGGCCGCCGGACCGGCAAGGGCCATCTCCCCCGCCTCCATCACCAAGCCCCGGTCCGCCAGGGAGAGGGCCACCTTGGCGTTTTGCTCCACCAGAAGAAGCGTGGCCCCCTCGCGCTTCAATTCGCCCAGGGTACGATAGATCTCCCGCACCAGCAAGGGCGCAAGCCCCAAGGAAGGCTCGTCCAAAAGCAGCACCCTCGGCCTGGCCATGAGGGCCCGCCCTATGGCCAGCATCTGCTGCTCCCCGCCGGAAAGCGTGCCCGCAGCCTGCCGCCGCCTCTCCCGAAGCCGGGGGAAAAGGGTGTAGACCCGATCCAGGTCTGGCCCCAGGTCCTGCCCCTTGCGGAAGCGGGTAAACCCCCCAAGGAGCAGGTTGTCCTCCACGGAAAGCCCAGGGAAGAGGGCCCTGCCCTCGGGTACCAGGACCACCCCCTGGGCCAGGAGGCCCTCCGGGCTTCGGGATGCCACCTCCCTTCCCCACAAAAGGACCCGTCCTTCGGCCCGGGCCAGGCCCAAAAGCCCCCGAAGCAGGCTGGTCTTCCCCGCCCCGTTGGGACCGATCACCGCCAAGGCCTCCCCCTCCCCTAGGGCGAAGGAAACGCCGCGCACCGCCTCCAAGGGCCCGTACCGCACTGAGAGGTCTTGCACCTGCAAGAGGCTCATGCCGCCTCCCCCTCCACTTCCCCCAGGTAGGCCGCCCGCACCAGGGGGTCCCGTTGCACCTCCTTGGGCGTGCCCTCGGCGATCTTCTCCCCGTAGTTCATCACCACCACCCGGTCCGCCAGGCCCATGATCAGGTCCATGTCGTGGTCCACGATGAGGATGGTGTACCCCTCGTGGGCCAAGGACCTGAGGAGGTGGGCAAGCTCCCGCTTCTCCCCCGCCCGGAGGCCCGCACCCGGCTCATCCAGGAGGAGCACCTCCGCCCTCGAGGCCAGGACCCGGGCGATCTCCAAGAGCCGCTGCTGGCCCGCGGGAAGCCTCTCCGCCCGCTCCAGGGCTAGGGCCTCCAGCCCTACCCGCCCGAGGGCTTGGTAAGCGGTGGCGAGGGCCCTCTCCTCCTCCTTGCGGTGGAGGCCTAGAAGGACCCGGAGAAACCCCGCCCGGGTACGGGCGTAGGTGCCCAGGGCCACGTTCTCTAACACCGTGAGCTGCGGGAAAAGGTGGGGGTGCTGGAAGGTGCGCCCGAGGCCCAGGGGGTGGATGCGGTAGGGCGGAAGGCCGGTGATCTCCCGCCCGAAGAGGAGGACCCGCCCAGCATCCGGTGGCATGGCCCCGGTGACCAGGTTGAAGACCGTGGTCTTCCCCGCCCCGTTGGGGCCGATGAGGGCCAGGATCTCCCCCCGCCTGAGCTCAAAGGAAACCCCGTTCACGGCCAGAAGCCCACCAAAGGCCTTCTTCAAACCCTCCACCTCCAAGAGCACCTCCCCCCGCCTTCCCGAAGGCGGCCTCAGGGGCAGGGCCTCCCCGCGGGGTAGGCGACCCTCCCTCCTAGGGAGGAACCGCTCCAAGAGAGGCCACAGGCCCCTGGGGGCCAGGATGAGGATGGCGGCCAGGATGAGGCCGTAGGCGATGGTTTCGTAGTTCCCCTGCCGCCCCAGGAAGAGGGGAAGGAGGTCCTTTAGCCAGTCCTCCAAACCGGTGAACAAGGCCGCCCCCAAAAGCACCCCAGGAATGTACCCCACCCCCCCGGCCACGGCCATCACCAGGTACTTGATGGAGGCCTCCAGGGAGAAGGGGGTGGGGTTGACGAACCTGAGGAAGTGGGCGTAGAGGAAGCCCGCAAGCCCCGCCATGAAGCCGGAGAGGAGGAAGGCCTTTAGCCTCAGGCTCGCCGGATCCACCCCGAAGCTGGCCGCGGCCAAGGCGTCCCCCCGTAGGGCCAAAAGGGCCCTTCCCAGGCGGCTTTCGCGCAAGTTGTAAAGGAACAGGACGAAGAGGACGAGGAGGAAAAGCCCCAAAAAGGCGTAGCGGAAGGTGCTGTCCAGGGGGAGGCCGAAGAGCACCAAGGGTGGCAGGCCGCTGAGGCCCGTATGCCCCCCGGTGAGCCCCACCAGGTTCCCAGCCAAGATGAAAAGGGCCACCTGCCAGGCGATGGTGGAAAGGGGGAGGAAGTGCCCCTTGAGCCGCACCGTGAGCCCCCCCAGGATCAGGGCCAGGAGGAGGGAGAGAAGGAGGCCCAGCAAGAGGCCAAGCCAGGGGGAAAACCCTCCCTTCACCGTGAGGAGGGCGGTGGCATAGGCCCCCATGCCCATGAAGGCCGCTTGGGCGAAGCTGGTCATCCCCCCAAGGCCCGTCAGCACATAGAGGGAAAGGGCCACCAGGGCGGAGAGGGCGAAGAAGTTCAGGAGGGTCAGGTAGAAGGGGAAGGGGGAAAGGACCAAGGGCAGAAGGAGGAGTAGAAACCAGAGGTAACGCATCACTCCTCCACCGCGCGAGCCCTGAGGCTCTGGAAGAAGAGGGCCGGCACCAGGAGGAGAAACACCAGAGCCTCCTTGTAGGCGCTGGCATAGAAGCTGGTGAAGCTCTCAAAGAGGCCCACCAAAAGCGCCGCCAGAAAGGCCGCCGGATAGCTCACCAAGCCCCCCAGGATGGCGGCCACGAAGCCCTTCAGGCCCAGCATGAAGCCCATGAAGTAGGCAGCGTTGATGAGGGGGGCAAGGAGGAGCCCCGAGACCGCTGCCAAAAAGCTGGCGATGGCGAAGGCCACCATCCCCGCCTCCTCCGGACGGATCCCGGAAAGCCTAGCCCCAAGCCGGTTCTGCGCCGCTGCCAGGAGGGCCTTGCCGAACAGGGAGAGGCGGAAGAATAGGTAAAGGCCAAGCACCGAGACCCCGGCGAAGAGGAGGACCAGGACCCCCTGCCAGGAAAGCCCCACCAACACCTCCCCCACGAGGAGAGGAGCGGGACGGTACTGCTCGGGCCCAAAGAAGACGAGGCCCAGGCCCTGGTAGGCCACATGGAGCCCCACGGCCATGATCAGGTAGGCCAGAACCGTGGCCTCCCGCATGGGCTGGAAGAAGACCCGGTAGGTGGCCACCCCAAGGTAGACCACCAGCAGGGCGCTGACGGGGTAGGCCAGAAGGGGCACCTGCAGGGCCAAGAGGAAGAGGAAAAGAAGGAGAGCCCCGAGGGAAAGGGGCAGAAGCGCCCCCGCCCCCGGGAAAGCACGGCCCAGAGAAGCCCCAGGGCCAAGGCCAGCCAGAGGGTACCGGGGAGGCTCCCGGACTGGAGCCACACCAGGGAGAGAGGGGCAAACATGAGAAGGTCCCCGATGGGCACCAGGATCACCCGGGTCACCGCGAAGACCAGGACCAGGGCCAGGGCCAGGAGGCCATAGATCACCCCGTTCTGCAGGGCGTCCAGGAGGAGAAAGCCGAGGATGGTGGCGTCCATGGCCTAGCGGAAGGTACGGATAAGCTTCCAGCGGCCGTTCTCCACCTGCACCATTACCGCGCTGTCCTCAAAGCGGAGGCCCAGGTGGTCCTCCCGGCTGAAGGTGAAAATCCCGTGGGTGGCCACCAGGCCCCTGGTGGCCTCGATCTCGTCCCGGAGAACGGCGCGGAAGGCGGCCAAGTCCCTGTCAGGGTCGGCCCTCCTCAAGGCCCGTTCCAGGGCAGGGCGAAGGATGAGCCAGGCGTCCAAGGCGTGGGCCCCGAAGGTGGAGTAGGAGCCGATCCCGAAGCGGGCCTCGTAGCGCTGGATGTAGTCCAGGGCCACCCGCTTGGAGGGGAAGCCTTCGGGGAGCTGCTCAGCCACCAGGATGGGCCCCGCGGGGAGCAGGGTGCCCTCCACGTCCTTGCCCCCCACCCGGAGGAAGTCGGGGTTGGCCACCCCGTGGGTCTGGTAGATGAGCCCCCCGTAGCCCCTTTCCCTCAGGGTGCGTTGGGGAAGCACGGCGGGGGTACCGCTGGCCCCAATGAGAACCGCATCCGGCCTCCGGGCAAGGATGCGCAGCACCTGGCCGGTGACGCTGGTGTCCGTGCGGGCGTAGCGCTCGCTCACCACCACCTGGAGGCCCCTAGCCCTGGCCTCGGCCTCAAAGAAGCGGGCCCAGCCCTCCCCGTAGGCGTCGTTGAAGCCGATGTAGCCCACGGTCCTCACCCCTCTGGCCACCATGTCGGCCACGATGGCCTGGGCCATGAGCTCCTCCGTCTGGGGGGTCTTGAAGACCCAGAGGCGCTGGGCGTCCACGGGGTGGATGATGTCCTTGCTGGCGGCCAGGGAGATCTTGGGCACCCTAGCCTCGGCCACCACAGGGATCATGCCCAAGGAAGCCGGGGTGGTGGTGGTGCCGATGATGGCCACCACGCCCTCCTCCACCAAGCGCCTGGTGTTCCGCACCGCCTGGGTGGTGTCGGAGGCGTCGTCCAGGATAACGAACTGCACCCTCCTCCCCGCCACGCCCCCCGTGCGGTCCAGGATCTCCTGGATGAGGAGCATGGTGTTCCGCTCGGGGATGCCCAAGGAGGCGGCAGGGCCCGTGGCCGAGACCACCACCCCCACCTTGATGGCCCCTTGGGCCAGAGCCGAAAGGGCCAGGAAAAGACCTGCTACCAGCCAACGCTTCATCTCGCACCCCCTTTTTCCCACGGGCGTACGCCCAGTTGGGCCTAACTAACGTTTGCTTACAGCATAGGAGGGGACCTTTGTCCCGTCAAGGGCCTAGATGACGTGCTCGGGGATGCCCTCCAGGCCAGAGGCCCGCGTAGGGATAGGCCTCCCTTCCAGGTCCAGGAAGGGGCTCCCCTCTAGGAACCAGCTCCTCGGGGTGCGGTGCCCCCAGAGGGTCTGGCGCCGGGGGTCGCTGAGGGACCAGCGCAAGGGGGGGTGGTCGGGGTCCACGGTGAGGTAGTCGGAGGTGTAGAGCTCCACGCGGTGGCCGTCCGGGTCCCTTAGGTAGAGGAACATGGCGTTGGAGATCCCGTGCCGCCCGGGGCCCCGCTCAATCTGGTCCGTGCGCATGGCCCCCGCCAGGATGTCCGCTGCCCGGAGGATGGCCATGGCGTCAGGGAGCCAGTAGGCGAAGTGGTGGAGCCTAGGGCCCTCCCCGTTGGTGAAGGCGATGTCGTGGACGTTGCCCTTGCGGTGGAGCCAGCTCGCCCAAAGCCTCCCCTCCTCGTCCTCGGTGTACTCGCTGAGGCGGAAGCCCAGGGCCTCCTGGTAGTAGCGGGTGGCCTTCGCCACCTCCGGGGAGAAGACGTTGAGGTGGTCCAGGCGGAGGAGGCCGGGCCCCCGGTACTCGTGGTAGTTCTGGAGCACCCGGGGAAGCTTCTCCGCCCGGAAGTAGAAGGCCAGGGGGTAGCCGAAGGGGTCCTGGAGGCGGAGGATCTCAGGCCTGCCCCAGTCGGACTCCAGCCGGTGGGGAAGCCCTTCCTGCCGAGCCCAGGCCAGGCCCTGCTCCAAGCCCTCGGAGTCCACCTTGAAGCCCAAGGCGCGCACCGCGGGGAAGGGAGCCTGGGTAAGCTTCAGGCTCCACTCCAGCTCCTCGTAACCCCGGAGGTAGGCCACGTGGCCCTCCCGCCTCTCTAGGCGGAGGCCCAGAAGCCCTTGGTAAAACTCCAAGCTCCGCTCCAAATCCCTCACCCAAAGCTCCAAGAACCCCACCCTCACGATGGCCATACCAACCTCCTGTAGCCCCTGGCGAAGTAGACCAAGGGGGGGCCGGCCTCCCCCAGGGCCACCTCCTCCACCCGGCCCACCACCAGGCGGTGGTCCCCCCCGGGGTGGAGGGCCTGAAGGCGGCAGCGGAGCACCGCCAGGGCCCCGGGCACGGCCCCCTCCACCAGGGAGACCCCCTCCTGGGGCCTGCCGGCGAAGTGCTGGGAAACCGGCTCCTGCCCCTCCCGGAGGAGGCTTACCGTAAAGGCCCCGCTCCTCTCCAGGAGGGGGAGGACCTTGGCCCCCTCCCAGATCCCTAGGGCCACCAAGGGGGGCTCGAGGCTTAAGGACATGAAGGCGGTGGCCGTCATGCCCCGCTCCTCCTCGCCAAAGCGGGCGGAGACCACGGTGACCCCGGCGGCGAAGCGGCTCATGGCCTCCTTGAAGGCCTCCTTCACACCGCCACCTCCTCAAAGGCCCTTAGGGACCCCTTCAGGAACTCCCGGATCCGGGCCTTGTAGGGCTCCTTGTCGTAGACGCTGTAGAGGGTCTGGTACATGCGCACCGGGTCCCCGAAGAAGAAGCGCTCGTAGAGTTCCTGCCTCGCCCCGAAGCCCGAGAGGGTCATGTCCCAGGCCAGGCGGAAGAGGGCCACCCGCTCCTTGGCCTCCAGGGTCGCCCCCTGGAGGTACTTCTCCAGGAGGGGAGCCAAGGGCCCCTTGAAGTCCCTCTCCGAGGGCAGGGTGATGAGGCCACTGGCCCCGATCTGCTCCAGGATCTCCCTTAGGCGGGGATAAAGCCTTGGGTAGAGGTTCCGGGCCCCGTCCAGGGCCGCGCGGTCCGGGACCAAGAGGCCGTAGGCGTTCTCCTTGGCCTCCTCCTCCGCCCGGGTCCAGAAGGCCCGCATGGCCTCCAGGTAGACGATGATCTCGGCGATCTTCTCCTGGACGTGGCCGTAGGCGTCGGCCCCGATCCCTTCGGCCATCAGAGCTGCCACCCCCAGGAAGGCCTCCGTCTTAGCGGTCTTCAGGGCCACCACCTGGTGGGCCATGTGGTTCAGGGCCCCGGTGGCGGCGTAGACGCGGTTGCAGAGCTCCACGTTGCCCAGGATGAAGACCCGCTCCCAGGGGACCAGGACGTCGTCGAAGACCACCAGGCAGTCCATCTCCTCGAGGCGGCTACTGAGGGGGTGGTCAAAGGGGCTATCCCCCCCCACCAGGCCTTCCCGGCAGACGAAGTGGAGGCCCGGGGTGGAGGTGGGCAGGGCGAAAGCCAGGGCGTACCGCTCGCTTCCCGCCTGGAGGAGGGTGGAAGGGAAGATGAGCACCTCGTCCGCCAGGGGAAAGGTGGCCGTCATCCGCGCCCCCCGGACCACGATCCCCTTTTCCGTCTGACGCACCACCCCCACGGGGATGTAGGGGTCGGGCTGGGCCGAGGGGGGCTTGGCCCGGTTCACCTGGGGGTTGGTGAGGGCGTGGGTGGTGGCCAGGTCGCCGTCCCGGAGGTACCGGTAGTAGCTCCGCACGTTGTCGGCGAACTCCCCGAAGTAGTCGGCGCTGGCGGCGTAGGCCATGACCACGGCGTTGAGGTAGTCGGGGCTTCGGCCCATCATCCCCAGGTGCTGGTCGGCCCAGAGCTTGTAGGCCCTGCCCCGCCGCCTCAGGTCCTCCTTGGTCTTGGGGATGAGGAAGCTCATCCCGTGCCGCCGCCCCTCCTCCTCGTAGGTGAGGGCCTCCCGGTGGCGGGGGTCGTGCTGCAGGTCGTAAAGGGCGGCCATGGTGCGCACGATCCCCCGGAAGACCGGGTGGACCGTGGGGTCTTCCACCTTCTCCCCCCGGTACCAGAGGTTGGGGGGGCGCGTCCTTAGGGCCTCTATGTACTCCGCTCCCGTCCTCGCCATACTAACCTCCTTGGCCGAACTTGGGCACGTGGGGGGGCCTCAAGGGGAGGCCCACGCTCTTCAGGTCCGTGTAGAAGTCCAGGGCGTAGTACCCTCCTTCCCGCCGGTCCCCGCTCCCCTTCACCCCGCCGAAGGGGGTGGGGAGGTGGCGCACGTTGTGGCTGTTGAGGTAGACCATCCCCGCCTGAAGCTCCAGGGCCAGGCGGTGGCCCCGCTCCAGGTCCCGGGTGAAGATGTAGGCGGCGAGGCCATAGCGGGTGTCGTTGGCCTTCCTGAGGGCATCCTCCTCGTCCTTGAAGGGGATGGCCACCAGGACGGGGCCAAAGATCTCCTCCTGGGCGATCCTCATGTGGTTCTCCCCCACGAAGAGGGTGGGCAGGAGGTAGTTCCCCCGGGAGAGGTCCTCCCCCCTAAAGGAGGTGAGGGCCCGCTCCCCGCCCACCAAGAGCCTCGCCCCTTCCTCCTTCCCCGCCTCTATGTAGCCCAGGACCCGATGGAGGTGCTCGGGGTGGATCAGGGGCCCCACCTCGGCCTCCGGGTCCAGGGGGTGGCCCACCCGGATGGCCTGGGCCCTCTCCGCCACCCGGGCCACGAACTCCTCAAAGATGGGCTCCTCCACCAGAAGCCTGGAGCTCGCCGTGCACCTTTCCCCGTTGAAGGAGTAGATCTGGAAGACCACGGCGTCCAGGGCCCTCTCCAGATCGGCGTCGGCGAAGACCAAGGCGGGGCTTTTGCCACCCAGTTCCAGGGAAAGCCGCTTCAGGTGGCTGGCGGCGTTGCGCATGACGACCTTTCCCGTCTCCGTCTCCCCGGTGAGGGTGATGAGGGGCACGGAGGGGTGGGCCACCAGAGCGGCCCCCGCCTCCTCGCCCAGGCCCTGGACCAGGTTGAAGACCCCGGGGGGCAGGTCCGCCTCCTGGAGGATCTCCGCAAGCTTCGTGGCGGTGAAGGGGCTCCACTCCGCGGGCTTCAGGACCACGGTGTTCCCGAAGGCCAAGGCGGGGGCGATGCGCCAGGTGGAGAGCATGAGGGGGGCGTTCCAAGGGGTGATGATGCCCACGGGGCCCGCGGGAACCCGGAGGGTGTAGTAGAGCCAGTCCCGGTCCACGGGGTAGGTGCGGTCCTCCATGGCGTGCTCGGCGTACTCGGCGTAGAAGGCGAAGTTCTCCGCCGCCCGGGCCACCTGGGCCCGGACGATCCTTAGGACCTGCCCCGCATCCAGGCACTCCATGACCGCAAGCTCGTCGGCGTGCTCCTCCATGAGCTCGGCGATCCTCTGGAGGTAGCGCTTCCTCTCCTTGGCCCGGGTGCGGCTCCAGCGGGGGAAGGCCTCGAGGGCCGCCCGGGCCGCCCGGTCCACCTCCCCCGCCTGGCCCCTCGCCGCCTCTCCCAGGACCTCGTTCGTGGCCGGGTCCAGGGAGGGGAAGGTCTCCCCGCTCTCCGAGGGGAGGAACTCCCCGGCGACGAAGTGGAGGGCGGGCCGCTCCCCCAGTTTTTTCCGGACTTCCTCTATCTTCTCCCAGGGAATCCCCGCCACCTGGTCCGCGTACCTCATGCCTCCACCTCTATGGGGTTTTCCAGGGCTCCCAGGCCCTCGATCTCCAGGCGCATCACGTCCCCCGGCCGGACCCGGCTCACCCCCTTGGGGGTGCCGGTGAGGAGGACGTCCAAAGGCTCTAGGGTCATGAACTCCGAGATGAAGGCGAGGAGCTCTGAGACGCTAAAGAGCATCCTCGAGGTGTGCCCCTCCTGGCGCAGTTCCCCATTCACGTAGGCCCGAAGCCACAGGTCCTGGGGGTCTTCCACCTCCTCCACCACCAAAAAGGGCCCTAGGGGTAGGAAGGTGTCCCGGCCCTTGGCCCTTATGGGGGGGCGGAAGGTGTCCCTCACAAAGTCCCGGGCCACCAGGTCGTTGGCGATGGTGTAGCCCAGGACATAGTCCAGGGCCTCCTTCTCCCTCACCCGCTTCATGGGGCGGCCCACCACCACCGCAAGCTCCACCTCAGGGTGGACGAACTCCGCCCCCTTGGGGTAGAGGACGGTGCCCTGGTGGGGGAGGAGACTGGTACTGGGCTTCCAGAAGAGGGCGGGCTCCTCGGGGCGGGCGAGGCCCAGCTCCTCGGCGTGGTCGGCGTAGTTCAGGGCCACGCCCAGGACCTTCCCCGGGGTGAAGGGGAGGAGCCAGGTGACGGCCCCGGGATCGTGGGCCTCCCCCGCCTCGTCCAGGAGGAGGCCGTCCCGATAGACCCCCTGGTGGACCCGGCCCTTGTGGAAAAAGCGGCAGATCTTCACGCCTCACCCCCTAGGAGGCCGTAGCGCTCCGCCATGCGCCTTAGCCTCTCCTCCACCTCGGGGGTGGTGGGGGCAAGGGGCAGGCGCCACTCCTTCTCGCAAAGGCCCATCCAGGAGAGGACGGTTTTGAGGGGGATGGGGTTCGTGTCCCAGAAGATGGCCTCGTTGGCCTCGAGGAGGTAAAAGTGCACCTCCCTCGCCCCCCCGTAGTCCCCGGCGAGGGCCCTCTCGCAGAGGAGGGCCACCTCCTTGGGAAGCCAGTTGGCCGTGGCGGCGATGGTACCCACCGCCCCAAGGGCCATCATGGGCAAGGTGAGGCTCTCCAGGCCGCAGAACACGGAAAAGTCCCTCCCCGCCTCCATGAGGAGGTGGGAGACGTACTCCAGGTCCTTGGAGGAGTGCTTGAGGCCCACGATCTGGGAGAAGTCCCGCCGGAGGCGGGCCACGGTCTTGGGGGCGATCTCCACCCCGCTGCGGCCTGGGATGTTGTAGAGGACGAGGGGGAAATCGGGGACCGCCCGGGCCACCTCGGCGAAGTAACGGTAAAGCCCCTCCTGGTTGGGCTTCACGTAGTAGGGGACGATGACCATGGCCCCGTCTGCCCCCACCTCCTTGGCGTAGCGGGTGAGCTCCAAGGTCTCCTCCAGGCGCAAGGACCCCGTGCCCGCCAGGACGGGAACCCGGCCCGCCGCCTCCTCCACGGCGATGCGGATCACCCGCTTCCTCTCCTCCAGGGTCTGGGTACCGGGCTCCCCGGTGGTGCCCCCCACGCTGATCCCATGGGAGCCCCCCTGGATGACCCGCTCCACAAGCCGCCTCAGGGCCCCTTCGTCAACCTGGCCCCGTCGGAAAGGGGTGATGAGGGGTGGGATGGACCCGCGGAACATGAGGCTCCTTTTACCCCCCAGCATGCGGGGGGCCGGGAAGAAGGGCAATTGTTTTTTGCCCTAAATAAGCAAAGAAACTTGTTAGCTCCAATAAAAACAGACCCTTTATAGCCCGCTCGGGGGTGCGATATCGTGTTTTTGTCCTATGTACCCGACTAACTTTGGCGAAAACGCCATTGGCTTCACCCACCTCATGCGGGACCTGGGCCTCAGGGTCCTGGTTCCCTCGGAAAGGCCCGTCCTCTACCTCCTCCCCGAGCCCAAGCCCCTCCTACCCCAGGAGGGGGCCCTCCTCCTCTTCCGCCCGGAAGGCAGTCTCTTCCGCCACCGCACCGCCTCGGGCTTCCTCCTCCCCGAGCCCGATCCCGAGGTCAAGGCCTTCGCCGAGCAGGAGGGCTTAGGCCTCGCCCTCTACCCCCCCTGGCTCAGGCGGGAGGAGCTGGAAAGGGCCCTTACCCTAAGGCTTTTCGCCCTGGGGCCGGGGATGGCCCTTTCGGGGCTTTTGGACCTCCTCCTCAAGCTCCCGGAAAGGCCCCTTCTAGAGGTCCTCCACCAGGCCACGGGCCTGGCCCTGGCCCGGGTGGCCCCCTGGGGGGAGGTGCTGGGCTTCGCCGGGCCTGTGCCTCCAACACACCCCAAGACCCCTGGGGAGGGTAAGGGGTACCTGGCCCTCGAGGCGGGGGAAGGGGTGCTGGTGGTCTACGGGGAGGAGGAAAGGCTCCGCGGAGCCCGGGGGCTACTGGAGGTAGCGGCCCGCCTCCTAAGGGTCAGGGCCCTGGAGAAGAGCCTGGAGAGGATGCAGGAGGAGTCCTTAGGGGAAGCCCTCCTCCTGGCCCTGGTCCTGGGGGAGGCGGAGCCTGAGCGCCTCTTCGCCTTCGGCTTTACCGAGGGGGTGGAGTGGGTCTTAGCCCTGGTGGAGCCCCCTGCGGTGCCGGGGCGGCACCGCCTAGCGGAGGAGAGGCGGCGGGAGGCCACCCTGGAGCTAAGGCGCCTATCCGGGGCCTACCTGGACCGCCTAGGGGTCCCCTACCTCCTCGGGGTGCGGGGGAACCGCCTGGTGGCCATGTGGCAGGTCCATAGCCCCAAGAAGGAGGCGGAAAACCTCCTCGCTGCCCTTCCCCCGGGAAGCCGCCTGGGCTACTCGGCGGTGCACGCCAAAGGCGAGGTGCAGGAGGCCTACCGGGAGGCCCTGATCGCCCTGAAGGCCGCCAGACCCGGGGAGGCCCTTTCCTTTACCGGGCTGGACCCCGTGGCCTTCGTCCTCCTGCAGCAGTCCCCCGAGGACCTGAAGGCCTTGGTGGAGCGCTACCTGCCCCTGCCCCAGAAGCTCTTAAGGACCCTCGAGGCCTACCTGGACTCGGAAAGCCTGGAGGAGGCGGCCAGAAGGCTCCACATCCACCCCAACACCCTGCGTTACCGCCTGAGGCGCATGGAGGCGGTCCTGGGACCCCTCTCCCGTCCCGAGACCCTGGCCCGGGTGCACCTGGCCCTGAGGGCCCGGGAGCTCCTCCTGGGCTAGGGCCTTGACGGGGGCCCTGGGGGGCCCTAGCCTGGTACCGACCGAAGGGTAGGGAAGCAGTATGCCCGAAGCCTGGATCGTGGAAGCGGTGAGAACCCCCATCGGCAAGCACGGCGGGGCCCTCTCCTCCGTGCGCCCCGACGACCTCCTGGCCCACGCCCTTGCGGCCCTCATGGAGCGCTCCGGGGTCCCCAAGGAGGAGGTGGAGGACGTCTACGCCGGCTGCGCCAACCAGGCGGGGGAGGACAACCGCAACGTGGCCCGCATGGCCCTCCTCCTGGCAGGCTTCCCCGTGGAGGTGGCGGGGTGCACGGTGAACCGGCTTTGCGGCTCGGGGTTAGAGGCCATCGCCCAGGCGGCCCGGGCCATCTGGGCCGGGGAGGGGCAGGTCTACGTGGGGAGCGGGGTGGAGTCCATGTCCCGGGCCCCCTACGCCCTCCCCAAGCCGGAGCGGGGCTTCCCCACGGGGAACCTGGTCATGTACGACACCACCCTGGGCTGGCGCTTCATTAACCCCCGGATGCAAGCCCTCTACGGCACGGAGAGCATGGGGGAGACGGCGGAGAACCTGGCGGAGATGTACGGGATCTCCAGGGAGGCGCAGGACCGCTTCGCCCTCCTCTCCCACCGGAAGGCGGTGCGGGCCTGGGAGGAAGGGCGCTTCTTGGACGAGGTGGTCCCCGTGCCCGTGAAGCGGGGCAAGGAGGAGGCCCGGGTGGAGGTGGACGAAGGGCCCAGGCGGGACACCTCCTTGGAAAGGCTCGCCGCCCTAAGGCCGGTGTTCCGGGAGGGGGGGACGGTGACCGCGGGGAACAGCAGCCCCCTCAACGACGGGGCGGCGGCGGTGCTCCTGGTCTCCGACGCCTACGCCAAGGCCCACGGCCTCAGGCCCATGGCCCGGATCCGGAGCATGGCCGTGGCCGGGGTGCCCCCCCGGATCATGGGCATCGGCCCGGTGCCCGCCACCCAGAAGGCCCTAGCAAGGGCGGGGCTAAGCCTAAAGGACCTCGGCCTCATCGAGCTCAACGAGGCCTTCGCCGCACAGGCTCTCGCCGTCCTCCGGGAGTGGGGCCTGGACCCGGAGGATCCCCGCCTAAACCCCAACGGCGGGGCCATCGCCCTGGGCCACCCCCTGGGGACCTCGGGGGCCCGGATCCTCACCACCCTGGTCCACGAGATGCGGCGAAGAGGGGTCCAGTTCGGCCTGGCCGCCATGTGCATCGGGGTGGGGCAGGGGATCGCCCTGGTGGTGGAGGGGCTTTAGCCCAGGCGGGGCACCCGGCGCACCTCCTGGCCCTGGGCCTCGAGGTGATAGGCCTCCTCCCCTTCCCCAGGGAAGTCCTCCCGGAAGTGGGCCCCCCGGCTTTCCCGCCGGAGGAGGGCCATCTGGAGGAGGAAGCGGGCCAGGAGGAGGAGACTTCCTGCCTCCACCTCCTCCCGCCCCACCTCCTTAGGAGGGCGCTCCTCTAGGGGAAGCTCCTCGGCCAGGGCCAGGGCCCGCCCAAGCCCCTCCCCCCGCCGCACCACCCCCGCCTCCTGGCCCATGGCCTCCCTGAGAGAAGGGAGAAGGCCCGGGTCCAGGCTAAGGGCGGGAAGGGGCTCGGCCCCTTTGGGAAGGCCTTTTAGGGGCCCCCACTGCGGCGAAAGCCGCGGTGGGGTACTTAGGTCCTCCAAGGCCGCCAACGCGGCCCGCTCCCCCATGACCAGGCCCTCCAGGAGGCTATTGGAGGCCAGGCGGTTGGCCCCGTGGAAGCCCGTGGAGGCCACCTCCCCGGCGGCGTAGAGCCCCGGCACCCCGGTGAAGCCCAAGAGGTCCGTCTTAACCCCACCCATGGCGTAGTGGGCGGCGGGGGCCACAGGGAGGGGTTCACGGAAGGGGTCCAGCCCCAGGGCCAGGGCGGAGGCCGCCACCGTGGGGAAGCGTTCCCTCAGGTTAGGGATGGGCCTCAGGTCCAGATACACCCCGCCAGTCCGTTCCCTTTCCCGGTGCACCGCCCGGGCCACCACGTCCCGGGGGGCAAGCTCCCCTTGGGGGTCGTACCGGGGCATGAAGCGCTCCCCTCTGGCGTTCAGGAGGACTGCCCCCTCCCCCCGGCAGGCCTCGCTGATGAGGGAACCATCGGGCAGGGCCGTGGGGTGGAACTGGACGAACTCCAGGTCCCTTAAGGTGGCCCCCGCCCGCCACGCCAAGGCCATCCCGTCCCCCGTGGCCCCCCTGGGGTTGGTGGTCACGGGGAAAAGCCGCCCCAAGCCCCCCGTGGCCAGGAGGACCGCCCCGGAGCGCACCAGGAGGGGGCCCTTAGGGGAGAGGACCCAGGCCCCCGCCACCCGTCCCCCGGAAAGGAGGAGGCTCACCGCCTGATAGCCCTCCAGAACCGGGCTTCGCAGGCGGGCGAGGAGGCCCTTTAGGAGGAGGAGGCCCGAGCGGTCCCCGCCCAGGTGGCGGACCCGGGGGCGGCTATGCCCCCCTTCCCGGGTGGGCTCGGCATGGAAGGGAAGGCCCATGGAAAGGAGGCGCTCCAGGTGGCGGGGGGCCTCCTCCAGGATGGAGCGGGCCACCTTCTCTTCCACCAGGCCCCGCCCCGCCCGGAGGGTGTCCTGGAGGTGGGCCTCGAGGTCGGCCTCGTCCAGAGGGAAGGCCACCCCGCCCTGGGCCCAGGGGGTAGCGCCCGAGGGCAGGGAGTCCTTGCTGAGGAGGAGAACCCGGGCTCCTCTGGCCTCCGCCGCCAGGGCCCCGTAAACCCCGGCCACCCCCGCTCCCAGGATGAGGAGGTCGGTCTCCAGGTGCTCCATCAGCCCACGGCCACCATGCCGAGAAGGGCCCGCCTCGCCCGCTTCGCCACCTCCTCGGGCACCTGGACCACGTGCTTCAGGTCCCGGAGGGAGTGGTAGACCTTCTCCAGGGTAATCCGCTTCATGTACTCGCAGACCGCATCGGGCTTCACCGGGAAAAAGGCCTTTCCCGGGGCCTCCTTCCTCAGGCGGTGGAGAATGCCCACCTCGGTGGCCACCACGAAGGCCTCCTTTTCCGAGGCCTTGGCGTGGCGCACCATCCCCTCGGTGGAAAGCATCTTGGCATCGGGCTTCAGGTAGAGGCAGCCCGAGCCGCAACCGCACTCGGGGTGGATGAGGAACTCCGCCTCGGGGTGGGCCTCCAGGAGGGCCAGAAGATGCTCCTCCCGGATCCCCGCGTGCACGTGGCACTCTCCCGGGAACAAGTCCATTTTCCTTCCGGTAACCCGGGCCACGTGGGCCCCCAGGAACATGTCGGGGACAAAGTAGATGGGCCGGTCCTGGGGGAGGCGGGAGACCACTTCCACGGCGTTGGCGCTGGTGACGCACACGTCGGCCAGGGCCTTCACCTCGGCCCTGGTGTTCACGTAGGCCACCACGATCCCGTCGGGGTGGGCCCTTTTCCACTCCAGGATGTCCTCGGGGCGGATGCTGTCCGCCAGGGAGCAGCCCGCCTCGAGGTCCGGGAGGAGGACGGTCTTTTCGGGGTTCAGGATGGCGGCGGTCTCCGCCATGAAGTGGACCCCGCAGAAGACGATGACCTCGGCCTGGGTGCGCTGGGCTTCCCGGGCGAGGCTTAGGGAGTCCCCCACGAAATCCGCCACCTCCTGCACCTCGGGGAGCTGGTAGGAGTGGGCCAGGATGACCGCCTTGCGCTTTTCCTTGAGTTCCAGAACCGCCTGGGTCAGGGTTTCCTTATCCATGGTTTTCTTGGACAGGCTGGAAGCCTTGCTCCCAAAAGTGGGCGTCGTAGGCGAAGGCCCTTTCCATCTCCCTCCGCCGCATGAAGAGGAAGCTGGTCCAGTCCACCAGGCTCACGTCCCGCCTCCCCGAAGCCAGGGTGGCGGTGAGGGCCGCCTGGTGCAACTCCCCGTCCACCGGGGCCACCCGCACCACCCCCAGGAGGTCGTGGACCAGGACCCTGGCCGCCTCCATTCCCAGCCGTCTCTGCACCAAGGCCAGGCTTTCCACCACCACGTAGGCGTGGGTGTGAAGGGGGATTCTACGCCTGAGGAGCTCCGCAAAGGCCTGAGCGGCCTCCTGGTGGTGGGCATCGTCCCGGTCCAGGAGGGCGTAGAGGGCCGAGGTGTCAACGAAGGCTGCGGAAGGCCTCATCTAGGTATTGGTCATGGGCCTCGCTCACGTCCTTGGCCCCTGAGGCGAAGCGGCCCACCGCCTCTAGGGCCCGTCTCGCCCGCTCCTCATAGCCGCCGTTCTCCTCCTCCAATAGGTAGCGCTCCACCGCCCGGCGGACCAGCTCCGCCAAGGAGACCCCCTCCTCCAGGGCCTTGGCCCTCAGACGCACCAACTGGTCCTCCGGGAGTTGGACCTGGGTCCGCACCATGCCATCATGGTAGCACATCATGCCATCATGGTTTGACCACCAGGAGGGAGAGGTCCAAGGCCTTGGCGGAGTGGGTGAGGGCCCCCACGCTCACGTAGTCCACCCCCGCCTCCGCCGCCTCCTTGGCCCTTTCCAGGGTCATGTTGCCGCTGGCCTCCAGAGGCACCCGCCCCCCTACCCGGCGCACCGCCTCGCGGATGGCCTCCAGGGGGAAGTTGTCCAGGAGGATCAGGTCCGCCCCCGCCTCCAGGGCCTCCTCCAGCTCGGCCAGGTCCCTCACCTCCACCTCCACCTTGAGGTGGTGGGGGGCCTCCGCCTTGGCCCGCCGCACCGCCTCCCCTACCCCGCCCGCCGCCCGGATGTGGTTCTCCTTGATGAGAACCCCGTCAAAGAGGCCAAAGCGGTGGTTTCTCCCTCCACCCACCCGCACCGCGTACTTCTCCAGGGCCCTGAGGCCAGGGGTGGTCTTGCGGGTGTCCAGGACCTGGGCCTTGGTGCCCCTTAGCGCCTCCACGTAGCTCCGGGTGAGGGTGGCGATGCCGGAAAGCCGCTGGAGGAGGTTCAGGGCAAGCCGCTCCCCGGTGAGGATGCCCCTTAGGGGCCCCGCCACCCGGGCCACCTCCTGGCCCATGTGCACCCGTCCCCCCTCGGGCAAAAGGGGGGTGAAGGCCACCCCTGGGTCCAGGAGGGCGAAGACCCGCCCGGCCACGGGGAGACCCGCCACCACCCCCTCCTCCTTGGCCAGGATGACCGCCTCACCCCTTAGGGCCTCGGGAACGAGGAGGGCCGTAGTCAGGTCCCCATGCCCCAGGTCCTCCAGAAGCCAGGCCCTCAGGGCCTCGTCCAGGTGGGGAAAACCCTCCACGCTTCCCTTATACCCTATCCCCCCTGTTCTTACAGAAGCCTAGGCCAAGGTGGCGTAGGCTTGGAGGATGAACCGGCTCAAGGACGCCAAGAGCCCCTACCTCCTGGCCCACGCAGAAGACCCCGTGGACTGGCACCCCTTCGGGGAGGAGGCCTTCCGGAAAGCCCAAGAGGAGGGCAAGCCCATCTTCCTCTCCGTGGGCTACCACACCTGCCACTGGTGCCACGTGATGCACCGGGAGTCCTTCCGGGACGAGGGGGTGGCCGCCCTCCTCAACGCCCACTTCGTGCCCGTCAAGGTGGACCGGGAGGAGCTTCCCGATGTGGACGCCGCCTACATGCGGGCCCTGGTGAGCCTCACCGGCCAGGGGGGCTGGCCCATGAGCCTCTTCCTCACCCCGGAGGGGAAGCCCTTCTTTGGGGGGACCTACTTCCCCAAGGAGGACCGGGGTGGCCTCCCCGGGTTCAAGCGGGTCCTCCTGGGCGTGGCCAGGGCCTGGCGGGAGGAGCAGGAGGCCCTCAAGGAGGAGGCGGAAAGGCTCGCAAAGGCCCTTTGGCGAAGCCTGAGCCCACCCCCGGGCCCGGTTCCTCAGGACGTGGAGGATAGGGCCTTGGAAGCCCTTCTCCGCTCCTTTGACCCCGAGTGGGGGGGCTTCCTCCCCGCCCCCAAGTTCCCCCAGGGGCCCCTCCTCCTCTACCTCCTGGCCCGGGCCTGGCAGGGGGAGGAGGCCCCAAAGGCCATGCTCCGGAAGACCTTCACCGCCATGGCCCTGGGCGGGGTCTACGACCAGGTGGGCGGGGGGTTCCACCGCTACGCCACCGACCGCCTCTGGCGCCTCCCCCACTTTGAGAAGATGCTCTACGACAACGCCCTCCTGGCCCGGGTCTACCTGGGGGCCCACCGGGTCCTGAAAGACCCCCTTTTCCTCCGGGTGGCCCGGGAGACCCTGGACTGGCTCCTTTCCATGCAGCATCGGGAAGGGGGGTTCTTCACCGCCCTGGACGCGGAGAGCGAGGGGGAGGAGGGGCTTTACTACACCTGGACGGAGGGGGAGCTCAGAGGGGCCCTGGGGGAGGACTTTCCCCTGGCCCGCCGCTACTTCGCCCTAGGGGAGGACCTCCTGGGCCGCTCCGTCCTCACCGCCTGGGGGGAGGAGGCCCTCCAGAGGGAGCTTGGGGAAGGCTTCGCCCCCTGGCGGGAAGGGGTGCGGAGGAGGCTTCAGGAGGCCAGGCGGAGGCGGATGCCCCCGGCCCTGGACGACAAGGTCCTGGCCGACTGGTCCAGTCTGGCGGTGAGGGCCCTGGCGGAGGCGGGAAGGCTCCTCCAGGAGGGGAGGTACCTGGAGGCGGCCCGAAGGGGGGTCCACTTCCTCCTCCAGAGGATGGGGAAGGGGGGCGTTCTCCGCCACGCCTGGCGGGAGGGCCGCCTGGGAGAGGAGGCCTACCTGGCCGACCAGGCCTTCGCCGCCTTGGCCCTCCTGGAGCTCTACGCCGCCACAGGGGAGTGGCCCTACCTGGAGGAGGCGAGGAGGCTTTTGGAGGCGGGCCTCGCCCTCCTGGAGGAGCCGGGCCTTCCCCTCCCCGCCAGGGCCCTGGAGGAGGGGGCCCTCCCCTCTGGGGAAAGCGCCCTGGCCGAGGCCCTTTGGCGGCTGGGGGGGCTTTTCGGCCCCCGGTACCACGAGAAGGCCAGGGCCCTCCTGGAGGCCCAGGCCCACTTCCTCGCCCGCCACCCGGAGGCCTTTCCCGGCTTCCTCCTGGTCCACCGCCTCCTGAAGGAGGGAACGGAGCTGGCTGTCCCCTTTCCTTCCCCCCACCTCCAGGAGGTCCAGGCCCAGTACCTGCCCCTGACCCAGCTCGTCCTGGGGCCCGCGGGGGCCCTGCCCGCCCTCGAGGGCAAGGAGCCCGGCCTCCTCTACCCCTGCCGCCGGGGGGCCTGCCGCCTGCCCACGGGGAGCCTGGAAGAGGCTCTAGAGGCCCTCAGGTCGCCCTGAAGCGCACCCAGGCCCCGGGCCAGGCCTGGCCCAGGAGCCAGAGGTCCCGGGGGTCCACCCGGGCGGGCTTGGCATAGCCCCCCAGGCTCCCCTTGTCCGCCAGGAGGACCAAAGGCCTTCCCGACGGGGGCACCTGCACCCCGCCCAGGGGGGTGGGCTCGGAAAGCCCCTCCCCCCCGGGGACCTCGGGGCCCAGGAGCTCCAAGCCCATGCGGTCGGCCCGCGCCACCCGGAAAGGCCCCTGGAGAAGGGCCTGGAAGGCCTCCCGGCCGAACTGGGGCCCGGGGAGGAGGCGGAGGGTGAGGACCTGGGGGAGGGGCCTTGGGGCAAAGGCCAGGCCGGGGCGGGCCGGACGCTCCTCCCCTAGGCCCAGGACGTCCCCCGCCCTCAGGGGCCGCCCGATCCGCCCCCTCAGGTCCGGGGAGGCGGAGCCCAGGAAGGGGGTGGCCTCGAGGCCCCCCGCCACCGCCAGGTACCCCCGCACCCCAAGGCCCCCCGGGCGGAAGCGGAGGGCCTTGCCTTTGGGCCAAAGGAAGCTAAGCCCCGGCGGCACCTCCGCCCCGTCTACCTCCACCCAAAGCCCATACCCGGCAAAGGCCGCCACCAGGGGCCTGAGGGCGGTGAGCACGGGGCCCCTTAGGCTCACCTCCAGAAGGGGGGCATCGGGGCGGTTTCCCACCAGGCGGTTGGCCATCTGGGCGGAGTAGGGGTCTAAAGGCCCCGAGCGGGCCAGGCCGAAGCGGCCCATGAGGAACCTCCCCCCGTCCACCAAGAGGTCCAAAAGCCCGGGCTCCTCTACCCGGATGGCGGGAAGCCTGGGCTCCTGGGGAAGGAGTTCCAGGGGAGCGGGCTCCCCCGGCGTGGGCCCCTCGGCCTCCTGGAAGCGGACCCGGTCCCCCGGGCGGAGGAGAAAGGGCTCCGCGCGGTGAGGGTCGTAGACCGCGAGGAGGGCAGTCCCCAAGAGGTTCCACCCCCCTGGGGAGGGCAGGGGGTAGATCCCCGTCTGCACCCCCGCCACGGCCACGCAGTGGGCGGGCACCTTTGGCCTGGGGTGGGGCCTTCTGGGGAGGCGCAGGGGGGGCTCCACCGGGGCCATGAAGGGGAAGCCCGGGGTGAAGCCCAGGGCGTAGACCCGGTAGAGGGGCTTCCCGTGGAGGGCCTTCACCACCTCCGGGGAGAGGCCTGCCCGGGCAGCCACCTCCAGGAGGTCCTCCCCATCGTAGCGCACGGGGATCTCCACCACCCTCCCCTCCTCCACCTCGTCAAGGGACAAGGCTTGGAGGAGGCGAAGAAGCCTCCCCCGGGGAAGCCGCCTGGGGTCGTACTCCAGGTAGAGGGTGCTGTAGGCGGGGACCGCGTCCAGGAGGCCGGGAGGGGGATTCTTCAAGAGGGCCCCAGCCAGGGCCAAGGCCCTCCGGCTCCCCTCTTCGGAAAGCCCCTCCCCGAAGCGCAGGTAGACTCCTTCCAGCACCCCCTCACTCTACCGCCCGGCCTTGACGCCGGGGCCCAGGAGGCTTATGGTGCGGGCAGGAGGAGACCAGGATGCCAGGGATCTTCTACAGCCAGGGCCAGGACCACTACGCCTTGGACCCGGATCTGAAAGTGGTTTTAGACACTTTTGCTCCGGGCCAGCCCCAGGAGGAGCTCTCCGCCTTCGGCAGGCTCGTAGGGGAGGAGGTGCTAGAGGTGGCCCACCACATCGACCAGCTCTCCCCACCCCGCCTCCAGATGCACGACCCCGATGGAAACCGCATAGACCGGGCTTGGATCTCCCCTGCCCAAAGGGCCGTATTGGAAAGGCTCAGGTCCATGGTCCGCCCCGCCTACGAGGGCCGGGGCTGGCCCCTCCATTACGCCATGGGCTACCTCCTGGCGGACGGTGGACTTTACTGCATCCTTACCATCACCCACCAGGTGGCCTACGCCCTCCACAAGTACGCCCCGGAGTGGGAAGGGGTGAAGCGGGACCTCCTCTACGGGAGGGCCTTTGGGGCCACCTGGATGACGGAGATCCAAGGGGGAAGCGACCTGGGGGCGAACCGCACCCTAGCCAGGAGGGAGGGGGAGGCCTACCGGCTTTACCACGGGGACAAGTACTTCGCCTCGGGGGCGGGGCTTGCGGACTGGGCCCTGGTCACCGCCCGGCCGGAAGGCGCCCCGGAGGGCCCCAAGGGGCTCGCCCTTTTCCTCCTCCCCCGGGAGGTGGAGGGAGGGCTCAACTTCCGGGTGCGCCGCTTCAAGGAAAAGCTCGCCACCCGGGCCGTGCCCTCGGGGGAGGTGGAGCTAGAAGGGAGCCTCGCCCACCTTATCGGCAAACCCGAGGAGGGGATCTACTACACCCTGGAAACCCTCACCGTGGCCCGCCTGGCCAACGCCGCAGCCGCCATGGGCCTCGCCAAGAAGGCCCACCTGGAGACCCTCTTCCGGGTGCGCCGCCGCATGGCCTTCGGCAAAAGGCTCCTGGACCACGACCTCGTCCGGCACGACCTCCTAGAGATGCGCCTAAGGCAGGTGGCGGGCACCGCCCTGGCCTTCCTGGCCGTGGCCCAGTTTGACCGGGTCTGGGAGGAAAGGCCCCCCTACTCCCCGGCCTACCACCTGGCCCGCCTCCTCTCCCACCTGGCCAAGGGGCGCACCGCCGAGCACGCCGCCCAGGTCACCGGGCTTGCCATGGAGCTCTTTGGCGGGCTCGGTTTCTTGGAGGAGTACGGGGTGGCCCGCTTCCACCGGGAAGCCCTCATCACCCCCATCTGGGAGGGCCCGGCCAACATCCAAGCCCTGGACATGCTGGAGGCCGTGGCCAAGAAAAGGGCCCACGAGCCCCTTCTGGAGATGCTCCAGGCCACCCCCCTAGCCCTAAAGGCGGCGGAAGGGGCCCTGAGGCGCCTGGAGGAGGAGGGCCCCTGGCACGCCAAGGAGGCCCTAAGGCGCCTTTCGGACGCCCTCAGCGTCCACGCCCTTTCGGCCATGGGGGAGCCCTACGGAGAGATGGCCCGGCTCTACGCCCGCCGCTTCCTGGAGGGGGAAAGCCTCCCCAAGGAGGCGGCAAGGCCCGAGCTTTACGACCCCTGGTGGAGCCTCTCGTAGAGGAGCTCTAGGTCCTCGGGGCGGAAGCGGGCGGTGTACCCCTTGGGGGGGAGGGGCTCTTGGTAGAAGAACTCGGGGAGGCGATCCTCCTCGTGGGTGAAGCCCGCCAGGTGGTTGAAGCGGTGCTCCAGCCTAAGGACCCCCTCTCCCAGCTCCCGCCAGAAGTCCGGGGTGAGGCGGGTACCCAAAGCGGCGTTCACCGCCTCGGCCACGAAGGTCGTCTCCTTGTTGGTGACGCTTCCCCCAAAGACGCAAAGCCCCAGGGAATCGTTGGCGGCGGCGTTCACCTGGGCGGTGTAGCTGGCCTCCAGGATCCCCTCCACCCCCATGGCCCGGGTCTCCAGCCTGGGGGCGTTCCCAGCCGTGTGGTCCGCCCCCTGGGCGGTGACCATCATGGTCACCCCCGTGGCCTCCACCACCCGGGGGTCGTAGGCGGAGATGGCCTGACGCTTGACGACAGGCACGCGCTCAACCCCCAAGGCCTCTCCCAGCCGGGCCGTGCCCTGGGCCAGGAGGCGGGCCTCCTCGCCATCCCCGTAAAGGGACCTGAGCTTGGCCTCCATGAAGGCGTAGTCCCCCCAGTCCGCCAAGCCCTTCTCCATGAAGAGGGCCAGGCTGGCCCCAGCCTCGATGGTGTCTATGCCCAGGTCATTGGCCAGGCGGTTGAGGCAGGCAAGCCGGTCGGGGTCGGTGAGCCCACAATTGGTGCCCAGGAGGCCGATGGTCTCGTACTCCAAAGGGGAGACCACCTCCTCCCCCCTTTCGTCTACAATCACGTTGGAGCACTGGATCACGCATCCCGGCATGCAGGCGTGGGTGTGCTTGCCGCCCCGGCCTTTGTTGAGGGGGGCGATGTACTGTCCCCCCATGCGGAACGCCTCCGGAGGGGCGAGCCTGCCCTGGCGGAAGTTGCGCACGGGCAGGCCCCCGAAGACGTTCTGGAAGTCCGCCATCCCCATGGTGCCGATGGCGTTGTAGAACTTCATGACCAGGGGGTCCTCCCGGAGGAGCCGGGCGTAGCGGCGGACGCCTTCCAGCACCTTGGGCTTGTCGTGAACCTCCGCCTTCCCCAAAACCTCCACCACGATGGCCTTGACCCGCTTCAGGCCCATGACCGCTCCCACGCCCCCCCGGGCCGCCAGGCGGGAGGGGCGGCCGTCTACGTCGGAAAAGGCGATGCCGGATAGGAGGCCCAGGTACTCCCCCACGGGGCCTAAGAGGGCGAAGGCGATCCTTTCCCCGTAGGCGGCGAAGAGCTTCTTTGCGGCGGCGAAGTTGCCGAGGCCCAGGAGGTCCCCTGCGGGGTCAAAGAAGACCTCCCCCGCCTTGGTGAGGCGGAGGACCACCCAGTCGGGGCTTTGGCCCTCGAGGACCAGGTAGGCCAGCTTGAGCTGTCCCAGGGCGTAGCCGAAGGTGCCCCCACCGTTGGCCTCCTTGATGCCTAGGGTAAGGGGGCTTCGGGTGCCCACGCTGGTGCGGTTGGCGTTGGAGAACCCCGTGCCTGCAAGGGGCCCCACGGCGAAGACCAGGGGGTTTTCCGGGGAAAGGGGGTCAAAACGGTGGGCCTCCCGCTCCAAAAGGACCTTCCCCGTGCGGTACCGCCCCCCAAAGGCCACCTCCTCCGGCGACACTTCGTTCCAGTAGGCCTTTCTTCCCTTCAGATCAAGCTGTAAAGACCGCCACACCGTCCACCTCCACGCGCACCACCCGGGTTTCCTCCGGGTGACGGAAGGGATCCCGGTCAAAGGCTACCAGGTCTGCCGCATGCCCCGGCCAGAGCCGAGCAGGGGGCAGGGCGCTGGCCTCAGGCTGAGCGTAGTAGAAAAGGGCCCGCTCCAAAGGGAGGCCCCTTCCTGTTAGGGGGCGGCCTGCAGCCAGGGCCCCTTTGAGGGGGCTCACCTCTAGCACCACCGGGGCATCGGAGGAAAAGGCCAGGGAGAGCCCCGCCCGCTCCATGCGGACAAGCTGATAGCACCAGGGCAGGAACTCGGGGGGAAGGTAGCGGAGGAAGTTTTCCCTGAGCTCGTCCAGAAAGATGGGCTGGGGCACCGCCCAGACCCCCAGGGCCCGGGCCAGGGCCAAGGCCTTGGGGCTGGGCAGGCCGAAGTGCTCCAGGCGATGCCGGGTGGGCAGGGGCCTGGCCCTGTAGAGGCGGCGGTAGGCCTTGAGAACCTCGAGGATGGCCACATCCCCAATGGCGTGGGTGGCGATAAAAAAGCCCTTCTCGTGGGCGGGGAGGGCCAGCTCAAAAAGCTCCTCCGCCCTGAGGCGCAAGACCCCTTGCCCGCTCATCTCCCGGTAAGGACGGCTCACGGCCGCCGAGGCGCCGGAAAGGCCCCCATCGGCGAAGAACTTGACCCCGGCGATGACCAGGCGCTCCGAGCGGTAGGGCTCGGGCAAAGGGTAGGTGGCCTCCTCCCCATCGGGACGCACTACGGCCAGGACGCTCACCCGCATGGGGAGGCGGCCCTCCTGGTCCAGGCGGCGGTAGGCGGCGAGGAGCAGGGGATCGGCCCCGGGCTCTAGGGCCGAGGTGATCCCGTGAGACAAAAGGTGCCTGGCCCCGGCCAGGATGTAGCGCTGGTAGTCATCCACGGTGCGCCTGGGCAAGGCCCTTTCCAGGAGACCATGGGCCCGTTCCAGGAGCAGACCGTCCCAATAGCGGATCTCGCCCCCAGGGGGGCTTGGAGTATCCGGGCCGATACCGGCGGCCTCCAGGGCCCTGGTGTTGGCCGCGTGAATGTGGGCGCAGGTGCGGGTGAGGACCACGGGGCGGCGGGGAAGGACGCTGTCCAAAAAGGCCCGGTTAGGCCAGGCCCCGAGGCGGACCTCGTTCCAGCCCCGCCCTAGGAGCCAGGCTCCAGGAGGAAGAAGGCGGTCCCGCTCCTGCAAGAGTTTCCCCAAGGCCTCGAGGCTTCCCACACCCCTGAGGTCCAGAAGATCGGTGAGGAGCTGTCCCACCTTCCAGATGTGCACGTGGGCATCGTGGAAACCGGGTAGGATGGCCTCCCCCTCCCCGCGCCCCGGCTCCAGGCCCGCCACCCGCCCTTCTCTCACCCAAAGGGCCCGGTGGGGCCGGAACCGTCCCCAGGCATCAGGAACGTACACCCAGCCCACCACCCGCCTCACCAGCCCACCTCCGGGTTCCGCCAGACCACGAAGACCCCGTAGCCCAGGCAGGAGGGGTCCTTGAGGTAGTCGGGGATGATGCCGTAGACCCGGTAGCCCCGCCGAAGCTGCACGGAGAGGACCGGGTCGGTGAGCTCCCCCCGGACCACCCGGTGGACGTACTCCTCAATGGGCATCTCCTTGGCGTAAAGGTGGTAGCCCTTGGGCATGCTCCCCGCCACGTGGCCCTTGAGCCTCAGGCGGCGCACCAGGTCTTGCCGCGCCCGGTAGAGAAGCTTGGAAAGCCCCAGGCCCCGATACTCTGGCAAAACGCCGATGTCCGCCCCGTAAAGCCAGTCCCCTTCCGGGTCGTGGTTGGTGAGCCAGTTGCCCGCCACGGCCTCTATATAGCGGTGCTGGTAGTGGTGGAAGTCCACCCGGGTGCGGAAGTCCGTGGAGCAGGCCACCACCTTGCCCGTGGCCAGTTCCACCACTGCGTGCTGTCCTTCCGGGAAGATCCTCATGTGGGAAAGGTAGTGCTCCCGGGTCATGCGCTCCTCCCGGGAGAGGGTGGGGAAGCTCTTCTCCTGGATTTCCTCCAGGGTCTCCGCCATCCAGGGCTCCGAACTCACCACGACGAAACGCCTATCCCCGAGGAGCTCAGGCGAAGGTAGCATACACCTCCTGGATGTTCTCCCGGACCACATGCAGGGCTTCTTCCAACATGTCCAACGGGATGTCCAAGGGGGGTAGGAAGCGGAGGGCGTTGGAGTAAAGGCCGGCACGAATGGTGATCACCCCCTTCTCGGCGTTCTTACGCACGAGCTCCAGGACAAATTCCGGCCAGGGCTCCTTGGTGTTGGGGTCCTTGACGAACTCCAGGGCCATCATGGCCCCCAGGCCCCGCACGTCCCCCAGGGCGGGGACCTCACCCTTCAGGGGTTCAAAGACCTCCCGCACCTTGGCCTCTATGGCCCGGGCCCGGTCCAGGAAGCCCGGAGACTCCAGGATTCTGAGGGCCTCGAGGGCCGCCACCGCTGCCAGGGGATTCCCCCCATAGGTACTCCCCACCCCACCCACGTGGGGGGCGTCCATAACCTCCGCCCTTCCCGTCACGGCGCTGATAGGCATTCCAGCTCCCAGGCTCTTGGCGGAGATGAGGAGATCCGGCACCACGCCGCTATGCTCAATGGCCCACATCCGCCCGGTGCGCCCCGAGCCCGACTGCACCTCATCCACTACCAAAAGGGCTCCGGTGCGGTCAGCGATCTCCCGGAGTTTGCGCAAAAAGGCAAAGGGAACAGGGATGAACCCCCCCTCCCCCAGAACCGGCTCTATGACGATGGCCGCCAGGGCGCTCCCATCTATGTGGCCGATAAGGGCGTTTTCCAGGTTCCAAAGAGACCACTCCAGGTACTCCTCCTCCGTCATGCCCCTAGGGGTACGGTACAGGTTGGGCACGGGCAGGCGGTAGACCTCGGGAGCGAAGGGTCCAAACCCCTTCTTGAAGAGGGCGTACTTGGAGGTCATGGCCATGGTAAGGTTGGTGCGGCCGTGGTAGGCCCCCTCGAAGACCATGACCGCCGCCCTGCCCGTGTAGGCCCGGGCCAGCTTGACCGCGTTCTCCACTGCCTCGGCTCCGCCGTTGGCCAGGAGGGTCTTGGCGGGACCAGGCCCGGGAAAGAGGCGGTTCAGGGCCTCGGCCAGGGCCACGTAGGGCTCGTAGTTGGCCACGATGGCGCACATGTGGATCAGGCATTCCGCCTGGGCCTTGACGGCCTCCACCACGGCCTCGGGGGTGTGGCCCACGGCCAGGGCCCCGATGCCCCCAGCCAGGTCAATGAGGACATTTCCGTCCACGTCCTCCACCAAGGCCCCGTGAGCCCGGACCACGGCGATGGGGTTGGCCTGGGCCAAGGCGCGAGTAACCGCCCGGGCCCGCCTCTCCTGCAAGGCCCTGCTCTTGGGACCGGGAATAGGGGTTTTGATCCGAATGTGGCCCATGTTCACCTGCTCTTCACCGCGGTCCAAACCTCGTCATAGATGCGGTTGTCCCTGCCCAGGTCCAGGATGTACTCTAGGCGCCGCATGGCCTCGGGCGAAGGGTAGATGGCGGGGTTCCTTCGGTCTTTGGGGTTGATGTAGGGCAAAGCCGCCTTGTTAGGGGTGGCGAAGCGGTTAAAGTTGGAGAGCTGGGCCCCCACCTTGGGGTCTAGGATGAAGTTGATGAAGCGGTGGGCCCCCTCGGGATTCGGGGCCCTGGCGGGAATCATCATGGAGTCGACCCACAAGGTGGCCCCCTCCTGGGGAATGGCGAAGGCCACTCTGCTAGGGTTCTCGTCCGCCGCCTTTATTGCATCCCCGTTGTAGACCACGGCGTAGGTGGCAGCCCCCGCCACCACCCGGTTCTTGCCCCCCACGCCGCCCTCAAACCCCAGGAAGTAGCGGCTTCTCTTGGCCTGGAGGAGCACCTGCCCTGCCCGCTGCACCTCCATGCGGTTTTTGGTGTTCACCGAGTAGCCCAGGTACTTGAGAACGTTGCCCAGCATCTCCCTGGGCGAGTCCATGAGGATGAAGGGGGCTTTGGGCTCCTTGAAGAGAACCGCCCAGCTTCTGGGCTCCGGCACCCGGTCCTTGCGGTAGATGAGCCCAGTAGTGCCCCACTGGTAGGCGGCGGAGTAACGGTTGCCGGGGTCAAAGGGAGGGTTTTTAAACCTATCGTCCAGGTTCTTCAGGTTGGGGATTTTGGCGTGGTCCAGGGGGCGGACCAACTTCAGCTGGATGAGGGAGGGAACGTAGAAGTCCGAGGGAAAAATGAGGTCGTACTGTCCCACCCCGCCCGCCCGAAGCTTGGCGATGAGCTCCTCGTTGGACTCGTAGAGGTCTACCCGCACCCTGAGGCCCGTCTCTTTGCTGAAGGCCTCGAGGATAGCAGGGTCTATGTACTCTGACCAGATGAAAAGCCGAAGCTCCTTCTGGGCCAAGCCCGGGGTTAAGAAAACCGCCAAAATCACCAGAATCCCTCTCATGCCGACCTCCTTGTCAAGCGCTCTGCGCCTAGAACCAAGACCACGGTGAGGAGAAAGACCAGGGTGGAAACCGCATGGATCTCCGGGGTGATGCCCCTGCGGGTGGAGGCGTAAATGATAAGGGGCAGGGTCTGGCTGGTGGGGCCCGCGGTGAAGAAGCTGATAACGAAGTCGTCCAGGGAGAGGGTAAAGGCCAGCATAGCCCCGGCTACGATGCCAGGGGCGAGGAGGGGAAGGAGGACCCGCCGCACATACGTGGGATAGGTGGCGTAGAGGTCCCAAGCGGCCTCATCCAGCTCCCGTGGCAGGCTCCGCAGACGGCTCCCCACCACCAAGGCCACAAAGGCCACCTGAAAGGTCACGTGCCCGATGACCATAGTGAGAAGCCCCGGCTCAAAGAGGCTGAAAACCGCCCTCAGAAAGCCAAAGGCCACCACCAAGGCCGCGGCCAGGATCAGGTCAGGGGTCACCACGGGCAGGTAGAGGAGGTTTTCCAGAAAGCTCCTGAACCCCTGGCCCCAGGGGTGGCGCTCCAACCCTAAGGCGAACAGGGTGCCCAGGAAAGTGGATAGGAGGGTAGAGAGGATGGCCAGGAGAAAAGTGTTGCGGGTGGCCTCGAGGATGGCCTCATTCTGCAGAAGGCGCAGGTACCAGTCCAGGGTAAACCCTTCCCAAGAGAGGCCGTGGCGGGCCTTGTTGAAGGAAAAGATGGCCACGGCCAACATGGGGAGGTATAGAAAGGCCAAGGAACCCAAGGCCACCGCCCGCACCCAGAGGGAAACCCTCACGCGAGGTTCACCTCCTTCCCATAGCGGCGGTAAAGGCGCAGGGCCACCAGGGTGAGCAGGATGAGGACCAGGCTCAAGGCGGCCCCATAGGGCCAGTCCCGCATGGTGTAGAAGGCCTGCTGGATTAGGTTGCCCACCAAAAGGTTCTTAGCCCCCCCCAGGAGGTCGGGCACCACAAACATGCCCATAGCCGGGATAAAGGTGAGGATCACCCCCACGGTAAGGCCGGAGAGAGTTTGGGGCAAAACGCCGTGGAAAAAGGCACGCCAGGGACTGCTGTAGAGGTCCTGGGCCGCCTCCACGAAGCTCATGTCCAGTCGCTCCACGCTAGCGTAAAGGGGCAGGACCATGAAGGGCAAAAAGGCGCTCACCATGCCCACGTAGACGGCGAAAGCACTGGGAAAAAGAGCCATACCGGGCTCCGCCAAGCCAAGGGCGGAGAGGAAGCGGGCCAAGGGCATCTCGGGGGCCAGGAGGAGCTGCCAGGCGTAGGTGCGGATCACCAGATTGGTCCAGAACGGGATAAGGACCAGGGCCAGGAAAAGGTAGCGGCGGCTAGCCGGCTGGGCGCGGATAAAGAAGGCGATGGGATAGGCGAGGAACACGCAGATCAGCGTAGTCCAGAAAGCCATCCAGAGGGTGCGGAGGAGGGCTATGAGGTTGTCTAGGCTGAAGCCCAAAACCCCAAAGCCCAGAAGTCTTTGGTAGTTCTCCAGGCTGAAGGTCCAGACCACCTCGCCAAAGGCCCCCCGCTCGGCGAAGGAAAGGGGGACTAGGAGAAGGCCCGGGAGCACCAAGAAAATCAGGAGCCAGAGGAATCCGGGAAAAAGGAGAAGAAGCCCTCGCCGCGCCAGGCTCGAGGCCGTGGTAAGCTCCCCGTACCAAACGAGAACCCTACCCATCCAGGACCACCAACCCCTCTACGGGCACCCTCACGAAGACCTCCTCCCCAGGGGCCAGCCTCAGGGTAGTCCGCACCCGAAGAACGGGCTCCAGGAAAGCCTCCAGATAGGCCCCCCGGTAGACCACCTCCCGCACCCGAGCCAAGAGGCCGCCTGAAAAGGCCTCTTTGGATACCTGCACCTTCTCTGGACGCACGGCGAGAAGACCCTCAGCCCAGGGCACCCTCAAGGGGAAGAAACCCAAGGGGGTCTCCACCCCCTCCCCCACCCGCCGGGCCGGGATCAGGTTGGCCACCCCCAAAAACTCCGCTGCGAACCGGGTCCGAGGCCGTTCGTATACCTCCTCGGGCGTGCCCACCTGGAGGAGGTTTCCCGCCTCCATGACCCCGATACGGTCGGAGACGGCCATAGCCTCCTCTTGGTCGTGGGTAACCAGGATGAAGGTGGCCCCGAGCCGCCTCTGCAGGTTGCGAAGCTCCACCTGCACCTCGGCGCGGAGTTTCGCGTCCAAGGCGCTCGTGGGCTCGTCCAGAAGGAGCACCTCGGGCTCGTTAACCAGGGCTCGGGCTAGGGCTACCCGCTGCTTCTGTCCCCCGGAGAGCTGGTGGGGGTAGCGATGGACAAAGCTCTCTAGCCTTAGAAGCCCGAGGGCGTACTCCACCCGGGTGCGCACCTCGCTTTCGGGAAAGCGGCGGCTCCGGAGACCAAAGGCCACATTTTCATAAACGGTCAGGTGGGGAAAGAGGGCGTAGTTCTGGAAGACGGTGTTCACGGGCCGCCTATAGGCGGGAAGGGGTGTAATGTCCTGTCCCTGCAAGACCACCCTCCCCTCATCGGGCACCTCAAAGCCTCCCACGATACGCAGGAGGGTGGTTTTCCCGCACCCGGAAGGCCCCAGGAGGGTGAAGAACTCCCCAGGGCGCACCTCTAGGGAAACCCCTTTTAGCACCTCGTGGTCCCCAAAGCGCTTGATTAGATTCTCAAGAGCCAACCCAGCTTCCTTCGCCTCTTCCACTTTGGTGGTCATCCTAACCCCGGCCCGACGCACACCGCCTCCTCCAAAAAATTCCATACAGTAAGTCATTCCCAAGGAGCCAGGCCCTTTTGCGAGGCGGAGTCTCGCCCCAATAGGAAAAGCTCCATACCATCCAGTGAATCTGGTCCAGTCTAGCTTTGAACACCCCCACCTGCACCGGCCTCAGACGCGGTGTGTTCATAGGCTAGCCTCTAGGGCCTCCTCCATTCGCCTAAGCCCCTCTTGGGCCTCTTCCAGAGAGGCTACCAAGGGAACCAGGATCCTTAAGACGTTGCCGTACATCCCCGCCTTGAGGAGGATGAGACCCCGATCCCTGGCCGCCTCCAGCACCGCCTGGGCAAGCTCTGGGGCAGGCTCCTTGCTTTTCCGGTCCCGCACCAGCTCCAGGGCCACCATGGGCCCCAGGCCCCGCACCTCCCCCACCTGGAGGAAGCGCTCCTGAAAACGCAAAAGCCCATCCCAAAGGACCTTGGCCAAAACTTCCGCTCGATCCAAAAGGCCCTCTTCGGCAAAGACATCCAACACCGCAAGCCCGGCGGCGCAGGCCAGGGGGTTGCCCGCGTAGGTCCCCCCCAGGCCCCCGGGCATAGGAGCGTCCATGACCTCGGCCCGCCCCACCACCCCCGAAAGGGGAAGCCCCGCGGCCACGCTTTTGGCGAAGGTGAGGAGATCCGGCACCACCCCGCTATGCTCAATGGCCCACATCCGCCCGGTGCGGCCAAAGCCGGACTGAATCTCATCAGCCACTAGGAGGATACCGTGGGCCTCGGTGATCCGGCGCACCTCCTTTAGGTACGCAGGCGACAGAGGAATAAATCCGCCCTCGCCCAGGATGGGTTCCAGGATCAAGGCGGCCACCCGCTCCGGGTCCACCTGGGTGCGGAAAAGCTCTTCGAGGCCCTCCACGGCCAGGCCATCGGAAACCCCCCGGTAAGGGTAGGGGGCGGGGGCGTGGTAGACCTCGGGGGCGAAGGGGCCGAAGTTCTGCTTGTAGTAGGAAGCCTTCCCCGTGAGGGACATGCCCAGGAGGGTGCGGCCGTGGAAGCTGTGGGTGAGGGCTACCACTGCTGGCCTGCCCGTATACGCCCGGGCGACCTTGACCGCGTTCTCTACCGCCTCCGCCCCCGTGGTAAGGAAGATGGCCTTCTTAGGAAAAGCCCCGGGAGAAACCTGGGCCAGGCGCTCCGCCAGGCGTACGTAGGCCTCGTAGGGGGTCACCTGGAAGCAGGTGTGGGTGAAGTGCTCTAGCTGGGCCCGCACCGCCTGAAGGACCCTCGGGTGGCCATGGCCCACGTTCATGACCCCAATGCCCCCGGCGAAGTCCAGATACTCCCGGCCGTCCACGTCCCAAAGCCGTACCCCCTTGGCCCGGGCCACGAAAATAGGGTGGGCCTGGGCCACCCCTCTCGGGACGTAGCGCTCTCGCAGTTGCCAAAGGGCTTGGTTGCGCCATGGGGTTTCGAGCACCTCGCCTCCTTTGAGACCGAAAGTTACGCCAAACCCCCGGCCCCTTCAATGTCATGGAAAGACAAAGTCCGGCGCTCTAATTGGTTTGAAGTGACCAAATCCGGGCGGCCAGCTCCAGGAGAAAGCGGTTATCGGGATCCTCCAGGGAGAGTCCCAACCGCTCCTCTAGCCGCTTCAAGCGGTAGCGCAGGGTGTTAGGGTGGACCCCCAAAGTCCTGGCCGCCTCCTGGAAGCGGAACCCCGCCCAAACCCAGGCCAGCAAGGCTTCCCGCTCCCTCCTAGGCAGCGGGCGAAGGATGTCTAAAAGCTCTTGGCGGGACTCGGGGTCCCCAAGAAGGAAGCGAGGGACCAGATGATCCTCGTAAAGGTAGACTCCCTCTTGGGCGAAAACCCGAAGGCGTTCCACCTCTGCCAAGGCCTGGACTAGGCGGTCCAGCGGGTGGGGGCGGGAGAAGTGGAGAGGCCAAGGACGGCCCAGGCTTTGGAAAAAGGCTTTGGGATCAAATACCTCAGGCAGAAGGAAGCGTAACTGGTTTAGGCTCAAGGAAACCACGGGCCTCACCCCTGAAGCCGCCAGGAAGTCCTTCACCTCCCCCAAAGCCCGTTCCCGCTCCTGGAAGCCTCTTTCAGAAAGGGGAAGGCTCAGGGGAAGGTGAGCGACGCCCAAGCGGTACCGCTTTTCCAGGTCCAGGCCAAAGGCCCGCACCCGCTCCAGGGTGAGGGCCTCCTGCCGCCCCTCCAAAAGGGCATCCAAAAAGGCGTATCCAAGCCTGGCCTCCCGCTCGGCCAGGGCCCGCTCATGGGCAAGGATAAGCCCGGCTACCAGGGCGGCGTTTTCCAAGGCCCGAGCCTCTACCTCCTCTGCTGTCCCCTCTAGGACCAGATACCCAGCCGGCCCCCGACCCAAGGGCACGGGCACGGAAAACCCTTCCCCAGGAACCTCGCTCCAGCGGACCTCCTTTCCCATGAGGCGGGAAAGCTGGGCCAGAAAAGAGGCCAAGTCTTCCCGCTCCAAGAGGGCGGCCATCAGGGCTCGGTGCAGGGTCTGGGCCCTCTTCTGCACCTCCAGCTGCTGGGCCAGAAGCCGCCTTAGAACCTCCTCGCTTACCTGAGCAAAGGGTATCTCCCAAGGAAGCTCCAGCACCGCCACCCCCGCCTGAGCCAGGACGGAAAGGACGGGTTCGGGAAAAGCTTCAAAGAACTGGGGCACCGCCAAGGCGATGGCGGCGGGCTCCGCTACTGCAAGCTCCTGGGCGAAGCGCCTCAGAGCCGAGGTTTCCCGGGGCCAAGCGTACCCAGTGGTGAGGACAAGCTGCCCAGGCCGAACCCAAGGAGCAGGCTCGGGCAGGTCCACCACGTGAACCCAGCTCACCCGCCTCCCTGGGTCCCCGGCCAAGAGGCGGGCCCGGGCAAGGGAAGGAAGCTGTAAAAGCTCGGCCAAGGGAAGGCCCGGCATTACCCCCCCACCTGACGCACCAAAAGCCCCCTCAGGCGGTTCACCGCCCCCCCAAGCTCCAGGGGGCGCACGAAGGCCAGCTCCGGGGCCTCCTCCAAGGCGAAGAGGTCCTCCACCTCCAAGGCCCTTTCCACCAGGGCCTTTAGGGGGGTCCTGCCGTCCGCGAGGCCCTGGAGGCGGCGAAAAAGGGCCCCCAGGAGGCGCACCTGGGCGTTCTCATGGAGGTCCAGGGCGGAGAGGTCCACCACCTCCTCCCCGTAAAGGAGCTCCTTTACGCCCCGGCCCTTGACCCGTTCCCGGCTTCCCCGCCTAGGGTCAAAGCTTTCGGGCAGGGGGGCCCGGGGCATGACCCTAAAGGGATACCGGGGCTCGCCGTAGCGGCGGCCCGTGGGGTGGCCCCGGGCTATGGCCCTGGCCTCCCCCGTCACCTCCTTGGGGATGTACTCCTCCATGAGGACCACGGTGTCCGCCAGGTCCAGGTAGTCCCCCACGCCCCCCACCACCAGGACCAGGCTCACGCCCAGGACCTTAAAGTCCCCCACCCGGTCCAGGAGGGGGGTGAGGGTCTCCCGCCGCACCAGGGCCTGCATGCGGGCGTCCCGCACCAGGAGGTTGGTGGCCGAGGTGTCCTCGTCCAGGAGGAGGGTCCGGGCCCCAAGCTCCAAGGCCTCCAGGATGGCCGCCGCCAGGCTGGTGGAGCCCGAGGCGTCCTCGGTGGAGAAGCGGGCCGTGTCCTGGCCCAAGGGGAGGTCGTGGACAAAGGGCCTGAGGTCCACCCCCTTGACGCTCCTCCCGTCCTCGGACTGGACCCTTTGGGCCAGGGCCTCGGTCACCACCCACTCCCGCCCGTCCCCGGGAACGTGGGGGTGGACCCCGTGGACCAGGGCCTCGAGGAGGGTGGTCTTCCCGTGGAACCCGCCCCCGGTGATGAGGGTGAGGCCCCGGGGAAGCCCCATGCCCAGGACCTCTCCCCGGTGGGGGACCTGGAAGCGGACCCGGAGGGAAGGGGGGCTTTGGAAGGGGATGGCCCCCTTGAGGGGCCTCTGGCTCACCCCGCTTTCCCGGGGGAGGATGGCCCCCTCCCCCACGAAGGCCACGAGGCCCCTTTCGGGAAGCCGCTCCTGGATGTGGGCGAAGTCCTCCGCCTGGCGCACGTGGGCCAGGAGGACCCCCCGGTCCAGGTCCTCCAGAAAGCCCCTAAGGTGCCCCTCCAGGGCCCCAAAGAGCCTCGCCGCCTCCTTGCCCAGGATGCGCCGCCCTTGGGCGGGAAGCCCTAGGCGGAAGCGCAAGGAGAGCCCTTCCCCCAAGTGGGCCCCGGCCCGCTTCAGGACCTTGGGGCTCTCCACGGCCACATGAACCTCCCCCGAGTGGCCGCTTCCTCCGATCCGGGGGAGGGCCTTTAGGCGGGCCTTGAGGCTCCTTAGGAGGAAGTCCTCCAGGGCGATCTGGCCCTCGGGGCGGGCATAAACCCTAAGCCCCGCCACCCTCCCCTCGGGGTAGCGCACCTCCAGGACGCTGGGGGTGGCGAAGGGGTCCCCTTGGACATGGACGAAGCGGAGGGTAAACCCCTCCCCCTGCCACAGGCCCCTCAGGTCCTTGTAGAAGGGGTAGGGCCGGCCCTCCAGGGAGGCCAGAAGGGCCAGGAGGTCGCCGTAGCGCCGCACCTAGCCCACCTCCACCCCCGCCCGCCTAAGGGCCCGGCCCAGGCGCTCCACCCCTTCCCGGAACTCCTCCTCCCGGATGGTGAGGGGCGGGGCCAGGATGAGGACGTTGTGCTTGGCGAAGAGGTAGACCCCCTCCTGGAGGAGGGCCTTGAGGAGGGCCTGCATGGGGGGGCTATAGGGGGCGTGCCAGGGGGAAAGGGGTTCTTTGGTGGCCCGGTCCCGCACCAGCTCCACCCCATAGAAGGCCCCAACCCCCCGCACCTCCCCCACCCAGGGATGGGCCTCCAGAGACCTTAGGGCCTCGAGGAAAACGGGCTCAAGCCGCCCTACCCTTGCAAAGACCCCCTCCTCCCGGTAGGCCTCGAGGGCCGCTAGGCCCGCGGCCACAGCCAGGGGGTGGCCGGAGTAGGTGTGCCCCGTGGGCAGGGGGACCTCGTCAAAGGCCTGGGCCAGCCCCTCCCGCACCAGGACCCCGCCTAGGGGCACGTAGGCCCCCGTCACCCCCTTGGCGAAGGTGATGAGGTCCGGCACGACCCCAAGGCGCAGGGCGGCGAAGCCCGTCCCCACCCGGCCAAACCCCGTCATGACCTCGTCAAAGACCAGAAGGATCCCATACCGGTCGCAGATCTCCCGCACCCCCTTCAGGTAGCCCTCGGGGTAGACGATGACCCCGTTGGAGCCCACCACCGGCTCCAGAAAGAGGGCGGCCACCCGCCTGGGGTCCTCGTGGAGGAGGACCCGTTCCAGGTGGTCTAGGGCCCTCTGGGTCTCCTCCCTGGGGTCCTCGGTGTAGAAGGGGCTCCGGTAGGGGTAGGGGGCGAAGAAGTGGACCACCCCGGGGATGGCGGGCTCGGCGGGCCACCTGCGGTTCTCCCCGGTGAGGGCGGCGGCGCCATGGGTGGCCCCGTGGAAGGAGCGGTAGGCGGAAAGGACCTTGGGGCGCCCCGTGAGGTGGCGGACGAACTTGAGGGCATCCTCATTGGCCTCGGCGCCCGAGGGGGTGAAGAAGACCCGGGCCCCCTCGGGCCAGGGGGCAAGGTCGGAGAGGGCCTTGGCCAAGAGGGCCCTCTTGTCGTGGAAGAGGCTTGGGGCGGCGTAGGCCAGGGTGGCCGCCTGCTCGGCGATGGCCCGGACCATCCTGGGGTGGGCGTGGCCCAGATTGGCCGCCACCAGGCCCGAGGAAAGGTCCAGGTACCGCCCCCCTTGGGCGTCGTAGAGCCAGACCCCCTCCCCCCGGACCACGAGGGGCGGGTCCAGGGACCCCTGGGGAAGCCAGGGGGTGAGGACGTGCCGCCTGTGGAGGGCCTTGAGGTCCATGGCGGGGATTATACGCCAAGACCCTCACCGCCAGTGCCCGGAAGCCCGCACAGGGACTCCTCCAGCCTGCCCCCCGTTCCACACCCCCCAGGATTCCCCCAAAGACGGGTTCTCGCCAGAAGCTCCCCATCTCAAAGGAACGCTTTTGGAGGCGGAAGGTCTCCCCCGTGGTCGGTTCACGGGCGTGGGTCTGGTCGGAGAATGAGGTTGGTCCGGGAGTGGCGCATCCAAAGCATCGGACTCCTCACCCTGCCTCAGCGGCGGCCAAAGAGGGGAATACCTAAAGGTTCCTTACGCCTTGCCGCGGGAAGGACCCGTGGGAGGCCTCCAGGAAAAGGGTACCCGCCAAGTGTGGAACCAATCCCACCCCACGGCCCATGGCCACGAGAAGCATTTCCATCTGCCGTTGCCAAGTTTCCCGCAGTCATTCTAAGTACCTGGCCACACGGCTTTGGCCCTGGAAGGGATTCGCCCTCTGTACCTGCCAAGAAGCCCCGGTTTCCCAGACCCGAAGCCCCTAGGCCTAGGCTGGCACCCCCTCAGGCCTCCCGGCGCAGTGGTGGCGTCTCCCCCAAGGGGACCGGAAAGGGCCATGGCGTTGAGGTAAATGTTCTCCACTTGGAGGGCCCCCTCCCCTTTGGCCGCTGGGAAGACTGGGGAGGGAGGCTCTCCCCCCTGGGCGCCGGTCAGACCCCAGGAACTCCAGGAAGCGGAGGAGGCCCCCCATCGGCCAGGACCACCTTCCACCCCCCGGGCAGATCCAAGGCGAAGCCGTGGAGACGGTCCGTCACCCCCTCCGCGTGCCCCCGGCAGAGGAGGGCTCCGAAAAGGCCCAAAACCCTGGGAAAGGGTTCCACCGCCAGCGGGGTCTCCACAGGCGCCACCCCCCGGGGCAGAAGGGCGCCATCCGTGAGGAAGCCCACGGAGAGGACCACGCCCACGGCCCCTGCGACCCCTGCCTCTGGCCGGACCCCACCTACGCCGAGGCCATCGCCAAAGAGCTTTGCCCCCTGGATCCCGCAGGGTCTCCACCGAGGCCCTGGACGATGAAGCCCGAAGCTATCTGGACCTTCTGGAGGGCAACCTGAGGGCCCTTTGCCCATAATGGGGGCATGGGCTTCAAGGAGATCTTCGGCGCCCTTCCCGAGGCCAGCGCCCAGGCTCCGGGACGGGTCAACCTCTTGGGCGAGCACACGGACTACCAGGAGGGCTACGTCCTCCCCACCCCCCTCCCCCACTGCACCCAGGTGGAGGCAGGAAGGGCCGAGGGCCGGGTGGAGGCCTACAGCGAGAACTTCAAGGAGCTTCGCGCCAGGCCCCTCACAAGCCCCCCCCAAGGGGACTTCCTGGACTACCTCCTGGGGGTCGTCTGGGCCCTTAGGGAGGCGGGGCATGGGGTGCCCGGGGCCCGGTTCTACGTGCGGAGCCAGGTGCCCATGGGGGCGGGGCTTTCCAGCTCCGCGGCCCTCGAGGTGGCGGCCCTCAAGGCCCTGAGGCTTCTTTACCGTTTACCCCTCTCTGACCGGGAGGTGGCCCTGCTGGCCCAAAAGGCCGAGGTGGATTACGTGGGCGTGCGTTGCGGCATCATGGACCAGATGGCGGCGAGCCTTGGCGAGGCGGGCAAGGCCCTCTTCCTGGACACCCGCACCCTGGCCCACGAGAACCTCCCCCTCCCCCCGGGAACCCGGGTGGCCGTCCTGGACCTGGGCCTGGGCCGCCGCCTGGCGGAAGCCGGCTACAATGAGCGGCGCCGGGAGGCCGAGGAGGCGGCGAGGCGGCTTGGGGTGCGGGCCTTAAGGGACGTGGCCGACCTCTGCCTGGTGGAAAGCCTCCCCTCCCCCCTGGACCGGCGGGCCCGGCACATCGTAGGGGAGAACCTCAGGGTCCTAAGGGGCGTGGAGGCCCTAAGGCGGGGGGACGCCCGGGCCTTCGGGGAGCTCATGACCCAAAGCCACCGCTCCCTGGCCCAAGACTACGAGGTGAGCCTCCCCGAGCTGGACGCCCTGGTGGAGGAGGCCCTAAAGGCGGGGGCCCTGGGGGCCAAGCTCACGGGGGCGGGGTTTGGGGGAGCGGTGGTGGCCCTGGTGGAGGCCCCCCGCTACGCCGCCTTCCAGGAGGCCCTAAAGGCCCGCTTTCCCAGCCTAAGGACCCTCTAGCTCCGGCGAAGCCTCCGCGTAAGGCCTCACCAGGCCGTAACCTAGGCCCGTCTTGGCCCCCAACCCGCTAAAGAAGGCGAAGCGGCCCAGGGCGGTAAGCCAAAGGGCCTCCTCCTCCGTGGCCCTGGGAAGGTGGTAGACCACCCGGCCCACGAAGCCCACGGTGTCCACCTCCGCCCGGGCCATCCGGGTCCTCCCCTCCAGGAAGCGCACCGTGGTCCGTTCCAAAAGGCCCTCCCGCACCCCCTCGGGAGCCCTCAAGGGCCCGAAGGCTTCCAGCCTGCGCAGGAGGCTTTCCAGGACCAGGCGCGGCTCAGGAAGGGGGTACTGGACCCCCTTCCGCCGGAAGAAGGTGGGGGTGTGGAAGCGCAGGGGCAGGTTGGGGCTTCCCGGCCCCTGGAAAAGGCGGGGGTAGGTGGTGAGGCCCGCCCAGGGGTGGCCTTCCTGCAAGACGGCCCTCACCCGGTAGGGCCTGCCCAGGCGCACCTCCTGGCCCTCGAGGCCAAAGAGCTTTGGGGAAAGCCGGGCGTAGAGCTCCTCCTTAAGGAGGCTCACCCGGGCCCAAGGCTGGCCCCTCCAGACCCCGAAGCCCAGGGCGAAGGGGTTCTCCCCTTGGTCGTGCACCTCGGGAAAGGCCTCCTTGAGGAGGGTGTAGAAGAAGCCCCGGAGGCCCAGGGGCTCAGGCGTCCCCTCCCCTTCCAGCACCAGGACCATGGCGGCCAGGACCATTCTCTCCTTCCTCCGCTCTGCCAGTTCAGAAAAGCCTCTTGGAAACCTTCTGCCAGGGCCCCTATTAGCTTGGGCCAGCACGGGGTGGTATCAGAACCCCAGGGGCACGGGCTCCAGGCTCACGCCCAAGAGGCGGCTACCCTTCAGCCTGGCCTCGAGGTCCTGAAGGAGCTCCCCCACAAGCTCCTTCAGGGGCTTGATCTGCCCTTTCTTGGGCACGTCCAACCCGTGGATGAGGAGGGAGGAGTTCCTGGCCTGCAGGACGCCCACCAGGCCCTGGAGCTTGTCCAAGCCCTTCCGGGAGAGGAGGGGGTCCTCAAGGGCCCGAAGGAGGGCAAGGAGATGCAAGAGGCCCAGCTTTCGGGGAAGCTCCACCTCCGCCTCCGGCTTTCGGGTAAGCTCCGCGAGGGCCTTCCGCAGCCGGGCCTCCTCCTCCGGGGTGAGGTCCGGCTCCTCGGCCCTCCGTCCGTAAAGGGAAAAGAGCCTCTCCTGGAGGAGGAGCTCCAGGGCGCGGTAGGCGTAGAGGGCCGCCAGAACCGGCCTCTCCTCCCTTTCCGAAAGGAGCCTTAGGGAGCGGGCCAGGCCATACACGCCCTCCCTCCTCCCCAGGTCCTGGGTCTCCAGGAAGTGGCTAACAGCCTCCAAAAGGTCCACCTGGCTTCGCAAGGAAGCTCGGTTTTGGTTGAGCGGGTGGTCCAGCCAGGCATTCTCAGAAAGGCGAACCAAAAGGCTCTTGCCCTTCTTTTGGGCCTCGGCGAAGTCCAGGGCGCGCCAGGCGGCGTACATCTCCACCAGCTCTTTGTAAAGACTCCAGTGCAGATTACCCGTCCCTCCGACCATCTCCCCGAAGTAGGCCGCCGCCCGGGGGAACTCCTCCTTTTGGTAAAACTCTTTGGCGAAGAGGGCATCCACCTCTCCCAAGGCCTCGTGGGGGTCCTTAAGGATAACGAGCTTCTCCGTCCCGGCTTTAGGACGCCTGAGCTCGGGGTCATAGTCCTCGTTGTCCACGTAGACCACCCGCACCTTGGGGTAAAAGCGCCGGAAGAAGAAGCCCACCGCCGCCAGGCCCGCGCTCATGGCCTTGGTGCCGCTCGTGAGGTCCAGGGCCAAGGACACATCCCCGTGCTCGTCCAAAAGCCGCTTCACCTCCCGGTAGATGGCGGTCACGTCGCTCTTGCCCACCTGCACGGCCTGGATGGCCCTACCCGTGTCTGCCCGTAGGCGCTCCAGATGCTGGGCGCTTTCCTTCGTGTGGAGCACGTAGACCCGCCCGGCCCCCGTGCCCAGGATGGCCAGGATGGTGGCCTCGGGGCTGGTACCCAGGGTGTGCACGGACACGGCGAAGGTCTTCCGGTCCGGGTAGACCTCGGGGGCCTCCCGCCACTTGGCCAGGAGGTGGGGCCAGACCATCTCCTGGTACAGGCCCTCGCGATCGCCGCCAGCGCGGACAGCCTGTTTGTAGGTTTCCCAGAGGGTTTGCAGGTCCTCAGGCATGGAACCTCCCCACCATCCAGCCTAACGGCAATCCATCCCGAGGGTTTTGGCTTCCCACGGTCTTCCTGGTCTTGGGCTCCTGGGCCTCAGGGTGGTCCTCGGGAAGGAGAAGGGCAAGCCTTAGGGAAAGGCGGCCCGAGCCAAAGCCCACCCTCAGGGGGAAGACCTCCGGGTCCTCCAGGCGAGAAAAGAGCTCCTCGTAGACCTTGAGAGCGTTTTTAAGCCCGTGGTCCTCGGCGAAGTCCCGCTCCCACTCCGCCACGCGCCCGTAGTATTCCCGCAGGGCCCTCACCAAGGCTTCTGGAGGGATGGGCATGGACACCCCCCTGTGGCGGCTTAAGCCCCCGTGGTAGCGGAAGCCCAGGGTGAAGCGGCTCCCCTTGCGGAAGGTCTCCGCCAGGAGGACCAGGCCCGTGGTGTCCTTCTTTGGGTGGAATACCCCAATGCGGTTCAAGAAGGTCTCCTGGGGGGCGGAATCCGTGAGGCGCACCGCCCGGAAGGGGTCCCGGTAGAGGTCAGGCCTCCCATTCCCGGCGTATCCAAGCACCACGGCTTCAAAAGCTTGATTTTGCTCTTGATTTTTCTTGGGCTTCAGGGCCCGGGGAGGATAGATGCGGACCTCCTCCTGAGCTCGCCTTGGCCGCAAACGCCAGGCTCCTCCGTCAAACTCCGCCACCTGGTCCCCTTCCACCAACACCTGGAAGAGCCAGGCGGTGCGCAGGGCCCCCTTGACGCTGGAACCCGGCAGGTACGGGCCTAAGGGGGAATAAGGAAGGGGCCGGTACTCCAAAAGGGCCTCTTCCGTAGCCTTCTGGATGGTATTCAAGAAGGCCGTGCTGGCGGGGAGGGTTCGGACCACGGCCTCCTGAGGGAGCTGACCCTCCTGGTAGAGGTAGCGCAGGACCTCCTGGGCCGCCTTGGGGCCTTGGGCCACCTTTTCCAGGTACTGGCGCCGCCTGGCCTCAGGCAGGGCGAGGAGAAGGGTGCCGGGGTCCAGCAGGTGGACCTCCTTCTTCTGGAAATCGGGTACGTAGGCGTAGGCGGGATAGGTCTCCCCCGTACCCACATGCACGGGGCTTAGGGCCTCGAGCTCCAAGCGAAAGGCTTCCAGAAAGCTCATACCCTCACCCCCAAGGGGAAAACCCCCAGGAACTCCCATACCCTGGCCCCTGCCTCAGGGGGCTCCTCGGGGGTGGTGTCCAGAAGGAGGTCCTTGGCCTCCCGGTACACGCTCCCCTCCCTGGTGCGGAAGTAGGGGCTCTTGAAGGGCCTGGCCCCCACGTACCCGCCACCCAGGCGGCCCCAGTGGGGCTCCAGCTCGTAGTAAAGGGCCCCCTCCAGGGGGCCAGGGGCCAAGGTGGCGTAGGCGTTGGCCCCTTGGGCCTCGGGGAGCTCCGCCCCAAAGGGGCCCTCCACCCTAAAACGCCCCAGGCCCACGCTGGCCCCTCCGCCAAAGCCCATCTCCCCCACAAAGGCGAGTGCGTCCCGCAGTTCAAAGGGGGGCTCCCCCATCATGTAGAGGGCGTAGGGGGTCCTGGGGTCGGGAAAGAGGAGCTCCTGGGTGAAGAGGATGCCCCTTCTGGCCGCCCCCGTGGCCCGCTCTATGCCCACCCGGCTCCGGCGGAGGCGCCGGGGCTCAGGCGGCGCCTTGGGGCCCTGCACCTCCGGGGATTCCAAAAGGGCCTCCTCCCCCTTCTCGGCTACCTTCTGAAAGGTTTCCAGGGTAATGAGCCTCAGGTTTTTCAAGGCCTTGCGGAGCACCGTGTCCTCCACCTGGACCGGGGGGACCTTGGGCCTGGGGAGCCAGCCCTCGGGGTACACGCTGGAAAGGCGGAAGGGGGGTCCTGGCGAAAGCGCTCCAAAAGGCCTTCCAGGGCCTCCCGCCCGTGGATGTAGCGGTACCACCAGAGGAGGTGGCCGAGAAGGGTGGGCGCCCGGGGAAGCTCCTTGAGGGGCCCTTGGAAATAGAGGCGGAAAAGGGTCGCCCGCATGCTAGCCCTCGAGGGCCACTTCCTCCAAAAGTAGCCTGTCCCTTAGGGGAAGGCCCTCCTGGGCCTCGAGGGGCTTTTCCGGGTGGAGGAAGTAGACCTGGCCGTACCCCCGGCTGATATGCCCCCCCAGGCCGTCCATCTCCAGTAGCTCCAGGGCCCTCAGCAGGTACTTTCCGAAGTACTCCTCGTCCAGGTCTTCCAGGACGCGGTAGGCCATCTCCACGCCGAAGCGGGCCCCCGCGGGTACCCTCTCCGTGGTGCGGGGGTTAGCATACCCGCCCAGGCGGGGGATGAAGACCTCCTGCTTGATCTCGGTGTAGAGGCCGCTCCGGGCCGTGGTGCGCTCCAGCTCCCGCTTGGAGTCCTCCAGAAGGTAGGCGTCCCGCACCAGGAGCCGGGTGGGGCCCCGTTCCCGGGCCACCCTCAAGGAGGCCTCGTCGTTCCCCGGGGCGAGGCCGAAGATGCGGGCCACGGGGTCCTTGGGGTCGGGGGAGGCGTAGACGTGGTTGTCCTTGGCCTTCAGGATGTAGTCCCCCCCCAGGGACCACTCCAGGAGGTAGCGGAGCTTCCCCTTGAGGCTGGAGCCCGGGATGTAGGGCTCGTCGGTGAGGGGGTTGCGGATCACCGGGTTATCCAGGTCCCCGATGGCCATCTGGTCGCGGCTCATGCCGATCCTGAGGCCCGTCTTAGCCAGGAGCACCGAGCGGATGCGGATCACCTTCTTGAGCTTCATCCCCGTCCTCCTACTTCCCCGAGGCGTAGAAATAGGCCAGCACCGCCTCCACGTACTTCATCATGGCCTCAAAGTCCTTGGGGCTCCGCTTGCCCGCCTCCAGGGCCTCCTCCATGAACTCCACGAACTCCTTGGCTTCCTTTAAGGGGCCCTTGGGTCGGGTGTTGTAGAAGAGCTTGGCCTTGAGGAGCTCCAGCTGGGGCACGAGGCGGGCGAAGGCCAAGGCCTCGTCCCCCTTGCGGTCCCTTTCAAAGCGGCTCTCCAGGGCCCGGAGCTCCGTGAAGTAATTGCGGAACTGGCTGGAGCTGAGCTTGCCCTTGGCGAGTCCCTCGGCCACCTCCCGCGCCCGCTCAAAAACCTTGGGGTCTAGAACCCCCCGCTCCTTGTCCTTGAAAAACTCCAACGCCGGCATTCACGCCTCCCTTTCCAAATAGAGTCCCCACTGGACCCAGACCGGCAGGTGGAGCCAGACGGGGTCCATATGGTCCAAAAGCCTTAGGTACCGCTTCCACGCTCCCTCGTCCCGCTCCCTGACCCGCCTCAGGGCGTAGGCCAGGAGGGGCTTGTAGCGCATCCTCTCCCCCTCGTCCATGTTCTGCCCCCACAACCGCCGCCATAGGGCCAGCCACCGGTAGGCCTGGGCCTGGGAGACCCTCCCCTCCCGAAGGTCGCGGGAAAGGTCTTCGGCCCGGGCCCTAAGCCCGGGAAGCTCCCGCCAGGGCACCGCCTGGCCGAAGAGGAAGAGCCTTCCCCGCCCCGCCTCCTTGGCGGCCTTCTCCGCCCGGGTGAGGAGGCGGGAAAGCTCGGGGATGGGCAGGCTGGGCCCCGCCAGGACAAACCCCCCGGAGAGGGTCAGGGCCTCGTGCTGGGTGAAGAGACCGTAGAGCCGTTCCAGGTCCAGGGCGAAGTCCAAGAGGACGTTCCAAGGGCCTAGGAGGAAGAGGTCGTCCCCCCCGGAGTAGACGCTGTAGATGAGGGGGTAGCCCTCCCCTTTCCGCCTGGCCTCGAGGGCATCCCACCCCAGGCGCTGGGCGTAGAGGCCCGGGTTTTGGATGAGGGTGAGGACCTCGGTGGCGAAGAAGACCTCCAGGGTGCGGGAGAGGGCAGCGATGCGGCTTGGGCTGGCTAGGTCCCGCCCCTCCCTGCGGAACCCGGTGGCGAAGGCCTCCCCCATCCGGTCGGCGTCCAGCATGAGGGCCCCCAGGTAGGGGGCGCCTTGGGAAAGGGCCGCCAGCTCCCCAAAGGTGAGGACCCGGTCCTCCCCTCCTTCCTCCTCCTCCAAAAGCCCCTCCTCCCGGGCCCAGGCGGTGTATTCCTCCAGGGACATCCCCTTGACCCTTAGGGCGTGGGCCACCCGGGGGAGGTGGCCCAGGAGGGGCTTCACCTCGGAGGGGGTGGGCCGGGGAGAGAAGTCCAGGTCCGCCCGGAAGGCGTGGAGGGCCCCAGGCCCCTCCTCCAGGGCCACCTTTAGGCCGGGAAAGGCGAAGAAGGGCCTTGGGGCCTCCCTGGAATGGAACCCCACCCGGTCCCGCTTGGGGAGAAGCCCCCCCACCTCCTTTTCCCGCTGGCAGTCCCCGCAGAGGCTTCCGGGCTCGTCCCGGAGGGCGGGCCGGAGGCCGCAGGCGGCGCAGGGCCTTAGGGCCTTTCTCACCGCCTCCTGGGTGCTTTGGAGCACGGTGAAGGGCCTAAGCTTGGCCCGGGCCAGCTCCCCGTGAACCCGCCCGAGGAGGGCACCGAAATCCGCGAAGTCCGCGCCCCGGAAGGCGAGGTGGGCCAGGTGGGGCACCAGGCTTCCTCCCCGTTCCAAGGCCCACCGCTCCCAGGCCTCCTGGGCCTCCGCCAGGGCCCTCGAGGCCTCTTGGGTGTTGGGCAGAAGGAGGTAGAACTTGCCCCCCGCCCCCATGATGCGGTTCAGGGGGGTCAGGCCGAGCCGCCGGAGGATCCCCAAGGCCATGGTCTCGGCCGCCAGGCTCACCTCCAGGCTCCTGGCCCTGAGCCGCTTGGCGATCCCCCCCACCCCCGTCTCCGCCCCGGAGATGCGGTAGATGTGCCCCTGGATGCCCCCCAGGTCCCCCACCACCAGCAAAAACTTCTCCCCATCCCGCCGCAGGTCCTCCACGGAGGGGTTCCCCCCGTGGTAGAGCCAGAGGGCGTGGGCGATGGCGGCGGTGAGGCGCAGGTGGTCGTAGAGGCTCACGTCCGGTTCGGACTGGGTGTCGGCGGGGACCAGGGAGAGGACCTCCTGGAAGGCCAGGGCCAAGTTGGCGAGGAGAGCCTCCTTGCCCAGGGAGAGGTGGGCCATGGCCCGCAAGCGCTCCTCCAGCCTCTCCACAAGCCGCCTGTAGGTGTCCTTGCTCACCTGGGGGGAGGCGGACGGGTAGAGGGCCCCAGGGGCGAGGCCCACCCGGCCCTCGTCCACCGGAAGGTACCCCCCTCCCCTTCCCTCCTTCCCCTGGAGGCGGAGCTGGCTGAAGGGGGGCCTCAGGGGGACCTCCGGAGGGCTTCCCCCTTCCCCACCCTCCTCCCGCTCCTTGGAGGCGTAGGTGTCCGCCAAGGCCACGCACCAGGCCTCGGGGGTCTGGGGCTGGTACTGGGGCCGGTCCCGCCAGCCCTCGTGGTGGCGGCTTGCGGTCTGGGCGAGGCCCTCGAGGTCCAAGCCCGCTCCTTGGAACAAGGCGGCGTGCCTGCGCACGAAGTCGGCGGTGTAGGCGGTGTGGGTGCGGTCCGGCATCCCCTCGTCCCACTCCCCCCAACGGGCCCGGGAGTAGAGCTTGCCCACGTCGTGAAGGAGACCCGCCAGGGCTAGGTCCAGCCCATCCCGGTTCATGCCGTCCAGAGTATACCCATCCTTCCGCCCCCCATGTGACATTTGCACATGCCGCAGTATACATGGGCCATGACCCTGCACCTCACCCACCAAGGGGCCACCCTGCGGCTTAGGGCGGGCCGCCTCCTCCTGGAAAAGGACGGAACCACCCTAGGGGACTTCCCCGTCCGCCAGGTGCGCCAGGTGGCCCTTTGGGGCCACGTGCGCCTCTCCACCCCCGCCCTCACCTTCCTCCTGCGCCAGGGGGTCCCCGTCCTCTACCTCTCCCAGGAGGGCCTCCTCTATGGCGTGGCCGGGCCCTCCGCCGACCCCGACCCCACCCACCTCCGGGCCCAGCTTAGCGCCCCTTCCCTTCCCCTGGCCCGGGCCTTCGTAACGGGGAAACTCCGCTCCGCCCACGCCCTCCTCTCCCGCTATGGGCTTGCCCAGGCGGTGGCGGTGAAGGAAGCCCTGGCCCAGGTGGAAAGGGCCCGGACCCTGGAAGCCCTGCGGGGGACAGAGGGCCTGGGAAGCCGGGCCTACTTCGCCGGGCTGACGGAGCTTTTGGGCCCCCACGGCTTCTCCGGCCGAACCCGGAGGCCCCCCAAGGACCCCGTGAACGCCGCCCTCTCCTATGGCTACACCCTCCTGTTGGGGCGCGTTTTGGTAGCGGTGCGCCTGGCTGGGCTCCATCCGGAGGTGGGCTTCCTCCACGCCGAGGGGCGGAGGAACCCCGCCCTGGCCCTGGACCTCATGGAGGAGTTCCGCGTGCCCGTGGTGGACCAGGTGGTCCTCGCCGCCTTCCGCCGGGACCAGCTCACCCCCGCCCACGCCGAGCCCCGGCAGGGGGGCGTGTACCTGAACGAGGAGGGCAAGAAGCGCCTCATCGCCCTAGTGGAGGCCCGGCTCGCCGAGGAGGCCACCCACCCTCTGGGCTTCCGCAAGACCTACGGGGAGCTCATAGAGCTCCAGGCCCACCGCCTGAAGGCGGCCCTCCTGGGGCGGAGGCCGTACACCCCCTTCTACCTCTGGCGGTAGCGGGGCCTTTACTACACTTATCAGCAAAATTGCGATGCAAACGGCCTTCTTCGCGCTTTGAAAAACGAAGACCCTTTGGCAGGCCGCTTTTTCACCTACTTTTTGACCCCGTCTAAGGTTGCTATGTGTGCTATACTTTTCCTAACCCGGACCTCCGGGTGGGGACCTTGAAAGCCAGTTCTTCCCTTGGGGATGGGCAATATGCGTTTTCATCTTCTCATCGGCCCTTTCTCCTGTGTGATTTCATGGGCACAAACCCCCAAAAACCCCCGTTATTCGCCTTATGCATATTCCAAACTTCATCTTTCTCATAAACCCCCCCTCCGGCGGCCCCGTCCAGGACGGGATTCTTAGAGGGGTAGAGTTGCAGAACCTTTAGCCCCGTAAGGGGATTGCAACCAAGATCCAGGTTCAGTTGCTCAAGGCCTTCTTGCATGAAGGTTGCAGAACCTTTAGCCCCGTAAGGGGATTGCAACTCATAGATGCGGTAAACTACCGCGTCGTCTTCCTTATCGGTTGCAGAACCTTTAGCCCCGTAAGGGGATTGCAACTTTTGTATTCGTCCAAGGCCTCCATGGCCCACCACGGGTTGCAGAACCTTTAGCCCCGTAAGGGGATTGCAACTTGGCGAGTAGACCGAAGTCCCTATCCTGCAGGGCCTTTTGTTGCAGAACCTTTAGCCCCGTAAGGGGATTGCAACCCAGTTTTTTCAGGACCTCGGAGTCGTTGCGGAGCATGTAGTGTTGCAGAACCTTTAGCCCCGTAAGGGGATTGCAACTGTTTTACTTCGCCAACGATACCCTGCGGTTTTGGGTGGGTTGCAGAACCTTTAGCCCCGTAAGGGGATTGCAACAGGTCACGGTTACCCGGTTGAAGGGGATCTCCACCCCAGTTGCAGAACCTTTAGCCCCGTAAGGGGATTGCAACTCCCATCCCACTTCCACGCTACCTTTGACGAGGGGGTCTCCTGTTGCAGAACCTTTAGCCCCGTAAGGGGATTGCAACTGATTGCGGTGGGCGACCCCAGGCAACAGATCTACGCGTTGCAGAACCTTTAGCCCCGTAAGGGGATTGCAACCCACCACCGGCCTTTGGCCGGCGGGGAGGACGCCCCCCGTGTTGCAGAACCTTTAGCCCCGTAAGGGGATTGCAACCCATTCTTCCTTGAGGAGGAGAGGGTGGATCACACCTCGTTGCAGAACCTTTAGCCCCGTAAGGGGATTGCAACAGGACGTGCGGGCGGAGCTCCTCATGGAGGGCCAAGGGTTGCAGAACCTTTAGCCCCGTAAGGGGATTGCAACCCTTCCCGCAACTCCACCCACTCCTTGGCGGACTCGTGTTGCAGAACCTTTAGCCCCGTAAGGGGATTGCGACATCACTATCTGGGCCAGGATGTGGGAGACGTTGGGGAGAGTTGCAGAACCTTTAGCCCCGTAAGGGGATTGCGACTCGAAGTGGTCCCCCCGGCCCTTGCTCACCGTCACCAGTTGCAGAACCTTTAGCCCCGTAAGGGGATTGCAACCTGAGGTCAAGCGGGGCCAGAGGAGATTCGGGGCCAGATGTTGCAGAACCTTTAGCCCCGTAAGGGGATAGATACACGCGAACACTGACGCTTGCATCCCAGGAGTCAGGGCCTTGGGGTAAAATGCCCCTATGCCCAAGCGGCTCTACGCGGTGGCCTACGACGTGGCCGACGACACCCGGAGGGTTAAGCTGGCGAACCTCCTGAAGAGCTATGGGGAAAGGGTCCAGCTTTCCGTGTTTGAGTGCTACCTGGACGAGGAGCTCCTTCAGGACCTGAAGGCCCGGGCTCGGCGGGTGCTGGACCTGGGCCAAGACGCCCTCCGCCTCTACCCGGTGCGTGGGGAGGTGGAGGTGCTGGGCGGGGGGCCTCTTGGGGCCCAAGACCCCTCCTTCGTGGTGGTCTAGAATGGACCCATGCGGGTCCTCATCCTCACCGTGGGGTTTACAAAGGAGCCCCTCGAGGTCTCCATCGCCGAGCACGCCCCCGAGGGCGTGGTCTTCCTGGCCAGCCAGCAGAGCCAGACCACCGTGGCCGAGGTGCTGAAGACCTGGGAAGGGAGCTTCCGCCACCACACCCTCCTTCTGGAGGATGCGGAAAGCCTCATGGAGGCTTACCAGGCTGCCACCAGGGCCCTTAAAAAGGCCCTGGAGTGGGAGGCCACCGCCCTCATCGCCGACCTCACCGGGGCCACCAAGCCCATGGCGGCGGGGCTTGTCCTGGCCCTCACGGGGAGGGGGGTTACCTTCAGCTACGTGGGCGGGGAAAAGCGGGACCCCACCACGGGCCGGGTCCTTTCGGGAGCGGAGCGGCTTAGGCTCCTGGAGGACCCTACCGCCCGGCTGGGCCTAAGGGAGTGGCAGGCCTTCACCCGGGCCTGGAACGCCCTCAACCTGGGGGTGGCCCTGGGGGAGCTGGAGGCTCTCCTAGGGAAGGAGCTTTCCCCCTCGGAAAGGCGCTTTTACGAGGCCATGAAGGGCGTGGTGGAGGGGCTTTTGGAGTGGGACCGCTTCCGCCACCGGGAGGCCTGGGAAAGGCTCTCGCCAAGCCTGCCCGTGGCCCTGGCGGTGGCGGAGGCCTGGGGGCACGGGGCCAAGGCGCGGGTGCTGAAAGGGCTGGAGGAGGCCCTTCCCACCCTGAAGGCCTTAGCGGGATCGGGGGGCAGGCCCACCTTTCCCCTCCTCCAGGACCTCCTGGCCAACGCGGAGCGCCGGGCGGAGGTGGGCCGCTACGACGACGCCCTGGCCCGCCTCTACCGGGCCATAGAGCTGGCCGTGGAGGCGGACGTCCAGGAGCGCCTGGGCTTCCTCCTCAAGGACCCCAGGACCTGGCCCCAGGGCTTCCCCGAGACCTTGAGGGAGCGCATCCTGAAGCCCAGGGGCCTCATGGACCTCCTGGAGGCGGCCTTTGAACTGGACCTGGCCTTTGGGGCCGCGGGGACCCTGGCCCAGAGGCTCTTTGGCCAGAAGAACCGCCTGCAAGCCCTCCTGCAGAAGCGGCATGAGAGCATCCTGGCCCACGGCACCAGGCCCGTGGAAAAAGGGGAGTACGAGGCCTTGAGGGACTTCCTCCAGGGCATGGACGAGCGGCTTAGGCCCCTGCCCCCCTGGCCCAAGTTCTAGGCCTGGGGATAGACGGGGGGCATGGAACAACCAAGCCTGGTCCTCCCCAGGGCAAGGTGGGAGGCGAGCGCCGTGCGCCCCAAAAAGGCGGATTAATGCCCTTTCTTCCTGGTTCCTTCGCTCTGCCGGCTTAGAAGGGCCCCTTGGGAACCTTCCATGCTGGCTTGGGCCAGCACGGGGCGGCCCTAAAGAGCGGGGAAGGCAGAGGTCTCGTAGCCCAGCTCGGCCACGGCGAACCAGCGGAACTGCTCCTGGCGGAAGGCCCAGTAGGCGGTGTAGATCCTCCGGTAGTTGGGGTCCCGGGCTGCTTGCTCCTCATAGAGGGCCCGGGCCTCCTCAAAGGCCCTCCTCATGATCTCCGCAGGCCACTTCCTAAGGCGCACCCCCGCCCGGAGGAGGCGCCGCAAGGCGGGAGGATTTTGCGCATCGTACTTGGCCATCATGGTGAGGTTCACTTCAGCGGCAGCTACCTGGAAAGCTTCCTGGAACTCTTTGGGTAGGCGGGCCCATTCCCGTTGGTTCACTAAGAAGGAGAGCTGGGCGCTGGGCTCCCAGAAGGAGGGGTAGTAGTAGTAGCGGGCCACCCTGTGGAAGCCTAGCTTCTCGTCGTCGTAGGGTCCGGAGAACTCGGTGGCGTCGATGGTACCCCGCTCCAGCGCCGGGTAGATATCCCCCGCCGCCAGGGTCTGCGGCACCACCCCAAGCCGCCCCATCACCGCCCCCCCAAGGCCAGGGATGCGCATGCGCAGGCCTCTGAGGTCGGATAGGGTCTGGATCTCCCGGCGGAACCAGCCCCCCATCTGGGCCCCGGTGTTCCCCCCGGGGAACTGGAGGACCCCGAAATCCGCATAGACCTCCCGCAGGAGTTCCAAACCGCCGCCATAGCGCATCCAGGCGTTGTGCTGGCGGTAGGTCATGCCGAAGGGCACACCCCCGTCAAAGGCGATGGCGGGGTTTTTACCTATGTAGAAGGGGCCATAGGTGTGTCCCGCCTCCACGGTCCCTGCCTGAACGGCGTCCAGCACCTGCCCCCCGGGGACGATCTCCCCTGCCTGGAAGGCGCGGATCTAAAACCGGCCCCTTGTGAGCTCGGCGACCCTCTGGGCCAGGTCCTCAGCCCCCCCGTAGAGGGTGTCCAGGCTCCTCGGGTAGCTGGAGACCAGGCGCCAGCGGACCGAGGGCGCGGCCTGGGCATGGGCCCCATAAAAGAGGCTCAACCCCAGGCCCACTCCCGCCTTCTTCAGAAAGACCCGCCTTTGCATATACCCTCCTTATGGGCTTTATATGCTACCACCCCGTGCGGCCACCTGAACCCAAATGGCTATGCCCCTTCTCCCTCCCGGAGAAGCCTGCCCACCTGGGCGAGGAGGGCCTGGCCCTCAAAGGGCTTTCCCAAAAAGGCTTGGGCTCCAGCCTCGAGGGCCTCCTCCTGGCTCTTTGTGGAGACGCTAGCGGAAAGGGCCAGGACCGGGGTGGCCCCGCGGGCCCGCACCTGGCGGATGACCTCGAGGCCCGAAACCCCCGGCATCACCAGGTCGCAGACCACCAGGTCGTAGGCCTCCCCTAGCCTTTCCAGGGCCGCCTGGCCCGAGGGGACCCAGTCCACCTGGTGACCGGCCTTTTCCAGCATGCGCCGGACCGTGTGGGCCACCAGGGGCTCGTCCTCAACCAGGAGAATCCGGGCCATACAGGGGTAGGATAACCCGGAAGAGGCTTCCCTGGCCCTCTTCGCTCTCCACCTCTATCCGCCCCCCGTGGGCCTCCACGATGTGCTTGGAGATGAAAAGGCCCAGGCCCGTGCCGGAGACCCCCCGGGCCCGGGCGTTCCCGGCGCGGGCAAAGCGCCCAAAGAGCTTGGGAAGCTCCTCCTTGGGGATGCCGGGGCCAGTGTCCACCACCTCCAGGACCACGCTTTTCCCATTAGCAAAGGCCCTAAGCCGCACCTCCCCACCCGGCGGGGTGAACTTGAAGGCGTTGGCGAGGAGGTTTCCCACCACCTGGACCACGCGGTCGGGGTCGGCCTCCAGGAGGGGAAGCTCCGCCACCTCCACCCTGAAGTCCACCCCGGAAAGCCGGGCCACCCCCCCAAAGCTTTTGGCCAGGTCCAGGAGGAGGGGCCCTAGGCTCGTCGGACGCTTGGACACCTCAAAGCGGCCCGCCTCGAGGCGGCTCGTATCCAGGAGGTTGTCCACCATGGTCTTGAGGCGGAAGGCGCTCTCTAGGATGAGGTCCACGGACTCCTGGGCAGAAGGAGAAAGGCCCTCCTCCTTGAGGAGTTCCGCCAGGCCCATGATGACGGCTAGGGGGGTCCTGAGCTCGTGGCTCACGGCGGCGATGAACTCCCCCTTCACCCTTTCCGCCTCCAGGTGGGGCCTCAGGTCCCTCAGGGTGACCACCACCCCCCTCACCCGGGGGTCTTGGAGCAAGTTCCGGCCCCAGGCGCTCACGGGAATGGGGGTCCCGCCAGCGTGGAGGACCCTGAACTCCGCCACCCGCACCTCCCCCGGCCGGGCCAGAAGCTCCCGGAAAAGGGCCTCCGCCTGGGGCCGGTCCTCGGGGTAGACGAAGTCCAGGGCCCGGATGAGGGCCTTTTTGTATCCCTCGGGGTCGTAGCCCAGGATGGGGCGCACGCTCTGGGAGACAAAGCGGACCAGCCCCTCCTGGTCCAGGACGTAGACCACGTCCTGGGCGTGCTCCAAAAGGGCCTTGAGCCTGGCCTCCTCCGCCTCCAGAAGGGCCAGGAAACGGGCCTTCTCCAGGACCAGGGCCAGGAGGGTGCCCACCTGGCGGAACCTGGCGAGAAGCCTATCGGAAAAGCGCCGCTCACTGCGAAAGCCCAAAAGGAGTGCCCCCCGGAAGCTTCCTGCCCGGAAGGGGACCACCAGGGCGCTCCTTAGGCCCAGGGCCCCGGCCAGGGCGCAGTCCCCAGGACCCAAGCCCTCCACGGCCAAGGGGGCCTCCTGGGCCAGGGCCCGCTCCAGGAGGTTGGGGCGGGGAAGGTTTTCGGGTAGGGCGCAGGTGGCGAAGAGGACCTCCTCCCGCCCCCCCTCCTCGGAGACGAGAAGCCCCTCATCGGCGGCGAAGAGGCCCCTTAGGCGAAGGGTGATGGCCTCACCCAGGGCCCCCAGGTCCCTCTGCCTCAGGGCCTCCCGGGCCAGGTCCACCAAGGTCTGGGTGAAGGTCACCTGCTCCCTCAGGGCCCGCTCCATCCGGGAACGCTCGCTGATGTCGTGGAGGACCAAAAGCTGGGCCTCCCCCACCCTCCGCCCCCGGACGCTGTAGGCGCTCCCGCCCAGGGAGAGCTCCAGCCGCCCCCCCTCGAGGGCCGGCGCTAGGGCTGCGGGCAGGTCCTCCAAGGCCACCTCTAGCCCCAGGCCGAGGATTTCCCGGGCCCGGCCGTTGGCGAAGCCCCGCTCGTCGAAGAGGACCACCACCCCGTCGGGTAGCTCCTCCAGCACCTCGGAAAGCCGCTCCCTCTCCGCGGCCAAGGCCAGGGAAAGCTGGGTCTTCTCGCGGAAGAGCTCTGCGTTGCGAAAGGCCACCCCGGCCGCCCCCGCAAGGAGCTCCACGTAGCGCAGGTCCTCCTCGGCGATGGGCGGCCCCCCGGGACCGTGGTCCAAGGCCAGCACCCCCAAAACCCTCTCCCCACCCCCCTCGGCCAGGACGGGCACATAGGCCACGTTGGGTCCAGCCTCCCGGGCCACCTCCTCGGGCAGGACCTCCTGGGGAACGAGGAGGCTTCGCCGCTCCCGGGCGGTCCGGGCCATGGGGTCGGGGGAAGAGGCCAGGCTTAGGCGGATGCGGCTCCGCCCCTCGGTCCAGTAGACCTGCCCCCCCTTGACGGTGAGGTGCCCCTCCAAGAACTCCCCCCGCACCAGGGCTACGGTAGCCCGATAGAAACCGAAGCGCTCCACCAGGGCCCGGGCCAGGGTTTCCAGAACAGCCCCGGGTTCCAGGGCTTTCGCCACCTCCCGGGTCAGGGCCATCACGTGGGAAAGGGCATCGGCGTGCCGGGAAAGCCGGGCCAGGGCCTGGTTCCTTTCGGCGAGAAGCTCCCCGTTTTTCAGGGCTAGGGCCGTGAGCTGGGCCAAAAGGGGGAGGAGGGGAACCAGGTTCTGCGGGACCCCCTCGAGGCTCAGCACCCCCTTGGCGGCGAACCGGTGGCAGGAGGGGCAGACCAAGGTCCGGGTGGCCCGGGTGGCCCGGGGCCTTTCCGTGCAACGCCCCTCGGGGTCCGCCCAACAAAAATCCCCCTCCCCCACCACGGGCAGGAGCCACGCCTCCTGACGCTTCAGGGGGCTCTCGCTGAAGAAGGCCTCCTGCACCGGGCCCCCCTGGTAGAGGGGTAGGGCGATGGCGGAGACCGTGTAGTGCCGCCCGCGCCCCGAGGCCACCTCGCCCACCAGCTCCCGGGTCCTGGGGTGATAGAGGAAGAGGGCTGCCCGTTCCACGCCCTCCTCCGTGGCCACCTCCAGAAGGTTTCTGAGAATCTGGGTGGGCTCGAGGTCCCTGAGAAGCGCCCGCTGAAACCGGGCCAGGACCTCCATCTGCCCCACAAGGCGCATCCTGCCCCAATGGTAGCATGGGGACCGGGGTTGCCAGGGGCGAGGGAATATCTTAGACTTGGTCAAAGGGAAGGGCCCCCTGGCCCGCCAGGAGGTGCGGGATGCCCATAGACTTCAGCCTCACGGAGGAGCAGAAGCAGCTCCAGGCCCTGGCCCGGCGGTTCGCCAAGGAGGTCATCCTGCCCGTGGCCCGGGAGTACGACGAGAAGGAGGAGGTCCCCTGGGCCATCATAGAGAAGCTCCACGAAGTGGGCCTCCTCAACGCCATCATCCCCGAGGCGTACGGGGGGATGGGCCTCGGGATGCTGGAGGAGGTCCTCGTGGGGGAGGAGCTGGCCTACGCCTGCATGGGGATCTACACCATCCCCATGGCCAGCGACCTGGGCATCACCCCCGTGCTCCTCGCCGGGACCCACCAGCAGAAGGAGCGCTTCCTAAGGCCCCTCACGGAGAAGCCCGCCCTGGCGGCCTTCGCCCTCTCCGAGCCCGGAAACGGCTCGGATGCCGCCGCCCTCAAGACCAGGGCCATCCGCCGGGGGGACCACTATGTGCTGAACGGCACCAAGATGTGGATCTCTAACGGGGCCGAGGCGGAGTGGATGGTGGTCTTCGCTACCCTAGACCCCGAGCTCCGCCACAAGGGGGTCGTGGCCCTGGTGGTGGAAAGGGACACCCCGGGCCTCAAGGCGGTCAAGATCCACGGTAAGATGGGGCAAAGGGCCAGCGGCACCTACGAGCTGGTCTTTGAGGACGTGAGGGTGCCCCTGGAAAACCGCCTGGGCGAAGAGGGGGAGGGGTTCAAGATCGCCATGCAGACTCTCAACAAGACCCGCATCCCCGTGGCCGCGGGCAGCGTGGGGGTGGCCCGGAGGGCCCTGGACGAGGCCCGGAAGTACGCCAAGGAGCGCGAGGCCTTCGGAAGGCCCATCGCCGAGTTCCAGGCCATCCAGTTCAAGCTGGCGGACATGCTGATGGGGATAGAGACCGCCCGCACCTACACCTACTACGCTGCCTGGCTGGCGGACCGGGGCCTGCCCCACGCCCACGCCAGCGCCATCGCCAAGGCCTACGCCTCGGAGGTGGCCTTTGAGGCGGCCAACCAGGCCATCCAGATCCACGGGGGCTATGGGTACGTGCGGGAGTTCCCCGTGGAAAAGCTCCTAAGGGACGTGAAGCTCAACCAGATCTACGAGGGGACCAACGAGATCCAAAGGCTCATCATCGCCAGGCACGTGCTCGCGGACTAGGGAGGTGAACGGTGAGGTTTGTGGCGGTGATCAAGCAGGTGCCCGACGGGGAAAGCCGGCTCAAGATCCAAGGGGGAAGGGTAGACCTCTCGGGGGCCACCCTGATCCTGGACCAGATGGACGAGTACGCGGTGGAGGAGGCCCTGCGCCTCAAGGAGAAGCACGGGGGGGAGGCGGTCGTGGTGGGCTTTGGCCCCGAGCGCACCGAGGAGGCCATCCGCACCGCCTTGGCCATGGGCATGGACCGGGGGGTGCACGTGGTCTTTGAGGGCTACGCCGACCCCGTGGCCGTGGCCCAGGCCCTGGCCCCGGTCCTCAAGGAGGAGGCCCCCACCCTGGTCCTCACCGGGGGGCAGCAGGCGGACTGGGACAGCCAGGCCCTGGGGGGCACCCTGGGGGAGGCCCTGGGGGTTCCGGTGGTGGCCTGGACCACGGCCCTGGAGCTAGAGGGGGACACGGCCAGGGCCAAGCACGACCTGGACGAGGGGGCCGAGTGGGTGCGGGTGCGGCTTCCCGCCCTTTTCACCACCCAGCAGGGCTTGAACGAACCCCGCTACCCCACCCTACCCGGGATCATGAGGGCCAAGAAGAAGGAGATCCGCAAGGTCCAGGCTGAGGTACGGCCCAAGGTGGCCCTCCTCGCCGAGGAGATCCAGGAAAAACAGCGCCTAGGCAAGATCCTGGACGGCAAGGACCCCGTGGGGGCGGCAGAGGAGCTGGTGCGGCTCCTCCACGAGGAGGCCAAGGTCATCTAAGGGAGGGAAGCATGGTGCTCGTTGTCCTGGACCACGATGGCAACAGGCTGAGAAAGGGGGCCCTCGAGGCCCTAACCCGGGCCCGGCAGTTGGCCGAGGGCTTGGGGACCAAGGTGGCAGGGGTACTCCTGGCCGAGGACAAAGCCCCTTTGGAGGAGGCGAAGAAGTACGTGGAAACCCTCTACACCGCCACCTTGGGCCCCTACACCGCTGAGAAGTGGGCAGCCGGAGTGCTGGCGGCAGCCAAAATGGGGGCGAAGGCGGTGGTGGCCCCCTCCTCCAGGCAGAGCCGGGCCTTTTTGGGCCGGGTGGCCTACGCCCTGGAGGCTGGGTTTTTGGAGGACACCCTGGACTCCTCCCTGGAGGCAGGCGAGGTCCAGGCCACCCGCTACGCCTACCTGAACCGGGTCACACAGAGGGTAAAAAGCCCTCTGCCCGTGGTCCTCACGGTGAAGCCCAACACCACCCCCCTGGCCGAGCCCCTGGAGGCCGAGGCTGAGGTGGTGGCCCTAAAGGTCCCCGAGATCCCCACGGTGGAGGTCTTGGAGCGGGTAGAGGAGGAGAAGAAGGGGGTTTCCCTCACCGAGGCCAACGTGGTGGTCACCGGGGGGCGGGGGATGGGGGGCCCCGAGGCCTTCCGTCTGGCCGAGGAGCTCGCCGCCCTCCTAGGGGGGGCCGTGGGGGCCACCCGGGCGGTGGTGGACGCGGGTTGGCGGCCCTACAGCGAACAGGTGGGGCAGACGGGCAAGACCGTCCAGCCTGCCCTCTACATCGGCCTTGGGGTTTCCGGGGCGGTGCAGCACCTGGCGGGGATGAACAAGAGCAAGTACATCGTGGCCGTGAACAAGGACCCCGAGGCCCCCATCTTCAAACACTCGGACTACGGCGTCGTGGCGGATGTGCACCAGATCCTCCCCGCCCTGGTCCAGGCGGTGAAGAAGCTCAAGGACTAGTCCGGAAGGGGAAGGCCTTGGGGCCCACGGTCAGGCCTTCCCCTCTTCCCCCGGCTTGGGCGGGGCTCCTTCGTCCACCATCCGGGCCTCCTCGGGGGAGGGGGAGGGAGAAGACCCCCCTTCCTCCTTGGAAGCCCCTTTGCCCGAGCCCCGCAGGAAGCGGAAGAGCAAGAGGAGGAGGATCAAGACCAAAACCACCCCCACGGCATAGGGCCAGACCGGGGCCCCGGGAACCTGGGGCGGCTCGGGAAGGCCAATGGGGGGGCCAGGGGCCTGGAAGACCTCCTCCTCCACCTTGCCGAGCCTCTCGGAAAGGGCCTTTAGGGTCTCCCCTTGGGCTTGGAGTTGGGCCTCGAGGGCGCTCACCCGGGAGGCCAGATTCCCGTAGGCTTGGAAGGCCGCAAGTCCCGCCCACGCCAGCAGCAGAAGCAACACCAACCCCACAACCATGGCCCACCAACGCTGCACGCGCTACCTCCCTTCTGGGCCAGACCCTTCGGGAAAGGCCCGGCTCCAGTGTATCATGGCCGCCAGGATGGCCGACAACGCCAGGCTTCTCTTGGACGAACTTTTGGCGGAGCTGGAGGAGCGCCGGCGCAAGGTTTTGCTGGGCGGCGGGCCTGAGAGGGTCAGAAAGCAGCACGAGCAGGGCAAGCTCACCGCCCGGGAGCGGATCGCCCACCTCTTGGACGAGGGGAGCTTCGTGGAGCTCATGCCCTTCGCTGAGCACCTGGAAACCGGGCTCATGGAGGGCCTCGAGGCCCCCACCGACGGCGTGGTCACGGGCTACGGCACCATCGGGGGCAGGCTCGCCTTCGTCTTCAGCCAGGACTTCACCGTCTTGGGGGGCTCCCTGGGCAAGATGCACGGCCGCAAGATCGCCAGCCTCATGGACCTGGCGGCCAGGGTAGGGGCGCCCGTGATCGGCCTCAACGACTCCGCCGGGGCCCGGATCCAGGAGGGGGTGGACAGCCTCTCCGGCTACGGGGAGGTCTTCTACCGCAACGCCATCTACTCCGGGGTCATCCCCCAGATCTCCGCCATCCTGGGCCCCTGCGCCGGGGGGGCGGTCTACAGCCCGGCCATGACCGACTTCGTCCTCATGAGCCGCAGGGCCTACATGTTCATCACCGGCCCCGAGGTCATCCGAAGCGTCACCAAGGAGGAGGTGAGCTTTGAGGCCCTGGGCGGGGCGGCGGTGCACATGGAAAGGAGTGGGGTGGCCCACCTGGAGGGGGAGGACGACCGGGAGGTCCTGGACCTCATCAAGAAGCTCCTAAGCTACCTGCCGCAAAGCAGCCGGGAAAAGCCCCCCATCCTAGACCCCAAGGACGACCCCCACCGCCCGGTGCCCGAGGTCCTGGAGATCGTCCACCCCGACGCCCGGAGGCCCTACAACATGCACGCCCTCATCCGCGCCCTCCTGGACGAGGGGGAGTTTCTGGAAATCCAGCCCCGCTTCGCCCGTAACCTCATCGTGGGCCTGGGGCGGCTTGGGGGGTATCCCGTGGGGGTCATCGCCAACAACCCCCGCTTCATGGCGGGCGCCCTGGATATCAACGCCTCCGACAAGGCCGCCCGCTTCATCCGCACCATGGACGCCTTCGGCATCCCCCTCCTCACCCTGGTGGACGTGACCGGCTTCCTGCCCGGGGTGTCCCAGGAGCACGGGGGCATCATCCGCCACGGGGCCAAGATGCTCTTCGCCTACGCCGAGGCCACGGTGCCCAAGATTACCCTGATCGTGCGCAAGGCCTACGGGGGGGCCTACCTGGCCATGAACTCCAAGGACATGGGGGCGGACGTGGTCCTGGCCTGGCCCACGGCGGCGGTGGCGGTCATGGGGGCGGAAGGGGCCGCCAACATCGTCTTCCGCCGGGAGATCCAGTCCTCCCCCAACCCGGAGGAGACCCGCAGGAGGAAGATTGAGGAGTACCGCCGGGCCTTTGACAACCCCTGGGTGGCCGCGGGCCGGGGGTACATTGACGACGTCATAGACCCCGCCGAGACCCGCCGCCTGCTTTACTCCCACCTGAGGATGCTCTGGGACAAAAAGGAGGAGCGCCCCTGGAAAAAGCACGACAACATCCCCCTGTAGCGGGCCCCCAGACCTACGACCAAAGTCCTAAGTACCCCACCGCGGCTTTCGCCGCGGTGGGTGCCCCAAAAAGTTCCCCCACAGCCCTGATACCCTCGGGGCCCCGATGCTGGCTTGGGCCAACATGGGGTGGTATGACTTGGGCCTCCCATGTTGCAAAACCAAAGCGCGGGCATTTAGCTGAGAAAAGCCTCCCGGGAACCTTTTACCGGGGCCCCTGGCTTGGGCCAGCATAGGGTGGCATGAAACAACCGCGCCTTCGTCCAGCCCGGCCCCGAGGCCTGCCCCTTCACGAGCCCCTACTGAAGGCCTGGCCCAAGAAGCCCCCCATTCTGGGGGGCTTTTTTATGCTGGAGGCCATGGACCTGGAGACCTTTGCCCATAGCCTAGCCGGGTGCCGCCTCTGCCCCAGGCTCGTGGCCTGGCGGGAGGGGGTGGCGGGGAAGAGGCGGGCCTTCCGGGACGAGGCCTACTGGGCGAGGCCCGTGCCCGGCTTCGGGGACCCAAGGGCCAGAATCCTCCTCTTCGGCCTCGCCCCCGGGGCCCACGGCGCCAACCGCACGGGCCGCCCCTTCACCGGGGACGCCTCCGGGGCCTTCCTCTACCCCCTCCTCCACGAGGCGGGCCTCGCCAGCAGACCCCAAAGCCTCCCCGGGGACGACCTAAAGCCATATGGCATTTACCTCACCGCCGCCGTGCGCTGCGCCCCGCCAGGGAACCGGCCCACCCCGGCGGAGATCAGGACCTGCGCCCGTTGGACGGAAGCGGAGCTCGCCCTCCTCCCCGAGGTCCGGGTCTACCTGGCCCTGGGCCACATCGCCCACGAGGCCCTTCTCGCCCATTTTGGCCTCAGGAAGCGGAACTTCCCCTTCGTCCATGGCCAGGCCTACCCTCTAGGAGGGGGGCGCTACCTGGTGGACAGCTACCACGTCTCCCGTCAGAACACCCAGACGGGGAGGCTCACCCGGGAGATGTTCCTGGGGGTCCTCCTCCGGGCTAAGCGCCTCGCCGGGCTTTGAGCCAGGCCATGAGCTCAGGGTAGGAAAGCGTGTTCAGAACCCTCTTCGGGCCGATCCAGGCCCTTTGGGCCGTGCCCACCGCGAGCTCCATGAAGCGGAGGTGGTCCACCTGGTGGGCGTCGGTGGAGAGGCTCACCCAAAGCCCCATCGCGTAGGCCATACGGGCCAGATCGTCGGGGAGGTCCATGCGGTCGTAGTAGCCGTCGATCTCCACCGCCACCTCCCGCTCCAGGGCCTTCTGGAAGACGGCCTCCCAGTCGGCCTCGATGGGGGGCCTCCGGCCGAGGAGCCGGGCGGTGGGGTGGGCGAGGACGTGGACGAAGGGGTTCTCCAAGGCCTTCAGGATCCGCCTCGTCTGTTCGGCCTTGGGGAGCCGGAAGCCGGAGTGGATGGAGACGAGGACCAGGTCCAGCTCCCTTAAGACCCAGTCCGGGTAGTCCAGGGAGCCGTCGGGCCTGATGTCCACCTCCGCCCCCGCCAGGAGGTAGGGTGGGGCGTGGGCCTCGTTGAAGCGGCGGATGGCCTCTATGCGCTTTAGGGCCTCCTCCGCCGAGGGCCCTCCCGCCACCCGCACCGCCGGGGAGTGGTCGGTGATGGCCAGGTACTGGTAGCCCAGCTCCCTGGCCGCCCACCAGAGCTCCTCCAGGGTGTTCTTCCCATCGGAGTAGGTGGAGTGGACCTGGAGGTCCCCCTTCACTTGGGAAAGCTCCAGGAGCCGGGGAAGCCTGCCCCTTTGCGCCGCCTCTATCTCCCCCTGGTCCTCCCTTAGGGGCGGGGGATGGAGGGGAGGCCCAGGGCGGCGTAGACCCCTTCCTCCGTCTCCCCGGCGATGCGCTCCTCCCCGCGGAAGACGCCGTACTCGGAAACCTTCAGGCCCATCCCCTGGGCCAAGGCCCGAAGACGGATGGAGTGCTCCTTGCTCCCCGTGAGGTACTGGAGGCCCGCCCCGTAGCTTTCCGGGGGTACCACCCGGAGGTCCACCTGGAGGCCGCTCTTCAGAAAAACCGTGGCCCGCTCCTTCCCCCGGGCGTAGACCCCTTCCACCCCGGGCAGGGCCACGAAGCCGGCCACCGCCTTCTCCGGCTCCCCGCTCGCCGCCAGGTAGTCCAGGTCCCCCACGGTGTCCTTGTAGCGGCGGGCGGAGCCACAGAGTTCGGCCTGCTCCACCCCGGGAAGGGCCCGGATCTGCTCCAAAAGGCTCCGGGCCAGGGAAAGCACCGCCCCCAAAGGCCTACGCTTGCTGGCGGCCTGGGCTAGGAAAAGCCCCTCCTTGATGCGCGCCGCCTTCTTGGCCCCAAAGCCCCTAAGCCTCAGGAGATCCCCCCGCTCCAAGGCCTCTTTCAGCTTCTCCAGGGAGTCCACGCCCAAGGCCTCGTAGAGCCCTCGCGCGGTCTTGGGCCCCACCCCGGGGACCTCCATCACCGCCAGGACCCCCCTTGGCACCTCCTTGGCCAGCTCCTCGTGCTTCCCCACCTTGCCCGTAGAGAGGTACTCCAGGATCTTCTCCGCCAGGTCGGGGCCGATGCCAGGAAGCCCCAGGAGGGCCTCCCTCCCCTTCTTGGCGATCTCCTCTATGGGCGTGTCCAGATCGTAGAGGGTACGGGCCGCCTGGTGGTAGGCCCGGACCCGGAAGGGGTTGTCCCCTAGGAACTCGCTCATCAGCCCGATCTCCTCAAAGATCCGGGCCAGCTCCTGGTTGCTCATGGCCCCACTATACTGTCCGGGGCCCCTGTTCCCGCCCCCAAGGATGGGGCGGCGCAAACGGGTATACTGCCCAAAGTGCCCAGGCCGGACCGCTTCCGCAAAGCCGTGGTGGAGCTCCTGAAGCAGGAGGGCCGCCCCCTCCACTACACCGAGATCGGCCGCCGCCTCCAGGAGAGGGGCCTCTGGGCCTCGGTGCGGGAGCCGGAAAAGATCGCCAGGATCCGCCTCTCCGCCCTGGCCCGCTGGGCAAGGAGCCCGGTGGTGGCCCTAGGCCGGGGCCTTTACGGTCTCAGGGAAGAGGGCAGCACGAGGCCAGAACCTTGAGGTAGTTGGCCCGCTCAAAGGCGGCGGGCTCCGCCACCTTCTGGTAGCTCATCACCCCCCGCATCTCCTGCACGCTTTCGTACCCCTTCTCCTCCATAAAGGCCTTCAGCTCAGAAAGCACGGCGCAGAAGTGGCCCGGCCCCCTTTGGAGAACGGCCGAGGTCATCATGACCACCTGGGCCCCCGCCATGAGCCCCTTCACCGCCTCCTTGCCCGAGTGCACTCCCCCCGTGAGGGCCAGCTCCAGGTCCACCCGACCAAAGAGAAGCGCGATCCAATGGATACGGAGGAGGGACTCGTAGGGCTGGGAGAGGCTTAGGGTAGGGACCACGGAGAGGGTCTCCAGGTCAAAGTCCGACTGGTAGAAGCGGTTGAAGAGGACCAGGGCCTTGGCCCCCGTGGCCTCCACCCTTTTGGCGAAGTGGGCGAAGGCGGTGAAGGCGTGGCCCACCTTGACCGCCACGGGGATGCGCACGCTTTCCACCACCGCCTGGATGGTGTCCAGGTACATGGCCTCCACCTCGGCCCCGGAAAGGGCGGGATCGGTGGGGATGTAGTAGAGGTTGAGCTCCAGGGCGTCCGCCCCCGCCTCCTCCAAGAGCCTGGCGTACTCCACCCAGCCCCCCCGGCTCACCCCGTTCAGGCTGGCGATGATGGGAACGGAGACCCGCTCCTTGGCTCGGGCGAGGAGGTCCAGGTGGCGCTCGGGGGTGAGGCGGTACTCGTGGGCCCGGGGGAAGTAGGAGAGGGCTTCGGCGTAGCTCTCGTGGCCGTAGTGGAGGTAGTGGTCCAAGGCGGCCTCCTCCTCCAGGATCTGCTCCTCAAAGAGGGAGTGCATGACGATGGCCGCCGCCCCCCCATCCTCCAGGCGCAAAAAGCCGTCCAGCCTCTCCGTAAGGGGGGAGGCGGAGGCCACGAGGGGGTGCTCTAGCTCAAGCCCCAGGTAGGTGGTCCTTAGATCCATGGCTTCCTCCTTATACCCATCTTTCCCTGCTCCCAGCTTTCTGCCGGGGTCCCCATGCTGGCGCCAGCATGGGGTGGTATTAGACGCTCTCCGGCACCTTGGCCGCCATCCGCATGAGCCTCTCCCACCTGGCCCGCACCGCCTCCTCCGCCAGCCTCAGGATGGTCTCCGCCTCCTCGGGATGGGTCTGGAGGAGGAGGCGGTAGCGGTTTTCCGCGTAGAGGTATTCCCGCAAGGGAAGGGTGGGCGGCTTAGAGTCCAGGATCAGCCCTTCCCCGGGCTTGTAGCGGAAAAGGGGCCAGTAACCGGAGCGCTCGGCCATCTTCTGGTGGTCCATGCCCTTGGCCATGTCAATGCCGTGGGCGATGCAGTGGCTGTAGGCGATGATTAGGGCGGGGCCGGGGTGAGCCTCGGCCTCGAGGAAGGCCCTAAGGGTCTGGGCGTCGTTGGCCCCCATGGCCACCTGGGCCACGTAGACGTGGCCGTAGCTCATGGCCATGAAGGCCAGGTCCTTCTTGGGGGTGGGCTTGCCCGCCGTGGCGAACTTGGCAATGGCCCCTAGGCCCGTGGCCTTGGAGGCCTGCCCCCCGGTGTTGGAGTAGACCTCGGTGTCCAGCACCAAAACCCGCACCCTGGCCCCGCTGGCCAGGACGTGGTCCAGGCCCCCGTAGCCGATGTCGTAGGCCCAGCCGTCCCCACCCACGATCCAGACGGAGTGGGGGATGAGGGCCTCGGCTACCGCCGAGAGGTCCCTGGCGCGGGGGTCCTCCAGGGAGGCGAGCCTCTCCTTCAGGAGGGCCACGTCCTTCCGCCTTTCCTCTATGGCCTCAGGGCCCGCCTCCTGAAGAAGCCTCGCCAGAAGCTCCTCCCCCAGGAACTCCCGGAACTCGGGAAGGAGCCTTCTCGCGTACTCCGCCTTCTTGTCCAGGGCCAGGCGCATGCCCAGGCCGAACTCGGCGTTGTCCTCAAAGAGGGAGTTGGCCCAGGCGGGGCCCCGGCCCTCCCGGTTCTTGGACCAGGGGGTGGTGGGCAGGTTGCCCCCGTAGATGGAGCTGCACCCGGTGGCGTTGGCCACGAGGATGCGGTCCCCGAAGAGTTGGGAAAGGAGGCGGAGGTAAGGGGTTTCCCCGCACCCGGCGCAGGCCCCGGGGAACTCAAAGAGGGGCTCTAGGAGCTGGACGTCCTTGACGGTGTGGAGCTTGAGGCCCGCCCTAGGGGTCTCCGGCAGGGAGAGGAAGAAGTCCCAGTGCTCCTTCATGGCCTCCCGGACCTCGAGGCGGGGAGCCATGTTCAGGGCCTTGCGGCTGGGGTTCCGCTTGTCCTTGGCGGGGCAGGCCTCCACGCAGAGGGAGCACCCCGTGCAGTCCTCGGCGCTGATGGCGATGGTGAACTCCCCGGAAAGCTCCCTCCACATGGCCTTGCGGTGGAGGAAGCCCTCCGGAGCCCCAGTTAGGGCCTCCTCCGGCACTACCTTAGCCCGGATGACGGCGTGGGGGCAGACCAGGACGCACTTCCCGCACTGGACGCAGACCTCGGGGTCCCAGGTGGGCACGAACTCGGCGATGCCCCGCTTCTCGTAGCGGGCGGTGCCCGTGGGGTAGGTGCCGTCGGGGGGGAAGGCGGATACGGGGAGGCTATCCCCTATGCCCAGGGCGATGGGCCCCAGCACGTCCCGCACAAAGGGGGGTGGGTCCCCCACCATGGGGGGGATCAGGCCTCGCTCCGAGGTGATGCGGCCCGGGATGGGCAGGGGCTCCACGGCATGGAAGCCCAGCTCCACCGCCTGGAAGTTCCTCTCCAACACGCTCCTTCCCCGCTTGCCGTAGCTCTTTTCAACGCCCTTCTTGATGCGGGCCTTGGCCTCCTCCTCTGGGAGAACCCCAGAGAGCTTGAAGAAGGCCGCCTGCATGATGGTGTTGATGCGCCCGGGGAGGCCCACCCTTCGGGCCAGCTCGTAGGCGTTCACCACGTAGACCCTGAGGTTCTTCTTGAGGATCTCCTCCTGCACGGGCCGGGGCAGGCGGTCCCAGACCTCCTCCTTGGGGTAGGGGGCGTTGAGGAGGACCGTGGCCCCCTCCTCCGCTAGGTGGAGCATGGGGAAACGCTCCAGAAAGCTCCACTGGTGGATGCCCACGAAGCTGGCCCGGCCTATGAGGTAGGGCTTCTCCAGGGGGTTGGGCCCGAAGCGCAGGTGGCTCACGGTGCGGGAGCCCGACTTCTTGGAATCGTAGACGAAGTATCCTTGGGCGTAAAGCGGGGTCTCCTCGCCGATGATCTTGATGGTGTTCTTGTTGGCGGAAACCGTCCCATCGGCCCCCAGGGCGAAGAAGACCGCCCGCACGGAGGCGGGGTCCTCAAAGTCCACCTCCGGGTAAGGGAGGCTCCTGCCCGTGAGGTCGTCCAGGATGCCCACGGTGAAGCCGTGGCGGGGCCGCTCCTTGCCGAGCTCCTCGTAGACCCCCAGGGCCATGGCGGGGGTGAACTCCTTGGAGGAAAGCCCGTACCGCCCCCCCACCACCACCAGAAGGGCGCCCCCTTTGAGGGCCAAGGCGGCGGCCACCTCCTGGAAGAGGGGCTCCCCTACCGCCCCGGGCTCCTTGCCCCGGTCCAAAACGGCCACCTTGCGGACGCTTGGGGGCAGGGCTTTCAGGAAGGCTTCCCCGTGGAAGGGGCGGAAGAGCCGGACCCGCACCATCCCCACCCGCTCCCCCCGCTTGAGGAGGTACTCCACCGCCTCCTCCACCGCCAAGGAGGCGGAGCCCATGACCACCACCACCCGCTCCGCCTCCGGGTGGCCGAAGTACTCGTAGGGGAGGTAGCGCCTGCCCGTGACCTGGGCGAAGCGGTCCATGACCTCCTGGACCACTCCCGGCAGGCGGTCGTAGTAGGGGTTGATGGCCTCGCGGTTTTGGAAGTAGTGGTCGGGGTTTTGCGCCGTGCCCCGGATCACCGGAGCCTCGGGGGTGAGGGCCCGCTTGCGGAAGGCCTCGAGGGCCTCCCAAGGGAAGAGGGCCTTGAGCTCCCGGTCGGAGAGGGGGGTGATCTTCTGCACCTCGTGGGAGGTGCGGAAGCCGTCCATGGCGTGGAGGAAGGGCAGGCTGGCCTTAAGGGCCGAGATGTGGGCCATGGCCGCCAGGTCCTGGGCCGCCTGGACGGACTCGGAAACCAGGATGGCCCACCCCGTGGGCCGCACGGCGTAAAGGTCCTGGTGGTCCCCGAAGATGGAGAGGGCGTGGGTGGCCAGGGACCGGGCCGCCACGTGGATCACCCCCGGCAGGGCCTGCCCGGCGATCTTAAACATGTCGGGGATCATGAGAAGGAGACCCTGGCTGGCGGTGAAGGTGGTGGCCAGGGCACCCTCCTGCAAGGCCCCGTGCAGGGCCCCGGCGGCCCCGCCCTCGGACTGCAGCTCCACCACCTTGGGCACCAGGCCTAGGAGGTTGGGCTCCCCCTTGGAGGCCCACTCGTCGGAGAGCTCTGCCATGGGGCTGGAAGGGGTGATGGGGTAGATGGCGATGGTCTCGGAAAGCCGGTAGGCCACCCGGGCCACCGCCTCGTTGCCGTCCACGGTGATGGGGCGCATAGGCTTCACCTCTTCCCTACCCTACCCCCACCCCGAGGTAATGTCCCGGAGGTAGAATGGGGGCGTGCTGGGCCCTTTCCGCTACCCCTTGGCCCTCCTCTCCCTCCTCCTGGCCTTGCTCCTCGAGGCCTACCGCCCCCTCTTCCTCCTCCTCGCCGGCCTGGCCCTCCTCCTCAGGCCCCGGTCCTGCCCCCGGCCTTGACGAAACCCCCTTGGGGGCCAAGACTTAGGGCGTGGACGCCCTGGAGAAAAACCTGGAAAAGTTAGCGGAGCTGGCCATAAGGGTGGGCCTGAACCTGGAGGAGGGGCAGGAGGTGGTGGCCACCGCCCCCATTGAGGCGGTGGACTTTGTCCGCCTTCTGGCGGAGAAGGCCTATGAAAACGGGGCCAGCCTCTTCACCGTCCTCTACGGGGACAACGCCCTCGCTAGGAAGCGCCTGGCCCTGGTGCCGGAGGAGGGCCTGGACAAGGCCCCCGGCTGGCTTTACGAGGGGATGGCCAAGGCCTTCCGCGAAGGGGCAGCCCGGCTGGCGGTGAATGGGAACGACCCCAAGGCCCTGGAGGGCTTCCCCCCTGAGCGGGTGGGCCGGGCCCAGCAGGCCCAGAGCCGGGCCTACAAGCCGGCCCTCTCCGCCATCACCGAGTCCGCCACCAACTGGAGCCTCGTCCCCTTCGCCCACCCGGGCTGGGCCAGGACCGTCTTCCCCGACCTGCCGGAAGAGGAAGCGGTGGAGAGGCTCTGGCAGGCCATCTTCCAGGCCACGAGGGCGGACCAGGAAGACCCCGTCGCCGCCTGGGAGGCCCACAACCGGGCCCTGCACGAGAAGGTGGCCTTCCTGAACGAGAGGCGCTTTTACGCCCTCCACTTCCTAGGCCCCGGCACGGACCTTACCGTGGGCCTGGCCGAGGGACACCTGTGGCAGGGCGGGGCCACCCCCACCCAGAAGGGGCGGCTTTGCAACCCCAACCTGCCCACGGAGGAGGTCTTTACCGCCCCCCACCGGGAGCGGGTGAAGGGGGTAGTGCGCTCAAGCCGCCCCCTGGCCCTCTCCGGCCAGCTGGTGGAGGGGATCTGGGCCCGGTTTGAAGGGGGCGTGGCCGTGGAGGTGGGGGCCGAGAAGGGCGAAGAGGTCCTCAAGAAGCTCCTGGAAACCGACGAAGGGGCGAGGCGCCTGGGGGAGGTGGCCCTGGTGCCCGCGGACAACCCCATCGCCAAAACCGGCCTCATCTTCTTTGACACCCTTTTTGACGAGAACGCCGCCAGCCACATCGCCTTCGGCCAGGCCTACGCTGAAAACCTCGAGGGCCGCCCCAGCGGGGAGGAGCTCAAGAAGCGGGGAGGGAACGAGAGCCTCGTCCACGTGGACTGGATGATCGGCTCCGAAGAGGTGGACGTGGACGGCCTCTACGAGGATGGGACCCGGGTGCCCCTTATGCGCAAAGGGGTTTGGGTGATCTAGGCTTCCCAGAGCTAGCTGGGAGGGCCTCAGGCCCTCCCTTCCCGGCCGGCTTTTTGTGATTTCTTTCACGATTATCCAGGCTCGTGCCTTTACTCTCCTACATAGACTCTAAGGCCTCCAGGAACATCCCAAGGAGGTCCCCCGGAGCCTCGAGGCCCACGGAAACCCGCACCAGGCCCGGGGTGACCCCCGCCCGGAGCCTCCCCTCCTCCGGGAGGCGGCTATGGGTGGTGGTCCAGGGGTGGACAAGGAGGGTGCGGGCATCCCCCAGGTTGGCCGCCTTGGGCAGGGGGATGGCCCGGAGGAAGCGGCTCGCCGCCTCCTGGCTCCCCAGGTCCAAGGTCAGCACGGGGCCGAAGTGGGCCAGGTACCGCCTCGCCCTTTCGTGGGCTGGGTCCTCGGGGAGGCCCGGGTAGCGGAGGTCCTTCACCTTGGGATGGCCCCAAAGCCGCTCCGCCAAAAAGGCCGCCGTCTCGCTCATCCGCCGCACCCTTAAGGCCACGGTTTCCAGGCCCTGGAAGAGGAGGTAGGCGTGGAAGGGGGAAAGGGCCATGCCGAGGAGGGAAAGCCCCAGGGTGCGGACCCTCTCCGGGTAGCACCGCCCCCCTAGAGCCTCCCAGGGCACCTGGCCCCGAGGGTCCTTCTCCAGGAACTGGGGATAGCGGGCCCAGAGCGCCGTGTCCCGGGAAAGGACGGCCCCGCCCAGGACCGAGCCGTGGCCGCTCGCCCACTTGGTGAGGCTTTGCACCACCCCATGGGCCCCCCACCTGAGGGGCTGGCAGAGGGCCCCTGCGGCCCCGAAGGTGTTGTCCACGATCAAAGCGACCCCCCTCTCCTCCGCTAGGGCGGCCAGGCCCTCGAGGTCTGGGACCAGGAGGGCGGGGTTAGCCATGGTCTCCACGAAGATGGCCCGGGTGCTGGCACTTAGGGCCTCCCGCACCCGGTCGGGCTCGGGGTCCACGTAATGGACCCGCACCCCCATAAGCCCCAGGACCTGGCCGAAAAGCCCAATGGTCTGGCCGAAGAGCCCCTGGGCCGCCACCACCTCGTCCCCCTGGCGGAGGAGGGCGAGGAGGGCGGCGAAGGTGGCCGCCTGGCCGCTGGCGAAGGCCACGGCGTAATCCGCCCCCTCCAAGGCCCGAAGGCGCTCCTCCAAGGCCTTCCCCGTGGGGTCCTTCTGCCGGGCGTAGACGTACCCCTCCCCAGTGGCGAAGCGCTCCGTCCCCTCCTCGAGGGTCTTGAAGCCGTAGGCGGCCACGGCGTGGATGGGAAGGCCCAGGGCCCCGTGGGGGTCCTCGGGGAGGCCGGCATGGACCGCCAGGGTCTCGTACTCCACGCCGCCCTCCTAGCGCACCAGAAGCACGGGGCAGGGGGCCTCGGCCACCACCTTCTGGCTCTGGCTCCCCAGGAAGAGGCTCCCCACCGCCCCCAGGCCCCGGGTGCCCATGACGATGAGGTCCACCCTCTCCCCTATGGCCGCCTGGAGGATGGCCTCCGCCGCCCGCCCCTCCAGGAGAAGGGCGTCCTCCTTGGGAACCCCGGTGAGGGCGATGGCCTCGGCCAGCACCTTCTCCGCCCTCTCCAGCCGCCTCTTCAGGGCCTCCTCAAAGAAGGGCTCCCCCAGGTAGTCGGGCACGGGCTCGTAGGCGTACACCACGACAAGCCTCGCCCCGTGGGCCTGGGCCTCGGCCTTGGCCATCCCCGCCGCCCGCTTGGCGTGGTCCGAGCCATCGTAGGCCAAGAGGATGGTCTTGAACATAGGGGCATTTTACCTGGAGCGCTGGGAAGGCCAGGCCAGGCGCCGGGGGAAGAAATACCCTTGACAAAGTGAAACTCAGGTAGCACCACGACGGTATGGGCTGCTGCTTGGACCGGCGCAAGGTGGTGCAGGGGCTTTCAGGGCTGGCCTTGGGGGGGCTAGGGTTGGCGCAAAGGAGGAGGCGGCTACGCCTGGCCTTCTGTTCCCAGCTCCTTTGCATCATCCCCTATGAGGTGGCCTTGAAGCGGGGCTACTTTGCCGAGGAGGGCCTGGAGGTAGAGCTGGTCTACGCCCGGGGGGGGAGCCAGGCCCTGCAGTTCCTGGTGGGGCGGGCGGTGGACTACGCCGCCACCAGCCTGGACGCTGCCCTCCAGGCCTACTAGCAGGGAGCCCCCCTCCTCCGCTTCGCTTCCACGGGCCGCCTCCCCCTCTTCGCCCTGGCCACGGGCCCCAGGAGCGCCATTAGGGGCCTAAGGGACCTCGAGGGGAAGACCGTGGGGGTCTCGGCCCTGGGCAACGCGGACCACGTCCTCCTCGTCTACCTCCTGAAGAAGGCCGGGGTGGACCCCAGGCGGGTGCAGTACGCCACCCTGGGCCCCAACCTCTACGAGGCCCTGAGGGCGGGGTACGTGGAGGCGGGGATGGTCCAGGAGCCCGCCCTCACCCTCCTCAAGGAGGCCGGGGGGCGGGAGCTGGTGAACCTCATGGACCTGAGGCAGGCCCAGGCCTACCTGGGCGGGCCTTACGAGTTCATGGGGGTGGCCCTGCGGCGGGAGGAGCGCCAGGCCAGGCTGGAGGAGATGAGGGCCCTGGCCAGGGCCCTGGAGAAGGCCCTCCGCTTCGTCCACACCGCGAGCGCCCGCCTCATCACCGACACCCTGCCCAAGGCCCTGATCGCGGGCGGGGATGAAGAGAGGCTTCGGGCGGTCATTGAGCGCTACCGCAAGGACCTCTACCCCACGGGGGTCCGGATTGACCTGGAGGCCGCTCGCCGGGTGGCGGAAAGCCAGGTGGAGGCGGGACTCCTCCCCCCCTCCTTCCGCGTGGAGGCCCTTTTGGACCTAGAGGTGCTAGGTGCTTCGGGTTGAAAACCTGGCCCTGGGGTACGGCAAGGTTCCCGTCCTGGAGGGGGTGAGCCTCCAGGTGGCGGAAGGGGAGTTCGTGAGCCTGGTGGGGCCCTCGGGGAGCGGCAAGAGCACCCTCCTCCGGGCCATCGCCGACCTCCTCAGGCCCCTTTCCGGGGAGATCCGGCGGGGGTTTCCTGGGGGCGCCTTGGGCTTCCTCTTCCAGGAGGACGCCCTCCTCCCCTGGCGCACGGCCCGGGAGAACGCCGCCCTAGGCCTCAGGGTCCGGGGCCTGCCCAGGGGGAGGGCCCTGGAGGAGGCGGAGGCCTGGCTTGATCGCCTGGGGCTAAGGGGCCTTGGGGACCGCTTCCCCCACGAGCTCTCCGGGGGGCAGAGGAAGCGGGTGGCCCTGGCCCAGGTCCTGGCCCTGAGGCCCCGCCTCCTCCTCATGGACGAGCCCTTCGCCAGCCTGGACGCCATCCTGCGCACGGAGATTACCCGCGACCTCCTGCGGCTGGTGGAGGGGGAGGGGATCTCCGTCCTCCTGGTGACCCACGACCTCGAGGAGGCCCTGGCCCTCTCCGACCGGGTCTACCTCCTCGCCCAGGGGCCCAGGGCCCGGATCGCCCAGGAGTACCCCGTGCCCTTCCCCAGGCCCCGGGACCCGGTGGGCGTGCGGAGCGACCCCCGCTTCGGACCCCTGCTTCGGCGGCTTTGGCAGGACCTGGAGGAGGTGGCCCTATGCGCCGCATCCTAGGGGTCCTCAGCCTCCTCCTCCTCTGGGAGGGGTTTGCCGCCATGGGGTGGGCGAACTCCCTCTACGCCCCACCCCCCCATGAGGTCCTCCTCACCCTTTGGGGCCTCCTCGCAGGCGGGGAGATCTGGCCCCACCTCCAGGCCACCTTCAGCGCCGCCCTCCTGGGGCTCCTCTGGGGCCTCCTCCTGGGAGGGGCCCTGGGGCTCTTGGCCGCCTTCAGCCCCCTCGTCGCCGACCTCCTGGGGCCCGTCATGCTCCTGTTGAACGCCATTCCCCGGGTGATCCTCGCCCCCCTCTTCGTGATCTGGCTGGGCATCGGCCTGGCCTCCAAGGTGGCCCTGAGCCTGGTGCTGGTGGCCTTGCTCATCTTTTTCGCCGTCTATGGGGGGGTGCGGAACGTGGACTCGAGGCTTGTGGAAAGGGTCCGGACCCTGGGGGGTGGCAGGCTTTGGCTCCTAAGGGAGGTCTACCTCCCCTCCCTCGCCGCTTGGGTCCTCTCCTCCCTAAAGGTGGCCGTGGGCTTCGCCTTCACGGGAGCGGTGGTGGGGGAGTTCGTGGCCGCGAGCCAGGGCTTAGGCTACCTCCTCTCCTTCGCCCAAAGCACCTACAACGCCGAGCTCTCCCTGGCCCTCATCGCCCTCATCGTCCTCTTCGTCCTCCTCCTCTTCTTCCTCTTCGACCGCCTGGAGCGCCACCTCCTCCGCTGGCGGCCGCAGGCGAGGGAGCAAGCGCGGGGCTAGGCCTCGACCCGCCCCTCCGGGGGGACCTCCACCCTCCGCCCGCAGCGGCAGACCTCTCCCTCTACGCGGAAGAGGGTGCCGTCGGAGCGGGGGTAAAGCCAAAGGGCCCCGCAGTCGGGGCAGCGGACCTCGGCCACCAGGGTGCGGATCTCCTCCGGGCGAAAGCGGTAGACCTCCCCGCACCAGTGGCAGACCACCTCCGCCCCCCCGTCCTTGACGATCATCTCCTCCCGCTCCTCGGGGGTGAAAAAGACCAAGGCCTCCAGGGCCTTTTCCCGGCTGCAGCGGCAACGGAACTGGGCGGGGATCCCGTTCAGGGGGTAGCCTAGGGCCCTGAGGTCCGTGGGCGCGTAGCCGAGCCCCTGGAAGATGGCCGCCAGGGCTCCCTCGAGGCCCTTCTCCCTGAGCAAGGGGGTGAGACCCGGGAGGCCCGCTAGGTTGGCCTCGAGGCGGCCCACCACCGCCTCGGGGGCCCCAGGCACAACCTGCACGGCCACGCCCCCCGCCATCTCCACCTCCCCTTCCCCCCTGACCCGCACCCCCAGGAGAAGGGCCGAAGGGATCTGCTCCGACTGCCAGAGGTAGTGGGCCAGGTCCTCGGCGATCTCCCCCGAGACCAGGGGCACGGTGCTGGTGTAGATCTCCCCACCCGCCAGGCTCCGGTCCACCCGCAAGAAGCCCGCTCCCACGAGCTCCCCCACGTTGAGCTTCCCGTCCTCCCGCAGGGGAACCTCCGCCTGGGGGTTTTTCACGTACCCGCGAACGTTCCCAAAGGCGTCCGCCTCGGCCACCAGGCCCCCCAAGGGCCCCGTGCCCTCTACGCGCAGGGTAAGGCGCTCCCTGGGGGTTTTGAGGAGGAGCTGGGCCAGGAGAAGCGCCCCGGTCAGGGCCCGGCCAAGGGCGGCGGTGGCCGTGGGGGAGAGCCCGTGGCGAAGCCGGGCCTCCTCCACCACGTCCCCCGTCTCCGCCGCCACCACCCTAAGGTGTCCCTCTCCTGCCAAACCCCTGAGGATCCGTCCCATACCCCGCCATTTTGCCACAACCCCTATAATCGCCCTATGGGCCTCGTCCTCTACGACACGATGCAGAGGAAGAAGGTCCCCTTCCTCCCCACCACCCCGGGGCACGTGGGCATCTACGTCTGCGGCCCCACCGTCTACGCCGACCCCCACCTGGGCCACGCCCGGGGCCCCATCGTCTACGACGTCCTAAGGCGCTACTTCCTCCACCAGGGCTACAAGGTGCGCTTCGTCTCCAACATCACCGACGTGGGCCACCTCACGGACGACGCCGACCAGGGGGAGGACAAGGTCGCCAAGCGGGCCAAGCTGGAGCAGCTGGAGCCCATGGAGGTGGCGGAGAAGTACACCTGGAGCTACTTTGACGCCATGGAGGCCCTGAACGTCCTCAGGCCCTCCATCACCCCCAGGGCCAGCGGCCACATCCCCGAGATGTGGGAACTCACGGAGAGGCTTCTGGAGAGGGGGGTGGCCTACGTGCGGGAGGGGAGCGTCTACTTCCGGGTACGGGCCTTCCCCGAGTACGGGAAGCTCTCCGGGAAGAGGCCCGAGGAGCTTCGGGCTGGGGCCCGGGTGGAGGTGCGGGAGGAGAAGGAGGACCCCCTGGACTTCGCCCTCTGGAAGCGGGCCGAGCCCGGCCACCTCATGCGCTGGAAAAGCCCCTGGGGGGAGGGGTATCCCGGCTGGCACATCGAGTGCACCGCCATGAGCCTCAAGTACCTGGGGGAGGGGTTTGACCTCCACGCGGGAGGAATCGACCTCCAGTTCCCCCACCACGAGTGCGAGATCGCCCAGGCGGAGGCGGCGGGGTACCGCTTCGCCCGGTACTGGATGCACCACAACCACGTCCTCCTCGAGGGGGAGAAGATGGCCAAGAGCACGGGGAACCTGGTCCTTCTCCACGACCTCCTCCGGGCCCACGAGCCCATGGCCCTGCGCTTTTACCTCCTGCAGACCCACTACCGAAGCCCCATGGACTTCACCTTTGAGGGCCTAGAGGCCGCCAAAAGGGGGTACCTACGCCTCCTCAACGCCTACCGGGAGGTGCGGGCCAGGCAGGGGGCGGCCTCCCCCGGCACCACCCCGGAGCTGGAAAGGGCCCTGGACGCCCTGGAGAAAGGGGTCCTGGAGGCCCTGGAGGACGACCTCTCTACCCCTGAGGCCCTGGCCCAGTTCTTCACCTTCCTCCCCGAGCTCCACCGCCTCCTCCCCGAGGCCAGGCGGGAGAGCCTGGAGCGGGCAGAAGGGGTCTTCCACACCCTGGGCGAGGGGCTTCTTGGCCTATTCCCGGAAAGGGTCCTGGAGGAAAAGCTCTCCGGCCCCCTCCTGGAGGGCCTCATAGGCCTCTTCCTGGAGCTCAGGGAGGAGGCGAGGCGGGCCAAGGACTATGCCAAAAGCGACCGCATCCGGGAGAGGCTGAAGGCCCTGGGGGTCGTCGTGGAGGACACCAAAGAAGGCCCTAGGTGGCGCATAGAGGCGCTGCGATAGCCTTCTAGCTCCCTTCGCTCTTTCAGCTCAGAAAAGCCTCCCGGGAACCTTCCGCCAGGGCCCCATGCTAAGTACCCCACTGCGGCTTTCGCCGCAGTGGGGGCCCCAAAAAGTTCCCCCACAGCCCTGATGCCCTCGGGCCCCCATGCTGGCTCGGGCCAGCATGGGGTGGTATGAAGGGCCCTTAGCGGGGGATGGGGTAGCCCTGGGCCTCGAGGACCGCCTCGGCCACCCTCCGCCTCAGGGCCACCAGGTCCACGGGCTCCCGCTTGGTGAGCCTGCGGGCGGCGGAGTAGACCACCCGGGCCTCGTCCCCCTCCACCAGCCTGGGCAGGACGGAAAGGGCCCGCACCTGGGCGCGGTCCAGCGCTTGGACCAGGTAAATCCGGGCCATGGCCTGGGCCAACTCCCCAAGCCGCCTGGCCCTTAGGAGGGCGCTTTCGGCGGCGTAGGCGTCGATCAGGATGTCGGCGGCAGCAGCGAGCACCTCCTGCTCCTCCTCCACCCCTTGGCCGTACTTCTGGGCCGCCAGGCCCGCCACCGTGAGGAAGAGCTTCTTGAGCCCAGCGATCTGGTGGAGCTCCAGGTCCTCGGGCTCCTCAAAGCTGGGCTCCAGGAGCTCCTTCTGGAGCTTCATGGCCGCCTGGAAGAGGGGAAGTTGCCCTTTCAGGGCCCGGCGGAGGAGCATCCCGGGGATGAGGAGGCGGTTGATCTCGTTGGTGCCCTCAAAGATGCGGTTGATGCGGGCGTCCCGGTAGGCCCTCTCAATGGGGTAGTCTTGGGAGTAGCCGTAGCCCCCGTGGATCTGCACCCCCTCGTCCACCACGTAGTCCAGGACCTCGGAGCCCAGGACCTTGATGATGCTGGCCTCCACGGCGTACTCCTCAATCCCCGCCATCACCGCCTCAGGGCCTTCCCTGCCCAAAAGGGCCTCGTCGATGAGGCCCACGGTGCGGTAGACGGCGCTCTCGGCGGCGTAGATGCGGCTCGCCATCTCCCCCAGCTTCTCCTGGATGAGGCCGAAGCGGGCGATGGGGCGGCCAAACTGCACCCGCTGGGCCGCGTACTGGGCGGAAAGCTCCAAGGCCCGCTTGGCCCCGCCCACGGCCCCCGCCCCCAGCTTGTAGCGGCCCACGTTGAGGACGTTGAAGGCGATCTTGTGCCCCTTGCCGATCTCGCCCAGGACGTTCTCCACCGGCACCTTGGCGTCCTCCAGGATCACCTGGCGGGTGCTGGAGGCCTTGATGCCCATCTTCTTCTCCTCGGGGCCAAAGGAGAGGCCCGGGGTGTCCCGCTCCACCAAGAAGGCGGTGAAGTGCTCCCCGTCCACCTTGGCGAAGACGGTGAAGAGCTGGGCGAAGCCGGCGTTGGAGATCCACTGCTTGACCCCGTTCAGGATGTAGTACCTCCCGTCCTCGGAGAGGGTGGCCCGGGTCTTGGCGGAGAGGGCGTCCGAGCCCGAGCCCGGCTCCGTGAGGCAGTAGGCGGCGATCCACTCCCCAGTGGCCAGCTTGGGGAGGTACTTCCGCTTCTGCTCCTCGGTGCCGAAGTAGACCAGAGGCAAGGTGCCGATGGAGGTGTGGGCCCCGTAGGTGACGGAAAAGCCCCCGGTGCCGGAAAGCTCCTCCCCCACCACGGTGGAGACCACCTTGGGCAGGTCCAGGCCCCCGTAGGCCTCGGGGATCTCTATGGCGAGAAGCCCGAGCTCCCCCGCCTTCCTCATGAGGGGCACGTTGAGGGAAAGCTCCCCGTGCTCCAGGCGCTCCAGGAGGGGAAGGACCTCCCTTTCCACGAAGGTGCGCGTGGTGCGGGCGATCTCCTTGACGCTCTCGTCAAAGTCCTCCGGGGTGTAAACGCCCTCCGGGCTCTCCAGAATCCAGCCGCCGCCCTTTTGCCAAAGCTTCTTCTCCTCGGTCATGGTCTCCCCCTTTACGCCGGATACACCTCAAAGACCCCGGCGGCCCCCATGCCGCCGCCGATGCACATGGTGACGAGGCCATACCCCCCACCCCGACGGGAAAGCTCAGCGATGAGCTGGGCGGTGAGCTTGGCCCCGGTGGCCCCCAGGGGGTGGCCCAGGGCGATGGCCCCGCCGTTCACGTTGGTCTTCTCCTCGGGCATTTCCAAAGCCCGCATCACCGCCAGGACCTGGGCAGCGAAGGCCTCGTTGAACTCGATGAGCCCGATCTGGTCCAGCCTGAGCCCGGCCCGCTCCAGGGCCTTGGGCACCGCCTTCACCGGGCCGATGCCCATCACGTCCGGCTCCACCCCGGCCACGGCGAAGCTCAGGAGGCGGGCCAGGGGCTTTAGGCCTAAAGCCTCGGCCTTCTCCCGGCTCATGACGACGAGGGCCGCCGCCCCGTCGGAGTAGGGGCTTGCGTTCCCCGCGGTCACCGTGCCCCCCTTCTTGAAGGCAGGGCGGAGCTTGGAGAGGGCCTCGAGGCTGGTGTCGGGCCGCACGGTCTCGTCCCGCGCAAAGAGGACCTCCTCCACCCGCTTCTTGGTGCCCTGGTAGGTGACCTTGGGCACCCGGATGGGGACCACCTCGCTAAAACGCCCCTCGGCCCAGGCCTGGGCCGCCCTTTGGTGGCTCCTTAGGGCCCAGCGGTCCTGGTCCTCGCGGCTGATGCCAAAGCGCTCCGCCACCCGCTCGGCGGTGAAGCCCATGCCGATGTAGGTGGAGTACCCCTCCGGGCTCCACTCCGTGGGGGTGAGGTCGGGGTGGAGGCGGGTGTGGAAGCCCGACATGGGCACCTGGCTCATCATCTCCACCCCGCCCGCCAGTACCGCGTCCGCCATCCCCGTCATCACAGCCTGGGCCGCCATGGCCACGGTCTGGAGGCCCGAGGAGCAGAAGCGGTTGACCGTGGCCCCCGCCACCTCCACGGGAAAGCCCGCCCGCAGGAGGGCCAGACGGGCGATGTTCAGCCCCTGGGCCGCCTCGGGCATGGCGCACCCCCAGAGGACGTCCTCAAGCTCCCTAGGGTCCAGGCCCACCCGCTCCACCGCCCCCCGCATCACCTGGGCGGAGAGGTCCACCGGGTGCAGGGTGGCCAAGGCCCCATCCTTCTTGCCCCGGGCCACGGGGCTCCTGACCGCGCTCACGATGACCGCTTCCCGCATCTTCTCCCCCTTCTAGTTCCTAAGAGGCTTCCCCGTCTTCAGGGTGTAGGCGATGCGCTCCTGGGTCTTCCGGGTGCCGAGGAGCTTCAGGAAGGCCTCCCTTTCTAGGTCCAAAAGGTCCCACTCCGAGACCTCCCGCGCCGGGCCTTCCCCGCCGGAGAGCACGTAGGCGATCTCCAGGCCGATCCGCATGTCGTGGTCCGTGATCTCCCCCGCCTCATGGAAGGCCCAGACGGCGTAGCGGAGGTTGCCCAACGCCTCGCTACCCAGGACCCGGATCCTGGGGGAAAGGGGCGGGCGGTAGTCGGGGGCGAGCTCCAGGACGCGCCGCTTGGCGTCGGCGATGAGGAAGTCCCGGTTCATGGAGATCCGGTCCCTATCCCTCAGGAAGCCCATCTTCCGGGCCTCGAGGGCGCTCGTGGAGGTCCTGGCCATGGCGATGAGGCCGAAGGCCCGTTTCACCGCCTCAAAGGGATCGGCCTCCTCGTAAGGGCTTAGCTCCTCGGTGAAGCGGAGGAGCATCTCCTTGGTGCCGCCCCCAGCGGGCAGCAGGCCCACCCCGGCCTCCACGAGGCCCATGTAGAGCTCGGCGTGGGCCTGGACCAGGTCAGCGTGCAGGGTGAACTCCGCCCCACCCCCCAGGGTGAGGCCGAAGGGGGCCACCACCACGGGGAAGGGGCTGTAGCGCAAGGACATGGAGGCCTTTTGGAACTGGCGCACCGCAAAGGAGAGCTCGTCCCAATCCCCCTCCTGAGCCCCGGAGAGGATCAGGGCCAGGTTGGCCCCGGCGGAGAAGGCCCTGGGGTCCTCGTTGCCGATGACGAGGCCCAGGTAGCCCTTCTCCTCCACGTACTCCAGGCTCTTCTGGAGCATGCGGATCACCCCCTCCCCGATGGCGTTCATCTTGGTGCGGAACTCCAGAAGGACCACCCCGTCCCCCAGGTCCAGAAGGGCCGCCTCCTTGCCCTCTAGAAGGGTTTTCCCTTCGGACCTTAGGGCCTTGAGGGAGACCACCCCTTCCCGCTGGGGCAGGGGGTGGTAGGCCCCGTCAAACCCCAGGAAGGTATTCCCCTTGTAGAAGGCCCCGTCCGCCTTCTCTAGGAGCTCGGGGAGGGGGAGGCCATGCTCCGCGAGGAGGTCCTTCACCCTCGCAAGGCCCACGGCGTCCATGTTCTTGAAGGGGCCCATCTCCCAGCCAAAGCCCCACTCCAGGGCCTGGTCCACGGCCACCAGGTCGTAGGCGATCTCCGGTGCCTTTTCCAGGGTGTAGTGGGCGGTCTTGGCGAAAAGCTCCCTGAGGAAGGCCCCGTACTTGCCGGGAAGCTCCAAAACCCGGGGAAGGCGCTCCGCAAGAGGGAGATCGCGAAGGGTCCTAACCTCCGGGAGGTCCGGCTTGGCCCTGGGCCCGTAGTCTAGGGTCCTGGGGTCCAGGGTGAGGATCTCCCCGTTCACCCGCTTGTAGAACCCCGCCCCAGCCTTCTCCCCCAAACGGCCCTCCTCCACCAGGCGGAGGACCCAAGGGGGCAGGGCGAAGTCCTCCCCGGTGGCCTGGGCGAGCTCCTCGGTCACGAGCCTGAGCACGTCCAGGCCCGTGAGGTCAGCGGTGCGGAAGGTGGCGGAGTTAGGGCGGCCCAGGAGAGGCCCGGTGAGGGCATCCACCTCGTCAATGGAAAGGCCGTGTTTCTCCATGAGGCGCACCGCCTGGACCATGCCGTAGACCCCCAGGCGGTTGGCGATGAAGCCCGGGCGGTCCTTGGCCAGGACCGTCCCCTTGCCCAGGATGCGCTCGCCGAAGCGGCGGATCGCCTCCAGGACCTGGGGGTCGGTCTCGGGGGTGGGGATGAGCTCCAGGAGGTGGAGGTAGCGGGGCGGGTTGAAGAAGTGGGTCCCCAGGAAGCGCTTGCGGAAGCCCTCGGAGCGCCCCTCCAAGAGGACTGCCATGGGGATCCCGCTCGTGTTGGAGCTCACGATGGCCGTGGGCTTGAGGAGGCCTTCGAGGCGAGCGTAGAGGGCCTGCTTGGGCTCGGGCTTCTCAACGATGGCCTCCACCACCCAGTCGCAGTCCCTGAGCCTCTCTAAGTGGTCCTCGGTGTTGCCGATCTCCACGTTCCGGGCGAGGTCGGGGTCCATGAAGGCCGCCGGCTTGGCCTTCAGGGCCCGCTCCAGGCCCTTCTTGGCGGGTTCGTTCCGGTCCTCCTTCCCGGGGATGTCCAGGAGGACCACCGGGACGCCGGCGCTCACCAAGAGGGCCGCGATCCCGCTCCCCATGGTCCCCGCGCCCACCACGCCTACCTTCTTGATCATGGCTAACCTCCTTATACTGAGTCAAAGTTTACCCCCACCCCCGGGGCCCTGTCAAAGGGGAGGTTCACCTAGCGGTCGGCGAAGAGGTAGAGGGCCTGCATGAGGGCCTCGGGGTAGTCCCGGGGCCTCAGGCCCCTTTTGGCCAGGCGGAAGCCAGGGGGGTACTGGGTGATCTCCACCCGGAAGGGAAGCTCCCTCAGGGCCTTGGCGTCGTAGTCCAGGGGGAAGCGGGGGAAGACGGCCTGGAGGTGGGTGAGGTCCTCGGTGAGGGAGAGCACCCCCTTCCTCTCCGCCACCAGGCGGAGCCGGGTGAGGTTGACGAAGTTCTCCGCCTCCTCGGGGAGAGGGCCGTAGCGCTCCTTGAGCTCCCGCACCAGGCGGGAAACCTCCGCCAGGGTCTTGGCCTCGGCGAAGCGGCTGTAGTAGCGGCTCCTGGCCTCGAGGCTCCCCACGTACTCCGCGGGAAGCCGGGCGGAGAGGGAGAGGTCCAGGGTCACGTGGGGCCTCTCCTCCGCCTCCTCCCCCTTGAGCTTCCTCAAGGCCTCCTCCAGGAGCTCCGTGTAGACCTCCAGGGAGAGGGCCCGGATGTGGCCGTGTTGCTCGGGGCCCAGGAGGTTCCCCACACCCCTGATCTCCATGTCCCGCTCCGCCAGGAGGTGGCCGCTTCCCAGGTCGGAAAGGTCGGCGATGGCGTGGAGGCGCTTCTCCGCCGCCTCCGTGAGCCTTGGCGGGTGGAAGAGGTAGGCGTAGCCCTCCTGGTCCCGCCTTCCCACCCGGCCCCTTAGCTGGTAGAGGGTGGCGAGGCCCAAGCGGTCCGCCCGCTCAATGAGGATGGTGCCCGCCTCGGGGATGTCCAGACCCGCCTCAATGATGGTGGTGGCGAGGAGGACATCGTAAGCCCCCTCGGCGAAGAGGAGCATGGTCTCCTCTATGAGGGCCTCGGGCATCTGCCCGTGGACCACCCCAATCCGGGCCTCGGGGACCAGGTTCTCCAGGTAGCCCCGCCTAGCCTCTATGGAGGCCACCCGGTCGTGCACGTAAAAGGCCTTTCCCCCCCGCTCCAGCTCCATCAGGATGGCCTCCCGCACGAGAAGGGGGTCAAAGGGCGCAAGGAAGGTCTGGATGGGCTTCCTTCCCGGCGGTGGGGTCTGGATGCTGGAGAGGTCCTTGAGGCCCACCAGGGCCGAGTAGAGGGTGCGGGGGATGGGGGTGGCGGAGAGGTAGAGGGTATCCACGTTCTCCTTGAGTTCCCGAATGCGCTCCTTCTGGGCCACGCCGAAGCGGTGCTCCTCGTCCACGATGAGAAGGCCCAGGTCCCTGAAGGCCACATCGGGCTGGAGGAGGCGGTGGGTGCCGATGACGAGGTCCAGGGTGCCCTCCCTCAGGCCCTTCAGGATGGCCTCCTCCTCCTTGGGGGGGGTGAGGCGGGAGAGGACCCCTATGCGCACGGGTAGCCCCCGGAAGCGCTCCCGGAAGGTCTTGCCGTGCTGCTCGGCCAGCAGGGTGGTGGGCACCAGGAAGGCCACCTGGGCCCCGTGGCCCACCACCCGGTGGGCGGCCCTTAGGGCCACCTCCGTCTTGCCAAAGCCCACGTCCCCCGAGACCAGGCGGTCCATGGGATGGGGGCTTTCCAGGTCCTTTAGGACCTCCTCGAGGGCCCGCCTCTGGTCGGGGGTGAGCTCATGGGGGAAGCCCGCCTCCACGAGGGGGTCCCACTCGGGGAGAGGGGGAAAGGCCCGGCCCGGGGTGGCCCTCCTCTTGGCGTGGAGGACAAGGAGCCTGGCGGCTAGCTCCTCCACGTCCTTCCTGGCCCTCTCCTTGGCCCTCTGCCACTCCCCCTTGCCCAGGGAGGAGAGCTCCGGGGGGTCGTCGGTGGTGCCAGGGTGGCGCTTGAGGAGGGGAAGGCCCTCCACGGGCAGGTAGAGCCGCCCCTCCCCGGCGTAGCGGAGGACCAGGTAGTCCCGCTTGGCCCCCAAGACCTCCCGGGTCTCCAGGCCCAGGTACTGGCCGATGCCGTGCTCCGGGTGGATGAGGAAGTCCCCCGGGCTCAAGGCCCCGGGATCGGTAAGGCCCTCCCCTAGGCGCAACCTGGCCTTTGCTGCCCCGGTGGCGAAGACCAGGGCCTCGGTGAGGAGGACCTCCTCCCCCCACTCCGCCCCGCCCTCAAAGGCCCCGGGCAGGAGGGAAAGCCGCCCCTTAGGCCCGGGGTACCGGTCCAGGACCAGGGGCGAGAAGGCGGCGAGGCGCCCCTTCAGGTAGTCCAGGGTGCGGGCGTGGCCCACGAAGAGGTGGACCCGCTTCCCCTCAGCAAGCCAGCGGGAAAGGTCCTTCTCCAAGGCCTTGAGGCTTCCCCGGTAGGGGGGGATGGGCCTCGTCCCCAGGTCCAGAGGGGGAAGCTCCACCCCCGCCCCCAGGGCCACCAGGGGCCTCCCCGCAAGAAGGGGCCAGAGCGCCTTGGGGGCCAGGGAAGGGATGTCCAGGTAGACGGGACCCGGGAAGTGGAGGACCTTTTGGGAGGTGAAGCCCTCGGCCTTCCCCGGCTTGGAGAGGAGGACGTGCCGCCTCTTTCCCTCACCCGCGACGAAAAGGCGCTCCAGTTCCTCCCCGAAGAACTCCAGGCGCACCTCCCCCACCTCCAGGACCTCCCCTAGGACCCTCACCTCCTCGTCCCGGGCGTAGCCCATCCCCAAAAGGCGCTCCAGGAGTCCCTCCCGGGAATAGATCCGGCCCACCTCCAGCACGAGCCGAAAGGCCCCGGGATCCTCGGGGAAGGGGCTCAGGGCCTCCTCGTAGCCCATGACGAAGAGGGCCCGCTCCTCCAGGGCCTCGAGGCCCGGATTGGGGTAGACGGGCACCCCGAAGGCGGAAAGGTCCCGGTAGCGCCTAAGGCGCTCCTCTGGGACCAGGAGAAGGGCCGGGGGCTTCTCCCGGGCAAGGAGCAAAGCAGCAGCCACCTGGGGCAAGGCGACCCGGTGGCCGTAAAGCTTCTCCAGGGCGATCTCCATGCTGGGCCCCAAAGGGGCCAGGGGCTATTCTACCGCGTAGGCGTGCACCGCCAAAGCCCCGAGGCCCACGTTGGCGGCGATGGTGGCCCCGGAGCGGGTGATCCGGCCCCGCTCCAGACGAAGGGCGCTCTCCAGACTCCGCTTTAGGCCCTCCAGCCACTCGCTCTTGGCCTCGGTGTGGGCGATGGTGATGCGGGCCACCCGCCCCCGGAACTCCCCCAGGATCAGGCCAGCCAAGGCCTCGGGTACCGCGCTCTCCCGGGCCACCTTGAGGAAGCGGATGTGCCCCTTCTCAATGCGCAGGATGGGCCTTAGGCCCAGGAGGTTCCCCACCACCTCGCCAAAGCGGGGAAGGCGGCCGTTGCGGGCCAGGTGGGAGAGGTCGGCCACGCTGAAATAGAGACTGGAACGCTTCATCCGTTCCATTTCCCGCACCACCGCCTCCTCCTCAGCACCCCTCTTCAGCATCTCCACCGCCCTTAGGACCATGGCCCCAAGCCCCGCCGAGACCATCCCTGAGTCCAGCACCCGGATGCGGGTGGGGGCCACCTGCAAGGCCGCCTCCCGGGCCCGTTGCACGGTCTTGGAGAGCTCCCCGGAGACGTGGAGGGAAAGGAGGCGGTCGTAGACCTGGAGGTGGCGCTCGTAGACCTCGGCGAAGTCCTCCGCGCTGGGAGGCTCGGTCACGGGCTCCGCCCCCGCCCGCATGGCCTGGTAAAGGGCGTCCGGGGTGAGTTCCTGCCAGTCCCTGTAACGCCTCCCCAAGAGGTGGACGTAGACGGGCACCAGGCCCACCGCCTCCTCCCGGAGAACCTTGGGGGAAAGGTCCGAAGCCGAGTCGGTGACGAGACCCAAGTCCACGCCCCCCATCTTATACCAGGTCAAAGGATGGCCCCCCTATAATGGCAGGGGCATGGTCCTGGTCACCGGCTTTGAGCCCTTTGGCGGCCTACCCCACAACCCCTCGGAGGCCCTCCTCCCCCTCCTACCGGAGGCCATAGGGGGAAGGCCCCTTCGCAAGGCCCTGCTCCCCGCGGACACGGAAAGGGTGGGAGAGGCCCTTTTGGCCCTTTACCGGGAGGGGCCAGAGGCAGTCTTACACTTGGGCCTGGCGGAGAAAAGACCCCTTATCTCCGTGGAGCGGCTGGCTGTGAACCTCCTGGATTTTGAGCGCCCCGACAATGGGGGGAGGGTCCTCGAGGACACCCCCATCCTTCCCGAAGGCCCCCTGGCCCTCCCCGCCCGCTTCCCCGTCAAGGCGGTCCTAAGGCGCTGGCGGGAAGCGGGCATCCCGGGAAGCCAGAGCCTCTCCGCCGGAAGCTACCTCTGCAACCAGGTCTTCTACCTCTCCCTCTACCACCTGCCCGAAGGGGTCCCGGTGGGCTTCCTCCACCTTCCCCCCGACGAAACCCTGGCCTTGGAGCGGCCCGGCCCCTATGTGCCCCTCGAGGTCCAGGCCCGGGCCGTTCTCCTCGCCCTGGAGGCCCTGTGAGGGTCCTCTTCCTCACCGACGCCAAGCGGATTGGAGGAAGCGAGGTCTACCTCCGGGAGATGCTTCCCCGCCTCAAAACCTTGGGACTAAGTCCCGAGGCCGCCCTGCCTCTGGCCGAAGGCAACAGGCCCATCCGGGAAGCGCTTCTGAAACAGGGAATCCCAGTCCACGCTTACCGGACCCTAAAAGATCTGCCGCGGGGGTTTGACCGCGTGGTGGCCTCGGCCTGGTACCCACAGAGCTACAGGGCCTTCTTCACCCACTATCCACGGTTAACGCTTCTTATTCATGACCAGATAGAGGTCTTTTATCCCCTGGGAGGCCGGTACCTTTACCGCCTGGGTTATCGCCTTCTCCAAGTACCTAACCTAAAGCGCGCCGAAGCGGTCATCACCGTCTCCCAATGGGCCGCCAGATGGCTAAGGGAGGTCCATGGGATAGAAAGGGTCTTTGCTGTTCCCAACGGCGTGGATACAGAGCGCTTCCGCCCACCCCTTCCAGGGGAAAAGGAAGCTCTCAGGGCTCGGTATGACCTGAACCGATACACCGTTCTTGTGCCCGCACGCATGAGCCCGGAAAAGAACCACTTGGCCGTCCTCCTCACCGCCAGGCTTCTCCCTGAGGTAGACTTCCTCCTGGTGGGAACGGGCGAGCTGGAGGGGCTTTGGCGAAAGATGGCGCAAGTTTTGCGCCTTCAAAACGTGCGCTTCCTAGGAAGGCGAGAGGATATGCCTGACCTCTACCGAGCCGTGGACACCGTCCTCCTCCCAACCCTAGGGGAGAACCAGTCCTTGGCCACCCTCGAGGCCATGGCCTCAGCCCTCCCCGTGGTCACCACTCCCATCCCCGCCCAAAAGGAGCTCATTCAGGATGGATACACTGGGAGACTTGCCAATCCTTCCCCTTGCGAACTTGCTCTTACTTTGAAAACCTTGCCCTCTACGCTGGGCAAAGCCGCCCGTGCCTGGGTCCTAGCCCGTCACAACTTGGAACAAAGCGCCCTCCAGCTAGCCCAAACGCTTCGTGAGGTACATCGTGCTTGAAGTCGCCTTCATCACCGACGCTCCGCGGGTAGCGGGGAGCGAAGTTTGGCTTAGGGAAACCCTTCCGCTTTTGCCAGCCCTGGGCGTCAAACCAACCGTCTATCTCGCCGCGCACCCTAAGCTGAAGCCCTTTTCTAACCAGCTGGGCCGCGCAGGCATCACCACTGTGCTTTATCGCTCTTTAAAAGAACTCTCCTCGGAAACTGAAGGCTATCCCATACGCGTTCTCCAAAGCTGGTTTCCCAAAACCTATGCCATACTGCTTTCTACCTTACGTTTCCCCCTCGCTGTATACATTCATGATCAGTTGGAATATCATTATCCACTCGGCCTAACCCACCTTTTTCGTTGGATTTATGGATTTACCAAGGCCAAATACCTCCACCGGGCTACCTGCCTGTTCGTAGGGACTTACTGGGCGTCTTCATACCTTCAGCGCCACTTCGGCTTGAGAGCCCATGTGGTGCCCGTAGGCGTTGATCCAAACCACTTTAAGCCCCCGACGGAGGAACAGCGGCACCAACTGCGCCATACATATCGCTTGGAGCGCTTTACGCTCATTACACCCGCCCGCTTCACCCTGGAGAAAAATCAAATCAGTATCGCTTTTGTTGCCAAGCTTGTACCTGAAGCTGAGTTCCTTCTTGTAGGAGAAGGGAATTTAGCCCGAGTTATCCAGACCTTGAGCCGCGCTCTAAGGGTGAACAACGTTCGGTTTCTAAAGCCTCGCCTGGACGTGTCCGAGCTCTACCGGGCAAGCGATGCAGTCCTCTTCCCCACGTTAGGGGACAACCCTGGGCTCGTCATCTTGGAAGGTATGGCATCGGGCCTGCCTGTGATTACAAGCCCCTTCCCTCCCCAGAAGGAAGTGCTCTCACCTTCGGAAGGACTTTTGGTCCCTCCTACGCCTAGGGCTCTAGCCAAAGTCGTGCGCTGGCTCCAAGACCACCCGACAGAACTCAAAATCATGGGCCAAAAAGGACGCGAGCGCATCCTACGGGAGCGAACCAACGCCCATAGCGCCCAAGCCCTGGTTGAAGCCCTACACCAATGTCTAAACCGTAGGTAGAATCCCCTAGGATGCGTCTTTATCGCGTAGGTCTCTTCACCGACGTCTACTTCCCCAACCCCAACGGGGTGACCACCAGCGTCTACCTCCTCCTGAGGGAGCTCAGGCGCATGGGGCACGAGGCCTGGGTCCTGGCTCCCGCCCACCCCGAGGCCCCGGAGGAGGAAGAGGGCGTGGTGCGGGTCCCCTCGGTGGCCTACCCTTTCTACGAGGGCCAGCAGATCGCCCTACCTTCGGCTCGCTATTTGCCTACGAAGTTCGAGATCGTCCACACCCACACCCCCCTCACCCTCGGGGTCTGGGGGCTGAGGCTCGCCCGCAACAGGGGCCTGCCCCACGTCTCCACCTTCCACACCCACTACGAGAAGTACGCCCACTACATCCCAGGCCTGGCCGTTCTGGATCGGTACACGGGCATCGTGCCCCGCCTGGCCAAGGCCTTCTACAACCGGGTGGAGGTGGTCATCACCCCCACGGAGCCGGTGAGACGCTTGGCGGAAGGGTACGGGATCGAGAGGCCCATCCGGGTCATCCCCACGGGGATTGACAACCGCCTCTTGGAGGAGGCCCCCCTCCCCTCCCCTCCCCCCTGGCCCGAGGGGAAAAGGCGGCTTGTCACTGTGGGCCGCCTGGGGAAGGAGAAGAGCTTTGACCTGGTCCTGAGGGCGCTGGCGGAGATGGCCCGAGTGGAGGACGTCTTCCTGGTTCACATCGGGGAAGGTCCCGAGCTTACCTATCTCCAGGCCCTGGCCCGGGAGCTTTCCATCGTCCACAGGGTGCGCTTTCTAGGACCCGTCCCCTACCGAAGGATCGGGGGCTACTACCGTTCGGCCGAGCTCTTTCTCTTCGCCAGCGAGACGGAAACCCAGGGCCTCGTCATCTGGGAGGCCCAGGCCATGGGGGTGCCGGTGATAGCGGTGGGAGCGGAAGGGACTTTAGAAGGGGTAGAGGAAGGAAGGACCGGATACCTAGTGCCCCCCGGAGACTACAAAGCCTTGGCGAAAAAAGCCTTAGAGCTCCTCCAGGATGAGGAAAAGCGGCGGCGATTCAGCGTACGGTCCCGGGCCTGGGCCCTGGAACGCTCAGCGGAGCGCATCGCCGAAAGGATCGTGGCCGTCTACGAAGAGGCCAGCGAGATCCTCCGCGCCGAGCCCAGGCGGCTCATCTTTCCCTTTCCCCGCCTTCCCCGAAGTAACCTCGAGGATCGCCCAGGAGGTTCCTAACCTGCCTCAGGAGAAAAGGCCCCCAGCCCCCCTGGAGTCTCCGGGCCGAGGTAAGGACGAGGGCCTCGGGCACGTAGCGCACAGGGCCGAGGCGCCTTAGCCTCCAACCCAAAAGGACGTCCTCCCGGGCCTCCACCTCGGGGAAGCCGCCCACCCAGAGGGCCGCCTCCTTGAGGAGCATCATGTTGGCCCCCGCCAGGTTGGGCCGACCGAGGAGGGCCATCAGGTTGAGAAAAGCCCGGTAGCCTTGCTCGGAAAGGGTGGCCTCAAAGGGGGAGACCCCGTAAAAGCGTAGGGGGCCGTAGAGGGCCACCGCCCCCCCTGCCCGCGCGGTCAGGCGTTCCAGCCAGCGCTCCGTGGGCAAGGAGTCGGCATCGGTCATGGCCACCCACTCCCCCCGGGCCGCCAGGAGGCCCGCCTGCCGGGCGAAGGCCACCCCCTTCCTGGCGCAGAGAACCACCCGGGCGCCGTGGGCCTCGGCCACCTCCCGTGTGCGGTCGGTGGAGGCGTTGTCCACCACGATGACCTCCAGGGGCTTCAGGGTCTGGGCCGCCACCGCCCCAAGGGCTCTAGGAAGGTAGGCCTCCTCGTTGTGGGCGGGGATCACCACGCTGATGCGCACGGGTATACTTTAGCGTGTTTCGCTACCTGCCTTGGGCCCAAGACGGTCTTAGCATCCTCCTCCGCCTCATCCTGGCCGTGGGTCTGATGGAGGGGGTAAGGAGCGGTTATTTTGCTGGATTTCTCGCCTTCTACGCCCCGGAAAGGTTAGAGCTAGGCCCCACCGCTTTCACCCTGGCCTACACCCTACATCACCTCGCCGACCACCTCTCCAAAGGCCTGGGGGGGCTGATGGCGGAGCGGGTAGGCTTCGGCCTCACCGCCAGCCTGGCGGCTTTTGTGGGCTTTTTGGCCCTCCTCCTCACCCCCGCGGCCCACGGGGCCTGGACCCTCTGGGCCTTGGGGCTCCTCTGGGGGGTTTCCATGTCCACCCTCTACCCGGGCCTCATGACCTACGCCAGCCGCATCGCTGTCCCCGGAAGGGAGGCCAGGGCCCTTTCCTTCACCCTTACCCTGGTCCTGCCCTGGGTGGGCATCGGGGTGGTGGGGGTGGGGCAGGTGGCCTGGCGCCACCCGGAGGCGGGCCTCACCGCCCTCCTCTTCGCCCAGGGGGCGGCCCTGGCCCTGGCCCTCTCTCTCCTCCGCTTCCGCATCCCCGTGCCCCCGAAGAGCCGGAAGCGCTACCCCCTTTCCCGCCCTCTGTTCTTTTTGCCCGCGGCCTTCGGCCAGACCTTCGCCCCGGCTTTGGTCTCCCTCTTCCTCCTCCGCTTCGCCAAGGAGAGCCTGGGCCTCGAGCCCATCGGGGTAGGGGGGCTCCTCCTCCTTGGCGGCGGACTCGCCTTCGGCCTCCTCCCCTTCACCGGCAGAATGGTGGACCGCAAGGGGTACCGCCTGCCCCTGATCCTGGGCCTGGCCCTCCTGGGCGGGGTCATGCTCCGCCTGGCCCTGGGGCCCTCTCTGGCGGAGGTCTTTCTCCTTGCGGCCCTGGGGGGCTTGGGCTTCAGCCTCTTCATGCCGGGGTGGAACGGCTTCCTGGCCAAGAACCTGCCCCAGGAGAATCGGGCCGCCATCTGGGGTAGCCTGATGACCGTGGAGGGGCTCGGCGTGGCCCTGGGGCCCGTGGTGGGAGGGGCTCTCTGGGAGGCCTTTGGGCTCCAAGCTCCCTTCTTGGCGGGGGGCATCATCCTCTTTAGCCTGAGCCTCTTCTACGCCTTAGCGCTACGGAGGTTTGGATGGAACTAGCCTTCGGATTGGTCCTTCTGCTCTACGGACTTTCGGATATCCTCTTCCGCTTTCTGGGCCTTGGGGCCTACGCCCGGGGAAGCCGGCGGGAGCCCAAGGTGGCCCTCACCTTTGACGACGGCCCTTCGGAAAGGACAGAGGCTCTTCTTCACCTCCTGAAAGCCCACGGGGTGAAGGCCACCTTCTTCCTCACCGGGGAAAAGGCGAAGAAGCGGCCAGACCTGGTGGAAAGGATCAGGGAAGAGGGCCACCAGATAGAGGACCACGGCCAGATCCACCAGGCCTGGAAGCTCCTTCTGCCCTGGGTGGAGTGGCGGCACATGGCGGAGAACCCGGCGCGGTACTACCGCCCCCCCCACGGTCTCCACACCCCCTTCACCCGCCTCTTCGCCCGCCTACTGGGGAAAAGGGTGGCCCTCTGGGACCTGGAGAGCAAGGACTGGCTGGACCTGCCTCCTGAGGCCTTGGCGGAGAGGCTTCTCTACTACCTGCGCCCAGGGAGCGTGGTCCTCCTCCACGATGGCCCCGAAAGGACCCTGAGGCTTCTGGAGCTGGCCCTACCCAGGATGCGGGCGCTGGGCTACCGGTCCGTCACCCTAGACGAGCTTTCCCCCATACCCCTGGGGCCCCGTTTAGCCCTGGTCAGGGGCCTCCAGGGGTTCAACGAGCGGTATGACCGGAGGCACGGGCTAAAAAGGGTAGGTCTCGGCCCTTTTGATTTCCTCAAAGTGGAAGCCAAGCCTTTTCCCTTTCCTCCACTTAGAGGAGAGCCCGCTTTGGAACTCCATCTGGACTCCGAGCGGGTGGTGGAGCTCAGCCCCTTCCAAGCCCTCAGACAGATTCGGGAGGGGATGAAGGGGCTTGCGGCCATGATAGAAAGGGGCGAGATTCCTAGGCCCAAACTCCTTTATGGTTTCAGCTACCAGGCGGAGGACCTACGGGTTTTGGGTTTCCAGCCTTGGCCTTACCCTCTTCCCCCATGGGCCGCCCGCCTGGCCGCCTTAGCCACCATGTGGCAACTCTGGCTCTACCGAGGCGACCTCCCCGACTGGCGTAGGCCCGCCGCTACCCTCCGCTACATGGAAACCGAGGAGCTTCTACGGCGATTCCCACCGTCCACTCCCGCTTCCCCACCCCTGGCACCCGGTGGAGGCGAAACCCCGCCTCCTTGAGGGCCCGCCGGAAGGCTCCTTGGGCGGAGTAGGTGGCGAGCACCCCGCCCCGCCTTAGGGCCAGGCGGAGCCTCCTGAGCACCGGGGCTTCCCAGGCCTCGGGGTTGGCCTTGGGGCTGAAGGGGTCCAGATAGACCGCCGTGGCCCAGAGGGCGGGAAGGGCCACCTCCCGGATATCCCCGAAGACCACCCTAAGCTCCCCCCAGGGGCCGGAAAACCGCTCCTCGGGCCAGGCCTCGAGGATCTCCCCAAAGACCCTCTCCCCCAGGGGCAGGGGGAGGCGGATGGCGGAAAGGACCTCCCGGGGCAGGGGCTCCTTTTCCACCGCCAGGTAGCGGAGGAAGACCCCCCGGGCCAGGGCGCTTTCCAGGGCCACCCGGAAGTTCACCAGGAGGCCCAGGCCCACCTCCAGGACCCTCGGGGCCGGGTGGAGGTGGGTCCGGGTCCTCTCCAGGTAGAGCCTCCGGGCCTGGAGGAGGGCCCCCTGCCTGGGGTGGTAGGCCTCCCCGTAGGCGGGGTGGAAGAGGGTGGGGGTGCCGTCTTCGGTGTACAGGACCTCCACGCCCCCTTAGAATACCCCCCATGGAGCTCACCCTCCTGGATAGGCTCTCGGGAACCCTGGTGAACGCCGCCACGGTGGCCCTGGGCACGGGGCTGGGCCTGGCCCTAAGGGGCAGGCTACCCCAGCGCATGGCCCGCATCATGGTCCAGGGGGTGGGGCTCACCACCCTCTTCATCGGCCTCTCCATGGCCCAGGCCCTGGGGGGGGCCAAAGGGGGAGCCGTAGACGGGGTGGTCCTGGGCCTCCTGGCCTTGGTCCTGGGGGGGCTTCTGGGGGAGGCCCTGGGGGTGGAGGAGGCCCTCGAGGGCCTGGGGGAGAAGATCAAGCGGGCGGTGCGGGGCGGGGGGAGCTTCACCGAGGGCTTCGTGGCGGCAAGCCTCCTCTTCTGCGTGGGCCCCATGACCCTTTTGGGCTCCATCCAAAACGGCCTCACCGGGGATGCAAGCCTCCTGCTCCTCAAGGCCACCCTGGACGGGATGAGCGCCATCGCCCTCACCAGCTCCTTCGGGATCGGGGTAGGGTTCAGCGTGGTGGTGATCCTCCTCTACCAGGGCGGGGTGGCCCTCCTGGCGGGCACCCTGGCCCAGGTCCTCCCCGACCCCGCCCAGGACCCCCGGGTCCTCCTGGTGACCGGGGTGGGGGGGCTCATGGTCCTGGGGGTGGGGATCAACCTCCTGGGCCTCACCAAGGTGCGGGTGGGCTCCTTCCTGCCCGCTCTTCTCCTCGCCCCCCTGGTCTGGGCCCTGGCCGACTGGCTGAGCTAAGATAGCCCCCATGGAACTATCCTCCGAGCTATTGAGGAAGCTGGAAGCCCTGGCCAAGCTCAGGCTTTCCCCAGAGGAGGAGGCCCTTCTCCTGGAGGACCTGAGGCGCATCCTGGACTTCGTGGACACCCTGCCCCAGGTAGAGGTGGAGGAAGGGGATGAGGCCCTGGGGCGGCTAAGGGAGGACGAGGAAAGGCCCTCCCTCCCCCAGGCCCTGGCCCTCTCCGTGGCCCCCGACCAGGAGGAAGGCTTCTTCCGGGTCCCCCCGGTTTTGGAGTAGCCATGGTGGACCTCAGGCGCATCCGGCAAAACCCCGAGGAGATCCGGAGGACCATCGCCCTAAAGGGGGTGGACCTAGACCTCGAGGCCCTCCTGGCCCTGGACCGGGAGGTGCTAGGCCTCAAGCAACGCCTCCAAGACATCCAAACCGAGCGCAACCGCATCGCCAAGGAGGTGCCCAAGGCCTCCCCTGAGGCCCGAGAGGCCCTCATCGCAAAGGGGAGGGCCCTGGCCGAGGAAGCCAAGGCGGCGGAGGAGGCCTTGAGGGCAAAGGAGGCCCTCCTCCAGGAACTCCTCCTAAAAGTCCCCCTCCCCCCCTGGCCTTTGGCTCCGGTAGGCCCTGACGACAGCGCCAACGTGGAGATCAAGCGGGTGGGAGACCCCCCCCGGTTCTCCTTCCCTCCCCTGGACCACGTGAGCCTCCTGGAGAAGAACGGCTGGTGGGAGCCCAGGATCAGCAAGGTTTCGGGAAGCCGCTCCTACGCCCTAAGGGGGGACCTGGCCCTCTACGAGTTTGCCCTCCTCCGCTTCGCCATGGACTTCATGGTGGGAAAGGGGTTCACCCCCCTCACCCTTCCCTCCTACGCCCGGGAGATGGCCTTCGTCGGCACTGGGCACTTCCCCGCCGCCAGGGAACAGGTCTGGCCCATAGGGGGCGCCGACCTCTACCTCACGGGGACGGCGGAGGTGGTCCTGAACGCCCTCCACTCCGGGGAGATCCTGAGGAAGGAGGAGCTTCCCAAGCGCTACGCCGGCTACGCCCCCGCCTTCCGCTCGGAGGCGGGAAGCTTCGGCAAGGACGTCAGGGGCCTCATGCGGGTCCACCAGTTCCACAAGGTGGAGCAGTACGTCCTCACCGAGGCCAGCCTCGAGGCCTCGGACCAGGCCTTCGGGGAGCTTTTACAAAACGCCGAGGAGATCGTGAGCCTGCTGGAACTCCCCTACCGCCTCGTAGAGGTCTCCACCGGGGACATGGGCCCGGGGAAGTGGCGGCAGGTGGACCTGGAGGTCTGGGTCCCCTCGGAGGGGCGGTACCGGGAGACCCACTCCTGCTCCGCCCTCCTGGACTGGCAGGCCCGGCGGGCTGAGCTCCGCTACCGGGACGGGGAAGGCCGGGTGCGCCACGCCTACACCCTCAACAACACCGCCCTGGCCACCCCCCGCATCCTGGTGATGCTCCTGGAAAACCACCAGCTCCAAGATGGCCGGGTCCGGGTACCAGGGGCCCTCATCCCCTACGTGGGCAAGGAGGTGCTGGAGCCATGCGGATAGAGGCGGCCGAACTGAGGATCCTGGAGCTTCCCCTGAGGTTCCGCTTTGAGACTAGCTTCGGGGTGCAAACCAAGCGCACCATCCTCCTCCTGAGGCTCTTCGGGGAGGGCCTCGAGGGCCTGGGAGAGGGGGTGATGGAGAGGCTTCCCCTCTACCGGGAAGAAACCGTGGAGGGGACCCGCTACCTCCTCCAGGAAGCCTTCCTGCCCCGGGTGCTGGGCCAGGACCTCCCCAACCCCGAGGCCCTCGCCCAGGCCCTAAGCCCCTTCCGGGGGAACCCCATGGCCAAGGCCCTCCTGGAGATGGCCTTCTACGACCTCTTCGCCAAGGGACTGGGAAGGCCCCTCTGGCAGGTCCTGGGCGGGGTGCGGCGGGAGGTGGAGGTGGGGGTCTCCCTGGGCATCCAGTCCACGGTGGAAGCCACGCTCCGGGTAGTGGAGAGGCACCTCCAGGAGGGCTACCGCCGCATCAAGCTGAAGATCAAGCCGGGCTGGGACCACGAGGTTCTGAGGGCCGTGAGGGAGGCCTTCCCCGAGGCCACCCTCACCGCCGACGCCAACAGCGCCTACCGCCTTTCCGACCTCCCCCGCCTTAGGCGCCTGGACGAGCTGGGGCTGGACTACCTGGAGCAACCCTTGGGTTACGACGACCTCCTGGACCACGCTAGGCTCCAGCGGGAGCTTGCTACCCCCATCTGCCTGGACGAGAGCCTCACCTCGGCGGAGAAGGCCAGGAAGGCCATAGAGCTGGGCTCGGGCCGGGTCTTCAACGTCAAGCCCGCCCGGCTTGGGGGCCACGGGGAAAGCCTCAAGGTGCACGCCCTGGCCCAAAGCGCCGGCATCCCCCTCTGGATGGGGGGGATGCTGGAGGCGGGGGTGGGCCGGGCCCACAACCTGCACCTTTCCACCCTGCCCGGCTTCACCAAGCCCGGGGACGTGAGCTCCGCCAGCCGCTACTGGGAGGAGGACCTCATAGATGAGGCCCTCGAGGCCAAGGAGGGCCTCATGCCCGTTCCGGAGGGCCCCGGCATCGGCGTCCATCTGAAGCTTGCCTTGGTGGACAGGATCACCCTATGGAAGGGCTACGTGTCCGCGAGCTGAGGGGCTGGGAAGAGATGGAAAGGGTGGTGGGGCTCCAGCGGGAGGTCTGGGGCCGCGCGGAGAGCGACCTGGTGCCCAGGGGCCTCCTCATCGCCGTCCAGGACCAAGGGGGGCTGGTGGCGGGGGCCTTTTTGGGGGAGGAGCTGGTGGGCTTCGTCTTCGGCCTCCCCACCCAAGACCCTAGCCTCCAGCACTCCCACATGCTGGGGGTCCTGGAGCCTTACCGGGGCACGGGGGCCGCCCTCCTCCTCAAGCGCTTCCAGCGGGACTGGTGCCTAGCCCGGGGCATCCGCAAGGTGGTCTGGACCTTTGACCCCTTGAGGGGGGCCAACGCCAACTTCAACCTGAGGAAGCTCGGGGCCTGGAGCAGGACCTACCTCCCCGACCACTACGGACCCATGTCCGGCATCAACGCCGGGGCCCCCTCGGACCGCCTCCTGGCCGAGTGGGACCTCCTTTCGGAAAGGGTCTACGCCCGGATCTACGCCCCTCCGCCCGAAGCCAAGGTGGCGGGCCTTCCCCAGGCCAACCGGGTGGAGGAGGAGGTGCCCCTGAAGGCAAGGCTGGACCTGGAGGCGGAAAGGGTGTTGGTCCAGATTCCCGAGGACTGGGGACGGATCCTGCGGGAAGACCCCGCTTTGGCCCTAAGGTGGCGGGAGCACAGCCAAGAGGTCTTCGGCCATTACTTCGCCCGGGGGTACGTGGCCGTGGACTTCGTCCGAGGGCCCAACCGCTATGTCCTGGCCAAGGACTGAGATCTGGACCGCCGAGGTGGTCTACACCGGCTTCGGCACCCCCATGCTCCGGGGGGGGATCGCCGTCCAGGGGGGGGTGGTGGTGGGCCAGGGGCCTTTGGAAGAGCTCCAGGCCCGCTTCCCCCAGGGCCAGGTGGTGAGGAAGGGCCGGGCCCTCCTCCCGCCCCCGGTGAACGCCCACACCCACCTGGACCTCTCCCTCCTCTCCCTCTACCGGGGGCCCTTCACGGGCTTCCTCCCCCACGTGGTGGCCCACCGGGGGCTCAGGGGCCTCGAGGGGGCAAAAAGGGGCTTAGAAGAGCTCCAGGCCTCGGGGGTGGGGGCCTTCGGCGACATCGTCTTCCGGGACGAGGTCATGGACTTCCTCCTCCGGGAAAGCCCCCTGCCGGGGGTGGCCTTCTACGAGGTCTTCGCCCCCGAGCCCAGCGAGGCCGAGGAGGTTTTCGCCAGGGTGCGGGGGAAGCTTGCGGCCTGGCGCAGGCGGGAAGGGAGGGTGCGGGTGGGCCTCGCCCCCCACGCCCCCTACTCCGTGAGCCCGCCTCTGCTTAGGAAGCTGGCCCAGTATGCTCAGGCCGAGGGCATCCCCCTCATGATCCACGCGGCGGAAAGCCTCGAGGAGGTGAGGTTCCTCAAGGGCGGAGAGGGACCTTTTTTGGAGGTGTACCGCCGCCTCGCCCAGACCCCCTGGCGGCCCCCGGGCCTCACCCCCATCCGCCACCTCCACGCCCTGGGGGTCCTGGGGCCCCAGACCCTTCTGGTTCACGGGGTCCAGGTGGACGAGGAAGAGGTGCAGCTCATCGCCGAAACCGGAGCCAAGGTGATCCTCTGCCCTAGGTCCAACGAGAACCTTGAGGTGGGGGAGGCCCCCCTTCTCCTCTACGCCCGCCACGGGGTGGAGCTAGCCTTGGGAACAGACTCCAGGGCCAGCAGCCCCGATCTGGACGTGAAGGGGGAAGCCCTCCACCTCTGGGACAAGGCGGACCCCCGCCTCCTGGTGCGGGCCCTCACCCGGGGCGGGTACCGGGCTTTGGGCCTTCCCACCCCCCGCCTCGCCCGGGGAACCCCAGCGGCTTTGGTACACTCCCTCTGATGCGGCCCCTGCCCCACACCCTGGGCTTTCTCCCTACCCTCTTTGGTGAGGACCTGCGCCAGACGGGCCCCCTCATCCTCTACAGCGCCTTCACCGGGGCCCTGGCGGGGCTTCTGGTGGCCCTTCTGAACCTCCTCCTGAGGGCCTTAAGCGCCCTCTTGGGCCTCCTCTTCGGCTACCTTCCCCCCGAGGCCCCCGGGGAGAGGGGGCTCCTCCAGGCCTTCACCGGACCCCCGTTCTGGCCCCTGGCCCTCCTCCTCCCGCCCCTCTTCGCCCTCACCAGTTTTCTGGGCACGGGGCAGGGGCTTTCCGCCCTCCTCCTCGCCGCCCGGGAAGGACGCCCACCCCCGAGGCACACCCATCCCCGGACGATCCTGGGCGGGGTCCTGCAGATCTCCCTCTACTCCCCCATGGGCCGGGAGGGGCCCTTCGGGGTCCTGGGCCTCTGGCTGGGAAGCGCCCTGGACCACCGCTTTCCCCGGATGGGCGGGGGGCTCGCCTTTGCCGGCTTGGCAGCAGGCCTCGCCGCCGCTTTCCACGCCCCGGTGGCCGGGGCCCTTCTGGCCACGGAGATCCTCTACCGCTCCCTCCTCCTCGAGGCCCGGGCCCTTACCCCCGCCCTCATCGGGGCCCTCTCGGGCTTCGCCGTCTACGGGGCCTTCTTCGGCTACACCCCCCTCCTCCCCTTCCGGGTGGAGGTGGAGCTCACGGCCATCCCCTTGGGGGCCCTCATCGGCCTCCTGGCTGCCGCTCTGGCCACCTTCTGGACGGAAGGAAGCCGCTTTCTGGAAGGCCGCCTGAGGGGCCTGGTCCTCCCCCTGAGACACGCCCTCTTGGGCCTAGCCCTGGCCTTCCTCCTCCTCTTCCTCCCCGAAGCCTTGGGAAGTGGCCTGGGATGGGTAGCCATCGCCACCACCCCCCTCCTTCCCCCTCTGGCCCTCCTCTACCTCCTCCTGGCCAAGCTCCTCCTCCTCCTCCTGGCCCAGGGGGTGCGGGCCCACGGCGGCCCTTATACCCCAGCCCTGGTCCTGGGCGGGTTTCTTGGGGCCCTTCTCGCCCGCTTCTCCGGCCCCCTGGCCCTACCCCCCGAGGCTCTGGCCCTGGCCGGGGGGGCAGCGGTCCTCTCCGGGGTAGCCCGGGCCCCTTTTGCGGCCACGGTCTTGGCGGCGGAGTGGGGCGGGTACGCCATCTTGCCCCTGGTCATCCCCGCGGTCCTCCTAGCCTATGTGCTCACCCCGGCCCATGCCCCGGAGGAAGGCTTCAAGGAAGCCCCGGCCACGCCGGAGGCGCCTCCGTCTGAAACGCCTCTGCAAAGGGAACCCCCGCCTCCTGCCCCCGGAGCCGACGCCGAGCCCGGAAGTCCTCGAGGGTGAAGGGCCAGCGGTAAAACTCCTGGTAGAACCGGAAGACGGCCTCGGCCACCTCTTCCGTCTCGGTCACGTCCACATAGACCAGGGGCCTCCCTAGGTCCCGCCTGGGGTAGTGGTAGAGGCGCACGGGGTCCCGGTGGGCCTCCCCCACCAGCTTGGGGATGCGGCAGAGCTTCAGAGCCGAGAGCACCGCCTGGTGGGTAGCCCGGTGGTCGGGGTGGAGGTCCAAGGGATCCCAGGTGATCACCGCCTGGGGGCGGAACGCCGCCATGAGCCGGGCTAGGGCCAAGGCCTCCTCCCTTCCTCCGGAGAGAAGGGTGTCTCCGAAGGGCAAAAACCTGTACTCGGCCCCAATCAGCCCGGCTACGTGAGCCCCGTGCTCCTCCCGCATTTGGGCCACCTCCTCGGGAGAGGCCTCCCCAAAGTGGCTGGCCAGTTCCCCCCGGGTCATCCAGACCAGAAGGACCCGGTCCCCCCTCCTGGCGTGGAGGGCCAGGGTGCCCGAGGCCCCAATCTCGTCGTCGGGATGGGCGAAGACCGCCATGAGGTTCATGGGGGGAAGTCTACCCAACTTGCCCCCCTAGGGCAAACCCCTTAGCATGGGGCCTAGCCATGGTTCGGGGTATCCGGGGTGCTATCGCTGTGGAAGAGGACACGCCCGAGGCCATCCACCAGGCCACCCGGGAACTCCTCCTGAAGATGCTGGAGGCCAACGGCATCCAAAGCCATGAGGAGCTGGCCGCCATTATCTTCACCGTCACCGAGGACCTCACCTCGGCCTTTCCCGCGGAGGCCGCGCGGCAGATCGGCATGCACCGGGTGCCCCTCCTCTCCGCCCGGGAGGTGCCCGTGCCGGGCAGCCTCCCCCGGGTCATCCGCGTCCTCGCTCTCTGGAACACGGACATCCCCCAGGACCGGGTGCGCCACGTGTACCTGAGGGAGGCGGTCAAACTCCGGCCCGATCTGGAAAGTGCCCAATGAGCCTTGACAAGCCGGTCCCCCGGGCGTATCCTGAAGAAGGTAAGGTTTAAGGGAGAAAAAAGGCATATCTGGTTTGGGGTATGACGGCGCTTCCTAGCTTGGGAGTGGCTCAACAGGTGGGAGGCCTCACCCCGGAGGGCCTACCCTGTAGGGTTCGTGGACCTCACCCCCTGGAAGCGGGCCTTGGAGGCGGCGGAGGCCCTAGTAAAGCAGAACCCCAACGACCTGCGGGCCCTCCGGCTCCTGGCCGAGATCTACACTGAAACCCAGTGGGCCATCCGCGCCTGGGAGGCCTGGATGAACTACCGGGAGCAGGGGGGCATCTGGGACGAGGCCTCCAGGGAGGCGGCGGCCAAGGTGGCCCGCACCCTAGCCTTCTACGCCAACCAGCGCGGGGACCGGGCCGAGGCGGAGCGCTGGGCAGCCCAGGCCCTGGCGGTGGGGGCGGGCCAGTAATACCACCCCATGCTGGCTTGCGCCGGCATGGGGGCCCCGGCGCAAGGTCCCTGGGGGCCTCCTAGGGCTCGTAGGGTAAAGGAAACCGGAAGCAAGGGTATAAGCCTAGGGCAGGCGGAAAAGGAGGACCCGCCCTTCCCCCCCGCCCGTAGCCAGGGCGGGGGCTTGGGGGTGAAAGTCCAGCCCGTACACCGCACCGGTATGCCCCACGTAAACCCGCTCCAAAAGGTCCGCCTCGAGGTCGTAGAGGCGCACCTCCTGGTCCTGCCCTCCGGAAGCCAAATAGCGGCCATCGGGGCTGAAGGCTAGGCCCAAGGGCAGATCCTTGTGGGCGTAGAGGAGCCGGGGTTCGGGCCCGCCCGGGGCCAGGAGGTCCAAAAGCCTCACCCCCCCGTCCGCCGAACCCACGGCGAGGTAGCGGCTGTCGGGGCTGAAGGCCAGGGCGTAGACGGGCCCTCCCGGGACCCGGACTTCCCCCCGCTTTCCTGGGAGGGCGAGGTCCCACACCTCCACCCGGCCCACGGAAAGCCCCAAAGCGAGGACCCTCCCCCCGGGGCTTTAGGCCGCGGAGAAGAGGTAGGGGCTTAGGGGACGGGTGGCCAGGACCTTGCCCGTGGCAGGGTCAAACAGGGAGAGGTTCCCCCGGAGCTGAAGGCCGTAGAGGCGGCCCTGGGAGTCAAAGCCCACCTTGAGGAAGGCCGGGCCCCTACCCAAAGCCCGGAGGAAACGGCCTTGGGTCTCGTACAGGCGCACCGTCCCATCCCCTGAGGCCGAGGCGAGGTGGCGGCCGTCGGGGCTGAAGGCTAGGTCGCGCACGTAGGAGGCGTGCCCCTCGAGGTCCAAGGGGGGGCGGCCCGGGGGGATGAGGCGGACCTGCCCGGCTGCGTCCCCCAGGGCCAAGACCCCCTTGGGGCTGTAGGCCAGGGCGTAGACCAAGCCCCTGCCCCCCTTCAGGGCCTCCGCCCGGGGATCATGGCGCAGGAGTTCGGCGGTGAAGGCCCTCAGGCCCCCCTCCTGCACCTCCACCCGAGCCTCGTAGGCCAGGTAGGTCCCCCCGGGCTCCTCGAGGCGCAGGCGGAGAAGGCGGCGGCCCGGGGCAGCTTGGACCTCGAGGGGACAGGTCCCCAAGAGGCTCCCGTCCCAGAAGACTTAGGCGGGCCTGGCCTCCCCTCGGAAGCAGCAGTCCAGTTGAAAGGCCGGGGCCAGGGTCTGGGCCAGGGCCGGAAGGACGAGGGGGAGGAGACCCAGCGCCCTCATCCCAACACCTCCCCCCAGGGCGTGGGCTCCTTGGGGCTCACGTAGCCCGTGTCCATCTGGGCGAGCTGCAGCCTCCCCGAGTACTCCTCGTTCACCGCCTGCCAGTAGGTGTACTCCTCTATGACCCAGATCCCCGACTCCCGGGCCCCGTTGCCGCTCCCCTTCACCCCGCCGAAGGGCAGGTGGGCCTCGGCCCCCACAGTGGCGTTGTTGATGCTGGTCATGCCCGCGCGGATGCCCACCTTGAAGAGGTAGGCCCAGTGGCGGTGGTTGGTGTAGATGGCGCTGGAAAGCCCATAGGGGGTGCTGTTGGCCACCTCGATGGCCTCCTCGATGCCGTCCACCTTCACCAGGTTGATGGTGGGGCCGAAGATCTCCTCCTGGAACTGGCGCATGCCGGGACGGGCCTCAAAGACCGTGGGCCAGCCGAAGAGGCCCGCCTCCGGGTCCCCGTGGAAGTGGGGGTAGGGGTTGTCCCGCCCGATCCGCCCCCGGCCGAAGAGGAGCGTAGCCCCGTCCTCCTCAGCCCAACGGTAGTGCTCCAGCCAACGGGCGTAAAGCCTCTCGTTGATGAAGGGGCCATAGGTGACCTGGGGGTAGAGGAGGGGGTTGCCGATGGCGGTGGCCTCCACCTTCTCCAGGAAGCGCCTTTTGAACTCCTCGTAGATGGGGGCGTCCACCAGGATGTTGCCCGCCGAGGTGCACCTTTGGCCCCCGGTGGCGAAGGCGCTCCACCAGGCCCCCTCCACCGCCAGGTCCAAGTCGGCGTCCCGCATGACCAAAAGGGGGTTCTTGCCCCCAAGCTCCAGGGTGGGCCTTATGAGGTTCCGCCCCGCCACCTCCCCGATCCAGCGGCCCACCTGGGTGCTCCCCGTGAAGGCGAACTTCTGGAAAAGCCCCTCGTCCATGAGCTCCACCAGCCACTGGCCGGTGGAGTCCTTCCCTCCGCCCAAGACCAGGTTGATGACCCCGGGGGGTAGGCCCGCTTCTTCAAAGAGCTTCACGAAGACGTAGGAGAGGACCGGAGAGTCGTCGGAGGGCTTCCACACGACCGTGTTCCCCGCGAGGACCGCCGGGATCAGCTTCCAGCTGGGCACGGCGATGGGGAAGTTGCCGGCGGTGATCATTCCCACCACCCCCAGGGGCCGCCTGAAGGTGAAGAGCTCCTTATGGGGCATCTCGCTGGGGACGGTCTGGCCGTAGAGCCTGCGCCCCTCGGAGGCAAAGAAGATGGCGGTGTCTATGGCCTCCTGCACGTCCCCTGCCGCCTCCTTGAAGGTCTTCCCCACCTCCCGCACCATGAGGCGGGTCAGGGTGGGCTTCTCCCTTTCTAGGATCTTGGCCAGGTTGAAGAGGACCTGGCCCCGGACGGGGGCGGGGGTGCGGCTCCATTCGGAGAAGGCCTCCTTAGCCTTCAGGGCCGCCTTCCTCAGGGTGTCCTTGGTGCCCTCGGGGAAGCGGGCGATCAGGTCCTCCCCGTCCGAGGGGTTCCGCCTCTCCAGGACCTTCCCTTCAAAGACCTCATCCCCACCGATGAGGTGGCCCAGCTCCAGGGCGTTGCCGTACTTGCTCGCAAAGGCCTTCATGGGAACCTCCAGGGAGGATTCTACCCCTGGCCGAACTTGGCCTTCAAAGCCCTCAGGGTGGCGGGGGGAACCAGCTTGGACACGTCCCCTCCGTAGCGGGCGATCTCCTTTACCATGGTGCTGGAAACGAAGGAGTAGCGGGTGGCGGAGAGGATAAAGAGGGTTTCCAACCCGGGCAGGAGCTGGCGGTTCAGGTGGGCCATCTGCAGCTCGTACTCGTAGTCGGAAACCGCCCTAAGCCCTTTCACAATGGCCTGGGCTCCCACCCGCCGCACGAAGTCCACCAGAAGCCCGGAGAAGGTGGAGGCCTCCACGTTGGGGAGGTGGGCGGTGGCCTCGCGGACAATGCTTAGCCGCTCCTCGGCGGTGAAGAGGTAATGGCCCCGCTTGTTGGGGTTTTCCAGGATGGCCACCGTGACCTTGGTGAAGAGGCGGCTCGCCCGCTGGATCACGTCCATATGGCCATTGGTCAGGGGATCAAAGCTTCCGGGGTAGACCACGTGCATCTAGACCTCCACCAGGGTGAGGGCGTTCTCCCCGTAGACCCGGCGCTCCCCCAAGGGCAGGTGGAGGTCCTTGGGGTGCTGAAGGATGCAAAGCCCCCCTTTCTCCACCAGACTGCTTTCTAAAAGGGCCCGAAAGGCGGCCACCAGGTCCATGGGATAGGGCGGGGCCATGAAGGCCACGGTGTACCGCTCCCCTTTGGCCTGGGCCTCGGGGAGGAAAACCTCCACGGGCAAGGGGACGATGCGCACGGAAAGACCGGCCCTACGGGCGTTTTCCTTGAGCAGGGCGATGGCCCCTTTGTCCCTCTCCACCAGGGTGGCTTGCCAACCCTCGCTGGCCGCCTCGAGGCCCACCGCCCCGCTTCCCGCATAGAGGTCCAGAAACCGCCCCTTCCTTGGGTAGCGCAGGCGGAGGTAGTCAAAGAGGGCCTTCCTGAGGCGCACCGGGGAGGGACGGGCCGAGGTGGGCACCTTCAGGGGCACCCCCTTGGCCCTGCCGCCAAGAATCCTCACCACACCCCTTAGCTTAAAGCTCCAAGACCAGCTGGGCCAGGCGGGCCACCCCCTGGTCTATCTCCTCCAGGGTGAGGAGGATGTCCAGATGGGCCAGGGTGCTGGCCCGGGTCTGGGCTAAGCCGGCCTCGAGGCGGCGCAGATGGGCCCGCTTGAGGCCTTGGAAAAACTCGCCGCCCTCTTCCCCCAAAACCTCCTTCGCCAAGGCCCGCTCCCCCGTGGCCAAGGCCGCCCCCAGGCGCTCCAGCCGGGAGAGCACCCGGGAGGCCGCCAGGAGAAGGTCCTCCTTGCCCTCTGGGCTGAAGCGGAGGCCCTGGGACCAGAGCCTCTCCGCCTGGCGCACCACCCGGCGCACCAGGTCCCCCAGGCGCTCCAGCTCGCTGGCGGCCACGAACAGCCTCACCGCCCGCTCGTCCCCTGTGCGTCTAGCCAGCTCGGAGGTGTAGAGGACCAGCTCCCGGGTGAGGGCGTCCACCTTCTCCTCCTGTTCCTGCAAGCTGGCCTCTCTCCCCTCCTCCTGGGAAAGGACCCGCACGGACTGGACCAGCATGCTCCGCACGGTGTCCGCCACCCGGGATAGCTCCCGCCGCGCCAGGGCTAAGGCCAGAAGGGGGGAGTCCAAAGCTTCCGAACGCAGGTACTTCGGGACCACCTTGCGCTTAGGGAATATCCCCTGCGCCACCCTGCCCCAAACCCCGGAAAGCGGCCAGTAGAGGAGGGTATAGAGGAGGTGGCCCAAAAGGTGCCAGGCCAGGATGTTCTCGGGAATGATCCACACCAGGGGGAGGAGGAAGCCCGAGACCAAAAGCCGGTGCAGGAAAAGGGGAATCCCCAGGCGCCAGGCCTCCCCCCTTCCCCCTAGGGCGGCCCAAAAGAAGGTGCTGGTGGTGCCCACCCCGGCCCCCAGGACCATGGCGGCGGCCACCCCAGGGGCTAGCTCGCCCACAAGCAGGAGAGCCAAAGCGGCCACGGCGTTGGCCGAGCCCATGAGCCCCCCTAAAAAAAGCCCCACCAGATACCCTGTCCCAAGGCCCCGCACCTCCCGGGCCAGGGCCAGCACCGGGTCAAGGCCCCGCCCCATCTCGGCAAAGCCCAAAAGGAGGAGGCCCAGGCCGAGGAAGAAAAACCCCCACCGCCGCCACGCGGCCACCAGGTAGAGGAAAAGCCCCAAAACCAAAAGGGCCTCCTGCACCCCCTCCCGGGCCACGGCCAACAGCCCTACCCAGACCCCCGCCCCCGCGGTGGCGGCCAGGGCCAGGAGGGCCGCCTGGGCGTGGGTCAGGACCCCCACCTCCAGGAGGGCCAAGGCCAGCAGCCCAAGACCCGAGCCGCTCCCGGAGAGAGCGCCCAGGGCCAGGCCATAGACCAGGCTCCCCGCAGGAGAGCCCAGCCCCCGGGAGAGAAGCACCCTGCGCCCCCTCCATCCGGCCAGGGCCTCGGAGATGAGGTGTAAACCCAAGAGGAAGAGGGCCAGGCCCGCTAAAAAGTGCACGGGGAAAGTATACGTAAAGCCGGCCCCAGGGCCGGCCTTATGGTCGGGGAGACTGGATTTGAACCAGCGACCCCCTCGTCCCGAACGAGGTGCGCTACCGGGCTGCGCTACTCCCCGTAGCGGAGTCCAGTATAGGGGAGGAAGGAGAAAAGGTCAAAGGGGATTGACGGGAAAGCCCAAGGGTTTCTACACTAGGGCCTAACCGCGCCGGGGCGCGGCCACAACCAGCCCGTTCTCTTATCCAGAGCGGTGGAGGGTACGGCCCTAGGAAGCCGCGGCAACCTCCCACCCCTTCCGTTTCATGGCCGGATGCGGGTGGGGCTGGTGCCAACGCCGGCCCGGGCGGGGGAAACGCCCGGGGACGATAAGAGAGGGGGGTAAGCGCCACGCCCAACCCCTTCTTGGCGAGAGAACGGTCCCGCCGGGAAGGGGCTTTTTATGGCCCCTTCCAGCGCCCCCGCGGGGAAGGAGGCCAAGATGCGCTTTGAGACCTTACAACTGCACGCCGGGTACACGCCGGAACCCACGACCCTAAGCCGCCAGGTCCCCATCTATCCCACCACGAGCTACGTCTTCACTAGCCCCGAGCACGCCGCCGACCTCTTCGCCCTTAGGACCTTCGGCAACATTTACTCCCGCATCATGAACCCCACGGTGGACGTCCTGGAGAAGCGCTTGGCGGCCCTAGAAGGGGGGAAGGCGGCCCTGGCCACCTCTAGCGGCCACGCCGCCCAGTTCCTGGCCCTCACCGCCATCGCCGGGGCGGGGGACAACCTTGTCTCCACCCCCAACCTCTACGGGGGTACCTTCAACCAGTTCAAGGTCACCCTGAGGCGCCTGGGGATCGAGGTGCGCTTCACCTCCCGGGAAGAAGCCCCCGAGGAGTTCCTGGCCCTCACCGACGAGAGGACCCGGGCCTGGTGGGTGGAGTCCATCGGCAACCCCGCCCTCAACATCCCCGACCTCGAGGCCCTGGCCCAAGCGGCCCGGGAGAAGGGCGTGGCCCTCTTCGTGGACAACACCTTCGGCATGGGAGGCTACCTCCTTAGGCCCTTGGAATGGGGGGCCGCGGTGGTCACCCACTCCCTCACCAAATGGGTGGGGGGGCACGGGGCGGTGATCGCCGGGGCCATCGTGGACGGGGGGAGCTTCCCCTGGGAGAACGGCCGCTACCCCCTTCTCACCGAGCCCCAGCCGGGCTACCACGGCCTCCGGCTTACGGAGGCTTTCGGGGACCTGGCCTTCATCCTCAAGGCCCGGGTGGATGGCCTCCGGGACCAGGGGCAGGCCCTGGGGCCCTTTGAGGCCTGGGTGGTCCTCCTGGGGATGGAAACCCTCTCCTTGAGGGCCGAGCGCCACGTGGAGAACACCCTGCACCTGGCCTACTGGCTTAGGGAGCACCCCCAGGTGGCCTGGGTCAACTACCCGGGGCTTCCGGACCACCCCCACCACCAGAGGGCCCAGAAGTATTTCAGGGGAAGGCCGGGAGCCGTCCTCACCTTCGGCCTCAAGGGAGGCTACGAGGCGGCCAAAGCCTTCATCTCCCGCCTCAAGCTCATCTCCCACCTGGCCAACGTGGGGGACACCCGGACCCTCGCCATCCACCCCGCCTCCACCACCCACTCCCAGCTCTCCCCAAAGGAGCAGGCCCAAGCCGGGGTGGCCCCGGAGACCATCCGCCTCTCCGTGGGCTTGGAGCACGTGGAGGACCTGAAGGCGGAGCTAGAGGAGGCCCTGGGATGAGCGAGATCGCCCTGGAGGCCTGGGGGGAGCACGAGGCCCTCCTCCTCAAGCCCCCCCGCTCCCCCCTCACCATCCCCCCGCCCAAGCCCCGCACCGCCGTCCTCTTCCCCAGGCGGGAGGGGTTTTACACGGAGCTCGGGGGCTACCTCCCCGAGGTGCGCCTCCGCTTCGAGACCTACGGGGGGCTTTCCCGCAAGCGGGACAACGCCGTCCTCGTCTTCCACGCCCTCACGGGAAGCGCCCACCTGGCGGGGGTCTACGACGAGGCCACCTTCCAAAGCCTCTCCCCCCTGGAAAGGGCCTTCGGCCGGGAGGGCTGGTGGGATAGCCTCGTGGGCCCGGGAAGGATCCTAGACCCCGCCCTCTACTACGTGATCTCCGCCAACCACCTGGGAAGCTGCTACGGCTCCACCGGACCCCTCTCCTTAGACCCCAGGACGGGGAAGCCCTACGGCAAGGACTTCCCGCCCCTCACCCTCCGGGACCTGGCCCGGGCCCAGGCGAGGCTTCTGGACCACCTGGGGGTGGAGAAGGCCACGGTGATCGGGGGAAGCTTGGGGGGAATGGTGGCCCTGGAGTTCGCCCTCATGTACCCGGAGCGGGTCAAAAAACTGGTGGTCCTCGCCGCCCCCGCCCGGCACGGCCCCTGGGCCCGGGCCTTCAACCACCTCTCCCGCCAGGCCATCCTCCTGGACCCCGAGTACCGAAGGGGAAATCCCACCCCTAGGGGGATGGCCCTGGCCCGGGGCATCGCCATGATGAGCTACCGGGCCCCCGAGGGGTTCGCCGCCCGCTGGCAGGAGGCCCCGGAGATGGGGGAGGCCTACCTGGACTACCAGGGGGAGAAGTTCCTAAAGCGCTTCCACGCGGAAAGCTACCTGGTCCTCTCCCGGGCCATGGACACCCACGACGTGGGCCGGGGGCGGGGGGGCGTGGAAAAGGCCCTAAGGCGGCTTAGGAACCTCCCCGCCCTTTTCGTGGGCATCGACACCGACCTCCTCTACCCCGCCTGGGAGGTGCGGGAGGCGGCCCGCCTAGCCGGGGCCCGGTACCGGGAGATCAAAAGCCCCCACGGCCACGACGCCTTCCTCATAGAGACCGACCAGGTGGAGGAGATCCTCGAGGCCTTCCTCCCCTAAGGCCCGGCCTACTTACCCACGCAGAAGTTCTGGAAGACCCGGGCCACCACCTCCTCGGCCACCTCCTTGCCCGTGAGGGCGGAAAGGGCCTTCAAGGCCTCCTCCAGGGCCAGGCCCATGAGGTCTTCGGGGAGGGCAAGGGCCTCCAAGAGCCTCTCCTTGGCCCGAAGGAGGGCCTCCACCTGCCTTTCCGTGAGGAGGAACTCCCCACCCCCGCTCCCCAGCAGGGCCTCCTTGAGGGCTTCCTTGAGGTTTTCCATCCCCTCCCCCGTCAGACTGGAGACGGAAAGAAAAGCGGGGTCCCCCCAAGCGGGAGGGAGGTCGGCCTTGGTGGCCACCCGGATGACCCGCTCCCAGGGAAGGGGGGGCGGCGGGGGCCTGGGGACCGAGCGGTCGGCCACGTAGAGGACCAGGTCCGCCTCCTCGGCGATCCTGAGGGCCCGCTCCACCCCGGCCCTTTCCAGGGGGTCCTCCGTCTCCCGCACCCCGGCGGTGTCCAAGGCGACGAGGGGGATGCCGAAGAGCTCCAGGGGGGCCTCCAGGTAGTCCCGGGTGGTGCCGGGGATGGGGGAAACCAGGGCCCGCTCGTAGCCCAAAAGGGCGTTCAGGAGGGAGCTTTTCCCGGCGTTGGGGGCCCCGACCAGGGCCAGGCGGGCCCCCTTCTGGGCTAGGCGGGAGGCCTTGGCCTGGGCCAAAAGGCCCTCTACCTCCTCTAAGGCCTCCCGGATGGTCCCTTCCGCCCGGTGGGGCTCCACCCCCTCCTCGGGGTAGTCCAGGAGGGCCTGGATGTGGGCCAGGAGGTCCAGAAGCCTCTCCTCCAGGGCGGCGATCCTGCGGGAAAGGGCCCCCTCGAGGCCCCTCAGGGCCTGCCTCCTGGCCAGCTCCCCTTCCGCCTCTACCAGAGCCAGGACCGCCTCCGCCTGGGCCAGGTCCAGCCTGCCGTTCAGATAGGCCCTCAGGGTGAACTCCCCCCGCCCGGCAGGCCTCGCCCCCAGGCCCACCAGGACCTCCATCACCCGCTTCAAGACCGCTGGGGAACCGTGGGTCTGGAACTCCACCAGGTCCTCCCCGGTGTAGGAGCGGGGGGCGCGGAAGACCAGGAGGAGGGCCTGGTCTATGGTCTCCCCGGTCCAGGGGTCCACCACCTCCCCAACGGTGAAGCGCCCCCCCTTCAAGCGCCTGGGGTCCTTCCCCCGGAAGGCTTGGGCGGCGATCTCCAAAGCGCCTTCCCCCGAGAGGCGCACCACCCCGATGGCTCCCTTGCCGGGAGGGGTGGCGATGGCGCAGATGGGGTCCTTGAGGTTCACGCCTGGCGAAACTCCTCCTCGGTGATGCCCGCTTGCTTCAGGATGGCCCGGAAAAGGCCCCAGGGAATCTCCCCGGAGTGCATGGGCAACACCACCCTTCGGCCATCTGGGTGCACATAAACCCTATGCCCGCCCTTACCTCTTCGCGGCAGGAGTTGGAAACCCAACCGCTCCAGCTTGCGGGCCACCTCGGAAGTCTTAGGCGGCATCCAGGGAGACCTGGGCCACCGCCACGTCGGGAGGCGGAGCTTCCCCTAGGGCCTCGAGGGCTTCCAGGGCAGCCGCCAACGCGTCCTTGGCGTTTTCCAGAGCCTCTTCCGGGGAGTGCCCGAAGGTGACGCACCAAGGGATAGCGGGCACCTCGGCCAGCCACACCCCGGGGGTCTCCGGGTCGGGACGAAGGAGGACGGTGTAGCGCATCCTTCCCATTATAGAGCCTGATCCAGGGCCTCGAGGGTCCTCGCCACCTCCTCTTCCCCGTGGGCGATGGAGAGGAAGGCGGCCTCAAAGTTGGAGGGCGGCCAGTACACGCCCCGGGCCAGGAGGCCGTGGAAGAAGCGCTTGAAGAGCTCCAAATCCGTGCGCTTGGCCTCGGCGAAGGTGCGCACGGGGCCTTCGGTGAAGAAGACGGTGAGCATGGACCCCACCCGGTTCACCGCGTGGGGCACGCCCTTTCTGGCGAGGACCTCCCCTAGCCCCTCCTCCAGCCTGGCCCCCACCTCCTCCAGGTGGGCGTAGAAATGGGGGTTCGCCTCCAGGGTCTCCAGGGTGGCCAGGCCCGAGGCCATGGCCAGGGGGTTCCCGGAGAGGGTCCCCGCCTGGTACACAGGGCCTAGAGGGGCCACCTTCTCCATGATCTCCCGCCTTCCCCCGTAGGCGGCGGCGGGGAGCCCCCCGCCCAGGACCTTGCCCAGAGCGACGAGGTCGGGCTTGAGGCCAAAACGCTCCGTGGCCCCGCCTGGGGCCAGGCGGAAGCCCGTCATCACCTCGTCGGCGATGAGGAGGGCCCCGTAGGCCTGGGCCTCGTGGAGGGCCTTGAGGAAGTCCTCCGTGGGGACCAGGACCCCGGCGTTCCCCACCACGGGCTCAAAGATGATGGCGGCGATCTCCTCGCCCCGGCGCTTCAGGACCTCCCGGAGGCCCTCGGCGTCGTTGTACTTCAGGACCAGGGTGAGCCGGGCGTAGGCCTCGGGAACCCCGGCCGAGGAGGGCACCCCCAGGGTGAGGGCCCCGCTTCCCGCCTCCACCAGGAGGCCGTCCGCGTGGCCGTGGTAGTTGCCCCGGAACTTGACGATGAGGTCCCGGCCCGTAAACCCCCGGGCGAGCCTCAGGGCGCTCATGGTGGCCTCCGTCCCCGAGCTCACGAAGCGCACCAGCTCCACGCCGGGGTAGGCCCGCTTCACCTTCTTGGCCAGCTCCACCTCGAGGGGGTGGGGGGCCCCGAAGGTGAGGCCCCGCTCCAGGGTCTCCCGCACCCGGGCGAGGACCCTAGGGTGGGCGTGGCCCAGGATCAGGGGCCCCCAGCTCAGCACGTAGTCCAGGTAGCGGTTCCCGTCTATGTCCCACACATAGGCCCCCTCACCCCGCACCAGGTAAGGGGGGGTCCCCCCCACCGCCCTGAAGGCCCGCACCGGGCTGGACACGCCCCCGGGGATATGCCTTTTCGCCTCCTGGAAGTAGGCCTCAGAGATGGGCCGCTCCATGCCCCCTACTCTATCGGGTTCCGGCGGAGAGAAAGTGGGGAAAGGGCCCCAAGCGCCCGCACCTTAGCCCGGGCTACGGAGCCCCCTTTTCGGGTCGCTGCCTGAGCCAAAGCCGGAGGGAGGCTTAGGCCCCAAAGAGGTCCTTCAGGGGAAGGCGGAAGCCGGGAAGGGCCTCGCCCCCCTCCAGGACCTCTCCGGGCCGCAAAAGCCTTCCCTCCCCGCCCCGCCTGTAGACCTCCACCGCCTGGAGCTCGGGGTAGACCAGCCACACCGCCTTGGCCCCCGCCTCCAGATAGTCCAGGACCTTGGCCAAAACCCCCTCCGCCTCCTCCCCCGGGGAGACCACCTCCACGGCGAGGTCCGGCGCCCCCTCGTAGAAGCCTTCCCGGGCCACCTCCTTGAGCCTTTCGTGGGAGAGGAACCAGACGTCAGGGCTCCGCACCCGGTCGGGGTCCCGCCTCAGGATAAACCCTCCCTCCACCCCGGCCACGCCGAGCTTGGTCTCCTCCAGCCAAAGGCGAATGCGGAAGAAGACCTCGCCAGCGATCCTACCGTGCCCCGGCTTGGGCGGCATCTCCTCCCGGACCTCCCCGTCCACAAGCTCCCCCCGCTTTAGGGGCAAGGCGAAGAACTCCTCGGCCTTGAGGCGGGTCTTGACCATGGGGCCTCCTTCCTAATAGGTTAGCACCTTCCTGAGGGCGGCCAGAACCCTTCTGGCGTTGGGCCGGTAAAGGTGCTCAATGGCGCTAAAAGGAGGGTAGGGGGCGTCGTACCCCGCCACCCGCAGGACGGGGGCCTGGAGGTGGTCTATGGCCCCCTCGGCGATGCGGGCGGCGATCTCCGCCCCAAAGCCCCCGGTGCGCATGGCCTCGTAGACCACGATGGCCCGGCCCGTAGCCCTCACCGCCTCCAAGAGGGTGTCCTCGTCCAGGGGGACCAAGGTCTCCAGGTCCACCACGGTGACCTCCACCCCCTCCCTTTGGGCCACCTCCGCCGCCTCCAGCATCACCTCCACCATCCCCCCGTAGCCGATGAGGGTGGCCGCCTTCCCCTCCCGCACCACCCGGGCCTTCCCCAAGGGCAGGGTGTAGTACCCCTCGGGCACCTCGGCCCTGGCCCCCCGGTAGAGCTTGATGGCCTCCAGGAAGAAGACCGGGTCCTCGTCCTCTATGGCGGAAAGGAGAAGCCCCTTGGCCCTTTCCGGGCTTGCGGGGATCACCACCTTGACCCCCGGGGTGTGGCAGAGGAAGGCCTCGGGGGAGTCCGCGTGCTGCTCGGGGGTGTGGACGCCCCCGCCGTAGGGAGCCCGCACCACCACGGGCAGGCCCACCCGGCCCCTGCTGCGGTGCCGCCAGCGCCCCAGGTGGGAGAGGATCTGGTCCAGGGCGGGGTACAAGAACCCCGCGAACTGGATCTCGGCCACGGGACGCATCCCCCCCATGGCCAGGCCGATGGCCAGGCCCAGGATGCCGCTTTCCGCCAGGGGGGTGTCAAAGACCCTGCTCTCCCCGTGCTTGGCCTGAAGGCCCTCCGTGACCCGGAAGACCCCCCCAAGCCTCCCCACGTCCTCCCCGAAGACCAGGACCCTCTCGTCCCGGGCTAGGGCCAGGTCCAGGGCCTCGTTGATGGCTTGGACCAGGTTGAGGACCCGCGTCCTTTCCCTCACCATGCCTCCTCCACGTGGAGGCCCCGCCTCAAGGCCTCGTGGGCCCGCCTCTGGTCGGGGCCCATCTCCTTGTACACGTGCTCCACGATCTCCTCAGGCCGGGGCTCGGGGGCCTGGTCCGCCAGGGCGAGCTCCCTTTGGAACTCCTCCTCCAGCTCCTCTAGAAGGCCCCTCTCCCGCTCCTCGTCCCAGAGGCCCCGTTCCTCCAGGGCCTTCCGCAGGCGCAGGATGGGGTCCTTCTTCCGCCAGGCCTCCTCCTCCTCCCGGGTGCGGTAGCGGCTGGGGTCGTCGGAGGTGGTGTGGGGGGCCAGGCGGTAGGTGAGGGCCTCGAGGAGGGTGGGCCCCTCCCCCCGCCTCGCCCTTTCCACCGCCTTCTTGGCCTCCAGGTAGACGGCGAAGGCGTCGTTCCCGTCCACCACCACCCCAGGCATCCCGTACCCCTCGGCCCTCCTGGCGATGTAGTCCACCCGCATCTGCCGGGAGCGGGGAACGCTGATGGCGTAGCCGTTGTTCTGCACCAGGAAGACCACGGGGGCACTAAAGACTGCGGCGAAGTTCAGCCCCTCGTGGAAGTCCCCCTCGCTGGTCCCCCCGTCCCCGATGGAGACGGCCACCACCCAGTCTTCCCCCCTATACCGCCCCGCCAGGGCCAGGCCCACCGCCTGGGGGATCTGGGTGGCGATGGGGATATAGGGGTTCACCCCCCGGAAGCCCTGGGGAAAGCCCCAGCCCGCCGGGTGGGCCCGCCAGTAGAGGAGGAGGACGTGGATGGGAAGGCCCTTGGCGAGGAGCAGGGCGCTTTCCCGGTAGGAGGGCACCACAAAGTCCCCTTCCCCTAGGGCCAGGGCCACGCCCACCTGGGCCGCCTCCTGGCCCATGAAGGGGGGGTAGACCCCAAGCCGCCCCTGGCGCTGGAGGGTGACGGCCTTCTCGTCAAAGAACCGGGCCCGGCGCATGGCCCGGTAGAGCCTCAGGGCCTCCCCCTCCTCCAGGGGAAACTCGCCCCTTTCCAAGTAGGCCACAGGCTTTAGCTTCACGCCAGGGAGTTTACCACAGGGGCCAGGCGCTCGAGGGCGAGGGAGAGCTCCTCCTCGGTCTTGCAGAAGGCGAAGCGGAAAAGCCCCTCCGGAGGGTCTTCCAGGTAGAAGGCCGAGGCGGGGATCAGGGCCACCCGGGCCCTTTCCACCAGGCGAAAGGCATCCCACCCCGGAAGCCCCGCCATGAGGAAGTAGGTGCCCTGGGGCACGTAAACCCTGAGCCCCAGGGCCCTAAGCCCCCCGGCCAGGAGGTCCCGCCTTTTCCGGTAGCCCTCCCTCAAGGCCTGGTAGAAGCCCTCCCGCCTCGCCACCCTCAGGGCCTCCGCTACCCCGGCCTGGAGGGGGCTGGGGGCGGAGAAGCTCGTCCACTGGCGCATCCCCGCGAGGGTGGGCATGAAGTCCTTGGGCCCCACGATCCAGCCCACCCGGTAGCCCGTGGCCTCCAGGCGCTTCCCCGCGCTCCCCACGGTGAAGGTGCGCTCGGGGGCGAACTCCCTAAGCCGCCTTGGCCTTTCCCCATAGTAGAGCTCGTCGTAGACCTCGTCGGAGACCAGGAAGAGGTCGTGCCTCCTGGCTAGCGCGGCCATGGCCATGAGCTCCCTTTCCCCGAAGACCAACCCCGTGGGGTTCATGGGGGTGTTGAGGAGAAGGAGGCGGGTCCTGGGGGAGATGGCCCTTTCCAGGGCCTCGAGGTCCAAGGAGAAGCCCTCCTCGGTTAGGGCGAGGCGCACCAGGCGGGCCCGGGCCCCCGCCAGGAAGGCATCCGGCAGGTAGACGTCAAAGAAGGGCTCCAGGACCACCACCTCGTCCCCAGGGCCCACGAGGCTTTGCAGGAGGACGTAGATGGCCTCCGTGGCCCCGGAGGTGACCACCACGCCCTCGGGCTCCACGCCAAACTCCTCCGCCAAGGCCTCCCTTAAGGCGGGAAGCCCCGCCGGGGGGGCGTACTGGTCGTAGCGGCCCACCGCCCGGCGCACGGCCTCGAGGAGGAAGGGAGGGGGAGGGCTACTGGGAAACCCCTGGCCCAGGTTCACGGCCCCCAGGCGCTGGGCCAGGGCGCTCATCTTGGGGAAGATGCTCTCTTTGGCGGCCTCGGTGCGGGGATGGAGGCGCATGGGGATAGGGTAGCGCAACTTTATGCCTGGGGGGAGGGGTCCTTGAAGAGGCGGAGGAAGAGGCTTTCCAGGCTGGGCGTCCCCTGGGAGACCTCGAGGGCCTCCACAGGAAGCCTTGCCAGGGCCTCCCTCAGGGCTTCCCAGGGCCCCAGAAAGAAGAGACGGTCCGGGGCCTCAACCAGCCACTCCGGCCCCAAGGCCCCCGCCAGGGCCTCCGCCTTGGGCTCGGCAATGCGCACCCGGTACCCCTCCCCGGCCCACTCCCGGAGGAGGGACCGGGTGGGGCCCTCCCGCAGCACCTCCCCCCGGTGGAGGAAGGCCACCCGGTCGCTCACCCGCTCCACGCTCTCCAGGTCGTGGGAGGTGAGGAGGATCCCCCACCCCTCCCCCTTCAGGTCCAGGAGGATGGCCTCCAGCTCCTTGCGGCTCACGGGGTCCAGACCCAGCGTGGGCTCGTCCAGGAGGAGGAAGCGGGGGTTGAGGGCGAGGGCCAGGGCCAGGGCGGCCTTCTGCTGCATCCCCCGGGAGAGGGAGGCCAGGGGGGCGTGGAGGCGGTCCCTGAGGCCGAAGCGCTCCAACCAGGCCTCAAACCGGGGCCGCACCTCCCTGGGGGAAAGCCCCCGGATGCCCCCGAAGTAGAGGGCGTTGGTGAGGAGGGAGAGGTTCACGTAGAGGTTGCGGCTTCCCTCCAGGAGGACGCCGAACTCGTAGCCCTGGGGCCGCTTCCGCCTTTCCCCTTCCACCAGGACCACCTCCCCCCCATCGGGGAGGAGGAGGCCGAGGACGATCTTGATGAGGGTGGTCTTGCCTGCCCCGTTGGGCCCGAGGAGACCCAGGATCTCCCCAGCGCCAAGCTCCAGGCTCACCCCCTTCAGGGCCTCCAGCTTTCCGAAGCGCTTGTGAATGTTTTGCACTAAAAGCCGCATCAGTACCTCCCCAAAAGACCCCTTCGCCGCACCACAGCGTAGGTCCAGGCCATGGCGAGAAAGCCCAGGACCAGGAATAGGAAAGCCTGGAGGGCGGCTAGGCCCACCAGGGCTAAGGACAGTCCCTCCCCCGTAAGGCCGATCCGGAGGAGGTAGGCCCCCGGGGCGAAGGGCAGGGGGACCATCCAGGGCTCAAACCGGACCAGGGAGAAGAAGTAGGGCAGGAAGAGGAACCGAACTATGGTGAAGAAACTATCCACCTCCTTGAAGTAGAGGGCCAGGGCCCCCATACCGAGGGCGAAGCCCAAGGCGGCGAGGTACAGGGGCAAAAGCCCCAGGGGCCACCAGGGGGCGGGGGCGAGCCGCACCCCTAGGAGAAGAGCGAGAGGGAGGAGGATAAGGAGGCCGGTGGCGATGCCCGTAAGACCCCGCACGAAGGAGCGCAGGAGGAGCTGCCAAAGGAGCCCTCCCCGGGCTAGGCCCAGGTGCTCCAGGGTGCCTCGGGCGGCCTCGGACTGCACGCTGTACGCCACGGACTGAAAGGTGCCCACCACCAGGTTGAAGGCGGCGAAGAGGAGGAGTAAGGGGCCCACATCCAGGCCCAGGCTCGCCAGGCCTTCAGGGGTCAGGTTCTCCAGGCCAAGGACCATGGAATAGAAGAAGAGAACCGAGGCCAAGAGCCCCGCTACCAGTTCAAACCAGTAGCGCTTGGTCAGGATCCACTCCAGGAGAAGCTCGCTCCAAAGTTGCCAGAGCATCACGCCTCCTAGAACCTACCCAATATACCCCGCCTACGGACCAGGCGGTACATGTAGACCATGGCGAGAAGCCCGGCGGCGAGCAAGAAAAGACCCTGAAAAAGGGCCAGGAGGAAAATGCCCCGGTCAAACTCCCCGCCCGTGAGCCCAAGCCGCACCAGGTGGGCTCCCGGGGCAAAGGGGAGGTAGGCCATGTAGGGCTGCCAGTGGATGAAGGAAAGGAAGTAAGGGATGAGGGTGAACTGGATGAGGGTGAACAGGCTGTTGATTTCCCTGAAGTAGAGGGTGAGGGCTCCCATGAGGAGGGAAATCCCTATCGCCGCCAGCAAGACCGCGCCCACCCCAAGAGGCCACCAGGAGGTGACTTTTAGGGTAACCCCCGTCAGGGCCAGGAGGATCAGGAGAACCAATAGAGTTTGTCCCAGGATGACGGTACCGTGGGCTAGGAGCCTCATGAAGAGCTGGTACAGCAGGCCTCTCCGGGCTAGGGCCATGTGCTCCAAGGTGCCTTGGAGTGCATCGGTGCGTATGAAGTGGTAAACGGAAACGTAGAAGCCTAAGGTCAGCTGGAGTACCGCATAAATCAACACCAGGGAGGAGGTTCCCGGCAGGTTTTCACCGGGCACCAGATTCCGGACGGCCACCAGAATGGCGTAGAAGTACACCAGGTCCACGAAGGTGCCGACCAGGTTGTTGAACCAATACCGCCTTAGAATCTGGGCCGCAAAGATAAACTCCGCTTGGAGTTGGGTGAGACCGATTTTCATTTTGCTAACCATAGCTCTACACAAACGGATTCGTAGGAACATAGGGGCCGGAGCCATTTGAATCCGGCCCCAAGGTTGCTCAGCTGAGCAGCCCTAACCCTTGCCGTTTACTTGACCCCATTCTCGCCGCAATTCTTCCCGCAGATGAAAGGGAGTTGAAGGCGAGCTTCTCGCCCGTAGGCAGGGTGTGGAAGTGGTTGAAGCGGCTCGGCTTATAGGTCACCCCTCCCTGGGTTAGCGCTGCGGCGGGTTCCTGAAGGTTCACCGTAGGCAACTGCAGCATCTCCTCTTGCATGCTCTTTCACCTCTCTTGACCACCTTCAGGCTGACCTTAGGGTAGCAAGGGGAAGGTAACGCCCACGTAACTCAGGAAGCTCTCATAAAGGCTCCTTGGCGTTACGCGGAGGTTATGTAGGCCCAGGGAGCCTCCAAACACACGGTTCCTAGGGCTTCTCCTCGCCCTCCTCGAGGGCTCTTGGGTCCTTCCCCAGTGCCTCACCCCCCACTGCCCGCCCCCGGGGCTTGGGCTCTAAGCGCCACTTCGGCTTTGCAACATGATGCCCAAGCCGGGGCTGCGGGAAGGCTTTTGGGGGCCCCCACCGCGGCCAAAGCCGCGGTGGGTTAGCTCAGAAGAACCTCCCAGGAACCCCTTTCCGGGGCCCCCATGCTGGCTTGGGCCAGCATGGGGTGGTGTTAGAGGCCCCACTCCCCCCTGAGCCTTTCCGCCCGGGCCTGGGCGATGGGAAGGCGGGGGTCCTGGGGCGGGAGCCTCTCCAGGAGGGCCTCCCAGACCTCCAGGTCCTCCCCCAGGCGCTCCGCCAGGAGGAAGAGGGCGTCCGGGTCCTTGGAGGCCAGCACCGCTTGCCTCAGGGCCTCCTCCAGCTCCAGGCGGAGGGCCTCCACCCCGGGGGCCTGGCTTTGGGGCAGGAGGGGGCCCTGGTAGCGGGCGAGGGCTCCCCTCAGGTCCCCCTGGCGGAGGGCTTCCCATACCTCCAGGAAGTCCGCCGCAAGGGCCTGGGCCAGGCGGTAGGGGCGGCTTTCCACGGCAAGCCCCCGCCGCCTCAGGCGCAGGACCTCCATGCGAAGGGCGGGCCCGTTGGCCTCTCCGTAGAGGGCCTGGGCCAGCTCCTCCCCCTTCCAGCCTTCCCTCCGGGCTAGGAGAAGGACCAGGAGCTCCGCTTGGCGTAGGGGGAGGGGCTCGCCCCCAAGCCTCGGCTCCCCCAGGGCCCGGAAGTGGGCCGAAGGGGTTGCGGGCCAGAGAAACTCCTGTCCCCGCTTGGAGAGCTCTCCCAGGAGGGGATGGGGCCTCCCCAGGAAGAGGAGGCCCCGCATGGCCTCCTCCGCTGCCTCCTCTAGGAGGAGGGGGAGGGCCCCAGCCACTCCTTCCCCGTCCCCCCGGTAAAGCCCCTGGGCCAGGGCGAGGAGGGCCTGGGTGAAGGGCTCTTTGGCCCAGGGCCTCGCCGCCTGGAGAAAGGGGAGGGCTTCCTTCCCAAGGAAGCGCACCCCGGCAGGGGCGAGGTAGGGAAGGGCGGGAAGAGGGGCCTCCTCCAGGACCTTCCGCAGGTAGGCCCGGGCGGTGGGCTCCTCCCCCTGGAGAAGGCGAAGGTGGGCCATGAGGAGGCAGGCGTAGAGCCCCACGCCTCCCCTCGCGCTTCTCCCCAGGCTCAGAGGCTCCACCTGGCGGAGGAGGTCGGGGAGGGAAGGCTCCTCCGCCGCGAGAAGGGCCAGCCAGGCCCACTCCAGGAGGGCGGAGGGGGTGAACCCCCGGGCATGGGCTAAGGCGGCGTAGTCCAAGGCCTCCCACAGGCGGCCGAGCCGCCTCAGGGTGCGGGCCAGGGCCAGGGCGAGGCGGCCCTGGGCCCGGGGGTCCTCGGTGCGCCGAAGGGCCTCCTCCAGGGCCAGCGCACCCTCCCTTGGGGGCAGGGCCAGGCCCAGGTGGTAGAGGGTGAGGGGAGTCTGGGCCCTCCGGGCGCCCTCGAGGGCCAGGGCACGGTAGGCCCCGAGGTTTCCCCGCCTCGCCTCCACGAAGCCGAGAAGGGCGAGGCGCTCCGCCTCCAAAGGGCCCTCCTGGGGAACAAGGAGAAAGGCCAGGGCCTCCTGGTCCCTCCCCTCCTCCAAGAGGCGGAGGGCGGGGGCCAGGGGGTTCCCCGGAAGCTCCCGGGCCACGGGGCCATTTTAAGTACCCCACCGCGGCTTTCGCCGCGGCGAGGCCCCTAAAGAGCCTCCTCCTGGTCCTGTTTCGGGTATCCCGTATTGCGAAGCCCCTGTGTGGGGGCTGAACGCCACCTGCCATATAGGGTGTACAGTGAAGACATGGAGAAGACCACCCTCTACCTTCCCCCAGAGCTTCACCGAGCCCTAAGGGAAGCCGCGCGGCGGGAGGGCAAAAGCCAGGCGGATCTCATCCGGGAGGCCCTAGCGGCCTACCTCGCCCAGCGCCAAAGGCCCCCCTTTCGCTCCTTGGGCGCAGGCGAGGACGAGGAACTCTCCGGCCGCACCTCTGAGGCTTGGCTGGAAAGGGCCTGGTCTGAGCGATGATCACCTGGGGCTCAGGGCCTTGGAGGCCTTCCTTCAAGACCTCGAGGCCAGGGCCTTCTCCCTGGAGTGCGGGGAAGAGGACCTGCCGCGCGTTAGGGAGCTGGTGGCCCGGTACCAGGACCTCCCCCTGGGCTTCGCCGACGCTGCGGTCATCGCCGTGGCCGAGCGGAGCGGCGGCCTAGTCCTCAGCCTGGACCGCCACTTTCACGTGGTGGCCCAGGAGGGTACCCTCCGCGTCCTTCCCTAGCCCGCGATCCGGAGGAGGGCGAGGAAGCTTTCAAGCTCCAGGCTCGCCCCGCCCACAAGCCCCCCGTCCACGTTGGGCATGGAAAGGAGGTGGGGGAAGTTCTTGGGGTTCACGCTCCCCCCGTAGAGGATGCGGACCCTTTGGGCGAAGGCCTCCCCATACCGTTCCGAGAGGGCCTTGCGGATGGCCTGGTGCATCTCCTCGGCATCCTCCGGGGTGGCGTTTTTCCCGGTGCCAATGGCCCAGACGGGCTCGTAGGCGATGACCAAGCGCTCAGGGGCGTTAGGCTCCACGCCCTCCAGGCTTCCCAGGAGCTGGGCCAGGGTGTAGGGCACCGCCTCCCCCCTCTCCCGGACCTCGAGGGGCTCCCCCACGCAGAGGATGGGGGTAAGGCCCTCTTCCAGAAGCCTCTTGGCCTTCTCCGCCACCAGGGCGTCCGTCTCCCCGTGGTAGCGCCTCCTTTCCGAGTGGCCCACGATGGCGTAGCGGCAACCGAGGTCGGAAAGCATCCGGGCCGAGACCTCCCCCGTGTAGGCCCCCTCCTTGTGGGCGGAGACGTCCTGGGCCCCGTAGGCGACCTGGGTGCCCGAGAGGACCTCCTTGGCCACGGGGAGCATGGGGTAGGCGGGGAGCACCGCCGCCTCCGACTGCAGGGGGGGAAGGAGCCTTTTGAGCTCCGCCAGCCAGACCCGGGCCTCCGAGGGAACCTTGTGCATCTTCCAGTTTCCTGCTACCAGCACGCGGCGCATGGGGGATAAAAGGAAGGGCCCCAACCCCAAAGGGGCAGGGGCCAAGGAAACCTACTCCAGGACCTCAATCCCGGGAAGCGTGCCCTTCTCCAGATACTCCAGGCTGGCCCCGCCCCCGGTGGACACGTGGCCGAAGCGGTCCTTGAGCCCTAGGCGGTTCACCGCCGCCACGGAGTCCCCGCCCCCCACCACGGTGAAGGCCCCCGTGAGCTCCGCCAGGGCCCGGCCCACGGCCAGGGTCCCCTCGTCAAAGGGAGGCACCTCAAAAACCCCCATGGGGCCGTTCCAGAAGGCGGTGCGCACGCCCTTTAGGGCCTCGGCGAAGGCCTCCCGGGTCCTTGGCCCGATGTCCAGGCCCATGTAGGGGATGGGGATGGCGTCCGCCGGGAAGACCTGCGTGGGCACACCGGGCTCTATCCTCTCCGCTGCCACCACATCTACGGGGAGGTAGACCCTGACCCCCAGGGCCTCGGCCCGGGCCAGGAGGTCCTTGGCCAGGCCCAGGCGGTCCTCCTCCACCAGGCTTTTGCCCACCTCACCCCCCAGGGCCTTGATGAAGGTGAAGGCCATGGCCCCGCCGATGAGGAGGCGGTCCACCTTGGGGAGGAGGCTCTCCAGCACCCCGATCTTGTCGGAGACCTTGGCTCCACCGAGGACCACGGCGTAGGGCTTTTCCGGGTCGTGAAGGAGGCGGGAGAGGGCCTTCACCTCCTTCTCCATGAGGAAGCCCGCGTAGGCGGGGAGGAGCCTCGCCACCCCCACCACGCTGGCGTGGGCCCGGTGGGCGCTCCCGAAGGCGTCCAGGACGAAGGCCTCCCCCAGGCGGGCATACCGCTTTGCCAGCTCGGGATCGTCCTTCTCCTCCCCGGGCTCAAAGCGCACGTTCTCCAGAAGGGCCACCTCCCCTGGAGCTAGGCCCTCCACCGCCTTGTAGGCCTCCTCGGAGCTAGGGCTAGAGGGCACGAAGCGGACCCCGGGGAGGTGCTTGGCCAGGGCCTCGGCCACAGGCTTGAGGGAGTGCTTGGGGTCAGGCCCCTTGGGGCGGCCCAGGTGGGAGAGGAGGACCAAGGAGGCCCCCCCATCCAGGAGGTGGCGCAGGGTGGGAAGGCTTTCTTGGATCCTGGTCTCATCTTGGACCACGCCCTCCTGGATGGGGACGTTGTAGTCCACCCGCACCAGGACCCGCTTTTCCTTGGGGTCCAGGTCCCGTAGGGTGCGCATTTAGACCCCCTTCTTCAGGACTAGCTCCACCAGGTCCGCCACCCGGCAGGAATAGCCCCACTCGTTGTCGTACCAGGCGAAGACCTTGACCATGTTGCCCAAGGCCTTGGTGAGCTTGCCGTCCACGATGGAGGAATGGGGGTCCATGACGATGTCTTGGAGGACGATCTCGTCCTCGGTGTAGGCCAGGATACCCTTTAGAGGCCCTTCGGCGGCGGCCCTAAGGGCGGCGTTCACTTCCTCTGCGGTCACCTCCCGCTTGAGGAGGGCGGTGATGTCGGAGATGCTCCCCGTGGCCGTAGGCACGCGGAGGGCCGTGCCGTCAAAGCGGCCCTTGAGGGAGGGGAGGACCAAAGCCGTGGCCTTGGCCGCCCCGGTGGTGGTGGGGATGATGTTGATGGCGGCGGCCCGGGCCCGGCGCAGGTCCTTGTGGGGCAGGTCCAGGACCCGCTGGTCGTTGGTGTAGGAGTGCACGGTGGTCATGAGGGCCCTCTCCACCCCGAAGGCCTCCTCGAGGACCTTCATCACGGGGGCCAGGGAGTTGGTGGTGCAGGAGGCGTTGGAGAGGATGCGGTGCCTTTCGGGTTCGTAGGCCTCGTGGTTCACCCCCATGACGACGGTGAGGTCCTCCCCCTTGGCGGGGGCGGTGATGAGGACCTTTCTGGCCCCGGCCTCGAGGTGGGCCTTCGCCTTTTCGGCGTCGGTGAAGACCCCGGTAGACTCGATGACCACGCCCACCCCCATCTCGGCCCAAGGGATCTCCTTGGGGTCTTTGATGGCCGTGGCCCGGACGGCCTTCCCGTCCACGTAAAGGTTCTGCTCATCGTAGGTCACTTCCCCGGGGAAGCGCCCGTAGATGGAATCGTACTTGAGGAGGTGGGCCAGGGTCTTGTTGTCGGTGAGGTCGTTGACGAGAGCCACCTCTACGCCCCTTTGGTATAGGATGCGGAAGACCTGACGCCCAATGCGACCGAAGCCGTTGATGCCTACCTTCATCAAACTCTCCTCCTTCTGCCCCGAAAGGGGCCTAGGAAGATTCTACCCCTCCCCACAAACCCTAGGATGAGGACTCTAGCAGCTAGCCCTGAAAGGCTTATCTATCCACCGAAGACCTCGAGGTTGCAGACCTTGTCCGCCCGGCATTCCTCCCCGGCACCCGTCGCACCACACCTTCCAGGGCCCCTAGAGCTTGCCCCGCGCCTTGGGTTCCTGGAGGTGCAGACGCACCGGGGCCCCTCTGGGAAGCCTCTGGGGCCTTATGAGGTGCGGCGGTTGCGCCGGCTAGGGCCGCAGGATTGGCATTATGAGGAGGCGCAAGGTATCCTGTTTTACAAAAGCTTATGGCGCCGTCCGAAGTCCAAAGCCTGCTCCAAGCTTTGGCCCAAGGGAGGAGGCAAGGCATCCTGGCCACCCTGGTTCGGGTCCGGGGCTCCGCCTACCGCAGGGAGGGGGCCAAGATGCTCGTCCTCCCCGACGCCACCACGGTCTGCAGCCTCTCGGGGGGTTGCCTGGAGCCCGACGTGGCCCAAAGGGCCCTGGAGGTGATGGAGACGGGAAGGCCCCTCCGGGTGGCCTACGACCTGGAGGAGGATACGGTCTGGGGGCTCGGCCTGGGGTGCGGGGGGAGCGTGGAGGTCTACCTGGAACCCCTCAGGGACCCCCTCCTCCTGGCCTTCCTGGAGAGCCTCAGAGGGGAGGAGCCAAGCCTCCTGGCCACCGCCCTCTCCGGCGGCGAGGGCCGCCTCCTCTACCGGGAGGGGCGTTGGGAGGGCAGGATGGAGCCCAGGGCGTTGGAAGAGGGGACCAAGGCCCTGGGGGAGGCGCTCCTGGCGGCCCAGACCCCCAGGGCCAAGCTCCTGGAGGTGGCGGGGGCCGAGGTCTTCCTGGACCCCCACGCCCCTCCCCTGGAGCTCGTCCTCTTCGGGGGCGGGCACGACGCCATCCCCCTGGCCCAACTGGCCCGGCGCTACGGCTTCAAGGTCACCGTGGTGGACCCCCGGGCGGCCTACGTCCACGAGGGGAACTTCCCCGGCTGCCGCCTGGTCCTCGCCCACCCCGAGGACCTCCCCGAAGGCCTCCTCGGGCCCCAGAGCTATGCGGTCATCATGAACCACCACCTGGAAAGGGACCGCAAAACCCTGGCCTACGCCCTCCGCTCCCAGGCCCCCTACATCGGGGTCCTGGGACCCCGGGACCGCTTCCAGAGGCTCCAGGAGGCCCTGGAGAAGGAGGGGTTCGCCTTCGGGCCAGAGGCCATGGCCCGCATCCACAACCCCGTGGGGCTGGACATCGGGGCCGAGGGGCCCGAGGAGATTGCCCTCTCGGTCCTAGGGGAGGTCTTGGCCGTGTCCCGGGGCTACGAAGGGGGGTCCCTCCGGCACCGCCCCGGCAAGATCCACAAGGCGTGAGCCTCCACGGCCTCCTCCTGGCTGCCGGGGGGGCAAGCCGCATGGGGGCCCCCAAGCTCCTCCTCCCCGCCCCCGAGGGCACCCTCCTTCGCCGCATGGCCCTCCTCCTGCGGGAGAGCGTCCCAGGGCAGGTGGCCGTGGTCCTGGGCCACGAGGCCCTTCTCCACCGCCGGGCCCTGGAGGGGGTGAGGAGGGTCCGCCTGGCCCATAGCAGGAACTGGGCCCTGGGCCTCTCCCAAAGCCTCAAGGCCGGGCTCCGGGCCCTCCCCGAGGGGCCGGTCCTGGTCCTCCCCGCCGACCAAGGGGGCGTGGGACCAGGGGAACTGGAAGCCCTCCTCAGGGCCTTTCGCGAACCCGGGGTCCTCTCGGGGCACGGGGGAGTGGCCATGAGCCCCGCCCTCCTGGGGAAGGAGGCCAGGAGGGAGGTCTGGCGGATCCAAGGCGACCAGGGGGCCAAGGGCCTCCTCCTGGCCCTGGGGGCCCGGGTGGTGGAGCTGGGCCCGGGGCCCTGGAGCCTGGACGTGGACACCTGGGAGGCCTACGCCCACCTGGTGCGGGCCCTGGGCTGGACCCTCCCCCACCCTCCCCTCCCCTGGCGCGGCCCCCCCACCCGGCCCTCCTCCGGCGCACCCCCCTCTTCCGCCTGGGGCCCGCCCTCCTCCTCTATGGCCGCCCCGGGGCCTACGCCGGCCCCCTCTTGGCGGAGCGGGACGCCCTCCGCCTCCTCGCCCGGGGGGCGGCCACCCTCCTCAGGGGAGGTCCCTGAGGCGGCGGAGAAAGGCCAAAAGCTCCTCCCCCGTCCCCGCAGGAAAGAGGGCGTCCAGGTAGGGCAGGGCTGCCCGCATCCCACGGGCCAGGGGGGCGTACCCAGGGAGGCCCGCCAGGGGGTTGAGCCAGTAGACCCGGCGCACCCGCCGCCTCAGGGCCCCTAGGGCCCGGGCTACCGCCTCAGGGTCCCCCTGGTCCAGGCCGTCGCTCAGGACGAGGAGGAGGCTCCGCCGGCCAAGCCTCCGCCCCTCGCCCTCCAGAAAGGCCCTGAGGCTCTCCCCGAGCCGCGTCCCCCCGGCGAAGTCCTCGGCCAGGCGGCCAAGCCCAGGGAGGGCCTCCTGGGGGGGCAGGGGGAGGAGGGGGGTGATGCGGGTGAGGCGGGTGCCGAAGGCGAAGGCCTCCAGGGGGAGGCCCCGCCCCTTCAGGGCCTGGAGGAGGAGGAAGAGGGCCCGGGCGTAGGGGGCCATGGAGCCCGAGACGTCCAGGAGGACGTAGTAGCGGTAGGCCTGGCGCCTGGGCCTGAGGAAGCGGGCCTCCAGGATGTCCCCCCCGGTCCTCAAGGCCCGCCGCAGCGTGGCGGGGAGGGATAGCCTCTCCCCCTTGGGAGCCCGGCGCCTCCGCCTCGCCGCAAAGCGGGGGGGCGGGAAGGCCAGGGCGGCGAGCAACCGGGCAAGGAGGAGGGCCTCCCCCGGGGTCAGGCCCTCCAGGGGGCGCCTGAGGAGGCGCTCCAGGGGGCTGTAGGCCCCCTTCAGGACCCCTTCCCCCTCCGCCTCCCCCGAGCCCAGGACGGGAAGGGTTCCCTGGGCCTGGGGCCGGGGAAGGGCCTTGGGCCTGAGGTGGCCGAAGTAGCGGCGGAAGGCCCGGTCAAAGGCGGCGTAGTCCTCCTTGCGCCCCACGAGGAGGGCCCGGGAGGCCAGGTAGAAGGCCTCCCCCTCCCAGGGGACCAGGAGGAGGCCCTGGAGCCAGGCCTGGACCTGGGCCCTCCCCGGGTGGAGGCCCTCGGCGCGGAGGGCCCCCACGAACCCCAGGAGGCCTCGAAGAAGAGGGGTCTCGAGGATACGGGGGTCGGTCATCCGAGGGCCATGAGGAGGTCCCCCAAGGCCCGCCGCACCCTCTCCACGTCCTCCCGGGCCTTGAGGAGGGCCCCGAGGGCGGGGTCCAGGGCCTCAGGGGCCAGGTCCCCCACCCCTAGGGCGAGGAGGGAGGCGGCGAGGTCCAGGGTCTCCGCCACCCCAGGGGGCTTGAGGAGGCCCAGGCCCCGCACCCGCTGCACCAGGGCCACCACCTTGCGGGCCAGGGCCTCGGGGAGCTCGGGGAGCCGGGCCCGCACGATCCTCAGCTCCTTCTCCAGGGAGGGGTAGTCGATCCAGTAGTAGACGCACCGCCGCCTCAGGGCATCGTGGAGCTCCCGGGTGCGGTTGGAGGTGAGGACCACCAGGGGCCGGGCCCTGGCCCTGAGGGTGCCGAGCTCGGGAATGGTGACCTGGAAGTCGGAGAGCACCTCCAGGAGGAAGGCCTCGAAGGCCTCGTCCGTGCGGTCCACCTCGTCGATGAGGAGCACCGCCTCCCCTAGCTCCAGGGCCTCCAGGATGGGCCGCTTCAGGAGGAACTCCTCCCGGTAGACCCCCGCCCGCAGGCGGTCCAGGTCCCGCTCCCCCAAGGACTCCAGGAGGCGGATCTCCAGAAGTTGCCGGGCGTGGTCCCACTCGTAGAGGGCCTGCTCCAGCTCCAGCCCCTCGTAGCACTGGAGGCGCACCAGGGGCACCCCAAGGCCCTTGGACAGGACCCGGGCCACCTCCGTCTTCCCCACCCCGGGCTCCCCCTCCAGGAGGAGGGGCCGCCCCAGGCGCAGGGCCAGGAAGGTGGCGACGGCAAGCCCCTCTTCGGCGATGTACCGCTCCCTCTCCAGGAGGGCGGCCACCGCCGCGGGGCTTTCCAGGGCGAAGGCGGGCTTGGGGTCCATGGCCTCCAGGTTAGCCCCCCAGGCCCGCCCGGTGAACCCCTATCCGGCCAGGGCCCTCTCCAGGGCCCGCCGGGCCAGGACCCGGAGGAGGTGGAGCCGGTACTCGGCGCTCGCGAAGCGGTCCTCGGCCAGGGGGACAGGGGGGGTGTAGTCCCGGGTGGCCTCCACGGGGCCCGCACCCCCCTTGAGGGCCGCCTCCACCCCTTCCAGGCGGAAAGGCCCGTAGGCCGCCCCGGTGGCCCCCAGGCGGACATCCTTGAGGGCCTCCCCCTCCTGGAGGACCGCCGCCGCCACGCCCACCACAGCGTAGCCCGAGGCGGGGTGGAGGAACTTCTCGTAGGCGAAGCGGTACCCGGGGAGCTTGGGGACCCTTAGGCCCACGAGGACCTCGCCTGGGGCCAGGGCGGTCTGGAACATCCCCTGGAAGAAGTCCCGGGCGGGGATCCAGCGCTCCCCCCTGGGCCCCCTGGCCAGGATCTCGGCCTCCAGGGCCAGGACCGCCGCCGGGTAGTCCGCCGCGGGGTCGGCGTGGGCCAGGCTCCCCCCAAGGGTGCCCAGGTTGCGCACCATGGGGTCCCCGATCACCCGGGCCACCAGGGGGAGGAGGGGGAGGGAGGAGCGCTCCAGCTCGGCGTGGGTGGTGAGGGCCCCCACGAAGTAGGCCCCGTCCTCCTCGCGGATCCCCTTAAGCTCGGGGAGGCGGCCAATGTCCACGAGGAGAGGAGGGGTGGCCAGGCGGAGCTTCATGGCCGGGATCAGGGAGTGCCCCCCCGCCAGGAGCTTGGCCTCCGGGTTCTCCTCCAGAAGCCGGATGGCCTCGTCCAGGGTCTGCGGCCGGAGGTAGCGGAAGCTTGCCGGGTACATCCCAGACCTCCCTAGTCAGCAGCCACGGGAACCCTGTCCCGAAGGGCCCGCCAGATCTTCTCCGGGGTAAGGGGCATGTCCAGATGCCGGACCCCAAAGGGCCTAAGGGCGTCCATCACCGCGTTGACCACCGCCTGGGCCGCGGCGATGGTCCCCGCCTCCCCAATCCCCTTGACCCCCAGGGGGTTCACCGGGGAGGGCGTCACCGTATGGCCGTGCTCGATCCGGGGGATGTGGGCCGCCCTGGGCATGGCGTACTCCATGTAGCTCGTGGTCAGGAGCTGGCCGTTCTCGTCGTACACCCCCTCCTCCAGAAGGGCCTGGGCGATGCCCTGGACCACGCCCCCCTCCACCTGCCCCTTGACCAAGAGGGGGTTGATCTGGGGGCCGCAGTCGTCCACAGCCACGTAGCGGAGGAGCTTGACCTCCCCGGTCTCGGGGAAGACCTCCACCACGGCCACGTGGGTGCCGAAGGGGAAGACGAAGTTAGAGGGATCGAAGAAGGCCGTGGCCTCCAGGCCCGGCTCCATCCCCTCAGGCAGGTTGTGGGCCAGGTAGGCCTGGAGGGCCACCTCCTGGAAGCCCTTGGCCTTCCCCGGCACCCCCTTGACCTCAAACCGCCCCTCCCGGTACTCCAGGTCCTCGGGGGCCACCTCCAAGAGGTGGGCGGCGATGCGCCTCGCCTTGTCCAGGACCTTCTCCACGGCCCGGACCACGGCGGAAAGCCCCACCGGGGCGCTCCGGGAGCCGTAGGTGCCCATGCCGAAGGGGATGCGGCCCGTGTCCCCGTGGACGATCTCCACGTCCTCCAGGGAAACCCCCAAGAGGTCGGCCACCACCTGGCTAAAGGCGGTCTCGTGCCCCTGGCCGTGGCTGTGGCTGCCCGTGTAGACCTCCACCTTGCCCGTGGGGGCCACCCGCACCAGGGCGCTCTCCCAAAGCCCCGCCTGGGCCCCAAGCTGGCCCACCACCTTGGAGGGGGCGAGGCCGCAGGCCTCGATGTAGCAGGAGAGGCCGATGCCCAGGTAGCGCCCCTTGGCCCTGAGCTCCGCCTGCTCCTTGCGGAGGTTCCAGTAGCCCACGAGCTCCAAGGCCTTCTGGAAGGCCTCCTCGTAGTTGCCCGAGTCGTAGACCAGGGCCACGGGGGTGGCGTAGGGGAAGGCGTCCTTGGGGATGAAGTTCTTCCGCCTGAGGTCCGCGGGGTCCACCCCGAACTCCTCCGCCGCCAGGTCCATGAGGCGCTCCAGGATGTAGGAGGCCTCGGGCCGGCCCGCCCCCCGGTAGGCGTCCACGGGGGTGGTGTTGGTAAAGACCCCGGTGACGTGGCAGTAGATGGCAGGGATGCGGTACTGGCCGGAGAGGAGGGTGCCGTAGAGGTAGGTGGGGATGGCGGGGGCGAAGAGGGAGAGGTAGGCCCCCATGTTGGCCAGGGTCCGCACCCGGAGGCCCAGGACCCGTCCCTCGGCGTCGAAGGCCATCTCGGCCTCGGTCTCGTGGTCCCGGCCGTGGGCGTCCATGAGGAAGCTCTCCGTGCGCCGGGCCGCCCACTTGACCGGCCGGCCCACCTGGCGGGCCGCCACCAGGACGGCGGCCTCCTCGGGGTAGGGGAAGATCTTGCTCCCAAAGGCGCCTCCCACGTCTGGGGCCACCACCCGGAGCTTGGGCTCGGGGATGCCTAGGATGAAGGCCGCGTGCATGAGCCGGTGGACGTGGGGGTTCTGGCTGGTGGTGTAGAGGGTGTACTCCCCGGTACCGGGGTTGTAGGCGGCCAGGGAAGCCCGGGGCTCGATGGCGTTGGGGATGAGGCGCTGCTGCCGGAGGCTTAGGCGCACCACCTTGTGGGCCTTGGCGAAGGCCTCCTCCACCGCCTTCTCGTCCCCGATCTCCCAGGTGAAGGCCACGTTGCCCGGGGCCTCGGGGTGGAGCTCAGGGGCCCCGGGGGCTAGGGCCTTCCTGAGGTCCGCCGCCGGAGACAGGGGCTCGTAGTCCACCTCCACCAGTAGAGCGGCGTCCTCCGCCTGGGCCCGGGTCTCCGCCACCACTACGGCCACGATCTCCCCCACGTGGTGGACCTCGTCCTTGGCCACTACGGGCCGCGGGGGGATCTTGAGGGTGGGGAGGAGCCAGCCCACGGGCATGGGCTTGACCCCCTCCCGGGCGAAGTCCTCCCCCGTGAGGACCGCCAGGACCCCGGGGGCCTTGAGGGCCGCCTCGGTGCGGATGGCCCGGATGCGGGCGTGGGCGTAGGGGGAACGGACAAAGGCCGCGTGGACCATCCCGGGGAGGGTGAGGTCGTCCGTATAGGCCCCGCGCCCCGTGAGGAACCGGTAGTCCTCCTTCCGCTTCACCGCTTGACCAACGTAGGGCATCTCCCTCACCTCCTAGTCCGCCGCCTGGGCCGCCCGCATCCTCTCCGCGGCCCAGAAAACCGCCTCCACAATGCCCTGGTACCCCGTGCACCGGCAGAGGTTGCCCTCCAGGTAGTGGCGGACCTCCTCCTCCGTGGGGTTGGGGTTCTCCTGGAGGAGGGCGTAGGCCGCCATCACCATCCCCGGGGTGCAGAAGCCGCACTGCAGGCCGTGCTTCTCCCGGAAGCCCTCCTGGACGGGGTGCAGGCCGTCTTGGGAGAGGCCTTCCACGGTGAGGACCTCGCGGCCGTCCGCCTGCACGGCGAAGAGGGTGCAGCTTTTGACCGCCTTCCCGTCCAGGAGGACGGTGCAGGCCCCGCACTGGGAGGTGTCGCAACCCACGTGGGTCCCGGTGAGGCCCAGGGTCTCCCGGAGGTAGTGGACCAGGAGGGTCCTGGGCTCCACCTCGTGCCGGTGCTCAACCCCGTTCACCCTGACTTGAATCGCCACCCTCTCCATACCGCCTCCTCAGCTCCTGCTCCAGGTTCTGGAAAAACTGCTCCGCCAAACCCTGGGCCGCCCCCTGGAGGAGCCTCGCCCCAAGCCCCGCCAGGCTGCCCATGAGCCGGGCCTCCCCCTCGTAGCGCACCCGGGTGGCCTCCCCCTCGGGGAAGAGCTCCACCCGGCCCTCCCCCTCGGCCCGGCCCAAGGGGCTCTGGACCTCCAGGCCCAAGGTGAGGGCCTCAGGGGGCCTGCGGTCCTTGATCAGGACCCGGCCCTGGAAGCGGCCCCGGAGAGGCCCCAGGGCGAGCTCCAGGACGGCCCGGTAACACCCCTCCCCCTCGGGGACCAGCTCCTTGGCCCCAGGCACCGCCTTGGCGAGGAAATCCGGGTCTTGGAAGATCCGAAAAAGGGTTTCCCGGTCTGCTGGTATAGTTTTTTCTCCGCCCAAACGCATCGTTTAGCCCTATTATAAGAGGCCCTGGCCAAAATGAAAAGGGGTTAGAGCAGGACTTTACCCAAAACTTCCCTCCTCCTCTTCCAAGGCCTCCTTGGTGACCTCGTAGTTGAGCAGGCGGACCAAGCCCCGCAAGAGCAGGTAGGGACCATCCCGCTCACTGGCTATCCCCAGCTTTCCCCCAAGCCGCAAAAGGAGGCCCTCCAAGGCACCCCCAGACCGCCGCACCTCCCAAAGAAACACCGCCAGCCCCAGCAAAACAGCCACCACCTTGCGAATCCGGCTAAGCCCCCGCACCGGAAAGCTCTCAAGCCCCAACCCCGCCTTCAGAAGGCGGAAAAACTCCTCCACCCCCCACCGCCTCCGGTACATCTCCACCACCCGCAGCGCCTCCCTCTCCCCCCTCACCTCCAAGCTGGTCAAAAGCCACCACTCCCCCCGCCTCCCCAAAGCCGGTATCCAGCTCACCACCAGATGAAGCCTCCGCCCCTCCACCTCCCTCCATCCCAGCCCAAGCTCCACACCCCAGCACCTGCCCAAACACCTTCCGGTCGTCAAAACCCCGGTCCGCCACGTACACCAGCCGCCGCCCCTCCCCCCCAAGAACCCCCCGCGCCCCCGCAATGGCCCGCTCCACCTCCCGGGGCAGGCTGGCAAACCCCCGCTCCCCGTAGGCCACCAGGTGGGCGTACCCCAGGGCCAGCCGCCCCTGGACATCCATCCCCAGCGCGGTCAGGAGCTCATACCCGGTCTCCCGCTTCCTCCCCACCCGGGCTATCCCCTCCAGGGCCCGGGCGTGGGGCTTGCGCACCGGGCTCAGGTCCAGGAAGACCAAAACCTCCTCCCCCTCCAGGGCCAGGGCGCTCTCCCGGCACACCCTCTCCAGGAGGGCCTCGGCCCCCACCCGGGGGTTGGCCAGGAAGCGGTAGAGGGCTTCGGCCTGGTGGAAGGGGCGCTGGAGGTGGGAGGGCAGGGTAGCCACCATCTCGCTTACCCGGGCAGAGCCCGCAGCCAAGAGGCCTCGGCTCATCTCCTCCAAACGCCTGAAGAGCCGCTTATCGGGGGAAAAGGTCGGCCAACCGGGCCGTGAACTCGTGGAGCCTGCTCTCTGCAACCTTGAGCGCCTTCATGGCTCAACTTCGGCTCCGAAATCTACCACGCAGGCAGGATGTGGATAAAGTCCTGGAAGATCCGCACCGTGGCTGCTGCCGTGGGCCAGGTGGGCCGCGGGGAAGAGCTGGTCCGGGCCTTGGAGCGGGACCTCTTGGCCCTCCGCTCCAAGCTCCTGGTGCGCAGGGGCCCGGAGGCCCGGGTCCTCTACCTCTACCCCCGGGACCCCCGCAACACCTTTGTCTGCGGGGAGGAGGCCAGCGGGGCTGGCCTGATTGCCCTGGCGGGGGCCCAGAATGCGGTGAGGAGGGTGGCGGCTCCCGGGGCGTTGCGGGGATGCGTGAACCTGAGCGCCGAGGCCGTGGTGGCCGCCCGGCCTGACGTCATCCTGGTTCCCGTCTTCCCCGACCAGCCCTTCAGCTTTGAGGCGGTCCTGCGCCTGCCTGGGGTGGCCGAAACCCCCGCGGGCAGGGCGGGCCGGATTGTGGCCATGGACGTCACCTACCTCTCCGGGTACGGCTACACCGTGGGTAAGGGGGCCCTGGACCTCCACGAGGCCATCTACGAGAAGGGCGGGCAGGTCCTCATCCCGCACCCAGACCTCCGGAGGTGAGGGAACCCGTCTCGGCCGGGCGGCCCTATGCCAGGGGTCTGGCCTTTTTGTCCGCCCTCCTCCCCCTGGCCATGCTCCTGGCCGCCTCCCAAGGGGCCTACCCCATCCCTCTCCCCGAGCTTCCCCAGGCCCTTCGCGAAGGGGGGGAGCGCGCCGCCGTCCTCTGGAACATCCGCTTCCCCCGGGTGGTCCTGGCGGCCTTGGTGGGGGGAGGCTTGGCCATGGCCGCCTCCGCCCTGCAGGGGGTATTCCGGACCCCCTTGGTGGAGCCCGGGCTCGTGGGGATGGGTGGAGCGGCAGCCTTGGGGGCCCTCCTGGGGTTGGCCCTCTGGCCCTCCCTCCCCTGGCTCCTCCCCCTCTTCGCCGCCATGGGGGCCCTGGCCCTGGCGGGGTTCCTCTCCCGGTTGGCCCACCGGGAGGGCCCGGTCCTCCTCCTCGTGGGCGTGGTGGCCGGCCTCACCCTGGGGGGTGTCCTGGGGGTCCTCCAGTTTCTCGTCGAGGATCCCCAGGGGCGGAGCCTTAGCTTTTGGACCCTGGGCAGTTTTGCCGGAGCTAGCTGGGAGAGCGCAGCCCTGACTGCTGGGATGCTCCTCCTGAGCGGGCTTGCCCTCCTCCGCCTGGCCCCCTTCCTGAACGCCCTGGCCCTGGGGGAGGAGGAGGCCTTTCACCTGGGGGTGCCCGTGCGGGCCCTTAGGAGGTGGGCGCTGGCCTGGTCCAGCCTGGCGGTGGGGGCCGCGGTGGCCGCGGGGGGCAACGTCGCCTTTGTGGGCCTCCTCGTGCCCTGGTTCTTGCGGCGGTGGGTCGGGTCAGACCACCGTTTCCTCCTCCCGGGGGCCTTCCTAGGGGGGGCGAGCCTTGCGGTGCTGGCGGACTTGGCGGCGCGGACCCTCTTCGTCCCGGCGGAGCTCCCCGTGGGGCTCCTGACCACGGTCCTAGGGGGTCCCCTGTTCCTCTATCTGGTCCTGGGGGAGGGGAGGCATGCTTGAGGCCCGGGCCTTGGGGCATGCCCGCAACGGGCGCTGGCTGGTGGAGGGGGTGGACCTGAAGCTTCCCGCCGGGTCCCTGGTGGTCCTCCTGGGCCCCAACGGGGCGGGGAAGAGCACCCTCCTGCGCCTCCTGGGCGGGGAGTGGGCGCCCTCAAAGGGGGAGGTCCGGCTGGGGGAGAAGTCCCTCCGGGCCTACACGCCCCGCGAGCTCGCCCTCATGCGGGCCTTTTTGCCCCAGCACCGGGGGGTGGCCTTTCCCTACACCGCTTGGGAGGTGGTGGCCCTGGGGCGGCTTCCCCACGGAAGGGGGCCCAAAGAGGCGGAGCGCGTGGCCTGGGCCTTGGCCCAGACCGGGGCCCTGCACCTGGCGCACCGGCCCTACCCCTCCCTCTCTGGGGGCGAGCGGGCCCGGGTGGACCTGGCCCGCGTCCTGGCCCAGGACACCCCCGTTCTCCTCCTGGACGAACCCACCAACCACCTGGACCCCAAGCAGCAGTTGGAGGTTATGGCCCTCTGCCGCCGCCTGGCCCGGGGAGGGCGCCTGGTCCTCTCCGCCCTCCACGACCTCAGCCTAGCCGCCCTTTTCGCGGACTGGCTGGTTTTCCTCAAGGGAGGACGGCTTTTGGCCCATGGGCCCCCTTCGGAGCTCCTGCGCCCCGAGCTCCTGCAGGAGGTCTACGAGGTGCCCTTTGAGGTGCTTTGGCACCGGGGGCGGCCCCTGGCCTTTCCCAGGGAAGGGTGAGCCCTTCTCTTTGCGAGCGAGCTGCCTGGACCTCCGCCTGAGGAGCCTTAGTGCCTTCGCCAACGGCTTGGGCGCCTCTATCCAGGTGCCGTCGGAGAGGACGGCGAAGGAGGACAGGCCGAGGTCTATGCCCACGACATCCTCAGGCCCCTTCACCTCCTTCCTCCCAGGTTCGGGCCGCCCCACCTCGCAGGTAAGGCTCATGTAGGGCCGGTCCACCTCCCGGGAGAGGGTGGCAGAGAGAATCCCGGCCTTCCCCTCCCCTAGAAGCACCTCAGGGAAGGAGGAAACCGCCGCTTTGGGGCCCCTGCCCCAAATGAACCGCAGCACCTCCCCCCCAAGCCAGGGATCCGGGGCGTAGCCCTCCCCGGCCACCCCACCCCAGGGCCACAAGAGCCGCCTCCCCCTATCCCACCGCCTCATGGCCAGAAGCCGCGCGTGCCCCCGCAGCCGCCGCACCTCTTTCCCCCGACGAAAGCGGAGGGGCCGGTCCTTGCTCCGGTAGGCCAGCCCCGTGGTGTCCATAAGGTAGAGGGGGGAGGCGCCGGCACCTGACCGGAAGGAGCTACCTCCTCCGGCGAGGCGAGGTGGGCCTCCAGTTCCCGGGCAAGCCTCTCCAGGAGGGTTTCTAATACCCTTTCTTGCTGTATCCTTCGTCCATGACCGTAGCCGACCACCTGACCCTGAACGAGCTTTGGCGAAGGGTCAAGAAGGCCAAGGACCCTATAGACAAGCACCGCTTCCTGGCCGTCTACCATGCCAAACGGGGCCTCACCGCCAAGAAGATCGCCAAGATCACCCTCAACACCCCCCGCTGGGTCCAGGAGACGGTGCGCCGCTACAACCAGGGCGGCCCTGCGGCCCTGGGGGACAGGCGGCACCAGAACCCGGGGCAGAAGCCCAAGCTCACCCCGGAGGAACGGGAGAGGGTGCTTGGAGCTCTACAGGGCCCCCCACCCGACGGAGGCTTGTGGACGGGGCCCAAGCTGAGGGACTGGGTGGAAAGGGATCTGGGAAAGAGGCTTTCCCTCTACCCCATCTACCGGCTCCTACACGAGATGGGGTTTGCCCTGCGGGTGCCCCGCCCCCGGCACGCCAAGGCGGATGAGGCGGCGGGGGAGTTGTTCAAAAAAACCTCCTCGCCCAGGTCCAAGAGGCGAGGGCCCAGGGGAGGAGGGTGAGGCTTTTGGCCTATGATGAGCACCGCTTGGGGCTGAGGCCGGTGTACCGGCGGGTATGGGCCCGGCGAGGGGATAGGCCCTTGGCGGTGGGGGCGCACCGGTACCGGTGGTTTTACGTGTGCACCTTTGTGGAGCCGGAGACGGGGGAGAGCCTGAGCCTCCCCTTGGACGGGGTGGACACGGAGGTCATGGGCTGGGTTCTGAGGGAGCTCCGGGATTGGTTGGGAGAGGGGGAGGAGGGGTGGGTGGTCCTGGACCGGGCTGGGTGGCACGTGTCGGGGCGGGTGGAGGTGCCGGAGGGGGTGCGGCTGGTCTTCCTGCCCCCCTACAGTCCGGAGCTGCAACCTGTGGAGAGGGTGTGGCCCTTGGTGAACGAGGCGGTGGCCAACCGGTACTTCCGGGACCTTGAGGAGATGATGGAGGTGGTGGCGGAGCGATGCCGGGTTCTCGCGCAGGACCCAGAGACCCTCAGGCGGCACACCCTGTTCCACTGGTGCCCTGGGATGAAGGAATCAGCATAAAGTGGTATTATTACACAAAAGTCTTGACACGACCTCTCCCCCTGGTTTGTTCTATATTGTTCTGTACGGAGAACGATTTGTCCTACGAAGTGGGTCAAAACCTCCGTCGCCTGCGCCAGGCGCGGGGGCTTACCCTTTCTGGCTTGGCAGCCAAGGCCGGGGTGGCGAAATCCCTTCTCCATGCTTTGGAAGCGGGACACGCTAACCCTACCTTGGCCACCCTTTGGGCCTTGGCCCAGGCCCTGGAAGTGCCCTTTGGCGAGCTGGTCCAGGCCCATCCCGTGGGGGAGGAAGGTGCGATAGTTCAGCTTATTGAACAAACCCAGGGGCGGGCAGGGGAGAGGCTGGAGGTGTACCGCATGGATCTCCTACCCCGTTCCGAGCGTTGGGCGGAGGCACATGAGCCTGGCCTCCGTGAGCGGGTCATCGGTTTAAAGGGCAGAGCCCGGGTGGGACCACCTCCGGGTAGGGAGGTGGGCCCCGGAGAGGAGGTGGAGTTTTCCGGGGACGAACCCCATGTGTACGCCAGTGAAGAAGGGGCCAGCCTCTTGGTCTTTCTGCACTACCCCCCGCTTCCCCGACCCAAAGGGGAAGCTGGAAGCCCAGAGAAGGCCTCCTTGGCCCTTCGGGAGGTGAGCTTGGGGGTGGGAGGGTTGGCCTTGGAGGGTCGCTGGCTTGCCCCGGGGTTTCAGGAGGGGGTTTTTGTGCGTTGGAGCGGGAACGGCACCTACTTTTTCGGCCTTCCTTTGGCGCCTCTTCCCCGTCTGGAAGGCCGAGGGCTTTTGGGCGAGGCCCTGGCCCTTCTTCACGCACCCGTAGAAGACCTGAGGCCTTATCGGCAAAGCCCAAGCCTTCTTCTACGGACCTTGGCCTGGGAGGGGTTGCTCCTTAAGGGAGAGGTGGCCGACCCAGCGCCTCTTCTCCTCAAAACTGCGCACTTTCCTGCCAGCTCAGAGGAGGGGGAATGGGAGAGCCGTATCTCTGTGGACCGCTACGCCCAGGTGGAGCTCCTCCACCCCGGTTACGCCAGGCAGCCTCTTTTTCTGGCCTATTATCTGCAGGCCGCAGGCCTGGAAGGGGGGAGGTTCTTGAACGTGGGTACGGGGCCAGGGCATCATCTTCTTCTCCTCTTGGAGCTTCTGCCCCATTTGGAGCCGGTAGCGGTGGAACCCAACCCGGCCTCGAGGCAGGCCTTGGCACAGCTTCTCCCAGGCGTGGAAGTATGGCCCGAAGATTTCACCCTTTTGTCCACGGAGGAAACCTTTCCCTTGATGGTCTGCGTGGGTGCCAGCCACCACATGTCCACGTGGCGCCTTTTGGAGAAGGCCTACCGGCTTCTACGCCCCGGGGGCCTTTTGGCGGTGGTAGATGAGTTTTTGAGCCCCTTCGCCACCCAGGAGGAACGGGCCCGGAACCTGGTGCTTCACCACACGGCCTACCTGCTCCCCTTTCCCCTGGAAGAACCCGAGGCCCTTTGGGCTTTGCGTCTCCTCGCCCTCCAGGGAGAGCCCCGGGGCCTTAAGAGATTGGCGGAAGAGGCGTTGCAGGGCCTTAGGGCGCGGTCCGACCCTCTGGCCGCCTTCGCTCGGTTAGAGCTTCAAGCCCTAGTAGCCGGGCTGGACTACGAGGCGGAGACCAAGACCTACCCCCGCCGTTTTTTGGAGCTTGCCTTTGCCGTGGGCTTTGAGCTGGAGCGCCACCAGCGCCTGTTCGCCACCCATGGAAGCCGCTCCTGGGACGGGGGCACGCACCTCTTCCTTCTCAGGAGACCTAGATGATGCGGGGACTCCGTGCAGCTTGGCCCATCGCCCTAGGGTATTTCCCCGTGGCCATAGCCTTCGGCGCTTTGGGGGTCCAAGCGGGGCTCAGTCCCCTTTGGGTTCAGCTTACCTCCCTCTTGGTCTTTGCTGGGGCCAGCCAGTTCGCTCTGGTGGGTCTTCTGGCCCAGGGGGTGCCGCCTTTGCTGGCCGCTCTTTTGGGCCTTCTCCTCAACCTGCGCCACGCCTTCTACGGCCCAGCCCTGAGGCCCTACCTGAAGGGGAGTCCCCTGGAAGCCTTCTTTCTCACCGACGAGGTCTTCGCCTTGGCCCTGAGGGCCCTCCCGGGCCTTCCCCCAGGGGAAAGACGGGGCTACTTTCTGGGCTTGGGCCTGGGAGCCTACCTTTCCTGGAACCTAGGCACCGCCTTTGGGGCCTTGTGGGCCCGTGGGCTCCTGGCTTGGCCGGGCTTGAGGGAGGCCCTTGCCTTCTCCCTTCCGGCCCTCTTCTTTCTCCTGGCCCTCCCTCATCTAAGAAACCCTGTGGCTCTTCTAGCGGGCGGGGTGGCCCTAGCCTTCCACCTCCTGGGCCAGACGGCCTGGGGCCTCTTCTTGGCAGGGGTTGTAGGGCTTCTTGGGGAAAGGAGGCAGCCGTGACCCTGGCTCTCTTCCTCCTGGCCCTGGCCACCTTCCTCCTCCGCTTCCTTCCCTGGCGGGCGGAGAAGAATTTGAGGGCAGGCCAGGCAGGGCCTGCCCTGGTGGTGGCCCTCTTTTTGGTTTCCGCCTTCGGCCCCCCTCCCTCTTCCGAGTGGCTCCGCGCCCTCCTGGCCCTTTTTGGCACCTACTTGGGTACCCGCCTTACGGGAAACCTCGGCATCGCCGTTTTCCTAGGGGTGGGGCTTTACGGGCTTTTGGGCCTTCTTTAGCGGCTCAGGATATGAAGAGCTGCACCTGCTGCCCCAGGGCGCTCTCCGCCGGCAAGAGCCAGTAGCCCAGGAACCGCCGATCCCCAGGGCCACATGCACCCCCTTCCTGACCACACCTTCCCCTTCTCTTAAGACCTTTAGGTACAGGCTGTCCAGGTAGACGAAGGCCATCTCCTCGGTCACGGCGCCGGGGGTCTCGTGGGCGTAGCAGTGGCCCAGGAGGAGGCTTCCTGGGGTAGTGGGCGTTCTTGCGGCCTCCGTGTATCCGCGGGAAGGCTGTCCGGTTCAGCTCCGGTCACCGTCTCCCGCACCGCTTCCCTCAGCAAGCTCCGCAAGGTATTTTGATCCACGGGGCACCTCCTCGTTCCAAGGTGTGCCCCCCTATTAAACACGGACCCTTACACAGAATTCCTTACACAACCGACATCCAGGGCTCCACGCCGAGGGCCCGCAACTTGGCGAAAGCCGCTGTGGGGCGCCTAGACGAAGTCGGGATCTTCTAGTCGTTTCAACCCTTCGTGCCCGATCCGCCAGGTACGCTCCACTGCCTCAGGGGGCAGGAAATACACCGCCAAAACATCCTCCTCTTTGTTCGCCAAGGCCTCGATCTTGCCCCTGAGGTAGGCCCACTGTTCCCGGGTCACGCGGGCCTCAAACACGGAGTACTGCCGCCTCTCGCCGAATCCCTTGAGCAGCTTGGCGAGCCGCGCTCGCCGCCGGTCATCCGGGGTATCGTAAGCGATGACCAGGTAAAGCTCCCTCATCGCACCAAGAACGGTTCGTATCGGGGAAGTTCTCCCAAGAGGTGCTTGGCTAGGATTCGCGCTTGGGCCAGGAGGATCTCCCGGTAGGCCAGACGTTTTCCCAGAATAGGGTGTCGTACCCGCTCGTTGAGCCTCTCTCCCCAAGCCCTCAAGAACTTGGGCCAGGCATCCTTCCGCAGCCGGGGGAAACCTTCGCTTTCATCGAAGTCCTCAAAGGTCACCCGGCGGTTGTTGAGGAGGCTTAGGACCACCGAGTCGGCAAGGATGCTCCGGAACTCCTCCATCAGGTCCAGGGCTAGCGAGGGACGACCGTACCGCACCTCATGGAGGTAGCCCACGTAAGGGTCAAGCCCGGCTACGAGGAGGGCGCTTTCGCATTCCTTGGCAAGGAGAGCGTAAGCCAACGAAAGGAGGCTGTTGGCTGGGTCCCGGGGCGGCCGACGGCTCCGTTCCCCGAAGGCTAGACCTTCCGGCAGGAGCCCGGCAAAAGCCCGGAAGTAGAGGTCGGCGGCCCGGCCTTCCACGCCTCTTAGAGCCTCTTCGTCTGGGGCCCGCTCCGTTTCCTGGAGGGCTCCCTTCAGTCCTTCCCAGCCCTCAGCCCCGTTGCGCCTTAAGAAGACGAGGCCATTCTTGATCTTCCCTAAAACGAAGCGCCGAGCCAAGGTAAGCTTCCAAGCAGGGTCCAGGTGGGCCCGGAACTGGGCCACCCGGGCCGGGGCGTTTTTAGCGGGTGTGCGGGTCAAGCCTGCGTAATAAGTCCCGGTAGGGGAGAGGTAGTGAATCCCGATGCCCTCCAGGGCGCAGTGCTTGAGGAGGGCAGGGGTTACCACCGCGTTCCCCAGGATCACGATCTCTTCCACCGCGATAACAGGTTTTTGTAGAAGCACCTCGCGCCCGGCTCGGTCAAGTAGCGATTTTTGTGGGTTTCTCTTCCGCGGCCCAAAGCGGGGCCATGTCCAGGTAACGCCTGAGCGCCCAGTCCTCCGTGGCTCTCAGCATCACCACCGTGGCCAGATTCCCTAGGCTCCCCTCGCTGGGGAAAACCCCAACCACCCTGGTCCGCCGCTTCACCTCCCGGAAAAGCCGCTCCAGCGCATTCGTGCCCTTGATGTGCTTCTGGTGGCCGCTGGGAAAGTCCAGGTGGATCAGAGCTTCCCCCAAACCCTGGGCAAACACCTCCACCCCTCGCCTGTACCGGTCCCGGTAGCGTTCAACAAACTCTCGGGCCAGAGATTCCGCCGTGCCCCGCCGCCGCGCCACAAACACCTCCTGGAGCTCCGCACCGCTGCCAGCTGGCCCCAGGAAGCTCGGCCCTCGCCGCCTGGCGGATGGAAGGGGGGTCGTCGGAAATGACCAGCCTCACCCCACGAAGCCCCCGCTCCACCAGACCCTTCCGGAGGTTCCTCCAGGCCTCCTTCCGCTCCCCGCCCGCCGGTTCCACCGCCAGCAGCAAAAGGTACGGGCTGCGCCCGTGACCTCGGTAGCCTTTCTCGTTCACCCCCACCGCCACCAGAAGGGCCAGGTCCACCACCCGCCCGCCCCGGTTCGCCTTGAAGTAGGCCGCGTCCAGGCAGAGGTAGGGGTAAGCCAGCCCCAAGGGCCGGCCCCGCCAGGCAGAGGGCGCCTCCTCCAGGCGCTGGGCTACCCTGGAGACCGCGTCCTTACCAATCCGCACTCGGGACAGACCTTCGGTGATGGCCGCCACCTTGCGGGTGGAGACCCCTTGCAGGTCCATCTCCAGGACGGCCTCTTCCACCTCCCCGGTCATCCGCTTGTAGCGCTCCAACACCTCGGTCAGGAAAGTCCCCTCCCGGTCCCGGGGTACCCGGAGCTGCGCGATCTTGCCCGCCGGCGTGATGAGGTCCCGGGTGTAGTGGCCGTTCCGCTCCCCGCGGCGGCTCGGGGTGCGCTCACGGTGACCCGCAGCCAGGTGCTCGGTCATCTCTTCTTCCAACACCTGCTCGATGATGGCCTTGACCCCTTCCCGGATGCGCCGGCTGATCTCCTCCTTGGTCAACCTCTTGAACCCCTCTTGGTTCATTCAGCCCTCCATGCTTAACCCACAAAATAAGCGACACTACCACAGCCCGGTCAGAAATCCCGAGGGGCCAAACCACCCGGGAGCATAGAGGGTCCTCGCCGGCCGGGGCGGTTAGGGTAGGCCTCCAGCTCTCCCCAGAACCCCGGGAACGGGTGTAGAGCCCCTCCCTAAAGACAGGAGGACTTGAAACTGTAAACCAAAGCTCCCTAATTTGGTTGACGAACCCCACGAGGGTTCAAGAGGAGGTCCTTATGAAGGAAACCCAATCCCTGCCCTACGTGCCCCTGGCCAAGACCCTCTGGCCCGCTAGGTCCTTGGGCCGCGACCTGGGCCTTATCCTTTTGGGAAGCCTCCTGGTGGCCCTCCTGGCCCAGATCGCCATCCCCCTCCCCTTCACCCCCGTGCCCATCACCGGGCAGACCCTGGGGGTCCTCCTGGTGGGGGCCGCCCTGGGGAGCCGCCTGGGCTTCCTGGCCCTCCTGGCCTACCTCTTGGAAGGGGCCATGGGCCTTCCCGTCTTCGCCGGGGGAACGGGCGGCCTGGCCAAGGTCCTGGGGCCCACGGGGGGCTTCCTCCTGGCCTTCCCTCTGGCGGCTGGGCTCGTGGGCCTTTTGGTGGAGCGCTTGGGCCTGGACCGGGGCCCCCTAGGTACCCTCCTCGCCATGCTCCTGGGGAACGCCCTCCTCTACCTGCTGGGCCTCCCCTGGCTCTGGGCCTGGCTCGCAGGAGCAGGCCAGGCTTTGGACCTAGGCCGTCTTCTCGCCATGGGCCTCTTCCCCTTCATCCCCGGCGACCTGGTGAAGGCAGCCCTGGCCGCGGTCCTCCTGCCCTCCGCTTGGCGGTTCCTAGGGAAGCGGTAAAGGCAAGGTTCCTGGCCCTCGGCCCCTTGGGGCCGGGGTTTTATTCCTCGGTCTTGCAAGCGGTTTCACCAGGTGCCATACTCTCGGCTAAGGCATGACCAGGTCTCGCCCCACCATCCAGGAGGTGGCCCGCGCCGCTGGGGTTTCCCCGGCCACGGTTTCCCGGGTCTTGAACGGCACCGCCCGGGTTTCCCGGGAGAAGGTGCGGGCGGTCCTTAGGGCGGTGGAGGAGCTGGGCTACACGCCAAGCCCCCTGGCCCAGAGCCTGGCCACGGGCCGCTCCTACGCCGTGGGCATCCTGGTCCCAAGCCTCTCCAGCCCCTTCTACGGGCCCATCCTCGAGGCCATCACCCAGGAGCTTCTCACCTCCGAGTACCGCCCCATCGCCGTGCCCACGCACTGGAGCCTCATCGAGGAGCTAGAGGCCCTGGAGTTCTTGCGCATGCACCGGGTGGAGGCCCTGATCGTCCTGGGCACCCGTTTGGACGCCAAGGCCTTCCAAAGGTGCGGCGTGCCCATCCTCGCCTACGGCCAGCCCCTGGAGGGCCACGAGGCCTATACCCTGGAGGTGAACAACCTCGAGGCCGCCCATCGGGCCACCTGCTACCTCCTTGCCAAGGGCCACCGCCAGATCGTCCACATCACCAGCCACCAGGGGGGGCGGGACATCCAGGAGCGCTACCTGGGCTACCGAAAGGCCATGCGGGAGGCAGGGCTTCCCACTCGGGTCCTCTACGGCAACCTCCAAGAAGACGGGGGCTACAAGGTGGCCGACGAGCTCCTGGAGCGTTTTCCCAAAGCCACCGCCGTCTTCGCCGCCAACGATCAGACCGCCATTGGCCTCCGCCTCCGCCTGTGGGAAAGGGGGGTGCGGGTACCTGAGGACCTCTCCCTGGTGGGCTTTGACGACATAGACCTGGCCGCCTACCAGACCCCACCCCTCACCACGGTGCGCCAACCTACCCGGGTCATCGGCCAGACCCTGGCGGCCGCGGCCAAGGCCATCCTACAGGGCCAAAAGCCCTCCCTTCCCCCCACTCACCTGCAGGTTATAGAACGGCATTCGGTGAAGGAGGTGAGAGCCTGAAGGAAGACGTAGGTCCATAGGCCCAAGGCCTTCTGGACCGCCCCCTAGGGCGGATGTGCCGCAAAGGGGGTTTGGATGCTTAAGAAAGCGCTTTCAGGATTGGCGATCCTTGCCCTCTCCATGGGTCTTGCCCAAAGGACCCTGGAGATCTGGATCATGCCCAATAGCCCCAGGCCCCTCGAGGACCTGAAGGCCTTGGTGGCCCCCTTTGAGAGGGCCAACAACGTGGAGGTCAAGGTCACCGTCCTAGACTGGGGCGTGGCCTGGACCCGCATCACCACCGCTGCTACCAGCGGCGTGGGCCCGGATATCGTTCAGCTGGGCACCACCTGGGTGGGGGCCATCTCGGCCATGAACGTGCTGGAGCCCTTGGACGATGTCCTCCAGGCCCTGGGCGGCCCCAGGGCCTACCTCCCGGCGGTGTGGAACACCACCCGCCTCGAGGGCTCCCCCACCGCCACCGCCCTCCCTTGGTTCTCCGAGCTCAGGGCCTTTTACTACCGCACGGATGCCTTAAAGGCTGCCGGGGTGAACCCCGACAAGATGTTCGCCACCTGGCAGGACTTCGAGGCGGGCCTCGCCCAGCTGGCCAAGTCCACCTTCACCGACCCCGTCACCAAGAGGCCCCTCTTCCCCCTCTGCGCCCCCGGCAAGAACACCTGGGACGTGCTCCACAACGCTGCCCCTTGGATCTGGGGCAACGGGGGCGAGATCGTGAGAAGGTCGAGCCCGTGCGCCTCTAAAGGGCAAAAGGGGTTGTCCTTATGCCCGAGAAAGGGCTTTCATAACGCTCGGCCCTAGGGGCCCTAACGGTGAGCCACCCCTCCCCTGAGGCCTACCGAAGGTGGGGTACTTAAATCCAGGGAAAGCCGCTCAGGGAGCGAGCCCCCTTGGGCCTAGCTTCGGCGAGGCTACCCTATCGGGTAAGATAGGTCCTGTGCGGCCTACGCTGGAGAACCGCCGCGCTCGCCACGATTACGAGGTCCTGGAGACCCACGAGGCCGGGATCGCCCTTAAGGGTACGGAGGTCAAGTCCCTCCGGGAGGGTAGGGTGGACTTCACGGGGAGCTTCGCCCGCTTCCGGGGTGGGGAGATCTATCTGGAAAATCTCTATATTGCTCCCTACGAGAAGGGCTCCTACATGAACGTGGACCCCAGGAGGCCCAGGAAGCTCCTCCTCCACAGGCACGAGCTGAGGCGCCTCCTGGGCAAGGTGGAGCAGAAGGGCCTGGCCCTGGTGCCCCTCAAGATCTACTTCAACGAGCGGGGCTATGCCAAAGTTCTCCTGGGCCTGGCCCGGGGCAAGAAGGCCTACGAGAAGAAGGCGGATGACAAGAGGCGGGCCGTGCGCCAGGCTCTGGAGGAACTATGAGAACCCCTGTTCTGCTGCTCGTCCTCGGGGCGGCCCTGGCGCAAGCCCCCAGGCCCCTCCAGGTGGGAGCCCTCAGCGGGGAGGCCATCTACCCTGGGGGGCGGGGGGTGGCCTACGGGGAGGCCCGCTTGGTGGCCCAGGGCCTGGGGCTCAGCCTTTGGCAGGGGGAGAAGGAGGTGGCCCTTGGTTTGGGGAGCCGCTACCGGAACTTCCCCATAGCGGAAGAGGAGCGGCAGGCAGCGGCGACCGGGTCCGCCTGGAGGAGGGGGCGTGAGGTCTGGGTGCCCCTCCGCCCCTTGGCGGAGGCCCTGGGCCTGGAGTACCAGGTGCAAGAGGGGATTGTCCTCAACCTCCCTTGGGCCAGGCTCCTAGGGGCAGAGCGGGGCCAAGGACGCCTCCTCCTCCGTTTCTCCCGAGAGGTGAACGCCGTGCTCCAGGAGGGCGGGGTCCTCTTCCTCCTGGCCCAGGGGGAGGAGCCGGGATTCCGCCAGGAGGCCCTCGGCCTCTTCCTGCCCCTAGAGGCCCCTCCCGACCGCCTCTACTACCCTGGGGGCAACCGGGTGGCCCTGGAGTGGGGCCCCCTTCCCCGGCCTAGCCCCTTGGTCCTCCTGGACCCGGGGCACGGGGGGGAGGACCCTGGCCTCCTCTTTGGGGACCTCAAGGAAAAGGACCTTACCCTGGACCTGGCCCGCAGGACGGCCGCCCGCCTCCCAGGAAGCCGCCTGACGCGAACCGGAGACGAGACCCTGCCCCTCGAGGCCCGCCTGCGCCTGGCCCAAGGCGCAAGCGTCCTGGTCTCCTTCCATGTGACCCAGGGGAGCGCGGTGAACCTCTTCCTCCCCGAGGCCCGCTCCGCCCCTCTGGGGCGGAACGCGGAGGCCCTCCTGGCCTCAGCCCCTAGGGAGCGGGCCGCCCTCCTGAGGGCCCATGCAGGGGACCCGCGCCGCCTCGCCGAGGCTTTGGAGAGGACCCTTTCCGCCCTGGGCCTGGTGGTGGCCAGGGCGGAGGGCCCCTACGCCCTCACGGACATTCCCGGTGCCGCGGTGATCCTGGAGGTGGGGGTGGAGCGGCTGCAGACCGAGGAGTCTAGAAACGCCCTGGCCGAGGCCGTGGCCCAGGCGATCCGAACCTATCTGGGGGGACCGTGAGGAGGCTTTTGACCTTCTGGAATCTCTTTGGGCTTTTGGCCTTTCTGGCGGGAAGCCTCCTCTACGCCCAAAGCCAGGGGGAGCGCACCCCCCTAGCCCTACCCCTCCCCGCAGAGGAGGCCTCCAAGGACGCCCTGACCCTGGTCCTCTACCGCCCGAGCCCGCCCCAAGGCTTCCTCAAGGAGAGCTTGACCTTGGACCTAGGTCCGGGGGAGACCCCGGGGGGCGCGGCCCTTTCCGCCTGGGCCCAGGCGGTGGGCGCCCCTAGGCCTTTGGCCCTCTTCTTCAAGGAGAGGCGCTTGGTGGTGGACCTACCCCCAGGCTTTGCCCTGGGGCTGGACGCCACCCTCGAGGCCTTCCGCCTCTACAGCCTGGCCTACACCCTGCTCGCCACGTTTCAGGCCGAGGAGGTGCGCTTCCTGGTGGAGGGGAAACCAAGCGCCGGCCTGGCCCACCTGGACCTCAGCCGGCCCATCCGCCTGCCTTGAAGCTTGGGGCCTTGACTCCCTGTCCCCCGGAGGCCCAAGCCCTTCGCCAAGCGGGAACCCTGGGCTTCCCCAGCCCCACCGCCGGCCGTGCCGGCATCGACCTAGCCAGGGCTGCGCAGGCCCGCTTGGCGGGACGTTAGTAGGCCCCACCCCATGGGACGCCGGGGCAATGGGGCGAAACCCCTACTCCTCCCGCCGGAAAAGGCCAAGAAGGCTGGCGTAGTAGAGGATGGTGGCCAAGGAGCTCGCCAAAGCCGCCACGTAGGTAAGGGCCGCCCAGGTGAGGACCTGGCGGGCGGGGCCCGTCTCCCGGTCGCTGAGGAAGCCCATGCGCTTCAGGAACCCCATGGCCCTACGCGAAGCGTCAAACTCCACCGGCAGGGTGATGAGCTGGAAGAAGGCCACCGCAAGGTAGAGGTAGATCCCCAACTTGGCCAAGCCCAAGGCTCCCAAGGCCAGACCAGCAAGGACCAGGATAGGCCCCCAGGTGCTCCCCAGGCTGGCCACGGGCCAGAGGTTGGCCCTGACCCTAAGCCAGGCGTAGCCCTGAGCGTCCTGGACGGCATGCCCCACCTCATGGGCGGCCACCGCCAGGGCCGCCAGGCTGGGCGAGGCGTAGTTGGGCTCAGAGAGCCGCACCGCTTTGGCCTGAGGGTCGTAGTGGTCGGTGAGGTGGCCGGGCACCGGCTCCACCCGCACCTGGGAAAGCCCATGGGCGTCCAGGATGGCTCGGGCCACCTGGGCCCCGGTGAGCCCCCGCGTGTTGCCCACCCGGCTGTGACGGGCGAAGGTGGCTTGCAGGCCCCACTGGATCCCCAGGCTGGCCACAAAAACCGCGATCATGAGCAAAAGGGCCAAGTCCATCTCTCTTACCTCCTTTCGGGAGTAGCATAGCCCCTAAGGCCACCCGTCTGGGTGGTCTTGGCTTGGGCCTGCGGGCGCTCCAGTCAGAGGGAGAGGCTTCTTTCGGACCACCACCCCGGATGGACCCTCCGCGCCCACAGCTGGCCCCTTTTGGGGGCGACTACTCCCCAGGGGTCTTTATACCAAAAACCCCCTCCCCGCACAAGGGCTCCTTGCCAAATGTGAGCCCGCTTCCTTGTTCTGAACACGCTCAGGGGTATAGTGGGGACCGGAGGTGGCAGCATGGGTTACGCCCATCCGGAAGTCTTAGTGAGCACGGCCTGGGTAGAGGAGCACCTGCAGGACCCCGCGGTGCGCATCCTGGAGGTGGACGAGGACATCCTCCTCTACGACACCGGCCACATCCCCGGAGCGCAAAAGATCGACTGGCAGCGGGACTTCTGGGACCCGGTGGTGCGGGACTTCGTGGACGAGGAGGGCTTCGCACGGCTTATGGAGCGGCTTGGCATCTCCAACGATACCACCGTGGTCCTCTATGGGGACAAGAACAACTGGTGGGCGGCCTACGCCTTCTGGTTCCTCAAGTACAACGGCCACGGGGACGTGCGCCTCATGAACGGGGGAAGGCAGAAGTGGGTAGAGGAGGGCCGGCCCCTCACCACCGAGGTCCCCTCCTACCCTCCCGGCCGCTACCAGGTCCCCTACCGGGACGAGTCCATCCGCGCCTACCGGGACGAGGTCTTAAAGCAAATCCTCAAGGTCAAGGAAGGGAAGGGGGCCCTGGTGGACGTGCGGAGCCCCGAGGAGTACCGGGGCGAGCTCACCCACATGCCGAACTACCCCCAGGAGGGAGCCCTTAGGGCGGGGCATATCCCCGGGGCCAGGAATATCCCCTGGGCCAAGGCGGTGAACCCCGACGGCACCTTCAAAAGCGCCGAGGAGCTCAGGACCCTCTACGAGCCCCTGGGTGTGACCCCGGACAAGGACATCGTGGTCTACTGCCGCATCGCCGAGCGCTCCAGCCACTCCTGGTTCGTCCTCAAGTACCTCCTGGGCTACCCCCACGTGAAGAACTACGATGGCTCCTGGACGGAGTGGGGGAACCTGGTGGGGGTGCCCATCGCCAAGGGGGAGGAGGGCTAGGTACCCCACCGGGGCTTTCGCCGCGGCGGGGATCCCAGGAGAAACCCGCTCAGGGGCCAAGGGCGGTGCGCCCCACCCCGAAGTTTCCATGGGGGCACCTAGGGCCCCCTCCCCTTTAGGGCCTCCTCCGAAAGCCTCCGCCCTGTGGGGGTGTCCGCCAGGCCCCCGAGGCCTGTCTCCTTGAGCTCTAAGGGCAGGAGGCGGCCGATGCCCGCCATGGCCAGCACCACCTCGTCCGGGGGGATGACGCTCCTTATCCCCGCCAGGGCCATGGAGGCGGCGCTCACGGCGTGGACGGCGTAGAAGCCATTGCGCATCACGCAGGGCACCTCCACGAAACCCCCCACGGGGTCGCAGACCAGCCCCAGGGTGTTCTGCAGGGCCAGGGCAGCGGCGTGGGCGGCCGCTTCGGGGCTACCCTCTAGGAGTTCCGTCACCGCAGCGGCGGCCATGGCGGCGCTGGCGCCGATCTCCGCCTGGCACCCCCCGCTGGCCCCGGCGATGTGGATGACCCGGCTGATCATCTTGGCCACCCCCGCCGCCAGGACCATAGGCATGAGGAGGCGCTCGTCGGGAATCCCCAGGTGGTCGGCCACGCCCAGGAGGGCCCCCGGAAGGGTTCCCGCGCTCCCTGCGGTGGGCGCGACCACGATGCGCCCCATGCGGGCGTTCTCCTCGTTGACGGCCATGGCGTAGGCCTGGACCCGCTTGAGGAGGGGGTCCTTGAGGGGATCAGGGGCCTCCCAGAGGGTCTTGGCGTTTCTCCCCACCATCCCCGCCACACTAGGGGCCTCCGAGGCCAGGCCCCTCTGGATGGAGGCCCGCATGACGGCCATGCGCTCCCGCATCTTGGCCAGGACGACCTCGCGGGGGATGCCGGTCTCCTCTTCCTCCTCCCGCAAAACGTGCTCCGAAGCCAGGCCGGAAAGCTCCGCCAAGGCGTTCAGGGTCAAGGGCATGCCCCCAGTATAGGCTTTGGCATGGTTTTCACAGGGGGAAGCTAGGCTAAGAGGGGATGCGGGTCCTCATTGCCGACGATCACCCCCTCTTCCGCTTGGGGTTGAGGGCGGGTCTCGAGGCCCAGGGCCTCACGGTGGTGGCGGAGGTGGGAAACGGGGAGGAGGCCATAGAAAGGGCCCTGACCCTTAGGCCAGACGCTGTCCTCCTGGACCTGCGCATGCCTGGCATGGACGGCCTTACCTGCGCCAGGAAGCTCCGGGAGGCAGGTTACAGGGGCCTCATCGCCTTGCTCACCACCTATCAGGAGCCCGCCCTCCTCCGCGAGGCGGCTTTGGCAGGAGCAGACGCCTACTTTTCCAAGGAACTCTCCGCCCCCGAGCTAAAACGGCGGCTTCTAAGGGTCCTTGCGGGAGAAGAGCACCTCCTCCCCCCCGACCTCCCTACCCTTACGCCCAGGGAGGAGGAGGTGCTCAAGCTGTTGGCCCTGGGGCTTTCCGTGAAGGAGATGGCGCGATTCCTAGGCGTCTCCCCCGACACGGTCAAAGATCATTTGGAGCATCTCTATATGAAACTGGAAGCCCATAATCGGGTGCAGGCCCTGGAACGGGCCCGGAACCTGGGCTTCCTAAAGTGAGCGAGGACTGGGTTTCCTGCCTCCGGAAGGAGGCCCGGGCTATTCCTGGGCCTCGCCTTGGGAAGCGGTCTCGGCCTGAGCCTCCGCAGGGGCCTTGGCCCTCTCCTGGTCCTGGCCGATGCGCTTACGGTCTGCCCGGAGCTTGCGGCGGATCTCCCGCTCGGAAAGCTCGCGGATGAAGTAGAGCTTGGCGCGGCGAGCCCGGACCCGCTGGACGACCTCCACCTTCTCGATGAGGGGGGAGTGGAAGGGAAAGATGCGCTCCACCCCCACCCCGTAGCTCACCTTGCGCACGGTGAAGCTGGAATTGTAGCCGTTTCGCCGGATCCTGATGACGATGCCCTCGAAGTTCTGGATGCGGGTGCGGTTACCCTCCCTCACCCGGTAGGCCACCCGCACCGTGTCCCCCGGGCGGAACTCGGGCAGGTCCGTGCGGGCGTAGCGGGACTCCACCACCTTCAGAAGCGCGCCTCGGTTCATCCTTAGCCTCCCGTCCCAGAGGAACCCTGGAGGGTTCGTGGGCAACAGCCTCCAGTCTAGCCTTCCCAGTCGGTTTCCGCAAGCCACCTGGCCTCAAGGGCCCCCATCCTGGCCCGGGAGAGGAGATCGGGCCTCAGCTCCAGGGTGCGCCTCAAGGCCTCCTTGAGGCGGAAGCGGGCCACCTCCTGGTGGTCCCCAGAGAGGAGGACCTCCGGGACCTTTAGGCCCCGGAACTCGGGGGGCCTGGTGTAGTGGGGATAGTCCAGAAGGCCCCGCACGAAGGAGTCCTGAAGGTAGCTCTCTGGGTCCCCGATGACCCCGGGCACCAGGCGGGCCGTGGCCTCGAGGACCGCCAGGGCCGCCACCTCCCCCCCCATGAGCACGTAGTCCCCGATGGAGAGGGTCCGGGTCACGAAGGCCTCCACCCGGGCGTCAAACCCCTCGTACCGCCCACAGAGGAGGACCAGGTGGCGCTTGCGGGAAAGCTCCTCGGCCACCTCTTGGGTGAAGGGCTTGCCTGCCGGGGAGAGGAGGACGATCTCGTCGGCCGGCAGGACGGACTCTATGGCCGCCACCGCCACGTCGGCGCGGATCACCATCCCCGCCCCGCCGCCATAGGGGGTGTCGTCCACGCTGCGGTGCCGCCCCAGGCCGAAGGCCCGGAGGTCCACCACCTCCGCCGAAAGAAGCCCCCTCTCCAGGGCCTTGGCGATAAGGGACTCCTCCAGCCAGGGGCGGATGAGCTCGGGAAAAAGGGTAAGGAAGGTGTAGCGCATCTAGTCCAATAGGCCGGGGATGGGCTCCACATGGATACCCTCCCTCTCCACCCGCACGTAGGGGGCCTGGAGGGGGACGAGGCGCTCCATCCGGTCCCTAAGCCGCTCCCCCACCCCCCGGATCACCAGCACGTCCTGGGCCCCGGCGTCCAGGATGTCCACCACCTCCCCCACCTTCTGCCCCGCCACATAGACGGGAAGGCCCATCAGGGCGAAGTAGTAGTACCGCCCTTCCTCCAAAGGGGGAAGGGCGGCAACCTCGGCGTAGACGCGTAGGCCCACCAAGGCCTCGGCCAGCTCCCGGGTGGAAACGCCCGCCAGGTGGACCACCAGCTCGTCTCCCACAGGGTAGAGGTCCTCCACCGCACGCCAGCCGTGCCCCTCTACGTATATGCGCTCCAGGTGGGCCACCACCGGCTCCCCCCGGAACCTGAGCCCCCCCTGGAGGGCGTAGGGCGCACCAAACCGGCCAATCTCCACTAGGCGCATACCCTTAATTATCGCACCTCCACGCCCACCTTGCGCTTGGCGTAGGCCCGCACCAGGGTGCGGATGGCCTCGATGACCCGTCCGCCTTTACCGATGATGCGGCCCTTGTCCTCGGGGGCCACCTCCAGCAGGTAAACGGGGCCGTCCCGCCCCCGCCGCTCCAGCACCCGAACCGCCTCGGCGTGGTCCACCACGCTCCGTGCCAGGTACTCCACCAGGTCCTTCATGGGGTCCATGCTAAAGGAAGGACACCCGGGGGTGCCCCGGGCGCGGGAACGAGGGCCTAGGCGCTCTCCTGCCGGAAGACCCCGGCCTGGCGCAGGAGCCTCCTGGTGGTGTCCGTGGGCTTTGCCCCCACAGAGAGCCAGTACCGGGCCCGCTCCACGTCCACCTTGAGCCAGTCCGGGGTGGTCTTGCGGGGGTCGTAGTAGCCGATCTTTTCGATGTAGGCCCCGTCCCGCTTCCTGCGGGCATCCGTAACCACGATGCGGTAATGGGGGTTGTGCCTGGAGCCAAACCGGGAGAGTCGGATCTTGACCATCGCTCGTTCACCTCCTAAACATTCCCATGAGTCCCCGGCCCTTCCTCTTTTCCAGGGTCTTCATCAGGACCTTGGCCTCCTCAAAGGACTTGAGGAAGCGGTTGACCTCCTGCACCGAGGTACCGCTTCCTTTGGCGATGCGCTTGCGCCGCGAGCCGTTGAGAACCCGGGGGTCCTTGCGCTCCTCGGGGGTCATGGATAGGACGATGGCCTCGAGGCGCTTCAGAGCCCGGTCGTCCACCTGAAACCCCTTGGGCACACCGGGGAGGAGGCCTAGGACCTCGGAGAAGGAGCCCAGGCGCTTGAGGTTCTGCATCTGCTTGAGGAAGTCCTCTAGGGAAAGCTCCTTAGCGGACTTGGGCACCTCCTCCTCCAGCCCCAAAGCCCGCACCCTCTCCGCCAAGCTGGCCACGTCCCCCATGCCCAGGATGCGGCTCGCCAGGCGGTCGGGGTGGAAGGGCTCCAGGCCCTCGGGCTTCTCCGAGACCCCGGCGAAGTAGATGGGCTTCCCCGTCACCCGCCGGGCAGAGAGGGCCGCCCCGCCCCGGGCATCCCCGTCTAGCTTGGTGAGGACCAGGCCCGTGACCCCCACCTTCTCGTCAAAGGCCTGGGCCACGGCGAGGGCCTCCTGGCCGGTCATGGCGTCTAGGACCAGGAGGACCTCCTGGGGGCCCATGGCCCTCTTGAGGTGGGCGAGTTCAGCCATGAGGGCCTCGTCGATCTGCAGGCGGCCGGCGGTGTCCACCAGGACTAGGTCCCGGGCCTCGAGGCGGGCCTTCTCCTCCACCCGGCGGCGGATGGACTCCGGGGGTTCGCCGTCCATCACCTCCAGCACAGGCACCCCCACCTTCTCCCCCAGGAGGCGAAGCTGCTCCCTGGCGGCGGGCCTCCGGGTGTCCGCGGCTACCAGGAGGGGCCTCCGCCCCTTGCTCTTGTAGTGGAGGGCCAGCTTGGCGGCGGTGGTGGTCTTGCCGGAGCCCTGGAGGCCTACCAGGAACCAGAGGTTCTTGTCCTGGAGGGCGGGGAGCCTGGTCTCGCCCCCTAAAGCCTCCTTGAGGGCCTCGTACACGGTGGCCAGGATGACCTCGGCCGGGGTGAGGCTCTCCAGGACCTTCTTGCCCAGGGCCTCTTCCCGCACCTTCTCCACGAAGTCCCGGGCCACCTCCAGGTTCACGTCGGCATCTATGAGGGCCCGGCGGATCTCCCGTAGGGTCCCCTTCAGGTCCTCCTCAGTGATCCGACCCCGGCCCCGAAGGCGGCCGATGGCCTCCCCTAGTCGCGCCGAAAGCTGCCCAAACATGCCCCTCCTGGCCCCAGAGGCCGGGCCTTAGGATAGGACACCCCCCTTGAGCGTGTCAACCGCAATTTTTCGCACATCTCTAGCGGGTCCAGTTGACGGAAGGGAAGCCCCTACCTAGGCTGGAAAGGGCATTTCGGAGGCCTGGCCCTCGAGTCCCCCTTGGGGGCCGCTAACGAGAGCCGCACGGGAGGCCATCCGTGGAGAAGAGCCTTTCCCCCATCCTCGAGGCCCTGGAAGGGGGCGACACCCTGGCCCTCAAGCGCCTTTTGGAGGAAACCCATCCCCAGGACCTCCTCCTGCTTTGGGATGACCTCAACGGGGAGCACCGCTACGTCCTCCTCACCCTCCTCTCCAAAGAAAAGGCGGCGGAGGTCTTCGCCAACCTCGCCCCCGAGGAGCAGGCGGAGTACCTGAAGACCCTCCCTCCCTGGCGGGTGCAGGAACTCCTCACCGAGCTCTCCCTGGACGACCTGGCCGATGCCCTGCAGGCGGTGGAGGAGGAGGACGAGGCCCTGGCCAAAAGGCTCAAGGAGGCCCTGGACCCAAAGACCCGGGCCGAGGTGGAGGAGCTCACCCAGTACGAGGAGGACGAGGCCGGTGGCCTCATGACCCCGGAGTACGTGGCCGTGCGGGCCACCATGACCGTGGACGAGGTGCTCCGCTTCCTGCGCCGGGCCGCCCCCGACGCCGAGACCATCTACTACCTCTACGTGGTGGACGAGGAGGGCCGCCTCCAAGGGGTACTCTCCCTACGGGACCTGATCGTGGCCGACCCCAGGACCAAGGTGGCGGAGATCATGAACCCCAAGGTGGTCCACGTGCGCACGGACACGGACCAGGAGGAGGTGGCCCGCCTCATGGCCGACTACGACTTCACCGTGCTCCCTGTGGTGGACGAGGAGGGGTACCTCGTGGGCATCGTCACCGTGGACGACGTCCTGGACGTCCTGGAGGAGGAGGCCACCGAGGACATCCATAGGCTCGCCGCCGTGGACGTGCCCGACCTGGTCTACAGCCAGGCCTCCCCAGTGGGGCTTTGGCTCGCCCGGGTGCGCTGGCTCATCATCCTGATCCTCACGGGAATGGTGACGAGTTCCATCCTCCAGGGGTTTGAGAGCGTCTTGGAAGCGGTGACCGCCCTGGCCTTCTACGTGCCCGTCCTCATAGGCACCGGGGGGAATACGGGCAACCAGTCCGCCACCCTCATCATCCGGGCCCTGGCTACCCGGGACCTGGACCTCAGGGACTGGCGGCGGGTCCTCCTCAAGGAAACCGTGGTGGGAAGCCTCTTAGGCCTCACCCTGGCCTCCGTCCTCCTCGTCAAGGTGGGGCTGGACGGCTACGGCCCCCTCATCCCCGTGGTGGGCCTGTCCCTCTTCCTCCTGGTCCTCTTCGCCAACCTGGTGGGCTCCATGCTCCCCATGGCCCTGAGGCGGCTTGGGGTAGACCCGGCCCTGGTCTCCAACCCCTTCATCGCCACCCTCTCCGATGTGATCGGCCTCCTCATCTACCTGAGCGTGGCCCGCCTGATCCTGGGCCTCTAAGTACCCCACCGCGGCTTTCGCCGCGGCGGGGGCCCCAAAAGGCCTTGCCAGATTTCCCGCCTGGATATCCTATGTTGCGAAACCAACGTACGGGCACTTAGCCATGCGCCTGCGGATGATCGTGGAGTGGACCAAAGGAAGCCCCCTTCGGCACGCCTGGAAGGAGGGGCGGCTCCTCCCCCTGGCTGAGGACCGGCCCGCCCCGGTGAACTACGGCCTCCTCCCCGGCCTCCTGAACCCTTTAGACGGGGAGGAGGTGGACGCCGTCCTCCTAGGCCCCCCGCACCCCTTGGGGGAGGCGGAGGGGGAGGTGGTGGGCCTCCTCCACCTCCTGGACGGGGACCACAAGGTCCTCCTAGCCCTAGAGGGCCCCACCCCGGAGGAGGACCTGGCCGCCCTCCTCGCCTGGTTCGCCCCGGAAAGAAGGCCCACCCTGCTCCCCAGGGAGGCCGCCCTGGCCTTCCTTCAGAGGATCAGCATGGCGTCGCCCAAGGAGTAGAAACGGTAGCCCTCGGCCACGGCCAGGCGGTAGGCCTCCAGGGTGCGCTCGCGCCCCAGGAAGGCCGCCACCAGCATGAGGAGGGTGGAGCGGGGCAGGTGGAAGTTGGTGAAAAGGCCGTCTATGACCCGGAAGGCGTAGGGGGGGCGGATGAAGAGCCGGGTCTCCCCCTCCCCCGGCACCACCCCCTCCCCTTCCCGGTAGGCGCTCTCCAGGGCCCGCACCACCGTGGTGCCCACGGCGACGACCCGCCTCCCCTCCCCCCTGGCCCGGTTCACCGCCAAGGCGGTGGCCTCGGGGATCTCGTAGGGCTCGGGGTGCATCTCGTGCCCCTCTGGGTCCCCCTTCACGGGGCGGAAGGTGCCGGGGCCCACGTGGAGGGTGAGGAAGTGGAGCTCCACCCCCATCCCCCGAAGCCTTGCCAAAAGCTCCGGGGTGAAGTGGAGGCCCGCCGTGGGGGCGGCCACGGAGCCCGGGCGCTTGGCGTAGACCGTCTGGTAGCGCTCCAAGGGAATCTGGGCCTTGATGTAAGGGGGAAGGGGCACCTCCCCCACCTCCTCCAGGTGGGCCAGGAGGTCCCCCTGGAAGCGGAGGAGGCGGACCCCATCCTCCTCCACCCCCACCACCTCCGCCTTCAGGCCGGGAACGGGCTCCAGGTCCTTTGGGGAGAGGAAGAGGAGCTCCGTGCCCACGGGGGCCCTCCGGGCGGGGCCCAGAAGGGCCTCCCAGAGCCCCGGGGCCTTTTCCCGCACCAGGAGGACCTCCACCCTGCCCCCCGTGGGCTTCCTCGCCAGGAGGCGGGCGGGGATCACCTTGCTCTCGTTGAAGACCAGGAGGTCCCCCGGGCGCAGGAACTCGGGGAGGTCCCGCACCCTCCTATGCTCCACCCGGAAAGGGCCTTCCCTAGGGACCACCAGCATCCGGGCCAGGTCCCGGGGCTCCACCCCTTCCTGGGCGATGAGCTCCGGGGGCAGGTAGTAGTCGTAAGCCTCCAGGCCCTCCATGGTCTAGCGCTCCGCGCTTTTGGGCTCCATGAAGGGGCTCGGAATCTCGGGGAGGTGGACGAAGCGGTCCACGGCGTCGATGAGCCTTTGGGAGGTGGTCTCCCGGAAGGCGATGACCTCCACCCGGATACCCCTTTCCATGAGGACCTCGAGGATCTCCACGAAGTCCCCGTCCCCGCTTCCCAGGACCACCACGTCCAGGTAGGGCATGAGGCGGACCATGTCCGCGGCGATGCCCATGTCCCAGTTGCCCTCGTAGATGGGCTTGCCCCCCTCCCCTACCTCCTTCACCGTGAGGTACATACGCCGCACCCGGTAGCCGATGGTGGAAAGCTTGTAAATGAAGGGCCAGGCGGAGGTGTCCCCCTCCCTTTCCACCACGTAGGCCGTGGCCCTCACGAGCCGCCTACCCCCTACGGCGAAGCGGAGGAGGCTCTCAAAGTTGACGTTCCGCTCATAGTAGTCCCGGGCGGAGTGGTAGAGGTTCTGGGTGTCCACGAACACCCCCACCCGCTGGTCCTGGTGGTGGCCTATGGACGCCATCGGCCCCATCTTACCCCGCGTTCCTCAGGCCCGCCGCCACCCCCAGGAGGGAGAGGAGAAGGGCCTTCCTTAAGCCCTCGTCCTCCCGTCCGCCAGGGGAGCGGTACCGCCTCAAGAGCTCCACCTGGACGGTGTTGATGGGGTCCACGTAGGGGTTCCTGAGGGCGGTCTGCCTCTCCAGGGTCTTCTGGTTGTGGAGGAGGGGGGCCTGGAAGATGGCCTCCAGGAGCCTTCGGGTGCGGAGGTACTCCTCGGCGATCCAGTGGAAGAGGGGGTGCAGGCTTTCCGGCACCAGGCGCAGGTAGAGCCTCGCCACCCCCAGGTCCGCCTTGGCCAGGGCCATGGCGGCGCTCTCCAAGGTGGTGGCGAAGAAGGGCCAGTCCCGGTACATCTCCCGCAAAAGGTCCAAGGGAAGGTCTTCCAAGGCGGAAAGGCCGTACCACCCGGGGAGGAGAAGCCGCACCTGGGTCCAGGCCATGACCCAGGGGATGGCCCTTAGGTCCCGGATGTCCCTGACCCGGCCGTGGCGGTAGACGGGGCGGCTGGCGATGGGAAGCTCCCCGATCTCCCGGATGGGGGTGAGGGCCTCAAAGAAGGGGAAGAAGCCCTCCTCGGCAAGGAGGGCCCGGTAGCGGGCCACGCTCTCCTCCCCCGCCCCCCTCAGGGCCTCCCACCAGAGGGGCTTGGGCTCCACCCCGTCCCCCAAGGCGGCCTGGGCGAAGTGGAAGAGGAGCTGCTCCAGGTGGCGCACCGCCAGCTCGGGGTGGCTGTAGCGGTCCGCCAGGGCCTCCCCCTGCTCCGTGAGGCGGAGGCGGCGGCCCACGCTCCTCGGGGGTAGGCTGGCGATGGCCCGGCCCGCGGGGCCGCCCCCCGGGCGGTGGAGGTGCCCCGGCCGTGGAAGAAGTGGACGGGAAGCCCCTTCTCCTCCCCCACCCGGCCCAGGGCTTCCTGGGCCTCATAGAGGGCCAGGTTGGCCATGAGGAAGCCCGCATCCTTGTTGGAGTCGGAGTAGCCGATCATGACCTCCACCCCGCCCCGGCCCCGGGCGTGGGCCAGGAAGACGGGGTTCTCCAGGAGGCGGCGGAGGACCAGAGGGGCCCGCCTTAGGTCCTCCAGGGTCTCAAAGAGGGGGACCACGTCAAAGGGAAGGGGCTTCCCGGGGCGGTAAAGCCCCACCTCCCGGGCCAGGAGGAAGACGGAGAGGAGATCGGCGGGATGGTGGGTCATGGAGACCACCTGGGCCCCCCTGTCCCGCCAGGCCCGGAAGGCCTCCAGGGCCACCCTTAGGGCCTCCTCCTTGGGCTCCTCCCCCACGGGAAGGAGGGGCCTCGCTGTCCTCAGCTCCTCGGTGAGGAGGGCCTCCTTGGCCTCGGGGGAGAGGGCGAGGAAGTCCGGGTGGACCCCGCCCACCCTTAGGAGCTCGGCCGCCCCCAGGAGGAGCTTCCCCGACTCCTCCCTGAGGTCCAAGGGGGCGAGCTCCAGGCCGAAGGCGGTGAGGCGGGCCTCGAGGGGCCTCAGGAGGCTTTCTCCCACCTCCCCTAGCCCCACCGCCCGAAGCCCCCCTTCCGCCATCTTGAGGGCGGAAAGGAGCTCCTCCGTAGTGGCCTCGCCCTGGGAAAGCTTGCGGTAGAGCCGGGCGAAGAAGCGGCGGTAGGGCTCCCCGGGAAAGCGCTCTATTCCCTCGCCCCCCTGGCGCACCTCCCAGGGCGCGGGCACCCTGGCCTCGGAGAGGGAGAGGTCCCGCACCAGGGCCTCTAGCTCCTCCAAGAACTTCCCCTTGGCCACCTCACGGGCGTACCGGGCGGCGAAAAGGGTGACCTCGGGGGTCACGAAGGGGTTTCCATCTCGGTCCCCGCCGATCCAGCTGCGGAAGCGCACGGGGCTCTTGAGGCGGGGCCTTTTGCCATAGACCCGTTCCAAGGCCAGTTCAAGCCCCTCCACCACCTTGGGGATGGCCCGCCAGAGGGTGGTGGGCAGGTAGTAAAGCCCCCCCTTGATCTCGTCCTCCACGCTGGGCCGGGCCTTCCTCACCTCCTCGGTGGTGTAAAGGAGGGCCACCCGGGCGAGGAGGCGGGCCCTGTCCCCCTCCTCCAGCTCCCGCTCCAGGGCCTCGAGGTGGTGGCGCAGGGTGCGGCGGCGGGTCTCCGTGGGGTGGGCGGTGAAGGTGAGGAGGAGCTCCAGGCGGTTCAGGTGGGCCTCCGCCTCCTCCAGGGAAAGCCCCCGGGCCCTCATGGCCTGGGCCAAGGCCAGGAAGCCCTCGGGCCTGGGGTTCTCGGGGGTTTCTTCCTGGGCCCTCGCCCGGTTCACCCGCACCCGGTGGCGCTCCTCCGCCAGGTTCACCAGGTGGAAGTAGTGGGTGAAGGCCCGGACCAAAGCCTCGGCCTCGAGGGCCGAAAGCCCCTCCACCCGGGAAAGCAACGCCTCCCCGGCGGCCTCGTCCCCCTGGCGGCGGGCCTTGGCGAGAAGGCGCACCTCCTCCACCAGGGCGAAGAACCTCTCCCCGGAAACCCTCTTGATGGCCTCCCCTAGGAGACGGCCCAGAAGGTCCACCTCCGCCTTCAAAAGCTCAAAGAGGTCGGTCATGGTTCTTCCCAGACATAAGGGCTTATGGAAACGGGCTTTCCCCCCTCAAACACCAGCTCCGTGGCGTGGAGGCGGGCCCTGCCCTGGGCAGGGCGGAAGGGCTGGGGTCGGCCCGTGAGGAAGCGGGCGAGGAAGGCCTCCACCTCCCCGCCGATGATGGACTGGTAGGTGCCCGTCATGCCCACGTCGGTCTGGTAAAGGGTGCCCTTGGGCAGGCGGGTGGCGTCCAGGGTGGGCACATGGGTGTGGGTACCGAGGACGGCGGCTACCCGCCCATCCAAGTAGTGGGCCAGGGCCATCTTCTCGCTGGTGGCCTCAGCGTGGACCTCCACCAGGACGTAGCCCGCCTTCTCCCTCTCCAGAAGGGCGTCCAGGGCCCGGAAGGGGTCATCCAGAGGGTCCATGAAGATGCGGCCCATCACCTGGACGAAGAGGAGGCCCTCCCCGGCCCCCAAGCGCCAAAACCCCTTCCCCGGCGTCCCCGGGGGATAGTTGAGGGCCCGCACCACAGGCTCCCGCTCCAGAAGCTCGTAGACTTCCTTGTGGTCCCAGGCGTGGTTGCCCAGGGAAATGAGGTCCACCCCCGCATCCCGGAGGATGCGGTAGCTCCTTTTGTCCAAGCCCTTTCCCCGGGCGGCGTTCTCCCCGTTGGCGATCACCAGGTCGTAGCGGTCCCGGATGTCCGGCAGGTGAAGGCCCACCGCCCTAAGGCCCGGCTCCGCCATCACGTCCCCGATGAAAAGAAGGCGCATAGGGGCATTATAGGCCCAGGCGACGCACCCTCAAACCGCGCTGGAAAAACATGCTCCCTTCCCGCCCCGCCTGCTGGGGAACTATTTGGAAAAGCTTTAGGGGCCTAGCGGCACACCGCTGGTTATCCCCTTTCGCCGGAAGCACATGGAGGCCGTGCTACGTGGTGAACAAACGCCCACCGTGCGCATCTGGCGACGACCACCTACGGTCAGACTGGGTACAGCTACCGTTTGGGCCGCACCCCCCATGGCGTACGTGGACGCGGAGGTCATAGCGGTCTAAACCCACCGCCTCCCCGACGAGGTGGCCGTGCGCAGGCCATCCTGGCCGCGCCATGGGACGAGGACGCAGAGGCGCTAGCCCCAGAGCAGGAGGGCCTGGGCCACACCGGGTGGTGGCCAGGGCGGGCGGACCTCCAGGCCGCGGGGATGGATGCGGAGGGCCACCCCTTCCTCCTCGCCGAGATGGCTCCCCCACGCACCGTGGCTAGTCGCGATACCTTTATAAAGCAAAGGGGTTTTAGAAGCAGCTAGCTAGGTTGTTTAAGCCCCCTCCAGGCTTTGCCAAGGCCCGCTCTCTGCGCAAGGGCAGGTTTCTAGGGTTCGCATCGCTTCTGCCTAGATCAGGACGGACTGGAAGAACGCTTCTGCAGGAAGTAGACCACCCCGTAGCCAATGGCGGCCAAGATGAGGATAGGGATGGCGTAGGTGAGGAGCGTCCAGATCAGGCCGGAAAGGGCCAGGAGGACCCTGCCCAAGAAGGTGAAGACCCAGCCCCCCACCCAAAGGATCAGGAGCACCCCCACGACCACCAAAAGGCCCAGGACCACCCATTCCAGGATGTCGCGCAAGGTCCGTTCCATGGCCCCAGCATACACTGAAGGGGTGGAGCGGTACCGCCTCGAGGAGGGCATCGTGGTGGGAAGGAAACCCCTCCCCCAGGGAGACCTCCTCCTCCGCTTCCTCACCCCCAGGGGGAGCCTCGAGGCGGTAGCCCGCAGGGGCCAGAGGCCCACGGGGCGCACGGGGAGGCTCTCCCTCTTCCACCACGTGCGCTTCCAGCTTTACGCCAAGGAAGAGAGGCTTCCTACCCTGACCCAGGCCGAGCTTTTGGGCAGGCTTCACGGCCTGGAGGAGCCTGGGCGCTTTCTCCTGGCCTCCTTCCTGGCCGAATTGGCCTACCGCCTGGCCTCCCCTGAGGCGGCCCCCAAAGTCTACCCAGTTTTCGTCTCCGGCCTCCGGGGGATCGCCAAGCAGGAAAACCCCCTCCTGCCCCTGGTCTGGGCGGGTTGGCGGGTGGTGAAGGCGGGTGGGCTTTCCCCAAGCCTCCTGGGGCCCGGTCTGCACCTCAAAGGGGGGCGCTTGGGAGAGGGAGGGGTGTTCCTTGGGGAAAAGGGGGTGGAGGCCCTGAGGGCCGTCCTCCACCTTCCCGGGGGCGAAGCCCTCCCCTACCTGGAGGAAGCCCCCCTGGGCCGCCTCCTCCTGGCCCTGAAGGCCCACGTGGAGGAGCACCTGGGCCCCTTGCGTTCAGCGGAGGCTATAGGGGTTTGATCTCCAGGATGGTGTAGACCTGGGCCCCCTTCTTGCCCCTTATCTCCACCACGTCTCCCACCTTCTTGCCCAAGAGGGCCTGGCCCAGGGGGGACTCGTTGGAGATCTTCCCGCTGAAGATGTCCGCCTCGTGGCTCCCCACGATGGAGAGGGAAAGCCTTTCCCCACTTTCCATCTCCAGCTCCACCTGGCAGCCCAAGGCCACCTGGTCGTAGGAGCCGTTCCCCTCCACGATGACCGCTCGGGCGAGGAGGTCCTCCAGCTGGGCGATGCGGGCCTCGTTCTGCCACATGGCCCGCCGGGCCTCATCGTAGCCAGCGTTCTCCCGGAGGTCCCCCTCCTCCAGGGCCTGCTCAAAGTCGGTGGAGATCTCCTGCCTCTTGGTGGTCTTCAGGTGGTTCAGCTCCTCCTGAAGGCGGCGAAAGCCTTCGGGGGTGAGGTAGACCGGCTTCTTCATGCGTCCTCCCGTGCAAAAAGGGCTACCAGCCCAAAGCCCTCGGGCTGGCGGTACCGCTACTCAGTATAGCAAGCGGGGAGGAAGCGCTCTATGAGGGGAAGGAGGGCCTCCGGTGGCCTGCCCACGGGGAGGAGGCCCACCCCGCTTCCCGCTAGAAGAAGCGTCCCCTCAAGCTCCTCAGGGCGCAAAAGAGCCCGCTCCACCCTTAGCCCCAGCTCCCGGGCCGCCTGGGCCACCTTCTCCCGGGTGAGGCCCTCGAGGCCCCCCTCCAGGAGGTAAAGGGTCCCTTCTCGGAAGAGCAGGGGGCTGGTGCGGCTTCCGTCCACCACGTGCCCTTCCCCGTCCAGGAGGAGGCCCTCAAAGGCGCCCCGCCCTTCCGCCTCCCTGAGGGCCAGGCGGTAGGGGAGGTAGTTCCCCGTCTTGTAGCGGAAAAGGTCCGGGTGGACCCGGTAAGGGGTCAGGTGGACCCGCACCCCCTCCCGGTAGAGGGCGGGGGGCGGGGGGGTGTAGGGCCGGGCCTCGGAAAGCCACACCCCTTCCCCCCCGGTGAGGCGGAGGCGGAGGCAGGGGAACTCGGGGAAAGCGGCGAGGAGGACCTCTAGGTCCTTCAGGAAGGCCTCGTCCCCGGGGTAGGCGAGGCCCAGGGCCTCCGCGTGGCGGCGGAGGCGGGCGAGGTGGTCCTCAAGCCAAAGGGGCCTCCCTCCCTCAGCCCTCAAGGTGGTGAAGACGGTATGCCCATGGTAGAGGAACCCCTCGGGAAGGGGCTCGGCGAAGGGCTTTCCAGAGAGAAGGACCCGCTTCATCCCACCTCCAAAAAGCGGGCGAGGAGCTCCATGCCCCAGGGGGAAAGGATGCTCTCCGGATGGAACTGCACCCCAAAGGCCGCCCTCCCGTCCCATATGGCCATGGGCACCCCTTCCCTCGTCCAGGCCAGGAGGCGGAGGCTAGGGGGAAGCCCCTTGAGGGCCAGGGAGTGGTAGCGGGCGAAGGGCAGGGGGTTGGGAAGGCCCTGGAAGAGGGCCTCCCCCGAGTGGTGGATGGGGTGGGCCTCCCCGTGCACCGGGGCCTCCCGGTAGAGCTCCGCCCCCAGGACCACCCCCAGGGCCTGGTGGCCCAGGCAGACCCCCAGGAAGGGGATGCCCTCCCTGAGGGCCTCTTCCGTCCACTCCAAGACCCTGCCGGCGGTGAAGGGGTCCTTGGGCCCGGGGCCCACCAGGAGGTGGGTGAAGCCCCGGAACCCAGGGGCCTCCTCCTGGTCCACCACGGCCACCTCCGCCCCCAGGACCCTGAGGTAGTCCACCAGGTTGTGGCTGAAGGAGTCCCGGTTCTCCAGGAAGAGGACCCGGGCCTTAAGCCGCCTGGGCGGGGGCGGGGGGCCCAGAAGGCGGCGGGCTTAGGGGGAGCGAGGGGGCTTCCTGGACGCCCCCCCTTTAGGGCCCTCAGGAGCCCCTCTGCCTTGTGGAGGGTCTCCCGGTACTCCGCCTCAGGGGAGGAGGCGATGACCACCCCGGCCCCCGCGGAGAAGTGGAGGACCTCCCCCACCTGGTAGAAGGAGCGGATGAGGATGTTGAAGTCCGCCCCCCGGCCCGAAACGTACCCCAGGCTCCCCGTGTAGGCCCCCCGGGGCACGGGCTCCAGGTCCCGGATGGCCTCCATCACCGTCCCCTTGGGGGCCCCGGTGATGGTCCCCCCGGGGAAGAGGGCGCGGAAGACCTCCCCCAAGGAAGCCCGGGTGTACCCCTCCACCTCCGAGACCAGGTGCATCACGTGGGCGTAGCGCTCCACGGTGAAGAGCTCCCGCACCCGCACCGACCCGGGGAGGGCCACCTTGGCCAGGTCGTTCCGCAGGAGGTCCACCAGCATGGCGTGCTCCGCCCGCTCCTTGGGGGAGGCGAGGAGCTCCCTCTCCAGGAGGAGGTCCTCGGCCCCGTCCCGCCCCCGGGGCCGGGTGCCCGCGATGGGCCGGGTGGACACCTTGGCCCCCACCTTCTGGAAAAGCCTTTCCGGGCTCCCCGAGATCACCGCCCACCCCTCCCCCTCCAGAAGCCCCATGAAGGGGGAGGGGTTATGGGCCCGGAGGCGGGCGTAGAGGGCCAGAGGGTCCAAAGGGCCTTGGGCTCGGAAGCGGTGGGAGAGGTTCACCTGGTAGACCACCCCGGCCCGGATCCGCTCCTGCACCTCCCTCACCCCCTCCAGGAAGCGGGCCTCGGGGTAGTCGCTCAGAAGGCCCATGGGGGGAAAGGGGGGCGGGAGGTAGGGGGTGGGCCTGAGAGGGAAGGAGGGCCTTTCCACAAGCCGCCCCTCCAGGAAGGCGAAGCCCTCGGGGTAGTAGAAGAAGGCGGCCTCGGGGAGGCCGGGGATAGGGGGATGGGTGGGAAGCCTCAGGTGGCGGGCGAACTCGTAGGCGAAAAAGCCCACCCAGGCGGGGAAGTGGCCTGGTCCTAGTCCCCTTTCCAGGTAGCGGAAGAGGTCCAGGGCCTCCCCCACCCGGCGCCCGTCCAGGTAGAGCCGCCTCTCCAGGACCTCGAGGCGGTGCGCCGGCCTCAGGCCCAGGAGGGAGAGCCGGGAAAAGGGGGTCCTTGGCCCCAAGGACTCCAGAAGGGCAGGGCGAAGCCCCAGGAGGCGGGCGGCGTGGTAGAGGCCCAGCACGGCCAGAAGTATACTCAGGGGAGATGGTCAAGCACCGCTTCACGGTGGAGGCCTACCACAAGGCCTACGAGGCGGGGGCCCTCCCCGAACGGGTGGAGCTCCTGGAGGGGGAGGTGTACGCCGTGTCGCCCATGGGGAAAAAGCACCGGCTTTACGTAATGCACCTGGACAAGGTCTTCCAAGAGGCTTTCGGGGATGAGGCCGTGGTCATGGTCCAGTGCCCCCTAGGCTTGTCTACCGACTCGGAGCCCACACCGGACCTGGCCCTCCTCCGCCCCCCCCTAGAGGCTTACCGGGAGCGGGACCCGGGGCCTGGGGATACCCTTCTCCTGGTGGAGATCTCCGACACCACCCTGGTCCAGGACCGCACCCTGAAGCTCCCCCTCTACCAGAAGGCGGGCATCCCCGAGGTCTGGCTGGTGAACCTGGTGGAGGGGGTCCTCGAGGTCTACGCCTTCCCCCACTACGCCATGGAGCGCCACCCCAAGGGGGAGGCCGTGGCCCCCAGGGCCTTCCCCACCCGGCCCGTGGCCTGGTGGGTCTAAGTGCCCGTACGTTGGTTTCGCAACAAGGGATGTCCAGGTGGTCTGGCAAGGCCTTTTTGGGGCTCCCGCCGCGGCTTTCGCCGCGGCGGGGTGCTTAGTCCACGCTGAAGTAGCGTGCCTCGGGATGGTGGGCCACGAGGGCGCTGGTGGCGTGTTCGGGCACGAGCTGGTAGCTCTCCGTGAGGCCCACCCCGATCCGGGAAAAGCCCATGAGGCGGTCCAGCTTGGCCTGGTCGGCGAGGTCAGGGCAGGCGGGGTAGCCGAAGGAGTAGCGGGCCCCCTGGTAGCCCCCCTGGAAGAGCTTGCGGATGTCGGTGGCGTCCCGGTGGGCGATCCCCCACATCTGCCGCATCCTCTTGTGCCAGTACTCCGCCAAGGCCTCGGTCATCTCCACGCTGAAGCCGTGGACGAAGAGGTAGTCCTGGTAGGCCCCGCTCTCAAAGAGGACCTTGGCCCTCAGGGAGGGCTCCTCGCCCATGGTGACGAGCTGGACCCCGAGGACGTCCCGCGCCCCTGCCCGGAAGGCGGCCTCCGGCATCCAGGCCTCCTCGTCCCCCAGAGGAGGGGCGAAGCGGGGACGGAAGTAGTCCACGAGGGATAGCCCCCCGCCCTTTTGCCGGGGAAAGCAGAAGCGCTCCAGGACCTCTCCCGTTTCGGGGCTGAACACCAAAAGCTCCTCCCCCTCCCGGGCCACGGGGAAGAAGCCGTAAAGGACCCGAGGGATGAGCCATCCCTCCTCCCTAGCCTCCTTGAGAAGGCGCCGGAAGACGGGCTCCGCCTCCCTTTCCACTAGGGCCTGCCACGCCTCCCGGGAAAGCCCCTTGCGGCTGTAGCCCCACTGCCCCCGGAAGAGGGCGAGCTTGTTCACGTAGCGGGCGATGGTGGGGAGGTCCAAGCCCTCCTCCACCCGAACCCCGAAAAAGGGGGGGCGGGGGATGGCGGGGGCCTCCCCCACGGGCTTGGCCCTGGCTTCTACCTGGGGGAGGGGCCTTGCAGGCTTTTTGGCCTCTTTCCGAGTGAGTTCCAGAGGGGCGTGCCCTGTGAGCTCTTCCATGAGCCTCAGGCCCTCAAAGGCGTCCTCGGCGTAGTAGACGTTGGGGTAGATGGCCTTTAGCTCCTCCACGTAAGCGCGGGTGAGGGCAGCCCCCCCCAGGATCACGGGGAGGGTGTAGCCCCTTTCCGCCATGTACTCCAGGTTTTCCTTCATGACCAGGGTGCTCTTCACCAGGAGGCCGGACATCCCCAGGGCATCAGGTTTGTGCTCCTCCACCGCCCTCAGCATCTCCTCAATGGGGACCTTGATGCCCAGGTTCACCACCTGGTAGCCGTTGTTGGTGAGGATGATATCCACTAGGTTCTTGCCGATGTCGTGGACGTCGCCCTTCACCGTGGCCAGGACCATCTTCCCCTTGCCCGCCCCCCGCCTCTCCATGTGGGGCTCCAGGAAGGCCACGGCCCGCTTCATGACCTCGGCTGCCTGGAGGACGAAGGGAAGCTGCATCTTCCCCGCCCCGAAGAGCTCCCCCACCTCCTTCATCCCGTCAAGAAGGGGCCCGTTGATGAGGTCCAGGGGCCTGTGCCCCGCCTTCAGGGCCTCCTCCAGGTCCCCCTCGAGGCCCCCCTTCCTCCCCTCCACGATGCGCCGCCTGAGCCTTTCCAAGAGGGGGAGGGCTTGAAAGGCATCCTCCTTGGTTCCCAGCTCCTCCTTGTGGGCCTCAAAGTAGGCCATGAAGGCGAAGAGGGGGTCATACCCCTCCCGCCTCCGGTCGTGGATGAGGTCCAAGGCCAGGGCGTAGGCCTCCTCGGGGATCTGGCCCATGGGGAGGATCTTCCCCGCGTCCACGATGGCGGCGGTGAGGCCCCGCTTCCTGGCCTCGTCCAGAAAGACCGAGTTCAGGACCCGCCTGGCCCGGGGCTTGAGGCCGAAGGAGACGTTGGAAACCCCCAGGATGAACCCCACCCCGGGAAGCCTCTCCCTTAGCTCCTCTAGGGCGAGAAGGGTCTCCCGGGCCAAGGGGCGGCTCTCCTCGTCCCCCTGGGTGATGGGGAAGGTGAGGAGGTCAAAGAGGAGGTCCTCGGGGCGGAAGCCGTGGTGAAGGGTGAGGCGCTCGTACATCCTCAGGGCCACCCGGACCTTCTCCTCCCGGGTCTTGGCCATGCCCTTTTCGTCTATGGCCAGGGCCACCAGGGCCGCCCCATGGGCCTTGGCCAGGGAGGCCACGCGGTCAAACCGCTCCAGGCCCTCCTCCAGGTTCACGGAGTTGAGGAGGACCCGGCCCGGGAGGTGCTTGAGGGCGAGCTCCATGGCCTCGGGGCTGGTGGAGTCCACCATGAAGGGCACGGTGACCGCCGTGGCCAGGTGTGGAAGAAGCCACTCCAGGTCCTCTAGCTCGTTCCGGCCCGTCCAGGCCACGCTTAGGTCCAGGGCATGGGCCCCCTCCTCCACCTGCTCCCGGGCCAGGGCCAGGATGCCCTCGAGGTCCCTCGCAAAGAGCATCTCCCGAAAGCGCCTGCTCCCCGTGGCGTTCAGCCTCTCCCCCACCAAGAGCAGGCTCGCCTCCTGCCTCAGGGGGACCGCCTGGTACAAGGAGGCCACCTGCGGGGGAAAGACCCGGGGGCGAGGAGGGGCGGGAAGCCCCCGCACCGCCTCCGCCACCTTGCGGATGTGCTCCGGCCCCGTGCCGCAACACCCCCCTACGGCGTTCACCCCGTACTCGGCCACGAACTTGCGGTGCCAGCGGGCGAGCTCCTCCGGGGTGAGGTCATAGACCACCCTCCCCCCCTCGTTCCGGGGCAGGCCCGCGTTGGGAAGGCAGGAGACGAAGCGGGTACTGTGGTGGGCGAAGTAGCGGATCTTGCTATCCATGAGGTCGGGGCCGGTGGCACAGTTCATCCCCACCACGTCTATGGGGAGGCTCTCCAGGGCGGCCAAAGCCGCCTGCTCGTCCGTGCCCAGGAGCATGGTGCCCGTGGCCTCCATGGTCACCTGGACCTGGAGGGGCACCTCCCGCCCCACCTCGGCCATGGCCTGCCGGGCCGCAAGGGCAGCGCACCGCACCTGGAGGATGTCCTGGGCGGTCTCCAGGAGGATGAGGTCCACCCCGCCCCTAAGAAGCCCCCGCACCGCCTCCCTGTAGGCCCCGTAGAGCTCCTCCCAGGAGATCTGGCCCAGGGAGATGAGCCTGGTCCCCGGGCCCAGGGCCCCGGCCACGAAGGCCCCAAAGGCATCGGCGGCCTCCCGGGCGATCCTGGCCCCCAGGTAGGCGAGCTCCTCCGCCCTCTCCCCAAGGCCATACTCCGCCAGGACGTGGCGGAGGGCCCCGAAGGTGTTGGTCTCGATGACCTCCGCCCCCACCTCCAGGTAGGCCAGGTGGATCTCCTGGATCACCCCGGGCCGGGTGGCGTTGAGGACCTCCGGGCACCCGTAGTAGGCCTCCCCCCCGAAATCCTCGGGGGCTAGGTCCCTCTTCTGGAGCTCCGTGCCCATGGCCCCGTCAAAGACCAGGGGTCTTTGCAGTAGGGCCTTCAGGTAGGGGAACTTCCTGGCCCGGGCCTCCTTGTTGTAGCCCAGACGCACCAGGGGAGCCTCCCCCCACCCCACCCCCCCCAGGTGGTGGCGGCAGCCGGGGCTACAGGTGTGGACCTCCACCATATCCCGCTAGTGTAGCGGGAAAGGAGGGGCTATGCTACCCCCATGGACCCCTTCGGCATCCTCTACACCGACCTCTACCAGCTCACCATGGGCCAGGTCTACTTCCGGATGGGGCTCCACGAACGCGAAGCCCTCTTTGAGGCCTTTTACCGCAAGAACCCCGACTACGGGGCCCACCAGGCGGGCTACACCGTCTTTGCCGGGCTGGACCCCCTCCTCTCCTGGATGGAGGAGGCCCGCTTCGGCGAGGCGGAGCTCGCCGCCCTGAGGGCCCTCAAAAGCCGCTCCGGCAAACCCCTCTTCGCTGAGGACTACCTGGCCTACCTAAAGGAGATGGGAGGCTTCTCCGGCCTCACCCTGAGGGCCATCCCAGAGGGCCGGGTAGCCCACCCCCAGGTCCCCCTCATCACCGTGGAGGGGCCCCTCCTCCAGGCCCAGCTCCTGGAAACGGCCCTCTTAAACCGCATCAACCACGAAACCCTCATCGCCACCAAGGCTAGCCGGGTGCGGGAGGCGGCGGGGGAGGCGGTGGTCCTGGAGTTCGGCCTGCGCCGGGCCCCCGCCAAGGGGGGGGAGAGCGCCACCCGAGCAAGCCTCATCGGGGGGGCGAACCGGAGTAGCGCCGTCTCCCTATCCCACCTCCTGGGCCTCCCCTCTTCCGGCACCCACGCCCACAGCCTGGTCCAGGCCTTCTTGGCCTTGGGCCACTCGGAGGAGGAGGCCTTCTTCGCCTTCGCCGAGGTCTTCCCCGACGACACCATCCTCCTCCTGGACACCGTGGACACCCTCCACTCGGGCCTTCCCCACGCCATCAAGGTCTTTGAAGCCTTGCGCAGAAAGGGGCACAGGCCCCTGGGGGTGCGGATCGATTCGGGGGACCTGGCCTACCTGGCCATCCAGGCGGCCCGGGAACTGGATAGGGCGGGCTTCCCCGAGACCCTGATCGTCCTCTCCGGGGACCTGGACGAGCTCGTCATCTGGCAGATCAAGAGCCAGATCCTCGAGGAGGCCCCCCGCTACGGAGTGGACCCGGAGGAGCTTTTAAAGCGCCTGGTCTATGGGGTGGGCACCCGGATGGTGGTCTCCTGGGGCTACCCGGCCCTGGGGGGGGTGTACAAGCTGGTGGCCATCCGCAGAGAGGGCGCCTGGGCCCCCGCCATCAAGATCTCGGACTCCCTGGAGAAGGTCCTGAACCCCGGGCACAAGGGGGTCTACCGGGTCTACGACGGGCGGGGCCTGGCCACCGCCGATCTCCTAGCCCTGGCCGAGGAGGAGGTGCAGGGGGACAGGCCCCTCACCCTCCGCCACCCCACGGACCCCACCAAGAGGCGGACCCTGAGCCCCGGAAGCTTCACCCTGGAACCCCTCCTGGTGGAGGCCTTCCAGGGAGGAAGGCGCCTCTTCCCACCCCTCCCCATAGAAACCTTGAGGAGGAGGCGGGACGAGGACGTGGCCCGGCTGGACCCGGGGGTCCGGCGCCTGGTGAACCCCCACATCTACCACGTATCCCTCACGGAGAGGCTCTTCGCCCTCAAGGAGGAGCTGGTGAGGAGGCTTGGGAGCTAGGAGGCCTGCTTGAGCCTGGCCTCCTCCAAGGCCTTCAAGGGCTGGTCCAGGTGGGGAAGGTCTAGGACGAGCTCCCGCACCCCGCTGCCCGGGGCCTCAAACATCAGGTCCACCATGGCCTTCTCCAGGATGGCCCTAAGGCCCCGGGCCCCCGTGCCCCGCTTCAGGGCCCGGCGGGCCACCTCCCTCAAGGCGGCCTGGGTGAAGCGGAGCTCAATCCCCTCCATGCGCAAAAGCTCCTGGTACTGCTTCACCAAGGCGTTCCTGGGCTCGGTGAGGATGCGCACCAGGTCGTCCTCGGTCAGGGGGTGGAGCTGGACGATCAGGGGGGCCCGGCCCACGAACTCGGGGATGAGGCCAAACTTCACCAGGTCCTCGGGGATGACCTCCAGGGGCTCCTCCTTGGCCTTGGCCCGGGTGAAGCCGATGGACGTGCGCTCGGTGCGGGCCTTGACGATGTTCTCCAGGCCCTCAAAGGCCCCGCCCAGGATGAAGAGGATGTTCTTGGTGTTCACCGGGATGAACTCCTGGTGGGGGTGCTTCCTGCCCCCCTGGGGAGGGACGTTGGCGATGGTGCCCTCAATGATCTTGAGGAGGGCCTGCTGCACCCCCTCCCCGGAGACGTCCCGGGTGAGGGAGGGGTTTTCCGACTTGCGGGCGATCTTGTCGATCTCGTCAATGTAGACGATGCCCATCTCCGCCCGCTCCACGTCAAAGTCGGCGTTCTGGAGGAGGCGCAGGATGACGTTCTCCACGTCCTCCCCCACGTACCCCGCCTCGGTGAGGGTGGTGGCGTCGGCGATGGCGAAGGGGACCTCGAGGAAACGGGCCAGGGTTTCCGCCAGGAGGGTCTTCCCGGTCCCCGTGGGGCCGATGAGGAGGATGTTGGCCTTGCCGATCTCCGCCTCGGGGTGGAGGAGGCGCTTGTAGTGGTTGTAGACGGCCACGGAGAGGGCCCTTTTGGCCGCCTCCTGTCCCACCACGTACCCGTCCAGGTGGGCCTTGATCTCCTGGGGCTTGGGCAAACGGGTGGGACCCTTGGGCCTTGCCCCCTGGCGGAAGATCCCCTGGGCCCGCTCCACGCAGTCCTCGCAGATATAGACCTCGTCTATGGGGCTTTCCAGGAGCCGCCCGGTTTCTGGGGGGCGGAGACCGCAAAAGCTGCAGCGGGGCCTAGGCCTCTTCACGGGTCACCACCTGGTCGATGAGGCCGTACTCCAGGGCCTCCCGGGCGGAGAGGTAGTAGTCCCGGTCGGTATCCCTTTCCACCTTCTCCAGAGGCTGGCCGGTGTGTTTGGCCAGGATCTCGTTCAGGAGTTTCTTGGCCTTGAGGATCTCCTGGGCCTGGATGGCGATGTCGCTGGCCGTGCCCCGGGCCCCGCCCCAGGGCTGATGAATCATCACCTTGGAGTGGGGCAGGGCGTAGCGGCGGCCCTTCTCCCCCGCCGCCAGGATCACCGCTGCCATGCTGGCGGCCATGCCGATCACGATGGTGGACACAGGGGCCCGGACGAACTGCATGGTGTCGTAGATGGCCAGCCCCGCGTCCACCTCCCCCCCAGGCGAGTTGATGTAGAGGCGAATCTCCTGGTTGGAGTTCTGGGCATCCAGGAAAAGGAGCTGGGCCACAATGGTGTTGGCCACCTGGGCGTCTATGGGGGTACCCAGGAAGATGATCCGGTCTTTGAGGAGCCGGGAGTAGATGTCGTAAACCCGCTCCCCACGGGCGGTCTGCTCTATGACGTAGGGGATGACCATACTTCTCTCATTTTAGCAGCGGCCCTAGGGGAAACCCCCTCCTAGGCCACTTAGGGGATTTTTAGCTGGGCAACCGCTTCCCGGACCGCCTTGTCCTGGAGGTAGACGGCCCTGAGGCGGGCAAGGCCCCCTTCCCCTAACCGCCGCCTCAGCTCCTGCAGGCCCACGCCCTGGGAGCGGGCCACCCTTTGGAGGTAGGCCTGCCACTCCTCCTCCGTCACCTGGGGGTTCAGCTCCTCGGCCAACCTCCCCTTGGCCAAGGAGCGCCTCACCCGTTTCAGGGCCTCTCCTCTGAGCTCCTCCTTGAACTTCTGGAGCTCCCCCCTCTCTTCCAGGGCCTTCAGGTAGGCCTCTAGGGGGATGCCCTGTTGGTAGAGGTCCTCCGCCAAACGCTCCAGGAGGTGGCCCTCCTCCCTCTCCACCATGGAAGGGGGAATATCCGCCTCCAGGCCCTCGGAAAGCTTTTCCAGAAAAGCCCGCTCCCTGGCCTCCTGGTACTCCCTTTCCGCCTGGCGCCGGAGGCTTTCCCGCACCCTGGCCTTGAGGTCCTCCAGGCTCTCTGCCTCCAGGGTCTTGGCGAACTCCTCGTCTAACTCGGGGAGCTCCAGGGCCTTGACCTCGAGGACCTCGGTGCGCGCCTCCCGCACCTTCTCGCCCTTCTCGCTCAGGACGGGGACCATAAGCACGTCCCCCGCCCTCTTGCCCAAGAGGGCCTCCCGCACGTGGGGCAGGGCCTTGGAGAGGTCAATGGGGAACTCCGCCCCCTCCTCGGTGCGGACGAAGACGTGATCCCCTTCCCTGGCTTCCCGGTCCACGGGGGAAAGCTCGGCGTAACGGTGGCGGAGCTCTTCTAGGGCCTTCTCCACCATCTCCTCGGTGATCTCCAGGGGAGGTACCTCCAAGGTGAAGCTCCGCCAGTCGGGGAGCCTCACCTCGGGATAGTTCTCCACCTCGGCCACGTAGCGGAAGCCCCCCCCCTCCTTGAGCTCCTCCTCCACCACCCGGGCGGCCACGGGCAGAAGGCCCAGCTCCCGCACGGCCTCGGGGTAGGTCTCCTCCACCAGGCGCTCCTTGAGGTCGCTCAATAGCTCCTGCCGGCCCAGGCGGGCCTCCACCACCTTCAGGGGGGCCTTGCCGGGGCGGAAGCCGGGGATCTTGACCCTCCGAGCCAGGTCCTTCAGCATGGCCTGGTAGCTGGCCTCCACCCTCTCCGCCGGGACCTCAACCCGGACCCTCACCAGATAGCCGGAACGCTCCACGATTTCCGCCACGCCCCACCTCGCCAAAAGGGGGGCCTCGCCCCTTTGGTGCGAGGAGCGGGACTTGAACCCGCACGGGTTACCCCACCGGATCCTAAGTCCGGCGCGTCTACCGGTTCCGCCATCCTCGCAAGGAGGGCGAGGCCCTCCCCCAAAAGACCGCCCCCCACAGGGTGAGGGGATTGGGGTGAGCGATGGGACTTGAACCCACGACCCCCGGATCCACAGTCCGGTGCTCTGACCAGCTGAGCTACGCTCACCACGCTCAGCACCCGCCATTCTACGGGGCTATCTGCCCCCCGTCAAGGCCTCCAAGCCCCCTTCCAGGCTCATGGCCTCGTACCCCTCCGCCTCCAGGTAGAGGGCAGCCACCTGGCTCAAAAGCCCCCTCTCGCAGACTAAGAGGAGGGGAACCTTGGGCAGGCCGTGCTCTCCCTTCTGGATCTTATCCAGGGAAACCCGCTCGGCGGGGAAGGGCAAAGGGGTGGTCCCCCTATCCGGGGGGCGGACGTCCACCACCTTCACCCCCCTTTCCAGAAGGGCGGGAATCTCCTCCGGGCGCACCCTACGCACAAGACCAGTATACCCCTGCCTGGGGCGGGAGGCCGGAAGCATAGGCGAACCTATGCACATTAGCCGGGCAAAAGCGCATAAGTTTGCAATCCACCCCTTGGCCCACGCTCCCCCTTGTGCTAAGCTTGTCCCTCGGGTGCGCGATGCCGCCGAGAAGAGACCTCAGGAAAATCCTCATCATCGGCTCCGGGCCCATCACCATAGGCCAGGCCGCGGAGTTTGACTACTCGGGCACCCAGGCGGTGAAAGCCCTGAGGGGAGCGGGGTACGAGGCCATCCTGGTCAACTCCAACCCCGCCACCATCATGACCGACCCGGAGCTTGCGGAAAGGACCTATGTTGAGCCCCTCACCCTGGAGGCCCTGGAGAAGGTCATCGCCAAGGAGGCCCCGGACGCCCTCCTCCCCACCCTGGGGGGGCAGACGGCCTTGAACCTCGCCATGGCCCTCCACGAGGAGGGGATTTTGGACCGCTACGGGGTGGAGCTCATCGGGGCCAAGGCGGAGGCCATCCGGAAGGGGGAGGACCGGGAAGCATTCCAGAAGGCCATGCGGAAGATCGGCCTCGAGGTGCCCCGGGGCCAGATGGTGGGGAGCGTGGAGGAAGGCCTCCACTTCGCCCGGGAGGTGGGCTACCCGGTGGTGGTCCGCCCCTCCTTCACCCTGGGGGGCACCGGGGGCGGCATCGCCAGGAGCGAGGCCGAGCTCAAAGAGGTCCTCGCCCGGGGCCTGGCCCTCTCCCCCGTCCACACCGCCTTGGTGGAGGAGTCGGTGCTGGGCTGGAAGGAGTTTGAGCTGGAGGTGATGCGGGACCACGCGGACACCGTGGTCATCATCACCAGCATCGAGAACCTGGACCCCATGGGGGTCCACACCGGGGACTCCATCACCGTGGCCCCCGCCCAGACCCTCTCCGACCTCGAGTACCAACGCATGCGGGACGCCGCCAAGGCGGTGATCCGGGAGATCGGGGTGGACACCGGGGGGTCCAACATCCAGTTCGCCGTGGACCCCAAAACAGGCCGCCAGGTGGTCATCGAGATGAACCCCCGGGTCTCCCGCTCCTCGGCCCTCGCCTCCAAGGCCACGGGCTTCCCCATCGCCAAGATCGCCGCCCTCCTGGCGGTGGGCTACCGCCTGGACGAGCTCCCCAACGACATCACCCGCAAGACCCCCGCCTCCTTTGAGCCCACCATCGACTACGTGGTGGTCAAGATCCCCCGCTTCGCCTTTGAGAAGTTTAAGGACCTCCCCAACACCCTGGGGGAGCTTGGGGACGAGCTTGGGACCCAGATGAAGTCCGTGGGGGAGGTGATGGCCATGGGCCGCACCTTCAAGGAGGCCCTCATGAAGGCCCTGAGGGGCCTGGAGAGGGACGTAAGGGCCCTGGCGGGGGTGAGGACAGAGGACCTGGAGCGGAAGCTCTACCCCAACCCCGACCGCATCTACGCCGTCTTGGAGCTTCTAAGACGGGGGATGCCCGTGGAGGCGCTCCATCAGGCCACCCGCATAGACCCCTGGTTCCTCCATCAGATGCAGGAGATCGTGGAGGCGGAGGCCTGGCTCAAGGACGACCCCCCCAAGGACCGGGAGACCTGGCGCTTCTACAAGGGGCTGGGGCTTTCCGATGCCTGGATGGGAGAGCTTTTGGGGAGGGGGGAGGGGGAGGTGCGGAAGGCGCGCCAGGCCCTGGGGGTGGCCCCCGTGTACAAGACCGTGGACACCTGCGCCGCCGAGTTTGAGGCCTACACCCCCTACCACTACTCCACCTACGAGCTGGAGGACGAGGTCTGGCCCACGGGGAAGCCCAAGGTGGTCATCCTGGGCTCGGGGCCCATAAGGATCAGCCAGGGGGTGGAGTTCGACTACGCCACGGTGCACGCCGTCTGGGCCCTGAAGGAGGCGGGCTTTGAGACCATCATGGTGAACTCCAACCCCGAGACCGTCTCCACCGACTACGACACCGCGGACCGCCTCTACTTTGAACCCCTCACCCTGGAGGACGTCCTCAACCTGGTGGAGCACGAGAAGCCCCTGGGGGTCATCGCCACCTTGGGGGGGCAGACCCCCTTGAAGCTGGCGAAGGGCCTCGAGGAGGCAGGGGTCAGGCTCCTCGGCACCCCCTTCCAGGCCATCCACCAGGCGGAGGACCGGGAGGCCTTCCACCGCCTCTGCCAACGCCTCGGCATCCCCCAGCCCGAAGGAAGGGTGGCGAGGAGCCCGGAAGAAGCCCTGAGGCTTGCGGAGGAGGTGGGCTTCCCCCTTCTGGCCCGGCCCAGCTATGTGCTGGGGGGGCGGGCCATGCGGGTCCTGAGGAGCCAAGAGGAGCTCAGGCGCTACCTGGAGGAGGTCTACGAGCCCCTGCAGGAAAAGCCCTCCATCCTCCTGGACCGCTACCTGGAAGGGGCCTTGGAGCTAGACGTGGACGCCCTCTCCGACGGGGAGGAGGTCATGGTGGCCGGGGTGATGGAGCACGTGGAGCGGGCCGGGGTCCACTCCGGGGACTCGGCCACGGTGCTTCCCCCGGTCCACCTCTCCGAGGCCGCCTTGAACAAGGTCCGGGACTACACCCGCCGCCTGGCCCTAGCCCTCGGGGTCAAGGGGCTTTTGAACGTCCAGTACGCCGTCCTCAGGGAGGAGGTCTACGTCCTCGAGGCCAACCCCCGGGCCAGCCGCACCGTCCCCTTCGTCTCCAAGGCCATCGGCCTGCCCCTGGCCAAGCTGGCGGCCCTCATCGCCGTGGGCAAGACCCTAAGGGAGCTCGGCGTGCGGGACCTGGACCCCGTCCCCCCCCACTACGCGGTGAAGGAGGTGGTCATCCCCTGGCTCAAGTTCCCCGGGGTGATCCCCGTCCTCGGGCCGGAGATGCGCTCCACCGGGGAGAGCATGGGGATAGACGAGGACCCCTACCTGGCCTACTACAAAGCCCAGCTCGGGGCGGGGCAAAGGCTTCCCCTCTTTGGGCGGGTGCGCTTCCTCGGCGAGGGAGAGGCGTTGGAAGAGGTGAAGCGGGCCTACCTGGAGGCGGGCTTTACCTTGAGCGAGGGGGAGTACGACCTCCTCATCAGCCTCCTCCCCCACCCTGAGCTGAGGCGGGCCGTGGAGGGGGGGCTTCCCTTCATCACCACCCTCGAGGGGGCCTTCTGGAGCCTGAAGGCCATCCTCCGGGCCCGGCAAAAACCCCTAGGGGTGCGGAGCCTCCAGGGGTGGCACCGGTTGTACAATAGGGTGCAATGAAGCTCGTCATTGCCATTGTGCAGGACACGGACGCCCCTGGGCTCACCAAGGCCCTTCTGGAACGGGGGCTCCAGTCCACCAAGCTGGCCTCCACCGGGGGGTTTCTCAGGGAAGGGAACACCACCCTCCTCATCGGCCTGGAGGACGATAGGGTCCCCGAGGTCCTGGAGCTGATCCGGGAGAAGTGCCGCACCCGCACCCGCCTGGTTACCCGCGCCCTCCCCCTCTCCGAGGCCCCCGACCCCTTCCTGCAAAACCCTGTAGAGGTCCAGGTGGGTGGGGCTGTGGTCTTCGTAGTGCCGGTGGAGGGATTTTTCAAGGTGTGATACGCAGGACTTTACCCACGACTTCCCCCATTCCCTTTCTACGCGTTGCCAAGTGCCCTGAGGAGTAGTGGGCGGTAGTGGCCTACATGCTCCACCTCAACAACCTCCTCCCCAAGGACTTTGTCCTAGATGCCAAGAACGCCAAGGACCTCACCCTGACGCCTTCCCGATAGGGAACAAAGGCCCCCCGGCCCCTCAAGGGCCGGGGGTTTTTCCCTTCACCCTGCGCAAGGGAAGCCCCTCTGCCCGGGCCCAGGCCTCCCACTCCAGGGCGGTGCGCTCCAGGAGGCGGGCGCGAAGCCTCTGGTAGGCGGGGTTCCCCTCCCAGGCGGGGCTGAAGGCGAGGTGGAGGAGGTCGGGAAGGCCCGCCCTCTCGCAGAAGCGGGCCCAGAGGTGGGGTTCAAGGGCCGCCAGGGCCACCTCCCCCTCCTCGGCGGGGTAGACCCCGTAGCAGAGGGCGGAGCCGTCCAGGAAAGGGACGGGGGGGTAGGCCATGGCCTTCACCGCCTCGGAGAGGGCCACCTCGTAAAACCCTCCCCCCAGGAGGAGGCCCTTCAGGGCCGTGAGGGCCAGGGCGTAGGCCCCCGCCAGATCGGCGAACTGGAAAGATTGCCAGGGAAAGCGGCCGAGAAGCCCCGCCTCCGCCAGGTAGGTGAGGTCATGGCCGGGGTCGGGGGTGTCCGGATACCCCCGGAGGCGCACGTAGACCAGCCCGGGGTTCTGGCCGAGGAGCGCCTCCGGCCCCAGGCCCAGCCGCTCCATGACCCCAGGGCGGTTGGACTCCAGGAGGAGGGCGCTCTCCCGCACCAGGGCCATGAGCCGCTCCCGGCCCTCCGCGGCCTTCAGGTCCAGGCTCAGGATCTCCTTGCCTGCGTTTAGGAAGGCGTAGGCCTCGGGGGCCAGGGCCTCCAGGGGGTCCCCCCCGGGGGGCTCCACCTTGAGGACGGGAAAGCCCATCTCCAAAAGGAGCTTCCCCGCCAGGGGCCCGGGAAGAAGGCGGGTCAGGTCCAGGACCCTACCGGGGGGCCATGCGGAGGGCGCCATCCAGCCGGATCACCTCCCCATTTAGCATGGGGTTTTCCAGGATGTGGAGCACTAAGGAGGCGTACTCCTCGGGGCGGCCCAGGCGCCGGGGAAAGGGCACCTGCTCCGCCAAGGAGGCCTTGGCCTTCTCGGGAAGCCCCTGGAGGAGGGGGGTGTCAAAGAGGCCCGGGGCGAGGGTCACCACCCGGATGCCCCACTCGGCGAGCTCCCGGGCCGCGGGCAGGGTGAGGGCCACCACGCCCCCCTTGCTGGCGGCGTAGGCCGCCTGGCCGATCTGCCCCTCGTAGGCGGCCACGCTGGCGGTGTTCACGATGACCCCCCGCCCTCCCTCCCCGTCCGGGGGGTTCTCCCGCATGGCCCAAGCAGCGAGGCGCAGGACGTTGAAGGTGCCCACCAGGTTGACCTCAATGACCTTCCGGAAGCCCTCCAGGTCGTGGGGCCCCTCCCGTCCCAGGATCTTCCTGGCCAGGCCCACCCCCGCAGCGTTCACCACGGCGAAGAGGGGCCCTTGGGCCACGGCCTCCGCCACCGCCCGCTCCACATCCCCTTCCCGGGCCACATCCCCCTCCACGTAGAGGAGGCTCTCCTCCCCCCGCCTGAGGTCCAGGACCACCACCTTGTACCCCTTGGCCCTAAGGGCCAAAGCCGCCGCCCGGCCCAGGCCCGAGGCCCCGCCCGTCACCAAAGCGCTCCTTTCCATAGACTCCTCCTAAATCCTCTGGATGACCGTGGCCGTGGCCTGGCCGTGGCCGATGCACATCACCTGGAGGCCGAACTCCCCACCGGTCCGCTCCAGCTCGTGGAGGAGCTTGGTCATGAGGACGGCCCCCGTGGCCCCCAGGGGGTGGCCGTGGGCGATGGCCCCGCCGTTTGGGTTAAGCCTTTCCGGGTCTGGGCCAAGCTCCCTTAAGAAGGCCAGGACCACGCTGGCGAAGGCCTCGTTGACCTCTATGACGTCCACGTCCCGGATGGAGCGCCTGGCCTTTTCCAGGGCCCTCTTGGCCGCGGGGATCACCTCCAGAAGCTGCAGGGTAGGGTCCCCCGCCACCACCACCCGGGCCAGGAAGCGGGCCCTAGGCCTCAGGCCCAAGGCCAGGGCCTTTTCCCTATCCCCCAGGAGAACCGCCGCCGCCCCGTCGGAGATCTGGCTGGAGTTACCGGCGGTGACCACCCCGTTCTCCCGGAAGACGGGCTTGAGGGAGAGCATCCTCTCGTAGTCCACGTCGGGCCGCACCCCCTCGTCCCGGGCGAGGAGAAAGGGCCTCCCCTCCGCATCCAGCCCCTCTACCGGCACCAGCTGCCCCAGGAAGCGCCCCTCCCGCTCCGCCTGGGCCGCCCGCTTATGGGAGAGATAGCCCCACTCGTCCAGTTCCTCCCGGCAGAACCCGTACCGCTCGGCGATGCGCTCGGCGCTCTCCCCCTGGTGAACAAGCTCATACCGCTGGAAGAGGGCGGGGTTAAGGGTCGAAAACCCCCCGCCGATGTCCGAGAACATGGGCACCCGGGTCATGCTCTCCACCCCCCCGGCGATGGCGAAGTCCAGGTCGCCGGCGGCGATGGCCTGGGCGGCGAAGTGGACCGCCTGCTGGCTAGAGCCGCACATCCGGTTTAGGGTGACGGCGGGGACCTCCTGGGGAAGCCGGGAGAGGAGGACGGCGAGCCGCCCCACGTTGGCCCCCTGCTCCCCCACCTGGGTCACACAGCCCGTGACCACGTCCCCGATGAGGCCTGGGTCCACTCCCGTGCGTTCAAGAAGGGCGTCCAAGACCCGGGCGTAGAGGGCATCGGGCCGCCACGCCCTCAGGGCCCCGTTCCGCCTGCCGATGGGGGTGCGCGCCGCCTCGAGGATCACCGGCTCTCCCATCTTTCCCTCCTAAGGAGCTCCCTAAGCACAATAACCCGCTGGATCTCCGAGGTGCCCTCGTAGATCTGGAGCACCTTGGCGTCCCGGTAAAGCTTGGCCATGGGGTAGTCCTCCGAGTAGCCGTTGCCCCCAAAGACCTGGAGGGCCTCGGAAACCCCCCGCACCGCGGCGTCCGCGGCGAAGGCCTTGGCCATGGCCGCCTCTAAGGCGTTGGCCTCCCCCCTCTCCGCCAGGTCCGCGGCCCGGTGGGCGAGGAGGCGGGCGGCCTCAAGGTCCATGGCCATCTCCGCCAGCTTGAACCCCACCCCCTGGTGCTCAAAAAGGGGCCTGCCAAAGGCCTCCCGCACCCTGGCGTAGGCTAGGGCCTCGTCCAAGGCCCGGCGCAGGAGGCCCACGGCCATGGCCGCCACCATGGGCCGGGAGCGGTCAAAGACCCGCATGGCCAGGCGGAAGCCCTCCCGGGCGATGAGGGCCTCCTCGGGGACGAAGACCCCCTCCAGGGCCACCTCGGCGGCGGAAGAGGCCTTCTGCCCCATCTTAGGCAGGGGCGGGCCCACCTCCACCCCCTCCTTCCGCTCCACCAAGAAGGCGGCGATCCCCTCCCGCCCCTCGGCCACCTTGGCGAAGACCACGAAAAAGCCCGCCTCGGGGGCGTGGCTGATCCAGGTCTTGCGGCCATAAAGCCGATAGCCTCCCGGAACCCGCTCCGCCCAGGTGCGGATGGCGGCCACGTCCGAGCCCGCGTGGGGCTCGGTCAGGGCGTAGGAGGCCACCTCCGCCTTCAGGCGGGGCAGGAAGGCCTGGGCGTACCGGCTTTCGGAGAGGAGAAGGGCGTCGGCCACCAGGTTGTTGAGGAGGAGGGCCGCCGCCACCCCAGGGCAGGCGTAGGCGAGCTCCTCCGCCACCAGGGCCAGGGCCCTGGGCCCAAGCCCTGCACCCCCAAAGGCCTCGGGCACCACCAGGGTAGGAAAGCCCAAGGCCGCGGCCTCCCGGAAAAGCTCCCAGGGAAACCGGGCCTCCCGGTCCAGCCTAGCCGCCTGGGGGAGAACCCTTTCCCGGGCGAAGCGCCGGGCCAGGTCCCGCACCGCCTCGAGGGTTTCCACGGGCACCTTCACCCCAAGCTTACCCTACCCTCCCCCGGGCAAGCAAGGCCTAGCGACACGCAAGGCCGGCCCCTCAGCCCCCCGGCCAGGGGTCAACCGTGGGAATCGGAGACTTCTCCACCTGACTACGAAGGCAGTAGCGCCATGTTCCCATCGTGGCGGGTCCGGAGGGGTTTGGGTAGTGTCACTTATTTTGTGGGTTAAGCATGGAGGGCTGAATGAACCAAGAGGGGTTCAAGAGGTTGACCAAGGAGGAGATCAGCCGGCGCATCCGGGAAGGGGTCAAGGCCATCATCGAGCAGGTGTTGGAAGAAGAGATGACCGAGCACCTGGCTGCGGGTTACCGTGAGCGCACCCCGAGCCGCCGCGGGGAGCGGAACGGCCACTACACCCGGGACCTCATCACGCCGGCAGGCAAGATCGCGCAGCTCCGGGTACCCCGGGACCGGGAGGGGACTTTCCTGACCGAGGTGTTGGAGCGCTACAAGCGGATGACCGGGGAGGTGGAAGAGGCCGTCCTGGAGATGGACCTGCAAGGGGTCTCCACCCGCAAGGTGGCGGCCATCACCGAAGGTCTGTCCCGAGTGCGGATTGCTAAGGACGCGGTCTCCAGGGTAGCCCAGCGCCTGGAGGAGGCGCCCTCTGCCTGGCGGGGCCGGCCCTTGGAGCTGGCTTACCCCTACCTCTACCTGGACGCGGCCTACTTCAAGGTGAACCGGGGCGGGCGGGTGGTGGACCTGGCCCTGCTGGTGGCGGTGGGGGTGAACGAGAAAGGCTACCGAGGTCACGGGCGCAGCCCGTACCTTTTGCTGCTGGCGGTGGAACCGGCGGGCGGGGAGCGGAAGGAGGCCTGGAGGAACCTCCGGAAGGGTCTGGTGGAGCGGGGGCTTCGTGGGGTGAGGCTGGTCATTTCCGACGACCCCCCTTCCATCCGCCAGGCGGCGAGGGCCGAGCTTCCTGGGGCCAGCTGGCAGCGGTGCGGAGCTCCAGGAGGTGTTTGTGGCGCGGCGGCGGGGCACGGCGGAATCTCTGGCCCGAGAGTTTGTTGAACGCTACCGGGACCGGTACAGGCGAGGGGTGGAGGTGTTTGCCCAGGGTTTGGGGGAAGCTCTGATCCACCTGGACTTTCCCAGCGGCCACCAGAAGCACATCAAGGGCACGAATGCGCTGGAGCGGCTTTTCCGGGAGGTGAAGCGGCGGACCAGGGCGGTTGGGGTTTTCCCCAGCGAGGGGAGCCTAGGGAATCTGGCCACGGTGGTGATGCTGAGAGCCACGGAGGACTGGGCGCTCAGGCGTTACCTGGACATGGCCCCGCTTTGGGCCGCGGAAGAGAAACCCACAAAAATCGCTACTTGACTCCCCAAGACCCTGGCCAACTACCGCCGGGAGTTGGGCTACCTCCTCCCCTACCTGGGCCCTAAGCGGCTACAAGACATCAAGCCCATGGACATCCGCCAAGCCTTAGACCGCATGGCCGCCCAGGGGTTGGGTACTTGGGCCAGGAGCAAGGCCCTCACCCACCTCCGGGCCATCTTCAAGGAGGCCCTGGCCCTGGAGCTGGTGCACCGGGACCCCACCGCCGCCATCCGGCTGGAGGGGAGCACGAGGGCTAGGGCTGGGAGGACCCTGGAACCTGGGGAGGCCACCCTTCTCCTGCGGGCGTTTGACTCCTGGCCTACCTGGGAGGTGGGCATGGCCCTTCGGCTGTGTCTAGCTATGGAGCTCAGGGTTGGGGAAGCCCTGGGGCTCAGGTGGGAGGACGTGGACCTGGTGGAGGGCACCCTCATCGTGCGCCGGGCATGGACCGCCCTAGGGGGCAAGGGCATCCTCACCGAGCCCAAGACCCCGCACTCTCGGAGGACCCTGCCCCTACCCAAGGCCACCCTGGAACGGCTAAAGGCCAGGTGGGAGGAGCTGGTGGCCAAGGGGGCGCGCCCCAGGGACCTGAGGGAGGCATGGCTATTCCCTAGCCCCAAGGACCCTGGTCAGCCCCTCAACCCCCACACCCTGGCCCACGCCCTGAGGAAGATGGTCGCCCGGCTAGGCATCCCACCCCTCCGGGTCCATGACCTCCGGCACTCCTACGGGTCCCTGCTCCTGGCCAACGGGGCCCCCCTAGAGCTGGTGAGTGAGCGGCTGGGCCACGCTAACCCCAGCATCACCCTCAACGTCTACCGCCACCTCCTGGCCCGCGAGAGGGCGGCGTGGGTGGTGGACCCCGAAGACCTCATCCACCGCCCCACGGCCCAGGCGTAGAGGTCAAAGGACGACCCCTGGCCTACAAGGGCCGGGGGTCAGGCTTTCCTATGGGGGTCAAACATGGGGGTCAAGGGGCTTTCTCCCCTCACTACCGGGGAGCGAAGTTTTGCCTCCCCATCGTGGCGGGCCCGGAGGGATTTGAACCCCCGTCCTACCGCTTAGAAGGCGGCTGCTCTGTCCCCTGAGCTACGGGCCCAAGCGAAGGGCCGGAGAGGGGCCCCGGCCAAGTGGAGCGGGAGACGGGACTCGAACCCGCGACCCTCGGCTTGGAAGGCCGATGCTCTACCAACTGAGCTACTCCCGCGTGGTCGGGGCGGCCCGATTTGAACGGGCGACCCCCTGCTCCCAAAGCAGGTGCGCTACCGGCCTGCGCTACGCCCCGGGGCCGTGGCCACCCTCAGGCCACGATAGCACCTCACCAAAAGGGGGTCAAGGCATGCTACCATGAACCCATGCGCTTAGGACTACCAGAGATCCTCCTCATCCTCCTGGTCATCCTCCTCCTCTTTGGCGCCAGAAAACTACCCGAGCTAGCCCGCGGCATCGGCCAGTCGGCCCGGGAGTTCAGGAAGGGCCTCCAGGAGGGGGAGGAAAAAAAGGAAAAGGAGGAGCCCAAGGCTTAGGCACCCCGGGCAGAACTCCCCCAGCGGCGTATGCGATAACCCCCGGGGGGCACACAGGCGGCCATAGGCAAGCCACCGTCTTGGACGCCCCGGGTCTGGAGATAATGCTGGGCCCGAAGCCTCTCCAATGGGCGTATGGGAAGGTCGGGGTCTAGGGAAACCCGGGGAAGGGGGTTGCGCCTGGGCCCCATAGCGGAGCCCGGCGGCGCAACCGCTACCCCGCACCCCAAGGCCCCCCTCCAGGGACCCCATCGAGCCCCTCCAAGACCCCCCTCAGGAAGAGATAGCCTGGGCCAGGTAGGCCTCCCCACCAGGGGCATAGCTCAAGGTGACCCAGGGGCACCGTTCACCGACGAAACCGGACTGCCTCCTCTGGAAGGGGGGAAGGCCTAGAGTAAAGCGCCCCCCCCTGGCGCCGTTACATGAACCTATTCATCTCTGCTCAAGCGCCAACCCTAGGGAAAGCATCTGGGGCATACCCGATGGGCCCCCTAGAGGCGCCTCAGGACCTCCTCCGCCTCCTTGTAGCCAGGCTTCAGCTTGAGGGCCTCTTGGCACTGGTAGCGGGCCCCCTCCTTGTCCCCCAGCCTCTCGTTGGCCAGGCAGAGGAGGTAGCGGTACTCTGCCCTCCTAGGCTCGAGGCGCACCGCCACCGTCAGGCGGTTCTTAGCCCTGGCGGGCTCTTGCAGGGCCAGGTAGGCCTGCCCCAAGTAGTAGTAGGCAGCGGGGAAGCGCAGGGGAGCCAGGGCCACGGCGTTCTCCAGGGCCACCCCCGCTTCCCTGGGGCGCCCTAGGGCCAAGTAGGCCTGCCCGAGGGTGTACCAGCCCTCTGCGTCCAGGGGCCTGAGCCTATGCCCTTCCTCCAGGACCCGGGCAGCCTCCTCGGACCTACCCTTAAGGAGGAGAGCCGAGGCGTAGCGTACCCGCAGATCGGCGTTCCTTGGGGCAAGGCCCACCGCCCTGGCGTACTGATCCAAGGCCTCGTCCAGCCTTCCCGAAGCCAGGTAGACCTCGGCCAAGGCGGAGCGCACCTCGGGGGTGTCCTGGAGGGCCAGGGCCCGCTTTAAGGCCTCCTCGGCCCTGTCCATCTGGCCCAGCAGAGCATGGACCAAGCCCCTCTGGGCGAAGAGGGGCGCGTAGCGGGGATTGATCCTCTCCGCATCCCGCAAGACGGAAAGGGCCTGCTCCAGATGAACCCTCCCCTTCTCCCGGTCCTCCGAGGCCCGGAAGAAAGCCACGTAAGCCTCGGAGAGGACCATATATCCCCCGATATAGCGTGGATTTCGGGCCACCAAGCCCCTGGCGTTTTCCAGGGCAGGGTTCAGAAGGCCCATCTTGAGCTGGGCCCGGGCTAACCAGTAGAGGGCGTCGGGGTCCTGAGGGTTCTCCCTCACCGCCCTTTCAAAGAGGGAGAGGGCCGCCTCGTACCGCCCCAGGGTGTAGAGCTGTACCCCTATCCTCAAGGGGTCCTGCTGCACCTGCGCTGCGGGAGGCGGGGAGGTCTGGGCCAGGACAGGCACGGTCAGCAAACCCAAGGTCAAGAGCAACCAGCGCATACCTTATCCTCCTATAGGACAAACCTCGTCAAGTCTGGCGAAGCGAGAACCGCTTCGAGCCGCTTCTCCACGTAGGCCCGGGTGATCTCCACCCGGCCCAGGTCAGTTTGGAAGCTGACCTCTTCCAGAACCCTCTCTAGCACCGTAGAAAGTCTCCTGGCCCCGATGTCCTCCAGCTCCTGGTTGGCCCGGTGGGCCGCTTGGGCGATGGCCCAAAGGGCCTCCTCCTCAAAGAAAAGCTCCGTGCCGTCCGCCTTCAGGAGCTCCGTGTACTGGCGGATGAGGGAGTTCTCCGGCTCCTTCAGGATGCGGTAAAACTCCTCGGGGCCCAAGGGGGAGAGCTCCACCCGGATGGGAAACCGCCCCTGGAGCTCGGGGATCAGGTCTGAGGGCTTGGCCACGTGGAAGGCCCCGGCAGCGATGAAAAGGACGTGCTCCGTGGAGATCGGGCCGATGCGGGTGGAAACCACCGTACCCTCCACGATGGGAAGCAGGTCCCGCTGCACCCCCTCCCCGGAGACGTCGGGCCCCACGGCCCCCTCCCGGCGGGCGATCTTGTCTATTTCGTCAATGAACACGATGCCCTCCTCCTGAGCCCGCCGCCTGGACTCCTCCTTGAGCTCCTCCTTGTCTATGAGGCGCTCCGCGTGCTGGTTCTTGAGAGTTTCCCGCGCCTCCTTCACGGTCATACGCCTGCGCACTGGCCGCTTGGGAAGGAGGCCTTTTAGCATGTCCCCCATACCGCCAAAGGCCTCGCCCCCTAGGACCCCCATGAAGGGTAGGCCCACCTCCTCCTCCACCTGCACCTCCACGGAGAGGTTGTCCAGGCGGCCGGAGCGCACCTCGGCCACCGAGGTGCGGAGGAGGGTGGCCAGCTCCTCCTCGGCGTAGGCCAGGGCCTTCTCCTCCACCCTCTTTTTCATCTCCTCCATGACCAGTTGCTGGCTGGCCTCGGCCAGGTCCCGCACGATGGCGTCCACGTCCCGGCCCACATAGCCCACCTCGGTGAACTTGGTGGCCTCCACCTTCACGAAGGGAGCCCCGGCCAGGCGGGCCAGGCGCCGGGCGATCTCCGTCTTCCCCACCCCCGTAGGCCCGATCATAAGGATGTTCTTGGGGGTCACCTCTCGGGCCACCTCGGGGGGAAGCTTCTTGCGGCGGTAGCGGTTGCGAAGGGCCACGGCCACCGCCTTCTTGGCGGCCTCCTGGCCCACGATGTGCTTGGAAAGCTCCCGGACGATCTCGGCGGGCGTCAGGTTCATGCTTCCCCCAGGGTGAGGACGGTGACCTGGCCAGAGGTGTAGAGGTCCACCTCAGCAGCGATCCTAAGGGCCTCCTCGACGATCTCCCGTGCACCTAGGGCCGAGTGGCGGTAAAGGGCCTTGGCCGCAGCCAGGGCGTAGGGGCCACCGCTCCCCACGGCCAAGAGGGGTTCCTCGGGGGCGATGACCTCCCCGGTTCCCGAGAGGAGGACCAGGTTCTCCCGGTCGGCAGCCACGATCATGGCCTGGAGGTGGCGCAGGACCCGGTCGGTACGCCAGAGCTTAGCCGTCTCCACCGCGCCCCTAAGGAGGCTCCCCCTGGCCTCTTGCAGCTTCTCCTCAAAGCGCTCCAAAAGGGCCAGGGCATCGGCCACACCCCCGGCGAAACCCACCAGGACCCCCTCCCCCACCTCTAGGCGGCGCACCTTCACCGCGGCTCGCTTGAGGACCGTCTGGCCCAAGGTGATCTGCCCGTCCCCTGCCAAGGCGGTGACCCCGTCCTTGCGCACGGCCAGAATGGTGGTGCCGTGAAACTCCACGCCGCCAAGATACCACCTTGGAATGAGAGGGGCGTTAGGCATCCTCGGGAGGACCCTGGGGATGGCAGGGGCCTCGCCAAGCCAGCCCCAGGCCGGGGCTTAGCTACCCAGGGCACACACCCTACCCCACTTCTCCCCTAGACTGGTAAAGGTGAAGGCCAAGACCCTAGGCGAGCTTAAAAGAACCTACCCCTTGGAAAAACTGAAGCGCTCCGTAAAGGGTGAAGCCAGGGCAAACCTTCTGGAGAAGCTTGGCCGAAAGGAGCCCCTTTTCCCCGGCATCCACGGCTACGAGGACACGGTGATCCCCGCCCTAGTCCAGGCCATTATGGCCAAGCAGAACTTCATCCTCTTGGGCACGCGGGGGCAGGCCAAAAGCCGCATCCTCCGTAGCCTCACCGCCCTCCTGGACGAGGCCATCCCCGCCCTGGCCACGGAGCTCAGGGATAACCCCCTAAACCCTATCTCTCCGGAAGGGAAGAGGCTTCTCCTGGAGGCTGGGGATGAGGCCCCCATCGTCTGGGTAGAGCGGGAGGAGCGGTACGTGGAGAAGCTAGCCACCCCCGACACCACCGTGGCCGACCTCCTAGGGGACATGGACCCCATCAAGGCTGCCCGCAAGGGGATGGGGATGGCGGACTTGGAGAGCATCCACTACGGCCTTCTGCCCCGGGCCAACCGGGGAATCTTCGCCGTCAACGAGCTCGCCGACCTAGCCCCAAAGGTCCAGGTGGCCCTCTTCAACATCCTCGAGGAGGGGGACATCCAGATCCGAGGCTACCCCCTCCGCCTTCCCTTGGACGTCTGGCTGGTCTTCACCGCCAACCCCCAGGACTACACCGCCCGGGGCCGGATCGTCACCCCCCTCAAGGACCGCATCGGCAGCGAGATCCGTACCCACTACCCCCGCTCCCTGGAGGAGGGGGCCAGGATCAGCGCCCAGGAGGCCTTCCTGCCCCAGGGGGTGGAGGTGCCGGAGTGGGTCCGGCTCTCCGTGGAGGCCGTGGCCTTCGCCGCCCGGGAGGACCGGCGGGTGGACCAGACGGCAGGGGTCAGCCAGCGCCTGGCCATAAGCCTCCTGGAGGTGGTGGCGGCGAGCGCCGAGAAGAGGGCCCTCCTCCTGGGCGGGAGGCCCGTGGCCCGGCCCCTGGACCTCTACGGAGGGCTTCCCGCCATCACCGGGAAGCTGGAGCTGGAGTACGAGGGGGAGCTCCAGGGAGCGGAGCGGGTGGCCAAGGACCTGGTGCAGCGGGCCTTCGGCATGGTCCTCCCCCGCTACCGTCTGAAGACCGAGCCCATCGTGGCCCACTTTGAGGCGGGGAACCTCCTCACCCTGCCCGAGGACCCCAAGGAAGCCCTCTCGGCCATGGCCGAGGTGCCGGGGCTTCTGGAGGCGGCCCGAGCCTTGGCGGGGGCGGAAGCCCCGGAGGTCCTCCTCTCCGCGGGGGAGTTCGTCCTCGAGGGCCTGGTGGGCCGGAGGAAGCTCTCCCGGGGGGAGACGAGCTACCAGGCGGCGGAAAAGGCGAGGGGGTATGGGAACTAAGGGCGTCCGCTACAGCCGCTACGAGGGAGGCCTGGAGGACCTCTCCCCCGAGGAGATCCTCTCCCTCCTGGAGGACTTCCTCCTGGACTCGGGGTTTAGCGACCCCTTTCAGCGCTATGATCCCGACCCGAACCGCGCCCCTACCCTGGAGGATCTCTACGATGCCCTCCTCCAGGCCCTCCTCAAGAACGAGCTGGTCCCCGAGGACTGGCTGAGGGAGGCCCGCTTCGCCGACCGCAAGGAGGAAACGAGGCTGTACCAGGCCATCCAGGGGATGATGCGGAAGCTGGAGGAGGCGGGCTACCTCCGCGTTCCTGGCCAAGACCCCACGGAGCCCGCCCAGAAGGGGTATAGGGGGGAGGCCCAAGAGGTGCGCCTGGAACTTACGGAAAAGGCCTCGGACTTCCTCGGCCTAAAGAGCCTGCGGGAGCTTCTAGGGGCCCTGGGCCGCAACCCCCCAGGCCTCCACCCCACCCCTCACCACGCCCCCGGGGTGGAGAAGACCGGGGAGGTCAAGCCCTGGGAATGGGGGGAACCCTTGGAGCTGAACGTCCCCGAAACCTTGAAAAAGGCAGCGGCCAAGGGCCTGGAGAACCTGGACCAGGGGGATTTGGTCATCGACCTCGCCGAGTACACCGCCAGCATGAGCACTGCGGTCCTGCTGGACTGCTCCCACTCCATGATCCTCTATGGGGAGGACCGCTTCACCCCCGCCAAGCGGGTGGCCCTGGCCCTGGCCCACCTCATCCGCACCCAGTTCCCCGGGGACCGGGTGCGCTTCATCCTCTTCCACGACAAGGCGGAGGAGATCCCCCTCTCCAAGCTCCCCCTGGCCCAGGTGGGCCCCTACCACACCAACACCAAGGCGGGGCTGGAGTTGGCCCGCAGCCTCCTCAGGAAGATGGGGGGGGAGATGAAGCAGATCATCCTCATCACCGACGGCAAACCCTCGGCCCTCACCCTCAAAAGCGGGGAGGTCTACAAGAACGCCTGGGGCCTAGACCCCTTGATCCTGGCCGAGACCCTCAAGGAGGCCACCCTGGCCCGCAGGGAGGGCATCCCCATCCACACCTTCATGCTGGCGCGGGAGCCCGAGCTTCTGGCCTTCGTGAAAAAGCTCGCCCAGATCACCCGGGGCAAGGCCTATCTCACCCACCCCGGGAACATCGGCCGTTACCTCCTCCTGGACTTCCTCAACAAGAAGGTGCGGAGGAACTGATGCCACCCTATCCTGGCGCCAGGATAGGAGTCCGGAAAGGAGGGTGATGGTCCCCGTCGCCTACCGCCTCGCCCTCCTCCTGGAACGCTTGCGGACGCCCTACCGCCTCCCCAAGCCCCCGCCCGCATGGGTACGCGAATACCAGGAGGTACGCACCCCCCTCCGCCTGGACCTCCCCTACTACCCTGCCCAGGGACGGGGGGGCTTGACCCTCATCCCCTGGGATTCCTACATGGAAGAGGTGGAAGCCATCCTAACCACCCCGGGAAGGGCAGGCCCTCGAGGGGATTGAGGGGCTCCCTTCCGCCGTACACCCCCTTCGCACGGGAGCACTGGACCCCCTTTCAGACACCTCGGCGGGGCTCTAGGGTAAACTCAGGGCATGATTTTCCAAAGGCTGGAGGCAAAAAAGCCCTCCCCACCGGGCAAGGGGAGGCACCTGCCCCAAAGACCCCCGGAGGTTTCCGCCGCCGGCCTTGGTCCCGAAGACCGCCCCTCGGGCACCACCCCCCGGTCGGGGCAGCCCCGTTTCCCAGAAGGGGTGGTCCGGCGGTGAGGGCCTTGCGCCTAGGCTTGGTGGCCTACCCAGGGCTCGGAGGTAGCGGCATCGTGGCCACCGAGCTGGCCGACCGGCTGGCCCGGCTGGGCCATCGGGTCTACCTCTTCGCCACGGAGCGCCCCTTCCGGCTACCCCAGGAGAGCGCTGCGGTCCACGTGCCCGTGGACCTGCCCTTCTACCCCGTCTTCCCCGGGCCCCTCTACACCCTGTCGCTGGCGGGCACCCTGGAGCGGGAGGTCAAGCGCCTGGGGCTGGACCTGGTCCATACCCACTACGCCATCCCCCACGCCGCCGCCGCCTACCTAGCCTTTGGGGAAGGCTTTCCCCAGGTCCATACCCTCCACGGCACCGATGTCTCCCTCCTAGGGCTAGACCCCGCCTTCCACGGGCCCACCAAAAGGGCCCTCCAGGCCGCCAGGGCCACCACGGCCGTGAGCCGGGCGCTGGCCAAGGAGGCGGAGAAGGCCTTCGGGGTGCGCCCCCGGGTCATCCACAACGCCGTGGACCCCGGGCGCTTCCGCCCCCGCCCGGAGCGCAAACGGTTGTACGCAGACGAAGGGGAGTGGCTCCTCCTCCACGCCTCCAACTTCCGCCCCATCAAGCGGGTGCCGGACCTCGTGCGCGCCTTCGCAAAGGTACGAAGGAAGGTAAAGGCCCGCCTCCTCCTCCTGGGAAAAGGCCCCGAGGAGGCCGAGGCCCGAAGGGTGGCTGAGGAGCTGGGGGTAACCCCTTGGGTCACCTTCCACCCCCCCACCCCTTACCCCGAGGAGGTGCTGGGGGCAGGGGATCTCTTTCTCCTGGCCTCGGAGGAGGAGGCCTTCGGCCAGGCAGCCCTCGAGGCCTTGGCCTCCGGGGTGCCCGTGGTGGCCACCGCCGTGGGCGGGGTGCCCGAGCTGGTCACCCCGGAGGTGGGAAGGCTGGTGGAACTGGGGGATCTGGAGGGCTTCGCCGAGGCGGTCCTCTCCCTCTTGGCAAGCCCCCAACTCCCGCAAATGCGCCGCAGGGCCCGGGCCCACGCCGTGGAAGGCTTCCACCCCGAGAGGATCACCCGGCAGTACCTGGAAGTGTACGAAAAGGCCCTGGGGTAACCCCAGGCCCCTCGCTGGGGTCCTTAGGATGGGGCCCCTAGCGGTCCCCTAAACGCAGCCTCTCTCGTGCGGGGGAGGTTGAAGGATTCCGGAAAAGGGTATCAGGCATGGGCCACCAGCTCCTTCTTGCCCCCAGCCCGCTTCTTGGGCCTGGGCTCCTGGGCGCGGGCCTCGAGGGCCTTCACCCCCCCCACCAGGGCCAGGTCCAGGACCCCGTCCAGGTGCTCCACGAAGTGGAAGGTCATGTTCTGCCTTAGGGGCCTGGGGATGTCCGCAAGGTCAGGCTCATTGGGCCTGGGCAGCATGACCTCCCGGATCCCGGCGCGCCTCGCCCCCAGGACCTTCTCCTTGACCCCGCCGATGGGCAAAACCCTCCCCGTGAGGGTGATCTCCCCGGTCATGGCGATGTCGTGGCGCACGGGAATCTCGGTAAGGGCCGAGACCAAGGCGCTCACCAGGGCCACCCCGGCGGAAGGGCCCTCCTTGGGGATAGCCCCCGCGGGCACATGGATGTGGATGTCGCTCTTCTCAAAGCGCTCCAGGGGGATGCCGAAGCGCCCGGCGTTCCTCTTGGCGTAGGAAAGGGCCGCCCGGGCGGACTCCTTCATCACGTCCCCCAGTTGCCCGGTGAGGATCAGGTTGCCCTTGCCGGGCATCACGGAGACCTCCACGAACATGATGTCCCCGCCCACGGGGGTGTAGTACACCCCCGTGGCCACGCCCACCTGGGGCTCCCGGGCCTCGGTCTCGGGGAGGAAGCGGGGCGGACCCAGGTAGCGCTCCAGGTCCTTCTCCGTAATGCGCACCCGCCCCTTGCCCGCCTCGAGGATCTGCCGGGCCGCCTTCCTGAGGAGGGACCCGATCTCCCGCTCCAGCTGCCTGACCCCCGCCTCGCGGGTGTAGTGGGTGATGAGGCGCATGAGGGCCGCCTCCGTCACCACGACTTGGCCCTCCACAAGGCCCGCCTCCCGCATCTGCCTGGGGAGGAGGTAGCGCTTAGCGATCTCCAGCTTCTCCTGCTCGATGTAGCTGGTGAACTCAATGGCCTCCATGCGGTCCATGAGGGGGCCGGGGATGTTCTGGGGGAAGTTGGCGGTGCAGACGAACATCACCTCAGAAAGGTCAAAGGGCACCCCCAGGTAGTGGTCCACGAACTCCTTGTTCTGGGCGGGGTCCAAGACCTCCAAAAGGGCCGCCGCCGGGTCCCCCTGGTAGGAGATGCCCAGCTTGTCCACCTCGTCCAGGAGGAAGACGGGGTTCTTGGTGCCCGCTTGCCTCAGGCCCTGGATGATGCGCCCCGGCATGGCCCCGATGTAGGTGCGGCGGTGCCCCCTGATGTCGGACTCGTCCCGCACGCCCCCCAAGGAGATGCGCACGTACCTACGGCCCAAGGCCTCGGCGATGCTCTTGGCGATAGAGGTCTTCCCCACCCCAGGCGGACCCACGAAGAGGAGGATAGGGCCCTTGTGGACCTCCTCCTGGGGGATCTCGCCCCGCTTGGCCCTCTCCGCCTTCAGCCTGCGCACCGCCAAAAACTCTAGGACCCGGTCCTTCACCTTATCCAGGCCGTAGTGGTCCCTCTCCAGGATCTCCTTGGCCCTCCCGAGGTCCAGGCTGTCCTCGGTGCGGGCGTTCCACGGCAGGTGGACGATCCAGTCCAGGTAGGTGCGGACCACGCTGGCCTCGGCGGAGTCGGGGTGCATGCGGGCGAAGCGGTTGAGCTCCCGCTCTACCTCTTGGCGCACCACGGGAGGAAGCTTTAGGGCCTCCACCTTCCTGCGGAACTCCTCCACCTCCTCGGCCCCCTCCTCGCCGTGGAGCTCCCGCTGGATGGCCTTCATCTGCTCCCGGAGGAAGTACTCCCTTTGGTTCCTGTCAATCTCCTCCTTGACCTGCTGTTGGATGCGCCTTTGCGTCTCAATGAGCTCAAGCTCCGCCTCCAGAAGGACCAGGGCCCGCTTCAGGCGCTCGGCCACATCGGCGGTCTCCAGGATGCGCTGCTTGTCCTCCAGACGGAAGTCCATGTGGAAGGCGGTGTAGTCGGCAAGCTGGCCGGGGTCCTCCAGGTTGAGGACGAACTGGGCCACCTCCGGGGGCAGGTACTTCCCCTCTTTGAGGAGGCCCTGGAAGCGGTCCTTCACCTCCCGCACCAGGGCCTTCACCGTGACGGGATCCCCGGACTCGTCAGCGAGCACCTCCCCCTTGGCCTCGAGATGGTCCCCCAGGTCCAGCCACTCCCGTACCCTGACTCGGGCAAAGGCCTGCACCAGGACCTGGACCGACCCATCCGGGTTCTTGCGCATCTTGAGGATATTGCAAGCAGTGCCCACCTCGTAGAGGTCCGAGGGCCTCGGGTTCTCCACCTCCTTGTCCCTCTGGCTCACGATGAGGAGGACCCGCTCGCGGGCCAAGGCCTCGTCGATGGCCCGGATGGAGATGGGCCGGCCCGCATCGATGGGCATGACCATGGTGGGGTAGATGACCGACCCTCTCACGGGGCATACGGGCAAGGTCTTCGGCAGCACGGTTTCCCTCCTTTCCTTGGCAAGCGTCCTCTACGTTCCTCCCTCGCCTAAGCCTACCTGTATCAAGTTTACTGCGAAACCCTTTCGCATGTAAAGGGGAAGGCCCACGGAGGGATTCCCCGCCCCCTTCCCCCACCGGGATGGACCCTAGAAGCCCAAGGCCGAGGCGGCCTCCCTCAGGATCCCCGCGCTCTGGGCGAGGGCCCGGCGCTCCTCTGGGTCCAGGCCGGGGTAAACGGTGGCTTCCACCCCCCCAGCTCCCAGGACGCGGGGCAAGGAGAGGGCCACCTCCTCCACCCCCTCCACCTCCTGGGTAAAGACGCTCACCGTGTAAACCCCTTTCTCATCGTTTAGGATGGCACGGGTGAGGCGGGCTAGGCCCGCCCCGATGCCGTAGTAGGTGGCCCCTTTCCCCTCAATGATGCGGTAGGCCGCCCGACGTACCCCCTCGTCTATCCGCAGCCGGTCCTCCGGGGTGAGGGGGCACCCCCGGGCCTGGGCGAAGGCCCCGAGGGCCACCCCCCCCACCTGGGCGCCCGACCACAGGAGGACCTCGGAGTCCCCGTGCTCCCCCACCACGTAGGCGTGGACGGACTGGGGGGCTACCTGGAGGTGCTCGGCCAGGAGGGCCCGGAAGCGGGCGGTGTCCAGGATGGTCCCCGAGCCCACCACCCGGCCCGGGGGAAGGCCGGAGAGGCGGTAGGCCACCTGGGTCATCACGTCCACGGGGTTGGTGGCGATGAGGAGGACCGCCTCGGGGGCCGCCTCCAGGACCTTGGGGACCACGCCGGCGAAGACCTGGGCGTTGCGGTCCAAAAGCTGGAGCCTCGTCTCCCCGGGGCGCTGGGCCACCCCGGCGGCCAGGATGACCACCCTGGCCCCCTCCAGGTCCTCGTACCATCCGGCCCGCACCCAGACCGGGTGGGCGAAGGGCGTGGCGTGCAGGAGGTCCTCGGCGTGGGCCTGGGCCAGATTCCGGTCCAGGTCCACAAGGACCACCTCCCGGGCCACCCCCTGGAGGACCAGGGCGTAGGCGGTGGCGCTGCCCACAAAGCCGCTTCCCACAATGCCCACCTTCATGGGTAAAGTATACCCGTGCTGGAGATGGGCCAAAGGCGCGTCACCTTCCACCCGCCCCCCGGGGCCAAGGCCCTCGTGGGGGACTTCACCGACTGGGAAAGGAACCCCATTCCCCTGGAAGGCCCCATCACCCTGGAGTTCCCGGAAGGGGCCTACGTGGAGTACGCCTACCTGGATGAGGCGGGGAGGCCCTTCCCCGACCCCGAGAACCCGGAAAGGGCCGACAACCCCTGGTGGACCTACCCCAGGGCCCTAAGGCTTCCCGGCTTCCGCTACGAGGCTCCCCCGGAAGCCCAAAAGGAGCCCAGGGTGGGGCGGCACCGCCTGGGGGAGAGGCGCTACTACGTGGCGGAAACGGGGGAGGCCCCTAGGGCCACGGTGGTGGCCCAGGACGGGGTGGCCTTCTACCGCACCGCGGGCCTGCACAAGGTGGCCCAGGCCCTCCTGGAAGGGGGGGAGATTCCCCCGGTGCGCCTGGTCTTCGTGGAGCCCACGGACCGGAACGCCGAGTACCGCTTCAGCGAGGCCTACGAGGCGGAGTTCCACCGGGTCTTAGAGGCGGTGGAGCGGGCCTACGGCCCCCTGGGGGAGGTGGTCCTGGTGGGGGCCTCCCTGGGGGGGCTTTTCTCCCTGTGGCAGGCCCTGAGGCACCCGGAGCGCTTTCCCAAGGTCCTGGCCCTCTCCCCCGCCCTCAAGGCCCACCCTGGGGGCCTGGACGCCTACCGGGACCAGGAGTGGCTCCTCCTGCGCTACGCCGAGGCGGAAAGGCACCCCAGGATCTACCTGGAGGTGGGGCTTTTGGAGTGGCTCCTGGGCCCAAACCGCCGCTTCGCCGCCCTTCTTGCCGACAGGAAGGCCCCCCACGCCTACCGGGAAAGGCCCTCGGGGCACAACTGGGTCACCTGGAAGCAGGCCCTGGCCCCGGGGCTTCGCTACCTCCTAGGCGATGCCTAAGGATTGGGAAGCCTTTTACCAGGAGAGGGGGGAGGACCGGGCCCCCGCCTTCGTGGTGCGGGCCTACGGGCCCTTCCTGCCAGAGGGGCCAGTCCTGGACCTGGCGGGGGGGCTGGGGCGGAACGCCCGCTACTTCCTACGAAGGGGGCATCCCGTGGTCCTGGTGGAGAGGAGCCGAGAGGCCCTTAGGAGGCTTTCCGGAACCCCGGGGCTAAGCCTTTTGGAGATGGACCTCGAGGCCTTCCCCCTAAGCCTCCCCCAAGGCCCCTTCGCCGGAATCCTCATGAGCTACTACGTGAACCGCCCCCTTCTTTCCCTCCTCCCGCCCCTTCTCCTCCCCGGGGGGCTCCTCCTGGTGGAGGGCTTCAGCCGCAAGGAGGCCAGGAGGCGGGGCAGGCCCGATAGCCCCTTCTACTGGGAGCCCCTGGAGCTCCTCACCCCTCCCCCCGGCCTGGCCCTAAGGGCCTACGGGGAAGGGTGGATGGAGGGGTACTGGGTCTTTGCCGTCTACCTACGCCCTTAGGCCCCGGGCCAGAAGCTCGGCGATGTCCAGCACCTCGGGGGCCTCCCCATCCTGGGCCACCTCCACGTTCAGCATGGCCATGCAGAAGGGGCAGCCCGTGGCGATAACCTCCGCCCCCGTGCCCTTGAGCTCCAGGTAGCGGTTTTGTGAGACCCGCATGGCCCCAGGCTCCTCCTCCTTCCAGAACTGGGCCCCCCCAGCCCCGCAGCAGAAGCTCCGTTCCCGGTTCCTCCCGGGCTCGGTGAGGGCTAAGCCCACTCCCTTAAGCACCTCCCGGGGGGCGTCGTAGACCCCGTTGTGGCGGCCCAGGTAGCAGGGGTCGTGGAAGACGACCTTCCGGGTCTCCTCGCTCACCTTGAGCCGCCCTTGGCGCAGGAGCTCGGCCAGGAACTCCGAGTGGTGGACCACCCGGTAGTGGCCGCCAAAGGCCGGGTACTCGTTCTTCAGGGTGTGGAAGCAGTGGGGGCAGGTGGTGACGATGGTCTTGGGGGCTACCCGGTTCAGGGTCTCCACGTTCTCCGCAGCTAGCTGGGAGAAGAGGTACTCGTTGCCCGCCCGCCGGGCGGTGTCCCCGGTGCACCGCTCCTCCGTGCCCAAGACCGCCCAGTCCACCCCGGCGGCATGGAGGATCTCCGCCATGCTCCGGGCGATCCTCTGGGCCCGGGGGTCGTGGCTGGCGGCGCACCCCACCCAGTAGAGGACCTCGGGGTGGGGCTTCTCCGAAACCCTGGGCACGGAAAGCCCCTCGGCCCAGTCCAGGCGCTTCCCCTGGCCGATGCCCCAGGGGTTGCCCGCCCGCTCCATCCCCCGGAAGGCGTTGTTGAGCTGGGCCGGGAAGGCCCCCTCCATGAGGACCTTGGCCCGGCGCACGTCCAGGATGTGGAGCATGGGCTCGTTGCCCACGGGGCAGACCTCCACGCAGGCCAGGCAGGTGGTGCAGGCCCAGAGGGCCTCCTCGTTCAAGGCGAAGTCCATGAGGGGCCTCGGGCTCTCCTTCCCCGAGGCGAACTCGGGGAGGATCCCGTTCAGCTCGTAGCGCTCGGAGATGAGGATGGCGGCGGGGCTTAGGGCCTTGCCCGTGGCGTAGGCGGGGCAGGCCTCCTGGCAACGGTTGCACATGATGCAAGCGTAGGCATCCAGAAGCCTTTTCCAGGAGAGGTCCTCAAGCCTTTCCGCCCCGAACTTCTCTTCCTCCTTTTCAAAGTCCAGGGGAGTTAAGGCCCCGGGCCTCTCCTTGCCGAAGGCCAGGTTGACGGGGGCCAGGAAGAGGTGGATGTGCTTGGAGCGGGGGAAGTAGGGCAGGAAGAGGAGGATGGAGCCCAGGGCCCCCCACCAGAAAAAGTGCTCAAAAAAGGTGAGCGCCTGGGGGGAAAGGCCGGCAAGGAGGCCCGCCACGGCGCTGGCCACGGGCTGGAAGGGGTCTTGGCCCTCCTTGGCCAGCCCAAAGGCCTTGGAGAGGAGGCGGCTGCCCACGTGGAAGGCGATGAAGGCCCCCACGATGGCGGAGTCCCGGGGGATGCCCTGGCGCACCTTTTCGTGCAGGGGGACCTGGGGGTTCCAGGTAAAGTCCCTGGGGGCCACCAGGTAGCGCCTTAGCATGAGGCCCAGGATGCCCACCAGGATGAGGGCGGTGAGGAGATCGGCGAGGAGGTTATAAGGGTTCCAAAGGCCTCCCCGGGTGTGGAGGCCAAAGAGGCCCTCGAGGAGGTCCACCAGGTTCACCAAGAGGTAGTAGACGAAGCCGTAGAAGACAAAGGCGTGGAGTACGGCGACGAGGGGCCGCTCCCTGAAGACGGTCCCCTGGGTGAGGGTGAGCCAGAGAGCCCGCCCGATGCGCTGGGGCAGGTGGTCAAACCGCCCCTCGGGGCGGCCCCGCCTTATGGCGAGGTAGACCCGGCGGAAGCCGGTGTAGGCGTGGTAGAGGCTTACCGCCATGAGGAGGAGGAAGAGGATTTTCTCCGGTAGGGTCAGCATGGGCGCCACCTCCTTATACTCGGTAAAAGTTTACCCCATCCCCCAGGCCTGACAAGAGCGTACAATGACCTCCCGTGGAGACCGTGGCCCTCCTTGCCCTCCTCTTCTTCGGGCTTTTGAACCTCTACGTCTTTCACCGCTTCAAAAAGCCCCTCCTCCCCCTCATCCTGGTCCTCTTCCTGAGCTTCTTCGTCTTCTTCCTGAACCCGGCCCTGGGCCTTTTGGTCTTCCTGATGGGCCAGACCCTGGCCTTCTACGCCGCCGGGAAGAGGTAGTGGACCCCAAGGGCCACCAAGAGGCCCAGGAGGGCCCCCACGAAGACCTCCAGGTAGGTGTGGCCCAAAAGCTCCTTCAGGGGCTCCGGCTTAGGGCCCTTGCGCAAGACCTCCTGGAACTCCTGCACCAGCTGGTTCAGGAGCTGGGCGTGAAGCCCCGCCGCCCGACGGATCCCCGTGGCGTCGTACATGACGATGAGGGCAAGGATGGCGGCCACGGCGAAGAGGGGGCTATGGAAACCCTCCTTCAGGCCCACGGCCACCGCCAGAGCGCTCACGGTGGCGGCATGGCTGGAGGGCATCCCCCCGCTCTCCAGGAAGCGCTCCCACTGGAAGCGGCCCTCGAGGCGGTAGTAGAGGAAAAGCTTCAGGGCCTGGGCCAGGAAGTTCGCCAGGATGGCGGTCCAGAAGACCTGGTTAGCGAGGAGGTCCATGCCGCCTCAACAGGGCCGCCTTCACGGTGTTGGCCATGAGCATGGCCACGGTCATGGGCCCCACGCCCCCGGGAACCGGGGTGAGGGCCGAGGCCACCTCCGCCACCTCGGGGTGCACGTCCCCGAGGAGCCTTTCCCCCACCCGGTTCACCCCCACGTCCACCACCACCGCCCCCGGGCGCACCCATTCCTTGCGGACCAGGTGGGGCCGGCCCACGGCCACCACCAGGACCTCCGCCCGCCGGACCACCTCGGGAAGACTGGCCGTCTTGGAGTGGGCCAGGGTGGGGGTGGCGTCCTCCCGGAGGAGAAGGGCCGCCAGGGGCTTGCCCACGATGTTGGAGCGGCCCAGGACCACCACCTCCTTGCCCCTGAGGTCCACCCCGTAATGCCGGAGGAGGCGGACCACCCCCAAGGGGGTGCAGGGGAAAAGCCCCTCGCCCCCGCTCCAAAGCCGGCCTACGTTCACCGGGTGGAAGCCGTCCACATCCTTCTGGGGGGAGATGGCCTCGAGGACCCGCTCCACCCGGATGTGGGGAGGGAGGGGGAGTTGGACCAGGATGCCGTCCACGCCCTCATCGCGGTTGAGGACCCCAATCCTCTCCAGGAGGGCCTCCTCGGGGTAGTCCTCGGGATAGGCCTCCACCTGGCTCCTAAGGCCAAGTTCTCGAGCCCTTCTTTCCTTGAGGCGCACGTAGGACACGGAGGCGGGGTTCTCCCCTAGACGGATCACCCGCAAGGAAGGGACAAAGGGCAGGGCTTGGAGCCGCTTTCGCAGCTCCCCGTAAACCGCTTCCGCCACTTCGCGGCCCGAAAGGATCCGGGCTCGGGTCATCTAGCCCTCCTTGGACATGGCCTTCACTTCCCCCTCCTGGATGCGCCGATAAAGCCGCCCCAGCACCCCGTTCACGAAGGCTCCGGAGCGCTCGCCCCCGTAGCGGTTGGCGATCTTCACCGCCACCTCGATGAGGGGGGCGAAGGGGGTGGGCTCGTAGAGCATCTCGTAAGCGGCCAGGCGCAAGACGGTGAGGTCGGTCTTGGACATCTGGGCGAAGTCCCAGCCCTCTACGGTTTCCTGCAGGATGCGGTCCACTTCCTCCCGATGGGCCCCGTAGCCCAGGAGGAGCCCGTGGGCGAAGGCCACCCCCTCCTGGTCCAGGGGGTCACCATAGGGGTCGTCCTCCCCGTCCATCTCCTCCAGGGCGTGCCTGAAGGCCTCCTCCAGGTCCACGCCCCCCTGGGTGTGGGCGAAGAGGGCCCGCATGGCCAGCTCCCGCGCCCGCCTACGCATGCCCCCCCGGGCGGTACTCCACCTGGGCCACGGTGACGTTCACCGCCCTGACCCTTTCCCCGATGGCCAAAAAGATGGCCTCGGAGACAGCCCTCTGCACCTCTTTGGCCAGTTCGGGGATGGCCACCCCGTAGTTCACGGAGAGGACCAGGTCCACGGAAAGCCCCTCTGGCAGACGCTCTACCTTGATGGGCTTCATACGGCGGAAGACCTCGCCCAAGGAGCGGGGAACCACCTCCAGGGGACGGACCCCCTCGAGGCCCGCGAGCGCGTGGGCCACCAGGCCCTCGAGGGCATGGTCGCTGATCTCGTAGTCCACCATCACACGCCCAGTCTACATCTCCATCCGCCGGGCCACGAAGTTGGTGTAGACGGCCCCCCGGCGGAAGAAGGCGTTCTGGAGGACCTTTTGGTGGAAGGGGATGGTGGTCTTGAGGCCGGGGCCTTCAATGACCGTCTCCCCCAAGGCCCGTTCCAGGCGCCTTATGGCCTCCTCCCGGGTGGGAGCCCAGGCGATGATCTTGGCGACGAGGCTGTCGTAGTGGGGAGGGATCTGGTAGCCCGCATAGAGGTGGCTATCCACCCGAATCCCCGGCCCCCCGGGGAAGAGCAGGGTCTCCACCTTGCCGATGGAGGGCCTGAAGCCCTTCTCCGGGTCCTCGGCGTTGATGCGCGCCTCTATGGCGTGGCCCCGGACCTCGATCTCCTCCTGCCTAAGCCAAAGCTTCTCCCCCATGGCGATGCGGAACTGGGCCTGCACCAGGTCCACGCCGGTGACCATCTCCGTGATGGGGTGCTCCACCTGGATGCGGGTGTTCATCTCAATGAAGTAGAAGTTCCCCTCCTTGTCCACCAAAAACTCCAGGGTCCCCGCGGACACGTAGCCCACGTGCTCCGCAAGCCTCCTGGCCGCCTCAGCGATGGCCCTTCGGGTCTCGTAGGGAAGGACACTCGGGGCCTCCTCCAAGAGTTTCTGGTGGCGACGCTGGATGGAGCAGTCCCGCTCCCAGAGGTGGACCACCCGCTCCCCGTCCCCCAGGACCTGGATCTCGATGTGCTTGGGCTCCTCAATGTACTTCTCCAGGTAAATGGCGGGGTTGCCGAAGGCGGCCCGGGCCTCCTCTTGGGCCTGGAGGACCGCCCATTCCAGGTCTTCCTCGGTGTGGACCACCCGCATGCCCCGGCCCCCGCCCCCGGCGGAGGCCTTGAGGATCACGGGGTAGCCGATCTCCAAAGCGGCCCGCTTGGCCTCCTCCACGCTCCCTAGCTCGTCCGTGCCCGGGACCGTGGGCACCCCCGCCTCCCGGGCCACCTTGCGGGCTGTGGCCTTATCCCCTAGGGCCCGCATGTTCTCCGGGGTAGGGCCGATGAAGGCGATGCCGTGCTCCTGGCACATCTCGGCGAAGGTGGCGTTCTCCGCCAGGAAGCCGTAACCGGGGTGGATGGCGTCCGCCCCGGTCACGATGGCCGCGGAGAGGAGGTTGGGGATGTTGAGGTAGCTCTGGCCCGAAGGGGGAGGGCCAATGCAGATGGCCTCGTCGGCCAGGAGGACGGGAAGGCTCTTCTCGTCGGCGGTGGAGTGGGCCACCACGGTCTTGACGCCCAGCTCCCGGGCTGCCCGGATGATCCTTAAGGCGATCTCCCCCCGGTTGGCGATCAAGACCTTCTTCATACGGGCTGGATGAGGAAGAGGGGCTGGCCGTACTCCACGGGCTCCCCGTTTTGCACCAGGATCTTCTTCACCGTGCCCGAGACCTCGGACTCGATCTCGTTCATGAGCTTCATGGCCTCGATGATGCAGAGGACCTGGCCCTTCTCCACCCGGTCCCCCTCCTTCACGTAAGGGGGGGCGTCGGGGGCCGGGGCCCGGTAGAAGGTGCCCACGATGGGAGCCCGCACCTCCACGTAGCCGGGGTGCCCCTCCTCCTGGGGCTTGGGGGCCTCGAGGGGGGCAGGGGCCGGCGAGGCCTCCGCCGGGGCCTGGGCGGGCACTGGGACTGGAGCAGGAACAGGGGCGGCCACCCCTTGGGGCGCGGCCACCACCGGCACCTCCCCGCCCCGGCGCACGGTGAGCTTGTAGTCGGGGGTCTCCAGGGTGAGCTCGTTCACCCCGTGCTCCACCAGGGCCTGCAGGATCTGCTTTAGTTCCTTTGGTGTCATAGGGGCACCTCGCGGCATAGAGCTTACCCCAGGAAGGCCCAGGGAAAGCCTTGGACCTGGTCAAAGCCAAAGGCTCAGGTCAGGCCTCGAGCCCCCCTTGAGGAAGAGCCCTAGGCCCGGCCCACATAGGTCCCGGTGCGGGTGTCCACCTTGATCACCTCCCCCGGTTCCACGAAGAGGGGTACCTGGACCACGGCCCCAGTCTCGAGGGTAGCGGGCTTAGACCCTCCAGAGACCGTGTCCCCCCGAACCCCCGGGGGGGTGTCCACGATCCGGAGTTCCACCACCGTGGGCGGGGTGATCTTGAGGGGGCGGCCCTCGTACATGTCCCCCAAGACGGTCATCCCCTCCTTGAGGAAGCGGGCCCCCTCCGCCCGGTCCTTGGGCACGTGGAACTGCTCGTAGGTCTCCAGGTCCATGAGGACCAGCTCCTCCCCCTCAGGGTAGAGGTACTGGAGCTCCCGCGTTTCCACGTAGATGTCCTCCAGCCGCTCCCCGGAGTTGAAGGTGCGCTCCACGGTGGCCCCCGTCTCCAGGTTCTTGAACTTGGCCACCACCTTGGCCCCGCCGCGGCCCAGCTTCTGGTGCTGGTACTCCACGCACTCCCAAAGCCCGCCCTCCATCCTCACCTTGGTACCTGGGCGCAGGTCGGTCACGCTGATCATGCCTCCTCCTCTTGTAGGGCCCGTTCCAGGTCCAGGACCTGGGGCTTCAGCCCTAGTAGGTCAATATAGCGAAGGTAGTCCCCTTCCCCAAGTTCCCGCCCCGCTAGGGCCACGAGGAGGGCCTCCATCACGTTGGTGCCAAAGCCCCTTCCCCCAAGCCTAGGGGCGGTGGTGATGAGGTACCTGACCCCCCGGGCCCTCAAGAAGGCCACGTCTTCCTTGGTGATGGTGTTGGTGAGGACATCCTTGCCCCGCATATCCTCCGGCATGTGGCGCTTGAGGTAGTGCCAGTCCCCCGCCACCAGGTCCGCCCAGCGGTAGTAGCGGCTCCGCCAGTCCACCAGCTGCTTCTCCTGCCTCTCCCCGGTGGGATAGAGGAGGCCAAAGGGAAGCCGGGTCAAGAGGGGGAGGAGGAGGTGGGCTAGCTTCTGCAGAAAGGAAAGCCGGTAAAGGGGGATGGGAAGCCCCAGGGCGAAAATGAAGTCGCCGTAAAGCACCTTGGCCCCCACCCTGTCCAAGGCCTCCGCCATCCCGAAGCGGTCCACGGCAGAAGGGAGAAGCACCTTGGTCTTTTTCCAGTCAAAGAGGGAGGAGAGTTCGTACACAGCCCTGCGCTCCAGGGTGTGCTTCAGGCCGGAGCCATCCACCACCGGGGTCTTCTTGGCGGCCTCTTTCAGCCTCCTGGCATCCTGGATGACGTAGCGCCTTTTCCCCGCCACCAGGTAGAGGTCAATCCCCCCAAGGCCAATGGCATCCACCTTGCCGTCCAGCTGGCGAATAAGGCAGATGGCCTCCTGGAAGTCTCCGTCCGTACCCCGCCGCTCCAGGACCACCTTCTCCCCCAGAAGCTCCACCTCGGCCACGGAGTCGCGGTGGCGGCTGCCAAGGGAAACGGAAACCACGTGCCTGGCCACAGAGGGCTATTCTAGCTGGAGGAAGAGGGCGAGGAGGAGGAGGAGCAAGGCCAGGAGAAAAAAGGGCCAGGTCCGCTTGGCCCCGACGAGCCGGGCTAGAATCCCGAAAAGGGCCGCACCGAAGGCCAGGGAGAGGAAGAGGGCCGGAAGGTTCTCCAAAAAGGCTCGCACAGCGTCAGTCTAGCGCAACATGGGGCGCAAAAAAGCCAGGGCCCTCTGCCGCAAGAGCCCGTCCAGCTCCCCCTGCAAGGGGCGCCTCCCGGGTAGGCGAAGCCCCCTGCGGGGTTGCCCAGGGGCTTCACCCTTTAGCAAGGGGTGGCCGAGGGGGGCGATCCGGGAAGGGGAGGCCCGGGCGGGAAGGCCTTCCGAAGGGGGGTGGCCCTGGTTGGGGTGGAGGACCAAAAACCCCGTAGAGGACCCCCAAAGGGCCTCGGCCCCCAGGGAGGTTGGCCAGGCCCTAGGCCCGGAGGCCATCGGAAAGGTGGGAGAACTGGACCCGGGTGAAGCGGACGCCTTCCTCCAGGACCCGCTCCACCCGGACCCCTCCCCTTAGGGCCGGGTGGGGGAGGGCGAGGGCCTGGGGCCAGGCCCAGAGGGAAAGAAAGGCCTAGAAAACCCCAAGCCGGGACACGCCATAAGCCCGCGGCCCCCAACGGGAGGGGGAATGTGGGCTAGGGAGGCGCAAGCCAGCCCGCCTGAAGCCCCTTGAGGCCGATGGCGTGGTAGACCAGCTGGGCGGCGGTCATCTCCGCGTGGAACTGGCCGGTCGGGGAAAGCTCCACGAAGTCCATTCCCACCACCTCCTTCTCCCCAAAGACGGCCTCGAGGAGATCCACCGCCTGGCGGTAGGAGAGCCCCCCGGGAAGCGGGGTGCCCACGCTGGGCATGAGGGAGGGGTCCAGGGCGTCGTAGTCAAAGGAGATGTAGACCCTCCTCCCCAAAGCGGAAAGGATCTCCTCCAGGGGAAGCCCCTCCCGGTGGATCCGATGGGCGGGAAAGAGGGCCACGCCCCTCTCCCGGGCCAGGGCCAGGGCGTCCCGGTCCATGGCCCGAACCCCCACCTGCACCAGGGGAAACCCCTCCGTGAGGAGACGGTGGGAGGAGGAGGCGTGGGAGTAAATGGAGCCCTGCCACTCTGGGTAGAGGTCGGCGTGGGCGTCGATGTGGAGGATGGAGAACTCCCCCAAGGCCTCCCGGTGGGCCAGGACCAAGGGGTGGACGATGGAGTGGTCCCCCCCCAGGGCCACCAGGAACTTGCCCGCCCTTAGGTGGCCGAGGGCCGCCTCCCGGATCAGGCGGTGGCTCTCTTCGGCGCTTCCCGCCACGAAGGGCACGGGCTCCGCCGCGTGGATCCCCACCTCCTCGGGGGCTACGGAAAGCTCCAGGAGGAAGGGCTCTAGCTCCCGGCTAGCCAGGAGGATGGCCTCCGGCCCCCGCCTTGCCCCGGGCAGGAAGGAGAGGGAAAGGTCGTAGGGCACGGGCAGGACCACCACCCGGGCCACCTCGTAAGGGGTGTCGCGCTCACCGAAGGGGAGGCGCATACCCCAAGAGGATACCCTAAACCCCGAAGAAGCGCTCCAAGAGGCGGAGGAGGGCCAGGGTGCCCCGCTCAAAGTCCCGGATGCGGAGGTGCTCGTTGGGGCTATGGACCCGGTTCCCGGGGTAGCCCACCCCCAGGCCCACGGCGGGGGCCTTCAGGTGGTGGAGGAAGGGGTGCATGGGCCCGGAGCCCGGCATGTTGGGGTAGAGGACCGCCTTTTCCCCAAAGGTCTCCTCCAGGGCCTCCTTGACCAGGCGAACGAAGGGGTGGGCCAGGTCCGAGCGGGCCGGACGCTCCCCCCTCTCCAGGACCACCACCTCCACGTCGTGGATGCCCTGGGCCTCGAGGTGGCCCCTGAGGAGCCCGGGGATCTCCTCTGGGTCCTGGTCGGGCACCAGGCGGAAGTCTAGCTTGGCCATGGCCTCGGCGGGGAGGACGGTCTTGGTGCCGGGCCCCCCGTAGCCCGAGTGGAAGCCGTTGACGTTCAGGCAGGGCTCGGCAAAAAGGCGCTGGTGGAACTCCAGGTCCCTGGCCCCGCCCAGGAAGTCCCGCACCCCAAAGGTGGCCTTTAGCTCCTCGGCCTCGTTGGGGATAGCCGAAAGGGCCTCCAGCTCTAAGGGGGTGAGGGGACGGACCCGGTCGTAGAAGCCAGGGATCAGGACCCGCCCCTCCTCGTCCCGCAAGGAGGAAATGGCCTTGCTGAGGCGGTAGATGGGGTTTTCCACCACCGCCCCGTAGGAGGAGTGGAGGTCAAAGGCCGCCGTGCGCACCCTGAGCTCCAAGGCCACGATGCCCTTGAGGCCCGCGTAGAGGTAGGGCCTGCCCTTGGCGTCCACACCCCCTGACTCCCAGACCACGGCCTCGGCCCTCAGGAGGTCCTTTTTGTCCGCTACGTAGGCCTCGAGGTGGGGGCTTCCCACCTCCTCCTCTCCCTCCACCACGAACTTGACCCGGGGTAGGAAGCCGTGTTTTTCCTTGAAAAGCCTCAGGGCCACCACCCGGGCCAAAAACTCCCCCTTGTCGTCGTGGGTGCCCCGCCCGTACCAGGCCCCCTCCCGCTCCACCAGGGTGAAGGGGTCCGTCTCCCAGAGGTCCAGGGGATCTGGGGGCTGGACATCGTAGTGGTTGTAGAAAAGAAGGGTCCTCTCCCCCACCCCGCCCTCGGCGTAGACCACGGGGGGGCCGTACCCCTCGTGCAGGGCGGCAGAAAGCCCTAGACCTTCCAAGATCTCAGCCACCTTCGCCGCTCCCTCCCTAAGGGCTTTGCCCTCGGCGCTCACGGTGGGAAGGGCCACCAGCTCCGCCAGGAGGGCCTTGGCCTGCTGCAAAAAGGGACTCATGGTAGACTGAGTGTACCATGGTGGAACCCTCCTTGGTCCTCTACGGGGCCCTTTACGAGCGGGCCTTGGGCCTCCTCGAGGACACCCTCCGGGAAACCGGGGCCCGCTACGCCCTCCTCACCGACCGCAAGGGCTTTGTCCTGGCCCACAAGGAAGCCCTCTGGGCCCCCAAGCCCCCGCCTTTGGACTCCCTGGCCACCCTGGTGGCGGGAAACGCCGCCGCCACCCAAGCCCTGGCCAAGCTCCTAGGAGAAACCAGCTTCCAGGAGCTGGTCCACCAGGGGGAGCGCGTGGGCCTCTACGTGGACGAAGCCGGGGAGCACGCCCTTCTGGTCCTGGTCTTTGACCAGAGCGCCCCCTTGGGCAAGGTCAAGCTTTACGGGAAGCGGGCGGCGGAGGGGCTGGCTAGGATCGCTGAGGAGGCCCTAGCCAAGCCTTCTAGGCCCAACCTGGACACCGAGTACCGCGAAGGGGCCAAGGCCCTTTTGGACCAGCTCTTCGGCAACTAACATGAGCACCATCAACTTCGCCAACCGTGAGATCAACTTCAAGATCGTCTACTACGGCCCCGGGCTCTCGGGGAAGACCACCAACCTGAAGTGGATCTACGGAAAGATCCCCGAGGGGCGCAAAGGGGAGATGATCTCCCTGGCCACGGAGGACGAGCGCACCCTCTTCTTTGACTTCCTACCCCTGGACCTGGGGGAGGTCAAGGGCTTCAAGACCCGCTTTCACCTCTACACCGTCCCCGGGCAGGTGTTCTACAACGCTAGCCGCAAGCTGATCCTGAGGGGCGTGGACGGGATCGTCTTCGTGGCGGACTCGGCCCCCAACCGCCTCAGGGCCAATGCGGAGAGCATGCGCAACATGCGGGAGAACCTGGCGGAGTACGGCCTCAAGGTGGAGGACCTCCCCGTGGTGCTCCAGGTGAACAAGCGGGACCTTCCCGATGCCCTTCCCGTGGAGATGGTGCGGGCCGTGGTGGACCCCGAAGGCCGGTTCCCGGTATTTGAGGCGGTGGCCACCGAAGGCCAAGGGGTGGTTGAGACCCTGAAGGAAGTGAGCCGGCTGGTGTTGGCCCGGGTGGGAAGCACCACCTAGGTGGCCGAGTGCCCCAGAGTTTCCGTGCGGATGCTAGGCTGGGGCCAAAGGGTGGGGGCCCTGGGGCTCCGTTCGCTTCAGTATAGTTTGGTATAGGGACAAATGTCATACCCTACCCCCGTATACAGCGGGGACAAATGTACTTTTCTCTACGGCAGATCTTTCGCTACCATGGGCTACGTGTACGGCAACCTGCCGTAAGGGAGGAAGGGTATGCAGGAAAAACCGGTAGGCGCTTTAGCTGTGGTAGCCATCCTAGCGGTCGTGATCTTCGTCTTCTGGTTCGGGGTATTGGCCGTTTTCCTGGCCAGGGGGTAGCCATGTCCGAGCGGGAAGCCCAGCTCAAGAAGGCCATCTTGGAGTACGAGAAGAAGTGGATCGCCTTCTCCGTCTTTACCGTCCTCCTCTTCACGGCCATCATCGCCTTCACCTTGGCCAACCACGGCCTTCGGGGGGTGATCCCCGTAGGCGAGCTGGAGCGGGTAGACCCCACCACGGTCCGCCTCGAGGGCCCCTGGGCTGACCCCGAACAGGCCGTCATCCAGACAGGGCCCAACCAGTACACCGTTCACGTGCTGGCCTTCTCCTACGGGTACCAGCCCAACCCCATCGTGGTCCCCAGGGGGGCGGAGATCGTCTTCCGGGTCACCAGCCCCGATGTGCTCCACGGCTTCCACATCGAGGGGACCAACGTCAACGTGGAGGTCCTGCCCGGGGAGGTGACCACCGTGCGGTACACCTTCCAGCAGGCAGGGGAGTACCGGATCATCTGCAACCAGTACTGCGGCGTTGGGCACCACCTGATGTTTGGCAGGGTCGTGGTGGAGGAGTAAGATGGCGGTGAAAGCTTTTCCCCAAGTCTACGCCGAAAACCCCGAGAAGAAGCTCACCCTTTACTACCTGGTCCTGGGCTTCGTGGCCCTCTTGGTCGGCAGCCTCTTCGGCCCCTTCCAGGCCCTGAACTACGGGAACGTGGACGCCTATCCCCTCCTAAAGCGCCTCCTGCCCTTCGTCCAGTCCTACTATCAGGGCCTCACCCTCCACGGCGTCCTGAACGCCATCGTCTTCACCCAGCTCCTGGCCATGGCGGTGATGCTCTACCTCCCCGCCCGGGAGCTCAGGGCCTACGGGGTCCAGCCCAACCTCACCTGGGGCTGGGTGGCCTGGTGGATGGCCTTCCTGGGCCTCTTGACCGCAGCCTTGCCCCTCCTGGCCAACGAGGCCACCGTCCTCTACACCTTCTACCCCCCCCTTAAGGGCCACTGGGCCTTCTACGTGGGGGCCACGGTCTTCGTGGCCGCCAGCCTGGTGGTGGGGCTTTCGGTTATCGGCATGTGGCTGCGGTTCAAGAGGCGCTACCCCGAGCGCATCACCCCCCTGGCCACCTACATGGCGGTGACCTTTTGGCTCATGTGGCTCCTGGCCTCCTTGGGGCTGGTGGTGGAAAGCCTCTTCTTCCTCATCCCCTGGTCCTTGGGCCTTATCCAAGGGGTGGACCCCCTCCTGGCCCGGACCCTCTTCTGGTACACGGCCCACCCCATCGTCTACTTCTGGCTCCTCCCCGCCTACGCCATCCTCTACCTGGTCCTGCCCAAGCTGGCGGGGGGGAAGCTCATCTCCGACCCCCTAGCCCGGGTGGTCTTCCTCCTCTTCCTCCTCTTCTCCGTCCCCGTGGGCTTCCACCACCAGTACGCCGATCCTGGGATTGCCCCCACTTGGAAGTTCGTGCACGCCGTCCTCACCCTCTTCGTGGCCGTCCCCAGCCTGATCACCGCCTTCACGGTGGCCGCCAGCCTGGAGCTCGGAGGGAGGGCCCGCGGAGGCAAGGGCCTTCTGGGATGGATCCGCACCTTGCCCTGGGACAACCCCGCCTTCGCCGCCCCGGTGCTGGGCCTCATCGCCTTCATCCCCGGGGGAGCGGGGGGCATCGTGAACGCCAGCTACACCCTGAACTACGTGGTCCACAACACCGCCTGGGTCCCGGGCCACTTCCACCTGCAGGTGGGCACCCTGGTGACCATGACCATGATGGGGGCGGTCTTCTGGCTGGTGCCCCAGCTCACGGGCAAGCCCCTCACCGAGGGCATCCGCAAGGTGGGGCTTGCGGGGGTCTGGCTGTGGTTCGTGGGCATGATGATCATGGCGGTGGGGCTGCACTGGCAGGGCCTCCTCAACGTGCCCCGGCGGGCCTATATCGCCCAGACCCCAGAGGCTTACGCCCATACGGCGGTGCCCATGGTCTTCAACGCCATCTCGGGGATCATCCTCCTCCTGGCCATCGTCCTCTTCTTCTACGCCTTCTTCGCCCTCTTGCTGCAGAGGGAACGCCGCATGGAGGTGGCAGCGGCGGAGGTCCCCTTCGCCGAGGCCCTCTCCGACGGAGGGGATAGCCCCGGCATGCGGCTTCTGGAACGCATTTGGTTCTGGTTCGCCCTGGCGGTCTTGTTGGTAGCCCTAGCCTACGGGCCCACCTTGGTGCAGCTCTTCGCCAACCAAAACCCCGTGCCCGGGTGGCGGCTCTGGTAGCGGGGCAAGGGCCTCGAGGGCCAGGGACACCTGGCCCTTGAGGTTTCTTCTGGGATGGGGGAGACTGGGCCCGTGGGCTTCATCCCCGGCCGAGATCTGCCCTGGATCGCGGGCCTTTCCCTCCTGCCCTTCTTCCTCCAGTTCCTGGGTCTGGGGTTCGCCGACGTCCTAGGGGAAGGCCTTTGCGGGAGTGCCCTGGGGGTCTCGGAGGCCGAGGCCGTGCGCTACGGCCTGGTCTCGGAGTACTACCTCTACGGCCAGCTCTTCCTGGTCCTCTTGGCCCTCAAGGTCACCTACGCCCTGGGCCTTCTGATCCTCCGCTTCATGTACCCCGACCAGGACCCTCCCTTCACCCCCCTGGTCTGGCGCCTAGGGGTGGGGCTTTCCCTCACCCTTCTTCTCCTTTTCCTCCTCACCCGCACCCTCCCCCTCCCCTTCCCCACCCCCTTAGGCCTGGCCCTCCTCTCCCCCGCGCCTTTGGACCCCCTTTCCCTCCTCATGGTCCTGCCCGAGCCCTTCCTCCTCGGGCTCCTCCTTAGGCACCGCCCGTGAGGCTTCCCCCTCTTGTCTACCTCTTGGGCCTCGTCAGCTTCCTCATGGACGTGGCGGGCGAGATGGTCTACCCCCTCCTCCCCCTCTTTCTGGCGGGGCTTGGGGCCACCCCCACGGCCATCGGCCTGGTGGAGGGCGTGGCCGAGGCCACGGCCAGCCTCTTCAAGGTGGTGGGGGGGAGGCTCTCCGACCGCACGGGCAGGAGGCGGCCCTTTCTCCTCCTGGGCTACGGCCTCCCCGCCCTCTTCCGCCCCATCCTGGCCCTGGCGCAAAGCCCTTGGCACGTCCTCTTCTACCGCTTCTTGGACCGCACGGGGAAGGGCCTCAGGACCGCCCCCCGGGACGCCCTCATCGCCGAGAGCGTGCCCCAAGAGGCCTTGGGCCGGGCCTACGGCCTCCACCGGGGCCTGGACACCCTGGGGGCCACCCTGGGGCCCTTTCTGGCCTTTCTGCTTTTGCCCCTTGTGGGCACGCGGGGGGTCTTCTGGCTCTCCGCCCTCCCCGCCCTGCTGGCGGCGTTCATGCTCCTGTTTCTCAAAGAGGCGCCCCGGGCCCCCAGGCCCCTACCCCCCTTGCGCCTTTCCCGCATGGGCCGGGGCTACCGCCGCTTCCTCCTGGTCTCCGGGGTCTTCACCCTGGCCCTCTCCTCCAACGCCTTCCTCCTCCTCCGCCTAAAGGACCTGGGCCTAACGGAAGGCCAGGTGGCTTTGGCCTACACCCTCTACAACCTGGCCTACGCCCTCCTGGCCTACCCCTTGGGCAGCCTGGCGGACCGGGTAGGCCTGAGGCGGGTGGTGGCCCTGGGGTTTGGCCTCCACGCCCTGGCCTACCTGGGCTTTGCCGTGAGCGCCTCGGCCGCCATGGGCGTGGCCTTCCTCCTCATTTATGCCCTTCATTCCGCCGCCTTTGAGGGCACAAGCCGGGCCTACCTGGCCACCCTGGCCCCGGCGGAGGAAAAGGCCAGCGCCATCGGCCTTTACCACACCCTCATGGGCCTCCTCCTCCTGCCTGCGAGCCTCCTCTTTGGCCTCCTGTGGCAGGCCTTCGGGGCCCAGGTGGCCTTTTTGGCGGGGGCGGGGCTAGCCCTCCTGGCCCTCCTCCTCTTCCTGGTTGACGGGAAGGGCCAGCCCCCCTATCCTTAGGAAGGCCCCAAAGGGCCTCTGAGGAGGAAGGGGCGTTAGCGCCTTCCCCCCTGACGGAGGGAAACATGCCCATCACCAAGGAAGAGAAGCAGAAGGTCATAGAGGAGTTCGCCCGCTTCCCGGGGGACACCGGGAGCACGGAGGTGCAGGTGGCCCTCCTCACCCTGAGGATCAACCGCCTCTCCGAGCACCTCAAGGCGCACAAGCACGACCACCACTCCCACCGGGGCCTCCTCATGCTGGTGGGGCAGAGGCGGAGGCTTCTCCGCTACCTGGAACGGGAGGACCCCGAGCGGTATAGGGCCCTGGTTGAGAAACTGGGGCTGAGGAAGTAAACTAAAGCTTAGGTCGGGGGCGGGGCCTTAGGGCTCCGCCTTTCCCTTGAGGAACGCCATGCCAGAAGCCACACCCAACACTCCAGAAGGCCATCGGTACGAAACGGAAGTCGCCGGAAGGAGGCTCATCCTGGAGACGGGCAAGTACGCCAAGCAGGCCTCGGGCTCCGTCCTGGTCCGCTACGGGGACACCCTCGTCCTCGCTACGGCCCAAGCCTCGGAAGAGCCCATAGAGGCGGACTTCCTCCCCCTCACGGTGGAGTTTGAGGAAAGGCACTACGCCGTGGGCAAGATCCCGGGGAGCTTCATGCGCCGGGAGGGCCGCCCCGGGGAGAAGGCCATCCTCTCCGCCCGCATGACCGACCGGCCCATCCGCCCCCTCTTCCCCAAGGGCTTCCGGCACGAGGTGCAGGTCATTCTCACCGTGCTCTCCGCCGACCAGAAGAACCCCCCGGATATCCTGGGGCCCATCGGGGCCAGCGCCGCCCTCATGCTCTCCGATATCCCCTGGGAAGGGCCCGTGGCCTGTGTGCGGGTGGGCCTCATCGGGGGACAGTTCCTCCTCAACCCCACCCTGCAGGAGCTGGAGGAGAGCGCCTTGGACCTGGTGGTGGCGGGGAGCCGGGAGGCCATCCTCATGGTGGAGGCCGGCGCCCAGGAGGTGGAGGAGGAGCTTTTGGTCCAGGCCCTGGAGTTCGCCCACCGGGAGATGGGGCCCATCCTGGAGCTTCAGGAACGGATGACCCGGGATCTAGGCAAGCCCAAGATGGCCTGGACGCCACCCGAAACCCTCCCCGAGGAGGAGAGGGAGGCCTTCTACCGCCTGGCCCTGGAAAGGGGCCTCTCCGGGGTGCTCCAGACCGCCAGCAAGGGGGAGAGGAGCCGGGCCCTTTCGGCCTTCGCCGAAAGCCTCATCCTCGAGGCCCTGCCCAGGCGGGAGGACGGCACCCCGGACGAGGGCAAAAAGCGCCTTTACGAGGGCGCCTTCGGGGAGGTGGTGCGGCGGGAGCTCAGGCGGCTCGTCTTGGAGGAGGGCAGGCGGGCGGATGGACGGGGGCCCAGGGACCTGAGGCCCATCTGGATTGAGGCGGACGTCCTCCCCCGGGCCCACGGCTCCGCCCTCTTCACCCGGGGAGAGACCCAGGTCCTGGGCACCGTGACCCTGGGCACGGGCCGCGACGAGCAGATCCTCGACGACCTGGGCATCGACGAGACCGACCCCTTCCTCGTCCACTACAACTTCCCCCCCTTTTCCACCGGGGAGGTCCGGCGCCTCCGCGGGGTGTCCCGCCGGGAGGTGGGCCACGGCAACCTGGCCAAGCGGGCCCTGAAGGCGGTCCTCCCCCCCCAGGAAGCCTTCCCCTACACCATCCGGGTGGTGGGGGACGTATTGGAGTCCAACGGCTCTAGCTCCATGGCCACGGTCTGCGCCGGGAGCCTGGCCCTCATGGACGCTGGGGTGCCCGTGAGGGCCCCGGTGGCGGGGGTGGCCATGGGCCTGGTCTGGGAGAACGAGAAGGCGGTGATCCTAACCGACATCTTGGGCCTCGAGGACGCCCTCGGGGACATGGACTTCAAGGTGGCGGGAACCCGTAGGGGGGTCACCGCCCTGCAGATGGACAACAAGGTGGGGGGCCTCCCCCGGGAGGTCCTGAAGGAGGCCCTCCTCCAGGCCCGGGAGGCCCGGCTCAGGATCCTGGACCTCATGGAAAGCGTCCTCCCCGCCTCCCGCCCGAGCCTCAAGCCCTTCGCCCCCCGGATCCTCTCCCTCAAGGTGCCCGTGGAGAAGATCGGCCTGGTCATCGGCCCCGGGGGCAAGAACGTCCGAGCCCTAGAGGAGTTGGGCGTGGAGGTGGACATCGAGGAGGACGGGACCATCCGCATCTACTCCAGCGACTCGGAGGCGGCGGAGAAGGCCAAGGCCCGCATAGAGGAGCTCACCCGCGAGGCCAAGGTGGGCGAGGTCTACGAGGGCACCGTCACCCGGATCGCCCCCTTCGGAGCCTTCGTCAGCCTCTTCCCCGGCACCGAGGGCCTCCTCCACATCAGCCAGGTGGCCCCGGGCCGGGTGGAGCGGGTGGAGGACCACCTCAAGGTGGGGGACGTGATCAAGGTCAAGGTCTACCGCATTGACGATAAGGGCAAGATTGACCTCATCCGCCCCGAGCTGGAAGGCAAGATCCCCCCGAGGCGGCGCTGACCCTCGGGGGTAATCCGCTATCCCGGCCCGTCCGGGGAAAAGGAGGCCTATGGAAAACCAGGAACGGAAACCGAGAAGGAGGCGGCGCAGGCGGCCGCAGGACGGACCTTCCCCACCGGGCCAGGACCCGGTGGAGATCATCCCCCTAGGGGGGATGGGGGAGATCGGCAAGAACATCACCGCCTTCCGCTACCGGGACGAGATCTTCGTCCTGGATGGGGGCCTGGCTTTTCCCGACGAGGGGATGCCGGGGGTGGATCTCCTCATCCCCCGGGTGGACTTCCTCATAGAGAACCGCCACCGCATCAAGGCCTGGGTGCTGACCCACGGCCACGAGGACCACATCGGGGGGCTTCCCTTCATCCTACCCATGGTCTACGGCAAGGAAAGCCCGGTGCCCATCTACGGGGCCCGGCTCACCCTGGGCCTTTTAAAGGGGAAGCTGGAGGAGTTCGGCCTCCGGCCAGGAAGCTTCAACCTCAAGGAGGTTTCCCCCGACGACCGAATCGGGGTGGGCCGGTACTTCACCCTGGACCTCTTCCGCATGACCCACTCCATCCCCGACAACTCGGGGCTTTTGATCCGCACCCCCGTGGGCACCATCGTCCACACCGGGGACTTCAAGCTGGACGCCACCCCCATTGACGGGAAGGTCTCCCATCTGGCCAAGGTGGCCCAGGCAGGAGCCGAGGGGGTCCTCCTCCTCATCGCCGACGCCACCAACGCCGAGCGCCCCGGCTACACCCCAAGCGAGATGGAGATCGCCAAGGAGCTGGACCAGGCGATCGGCCGGGCTCCCGGGCGGGTCTTCGTGACCACCTTCGCCAGCCACATCCACCGCATCCAGGCGGTAATCTGGATTGCGGAGAAGTACGGACGCAAGGTGGCCATGGAGGGGCGGAGCATGGTGAAGTTCAGCCGCATCGCCATGGAGCTGGGCTACCTCAAGGTGAAGGACCGCCTCTACGCCCTCGAGGAGGTGGCGGACCTCCCCGACCACCAGGTCCTCATCCTGGCCACGGGAAGCCAGGGCCAGCCCATGTCCGTCCTCCACCGCCTGGCCTTTGAGGGGCACGCCAAGATGGCCATCAAGCCGGGGGACACGGTGATCCTCTCCTCTAGCCCCATCCCCGGCAACGAGGAGGCGGTGAACCGGGTCATCAACCGCCTCTACGCCCTAGGGGCCTACGTCCTCTACCCTCCCACGTACAAGGTCCACGCCTCGGGCCACGCCTCCCAGGAGGAGCTGAAGCTGATCCTGAACCTCACCACGCCCAAGTTTTTCCTCCCTTGGCACGGGGAGGTGCGCCACCAGACCAACCTCAAGTGGCTGGCCGAGGGCATGAGCCGCCCCCCGGAGAAGACCCTGATCGGGGAGAACGGGGCCATTTACCGCCTCACCCCCACGAGCTTTGAGAAGGCGGGCTCGGTCCCCCACGGGGCCCTCTACGTGGACGGCCTGGGGGTGGGGGATATCACCGAGGAGATCCTGGCCGACCGCCAGCACATGGCCGAGGAGGGCCTGGTGGTGATCGCCGCCCTGGCGGGGCGGGAACCCGTGGTGGAGGTGGTCTCCCGAGGGTTCGTGAAGGCGGGGGAGAGGCTTTTAGGGGAGGTGCGGCGGATGGCCCTCGAGACCCTCACCGCCGGAGTCCGGGAAAAGAAGCCCCTGGAGCGCATCCGGGACGACATCTACTACCCGGTGAAGAAGTTCTTGAAAAAGGCTACGGGCCGCGACCCCGTGATCCTGCCGGTGGTCATCGAGGGGTGAGGCGCGCACAAGAGCCCCTTCCCGCCCACGGGCGGCAGCGAGGCCGGTGAGGCGGGGGTGGAGGGGGGCCTGAGGCTAGGCAAGGGCGGCCTTCCTCCACGCCCTGGCGCCCTTGGGGCCCAGGCTCCTCCTACGCCCCAAGACCCTTCCCTATTACCGGGAGCTCCTGGAGGACCTGCGCTGGGAAGGCCTGCCCGCCCTGGGCCGGGCCGCCTGCCTGGCGGAGGAGCTGGGGGTGCCCTCTGCGGTCCGCCTCCTCGAGGGGCGGGCGGCGGAGGTGACCCCGGAGAAGGCGGGGAAGCGCGGCCGGGTGGTCATGGGCACCCACGGGTGCACGGGGCCGGACCGGCTCCCACCGGGAAGCAGGGCCCAGATGGTGGCCCGGAGAAGCCCCAAGCCCCTCCTCCCGGTGCCTCATCGCAAGGCGAGCCCATAGGCCATGGCCAGGAGGTAAAGGAGGAGCACCCCCCAGTTGTCGTAAGAGAGCACCCAGAGCTTCCTTAAGCTCCGGTACATGAGGCCCATCAGCACCACTCCGACCATGCCCTGAAGGATCAAGACCGTGGCCGCGTGGCCCTCCGCAACCACCCCTAGGAGGGGCTTGGGGTAGACCAGGTCTCCCACGCCCAGGAGAAAGGTGTTGAAGAGGACGCTCCCTACGGCGTTGCCCATGGCCAGGTCCACGGCTCCAAGCCGAGCCGCAGCCACCACCACACTGGCCTCGGGTAGCGTGGTGATGAGACCCACCAGAAAAGTGCCCACCCAGCCACCCCCTAGACCCGTCTCCTGGGCCAGGCGGTTGGCCAATACGGGAAGGACCACGGCAGCCGCAACCAACACCAAGGCCCCTGCCCCGTAGCGCACCATGGCCAGACGCAGGGGCACATGGGCGTAGGCTTCCCTTTCCAAGGCCTCCTCCTGGGGAAAGCGCCGAGCGTAGCGGAAGGAAAGCCAAAGGGCAAATCCATAGAGCGGAACTAGGGCCGAGGCCGCAAGGCCCACCCGCCCTAGCCCCACCTCCCTCAAAAGGCCGAGCCCCACCGTCGCCAGGAGGAGAAGGACCAGGCCCAAGGCCAGAGCATGCTTCTGGCTTGCCCGGGCGGTAACGGGATAGGGGTGGAATGCATCCAGAAAGACCAGCAGGAGGAAGTTGACCATATTGGCCCCCAGGATGTTGCCTACGGCGATCTCGGGCAGGTCTTGCAAGAGGGAGCTGGTGCTGCTGAAAAGCTCAGGAAGGCTAGTGGTGGCCGCCACCAGGACCAGGCCTATTACGCTGCGCCCCAGGCCGGTCTTCTCGGCCAGTACGTCGCCGTAGTAGGCCACCGCCCGTCCAGAGGTCACCACCACCAGGGCCACGAGGAGGAAGAAAAGCCAGGTCATCTATGCTCCGGGAGACCCTCCAAAAGCTCAAGGCAGGTGACGAAACCCGCGGTCCTCCCCGCTTCGCCTACCGCCAAGACGCTCCCCATTCGCCTTTCCACCCTAAGCCGAGCCACCCCTTCCGGGTTGATCCTAAGGAAAACGCTAACCGCCAGGCCCAACGGGAGGACTTCAACCTTCACCTCCCCTCCTTCCGCCATACTACCCGGTACACCCCCTCCGCCATACCCCAGGCCAGGAAGGCTGCCCCCAGGATCAGGAGCCAGACCCAAGGGGGGATGGGGACCACCTGAAGAAGGCCGGGGGCCAGGGTACCCACAAGAAGCTGCAGGAGGATCTCTAAGGCAATGACGGCGTTCAGGTAGGGGTTGGGAAGGGGCGTGATGTGGGTGCGCCGGGCAGGGTAGGCGAAGAACACCTGGCCTATGGCCATGAAGTGGAAAACGGCGCTCTGCATGGCCTCAATACCCAACCAGAGGGGCAGGGCGAGCAACATGGCCAGGGTCATGCCCGCCTTCAGGGAACCTGTCAGGAGGATGAAGTGCACGGAGGGGCCGTCCAGCAGGGGGCTATCCTTGGGCCTTGGGGGGCGGGACAAAACCCCAGGGTTCCGGTCCAGCCCCAAGGCCAGGGCAGGGGGACCATCGGTCACGAAGTTGATCCAAAGGACCTGCAGCGCGGTGAGGGGAAGGAGGAGGTGGCCGAGGGCGTCCCGCAGACCCGCCAAGACCGCCAGCACCATCCCCAGGGCGATCACCAGGACGAGGGACACGTTGGTGGAGAAGACGAAGCGGATGAACTTCTGGATGTTCTCGTAGATGTTCCGCCCCTCCTCAATGGCGGCCACGATGGCGGCGAAGTTGTCGTCCAGGAGGACCAGGTCTGCCACCTCCCGGCTCACGTCCGAACCCCTCTGCCCCATGGCCACGCCCACGTCCGCCCGCTTCAGGGCCGGAGCGTCGTTGACGCCGTCCCCGGTCATGGCCACCACCTCTCCGGCCCTTTGGAAGGCCTCCACAATGCGCAGCTTATCCTCGGGCCGGACCCGGGCGAAGACGTCCACCTCCAGAAGCTCCTCATCCGAAAGCTCCCCGATCTCCTCCCCTGTGGCCACCACCTCGGCGGGAATCCCCACCCTGCGGGCGATGGCCAGGGCGGTGGCCGGGTGGTCCCCGGTGACCATGACCACCCGCACCCCAGCCCCGAGAACCTTCTGCACGGCCTCGGGCACCTCAGGACGAGGGGGGTCCAGGAGGAGGACGAAGCCCAGGAAGGCCAGGCCCTCCTCCCTCTCCCCCTCCCCAAAGGCCAAGGCCAGGACCCTAAACCCTTGGGCGGCGTGGCCCTCGGCCTCCTCCAAAAGCTTGGCCTTCTCCGCCTCGGGGAGGGAAAGCCTTGGGATGAGGGCCTCGGGCGCCCCCTTGAGGAAGCTTCCCCTGGGAGTGGTGACCCGCATGTACTTCCAGGCGCTATCGAAGGGGCGCTCGGAAAGCCGGGGGTTTTCCCGTCGCGCCTTTTCCACGTCCAGATAACGCGCGGCGTAGCGGAGAAGGCCGAGCTCCAGCGGGTCCCCGGCCCCCGTGGCCAGGTCAGCGTCGTTGCAGAGGGCCATGGCCAAGAGGGCCTGCTCCCGATCCCATGCCAGGAGCTCCTGGACCCCCATGCGGTTTTCCGTGAGGGTGCCCGTCTTGTCCGTAGCGATGAGGGTCACGCTCCCCAGGGCCTCCACCGCAGCCAGGCGGCGCACCACCGCCTTCCTCCCCGCCATGCGCTCCACCCCCAGGGCCAGGGTCAGGGTGAGGACGGCGGGAAGCCCCTCGGGGACAGCGGCCACCGCCAGGGCCACGGCGAAGAGGACCATCCTGAAGGAGGGCCCTTCCACCCAAAAGCCCAGGAGGACCAGGGCCAAGGCCAGGAGGAGGACGAAGCGGGCCACCCGGTGGCCAAAGGCGTTGAGGCGGCGCTCTAGAGGGGTCTCTTCCTCCTCCATCCCCACCAGAAGGCCAGCGATGCGGCCCATGGCGCTCCCAGGCCCGGTGCGGGCCACCTCCAAAAGGGCCCGGCCCCTCACCAGAAGGGTCCCGGCGTAGGCCTCCTCCCCCGCGCCCTTTTCCACGGGCACGCTCTCCCCCGTGAGGACGCTCTCGTCCAAAAGGACCCCTGAGGCCTCTAGGAAGACCCCATCGGCGGGGACGCGATCCCCGGCCTCGAGGCGCACCACGTCCCCGGGAACGACCTCCCGGGCAGGGACCCGCCGGAACTCCCCATCCCTAAGGACCCAGACGAAAGGCTCCGCCAGGGCCTTGAGGCGCTTTATGGCTTCCTCGGAGCGCTTTTCCTGAAAGGCCCCCAAGGTAGCGTTGAGGAGGAGGATGGCCAGGATGGCCAAGGACTCCAGAGGGACCTCTTCCGCCCCCTCGGCCAGCCAGAGGCCAAGGTCCACCACCAAGGCGAGGAGGAGGATGTAGATGAGGGGGCTTTGGAACTGACGGAGGAACTTCCGCCAAAGGGGCTCGGGGGGCTTTTCCGGAAGGGTGTTGGGGCCGTATTCCTGAAGTCTTTCCCTGGCTTCCTGCCAGGATAGGCCACGCATATGGGCAGGATACCAAAGGGTAACCAGGCGGTTGTCCCGGGAAGGGGCCTCCTCTATACTGGAAGCATGCTCCAGTATCCTGAACTCCCCCTAGAAAGCCCCCTTATCGACGCCGAGCTCCCTGACCCCCGGGGTGGGCGGTACCGCCTCTCCCAGTTCCAGGAGCCCCTCCTAGCCGTGGTCTTTATGTGCAACCACTGCCCCTACGTGAAGGGGTCCATCGGGGAGCTGGTGGCCCTGGCGGAGAGGTACCGGGAAAAGGTGGCCTTCGTGGGCATCAACCCCAACGACTACGAGAAGTACCCCGAGGATAGCCCCGAGGGGATGGTGGCCTTCGCCAAGGAGCATGGCATCTTCTTCCCCTATCTTTTGGACGAAACCCAGGAGGTGGCCAAAGCCTACCGGGCCCTCCGCACCCCGGAGGTCTTCCTCTTTGACGAGAGGCGGCTCCTTCGCTACCACGGCCGGGTCAACGACAACCCCAAGTTCCCCGACCAGGTGCAAAGCCACGACCTGGAGGCGGCCATAGAGGCCCTCCTCAAGGGGGAGGACCCCCCCCTCAAGGAGGCCCCTGCCATCGGCTGCACCATCAAGTGGCGGCCTGGGAACCAGCCCGAGGTGAAGATAGGCTAGGCTGTTGACAAAAAGCCCTGGGCTTGCCGGCTTACCAGTAAGCTAGGGGTTTCTCTACCCGAATGCCCTGGAGTACTTCTTCCGCGTCATCCGCGAAGAGCTTAAGAAAGATCCAGAGTCTTGCGGCGAGGGGCTAGACCTTTGCGACTGCGTTTGCCGATAAATAGCACATGGTAGACTGCCCTCGGGTTTTGGCCCGGAGGTGGGTATGCGCGTACTGGTCACTGGCGGTGCGGGGTTCATCGGGAGCCACATCGTGGAGGGCCTTTTGGCGGAGGGCCTCGAGGTGGCGGTCCTGGACAACCTCTCCACGGGCAGGCGGGAAAACGTCCCCCAAGGGGTACCCTTCTACGAGGTGGACCTCCGGGACAAGGAGGGGGTGGAACGGGTCTTCCGGGAGTTCCGCCCCACCCACGTCTCCCACCAGGCGGCCCAGGCCTCGGTGAAGGTGAGCGTGGAGGACCCCCTTCTGGACTTCGCCGTGAACCTAGTGGGGGGGATGAACCTCCTCGAGGCCTCCCGCAAGTTCGGGGTGGAGAAGCTCCTCTTCGCCTCCACGGGTGGGGCCATCTACGGGGAGGTGCCCGAAGGGGAGGCCGCCGAGGAAACCTGGCCCCCAAGGCCCAAAAGCCCCTACGCCGCCAGCAAGGCGGCCTTTGAGGGATACCTCTCCGCCTACGGGCAGAACTACGGCCTCAAGTGGATCTCCCTCCGCTACGGCAACGTCTACGGGCCTAGGCAGGACCCCCACGGGGAGGCGGGGGTGGTGGCCATCTTCGCCGAGAGGGTCCTGAAGGGCGAGCCCGTGACCCTCTACGCCAGGAAGACCCCGGGGGACGAGGGGTGCGTGCGGGACTACATCTATGTGGGGGACGTGGCTGAGGCCCACGCCCTAGCCCTGAAGGGTCTGGAAGGGGTCTACAACGTGGGCACCGGGGAGGGGCACACCACCTTGGAGGTCCTAGAGGCCGTGGCGGAGGCCGCGGGGAGGACCCCCGAGGTGCGCCCCGCCCCCCCGCGCCCCGGGGACCTGGAACGGAGCGTCCTCTCCCCCCTGAGGCTGATGGCCCATGGCTGGCGGCCTCGGGTAGGGTTCCGAGAGGGGATCCGGCGCACCGTGGACCACTTCCGCGCCCGTTGACCCGGGGAGCCGCCCCCAGAGAGGGGTGGTCCGGCGCCCGGAAGGGACATGCCTAGCGCCCCCCACCCCCCACCCGCCCCCCCTCCAGGACCTCCTCCGGCTGGAGGCGTTGCAACCAGCGCCGGGCCAGGCGCACCCTAGCCCGCAAGGCGGCCAGGGCCTCGGTGTCCTTCTTGAGGCGCCGCTTGGCCCGGGAGAGGGCCTCGGCCCGGGCCCTCGGCCCCACACCCCCTAAGACCTCCCGCCGGGCGAAGAAGCCCTCGAGGCTCACCCAGGCCAGAAGCTCCTCCCGATCCACCCCGAGAAGCTCGGGCCGGAGGCCGGGAAGCGCCCCACGGACCCGGCGGTAGGCCTCGGGGAGGGGCACCCCCTTCCGGACCAGGAGGTCCACGGCCTCGGAGGCCAGGACCTCAGGGGAGAGCTCCTCCAAAAGGCGCTCGGGAACGAACCGCCCCTCCTCCAGGGCCGCCCGGGTCAGTTCTAGGGCCGCCTCCCCCGCTTCCAGCATCCCGCCCAGGGGCTCCAGAATCCCCGTGGAGTGGTCGTTGAGGTCGGTGAAGGGGGTGTTGTGGTTGAGAAAGGCCAAGGGGTCCAGCCCCCCAATAAGCCGCCCCGCGTAGATGCGGGCGTGCTCCAGGACCACGGGGTTTTGCTTTTGGGGCATGAAGCTGGACCCCTGGGAAAGCCCCTCGCCCACCACGAAGGCTCCCCGGCCCGCCCAGAAGAGGAGATCGGTGAGGAGCCGGGAGAGGCTGGCCCCCAGGGCCTGGAGGGCGGCGGCTAGCCCCAGGGCGTAGTCCCCCGAGGCCACCGCGTCCAAGGCGTTCTCCACGGGGGCCTCAAAGCCGAGAAGAGCGGAGAGGCGGTGCCGGTCCAGGGGGTAGGGGGCTCCCGCCAGGGCGCTGGCCCCCAAGGGGGAGCGGTTCACGTGGGAAAGGGCCTGGAAAAGCCGCTCCGTGTCCCGGGAGAGGAGGCCCTCTATGCCCAAGAGGTAGTGGTCCAAGGTAGAGGGCTGGGCGGGACGGTAGTGGGTGTGGAGGACCACGGGTACGCCCTGGGTGCGCCCGGCCAAGCGGAGGCCTTCCCGCCTTAGGCGGAGAAGGTCGCCCAAGAGGGCCAGGACCCGGTCCCGGAGGTAAGCCCGAAAGACGGTGAGGTCCAGGTCGTTGCGGGAAAGCCCCCGGCGCACCACCCCGGCCACTTCCTCCCCCCAGTGCTCGGCGAGCTGGGCTTGGATGGAGAAGAAGACATCCTCCGCCTCCCCGGTGAAGCTGGGAAGGGGCAGGGTACGAAGCTCCCTCAGAGCGGCCACGGCCTCCTTGCTCCGGGGTAGGCCCAGGCGGGCGAGCTCCAGGGCATAGGCGGTGAGGGCGTCAAAGAAATAGGGGACCAAGGCCTCTCGGGCGAAGCGGTAGTGCCGGGCCAAAACCCAGCGGCGGAAGACCCCGTGCCAGCCCATACCCTAAGGCTACTCTCGGTACCAGTCCCTTAGGTGGCGGAGGGTCACAGGAAGCCCCACCCCGAGGCCAAAGAGGAGGTGGGCCAAGGTGCGGTCCACCAGGGCGGCCAGGATGGGAAAGGCCAGGGCCACGGCCAAGACCGCCCGATAGGGCCTCCGGAAGAGGGCGTAGAGAAGGGCGAAGAGGAGGAGGGCAACGAGCAGGAGCCTGGGGTCCACGGCCAGGAGAACCCCTGCCCCCGGCGCCAGGGCCTTCCCGCCCCGGAAGAGGAGCCAGGGGGAATAGGCATGCCCCCACACCGCCCCCACGCCCCCCGCGAGCCCCCCGAGGGGGCTTCCGGAAACGGCCTCCCCCGCGGCCACGGCCAAAACCCCCTTGAAGAGGTCCAGGAGGAGGACCAAGAGCCCGGGCACCGGCCCCAGGACCCGGAAGGCGTTCAGGGCCCCGGGGTTGCCTGAGCCCTCCAGGAGGAGGTTCTTCCCCCTCAGGACTCCGAACCAGTAGGCCACGGGGAAGCTTCCCAAGAAGTAGCCCAGAAGGAAAGCGGGGAGCATCGCGCCCATCCTCCCTCTTCCAGGACCTCCCAGACCCCGACCAGAAAGGCGGGCCGGCGCCCCGTCAGAGGGCCCTGCGGACCTGGTCCTGCAGCCTCTGGAGGGCGGCCTCGAGGCCCCGAAGCCTCAAGGGGGTGAAAACCTCCTCCAGCCCCGCCCCCCGGTAGAAGCCCAGGGGGACGGCCAGGACCGCCTCCGGGGCCTCCCCCTCCAGCGCCTCCTTGAGGAGGCCGGCGAAGGCCTTCACCGTGGGGGCCTCGTCGGGCACGGCGAAATAAAGGCGCACCCCTCCCTCGGACACCTCCGCCCTAAGGAAGAAGGGGGTCTGGCACTCCGGCACCCGCTCCAGCTCCACCCCCTCTGGGGGCGGGGGCACCTTCTTGGCGTAGTCCAGGAGGACTTGGGCCTTGAGCTCCCTGGGCAGGGCACGGAAGAGGGAGAGGGCCTCCTCTAGGCGCTTGGGCACGCTCACCCCTTAAGCTTACCCTTCGGCGGGCCGGGGCTGGGTGGGCCGGATCTCTATCTCGCTGACGAGAGCCCTTCCCGGCATCTCCAGGGCGAAGAGGATGGCCTGGGCCACGTCCTCAGGGGAAAGCTTCCAGCTCTGGCCCACGGGGTTCCCGGCGAAGCCCGTGTCCACGGAGCCGGGGAGGACGTTCACCACCCGTACCCCCTCCTCCCTAAGCTCCAGCATGGCCGCCCCCATGAGGCCCAGGAGGCCAAACTTGCTGGCATTGTAGGCGGCCCCGCCCTTGAAGGGGTTTTTGCCCGCCAGGCTCCCCACGTTGACCACCACGCCCCGGGAGCGCAGGAGGAGGGGAAGGGCCGCCTTCAGGCCCAGGAAGGGGCCCATGAGGTTCACCTCCAAGACCTCCCGCACCTCCTCAGGGGAGAGCTCCGCCACGGGCTTCATGAGCCCGATCCCGGCGTTGTTGACCAGGGCGAAAAGCCCCCCGAAGGCCTCCTCCATCCGGGCCACGGCGCGCTCCCAGTCCTCCCGCCGCCGCACGTCCCCAGGAAGGGCGAGGGCCCCGGGGAGCTCCCGGGCCAAAGCCTCTAGCCTCGCCCCGTCCCGGGCGAAAAGCCCTACCCCATAGCCCCTGGCGTGGAAGAGGCGGGCCGTGGCCTCCCCGATACCCCTGCTCGCCCCCGAGATCAGGACCGCTCGCATGCCCCTAGGATAGCCCGAAGCGGGACCGGATCTCCCCCAGAAGCCGCCAGACCTGGGCCCTCAGGGCCTCGAAGGTCCCCCGGTTCTCCAGGACCCAGGTGGCCCGCCGCCTCTTCTCTTCCTCGGGCATCTGGGCCCTCTCCCGGGCCAGGACCTCCTCCCGGGAAAGCCCGGAGCGGGCCATGACCCTCCTTAGGCGCTCCTCCAGGGGGGCCGCCACCAGGATGACCCCGTCAAGCCTCTCCTCCCAGCCCTTCTCCAAGAGAAGGGGGATCTCCAGGAAGACCAGGGGGGCGCCTAGGCGGGCAAGCTCCTCCCAAAGAAGCCGCCGGACCTCGGGGTGGATCAGGGCCTCCAACGCCCGAAGCCTTTCTGGGTCAGAGAAGACCACCTGGGCCAGCCTCCTGCGGTCCAGCTCTTCCCCGTGGAAGGCCTCGGGGAAAAGGGCCTTGAGCTCCGCCCTCTTCAGCTCCCTGGCCCTCTCCGCCAAGAGGTCGGCGTCCAGGACGGGGTAGCCCATCTCCCTGAGGAAGGCCGCCACCGTGCTCTTGCCGCTCCCGATGTTCCCGGTAAGGCCAATAATGATGGGGTGCTTCGCCTCCTCGCCCATAGGGACTTCCCCTTTTATACCCCCAAGGGGGCCATCCCCATAGGGGGTGGGGTGCGGGACCTGCTTTTGGGGAGAAAGCCCCTGGACCTGGACTTCGCGGCCTTGGACCCGGAAGGGGCCGCCGAGGAGGCCAGGGGGCGCTACGGGGGGACCCTCTTTCCCCTGGACCGGGAACGGGGGCATTACCGCCTGGTGGCGGGCGGGCTTTCCCTGGACTTCACCCCTTTGCAGGGGAATCTGGAGGAAGATCTCCTCCAGCGGGATTACCGCCTAAACGCCCTCATCTGGATAAAAGGCAAGGTCTTGGGCCTGCCGGGGACGGAAGAGGACCTAAAGCGGCGCCATCTCGTCCCCGTGCGGGAGGAAAACCTCTACCAGGACCACCTGAGGAGCCTGAGGGGGGTGCGCCTCGCCGCCACCCTGGGCCTGGGGCTTCCCCAAAGGACCCGGGAGGCCCTCGCCCGCCACGCCCGCTTCCTCCGGGAAAACCCTGGGGCCCTCCCCGCCCGGGAAAGGGTGCGGGAGGAGCTAACCCGGCTCCTCCTCTCGGGGAGGGCCCCCTGGGGGCTTCACCTTTTGCAAAGGACGGGGCTTCTCGGGGTCTACCTGCCTGAACTCGCCCTCCTCGTGGGCCTGGACCAAGGCGGGGTCCACCACCTCCCCGCCTGGGAGCACACCCTCGCCGTCCTCTTCCACCTCCTCTGGCTCTGGCCCGAGGCCCCCCTCGAGGCCCGCCTGGCCGCCCTCTACCACGATGTGGGCAAGCCCCTCACCCGCCGCTTTGACCCTGAGGCGGGGCGGTACCGTTTCCTGGGCCACGCAGAGGTGGGGGCGGAGTTGGCGAGGGCGGCCCTCTCCTGGCTCCGCTTCCCCAAGGAGACGGTGGAGCGGGTGGCCGCCCTGGTCCGCCGCCACATGGACCGCCCTCCCGAGAGGGCCAGGGCCCTCCGCCGCTTCTACTTCCGGAGAAGGGACCTCCTCCCCGCCCTCCCCTACCTCATGGCCGCCGACCGCCTGGCCGCCCGGGGGGTGGAGGCCGAGGCCTGGCCCCTCCTGGAGGCCTACCAGGAGGCCCTCAAGGAGCCCCTCCCCCAAAGGCCCCTCCTCTCCGGGGAGGAGGTGATGGCCCTTCTCGGCCTGGAGCAAGGCCCCGGGGTGGGGGAGGCCCTAAGGGTCCTCCTCGAGGCCCAGGCGGAAGGCCGGGTGCGCACCCAGGAGGAGGCTCGGGCCTTTCTCCAGCACCTACCCTGAGGGAGCGGCCATAGCGGTTGACAGGCCAGGGCCCGGTTGGTACCCTCGATTTAGGCATGCCTAATCCTCCTGGGCAAGGGGGAGTGGCCAGAAGGAGGTCGGAATTGCTAGAGGTCAAGCCCAGTCCAAAGCGCAACCTTTTGCTCCTGGCAGGCTTAGTCGTCGCCGTCGGCCTAGCCCTATCCCTCCTGGTCCGCCCGGGCGCGCCTGGGGTAGCGGACCCCGGCGACCGCCGGGTCCTGGCCGTGGCCACCACCAGCATCGTGGCCGACGCCGTGCGCCAGGTGGGGGGGGATCGCGTGGAGGTGGTGGCCCTCATGGGACCAGGCATTGACCCCCACCTCTACCAAGCCAGGGAGAGCGATCTCCGGGCGCTTCTGGAGGCGGACATCGTCTTCTACATCGGCCACTACCTGGAGGGCAGGATGGCGGATACCCTTGCCCGGGTCGGCCAGCAGAAGCCCTCCGTGGCCCTAGCCGAGCGGATTGACCCCGCCCTCCTGCGCCAGGCCGAGGAGGACTTTCCCGGGGTGTACGACCCCCACATCTGGTTTGATGTGGGGCTTTGGATGGAGGCCGTGAGGGTGGTGCGGGATGCCCTGGCGGAGGTGGACCCCGTTCACGCCGAGGTGTACCAGGAAAATGCCCGGCGTTACCTAACCGAACTGGAGGAGCTGGACCGCTGGGTCCGGGAGCAGGTGGGACGGATCCCTCCTGAGCGGCGGGTCTTGATCACGGCCCACGATGCCTTTGGCTACTTCGGTGGGGCCTACGGTTTTGAGGTGTACGGGCTACAAGGGGTGACCACGGCCACCGAGGCCAGCGCCGCGGACGTGCGCGCCCTGGCGGAGCTCATCGTCCAAAGGCAGATTCCCGCCATCTTCGTGGAGGAGACCGTGCCCCCTCGCTTCATCCTGGCCCTGCAGGAGGCCGTGCTTGCCCGGGGTTTCACGGTGGAGGTCGGGGGTGAGCTCTACTCCGATGCCCTCGGCGCTCCTGGAACGCCCGGGGAAACCTACCTGGGCATGGTGCGCCACAACGTGGAGACCATCGTGCGCGCCCTCGGGGGTGCGGAGTAGGCGAGGGAGGGGTAGGGGGATGAGCGAGCAAGCCCAGGGGTCGGTCTTGGCCCTCGAGGTCCGCGGCCTCACGGTGGCCTACCGCGAGCAGCCCGTCCTTTGGGACGTGGACCTCGCCCTTCCCCCGGGGACCCTCCTGGCCATCGTCGGGCCCAACGGCGCCGGGAAAACCACCCTGCTCCAGGCCATCCTGGGCCTCATCCGCCCGGTGACGGGCCAGGTCCGGATCTACGGCGAGCCCGTGGAGCGCCAGCGCCGCCGCATCAGCTACATACCCCAGCGTAACAGCGTGGACTGGGACTTCCCCATTAGCGTCTTGGACCTGGTCCTGATGGGCACCTACGGCAGGCTGGGCTGGTTCCGACGCCCGGGAAGGTGGGAGCGGGAGCGGGCCATGCAGGCCCTGGAGCAGGTGGGCCTGTCCCACCTCGGGGACCGGCAGATCGGCAAGCTCTCCGGAGGCCAGCAGCAGCGGGCCTTCCTGGCCCGCGCCTTGGTGCAGGAGGCAGAGATCTACCTGATGGACGAGCCCTTTCAAGGCGTAGATGCCCTCACGGAAGAGGTGATCGTCAAGCTGCTGCAGGGGCTCCGGGACCAGGGCAAGACCGTGGCCGTTGTCCACCACGATCTGCAGACCGTGCCCATCTACTTTGACTGGGTCCTTCTCCTGAACGTGCGCCCCATAGCCTTCGGGCCCGTGGCCCAGGTTTTCACCGAGGAAAACCTTCGGGCCACCTACAGCGGCCACCCCCTCGCCTCTCTGGCCCGGGACCAAGGGGGCCTGCCCCTCGGGAGAAGCCCATGGTCCATGAAATCCTAGGGGATCCCACGCTGCGCACGGTGGCCCTTGGGGGGATGCTCCTGGGCCTTGGAAGCGGGGTGGTGGGGGTTTACGCCGTCCTCCGCCGCAGAAGCCTCCTGGGCGACGCCGTTTCCCACGCGGCCCTGCCGGGGATCGCCCTGGCCTTTTTGCTCACGCGCAGCAAAGAACCTTCGGTCCTCCTGGTAGGGGCCCTGCTTGCGGGCTGGGTCGGCTCCTTGCTGGTGGAGGGCATCACCCGGACCACCCGGGTCAAGCTGGACAGCGCCCTGGGCCTGGTCCTTTCGGTTTTCTTCGGCTTTGGCCTGGTCCTTCTCACCTTCCTGCAAAGGCATCCCGACGCAGGCCAGGCCGGCCTCCACCGTTTCTTGTTGGGCCAGGCGGCCACGCTGCGCCAACAGGACGTCCTGGCGATGGCCATAGGCGCCGCCATCATCCTACTGGGAGTAAGCCTTCTTTGGAAGGAACTCAAGGTCATCGCCTTTGACCCCGGGTTCGCCCAGAGCCTGGGGCTTCCTGCCCGCACCCTGGCCTTCCTCCTGGACACCTTGACCGTCTTGGCGATCGTGATCGGCCTCCACATGGTGGGCGTGGTCCTGATGAGCGCCATGCTGGTGGCCCCGGCGGCGGCGGCGCGCCAGTGGACGGATCGGCTGGGGGTTATGGTCTTGCTCAGCGCCCTTTTCGGCGTCCTCGCTAGCGTCGGGGGGGCGCTGCTCAGCAGCCTGATCCCGCGCTTCCCCACCGGTCCGGCCATCGTGCTGGTCGTGGGCGCCTTCGTCCTCCTCTCCCTGCTCCTTGCCCCCGGCCGGGGCCTGGTGTGGAGGGCCTCCCGGAGGGCAAGCCTCCCCCCCCATAGGGAAGGGCCATGACCGGAGTGCAGGTCCAGGTGGAGATCCAGCTCATCGCCGCCTTCGCTGCGGCGGCCTGCGCCCTACCCGGCGCCTTTCTGGTGCTCCGCCGGATGGCCCTTCTTAGCGATGCCATCAGCCACTCGGTGGTCCTCGGCATAGCCGTGGGCTTCCTCCTGGCCCAGAACCTCAACTCGCCCCTCTTGATCCTGGGGGCTGCCCTGGTGGGCCTGCTCACCGCCTGGCTGGTGGAGCTTCTGCACCGCACGGGGCTCGTGCGCGAGGACGCCGCCATCGGGCTGGTCTTCCCTACGCTCTTTAGCCTGGGCGTGGTCCTCATCTCCCTCTACGCCAGGCACGTCCACCTGGACACGGACTCGGTGCTCCTGGGAGAGTTGGCCTTCGCCCCCCTGAACCGGCTCGTGGTGGCGGGCAGGGACATCGGACCCCAGGCCTTGTACGTTAGCGCCGCCCTGTTTGTGCTCAACGCAACCTTCGTCGCCATACTTTACAAAGAATTGAAATTGGCTACCTTTGACCCAGGCCTCGCGGCCCTCCTGGGCTTTTCCCCGGCCGTCATCCACTACGGGCTCATGGGCCTCACCTCCCTGACCGCAGTGGGGGCCTTTGAGGTCGTGGGCGCCGTCCTCGCCGTGGCCCTGTTCATTGCCCCTGCGGCCACCGCCTACCTCCTCACCGACGACCTGGCCAGCATGCTGGTCCTCAGCGTGGTCACGGGGGTAGGGGCGGCCATCGGGGGTTACTGGCTGGCCCACCTCCTGGACGCCTCCATCGCCGGGTCCATGGCCACGACCGCCGGCCTTCTCTTTGCCCTCGCCTGGCTCCTTGCCCCGGAGCGGGGCCTCCTCGCTGCCCAAAGGCGGCGCGCCCGGCAACGCCTGGAATTCGCCCAAAGGATTCTGCTGGTGCACCTCCACCGCCAGGGCCAGCCGGGCGCGGAAAGGCAACCCCACGAGGAGCACCTCTGGCAGGAGCTGGGCTGGAACCGGGGGTTCGCCCTACGGATCGTGGCCCTGGCGGAAAGGGAAGGACTGGTCATCCGCCAAGAGGGGCGGCTACGGCTCACCCAACGCGGCCGCCTTCTCGCCCAGGAGGCTCTGCTTCCGGGAGAGGCACCCGCGACTCCTGGGGAGGGGTAGGTTTACACTTAGGGCTGGTGAAGGGGAGGTTCCGGTTGCGCCAACCCCAGATCGCCCCTATCGCGGGGGGTTTTCTGGTCTCTGACCCCTACGGGGTCTACGAAAAGCCTCTGGCCCTCACGGAAGGGGGGCTCCTCCTCTTCTCCCTCCTGGATGGCAAGACCCTGGAAGAAGTGCAGGAAGAGGTCTTCAAGGCCCACGGGGTCCTGGTCCCCAGAAAGGAGCTAGAGGACTTGGCCAAGGCCCTGGAGGAGGCGGGCCTCCTCCTCACGGAAGGGGTGGCCCAGAGGCTCAAGGAGGAGGAGGAGAAGCTCCGGCGGGAAAGGCCCATGCGCCTCGCAGGCCTCTCCTACCCCAAGGGGGAGAAGGAGGCCCGGGCCTTCCTGGAGGCCTTCCGGGCCGCCTACCCCGGCGAGGGGAGAAGAGCGGAGGCCCTCCTCCTCCCCCATCTGGAGCCCGCCCGCGTCCCCGAGGCCTACGGGGCGGCCCTGGCGGTTTTGGAAAGGACCCCTGAGCCCGAGAGGGTCTATCTGGTGGGGGTGGCCCACCGGCCCCTGGAGGAGAGGGCCGCCGCCCTCCCCGTGCCCTTCCACACCCCCTTCGGCCCCATGGAGCCCGACCTCCCCGCCCTCCAGGCCCTGGACGCCCTCCTCCCCTACGAGCTCTTCAACACCCCCCTGGCCTTCCGGGAGGAGCACAGCCTGGAGCTTCCCCTCCTCTTCCTCAAGGGCCGCTACGGGAGGGCCCGGCTTGTCCCCCTCCTGGTGGGCAGGCGAGGCCCGGAGCTGGGGGAGGCCCTCAAGGTGGTCCTGGGGGAGTACCCCGGCCTCGTGGTCCTGGCCGTGGACCTTTCCCACGTGGGGCCCCGGTTTGGAGACCCGCCCCTAGGCCGCCCCCTGGCGGAGGAGGCCAGGCAGCGGGATCTCGGCTTCCTGGAGAGGCTCGCCCAGGGGGAGCCCGAGGCCGCCTTGGCCTTCCTGGGCCCAAATAACCCCACCCGCATAGACGCCACCGAGGTGGTGGCGAGCCTCGCCCCCCTCCTAAGGGGAAGGAAGGGGGAGGTCCTGGCCCACCGCCTGGACCTCGAGGCCCCCACCCTAAGCGCGGTAGGGGCCGGGACCCTTGCCCTCTAGCGGCGCCGCCTCCGCTTGGGGCGGGTTTCCGCCGGGCGGTTTTCCTTAGGTTGCCACTCGCCGAAGTAGACCGTGTTCACCGTGGCCCGCTCGGGACGGGTATCCCGGGCCTTGTCCTTGGGAGGTCCCACCACTTTCCGCATGTCCACCTCCTCCTTTGCAGCGTCCCTTTGACGCTTCGTGGATGCCTCCACGTAGGGCACCAGGTCGATCTGCCTGAGCCTGGGGTTGGCGGCGGCGATCACCACCTCCATCTCGTCCCCCAGGCGGATCCTCTTCCCCTTGGGGCCCAGGAGGGCCAGGGCCTCCTCGCTGTAGGTGTAGGGCCCCAGGGCCTCGAGGCGCACCAAGCCCTCCACCCCGTTTCTCAGCATCACGAAGGCTCCAAAATTGGCTACCCCCGTGACCCTCCCCCGGAAGCGCTCCCCCAGGTGGAGCTCCGCCCACTTGGCCATGTAGTACTTGGTGAGTTCCCTTTCTGCGGACTCGGCCTTGCGCTCCCTCTCCGAGGCGTGCTCGGCGACGGCGGGGAACTCCGAGAACCACCTGGCCTTCCGCTTCTGCGTGAGGGCGCGCCGCATGGTGGAGCGCAGAACCCGGTGGACCACCAGGTCGGGGTAGCGGCGGATGGGGCTGGTGAAGTGGAGGTAATGCTCCATGGCCAGGCCGAAGTGGCCCAGATTCTCGGAGGCGTAGCGGGCCAGGCGCAAGGAGCGGAGGACCAGATTGGCCACCACGGGCTCCTCGGGGCGGCCCTTGGCCTCCAGGAGGACCTTCTGTAGGGCCTTGGGGGAAATCTGCTCGGGCAGGGTGTAGCCTAGGCGAGCCAGGGCGGTGCGGAGCTTGCCGTAGGCCTCTTCTGGAGGCTCCTCGTGGACCCGGAAAAGCCCAGGAAGCCCCCGCTTGACTAGACGCTCCGCCACGAGGCGGTTGGCGAGGAGCATGAGCTCCTCAATGAGGCTCCGGGCCTTGGGCTCTGCCTGGGGGATGAGGTGAAGGGTACCCTCCTCCACCTCCACCTTCACCTCGGGGAAGCTAAAGTCCAAGGAGCCCGCCTCCATGCGCTTTTTCCGCATCCTCCCCGTGAGGTCAAGGAGAAGCGCCAAATCCTCGGCCAAAAAGGCGTGCTCCTCGGGAAGGCCAAACCCCTCGGCGAAGGCCTCCACCTCGGTGTAGGTGAGGCGGGCTACGCTCCGGATGACCCCCTCGGCGAAGCGGACCCGCTTCACCTCCAGATCCTCGCCCAGGTCCACCAGGACCGAGAGGACCAGGCGGTCCTCATGGGGCTTGAGGGAGCAGACCCCGTTGGAAAGCCTCTCCGGGAGCATGGGCAGGACCCGGCCCGGCAGGTAGACGCTGGTCCCCCTTTGGAAGGCCTCCCGGTCCAGGAGGCTTCCCTCCCTGACGTAAAAGGAGACGTCGGCGATGTGGACCCCGACCCGGTAGCCCTTGGGGAGGCGCTCTACATGGATGGCGTCGTCAAAGTCCTTGGCGTCCACCCCGTCTATGGTGAAGACCCTGAGGGCGCGGAAGTCCTCCCGCCTCCTAAGCTCCGCCTCGGGGATCTCCAGGGGGATGGCCTCCGCCTCCTTCAGGACCTCCTCGGGGAACTCGGCCCTGAGACCGTACTTGGCGATGACGGCCTGGGTCTCGGTCTCCGGGGCCTCCCCCTCCCCCAGGTACTCCAGGAACTCCCCGTAGGGGCGCCTTTCGTAGTGGACCTGGGCCACGATGCGGCTTCCCCGCTTGAGGCCCTCTAGCCCTTTGGGAAGAAGCCTGAGCTCGGGAAGGCCGGGCTCATCGGGAAGGAGGACGGCGTACCCCCGCCTAAAGTCCAGGGTGCCCACCACCCGCTCCCGGGCCCGCTTCAAGACCCTCTCCACCACCCCCCAAGGCCTCCCATCCCGGCCCGGGGGCATGACCCTGGCCTCCACCAGGTCCTCGGGCCAGGCGTCCCCCGTGTACCCTGGGGGGATGAAGAGGTCCTTCTCCGGGGTCGGCCCCCAAGGGGCTAGCTTGAGGCGCACGAAGCCGTACCCGTCCCGGCGCAGGCTGATGGGGCCCTGGACCCTGTTCGGAAGGGAGTACTGGCTCCCCTTCTTTTCCAGAAGCCCCTCCCGCACCAGAGCCTTCAGGTAGGCCTTAGCCTCCCGCTTGGAAAGCCCAAAGCGATGGAGGATCTCCTCCAGCCGGTGGGGCTTGCCCGTCTTCTTGAAAAACTCCAACAGGGTTTCCTGCATTCTATCCCAGTAGGCCCTCGAGGGCCTTCTCCGTGGCCTTAAGGCTCCCGGAAAAGGCCCGAAGGGCCTCGTCCGCGTGCTCCTGGCCGATGATGAGGGGGGGCTCGAGGCGCACCACCTTGGGGTTATTCAGGCCGAAGGCGGTGATCACCCCCCGCTCCGCCAGCTCCGCCACCACCAGGGCCCCGATGTCGGCGTCGGCGAACTCCACCCCCAGCATCAGGCCCCGCCCCCGCACGTCCTCTATGAGGTGGGGGTACTGGGCCTGGAGCGCCCGAAGCCCCTCCATGAGGTAGCCTCCCACCTCCAGGGCCCTAGCCGGGAGGTCCTCCTCCAGGGTGACCTCAATGGCCGCCAGGGCCGCCGCCGCCGCCAGGGGGTTGCCCCCGAAGGTGGAGGAGTGGAAGAGGGGGTTTCCCTTGAAGACCTCAAAGACCTCCCGCCGCCCCACGCAGGCCCCGATGGGCATGACCCCGCCCCCTAGGGCCTTGGCCAGGGTCATGAGGTCGGGGGCCACCCCTTCCCAGTCCACGCCAAAGAGCCGCCCGGTGCGGCCCAGGCCGGTCTGGACCTCGTCGGCGATCATGAGGACGCCCCTCTTCCGGGTGATCTCCCGCACCCCCCGGAGGTACCCCTCGGGGGGAACCCTTATCCCCCCTTCCCCTTGGATGGGCTCCACGATGACCGCAGCAGTCTCCCCGTCTATGGCGGCCTCCAAGGCCCCTAGATCCCCATAGGGGACCACCTTAATCCCCGGGAGGAGGGGCCTCGCCGGGTCCTGGTACTGGGGACGGGGGGTGAGGGAGAGGGCCCCCATGGTCTTGCCGTGGAACCCCCCTTGGGTGGTGATGATCCCCGGCTTGCCGGTGTAGGCCCGGGCCAGCTTGATGGCCGCCTCCACCGCCTCGGCCCCGGAGTTGCCGAAGAAGACCATCTCCAGGCCCTCGGGGGTGATCTCCGCCAGCTTGGCCGCCAGCCTCGCCGTGGGCTCGGAGACCAGGACCCTGACGGACATGGGCATGCGGGCGAGCTGGTCCACCACCGCCGCCACCACCTTCGGATGGCGGTGGCCCAGGTTCAGGGCGCCATAGAGGCCTAAGAAGTCCAGGTACCGCTTCCCCGTGGTGTCCCAGACGTAGGGGCCCTCGGCGTGGGACTCCACCCGGTCTAGCCCGGTGAAGCGGAGGAGGCCCGCGAGGCCTGGGTTGATGTGGCGTTCAAAGAGGGTGAAGGGGGAGAGGTCCATGCCCCAATGCTACCCTGAGTGTAGCACACGCAAGGCCTCCAGGATGTCCTCGGGAATGCGGGAGGCCTTCTCCCCCACCTGGCAGAGGTGGCGGGTGAACCCCTCGGCGAGGAGCACCCCCTCCCGCAAGACCTGGTAGCGGAAGCGGAGGGCCCGGGAGGAGACCTCAGCCAGGTGGGTCCTCACCTCCACCGCCTCGCCGAAGCGGGCGGGCCTCTTGAAGGTGAGGCCAAGCTCCACCACGGGGAAGCGGACCCCCCTGGCCTCCACCAGGTGGTAAGGGAGGCCCGCCTGCTCCAGGAAGTCCACCCGGGCCGCCTCCAGATAGACGGCGTATACGGCGTGGTGGACCACCCCCATCTGGTCCGTCTCGGCGTAGCGCACCTTTAGGAGGGTTCGGGTCTCCATGGCAGAAACTCTAGCCGGGGCAAGCGCCTTAGGCGCACCCGCCTCCCCAGGGCAGAAACCAGCCGCCCTTCGGCGTGGGCCAGGGCCTTCAGGGCCCCCTCTTCGTCCCCGAAGGCCTCCACGTACACGAAAAGGACAGCCCCGTCCGGGGAGAGGCGGGCGGCCTCCACGGTGAGGAGGAAGAGGCGGGGGTCCTCCAGGGCCTGGATCTCCTCCGCCAAGACCCGCCTGAGCCGCTCCTCCAGGTGGGCTTTCCCGTAGCTCACGCCCCTAGCTCACCCCCGGTCCAAGGCTTCCACCACCTGGGCCAGGGCCCTCGCCACCTCCTCCGCCCCCTCCTCCGCCTCCACCATGACCCGGACGAGGGGCTCGGTGCCCGAGGGGCGGACGCTCACTCGGCCCCGACCTAAAAGGCCCTCCTCCGCCCTCCTCACGGCCTCCCCAAGCCTGGGGTCTTCCATGACCCGGGCCTTGTCCCGCACGCGGACGCCGAGGAGGACCTGGGGGTACAAGGGGAGCCCCTCGTACCAGTCGGCGAGGTCGCCTCCCATGATCCGCAAGGCCTTCAGGGTGAGGAGGGCGGAGAGGAGGCCGTCCCCCGTGGTGTGGTGGCGGCGGAAGATGACGTGGCCCGAGGGCTCCCCCCCGAGGTGGAGGCCCTTCGCCTTCAGCATCTCCAGGACGTAGCGGTCCCCCACTTGGGCCCGGTGGAAGGCGAGGCCCTTTGCCTTCAGGGCCACCTCGAGGCCCATGTTGCTCATCACCGTGCCCACCACCCCCTCCTCCCCGAAGGCGAGGGCGGTGAGGTAGAGGATGTGGTCCCCGTGGAAGAGCCGGCCCTTGCGGTCTATGAACTGGACCCGGTCCCCGTCGCCGTCAAAGGCGATGCCGAGGTCTAGGCCAAGCTCCAGCACGAAGCGGGAGAGGGCCTCAGGGTGGGTGGAGCCGCACGCCTTGTTGATGTTCCTCCCGTCCGGGGTGTTGAAGAAGGCCATGACCTCGGCCCCCGCCCTCTGGAAGAGCCTGGGCCCCATCCGGTAGGTGGCCCCGTGGGCCAGGTCCAGGCCGATCCTGAGGCCCGTGAGGTCGGGGGCGTATCCCAGGAGGAAGTCCAGGTACATCCGCTCCGCCTCCCGGAAGTCCCCCACGGTGCCGATGCCCCGGGTGGGGTGGTCCTCTTCCAGAAGCCTTTCTATTTCCTCCTCGGTCTCGTCGGGGAGCTTCTCCCCCGTGGGGCCGAAGAACTTGATGCCGTTGTCCCGGTAGGGGTTGTGGCTGGCGGAGATCACCGCCCCCGCCGTGGCCTTAAGGGCCTTGGTCAGGTAGGCCACCCCCGGGGTGGGCAGGACCCCCAGGTGCTCCACCCGCACCCCCTGGCTCATGAGGCCCGCCGCCAGAGCGGCTTCCAGGAGGTCCGAGGACTCCCGGGTGTCCTTGGCCAGGAGGACCACAGGCCTGGGGCTTTCCTGGCGGAAGTAGGCCCCCGCTGCCTGGCCGAGCCTGAGGACGAAGTCCGGGGTCAGGGGGGGCTTCCCCGCCTCCCCCCGCACCCCGTCGGTGCCGAAGTAGCGCCTCACAGCGGCCACTATACCAGGACCCCTGGGGCGGGTTGCCGTTGCCCGGGGTGGGGAGGCCCTTCCGATCTTGATTTACTCAATGCACTGAGTAAAAATACTAGTTGTGCTGAGCAAAACCCCCTTCACCCGTCCCCAGGCCCAGGAACTGCTAAGGCGGCTCAAAGCACCCCGCCACCTGCTCCAGGTGGTCCTAGGCCCCAGGCAGGTGGGCAAGACCACCCTCGCCCTGCAGGTGGCCCAGTCCTCCGGCCTCCCCTACCACTACGCCTCCGCCGATGAGCCCACCCTCAAGGAAGCCCCCTGGCTGGAAACCCAGTGGACCCTGGCCCGCCGCCTGGCCCAGGGAGGGGAGGCTCTCTTGGTCCTGGACGAGGCCCAGAAGGTGCTGGGCTGGTCGGAGACTCTGAAGCGCCTCTGGGACGAGGACACCCTCCAGGGCCTTCCCCTCAAGGTGGTCCTCCTGGGCTCCTCGCCCCTGCTCCTGCAAAAGGGCCTTTCCGAAAGCCTCGCCGGCCGCTTTGAGGTCCTTCACCTCCCCCACTGGACCTTTTACGAAATGGAGCAGGCCTTCGGGTACACCCTCCCCGAGTACCTCTACTTCGGGGGGTACCCTGGCGCGGCCCCCTTGCGTGAAGAACCGGAGAGGTTCGCCCGCTACATCAAAGACGCCCTTCTAGAAACCACCCTGGGCCGGGACATCCTGCTCCACACCCGGGTGGAGAAGCCCGCCCTCCTGCGAAGGGTCTTGGAGCTGGGCCTCCTCTACAGCGGCCAGGTGCTCTCCTACACAAAGATGCTGGGGCAACTCCAGGATGCCGGCAACACGGTGACCCTGGCCCATTACCTAGAGCTCTTAGAAGGGGCAGGTCTTCTAGGCGCCCTGCAAAAGTACGCCGCCGAGCCCTTCCGGCGCCGCGCCTCGAGCCCCAAGCTCCTCGCCCTGAACACGGGGCTCATCACCGCAGTCCTGGGGCTTTCCCCGGAAGAGGTGTGGGAGGACGCCGCCCTCATGGGGCGGCTTGTAGAAACCAGCATGGGCGCCCACCTTCTAGCCCACGCTCCTCGCGGGGGCTTTGAGGTGTACTATTGGCGGGAGAAGGACCAGGAGGTTGACTTCGTCCTAAAGAAGGGGAAGCGCCTCCTGGCCCTGGAGGTCAAAAGCGCCCCATCAAAGAGGACCAAGGGCCTGGAAGCCTTTACCCGGGCCTTTGGCGGGAAAGGCCTGCTCCTGGGCCCAGGGGGCATCCCCTTGGAAGCCTTCCTCCGGGAGGACCCCCTGGCCTTCCTTTAGGCACCCCTACCCCTTGGCGGAGAGCCAGTCCTCCCCTATCCCCACCTCCACCACCAGGGGCACGGCCAAGGGGTAGACCCCCTCCATGACCTCCTTGGCCATCTGGGCCACGGCCTCCGCCTTCTCCCTGGGGGCCTCGAGGACCAGCTCGTCGTGCACCTGGAGGAGCATCCTGGCCCCCATGGCCTCAAGCCTAGGGAAGAGCCTCACCATGGCCAGCTTCATGAGGTCGGCGGCCGTGCCCTGGACGGGCATGTTGAAGGCCATGCGCTCGGCAGCCTCCCGCACGCTCTTGACCCGGGCGTTGAGGTCGGGCACGTAGCGGCGGCGGCCAAAGAGGGTCTCCACGTACCCCCGCCTCCTCCCCTCCTCCAGGGTCCCCTCGATCCAGGCCCGCACCCTGGGAAAGCCCCGGAAGTACCGCTCAATGAAGGCCTGGGCCTCCTCGTAGGGGATGGCGAGCTCCTGGGAGAGGCGGTGGGCGGACATGCCGTAGAGGACACCAAAGTTGACCGTCTTGGCCGCCCGGCGCATCAGGGGGTCCACCGCCTCCCGGGGGACGCCGAACATCCAGCTCGCCGTCTCCGTGTGGATGTCCCGGCCCTCCCGGAAGACCCGGATCAGGTTTTCGTCCCCGGAGAGGTGGGCCAGGACCCTGAGCTCTATCTGGCTGTAGTCCAGGGCCACGAGGACCCACCCCTCCTCGGCGAGGAAGGCCCGGCGGATCCTTTGGCCCAGGGGGGTGCGGATGGGGATGTTCTGCAGGTTGGGGTCGGAGCTAGAAAGCCTTCCCGTGGCCGTGGCCGTCTGGTTGAAGCGGGTGTGGAGGCGGCCCGTCCTCGGGTGGATCAGGTCCGGGAGGGGGTCTATGTAGGTGCTCTTCAGCTTGGTGAGCTCCCGGTACTGGAGGATCTTCTCCACGATGGGGTGGGCCTCCCGCAGGGCCTCGAGGACCTGGGCGCTCGTGGAGCGCTTCCCCGTCTTCTCCGTCTTGCCGATGGCGGGAAGCCCTAGCTCATCAAAGAGGACCCTCTCCAGCTGGTCCCGGGAGTTCAGGTTGAAGGGGCGGCCCGCCAGGCGGTGGATCTCGGCCTCGAGGCGGGCGATTTCCTCAGAAAGCTCCAAGGAGAGGGCCTTCAGGTAGGGTACGTCCAGCCTGACCCCCGTGGCCTCCATGTGGGCGAGGACGAGGGAGAGGGGCCTTTCCACCTCCCGGTAGAGCCAAAGGAGCCTTTCCTCCCCCTGAAGCCTCTCCCAGAGGTTGGCGAAGAGCCTCTCCGAAAGGGCCGCCCGCTCCCCCGCCTCCTCCGTCCAATCCCCCCCGTACCGCCGGGCCACGCCCTCGGGGGTGGTGTTGGAGGGGTCCAGGAGGTAGGCGAGGAGCAGGGGGTCGTCCCCCGGGGGGAGGCCAAAGCCCTCCCTCAGGGCCAGGACGGCCAGGTCCTTGGCGAGAAGCCCCCGGACCCCCTTTAGGTCCCCCAGGGCGGCGAGGGGCTCAGGGGCCCGGTGGACCCTGCCCCCCTTGGCGGCGGCCAGGGCCAGGAGCTCCGCCCACATGGGCTCCTTGCGGGAGAGGAGGAAGCCCACGAAGGCCCCTTCCGGCGGGGGCCAGGGGGCCTCCTCCCAGGCCTTGGGGCCTTCCAGGAGGCCGAACTCGTGGAGGAGGCTCCCAAACTCAAGCCCCTCCAAAAAGGCCTTGAGCCCCTCCCGGTCGGGCTTCCGCCTCTTGGCGAAGTCCACCTCCAGGGGGAGATCGGTGCGCAACCGGACCAGGTCCCAGGCGCGCTTCAGGTCCTCCATGTGGGCCTGGATCCTCTCCCTTGGGGCGGGCCTCAACTGGTCCAGGTTCTGGAGGAGGTTTTCCAGGCTTCCCCACTCCTCTATGAGCCTCCTCGCCGTCTTCTCCCCGATGCCCCTGACCCCGAGGAGGTTGTCGGAAGGGTCCCCGGAAAGGGCCCGGTAGTCCGCCCACTGCTCCGGCCTAAGGCCGTACTTTTCCCAAAGCCAAGCCGGGGTGAGGAGGTGCCCCTCGGGGTGGAGGATGGCGATGCGCTCGGAAAGGAGCTGGTAGAGGTCCTTGTCGGCGGTGAGGATCCGCACCTCATAGCCTTCCCCCTCCGCCTTTTTGGCCAGGGTGGCCAGGACATCGTCCGCCTCGTAGCCCGGGACCTCGAGGCGCTCTAGCCCCAAGAGGTCCACCAGCTCCTTGATGAGGGCAAGCTGCCTGGGGAAGTCCTCCGGCGTGGGGGCCCGGCCCGCCTTGTACCCCTCGTAGGCCTCGTGGCGGAAGGAGGGGGCCTTGGCGTCAAAGACCACGATCACCGCGTCCCCGTCCTCCTTGAGGGCCTTGAGGAGGCTCTTGGCGAAGCCGTAGACCGCCTGGACGGGCTCGCCCCGGCTGGTGGTAAGGCCCCTTAGGGCAAAAAAGGCGCGGTAGGCCAGGTGGTGGCCGTCCACCAGGAGGACCCGGCCCTTGGGCGCAAAGAGGGGCAGCATCCCCTCCATGTTACCCCTCCGCCGCCTGACCCCGGGCAGCGTCCAGGAAGGCCTTTAGAACCCCCTTCTTGCAGGGCCGGCCGGAACTCCTTCGGGCAGCAAGGACCCCTCCTGCCGGGAAATCCCGGCCCTGGGCCCTCAGAGGGGGAGGCTCACTGGGCCTCCCCCAGGGCCTCGAGGGCCGCCCGCTCCATCCCCTTTGGGTCCGGGAGGAGGCCCGTCCAGATTTGCAAGGCCAGGGCCCCCTGCCAGGCCAGCATGGGAAGCCCCGTCTGCACCAAAAGTCCCTTGGCCTTGGCCTCCCTCAGAAAGCGGGTCCAAAGGGGGCGGTAGACCAGGTCCACCGCCGCCCCCGCCTCGGGGAAGAGCTCGGCGGGAAGGGGGGTTTCCTCGGGGGCGTGGAGGCCTACGCTGGTGGCGTTCACCAGGAGCCTGGCCTCCTTGGCCCTTTCCAGGGGCACGGCCTTTAGGCCCAGCTCCGCCGCCAGGGCCTGGGCTCTCTCCGGGGTACGGTTCCAAATCCAGACCTCTAGCCCCGACCCCCGTAGGGCGAAGGCCACCGCCCGGGCCGCCCCCCCGGCCCCCAGGACCAGGGCGGGGCCCTGAAGGGGAATCCCTCCTGCCTTTAGGGCCTCCAGGAAGCCGGGGGCATCGGTGTTGAAGCCAAGGAGGCAACCCCCTGCGGATAGCACCGTATTCACCGCCCCGATGGCCCTGGCCTCCGGCGAGACCCAGTCCAGGAGCTCCCAAGCCCTCTCCTTCAAGGGGAGGGTGAGGTTTACCCCCCGGTAGACCTGGCGCACCTCCTCTAGCCGCTCAGGAAGCCTCTCCAGGGGGGTCTCCAGGGCCCGGTAGACGCCCCTCAGGCCTAGGCTCCCAAGGGCGTGGCGATGGATGGCCGGGGACAGGGAGTGGGTCACGGGGTGGCCCAGGACAGCAAAGCGCAGCATCCCTTCCAGGATAGCGTGACCCAGGACCCACCTTGACAGGTAAACGATATAGAATGGAGGTGGTGGTCAGGCTACTCTTGGCTCTCCTCCCCCTCCTCCTTCCCCTAGCCCTGGGGAAAACCTACCTGGTGCCCATCCAGGGGGAGATCGATCCGGCCTTGGCCGTCTTCGTGGACCAGGCCCTCTCCCGGGCCGAGCGGGAGGGAGCCAGTGGAGTGGTCTTCCTCATAGACACCCCAGGGGGCAGGGTGGACGCCGCCATAAGGATCTCCGACCGGATCCTGCAGACCCCCCTGCCCACCCTGGCCGTGGTGCAAAACGCCTTCTCCGCCGGAGCCCTTATCGCCCTCTCCTGCCGCCAGATCGCCATGCTCCCGGGTTCGGAGATCGGGGCCGCCCTCCCCGTGGTGGCCCTGCCCCTGAGCCAGCCCCAGCCGGCGGACGCCAAGGTGATCTCCGCCCTCCGGGGCAAGTTCCGCTCCGTGGCCGAGGCCCGGGGGAGGCCGGTCCAGCTGGCGGAGGCCATGGTGGACCCCAACATAGAAATCCCCGGCCTCACCGCCAAGGGAGAGCCCCTGACCCTCTCCGCGGACAGGGCGGTGGAGCTAAAGGTGGCGGACTTCAGGGCAGGAAGCCTTCCTGAGGCCCTTAGGCAGGCGGGCTTCAACCCGGAAACCGAGAGGCTCACCCCCGGTCCCCGGGTCCAGGTGGCCCGCTTCCTCACCAGCTCCGCGGTGGCGGGCCTTCTCCTAGCCCTGGGGCTCCTTTTCCTCCTCTTGGAGCTCTTCACCCCCGGGTTTGGGGTCCTGGGGGCCTTGGGCCTGGGCCTTCTGGGGCTGTACTTCGCCGGGGGGTGGCTGGCGGGGCTTTCCGGGGCTTTTGAACTCCTCCTCTTCTTCCTAGGGGTGGCCCTCCTCCTGGCCGAGGCCTTCGTCTTTCCTGGGTTCGGCGTGGCCGGGGCCTTGGGGGTGGGAGCCATTTTGGCCTCCGTCTACTTCACCTTTGGGGAAAACGCCCTCATGGTGATCGCCATCGCCGTCATCGCCTTGGGGCTTGGCCTGCTTTTGGTGTTCCGCTCTCTCCCCAGGACCCGCCCCGCCCGGGCTCTGGTCCTGGAAAGCGCCATCGAGGCCCATGCCACCGGGGACCAGGTGGAGGTGGGCATGGTGGGCACCGCCCTCACGGACCTGCGGCCTGGGGGGGTGGCCCGTTTCGGCGCCAAGCGCGTGGACGTGGTAGCCAACCGTGGGTTCATCCCCAAGGGCACCACCATCCGGGTGGTGGAGGTGCGGGGGCCCACGGCGGTGGTAGAACCGTTGGAGGAATAGTATGGAAGGAATCGGCGTACTCTTTTTGGCTTTTGTCGTCCTTATCCTGGTCTTCCTCTTCTTCAGCTTCATCCCGGTGGGCCTCTGGATCTCCGCCTGGGCGGCGGGGGTGCGGGTGCCCCTCATCACCCTGGTGGCCATGCGCCTACGGCGCGTGCCCCCAGCCAAGATCATCTACCCTCTGATCAAGGCCACCAAGGCGGGATTGGACGTGCGCCTGGACCGCCTCGAGGCCCACTACCTGGCGGGGGGCAACGTGGACCGGGTGGTGGACGCCCTCATCGCCGCCGACAAGGCGGGCATCCGGCTCACCTTTGACCGGGCGGCGGCCATCGACCTGGCGGGCCGGGACGTGCTGGAGGCGGTCCGGGTCTCCGTGAACCCCAAGGTGATCCAGACCCCCATGGTGGCCGCGGTGGCCAAGGACGGGATCCAGCTCCTCGCCACCGCCCGGGTCACGGTCCGGGCCAACATCGATCGCCTGGTGGGCGGGGCCGGGGAGGAGACCATCATCGCCCGGGTGGGGGAAGGCATCGTGACCACCATCGGCTCCTCCACCTCCCATAAGGAGGTTCTGGAAAACCCCGACCGCATCTCCAAGACCGTCTTGGAAAAGGGCTTGGACGCGGGCACCGCCTTTGAGATTCTCTCCGTGGACATCGCCGACGTGGACGTGGGCAAGAACATCGGGGCCCAGCTCCAGATCGACCAGGCGGAGGCCGACAAGAAGATCGCCCAGGCCAAGGCGGAGGAGCGGCGGGCCATGGCCGTGGCCGCGGAGCAGGAGAACCGGGCCCTGGTGGAGGCCATGCGGGCCAAGCTGGTGGAGGCCCAGGCCCAGGTGCCCCAAGCCCTAGCGGAGGCCCTGAAGACAGGCAACCTGGGGGTCATGGAGTACTACCGCTTGAAGAACATCGAGGCGGACACCGACATGCGGGAGTCCATCAGCCGGGCGGCCAGGCCCGTGGGTGAGGAATGAGCCTAGGCGACCTCTTGGGCCTCCTCTTCCTCCTCTTCTTCGTCATCATCCCCATCCTCCAGGGTCTAAGCCGCCGTCCCACCCCTACGCCCCCGGTCTTCCCCGAGGAGCCACCCCCCCCCGAGCCTCCTCCCGAACCCAGGCCCAAGGCCAGGCCCAAACCCCGGCCCAAATCCCCACCCGCCCCCCTTCCCCAGCAAAGGCCGGAGGCGAGGGGCCCCGAACAGCGCCCCTCCCTTGAAAGGGTCCCCCTCGAGGTGCGCTTCCGGGAGGAGGTGGAGAAAGAGACGCCCCTTCTGCAAAGAAAACCCCGGCGGCTGGTGGCCGCTGACCGGGAGAGCCTGTTGAAAGGGGTGATATGGCACGAGATCCTGAAGCGGCCCAAAGGCTTTTGATCCCCTTCAGGCCCGAGGAGACCCTGGCCTTTTTGGGCCAGGCGGACAAGAACCTGAAGAAGCTCCGCGCCCTCCTCCGAGAAGCCTTCGGCGAAAACCTCAGGCTGGTGGTGCGGGGGGACCAGGTGGAGCTTTCCGGGGAGCCCGAGGCGGTGGCGGTAGCCGAGCGGGCGGTGCGGGACCTCCTGGCCCTCCTCCGCCAGGGGGCGGAGCTGGACGAGCCCACCCTGGAGCAGGCGGTGGCCCTGGCCCAGGAGGGGCAGGGCCTCTATCAGGCCACCACCCCGGAGGCGGAGCTAAGCCTCCCCGGGCGCCTCCGCCCCAAGACCCCGGGGCAGAGGCGCTACGTGGAGGCCATCGCTAAGCACGACATCACCTTCGGCATCGGCCCCGCCGGGACGGGCAAGACCTACCTGGCCGTGGCCATGGCCGTGAGCCACCTCCGCGCCCGCAAGGCGAAGCGCATTGTCCTCACCCGGCCTGCGGTGGAGGCGGGGGAGAAGCTGGGGTTTTTGCCGGGGGACATCCAGGCCAAGGTGGACCCCTACCTCAGGCCCCTCTACGACGCCCTCTTTGACATGATCGACGCTGAGCGCTTTGAGCAGTACCTCCAGTCCGGCATCATTGAGGTGGCCCCTCTGGCCTTCATGAGAGGCCGCACCCTCAACGATGCCTTCATCATCTTGGATGAAGCCCAAAACACTACGCCGGAGCAGATGAAGATGTTCCTCACCCGGATGGGCTTCAGCTCCAAGATGGTCATCACAGGGGACGTGACCCAGATCGACCTGCCCAAGCACCAAAAGTCGGGCCTCATCGAGGCCACCCGCATCCTGAAGGGGATCGAGGGCATCGCCTTCATCTACTTCAAGGAGTCCGACGTGGTCCGCCACCCCCTGGTGGCCCGCATCATCAAGGCCTACGAGGAGGCCGAGCTTGGTGGTGGTCCTGGCCCATAAGCGCCCCAAGAGGGGCCTGGTCCCCCGGCTCCGGCGGGCCCTCGCCGCCCTCATGGACGAGCTTGGGGTGGGGGACAAGGCGGTCACGGTGATCCTCACGGGAGACCGCCGCCTGAGGGCCCTGAAGCGGGCCTGGTGGGGGGAGGATGAGGCCACGGACGTCCTCTCCTTCCCCCATTACGAGCCCGGGGACCCCTTCGTGCCCCCGCATCTGGGGGACATCTGGATCAGCCTGGACACCGCCCAGCGCCAGGCGGAGGCCCGGGGGGCTTCCCTGGAGGAGGAGGTCCTGGTCCTGGCGGCCCACGGGCTTTGGCACCTCCTGGGCCACGACCACGGGAGGGAGGAGGGTTGGGAAGGCTTCCGCCAAGTCCAAGAGAGGATCCTCGCCCTGTGAAGGGGCTGGTGCGCTCCTTCGCCTACGCCCTTGAGGGCCTGGCCTACGCCTGGCGGGTGCAGCGGAACTTCCGCCTCGAGGCCTACCTGGGCCTTTTCGCCCTCCTCCTCGCCCTATGGCTAGGGGTGAGCCTGGTGCCCGTCCTCCTCCTCATCGCCCTGGTCCTCTCCCTGGAGCTCCTGAACACCGCCCTCGAGGCCCTCACCGACCTGGCGAGCCCCGTCTACCACCCCCTGGCCAAGCGGGCCAAGGACACCGCTGCGGCCGCCGTCCTCCTGGCCAGCCTCCTGGCCCTCCTCACCGGCCTCTACCTCTTCCTTCCCCCCTTCCTCTCCCGGCTTGGGCTAAGCTAAGGGCATGGACTACGAAGAAAGGGAGTTGATCCTGGAGCTCTTTCCAGGCACCTCCCCTGACCTCCTCCCCCTGGGGGAGATCCTCTACTACCGGGACGAGGAGGGGCGGGTGGTGATCGCGGAAAAAGGCCCCCCTGAGCTCCGCCTGGCCCTCGAGCCCCTCCCCGGGCCCGTGGTCGGCCCCCAGGTGTGCGAGGCCTGCCGCCGCCACCTCTCGGGGAGCGCCTTGGGCTTCTTCCGCCACCCGGTGGGGGGCAAGGAGACCCACCTCCGCTACCTCCTCCTCTGCCGGGACACCGCCTCCTGCGCCGGCCACGCCGAGCCCGAGCGTTTGAGGGGAATCCTCCTTCGGGGTATACTTACCTGAGAAGGAGGCCCTTGGGCCAAGGAGGTCGGCTTTGGCCGGCCTCCATGACTTACGAGGTGAGCTATGGCGCGCGAAGTGAAGCTGACCAAGGCCGGCTACGAGCGGCTCATGAGGCAACTGGAGCAGGAAAGGGAGCGCCTGCAGGAGGCCACCAAGATCCTGCAGGAGCTGATGGAGTCCAGCGACGACTACGACGACTCGGGGCTAGAGGCGGCCAAACAGGAGAAGGCCCGGATCGAGGCCCGGATCGACAGCCTCGAGGACGTCCTGTCCCGCGCGGTGATCCTCGAGGAGGGCTCGGGCGAGGTCATCGGCCTGGGCTCGGTGGTGGAGCTGGAGGACCCCGCCACGGGGGAGCGCCTCGAGGTCCAGGTGGTCTCCCCCGCCGAGGCCAGCGTCCTGGAAACCCCCATGAAGATCTCCGACGCCTCCCCCATGGGCAAGGCCCTCCTGGGCCACCGGATGGGGGACGTCCTCTCCTTGGAGACCCCCAGGGGCAGGAAGGAGTTCCGGGTGGTGGCGGTCCACGGATGAGCGAGCAGACGCGCCAACGCCTTCTCAACCTGGAAGCCCTGGTGGAGGCGGGCTTTGCCCCCTACCCCTACCGCTTCCCCAAGACCCACAGCGCCGGGGAGATCCTCAAGGCCAAGGCCGGGGCCCCCCCGGAGACGGAGTGGCCCGAGGAGGTGGCCCTGGCGGGCAGGGTGACGGCCCTAAGGCGCATGGGCAAGATCACCTTCGCCCACATCCTGGACGAAACGGGCAGGATCCAACTCTACTTCCAGAAGGACCTCACCCCGGGCTACGAGCTTTTGAAAAAGCTGGACGTGGGAGACCTCCTGGGGGTGAGGGGCACCCCCTTCACCACCAAGACCGGGGAGGTCACGGTCAAGGTCCTCTCCTGGACCCCCCTGGCGAAAAGCCTCCGCCCCCTCCCCGACAAGTGGCACGGCCTCAAGGACAAGGAGGTGCGCTACCGCCAGCGCTACCTGGACTTGATCGTCAGCCCCGAGGTGCGGGAGGTCTTCAGGAGGCGCTCGGAGATGGTGCGCTACATCCGGCGCTTCTTTGAGGAGAAGGGGTTTTTGGAGGTGGAAACCCCCATCCTCCAGGCCACCACCGGGGGGGCCGAGGCCCGCCCCTTCAAGACCCATCACCACGCCCTGAACGACGAGTTCTACCTGCGCATCTCCCTGGAGCTCCACCTGAAGCGCCTCCTGGTGGGGGGGTACGAAAAGGTCTTTGAGATAGGCCGGGTCTTCCGCAACGAGGGGATGGACCACAACCACAACCCCGAGTTCACCATGCTGGAGGCCTACTGGGCCTACGCCGACTACCAGGACATGGCCCTTCTGGTGGAGGAGCTCCTCTCCGGCCTCGTCCTCCACCTCTTCGGGGGCTACGAGGTTCCCTACGGGGGCCGCCTCCTCAACTTCAAGCCCCCCTTCCGCCGCCTCTCCTTCGTGGAGACCCTGAGGGAAAGGGCGGGCCTACCCTTTGACCCTTTGGACCTGGAGAGGCTCCGCCTCTGGGCCGACGCCCGCCATCCCGAGCTCGCCCAGGTGCCGAGCTACAAGCTCCTGGACAAGCTCTTCGGCCTCTACGTGGAGCCCGAGCTCCAGGACCCCACCTTCGTCTTCGACTTCCCCCTGGCCATCAGCCCCCTGGCCAAGCGCCACCGGGAGAGGCCCGGCCTCGCGGAGCGCTGGGACCTCTTCGCCGGGGGGATGGAGCTCGCCCCGGCCTACTCCGAGCTCAACGATCCCCTGGACCAGAGGGCGCGGTTCCTGGAGCAGGCGAGAAGGCGCAAGGAAGGGGACGAGGAGGCTCCGGAGCCCGACGAGGACTTCCTCCTGGCCCTGGAGCACGGCATGCCCCCGGCGGCGGGCCTGGGCCTGGGGATAGACCGCCTGGCCATGCTCCTCACCGACCAGCCCTCCCTGAGGGACGTCCTCCTCTTCCCCCTGATGAAGCCCAAGCGGGAAGCCCAGGAAGAGGCCTTGGAAGGGGCGTAGGTGGCCGAAAGGGCCGCGCGGACCAGCCTGCTCGTGGCCCTCGTCGTCCTGGGGCTCAAGCTCCTGGCCTACCTCCTCACCGGTTCGGTGGCCCTGCTCTCCGATGCCCTCGAGTCCACCCTGAACGTGGCCGCGGCCCTCATGGCCCTCCTCGCCATCCGCTTCGCCCGCCGCCCCCCGACGCCACCCACCCCTTCGGCCACACCAAGGCGGAGTACCTCTCCGCGGTGCTGGAGGGGGTCCTGGTGGTCCTGGCCGCCCTCCTTATCGTCCGGGAGGCCCTGCCCCGCCTCCTCCACCCCACCCCCTTGGAGGGCCTAGGCCGGGGGCTTCTGCTCAACCTCCTGGCCTCCCTTTTGAACGGGCTCCTGGCCTACCACCTCCTAGCCGAGGGCAGGCGCCTCCGCTCCCCCGCCCTCACCGCCGACGGCTACCACGTCCTAAGCGATGTCCTCACCTCCTTGGGCGTCCTCCTGGGGCTGGGCCTGGCCTCCCTGACGGGGTTTTGGATCCTGGACCCCCTCCTGGCCCTCCTGGTGGCGGGGAACATCCTCCTCATGGGCTTCCGCCTGGTGCGGGAGTCCCTTGGGGGGCTTCTGGACGAAGGCCTTTCCCCGGAGGAGGTGGCCAAGATCCAAGCGATCATCGCCCGGGAGCTTGGCGGAAGGGCCCTCGAGGTCCACGACCTTAGGACCCGCAAGGCGGGGTACCGGGCCTTCTTGGAGTTCCACCTGGTGGTGCCGGGAAGCCTCTCCGTGGCCGAGGCCCATGGCCTTTGCGACCGCCTGGAAAGGGCCTTGGAGGAGGAGCTTCCCGGGCTTAGCGTCACCATCCACGTGGAGCCGGAGAGCGAGCGCAAAACCTAACGCACTTTTCCCACTCGGCAAAAAAGCGTAAACTGGAGGGCAAAGGAGGGCCCATGCGGAAGAAGCACGACTGGCTCAGGGAGACCTACCAGAAGAGCCTGGAAAAGATGCCGGAGAGGCCCGTGGCCCACCGCACCCTCTCGGACATCGCCCCCGAACCCCTCTACACCCCCGAGGACATCGGGGTCCTGGACCCGGAGTACGGGGAGAAGCGGGGCTTCCCCGGGGAGTACCCCTACACCCGGGGGGTTTACGGGTCCATGTACCGGTCCAAGCTCTGGACCATGCGCATGTTCGCGGGCTTCGGCACCGCGGAGCAGACCAACGCGCGCTTCAAGAAGCTCCTCCAGGCGGGGCAGACGGGGCTTTCCGTGGCCTTTGACCTCCCCACCCTCATGGGCTACGACTCCGACCACCCCCTCGCCAAGGGCGAGGTGGGGAAGTGCGGGGTGGCCGTGAGCAGCCTGGCGGATATGGAGATCCTCTTTGACGGCATCAACCTCGAGGAGGTCACCACCTCCATGACCATCAACTCCCCCGCCAACGCCATCTGGGCCATGTACCTGGCGGTGGCCAAGAAAAGGGGCTACGACTGGAAGAGGCTTGGGGGGACCATCCAGAACGACATCCTCAAGGAGTTCATCGCCCAGAAGGAGTACATTTTCCCCCCCGAGCCCAGCGTGAAGCTGGTCATCGACACCTTTGAGTGGGGGCCCAAGAACGTCCCCAAGTGGAACTTCATCTCCGTCTCGGGCTACCACATCCGGGAGGCGGGCTCCACGGCGGTCCAGGAGCTGGCCTGGACCCTGGCCGACGGCTTTGAGTACGTGGAAGCCGCCCTCAAGCGGGGCCTGGACATCGACGAGTTCGCCCCCAGGATCAGCTTCTTCTTTGACGTCCACAACGACTTCTTTGAGGAGATCGCCAAGTTCCGGGCGGCCCGGCGCATCTGGGCCAAGGAGATGCGCCACCGCTACGGGGCCAAGAACCCCCAGAGCTGGGCCCTCCGCACCCACGCCCAGACCGCCGGGGCCTCCCTCACCGCCCAGCAACCCCTGAACAACATCGCCCGGGTGGCCATCCAGGCCTTGGCGGCGGTCCTTGGGGGCACCAACAGCCTCCACACCGACGCCTACGACGAGGCCCTGGCACTGCCCACGGAGGAGAGCGCCACCATTGCCCTAAGGACCCAGCAGATCATCGCCTACGAGACCGGGGTCACCCACACCATAGACCCCCTGGCGGGGAGCTACTACGTGGAGTGGCTCACCGACGAGATGGAGCGCCAGGCCATGGCCATCATCGGGGAGATCCGCCGCATGGGGGGCGTGGTGCGGGCCATCGAGGAGGGGTACTTCCTCCGGGAGCTAGCCGAGGCCAGCTACCGCTACCAGCAGGAGGTGGAGCGCAAGGAGCGGATCATCGTGGGGGTGAACGCCTTCACCGACGAGATCCCCCTCAAGGTGCCCATCCAGCTGGTGGACCCCGAGGTGGAAAGGGTGCAGGCGGAGAGGCTCGCCCAGGTGCGCCGGGAGCGGGACTCGAGGCGGGTGGCCGAGGCCCTGGAGGGGCTTCACCGGGCGGCCAAAGAGGGCCAGAACACCATGCCCCACTTCGTGGAGTGCGCCCTGGCCTACTGCACCCTGGGGGAGATGATGGACGTCCTGCGGGAGGTCTACGGCACCTACCAGGAGCCGGCCTACGTCTAAGGGTATAGAATGGCGGCAATGGACAGGCGCATTCGGGTCCTCATCGCCAAGCCGGGGTTAGACGGCCACGACCGGGGGGCCAAGGTCGTGGCCCGCGCCCTCCGGGACGCAGGGATGGAGGTCATCTACACTGGGCTCCGGCAGACCCCGGAGATGATCGTCTCCGCCGCCATCCAGGAGGACGTGGACGCCATCGGGCTTTCCATCCTCTCTGGGGCCCACATGCACTACTTCCGGGAGGTGAAGCGCCTCCTAGAGGAGCAGGGGGCCTCGGACATCCTCCTCTTCGGCGGAGGGATCATCCCCGATGAGGACGTGCCCAAGCTGAAGGCGCTGGGGGTGGCCGCCGTCTTTGGCCCTGGCACCAGCACCCAGGAGGTGGTGGACTTTCTGAGGCGGAGGGTGCCCGAGCGCTGGCGGGCCCAGGAAGGGGTTTGAGCATGGAAACGGTAGAAGCCGAAAGGATCGCCTGGCTTAGGGTCCCCGCAGAGGAAAGCCTTCCCGAAGAGGTCCGGGCCCTTTTCGGCAAGTTCCGGGAAAAGACCGGGCTGGTGCCCAACGTGGCCCGGGCCTTCGCCCTCCTCCCCGAACACTTCCTGCGTTGGTTCCGCTACTACGACTTCCTCATGCGCTCCGAGGGCTACCTCTCCCGCAAGGAGCGGGAGATGATTGCGGTGGTGGTCTCGGCGGAGAACCGCTGCGAGTACTGCCTGGCGAGCCACTCCGCCTACCTGCGGGAGGTCAGCGGGGACGAAACCCTCCCCGAGGTCCTGGCCGCCAACTACCGCCGGGCCCCCTTGAGCCCTCGGGAGAGGGCCCTTTTGGACTTTGCGGTGAAGGTCACCGGCCCCTCCTGGACCTTGGGGGAGGAGGACCTGGTCCCCTTGCGGGCGGCTGGCCTATGCGATGAGGCCATCCTCGAGGCGGCCCAGGTGGCGGCCATGTTCAACTTCACCAACCGCCTGGCCAACGCCCTGGGCTGGAAACCCAACCCCGAGTACTACCGGTTGGGCCGGGGCGGGCCCTGAGGGCCTCAAGGACAGGTCGGGAGGCGGACCAGGTCCTCCGGAGAGGGCAGGGGTGGCGTAGGAGGCAGCGGGCTAACCTCCCAAAGGCCTTGGGGTTGTGGCCCCATGGGCTCGGGCCTCCAGGAGCCGCTCTAGGAGGAAGAGGAGGAGGGCCAAGGCCAGGAGGTAGGGCCTAAGGGAGAGGGGAGCGGAGGCCCTCTCCGGAAGTTCCCCTAAGCTGAGGAGCCTGCCCCCGCTCCCCTCGGCCAGGGCCCTGAGGACGGCCTCCCCGTCCCGGGGGCTCCACTCCCCGGGGAGGGGAAGGGCAAGGGGCAGGCGCCGTTTCCCGTCCAACAACACCCCCTCCTCCCGCAAGAACACCTCGTGGCTCAGGGGACCCGTGGGAAGCAGGGGAATCTCCTTGCCCCCCGCTAGGGCCAGCGGGGCCTCCAGCCTCCCCAGAACCACCACCCGCACCTCCTCCCCCTGGGGGTAGGCGTGGAGGGCCAGGGCCTGGCGGGTCCCCGCCAGATAGCGGGCGAGCCCGCCAAGAAAAGGAGCCGCCTCCTCCCAGTCCCTCCAGGAGCGGGAGAGATCCGTGGCCAGGGCGGCCACCCTCCCCTCCCCCCGCTCCCCCAAGGCCAGCACCACCCGCTCCTCGCTTTGGAGGAGGACCTCGGCCCAAGGCTCCGCCCTGGCGGGGAGGAGGACGCGGAGGGAGGGAAAGGCGAAGCCCTGGGTTAGGGGATGGGGAAGGGCCTCCGCGGGGAAGCGCCCCTCCAGGCCCTCCCCTTGGAAGATCTCCTGCCCCTCCCTCAGGAAAAGCCTAGGGAGCTCACCGGCGGTGGCCGCCTGGTAGAACCGCCCCCCGCCCCTCCGGGCGAGCTCTTCCAGGAATGAGGCGTCCGCATCCGCCCCCAGAGCCAGGGTGCTCACCTCTACGCCCGAGGTCTCGGCCAGGGTGAGGATGGGCTCCGGGGGATCAAAGATGATCCCGTCGGAGAGGACCAGGATGGCCTTCCGCTCCACGGGAACCTCTTGCAAGAGCCTCAGGGCCTCCTGGAAGGCCCCGCCCAGCACCGTACCCCCTCCTGCCCGGAGAGAGAGGAGGAGGCTTTCCGCCTCCCTCTTGCCCTGCTCGGTCATGGGCCGCGGAGGGAAGAGGATGCGGGGGGCGGAGCTGAAGAGGACCACCCCCAGGTAGTCCTCGGGGGCGGCGCTCCTGACGAGCTCCAAAGCCCCAGTCACCGCCATGGCGAGCTTCTCCCCCTCCATGCTCCCCGAGACGTCCAGGACCAGGACCAGGGCCGCCCCCTTGCGCCCTAAGGGTTTCAAAGGGAGGTCCTCCGGAAGGGCGCGGTCCCACCCTCCGAAGAAGAGGCCCTTGGGGGTGGCGGTGAAGAGCAGCCCCCCTCCTTGGCGCAGGTAGTCCCGCAGGGCCTCCGGGGCCCCTTGGGGGAGGTCCAGCACCCCCACCCCCACGGCCACCAGGTCCAGCTGTTCAAGGGAAGGGGGGAGCTGGAGGCTCTCCTCCACGGCGAAGCCCTGGGCCTCCAGGTAACGGGCTAGGGCCGGGTCCCCCAGGACCAAGGCCCTGGCGCGGTCGGCGGGATTCAGACGGACCCCGGCCTCGCTCCTCCCCCAAGGCCCCTCGGCCACCGCCCGTACCTCGGCGCTTTCCACCAGGGGGAAGGTGTAGGTGAGGACCCGCCTCCCCTCCACTAGAAGGCGCTTTTCCAAAGGCCCTGCAGGGCCTTCCACCCGGAGGAGGGCCTCGGTGGGGCGGGGGGCCTCGAGGACCACCCCTACGGCCACGGTCTCCCCGAGAAGGGGGTAAAGGGGCGGGACCAGGCGCAGGTCCACGTAGGGCCTGGGGGGCACATAGAGGGCATCCAGGGGGAAGGGCGGGGGCACGGGGTCCAGGAGGCCATCGGAGACCAGGACCACCCGGCTGGGCCTGAGCTTTAGGGCCTCCTGGAAGGCCGCCCTTAGGTCCGTCCCCTCCCCCAGGTCCAGCCTTCTCGCCGTGGGGGAGGCAATCGGGGCCGCCCGCTCGGCGAAGGCCACGTAGCTGGCGCCCCTGGGGAGGTTTTCCGCCAAGGCGAAGACGCTCTCCCGGGCGGAGGGGGAGAAGTCCAGGAGGTAGACCACCCGGCCTGGAAGGGAGAGGCGGGGGTCCAGAAAGGCCAGGAGGAGGCCCAGAAGGACAAGCGCCCTGAGGAGGTGGATCCCAGACACGCTCCGCACCATGGCCTCAGTCCATCCAGTGGCCCAGCTTCTCCCTCTTGGCCTGGAGGTAGCGCTCGTTGAAGGGGTTGTCCCCAGCCCTCAGAGGGACGCGCTCCACGATCTCTATACCAAAGCCGGAAAGGGCCCTGACCTTCCTGGGGTTGTTGGTGAGGAGGCGCATCTTCCTGACCCCCAGGTCGTAGAGGATCTGGGCTCCCACCCCGTAGTCCCGGAGGTCCGGGGGGAAGCCCAAGGCCAGGTTGGCCTCCACCGTGTCCAGTCCCTGGTCCTGGAGATGATAGGCCCGGATCTTGTTCACAAGGCCGATCCCCCGCCCCTCCTGCCTGAGGTAGACCAAGATCCCCTTCCGCTCCTGAGCGATGCGTTCCAGGGCCAGGTCCCGCTGGAAGCCGCAGTCGCACCTCAGGGAGTGGAGGGCGTCCCCGGTGAGGCACTCCGAGTGCATGCGCACGAGGACAGGCTCCTCAGACCCCCAAGAGCCCATGACGAGGGCGGCGTGCTCCCCTCCCGTAAGGGCGTCCCGGTAGGCCAGGATGCGGAACTCCCCGAAGCGGGTGGGAAGGCTCGCCTCCGCCTCCCGGCGCACGTAGAGGTCCCCCTTCAAAAGCCGGTAGCGGATGAGGTCGGCGATGGTCCCCACCTTGAGGCCATGCCTCCCTGCAAACTCCAGGAGGTCGGGGAGGCGGGCCATCGTCCCGTCCTCCTTGAGGATCTCAATGAGGCTCCCCACCGGGGTGAGGCCGGCAAGGCGCAGGAGGTCCACCGTGGCCTCGGTGTGCCCCGCCCGGCGCAAGACCCCGCCCGGCCACGCCACCAGGGGGAATATGTGCCCCGGGCGGCGGAAGTCCTGCGGCCCCACCTCGGGGTCGGCGAGGAGCCTGATGGTGGCCGCCCGCTCAAAGGCGGAGATGCCGGTGGTGGTGCCCCTGGCGTCCACGCTCACGGTGAAGCGGGTGCCCTGGGGGTCCTGGTTCCTCGCCACCATGAGGGGGAGGTCCAGGGCCTGGGCCCTTTCCTCAGCCATGGCCACGCAGAGGAGGCCCCGGCACTCCCGGAGCATGAAGTTCACCCACTCCGGGGTGACGTGCTCCGCCGCCATGATGAGGTCCCCCTCGTTCTCCCGGTCCTCGTCGTCCACCAGGATCACCGGACGGCCCTGGCGGAGTTCCTCCAGGAGCTCCTTGACGCCCGCAAGCCCCTCCATCAAGCCCTCCCCAAAAGCCTCTCCAGATACCGGGCGATGAGGTCCACCTCGAGGTTCACCCTGTCCCCCACCCTTAGCCCCCCCAGGTTGGTCACGGCCAGGGTGTGGGGGATGAGGGTCACGAAGAAGGCCTCCCCCTCAAGCCCGGCCACCGTGAGGGAGACCCCGTTCAGGGTTACGCTTCCCTTTTCCGCGATGTAGCGGGCGTATTCCCTGGGGGGCCGGAAGAAGTAATCCCTGGCCCCCGGGGCCTCCCGGATGCCCACGAGCTCCGCCACCCCGTCCACGTGCCCGGTGACGAGGTGCCCCCCCAGGCGGTCCCCCACCCTTAGGGCCCTTTCCAGGTTGGGGCGGTGGCCCACCCGCCAGGTGGGGGCGGTGCGCCCCAGGGTCTCCTGGGCTAGCTCCACCCAAAACCCTTCCCCGTCCACGGCGACGGCGGTGAGACAGACCCCGTCCACGGCCACGGAGTCCCCCACCCTAAGGTCCTCCAGGACCTTCTTGGCCAGGATCCTTACCCCCAGGAAGGGGCCTTCCCGAACCTCCAGGATCTCCCCCGTCTCCTCCACCAGCCCCGTGAACATCACGCCTCCAGGTAGGCCTCTAGCCACAGGTCCTCCCCCAGCCACTCCCGGCGGTGGAGGCGAAGCCTTAAGGCCTCGGCCATCCGCTCCACGCCAAACCCCTCCAGAAGCCCCCTTCCCTCCCCTACGAGCTTGGGGGCCAGGAAGAGGGCAAGCTTGTCCACAAGCCCCCTCTCCAGGAAGGCGGCGGCAAGCCTTGGCCCCCCCTCCAAAAGGACCCCGTCAATCCCCTCTTCCAGGAGGAGGGCCAGGGCCCTTTCCGGGCTCACCCACCCCCCCTCCCGGGGAAGGGCCACCACCCGGGCCCCGGCGGCCTTGAGGGCCTCCACCCGCGCCTTCGGGGCCCCTTCTCCCACCAGGACCAGGACCCGGGCCGCCTCCCCCCGGGGGCCTTCCCGGAAGAGGCGGGCCGAGGGGGGTGTGCGGGCCTCGGTGTCCAGGACCACCTTGAGGGGGTCCCGGAGGGGCGGGGGCTCTAGCATCAGGGGGAAGGGGCGGAAGTCGGGGTTCCGCACGGTGAGGGCCGGGTCGTCCTTCAGGACCGTGCCCACCCCCACAACCACCGCGGGGAGCCACTGCCGGTAGGCCTGGGCCACCCGGCGGCTCGCCTCCGAGGACACCCAGCGGGCGTCCCCAGAAAGGGTGGCCACCTTCCCGTCCAGGGTGAGGGCTGCCTTGAGGAGGACGAAGGGGCGGCCCTTCTTCTGGGCGAAGAAGAAAACCTCGTTCTGTTCCCTGGCCTCCTCCTCCAAAAGCCCGGCCTCCACCTCTACCCCCGCCTGCCGGAGCCTTTCCGCCCCTCCTTGGGCCAGGGGGTTCGGGTCCCGGGCCGCCAGGACCACCCGGGCCACGCCCGCCTGGACCAAGGCCAGGGAGCAGGGAGGGGTGCGGCCAAAGTGGTCGCAGGGCTCGAGGGTCACGTAAAGGGTAGCCCCCCGGGCCCTCTCCCCCGCCTCCTCCAGGGCCAGGACCTCGGCGTGGGGGGCCCCCGCCCTGGGGTGATGCCCCTCCCCCACGATCCGCCCCTCCCGCACCACCACCGCCCCCACCAGGGGGTTGGGGTGGGTGTGGCCCCTGGCCCTCTCGGCCAGCTGCAGGGCTCTTCGCAGGAAACGCTCGTCTAGGTCGCGCAAACGCCCTCCTTCTCCCATCCGGACTTTCACCGTCGGCCCCGGAATTCCACCGGATCGGGCCCCCAGGGGGGCTTCGCGGGCTTTCACCGCCGGTGGGGACTTCCACCCCGCCCCGAAGGAGGTGCCAAAGGCACCAAGGGTATTTTACCCGGTCTAGAAGGGGCGAAGTGTGGGAGTGGAACACTAAGTGCCCCTCCCCCTTGGCCCCCATCCCCAAGGGGCGCTTTGGCGCTTCGGGCAGGCACGGCGCAGCCTTTGCCGCACCGCCACCGCACATGTGGGGAAGAGGAAAGGGGTGCCTCTCGGCACCCCTATCTGGTGGAGGTGGGGGGAGTCGAACCCCCGTCCAAAGGTCCCTACAGCGGGCCTCTACGCGCGTAGTCCGCGTTTGGGGTGTCCCCCTGGCTTGGCCCGCGGACGGGCGGCCAAGGGCAAGCCTCCTTGGGGTTCGCCTGGGGTTAGGAGGCGTGGCCCCAGGCTAGCCGGGTTTGTGTCCCCGCTTCCGGTGAGCCCCCGGCGGGGCTACCGGGCGGGGTCGCGGGCGTTAGGCCGCGAGGGCGTAAGCAGGCTTGTTGGCCTTTGTCCTTTTGCGGGTTTTGGCGAGGCCACCCGCACCTCGGCGCGCAGCCCTGCCTTTGGCGACCCCTGTCGAGACCGTTCACCCCCATGTCCTTAGCCGGGCTCGGACCGGCAACCTTGAGCGTATCAGGCTAAAGGCCTTGTAGTCAAGGCCCCCTTGGGTGTACACTAGGGCCAGTGCTCCCAAGGGAGGGGGGTGGGTTTACACCCACCCTTCCTTTGTGAAGGGAGGCTTGGGAGGTGCCCGTGGACCTTTGGCGGCTTGTGGAAGAGGCGGTGGCCCCCTTGGACCTCGAGGTCCTGGAGGTCAAGGAGGCCCCGGGGGAGGTGCTGGTGCGGCTTGAGCGCAAGGACGAAAAGCCCATCCGCGTGGCCGATCTGGAGCGGGCAAGCCGCCACATTGAGGCCGCGTTGGACCGGGAGGACCCCATCCCGGGGAGCTACCGGCTTCTGGTGGAGTCCCCCGGCCCCAAAAGGCCCCTCTTCACCCGCCGCCACTTTGAGCGCTTCCAGGGCCTAAGGGCCAAAGTGCCGGGCCCGGAGGGCTTTGTGGGGCGCATCCTCCGGGTGGAGGGGGAGGAGGTGGTCTTCCAAGTGGGGCCCGAGGAAAGGCGCCTTACCCTGGGCACCTTCCGCGCCACCCTTGCCGAGTGGCCCGAGGAGCCCAGATAGGAGGAGGGATGAACCGGGATTTCATAGAAGCCTTGCAGCACCTCGCCTTGGAGCGCGGGGTGACCACCGAGGAGGTCCTCGAGGCCTTCAAGGAGGCCCTGCGCAAGGCCTACATCAAAAGGCAAAAGGGCTACCGGAAGGAGGAGATCGAGGAGGGCAAGGGCCCCGAGGTGGACGTCTACATTGACCCCCAGACCGGGCGGATCGAGATGGTGGAGGTCCGCCGGGTGGTGGAGAAGGTGGAGGACCCCGACAAGGAGATCGCCCTCTCCGAGGCCCTCCAGTACGACCCCGAGGTCCAGGTGGGGGACGAGATGGAGTTCCCCATTGACCCCGAGGGCCTCTCCCGGGTGGCCATCCAGGACCTGCGCCAGATCCTCACCCAACGCCTGAAGGAATCCGAGCGCAACCGCATCTACAACGAGTACAAGGACAAGGAAGCCCAGGTCCTCACCGGGGTGGTGACCCGGGTGGACAACCGGGGCAACGTCTTCGTGGACCTGGGCCGGGGCGAGGCCTACTTGCCCAAGAGCGAGCAGATCCCCACGGAGCGCTACTACCCCGGCCAGCGCCTCAAGGTCTACCTGAAGAAGGTGGACCGCTCCGCCAAGGGCCCCTCCTTGATCGTTAGCCGGGCTCACGAGAAGCTCCTGGAGCACCTCCTCAAGCAGGAGGTGCCGGAGATCGCCGAGGGGATCGTGGAGGTGAAGGCCATCGCCCGCGAGCCGGGCCGCCGCAGCAAGGTTGCGGTCACGAGCCACAACCCCAACGTGGATCCCATCGGGGCCTGCATCGGGCACAAAGGCCAGAGGATCCAGGCGGTCTCCGCCGAGCTGGGGCGGGAGAAGGTGGACATCATCCTCTGGTCCAAGGACCCCAAGGAGTTCATAAGGAACGCCCTCTCCCCCGCCCAGGTGGGCTCCATTGAGCTGGACCTCGAGGCCAAGAAGGCCCGGGTCAAGGTGACCAAGGACCAGCACTCCCTGGCCATCGGCACCGGCGGGCAGAACGTGCGCCTGGCCTCCAGGCTCGCCGGCTACGACATCCACTTTGAGGAGGCGGAGATCTCCGACCTGGACGAGGCCATCCGCCGGGCAGCCCAGGAGGAGGCGGAGAAGAGCCGGGCTAAGGAGGAGTTTGAGCGGCTCTTCCGGGATCTCTAGCCATGAAACACATCCCCCTACGCATGTGCGTCGCCTGCCGCAGAAGGCGGCCCAAGGGGGAGCTTCTCCGGGTGCTCCTCAAAGGCGAGGGCTTCCTTCTGGACCCCACGGGGAAGCTCCCCGGCCGGGGGGCCTACGTCTGCCCCGACAACCCGGAATGCTGGAAGGAAAAAAAGCTTCGGCGCCTGGCCGGAGCCCGCGCCAAAGCCCTCGCGGGAGCACTTTTGGCCCACTTAGGAGGTAAGGATGGCCAAGATACGCATCTACCAGCTGGCTAAGGAGCTGGGCATGAAGAATGAGGAGCTCCTGGAGGTCCTGGACCAGATGGGGGTGGCCTACAAGTCCCACGCCTCCACCCTCTCTGAGGAGGACGCGGAAGCGGTGCGGGAACTCATCAAGGAGCAGCGGGGTCTAGAGGAGAGGCTGGCGGAGGAGGAGCGGCGAAAGCGCCTCCCCAGGAGGCCTCCTGTGGTGGTCATCATGGGCCACGTGGACCACGGAAAGACCACCCTCCTGGATTACCTGCGCAAAAGCCGCATCGCCGAAAAGGAGGCCGGGGGGATCACCCAGCACGTGGGAGCCTTTGAGGTGAAGACCCCAGGGGGCACCGTGGTCTTCATCGACACCCCGGGGCACGAGGCCTTCACCACCATAAGGCAGCGGGGAGCCAGGGTGGCGGACATCGCGGTGATCGTGATCGCCGCCGATGACGGCGTCATGCCCCAGACGGAGGAGGCCATCGCCCACGCCAAGGCCGCGGGGGCCAAGCTCCTCTTCGCCCTCAACAAGATGGACCTACCCCAGGCCGACCCCGAAAGGGTGAAGCGGCAGCTGATGGAACGGGGCTTCGTCCCTGAAGAGTACGGAGGGGAGGCCATCCTCGTACCCGTGAGCGCCAAGACGGGCCAAGGGGTGGGGGACCTCCTGGACATGATCCTCCTCCTCGCCGAGCTGGAGGACTACCGGGCGGACCCAGGGGCCGAGCCCAAAGGGGTGATCCTGGAGTCCAAGCTGGACAAGCAGGCGGGGATTGTCGCCAACATGCTGGTCCAGGAGGGGACCTTCCGCGTGGGGGACCACGTGGTGGCCGGGGAGGTCTTTGGGCGCATCCGGGCCATGATGGACGCCGAGGGCAACCAGCGCAAGGAGGCGGGGCCGGGGAGCGCGGTCCAGGTCCTGGGCTTCCAGGAACTGCCCCATGCGGGGGATGTGGTGGAGTGGGTGCCGGACCTGGAGGCCGCCAAGGAGATCGCCGAGGAGCGCAGGGAGGAGCGGAGGGCCGAGGAGGAGGCGGAGAAGGAGCGCCGCCCCAAGACCATGGCCGACCTCCTCCGGGCCCTCCAGGAGGAGGGCAAGAAGGAGGTCAACCTCATCCTGCGGGCGGACACCCAGGGCTCCCTGGAGGCTATCCAGCACATTCTGGCCCGGGAGGGCACGGGCGAGGTGGAGATCCACGTCCTCCTGGCCCAGGTGGGGGCCCCTACCGAGTCCGACGTCCTCCTGGCCCAGACGGCCGGGGCGGCCATCCTGGCCTTCGGGGTCAACCCCCCTGGATCGGTGAGGAAGAAGGCCGAGGAGAGGGGCGTCCTCCTCAAGACCTTCCGCATCATCTACGACCTCATCGACGAGGTGCGGAGCATGGTCCAGGGAAAGAGGGAGCCAAAGTACAAGGAGGAGATCCTGGGCCGGGCCGAGGTGCGGGCCGTCTTCCGCCTGCCCACGGGCAAGCAGGTGGCGGGGTGCATGGTTACCCAGGGCAAGCTTCTGAGGAGCGCCGAGGTCCGCCTCCTGCGCCAGGGGCAGGAGATTTGGCGAGGCCGCATGGCAAGCCTCAAGCGCTTCAAGGAGGACGTGCGCGAGGTGGCCCAGGGGTACGAGTGTGGGCTTGGCCTCGAGGGCTTTGACGCCTTCCAAGAGGGAGATGTTGTAGAAGCATTCCAAGTGGTGGAGGTGACCGCCTAGGGGCAGGGCATGGGGCGAAGCTGGGTCTACCTGGGGATGACCCTGGGCCTCCTGATCCAAGGAGGCCTGGGATCCAATTCCGAGGAAGGGGGGGAGGTCGGCCTCCTGGCCAGCCCCCCGGCCCTGGTCCTCAAGGAGGAGCGCAAGCCCACCCCCCCCTGCCCCCTCCCCCCGCGGGCGGAGATCCCAGTCTTCCCTGACAGAAACCCCCTCGAGGTCCTGCCCTTCCCCAAGGACCACGCCCCCCCACCCCTCCCCTCTACCTCCTCTACGGACGGCTCCAGCTGGAAGGGGGCTAGGGCCTGAGCCCCAGTTCCCGCGCCTACGGGAAGGGGCGCGGGAAAGGGGCCAAGGGCGGCTTCCCCAACCCTAGGCAGACGGCAAACCCTTGTGGAGGTACGCATGAACCGAACCCTCACCACCGGCCTTCTCCTGCTAGGCGTCTTCCTTCTGGCCATCCTCTATGTGTGGAAGCCCTGGGCTCCTGAGGAGCCCAAGATCCGGCTGGGCCTGGACCTCAAGGGGGGCCTCCGCGTCCTCCTGGAAGCGGACGTGGAAAGCCCCGCTCCCGACGACATGGAAAAGGCCCGCATCGTCCTCATCAACCGCATCGATGCCTTGGGCGTGGCCGAGCCCCTCATCCAGATCCAGGGGCAGAAGCGCATCGCAGTGGAGCTTCCCGGCCTCTCCCAGGCGGATCAGGACCGGGCCCTAAACCTGATCGGCCAGCGGGCCGTCTTGGAGTTCCGCATCCTCAAGGAGGGGGCCACGGGCACCACCGTGGCCCAGATCAACCAGGCCCTGAGGGAAAACCCGCGCCTGCGGCGGGAAGACCTGGAAAGGGACCTGATCAAGGCCGAGGACCTGGGCCTCCCCCTCCTCACGGGAGCGGACCTGGCGGACGCCCGGGCGGTCTTTGACCAGTTCGGCCGCCCCCAGGTGGCCCTCACCTTCAACCCGGAGGGGGCCAGGAGGTTTGAGGAGGTCACCCGGGCCAACGTGGGCCGGCGGCTGGCCATCGTCCTGGACGGAAAGGTCTACACCGCCCCCGTTATCCGCCAGGCCATCACCGGAGGGCAGGCGGTCATCGAGGGGCTTGCCAGCCTCGAGGAGGCCAGCGAGATCGCCCTGGTCCTGCGCTCCGGGGCCCTGCCCGTGCCCCTCAAGGTGGTGGAGATCCGGGCCATCGGCCCCACCCTTGGCCAGGACGCCATCCAGGCGGGCATCCGTGCCGTCCTCATCGGCACCCTGGCCATCTTCCTCCTCATCTTCGCTTACTACGGGGCAAGCTTGGGTCTGGTGGCCTCTTTGGGGTTAGTCTACACCGCTGTCCTGGTGCTGGGCCTCCTCTCGGGGCTCGAGGCCACCCTCACCCTCCCCGGCATCGCCGGACTGGTCCTCACCCTGGGTGCGGCGGTGGACGGGAACGTCCTCTCCTTTGAGCGCATCAAGGAGGAACTTCGGGCGGGCAAGCGCTTCCGCCAAGCCATCCCCGAGGGGTTCAAGCGCTCGGCGGTGACCATCCTGGATGCCAATATCTCCACGCTCCTGGCGGCGGCGGCCCTCTACCAGTACGCCACTGGGCCGGCTCGGGGCTTCGCCGTGGTTCTGGCCATCGGCATCGTGGCCGCCATGTTCTCCAATCTGATCCTAAGCCGCTACCTCCTGGAGCGCCTGGCGGGGCGGAGAGAGGCCAAGCCCCCGATGTGGCTGGTGGAGCCCCGCTTTAACTTCATGGGCCCAGCCCGCTACGTCACCCTGGCCACCCTCCTCCTGGCGGCCCTGGCAGGGGGGATGGTCCTCACCAAGGGGTTCAACTACTCCATCGATTTCACCGGGGGGACGGCCTATCTCCTGAGGACCTCCCCGGAGGTGGGTGTGGACACCCTGAGGCGCTTCCTGGAGGAAAAGGGCTTTCCCGCCAGGGAGGCGGTCATCACCCAGGTCCAAGCTCCCATCGCCGACCATAGGGAGTTCTCCGTAAAGCTTCCCCCCTTGGAGGACGCCAGGCGTCTGGAGCTGGAAGGCCTCCTCGCGGAGTTTGGGGCCCAGGTGCTGGTTTCGGAAACCGTGGGTCCGGCCGTGGGTCAGGAACTCCGGCGCGACGCGGTGATGGCGGTCCTGGTGGGCCTGGGGCTCATCTTCATCTACATGGCCTTCCGCTTTGACTGGACCTTCGGGGTAGCCAGCGTCGTGGCTGTGGTCCACGACGTGGCCATCGTGGCCGGGATGTACAGCCTCCTGGGCCTGGAGTTCTCCATCCCCACCATCGCTGCCCTCCTCACCGTCGTCGGCTACTCCATCAACGATTCCATCGTGATCTCCGACCGCATCCGGGAGAACCAGAGGCTCATGCGGGGCGTCCCCTATGCGGAGATGGTCAACCGCTCCCTCAACCAGACCCTCTCCCGCACGGTCATGACCGGCCTCACCACCCTTTTGCCCATCCTCGCCCTCCTCTTCCTGGGGGGGAGCGTTCTCAGGGACTTCGCCCTGGCCATCTTCGTGGGCATCTTCGTGGGGACCTACAGCTCCATCTACGTGGTGAGCGCCCTGGTGGTCTTTTGGCACCAGTTCCGCGCCCGCCGGGCCGAGAGGGCCGCATAGGGGAAAAAGGGGCGGGGATGAGGGCTCCCCGCCCTTGACTTTGCCCTCAGGACCCCGGACCATGGGAAGGGTGAAGAGGGGCCGCATCCGCAACTTCTCCATCATCGCCCACGTGGACCACGGGAAGTCCACCCTGGCCGACCGCATCCTGCAGATGACCCACGCCGTGAGCGAGCGGGAGATGCGGGAGCAGTTCCTGGACTCCTTGGAGCTGGAGCGGGAGCGGGGGATCACGATCAAGGCCAGCGCCGTCCGGGTGGCCTACCGGGCGGGGGATGGGGAGACCTACACCTTCCACCTCATCGACACCCCGGGCCACGTGGACTTCACCTACGAGGTGTCCCGGGCCCTGGCGGCGGTGGAGGGGGTCCTCCTCGTGGTGGACGCCACCCAGGGGGTGGAGGCCCAGACCATCGCCAACTTCCACCTGGCCCTGGAACAGGGCCACACCATCATCCCGGTCATCAACAAGATTGACCTGCCCAACGCAAGGCCCCTGGAGGTGGCCCTGGAGGTGGAGGAGGTCTTGGGCCTTTCCGCCGACGAGGCCATCTTCGCCTCGGGGAAGACCGGGGAGGGGGTGGGGGAGATCCTCGAGGCCATCGTAAAGCGCATCCCACCGCCTCAGGGGGACCCCGAGGCCCCCCTCAAGGCCCTCATCTTTGACTCCCTCTACGACGCCTACCAGGGGGTGATCCCCCACCTCAGGGTCTTTGAGGGGCGGGTGCGCCCAGGGGACCGGATCCTTATCTTCTCCACGGGGAAGGAGTTCCTGGTGGACAAGGTGGGCACCTTCACCCCCCAGGGCCTCGTCCCCCTGGAGGAGCTCTCCGCCGGGGAGGTGGGCTGGCTCACCGCCGCCATCCGGGACATCCACGACGTCCAGGTAGGGGACACCATCACCCTGGCGGACCGTCCCACCCCCACCCCTTACCCTGGCTTCCGCCCCGCCAAGCCCGTGGTCTTCGCCGGGCTCTACCCGGTGGAGTCCGGGGATTACGGGAAGCTTCGGGATGCCCTGGAGAAGCTCAAGCTCAACGACGCCGCCCTCTCCTTTGAGCCCGAGACCTCCACCGCCTTGGGCTTCGGCTTCCGCTGCGGCTTCCTGGGGCTTCTCCACGCCGAGATCGTCCAGGAGAGGCTGGAGCGGGAGTTTGGGCTTTCCCTCATCGCCACTGCCCCCAGCGTGGTCTACCGGGTGCGGCTGAAGGACGGCACCGAGAGGGAGATCCACAACCCCTCGGACCTTCCCGACCCCACGAGGGTGGAGGAGATCCAGGAGCCCTACGTGAGGCTCACCCTCTTCACCCCCGAGGAGCACGTGGGGGCCATCATGCAACTCCTGCAGGAGAAGCGGGGGCGCCTGGTCAACATGACCTACCTGCCGGGAACGCAGAAGCGGGTGGAGCTCACCTACGAGGCCCCCTTCGCCGAGATCCTCTACGATTTCCACGACCGCTTAAAGAGCGTCTCCCGGGGCTACGCCTCCATGGACTACGAGCAGATGGGCTACCGGCCCGGGGACCTGGTCAAGGTGGGCGTTCTGGTGCACGGGGAGCCCGTGGACGCCCTCACCTTCATCGCCCACCGGGAGAAGGCCTACGGCATGGCCCGGGCCATCGTGGACCGGCTGGCCGAGGTCATCCCCCGGCAGCTCTTTGAGGTGCCCATCCAGGCGGCCATCGGGGGGAAGATCATCGCCCGGGCCACGGTGAAGGCCTTGAGAAAGGATGTCCTCGCCAAGTGCTATGGCGGGGACGTGACCCGCAAGAAGAAGCTCCTGGAGAAGCAGAAGGAGGGCAAGAAGCGGCTCAAGGCCATCGGCAAGGTAGAGGTACCCCAGGAGGCCTTCCTGGCGGTGCTCTCGGCGGGGCGGGATGAGCCTTAGGGCAAGGCTCGCCCTGGTCATCGCCCTCTTGGCCTTTTTGCCCAACCTGGTCCTGGCCCTCACCCTGGGCCTCATGGGGGAGGGGCCCTGGCTTCCCCTGCTCCTCTGGCTTCTCCTCCTGGCCCTGGTCTCGGGGCTGGTGGGCTACCTCCTTTCCCGAAGCCTCCTCAGGCCCCTGGAGGAGCTCACCCGGGCGCTGGCCTACCTCACCTTGAGGGAGGGACCGGTAGCGGGGCTGAGGCTTCCCTCCCCCACGGAACCCCCCCCGGAGGAGATCGCCAAGCTGAGACGGGGCTTTGAAGAGCTTTTGGAGCGCCTGCGGGAACTCATGGAGGCCCGGGAGGCCTTCTACGCCGCCCTGGCCCACGACCTCAAAACCCCCCTCCTCTCCGCCCTGCGGGCCCTGGAGTACCTGGAAGGTGCCGACGACCTGGGTAAGGAGAGGCGGGTAGCCCTCCTCCGGGCGCTGAGGGAGGAACTATCCCGGGCCCACCTCCTGGTGGAGAACCTCCTCACCCTTTCCCGCCTCGAGGCCCGCCCCCCCAGCCGGGAGACCCTGAACCTGAGGGCCCTGGCCGAGGACCTGCTCCTGCGCTTTGGGGAGGAGGCAAGGAGGCGGGGCCTCGTCTTGGAGGTTGTGGGAGCGGGGCTCGCCCGGGGGGAGAGGCTCCTTTTGGAAAGGGCCCTGGCCAGCCTGCTGGAAAACGCCCTGCGCCACGCCAGGACCCGGGTGCGCCTCCGGGTGGAGGAGGGGGCCATAAGCGTGGAAGACGACGGGCCGGGTCTTCCCCTTCCCTTGGAGGCCCTGGCCCGGCCCTTCCGCCAGGGAGGAGGCCCCAAGGGAAACGCCGGCCTGGGCCTCTACACGGCCAAGCGGGTGGCCGAGGCTCTGGAGGGGAGGCTAACCTCAACCCCCTCCCCCCTGGGCGGGGCCTGCCTCCGGCTAGAGCTTCCCAAGCTTTGAGGCCTAAGTGGCCGAACCTGGGCTCTGCACGCCGGGGCTAACCGACCGGGGTGCCAAAGGGGATGGGAACCTGCCCCAGATGGGGCGTTTGTATTGCGAGGCTTCAGCATGGGCACTTAGTCCAAGATGGGAGGTATCTGCCGCACCCAGAGGATGCAGGAGAGGTGCTCCAGGTACCTTAGGGGCACCTCAGAGAGGGGGCGGTCCACCTCGAGGCTCATCATGGCCTCGCCTCCCTTCTTCTTGCGGCTCACGGTGAGGTAGGCGATGTTGACCTCATCGTCCGCCAGGACCCGGGCCACCTGGGCCACCACCCCTGGGGTGTCCACATTGCGGATGACCAGGGTGGGCATGGCCCCGGTGAGGCGCACCTCAAACCCGTCCAGGTCAAAGACCCGCACCAGCCCCCCGCCCAGGGAGCTCCCCGTCACCGCAATCCGCTCCTTCTCCCCCTCCAGGACCATGCGCACGGTGTTGGGGTGGACGTCCCCCAGCTCCACCTCCCGGAAGACCACCTCCACCCCCTCCCCCTCCGCCAGGGCCAGGCTCTCCTTGAGGCGCTCGTCGTCGGGCCTTAGGCCCAGGACCCCGGCGGCAAGGGCCAGATGGGTGCCATGGCCCTTGCCCGTCTTGGCGAAGGAGCCGTGGAGGCCAAACTCCACCCGCTTGGGCTTCTCGCCCAGGAGGTGCCTGGCGAGGAGGGCCAGGCGGCAGGCTCCCGCCGTGTGGCTGGAGGAGGGCCCCACCATCACGGGGCCGATCATGTCCAAAAGGCCCATACCAGTAGAATAACCCCATGCGCGCTTGGATCGCCCTGGCCTTCCTGGGCCTGGCCATGGGGCAGTCCATCCTCCTGCCGGAAAGGGTCCAGGTGGGGCAGACCTTCTTCGTAGAGGGCAGGGGGCTCCCCGAGGGCCGCTTCCCCCTAGAGGTGGTGGGCCCCGAGGGGGCCTTGACCTTGGAGGCGGAAAGCCAAGGGGGGGAGTTCCGCCTTCCCCTGACCCTCGAGGCCCCGGGGGAGTACCGGGTGCGCCTCTCCCTGCCTTCCGGAGCCTTGGAGAGGCGGCTTGCCGTTCTGGCAGCCCAGGCCCCCGAGCTCCTCCCTGAGGGCCTGGGGCTTCCCTGGGGGGTCCTCCCCCTCCCCCCAGGGAACTGGCTTGGACCCCTGCTGCAAGGGGAAAGGGTCTTCGTGGCTCAGGGGCTTTTGGTGGTGGAGGCGAACCTCGCGGAGCCAGGGGCCCGCTACCACTTCGCCCCCAGGCGGGTGGTGGCCCTCCGCCCTGGGCCCGAGGCCCTCCTTGCGGGAGACTGGGTCCTCCCCCTGCCCTTCCCTCCCCTGCCCTTTGAAGGGACGGAGGAGGACCTGAGGGAACTCCTGCCCCTCTTGGAGGCCCTGAACCCTCCCAGGCCCTGGCCCTACTACGCCTACTGGACCCTGGACCCCCTGACGCTTACGGAAGCAGACCTCACGGCGTACGGCCAGGACCTCCTCCTAAGGGGCCACCGCCCGGAGCTCCTCTTCGCCCAGGAGGGGGTGGCGCGGATGGCCGAGGCCGCCCGGCAGCTGGCCCAGGAGAACCCCGCCCAGGCTCAGCGGCTCACCGAGGCCCTCCTGGCCCACACCCCCCTCTTCCCGGGCTCCCTGGCCTTTTTCCGGGAACGGGCGGAGGCCCTGGAGGCCCAGGGGGAGGCCGCCAAGGCCCTAAGGCTGAGGGAGGCGAAAAGACTCCTCAGGACCTGGCTTCCCCCCGAGCTCGGCTTTCTCCCCCAGGTCCTCTACGCCCTGGCCCTGGCCTACCTGGCCCTCCTCCTCTACCTCTTTCTCTACTACCTACCGGCCCAGCTGAGGGACCTCCGCCCCATAGGGGGGTTCCTCGGCGGCTTTTTCCGCCATCCCCTCCTCCGCCTCAGGCACCTCTCCCTGGCCTACGCCAGCCTGGGGGAGAGGCTCCTGGCCCTCCTCCTCCTCCTCGCCTTGGGAGGGGGCTTTCTTTTCTTTGGCCTGGACCAGGAGGCCCGCGCCGCCGCCACGGCCCCCCCCCTGGACCGGGGGACCCTGCGCACCCAGGAGGCCTTGGACTGGCTGAGGGAGCAGCCCCCCATCCCCGAGGTGAAGGCCCTCTTGGGCTACGCCCTCCTGCCCCAAGCCCCCAAGGAGGCCAAGGGGCTTCTGGAGGAGGGAGGCTTCCCCTTCGCCAAGGCCCTCCTGGGCGAGGAGGCCTCCCTGGCCCAGGCCTACCGGGAAGTCCCCCTCGAGGGTCCCGTCCGCAGCGCCCTCGGCCTGGGCCAAGACCCCTGGGGCAAGCGGGAACCCGGGCCCAGCACGCGCACCCTTTACCTCACCCTGCTCCGGGTGGAGCTGGGGCGCTTTCTGGAAGACCCCCTAAGGGGTGCCTCCCGCCTCCCCCTGCCCCTGCCGGAGAGGGGGCGGCCCTGGGCGGTCCTGGGGTTCGTCCTCCTCCTGCTCTACCACCTCCTGGCCTTCCTCCTCCCCCGGAGGAGAGGGGAGGCCAACCCCACTTGGACCCTGGCGGTGCGCCTCCTGGTGCCGGGAAGCCCGGGCTTTTCCGGGGGTCTGGGCCTCTTCCTTCTCCTCCTAGCCTCCTTCGGCCTCCTCCAAACCCTCCAGGGCCAGGGGGTAGGCCTCCTCCTTCTGGCCTACGGCCTCCACCTCCTCTTCCTGCTGGGCTCCCTCAGGAGGTCTTCGTGATCCTACCCCCCATCCCCACCCCCTTTGACCGGGAAGGCCGCCTGGACCCGGAGGCCTTCCGGGAGCTGGCCCTAGCCCTGGAGCCCCTGGTGGACGGGCTCCTCGTCTACGGTTCAGGCGGGGAAGGGGTTCACCTCTCCCCCGAGGAGCGCCGCCAAGGCCTAAGGGCCCTCAAGCCTAAGAAGCCCTTCCTGGTGGGCCTGATGGAGGAGACCCTGCCCCAGGCGGAGCGGGCCCTGGAGGAGGCCAAGGAGGCTGGGGCTTCCGCTCTCCTCGCTACCCCGCCCCGTTACTACCAAGGCAGCTTGGGCGAAGGCCTCCTCCGCTACTACCAGGCCCTGGCGGATAGGGCGCCCCTTTTCCTCTACCACGTGCCCCAGAACACCAAGGTGGAGCTTCCCCTCCCCGCCGTGGCCGCCTTAGCCCAGCACCCCGGGGTCCTGGGCATCAAGGACTCCAGCGGGGAGATGGGGAGGCTCGCCTTCTACCAGGCCCACCTCAAGGGCTTCCGGGTCTACACCGGCCACGCCCCCACCTTTCTGGCCGCCTTGGCCCTGGGGGCGGAAGGAGGGATTCTGGCCGCAGCCAACCTGGTCCCCAGGGCCTACGGGACCCTTCTCGCGCGCTTTCGGGAGGGCCGGATGGCGGAGGCCCAGGCCCTGCAGAAGAGGCTCTTCCCCCTGGGAGACCTCCTGGCCAGGGGCGGGGTTCCCCTCCTCAAGCAGGCCCTGAGGCACCTGGGCCTGCCCGCGGGCTACCCTAGGCCCCCTTACCCAGGGGAAAGCCCCCTGTGGAACGACTTCGTGACGGTGCTGGAGTCCCTGAGGGAAGAGGGGTGGATTTTGTGAAGAAGGTGGGCCTTCTCTTGGGCCTCCTCCTCTTGGCCGCCTGCGCCCCCAGGACCCTGGCCCCCGAGGCCCGTTTCCTGGGCGGAGAGGTCCTGGGCCTGGAGCCTATCCCCAACCCGGCCCTCCTCCTGGGCCTTAGGGTGGCCTTCCATAACCCGAACCCCTTCCCCTTGCCCCTCTCCGCCTTCGGGGCGCGGCTAAGGGTGGGGGAGGTGGCCTTGCCCCTGGACCTAAATCTCCCTCCTGGGGAGAAGGAGGAGGTCCTCCTCCTCCGCCTCACCCCTAGGGAGGCCCTCTCCACTGCCCGGGCCCTCCTCTCCCCAGAGGGGGCGGAGGTGGCCTTGGAGGGGGAGGTCTTGGGCGGTCGCCTCGCCTTCTTCCGCACCCGCCTGAGCCTCCCCCTGGAGCCTCCCAGGGTGCACCGGTCCGGGGTGAACCTCTCCCTGGAAAACCCCAATCCTGTCCCCTTGCGGGCGGAGGGGAGCCTGATGCTTTGGGGCCAGCGCCTCTCCGTGAGGGTGGACCTCCCGGCGAAGGGGGAGGGGCGGCTCCAGGTGGTGGGGTTCGGACCCGGACTGGAGGGAGGAGGCGGGCGGCTTGAGCTCCGCCTCGAGGTCCCGGGCTTCTTCGTCCAGGAGCTGGTCCTCCCCCTCTAAAGGCGGAAGGCCAGGGGCAGGAGGGTCCCCAGGGTGGTGACCTCCTCCCCCTCGGGCCCGTGGAGGACCACCTCCACCTCCGGCCCCCCGAACTCCAGGAGCACCTGGCGGCACCCCCCGCACGGGGGGATGGGTCCCTTGGGGCTGTAGACGTGGACCCGGTCTATGCGCCGCTTCCCCGATAGGACCATGGCGGCCACGGCGTTCCTTTCGGCACACTGGGAGAGGGGAAGGGCGGCGTTTTCCACGTTGACTCCCAGGAAGACCTCCCCTTCCGCCTCCAGGAGGGCCGCCACGGGAAAGCCCGAGTAGGGGGCGTAGGCCCGCTCCACATGGGCCTTGAGGAGGGCCTTAATCCTCTCCATGCTCCACCAACCTCTCCACCCGCACCCGCTCTATGCGGCGCTGGCTCGCGCTTTCCACCACGAAGCGCCAGCCCTGCCACTCCAGGCTCTCCCCCACGCTGGGGATGCGGGCAAACCGCTCGTAGAGGAAGCCCGAGAGGGTATCGTACTCCCCTTCGGGGAGCTCGACCCCCAAGGCTTCCGAGACCTCGTCTATGGGGGTCTGGGCCTGGATGGAGAGGGAACCGTTGGGGAGGCGCTTGATGGCGGCGTCCTCGGGCTCGTCCGTCTCGTCGTAGATCTCCCCCACGATCTCCTCCATCACGTCCTCCATGGTGGCCAGCCCGGCGGTGCCCCCGAACTCGTCCACCACGATGGCCATGTGCACCTTGCGGCGGCGGAGCTCCTTGAGGAGGCTCCAGGCGTCCATGTTCTCGGGGACAAAGTAGGGGGGGTGGGCGATGGAGGCCACGGTGCGCCCCTTCAGGTCCTCCTCGCAGTGGTAGTCCAGGAGGTCCTTGGCGTAGGCTATCCCCACGATGTGGTCCACGCTCTCCCGGAAGACGGGGACCCGGCTGTAGCCGTGCTCGCGGAAGAGGTGGAGGAACTCCTCCAGGGTGGCCTCGGCCTCTATGGCCACCATCTCCACCCGGGGGGTCATGATCTCCCGCACCGGGGTTTCCTCCAGCTCTAGGATGGAGTGGATCATCTCCTCCTCCTGGGCCTCTATGGCGCCCGCCTCCTCCGCCCCCGCCAGGATGAGCCTCAACTCCTCCTCGGACACCAGGGGCGTGCCCCGGGGCTCGAGGCGCAAAAGGCGCAAAAGCCCCCCCGAGGCGAAGGAGAAAAACCGGCCCAAGGGGTAGAAGAGGAGGGAAAGGAGGTAGATGGGCCAGACCGCCAGGCGGGCGATCCCGGGGGCATGGTGGACGGCGAGGGACTTGGGGGTGATCTCACCGAAGAAGAGGATAAGGAAGGTCATCGCCCCCGTGGCCACCCCCACCCCTGCGGAGCCGAAGGCCTCGGTGGCCAGCTTGGTCACCAAGGCGGTGGCGGCGATGTTCACCAGGTTGTTCCCCACCAGGATGGTGGTGAGGAAGCGGGTGATGTCCTGGGCCAAGAGGCGAAAGGGGCCGTTTTCCCTCTCCGCAAGCTCCCTCAGCTTCCAGGGGTAGAGGGTGGTGAGGGCGGTCTCAGTAGCGGAGAAAAAAGCGGAAAGCCCCAATAGAAAGGCCAAAAGAAGGGCCTCCCCAGAGCTTGGGGCTTGGGACTGGGCCAGGGCTGGGGAACCGAAGGGAAGGAGGAAGAGCCACCGACTCGGGGGTCTGTCCATATCACCTAGGCCCATTGTACACCAAAGGTGGCCCACCCCCCAGTCGCTGGTTTAGGCTTGTGTATAGTTGAAGAGTATGAAGGGTCCTCCCCCGCCCCTGGTGGCCGAGCTCTCCGCCTTAGGGTACGCCCTCATGCGCCTTCTCCTCGCCCAGGCCAAGGAGGTCTTCGCCAAGGAAGGCTTCTCCCTCCTGCAGGCGGAGGTGCTCAGGTTGGTGCGGGAAGGGGTGGACACCCCCTCCCACCTGGCGGAGCACCTCGGGGTGCAGCCCTCCCAGGTCTCCCACCTCCTGGCCTCCCTGGAGGAGGCGGGCTTCCTGGAGCGGAGCCTGGACTCCGGGGACCGGAGAAGGGTCCACCTGCACCTCACCCCCAAGGGGGAGGAGGTCCAGGCCCGGCTCAGGGAGGCCTGGCTCCTGGCCTACGCCAAGCACCTCTCCCGGCTGGACGAAGGGGAGCTCCTCCTCTTTCGGGATCTCCTAAAGAAGCTCACGGAGGTGGGGCGTGGCTAGGGCCTTGGTCCTCCTCCTCCTGGGGCCCGCCTGGGCCCAGAGCGCCCTAGCCCCCATCCAGGAGCACCCCCTGGCCCGCCAGGCGCAAAGCCTGGTGCAGGCGGCCCTCAAGGCCCTCGAGGCCCAGCGGAGCCCCCTGGCCCTAAACCTCCAGGGAAACTACGGCCGCCTGGGCTACGATTGCACCCCCCCGGGCCTCTGCCAGAACCTCCCCGAGAGCACCGCCAGCCTCACCCTCTCCCTGGTCCTCACCCCCTTCCCCTTCGGGGAGGTGGCCGACGGGCTGGAGCGGGCGCAAATCGCCCTGGGCCAGGCCCAGCTGGGCTACCGCAGGGCCCTCGCCGCCCTTCAGGCCCAGGCGGTGGCCGCCTACGGCCGCCACCAGGAGGCCCTTTTGGCCGAGAAGGTGGCCCTGAAGGGGGTGGAGCTGGCCCAGGCGGCCCTAGAGGCGGCCAAGAGGCGCCAGGCCAACCCCAGGGAGCTGAGGGAGGCGGAGCTCTCCCTGAAGGAGGCGGAGACCCGCCTGGAGGAGGCCCGGCGGGGGGTCCTCCTGGCCCGGCGGGCGGCGGAGGGGCTGGTGGACCTGGAAGCCCCCCTGCCCCCGGTCCCCGTGCCCGATGGGGGGACCTACCTGCAGGTGGAGGAGGCCCAGCTTGGGCTCCTCGAGGCCAGAATCGCCTACGGGAGCGCCCTGAGGGGCCTACTTCCCCAGCTCCAGGCCAGCTACCTCCTCTACCCCTCGGGGAGCGACGCCCTGGCCCTGAGCCTCTCCAGCCGCACCCTCCAGCCCACCCTCTCCTACACCCGCCTGGACCCTCCCCGCCCCCCCACCCAGGTCCCGGGGGTAGGGAGCTACCGGACGACGGAGGAGCTCAGGCTCTCCCTGGCCCTTACCCTTTCCCCGGGGCTCCTCGCCGGCCTCGAGGCGGCAGAGGCCCGCCTCCGGGGGGCGGAGGCCGCCCTCCGGGCGGCGGAAGACCAGGCCAAGCTCCAGGAGGAGACCCTCAGGAACGCCCTCCAGGGGGCCGAGGCGGCCTTGGCCCTGGCCCGGCTCCGCCTCGAGGCGGAAAAGAGGGCCCTGGAGGAGGCGCAGCGCCGCCTGGAGCTGGGCCTGGAGAGCGGGCTCGGCCTCCTCCGGGCGGAGCTCTCCCTCCTGCAGGCCGAGCTAGGGGTGTTGCAGGCGCAGAACAACCTCAGGAACCGCGTGATGGAGCTCTACGGTCTTTACGGCAAGCTCTTGGAGGTCAACCCGTGAAAAGGCTCATCGTCTGGACCCTTCTCCTCCTCCCGGCCCTGGCCCAGCCCCTCCCCGAGGCCCTCAGGAAGGGGTTGGAGACGCCCGGCGTCGCCAACGCCAGGCTGGACCGGGAGGGCAGGGCCAGGGACCTGGCCCGCACCCTGGAGGACCCCCTCCGCACCCCCCTCTCCGAGCTCCAGGCCCGCCAGGCCCTGGAGCTAGCGGAGGCCAGGCTCCAGCGGGCCCTGGCCCAGGCGGAAAACGAGATCCTGGCCGCCTACCTCCAGGCCCTCGAGGCCAGCCTCCAGGTCGGGCTGGCGGCCAAGGCGGTCCAGGTGGCCGATCTGGCCTTGAGGGCCACGGAGATCCGGGTGAGGGGAGGCGGGGCCACCCCCCTGGAGCTGCTGGAGGCCCAGAACCGGCTCCTGGAGGCCCGAAGCAACCTGGAGGTCGCCAGACGGGGAGAGGAGAGCGCCCAGGCCTCCCTGGAGAACCTCCTGGGCCCCTGGAGGCCCGAGGGCGTGGCCGAACTCCCTCCCCTACCCCAGGAGGACCTCCTGGAAACCCTCCTCAGGGAAAACGTGGATTTGCTCCAGCTAAAGCAGTCCCTGGAGCTTTTAAGCTTCCAGCGGGGGCTTTTGGACGAAACCTTTACCCCGAGGAGGGAGATAGAGGCCCTGGAGGAGCAGATCCAGGCCCTGGAGACCAGCCTAGACAACCTGGAGCGCTCCCTGGGGGTGGGGCTGAGGGCCCGCTACGCCCAGCTCGGCCCCCTCCTGCAGGGGGCCCAGGCCGCGGCCGAGGCCTACAGGGCGGCTCAAGAACGCTACGCCGCCGAGGAGAGGCGGTTCCGGGCCGGGCTTACCAGCCAGCTCGCCCTCCTGCAACAAGAGCTCGCCCTCCTCCAGGCCCAACTCGCCCTAGCCCAGGCCCGGCACGCCTACCTGAGGGCCTACTACGGCCTTCTGGCCTCGAGGTGAGAGATGAGAAAGGCCCTTCTTGTCCTCCCCATTCTCCCCTTCTGCCTCCTGGCCTGCGCCCCCAGGGAGGCCGAGGCCCCCGCCCCCGGGACCCCGGAGCCCCTCCGGGTCCCGGTGCGGGTGGTAACGGCCGAACGGGGGGTCCTGGAGCGCGAGGCCAGGGCCTCCGCCACCTTGCAGGCGGAGCGGGATAGCCTGGTGGCCGCCGGGGCCTCCGGCCGGGTGGTGCGCACCCTTCCCCCGGGCAGCCGGGTCCGGGCGGGAGAGGGGGTGGTCTTCCTGGACCCCGCCCCCTTCCAGGAGGCCCTGGCCCAGGCCCGCCTGGCCCTGGTCCAGGCCGAGGCCAACCTGGAGAGGGCCCGGAACGAGCTCTCGGGAAGCCGCACCGTCCTCTTGGCCCAGCTCCAGGCAGCCAAAACCCAGCTGGAGGCAGCGGAGCAGCGGTTTAGGGAAGGGCAGGCCCTCCTGCAGGTGGGGGCCCTGGCCCCCCTGGACCTCAAGGCCCTCGAGGCCCAGTACCTCCAGGCCAAAAGCGCCTACGAGAACGCCCAGGAGGCCCTGGCCCGCCTGGAAAGGGGCGAGGACATAAGGCTCCTCGAGCTCCAGGTAGAGGCCGCCAGGCTCCAGGTCCAGCAGGCGGAAAGGAACCTCCGGGAGAGCGTGGTCCGGGCCCCCTTCGCCGGGGAGGTGGCGGAGGTTTTCGCCAGGGAAGGGGAGATCCTGGGGGCGGGAGGCCAGGCCTTCCGCCTGGCCACCGCCGACCGCCTCCTAGCCAAGGTCTTCCTGCCCCCCGAGGAGGCGGCCCGGCTCACCCCAGGGACCCCCTTCCTCCTCCGGCAGAACGGGCGGGAGGTGGGGGCAAGCCTCCTGCGCCGGACCGACCTCCCCGGGCAGGCCCGCCTGGTGGAGGTGGTCCTGAGGCCGGAGGGTCCCCTCATCCCGGGCCCGGCAGAGGTGCGCTACCGGGAGAGGGTGGCCGAGGGCTTCCTCCTCCCCGCGGGGGCGGTGCGGGCGGAGGAGGGCCAGGCGGTGGTCTACGAGGTAGAAGGGGAGAGGGCCCGGCGGGTTCCCGTGCGCCTGCTAGCCCAGGAGGGGGGTAGGGTAGTGGTGGAGGGCCTTGGGGAGGGCGCCCTTGTGGTTCATCCCGTTCCCGAGGGGCTCAGGGAAGGGGATCCGGTGGAGGTGGTGCGGTGAAGGAGAACCCCCTAGTGGCCTTCTTCGTGGAGCGCTTCGTCTTCGCCACCTCCATCTTCGTGGGCCTGGTCCTGGTGGGCCTCCTCCTGGGGCTAGGGCTTGGGGTGGAGCTCCTGCCCCGCTTCAGCATACCCGTGGTGGCCGTCTCCACCAGTTACCCCGGGGCGGGCCCCGAGGAGGTGGCGGAACAGGTCTCCAAGCCCCTGGAGGACGCCCTCTCCACCCTGAGCGGGGTGGAGGTCATCGGCAGTTCCTCCACCGAGGGGTTCAGCCTGGTCTTCGTCCAGTTCCGGCAGGGGGTGAATGTGGACCAGGCGGCGGTGGAGGTGAGCCAGAAGGTGGCTGCCGCCCAGGGCAGCCTCCCCAGGGACGCCTCCCCCCCCGTGGTGCAGAAGTTCGATCCAGCGGCCAGCCCCATCCTCTACCTCGCCCTATATGCGCCCGGGGAGGACCTGTCCCAGGTGTTGCGCTATGCGGAACAGGTCCTCAAGCCCAGGCTGCAGCTGGTCCCAGGGGTGGCGGACATCCGCCTCACGGGAGCCCCCGAGCGGTCCATCCGGGTCTACTTGGACCCCGACCGCCTCCGGGCCCTGGGGGTGGCCCCGGGGCAGGTGGTGCAGGCCCTCTCCGCCTCGGTCCTCAACCTGCCCTTGGGCAGCCTCACCGAGGAGGAGAGGCGCCTCGTCTACACCCTGCGCTCCACCCCCGCTGGGACGGAGGAGGTGGCGGATGCCCTCCTGGACCCCTCCCGGGGCCTCCGGGTGCGGGACGTGGCCCGGGTGGAGGAGCGCCCCGAGGCGGCGACCACCCTGAACCGTCTGAACGGGCGGCCTGCGGTCCTCCTGGCTGTGGTCAAGACCCCGGACGCCAACGCCGTGGCCGTGGCCGACGGGGTGCGGAGGGCCTTGGCCCAGATCCCCCTCCCCCAGGGCTACCGGGCGGAGGTGGCCCTGGACACCACCCGCTTCATCCGGGCGGCGGTGAACGACACCTTGAGGGAGACCTTTTTGGCCGCCCTGGCCGTCTCCTTCATCGTCCTCGTCTTCTTGGGGAAGCTGAACTCCGTCTTCTCCGTGATCCTGGCCATCCCCATCACCCTCACCGGGGCCATCCTCCTCTTCGGCCTCCTGGGGTTCACCTTCAACCTGGCCAGCCTCCTGGCCCTCACGGTGGCGGTGGGCATCGTGGTGGACGACTCCATCGTGGTGGCGGAGAACATCGACCGCTACCGCAGGATGGGCTTTGGCCCGAAGGAGGCGGTTCTCAAAGGGGCCAGCGAGGTGAGCGTGGCGGTGGCCGCGGCCACGCTCTCCCTCCTCGCCGTCTTCCTGCCCATCAGCTTCCTCCCAGGCGTCATCGGACAGTTCTTCCAGCAGTTTGGCCTTGGCCTGGCGGCGGCCATCGTGGTGAGCTGGCTCGAAGCCTTCCTCTTCCTCACCGTGCGCCTGGCCTACTTCCCCGACCCCGAGCCCCCGGGGTTCCGGGAGGCCTTAAGGGCCCTTCGCCTCCTTCCCCAGGACCTCCTCTGGGCCTACCGCCGGGGCTTCCGCACCCCTTTGGGTCTCCTCCTGGGCCTCCTCGCCGCCTACCTCCTCTTCCAAAGGGATCCCCTGTACTTGGCCCTCCTCCCCTCCTACCCCGCCCTCCTGGGCCTTCTCCGGTACCTGGGAAGGGTCCTCTTGGACCTGGCCGGGGCGCTGGCCCGCCTCCTCCACGGCGCGGCGGAGGGAGCCCTCGCCCGCCTCACCGAGGCCTATGCCCGAGGCCTGGATAGGGCCCTCGGCCGGCCCTACCTCGTCTTGGGGCTGGCCGGGCTAGCCTTCCTCTCCATCTTTCCCCTAGTGCCCCAGATCCCCTTCAGCTTCGTGGCCCGCTCCGACACCGGCTTCCTCACCGCTACCCTCCTCTTGCCCCAAGACACCCCCCTCGCCACCTCGGACCGGGCGGCCCGGGCCCTAGAGGAGCGCTTCCTGGCCCATCCCGCCGTGGAGCGGGTGGTGAGCACCGTAGGGGCCGGCGCCGCCGGGGGGACCCAGGTGGGGAACCCCTCGAGGGTGGAACTCCTGATCGCCCTCAGGCCCAAGCGGGAACGGGAGGACATCCTCGCCGTGGCCGAGGCTCTGGACCGGGAGGGGGAGGAGGCCCTGAGGGGCTTCCCCGGCGCCGACCTCCGGGTCCTGGCCCAGACGGGCCCCGAGGCGGGGGACGCCGACCTCCAGTTCTTCCTCACCAGTCCCAACCGGGCCCTCCTGGAGCAGCGCACCGCGGAGATCGTGGCCCTCATCGCCCAAAAGCCCTACGTTGCCAACGTACGGAGCACCCTCGAGGCCACCCAGGAGGAGAGGGTTTTCGTCCCCGACCCCTATAGGCTCGCCGGCACCGGCCTCACCCCCCAGGACCTGGCCCAGGCCCTGAGGCTTTACCTCAGCGGCACCCAGGCGGCCACGGCCAGAAGGGGTGGGGAGGAGCTTCCCATCGTGGTCCGGGCCGACCCCTTGCGCATGGGAAGCGAGGCCGACCTCCTCTCCCTCCCGGTCTTCGCCCCCGCCCTGCAGACCTTCCTGCCCCTGGGGAGCCTGGGACGGTTTGAGGAGCGCCCGGGGCCGAGCCTCCTTTCCCGGCGCAACCAGGCCTACGCCGCAGGCATCAACATCAACCTGAGGCCGGGCGCCCCGGGCAGTTTCCAGATCCAAAGCGAGCTGGAGAGGGAACTCCGGGCCCAAGGCCTGCTGGGGGACGGGGTGGAGCTTCAACCCGCAGGCCTGGGGGGCTTCACCGAGGACCTGGCCCGCCTGGCCCCCCTGGCCTTCGCCCTGGCCCTGGTCCTCAACTACCTGGTCATCGCCAGCCAGTTCAACGCCTGGCGCTACCCCCTTTACCTCCTCCTCCCCGTACCCCTGGCCCTGGTGGGGGCTTTCTGGCTCACCTACCTCCTAGGCACCGGCCTAGACGTGATCAGCGTCTTGGGGGTGGTCATCCTCATCGGTCTGGTCACCAAAAACGCCATCCTCCTCCTGGACTTCGCCGTGCGGCGTATGGAGGAGAGGCCCCTCAAGGAGGCCCTGGTGGAGGCGGCGCGGCTCCGCCTCCGCCCCATCCTCATGACGAGCCTCACCCTGCTCATCATCAGCCTGCCCCTCCTCCTGGGGGCAGGGGAGGGGACGGAGTACCGCAGGCCCCTGGGAGCTATCATACTAGGAGGGATTCTCTCCTCCACCCTGCTCACCCTCTTCGTCGTCCCCGCCGCCTTCTACGCCTTTGAAGGACGGAAAGTCAAGCGGGCGGAACCCGTACTGAGGTGAAGCGTGAGCGGTAAGCGGCTTCTGCTCCTCTCCTTGCTTGCGGCCCTGGCCATGGCGGGGCTGGTGGTGGGGGTGGCCTTTTACTTCCTCAGGCCCCTGCGGGCGGAGGCCGTGGCCGAGGCCTTCCTCAGGCGGCCCGGGATCGCCGTAAGGGAGGCCCGCTACGGCCTGGAACTGGTCCCCGAAGCCCCTAAGGCCCTCCTGGCCTTCTACCCCGGGGCCCGGGTGGACCCCTTGGCCTACGCCCCGGTCCTGGCCCCGGTGGCCGAGGCGGGGTACCTGGTGGTCCTCCTCAGGGTGCCTTCGGGGATCGCCCTCCTGGGAAAGGAGCGGGCCCTGGAGGCCCAGGAGGCCCACCCCGGCCTCCCCCTGGTGGTGGGGGGGCACAGCCTGGGTGGGGTGGCGGCGGCGGAGGTGGCGGCAAGGGAGAGGCTCCCCCTCCTCCTCTTCGCCGCCTACCCCGAAGAAGACCTCTCGGGGATACGCCTCCCCACCCTGGCCCTCTACGGCACGGAGGATGGCCTCCTACTCAAGGAAGAGGCCCAGGAAAGGGCCAAAAGGCTTCCCCGGGGGGCCCGGGTAGTCTTCATAGAGGGGCTGAACCACGCGGGCTTCGGGGCCTACGGTCCCCAGGCGAGGGATAAGCCCGCCCAGCGGCCCCGGGAGGAGCTCTGGGAGGAGGTCCGCCAGGAGGTCCTCCTCTTTCTGGAAGGCCTGGGGTGGGACACCCCTCCCCCGCCCCAGGCGGTGCTATAGTAAAGGGCACCGGGGCGGGCGCTCCCCCTCGGGCAGAAGGCTTCCCCCAAAACTCCCCAAGAAGCAGATCCCCTTCGCCCCCTGGGGGAAGGAAAAGGAGGAGGCATGAAGGACAGTTTCCAAACCCTAAAGACCCTGAGTACGGCGAGCGGCGCTTACGGCTATCACGACCCCCAGGAGCTGGAGGAAAAGGGCCTGGCGGAGGTGAGCCGCCTCCCCTTCTCCATCCGGGTCATGTTGGAAAGCCTCCTCAGAAACGAGGACGGCTATCAGGTGACCCAGGAGGACATCCTGGCCCTGGCCCGCTGGCAGCCCGACCCCGGGGAGATCAACGTGCCCCTAAAGCTCGCCCGGGTCATCCTCCAGGACTTCACCGGGGTCCCTGCGGTGGTGGACCTGGCCGCCATGCGGGACGCCGTGGCCCGGCGAGGCGGAGACCCGGAACGCATCAACCCCGTGGTCCCCGCCGACCTGGTCATCGACCACTCCGTCCAGGTGGACGCCTTCGGCACCGTCTACGCCTTCTTCTACAACGTGGAGAAGGAGTACGAGCGGAACCGGGAGCGCTACCTCCTCCTCAAGTGGGGCCAGGGGGCCTTAAGGAACTTCCGCGTGGTCCCCCCGGGCACGGGGATCGTCCACCAGGTGAACCTGGAGTACCTGGCCCAGGTGGTCATGACCGAGAGGCGGGACGGCCTCACCCTGGCCTTCCCCGACAGCCTGGTGGGCACCGACAGCCACACCACCATGGTGAACGGCCTGGGGGTCCTGGGCTGGGGGGTAGGGGGCATTGAGGCTGAGGCGGTGATGCTGGGCCAGCCCTACTACATGCTGGCCCCCAAGGTGGTGGGGTTCAAGCTCCACGGGGAGCTCCCCGAGGGAGCCACGGCCACGGACCTGGTCCTCACGGTCACCGAGATCCTGCGCAAGCACGGGGTGGTGGGCAAGTTCGTGGAGTTCTACGGCCCCGGGGTGGCCAAGCTCCCCCTAGCGGACCGGGCCACCATCGCCAACATGGCCCCCGAGTATGGGGCCACCATGGGCTTCTTCCCCGTGGACGAGGAGACCCTGAACTACCTCCGCCTCACGGGCCGCCCGGAGGAACTCGTGGCCCTGGTGGAGGCTTACACCAAGGCCGGGGGTCTCTTCCGCACCCCCGAGGCCGAGGAGAAGATCCGCTACTCCGAGCACCTGGAGCTGGACCTTTCCACGGTGGAGCCTTCCTTGGCGGGCCCCAAGCGTCCCCAGGACCGGGTGCCCCTGAAGGAGGCCAAGAGGAGCTTCCTCCTCCACCTCACCAAGCCGGTGAAGGAGCGGGGCTTTGGCCTGCCGGAGGACCAGCTGGGCAAGAAGGTCCTAGTGAAGCGGCAGGACGGGGAGTTTGAGCTGGGCCACGGCTCCGTGGTCATCGCCGCCATCACCTCCTGCACCAACACCTCCAACCCCTCGGTGATGCTGGGGGCGGGGCTTCTGGCCAAGAAGGCGGTGGAGGCGGGCCTGGACACCAAGCCCTGGGTGAAGTCCTCCCTGGCCCCCGGCTCCAAGGTGGTGACCCAGTACCTGGAGGCCTCCGGGCTTCTCCCCTTCCTCGAGGCCCTCCGCTTCCACGTGGTGGGCTATGGGTGCACCACCTGCATCGGCAACTCCGGCCCCCTGCCCGAGGACATCGCCAAGGCGGTGGAGGAAGGGGACCTGGTGGTGGCCGCCGTCCTCTCCGGGAACCGCAACTTTGAGGGGCGCATTAACCCCCACGTCCGGGCCAACTACCTAGCAAGCCCCATGCTGGTGGTGGCCTACGCCCTGGCCGGGCGCATGGACATCGACCTCGTCAATGAGCCCCTGGGCTATGACCCCAACGGCAAGCCCATCTACCTCAAGGACATCTGGCCCTCCATGCGGGAGATCCAGGAGGCCATCCAGAGGACCCTGGACCCCGAGCTCTTCAAAAAGGAGTACAGCAAAGTCTTTGAGGGGGATGAGCGCTGGCAGGCCCTCCCCGCCCCCACCGGGGAGCTCTACGGGTGGGACCCGGAGAGCACCTACATCCAGAACCCGCCCTTCTTTGAGGACCTGGGCCAGAGGAAGGTGGAGGACATCCGGGGGGCGCGGGTCCTCCTCGTCCTCGGGGACTCCGTGACCACGGACCACATCTCCCCCGCCGGGGCCATCCCGGTGAAGAGCCCGGCAGGCCAGTACCTCCTGAGCAAAGGGGTGAAGCCCGAAGACTTCAACTCCTACGGCTCCCGGCGCGGCAACCACGAGGTGATGATGCGGGGCACCTTCGCCAACATCCGCATCAAGAACCTGATGCTAGACGGTGTGGAGGGGGGCTACGCCAAGAAGCTCCCCGAAGGAGAGGTGGACTTCGTCTACAACGTGGCCATGCGCTACAAGGCGGAGGGGACGCCCCTCCTCGTCATCGCCGGGAAGGAGTACGGCACCGGTTCTAGCCGCGACTGGGCCGCCAAGGGGACCTACCTCCTGGGCATTAAGGCGGTGCTGGCGGAAAGCTACGAGCGCATCCACCGCTCCAACCTGGTGGGGATGGGGGTCCTGCCCCTGGAGTTCCTGCCTGGCCAGAACCGGGAAACCCTGGGCCTCACCGGGTACGAGGTCTACGAGATCCTGGGGCTCACCGACCTCCACCCCAGGAAGCCCGTGGACGTGGTGGCCAGGCGGGAGGACGGCTCCGAGATCCGCTTCCAGGCCCTCGCCCGCCTGGATACCCCGGTGGAGGTGGACTACTACAAGAACGGGGGCATCCTCCAAACCGTGCTCCTCGGAATGCTGCGGGAGGCCAAGGCCCAAGGATAGGGCCAAGGCCCCAGGGCTTCCCTAGGCCTTGCTCTCACCCTTCCGGACCCCCCATCCTGGCCCAGGCTAGGATGGGATGGGGTCAGGACCCCGCGCCGACCTCCAGCTCGGAAGGAACGGGGCGGCCCTCCCCCTCCGCCTCCCGGGATTCTATCTTGCCCTTGATGCGCTTCAGGCGGAAGGTGTCCTCCCTTTCCCTCTGCTCCAGGACCTGCTGGATGAAGCGGATCTGCCCCCGAATCCCCGGGATCACCACCTGCTCCAGGGCGTTCACCCGCCTCGTGGTCTTCTTGATCTCCTCGCCGATCTTCTTGAGGCGGGTCTCGGTGTTGGCCACCTGGACCAGGGCCTCGGCGTAGCGGCGGAAGGCCCTCTGGGCCTCGAGGGTGTAGGCGGGGGTGCCCACGGGGGCAAGGAGGAGGCCATCGGGGAAGACGGCCTTGAGCCTCGGGACCTTGCTCCCCCAGACGTTCTCCACCTCCGCCTCCACCTCCTCCACGGGGGGAATGCCCAAGGCGGCGCTGGCCACGGCCTCGGGCCCATCAAAGGCCTGGGCCAGGATGAGGGCGGTGTAGGCCTCCTGGGCCGCCTGGTTCAGCGCCTTCCTGGCCTCCAACGCCTCGCGTACCAAGCTAAAGAACTCCGCTACCAGGGCGTCCCGCTTCTTCTTCAGGAGGTCCACCCCCTTCTGCGCCAGGCGGAGCTGCCCCCGCCTCTGCAGAAGGTTCATCCGGGTGGGGCTGACTTGGCTCATCTAGCCCCCTCTAGTCCAAGGCCTGGGGCGTGCCCCAGATCTCCTCCAGCTTCTGCCCGTAGTACTTGCCGATATGGTCTCTGGAGATGCGCTTGAGCTCCCCTTGGGGAAGCATGGAGAGGAGGGACCAGGCCGACTGCAGGCTCTCCTCAATGGAGCGGTTCTGCTGGCCCTGGTTGATGAAATGCTTCTCAAAGGCATCGGCGAACTGGAGGTAGCGGCGGTCGTTCTCCGTGAGGGCATCCTCACCGATGATGGCCACAAGCCTGCGGATGTCCACCCCGTTGGCGTAGGCGGAGTAGAGCTGGTCGGAGACCTGCTTGTGGTCCTCCCGGGTCTTGCCCTTGCCCACAGCGTTGTTCATGAGGCGGGAGAGGGAGGGGAGGGGGTCGATGGGCGGGTAGATGCCTTTACGGTGGAGCTCCCGGGAGAGCTGGATCTGCCCCTCGGTGATGTAGCCCGTGAGGTCAGGGATGGGGTGGGTGCGGTCGTCGTCGGGCATGGAGAGGATGGGGATCTGGGTCACGGAGCCCTTCTTCCCCTGCACCACCCCGGCCCGCTCGTAGATGGTGGCCAGGTCGGTGTACATGTAACCGGGGTAGCCGCGGCGCCCCGGGATCTCCTCGCGGCTCGCCCCGATCTCCCTGAGGGCCTCGCAGTAGTTGGTCATGTCGGTGAGGATGACCAGCACGTGGTAGTCGTGCTCAAAGGCCAGGTACTCGGCCACGGTGAGGGCCATGCGGGGGGTGAGGATCCTTTCAATGGTGGGGTCGTCCGCCTTGTTGAGGAAAAGCACCGAGCGGGAAAGGGCCCCTGTGCGCTCAAACTCCTGGATGAAGTAGGAGAGCTCCCGCTGGGTGATGCCCATGGCGGCGAAGACCACGGCGAAGGGCTCCTCCTCCTCCCCCTCCCCTGAGAGGTCGGGGCGCACCGTGGCCTGGCGGGCGATCTGGGCGGCGATCTCGTTGGCGGGGAGGCCCGAGCCGGAGAAGATGGGGAGCTTCTGCCCCCGCACCAGGGTGTTCATCACGTCAATGGTGGAGATGCCCGTCTGGATGAACTCCTCCGGCTTCCTCCGGGCCACGGGGTTCAGGGGAAGGCCCACGATGGGCAGGCGCTTCTCCGGGGTGATGGGGGGAAGGCCGTCGATGGGCTTGCCGATGCCGTTGAAGCGCCGCCCCAGCATCTCCTTGGAAACCCCAAGCCGGGCCACTTCCTCCACCAGGCTCACGCTGGTGGTGGCGAGGTCCAGGCCCGTGGTCTCCTCAAACACCTGGATGACCGCGTACTCCTCGGAGACCTCGATGACCTGCCCGCCGCGGACGCGGCCCGTGCCGTCCCTGATGTCCACGATGGCCCCATAGGCCAGGTCCCTGGCGTTCTCCACGAAGAGCAGGGGCCCCGAGATGTAGGTGACGCCCGTGTACTCCCTTCTCAAGAGGTCCACGCTTCCCTCCTTTAGGCTAGAGCCTTGAAGGCCCCTCCGACCTCCCTCATGGCCTCCTCATAGTGGCGGGGGAACTCCTCCTCGCTCATGTAACGGGCCCGGCCGATGCTTTCCACCACGGGGAGCTGGAGGATCTCGTCGATGGACGCCCCCCGCCGGATGGCTGCCTCCGCCTCCTTATAGAAGGCCAGGATCATCTTCATGATGCCGTAGGCCTTCCGCATGGAGCAGTAGGCGTCCACCTCGTGGTAGGCGTTCTGCTGCAGGAAGTCCTCGCGGATGATCCGCCCCACCTCAATGACCAGGCGCTCGGCATCCTGGAGGGCGTCGGGCCCCACCAGCTGGACGATCTCCTGGAGGCCCGCCTCCCTCTGCAGGAGCTCGGAGATGGCATCCCGGAGCTCAGGGTAGTCTGGGGCCACGTTCTCCCGGTACCAGGGGTCTAGGGCCTCGGTGAACAAACTATAGGATCCATTCCAATTGATGGCCGGAAAGTGGCGCCGGAAGGCCAAGGAGGCGTCCAGCCGCCAGAAGGCCCCCACGATGCGGAGCGTGGACTGGGTCACGGGCTCGGACATGTCCCCGCCCGGAGGGGAGACCGCCCCCACGATGGTGACCGCCCCCTCATCGCCGGAGAGGGTGATGACCTTGCCGGAGCGCTCGTAGAAAGCGGCGAGCCTGGCGGCCAGATAGGGGGGGTAGCCCTCCTCCGCGGGCATCTCCTCGAGACGGCTACTGATCTCCCGCAGGGCCTCGGCCCAACGGCTGGTGGAGTCGGCCATCAGGGCCACGGAGAGGCCCTGGTCCCGGAAGTACTCGGCGATGGTCACGCCCACGTAGATGCTGGCCTCACGGGCGGCCACGGGCATGTTGGAGGTGTTGGCGATGAGGACGGTGCGGTGCATGAGGGGGCCCCCGGTCTTGGGGTCGGTGAGCTCGGGGAACTCCACCAACACATCCGTCATCTCGTTGCCCCGCTCCCCGCAGCCCACGTAGACCACCACGTCGGCGTTGGACCACTTGGCCAGGGACTGCTGGGTCACGGTCTTGCCGCTACCGAAGGGCCCGGGGATGGCCGCCGTCCCCCCCATGGCCACGGGGAAGAGGACGTCCAGGATCCGCATCCCCGTGAGGAAGGGGGTGTTGGGGTCCAGCTTCCGCTGGATGGGCCTCGCCCGGCGCACGGGCCAGGTGTGGTACATCTTGAGCTCGGTGCCGTCCTCCAGGACCACCAAAGGCTCCTCCACCGTGTACTCCCCGGCGGGCTTCACCTCCTTGACCCGGCCCCTCACGTCCGGGGGCACCAGGATCTTGTGGGTGAAGGCGAACTCGGGGACGGTGCCCAGGACCATGCCTCCCTTGACCTCGTCCCCAGGGCGAACCCTAGGGGTCCAGGCCCACTTCTTCTCCCGGTCCAGGGCGTGGACCACCACGCCCCGGGTGATGTAGATTCCCGTCTTCTCCTGGATGCGCTCCAGGGGGCGCTGGATACCGTCGTAGATGCCATTGAGCATCCCGGGGCCGAGCTCCACCGCCAGAGGAAGCCCTGTGGAGACCACGGGCTCCCCCACCTTGAGGCCCGAGGTGTCCTCGTAGACCTGGACGAAGGCCGTGTCCCCGTCCAGGCGGATGATCTCCCCCACCAGGCCCTCGTGGCCCACCTTGCAGATGTCGTACATGCGGGCCCCCAGCATCCCCTTGGCGATCACCGCCGGGCCCGCGATCTTCTGGATCACCCCTTGGATCATCTCCCCTCCATTCTACAGCTTGATGTCAAAGCCGATGGTCCTGCGCACCAGCTCGCGCATGTACCCTTCCACATCGGGGTTTTGGAAGGCCTCCTCCAGGCCCGCTATGGGAAGGAGAACCGGGAGGTCCTTCCCCCGCATGAGCCGCTCCACCGCCTTCTCGGGCTCGGGGAGGAGGCTTCGGTCCACGGCCACCAGGGCGTAGCCGCCCTTTTGCACCAGCTCCTCCAGCTTGAGCCGGGCCTCCTCGGCGCTTTGGGCCGCGTGGGCCTCGAGGCCCGCCAACCTAAACCCCTGAGTCGCCTCGGGATCGGCGATCACCGCGATCCTCACGGGCAGGTCACCTCCTCCTCCACCTGGGCCCTAGGCAGGCCGAAGTAGGCCCGCCGGGCCAGGAGCCTTAGCCGCATGGCCTCCCACTCCCGCTCCCTCACGTAGGCCAGGACGAACCCCGCCTCTAAGGGGTCCGCGATCCCCCTCCTGGCCTCCTTGAGGAGGAGGCAGCGGAGGCGCTTCTCCAACTCCTTGAGATCCCGCACCCCCGAAAGCGCCCCTAGAGGAGTTCCTGAAAGCTCGTCCAAAGCCGTGTAGTCCCCCTCTAGAAGCCTGGTGAAACGCACTCGGTCCAGGAAGCGCCCGCCCCGGATGAAGACGGCCTCGGGGACCACCTCCTGGCCCCTCAGTTTGAAGGCGGTGCGCAGGTTTTCCGCGTCCACTTCCAAGGCCAAGTAGTCCCTAAGGAAAGGCTCCTCCAGGGCCTTGGCCCCTAAGGCCACCTCCTCAAAGAAGCGCTTGGCCAAAAGGGCCTCCACCTGGACCAGGTCCTGGGTCTCCCGCAGCGCCCCCCTCAGGGCCTGGGCCAAAGGGTGGCCGGGGACAGAGAGCACCTGGGCCATCCCCGCGGGGTCCTGGGCCTCGTAGGCCTGCCGCCAGAGCTCCTCCTTAAGGGTGCCCACCATGAGGGGTATGTCCTCAAAGGGGCGGCCCGTGGCCTTGGCCCGGAGGAGGGCCTGCAGGTTGTGAAGGTCGCCCCGAAGGAAGAGAAGCCCTACCACCTCCCCCGCCCTTCCCCCGGCCAGGCGGGGCAGATCCCCCACCAGCCGGGCCTGGGTACGGCTAATGGCCCGGTCCACCTCCACAAGGCCCTGCCCCGCCAGGTCCTGGCCGTAGGGGCTTTCCGAGAGGAGGCGCAGAAAGTCGGGGAAGGAGAGATCCAGAGCCTCCTGGAAGAAACCCTCCTTAAGGAGGGAGCTCCGCCTGGCTCGCACCCGGGCGTTTAGGTAGGAGAAGTCATCCACCATGGCTAGCCCCAAAGCGCTTGGGCCACCTGGGAGGAAAGGGCGTCCCACGCCCGCTCCAGACGGCTTTCCAAAGCGTTCTCCACCCGGGTCTTACCCCCTTTGCCCATGGCCCGCACGCCCAGGCGCAAGGACGGATCGGCCAAAAGCTCCAGACCCCGCTCCTTGGCCAAGGCCTCCAGATGGGGTAGGTTCTCCGGGTGGGTGGCTAGGGCCTCGGGCTCCGCCACGGCGGAGAGAGCCTCCAGGGCCAGCTTTCGCACCACCTCAGGCCATTCGGGCTTCTGGGGAAGGGCCTTCAGGGCTTCCAGGGCCTTGGCCCTCACCGCCGTGAGCACCTCCCCCTTGGCCTCGGCGCGAGCGGTGGAGAGGAGGAGTTCCCCGGCGCTTTCCGCCCGGCGAAGGGCGGCCTGAAAGGCGGCCTCGAGGGCCCGCCTCCTACCTTCCAAAAGGGCTTTGGCCTCGGCCCCAGCCTCCTCCCTTAGGGCCTCGGCCTTGGTCTTGGCCTCCTCTAGGATGGCCTGGATCTCCGCCTCTACCTCCTGGCTCAAAATGGCCTCCAATTTGGACATTCTCCCTCCTTGAGAAAGGGGCCAGGCCCATGGGAGAGCCTGGCCCGAGAAGCCGCTTAGAGGCTACCGCTGAGGATTAGGGCCACAAGGAGGCCAAAGATCACCAGGGTCTCAGGCAAAAGGAAGAAGACCAGGCTGGTGCCGAAGTTCCGCCTGTCCTCAGCAATGGCCCCCACGGCCGCAGGTCCGATGCGGGACATCGCCCAGCCGGTGCCCAAGGCCCCAAGGCCCACTGCCAGGCCCATCGCTAGGGCAATTAGACCGCGGTCCAGAGTGGCCGAGGCCGCTTCCTCCGCCGCAAAGGCCAGGGTACCGAACGCCGCTAGGACCAAAACCAGAAGCTTCTTCATCTCTTCCCTCCCTATTGCGTCTCTCGGACGCTCTTGAACGGTTGGTATGGCCTGCCGTTTTCCTCGTAGAAACCAAACTTGGTGAAGAACTCCACCCACAGGAGACGAAGGGGCTGGAGCATGTACCCTAGGAGCTTGATCAGGAGCAAGAGGACGTGCAGAACAAAGACCAAGGGGACCACAAGGAGAACCCCAAGCAGCCCCAGGCCCTCGGCCAGAGAGAACCCTGCGTCGGTGAGCAGGCCGGCCATGATCCCGCCCGCAGCCCCTACGGCGTAGATACGGACGTAGGAGAGGACATGCCCTGCCTGGGTGAAGATCTCCGGGACCATGAGCCAGGCGCGGCTTGCGAGAACGGCGAGCAGGAAGACCCCCAGGCCCAAGTAGGTGAGGAGGCTAAGCCACCCCGCCTGTAGGTCGCCCAGGAAGACGGCCGCAAGGGAGAAGAGGCCCAGGAGGCCCCCTATGTACCCTACCCCTTCCCAAAAGTGGGCCATGTGGCCGTGCTTGAGCCCTAAGTAGGCCCTGAGGCTAAGGCCTAGAAAGACCACAATTATGCCGAAGGCCACCGTGGTCAAGATAAGGAAGTTGGCCGTGTCCATCACATCGATACGGTGGATGAGGATAGGGATGAGCCCAGGGTGTTTTTCCGTACCGAAGACCCCCAAGTGCTCCAGGAAGGTGCCGAAGAACTCTCCATAGACGAACCCCCAGACCACAGTCCAGAAAACCAACCAGTTGAGGATATATACGATATTGGCCAGGACTGGGGGCTTAAACTTGAGGGCGAAGAGATCGATAACCAAAGGTTCGTTCCGCTTCACGTACCCCGAGAGCCAGCGCCCCACCAGGTAGAAGAGGAGGGCGTAGCCGATATCCCCCACGATCATCCCGAACCAGAAGGGAAAGGATATGGCGAGGATCGGGGTGGCGTCAACGAGGCCGTACTTGGGAGTGTGGAGAAAACCGACGAGAAGTTCAAAGGGCCTAGCCCAGGCAGGGTTTTCCAAGGTCACGGGAACGCGGTCCGCCTCGTGGTGCTCGTCCACAGGCTCAAAGGCGTAGACCACTCCGTCCCGGTGGCGGGCCAGGGCTTCCTCCACCTTGGGCTTGGCCTTCACCGGCACGTAGCCCAAGAGGGCGAAGCCAAAGCGGCCCGAGGCCAGCTCCTCCAGGGCCCTGAGCCGGGCCGCCTCGTCCTTAGCCCGGGTCCAGAGGCTCCGCAGGGTGGGGGCCGTCTCCTGGGCCAGCTTGAAAAGGGCCTGCCGCACCTCGGAAAGCTCCTGAGGGGCAGCCTCGGCCCGCTCCCTAAGCCTCTTCGCCGCCTCGGAGAGGGGGAGGTCGGCGTGGGGTCCAGACAGGCGGAACTCCGCCATCCCCGCGCGGGAGAGGGCGGTTTTGGCCGCCTCCTGGTCCTTGTGATGAACCACCAGAAGGGCAACCAGTCCCCTGCCATAGGAATCGGTAGCCAGGAGGAAGCGATCTCCAAGGGCCTTCGTGAGCGCTTCCTCCACCTGGGGCAACTCCCCTCCCGTGAGGAGAAAGGGGAAGAGGCGAAAGTAGGGGCTTCTGTCCAGACCCTGGGCCATCTGGGCCAGCTTTTCCAAGGGCTCCAGGTAGGCCTGGACCAGGGCAAGCTCCTCCTCCAGCCCCTGGCGCTGCCGGGTCAAGCCCTCGGCGTGATTCTGGATGGGAGCGAGGGCCTTTTCCGCCGCCTCCAACCCCTCGGGGAAGGGCCTCGCAGGCTCGGCCTCCCGTCCCAGGAGGGCCAGGGTGTGCTCCGCTCCCGCGGCTACCCCCTCCCAGCGCCTAAGCTCCTCCCTTTCCTCGGGGGAAAGCCTGTACTCGGCAAGCTCCTTCACCCGAAGGGTCTCAAGATGGACCACCCCCGCCTGCTGCAGGCTTTGGAGAAGCTCCCTGGCCCGGCCCCTGGGGCCAGCCAGGATCAGCTTCTCCATAGGGGCGATCACGGGAGGACCTCCTTTAAGACCAAGGCCACCGCCTCATCCAGACGGGCCTGGGCCCTTTCCTTCACCGCCAAAACCTCCGCCTCCGCCTGGGCCCTGTAGCGGGACATGACGGCCTCGGTCCCCCGGACCTCCTTCTCGCGGTACTCCGCCTCTAGGGCTTGGGCCTGGGTCTCCGCCGCCTCCAGGAGGGCCTTGGCCTCAGCTTCTGCCTGCCTGAAAAGGTCCGCTGCCTCCTTCTTGGCAGCCTCGAGGCGCGCCGCTAACTCCCTCTCCTTCTCCGCCAGACTCTTTATAAGTCCCAGGCCTCCCATCGTCCCTCCTTATGTGAAAATTCGCCCAAAGCACGCCCGCCGGTCATGATACCGGCCGAAGGGGCAAGCGTCAACCAACCCCGCCTAAGTATACTCAGACGGTGCGGATTCTCGTCAACGAGCGGGGAGCGGAAAGGCTTCTTTCCCGCCACCTCTGGGTCTTCGCCCGGGACGTGGTCTCCGGCCCCGAGGCCCCGGGCCTCTTCCCCGTCTACTGGGGCAGGCGTTTGCTGGCCCTGGCCCTCTATAATCCCCAAAGCGCCCTGAGGGTGCGGGCCTTCCGCTTCCGTCCAGCGGAGGACCCGGAAAAGGCCCTTCTGGAGAACCTACAAAGGGCCGTTTCCCGCCGCCTGGGGGCCTTGGGCAGGGAGCCCGAAGGGGGTTTCCGCCTGGCCCACGCGGAGGGGGACTTCCTCCCGGGGCTTGTGGTGGACTACTACGCGGGCCACGCGGTGGTCCAGGCCACCGCCTACGCCTGGGAGGCCCTCCTGCCCCAGGTGGCGGAGATCCTGAAGCCTTACGTAAAGAGCGTTCTGGCCAGGAACGACGCCAAGGCCCGGGAGATGGAGGGCCTTCCCCTCTACGTGCGCCCCCTTTGGGGAGAGGTACCCGAGCGGGTGACGGTGAAGGAGGGGAGGGTGCGTTACCTGGTGGACCTAAAGGGGGGCCAGAAGACAGGGGCCTTCCTGGACCAACGGGAAAACCGCACCCTCATGGAAAGCCTTCGCGGGGAAAGGGCCCTGGATGTCTTCTCCTACGCCGGAGGCTTCGCCCTTCACCTGGCCCTGGGATTCAAGGAGGTGGTGGCGGTGGACTCCTCGGGGGAGGCCCTGGCCTGGGCGCAGGAGAACGCACGCATGAACGGCCTGGCCATCCAGACCGTGGAGGCCAATGCCTTTGACTACCTTAGGGCTCTGGAGAAGGCGGGGGAACGGTTTGACCTCGTCGTCCTAGACCCCCCTGCCTTCGCCAAGGGCAAGAAGGACCTGGAAAGGGCCTACCGGGCCTACAAGGAGGTGAACCTTCGGGCCATCAGACTCCTGAAGGAGGGGGGCGTCCTGGCCACCGCCAGCTGCAGCCACTACCTTACGGAACCCCTCTTCTATGGGATGCTCGCCGAGGCCGCCAAGGACACCCACCGGGTCCTCAGGGTCTTGGAGAGGCGGGGCCAACCCTTTGACCACCCGGTCCTCCTCAATCACCCGGAGACCCATTACTTGAAGTTCGCCCTGCTGGAAGTCCTCTAAGGCATAAGGCCATGGCCTCCACCCCCTGGAGTGGGAGAGAGCAGGCATTCCCCAGTCTTGAGATCCAGGCCTGCCGCCAGGCCATAGGCCCCGCTGGCCACCCCAGGATCCTCCGCCGCCCCAGGCCCAAGGGGGCAGAGACGCAAAGAGAGGCCAAGGGAAAGGTAGGGAAAGGGCATCCCCAAGCGGGGCACGACGCCATTGTGGCGGTAAACTGAAGGGGTGGAGAAGGACCTTTTGGAAAGCCTGGGCCAGCACCTGGTCTGGCGCATCGGACGGGCGGAGGAAGAGGAGGTGCTGGTGGTTAGGGTAGGCTTGGCCTCGGCCACGCCCCGCTTCCGGGAGCTGCCCAGGCTGGTCAACATCCCCGATGGGGAAATGGCCCGCCTGGTCCGGGAAGGACGGATGCGGGTGGAGTGGGTGGAGGGATGAGGGTCCAGCTAGAGCTCTGCCTAAACGGAGAAGGCCCTAAGGACCTCCCCCTGGAGGTATTTTGGGAAGGAGATGTTCTAAAGGGGACCCTTCGCCAGGAAAACCCCATCTTAGGAGAGATCCTGCTTCCCTTCCAAAGCCGCCTCGAGGGCCAGAGGCTGACCCCCCTTCCCCTCCCACCCCCCTCCCTGGCGGTAAGGGGGGAAGTGCGGCCCCGAGGGGAAGGCCTCCTCTTCAGGCTGGAGGTGGCTCTGGTCCTCCCCGAAGCCAGGAACTGGGGGGAGCGGGCCTTTTTCCGCCTCCTTCAAGCTGTCTTTTTGCGCACCCTGGAAAAGGCCCTTTCCCAAGGAAGGGGAATCGGGGTATAGTGGCAGCAAAGGAGGTGCATATGGTAGAGGTGCGGTATCTGGGCCACTCGGCGGTGCTCCTTTCCGACGGCAAGACCCGCATCGCCATAGACCCTTTCCTGACGGGGAACCCCATGGCGGCAGCCTCCTTAGCCGAGGTCCAAGCGGACCTCATCCTGGTGACCCACGCCCACGGGGACCACTTTGGGGACAGCGTGGCCTTGTCCAAAAAGGGCGGGGTGGTGGTCTCCACCTTTGAGATCGCCACTTACGCCGAAAAGCACGGGGCCCGAACTGTCCCCATGAACATCGGGGGCACCTACCGCTTCGAAGGGGGCTGGCTCCGGTGGTTCCCCGCCTGGCACTCCTCTAGCTTCCCTGACGGGACCTACGGGGGCATGCCCATGGGGGTGGTGGTGGAGTTAGGGGGCAAGCGCATCTACCACGCTGGGGACACCGCCCTCTTCTCCGACATGCGCCTCATCGGGGAGCTGGGCCTAGACCTCGCCCTCCTCCCCATCGGGGACCACTTCACCATGGGGCCGGAGGACGCCCTAAAGGCCCTGGACCTCCTCAAGCCCAAGCGGGTGGTGCCCATTCACTACAACACCTTCCCCCCCATCGGGCAGGACGGGGAGGCCTTCGCCAACAGGGCCCGGGAGAAGGGCGTGGAGGGGCACGCCCTCAAGCCTGGAGGGGTACTGGCCCTTGACTAGAAAGGACTTCCGCCTCTTGATGCTCCTCGGCCTGGGGCGGTCGGCCCAGGTGTACCTGGCGGAGGCGCCGGGCCTGGGCCAGGTGGCCCTGAAGCTGCCCAAGAAGGAGGTGCGGCAGGACCCGAAACTCGCGGAGCGCTTCGCCCGGGAGGTTTCCTTTAGCCTCTCCCTAAAGCACCCCCACCTGGTGCGGGGCCTGGCCGGGGTGCCCTTGGGCGAGGAGGCCTTTTTGGCCCTGGAGTACTTTCCCCAGGGGACCCTCGAGGCCCGCCTCCTCAAGGGCCGCCTGTCCCAGGAGGAGGCGGTGAGGGCCCTTTTGCAGATCGGGGAGGCCCTGCTTTACCTGCACAAGAAGGGCTTTCTCCACCAGGACGTCAAGCCCGCCAACGTCTTCGTGGGGGAGGGCATCTATAAACTGGGCGACCTGGGCACCTTGAGGCCCCTTCTGGACCGTACCCAAGAGTACACGGGAAGCCCCCATTACCTGGCCCCAGAACTCTATCTCGGCGCCTTGCCTAGCGAGCGAAGCGAGGTCTACGCCTACGGGGTTATGGCCTACGAACTCCTCACGGGAAGGAGGCCCTTCAGGGGGGAGACCCTGGAGGAACTCCGGGACGCCCACCTCCTCTTGCCCCCACCCCCCACGGGCCTTCCCCCCCGTCTGGACAAGGCCCTGAAGCGGCTTCTCGCCAAGAACCCCGAGGAACGCCTTACCCTCAAGGCCTTTTTGGAGGTCCTGGGCACCACTCAAGAACCACCCCAAGCGAAGCCCCTGCCCAAGAAGCGCTTCCTCTTTTGGAAGTGAAGGAGGAACCCCATGGAACCCGTCTGGTACCCGTCGGCGGAAGCGGCCCAGGAAAGCCGCCTCTTCCGCTTCATGGAGGCCCTGGGCTTCAGCCAGTACGAGGCCTTCTACCGCTACAGCGTGGAGGAGGCCGAGGACTTCTACCAAAAGTTCTTCACCCACCTGGCCATCCCCTGGCGGCGGGCCTACGCCCGGGTCCTAGAGGGGGGCTTCCCCTTTCCCCGCTTCTTCGTGGGAGGAAGGCTGAACCTGGTGGAGGCCTGCCTGCGCCACGGCCCCGAGCGCCTGTCGCTGATCCACGAAACCGAGGATGGAAAGGTGCGAAGCCTCACCTACGGGGAGCTTGGGGCCGAGGTGGCCCGGGTGGCCGCGGGGCTTAGGGCCCTGGGGGTGGGGCGGGGGGACAGGGTGGGGCTTTGGCTTCCCATGGGGCTCGAGGCCGCCGTCCTCCTCCTGGCCACCGCCTGGGTGGGGGCCACCGCCATCCCCATCTTCTCCGGCTACGCCGCCGAGGCCGCCAGCGTACGCCTCAAGGACGCCGAGGCCAAGCTCCTCGCGGTGCAGGATGGCTTCCATAGGCGGGGAAGGCGGGTGGAGCTCCTCCTCGAGGCCCGCAAGGCCCAGGCCCTGGCGGGAACGGCAAAGCTTCTCGTGGTGCGCCGCCTGGGCCTCCCCCTGGAGGCGGGGGAGGCCGACTACCGGGAGCTTTCGGGCGAGACCTTCCCCCCGGAGGAGATGGGGAGCATGGACCCCTTCATGCTCATCTACACCTCCGGCACCACGGGCCGCCCCAAGGGCACGGTCCACTACCACGGGGGCTTCCCCCTGAAGGCCGCCTTGGACCTGGCCCTCCTCTTTGACCTCAGGGAGAAAGACCGCCTCTTCTGGTTCACCGATTTGGGCTGGATGATGGGTCCCTGGGCCATCCTGGGGGGGCTTGTCCTGGGGGGGATGGTCTTCCTCTACGACGGGGCCCCCGACTACCCGGGCCCAGACCGCCTCTGGCGGATGGTGGCCGCCCACCAGATCACCCACCTGGGCCTCTCCCCCACCCTGGTGCGGGCCCTCATCCCCTTCGGGGAGAGCCCTTTGGAGGGGCAGGACCTCTCCTCCCTAAGGGTCTTGGGCTCCACCGGGGAGCCCTGGAACCTGGAGGCCTACCTCTGGTTCTTCCGTGCCGTGGGGAAGGAGCGTCTTCCCATCGTGAACTACTCCGGGGGCACTGAAATATCTGGAGGGATTCTGGGCAATGTCCTCCTCAAGCCCATCAAGCCCATGGGCTTCAACACCGCCGTGCCCGGGATGAAGGCCGCGGTCTTGGACGAGGCGGGGAAACCCGCGGTGGGGAAGGTGGGAGAGCTCGCCGTCCTCGCCCCCTGGCCAGGGATGACCCTGGGGTTCTGGCGGGACGAGGCCCGCTACCTGGAGACCTACTTCGCCAAGGTCCCCGGGGTCTGGGTCCACGGGGACCTTTGCCTCCAGGACGAGGAGGGGCACTTCTTCATCCTGGGCCGGAGCGACGACACCCTGAAGGTGGCGGGCAAAAGGGTAGGCCCCGCTGAGGTGGAGACCGCCGCCACCCGCCACCCCGCCCTTAAGGAGGGCGCCGCCATCGGGGTCCCCCACCCGGTGAAGGGTGAGGCCATCGTCCTCTTTGCGGTTTTGAGGCCGGGCTTTCCGCCCTCGGAGGCCCTGGCCGGGGAGGTGGCGGACCGGGTGGCTGAGGCCCTGGGGAGGCCCCTGCGCCCGGAGAAGGTTTTCTTCGTCCCCGACCTCCCCAAGACCCGAAACGCCAAGGTGATGCGCCGGGTGATCCGGGCCGCCTACCTGGGCCAGGACCCTGGGGACCTCTCCGCCCTGGAAAACCCCGAGGCGGTGGAGGCCATCCGCCAGGCGGCCCAAAACCCTTGAGGCTCCTCTCCCTGGCCCTCCTCCTCTCCCTGGCCCTGGCCTCCCCCTTGGAGGAGGCCCGAGGCCTCTACCAGAAGGGGGAGATGCCAGGGGGGTCCTGGAGGCCCTCGCCCCCCTCCTCCAGGGCTACAACCCCCGGAAGAGGCCCTTCTCCTTGCGGGCTTCGCCCACTACCGCTTGGGAGACCTGGAGGAAGCCCTCTACGCCTTTGCCCGGCTGGTGGGCACCCTCAGGGGTGGATCGGAAGCCCTTTACGGCTTCGGCCTGGCCCTAAGGGCCCTGGGGGACCTCGAGGGGGCAAGGAGCGCCCTGGAGGAGGCCCTTCGTCAGGGCTACAGGGATGCGGAAGCCGTCCTAAAGACCCTCCCCTCTCCCCCCCGCCCACCCCCAAGGCCCGCAAAGCCCCCCCACCCTTCCGGGCGGAGAAGGAAAAGTTCTGGGTAGGGGGTAAGCCCTTGCAGGTCCGGGGGGTGAACCTGGGGGTGGCCCTCCCCGGCCGCTTCCCCGCGGAGTTCCCGGAGGAGGTCTGGCTCTACAGGGCCTGGCTGGAACTCCTCTCCGCCATGGGAGCGAACGCAGTCCGGACCTACACCCTCCTTCCCCCCGCCTTCTACCAGGCCCTTCTGGGCCACAACCGGACCCACCCCAAGAGGCCCCTCTACCTCTTCCAAGGAGTCTGGACCGAGCTCCCTGAGGAGGAGGGGTATCCCGACTGGGAAGGGCCCTTCCTGGAGAAGTTCCTCCTGGAGGGGAGGGAGGTCCTGGACGCCCTCCACGGCAACCTCCGCCGTCCCCCTCGCCCGGGCCACGCCCACGGAGACTACACCGCCGACGTCTCCCCCTGGACCTTAGGCCTCCTGGTGGGTCGGGAGTTTGAGCCCTACTCCGTGGCTACCTACAACGAGCGCCACCCGGGGCGGGCCTACCGGGGCCGCTTCATAGAGGCCCTCCCCGGGGCCAGCCCCTTTGAGGCCTACCTGGCCGAGGTCCTGGACCGCCTGGCCCAGTACGAGTGGGAGGCCTACGGGAGCCTACGCCCCATGGGGTTCGTCAACTGGCCCACCCTGGACCCCCTCACCTGGGAAAGCGAGGCCAGCTTCCAGGAGGAGTACCGGCTGAGGAAGGAGCGCGGGGAGCGGGTGGAGCCCCCTCGGGCGGGCCCCCTCCATGAGGAGGACACCGTGGTCCTGGACCCCACCCACCTGCGCCCCGCCCCGGGTAGCCCCACGAGCCTCTTCGCCGCCTACCACGTGTACCCCTATTACCCCGACTTCCTGGTAAACGATAAACGAGCCCTCCCTGGAGGGGGGGCGCTACCGCAACTACCTGGAACGCCTTAAAGCGCACCATGGGGAGATGCCCCTCCTCATCGCCGAGTTCGGCCTCCCCACGAGCCGCGGCCTCGCCCACTTCCACCCCGAGGGGTTCCACCACGGGGGGCTTTCGGAGGAGGCCCAGGCGGAAAGGGTAGCCGCCCTTTGGCGGGACATAGAGGGCCTGGGCCTGGCGGGAGGTCTGGTCTTCGCCCTCCTGGACGAGTGGTTCAAGAAGAACTGGCTCTTCGTGGACCTGGAATACCCCCCCGAGCGGGACCCCCTTTGGCACAACCTCCTGGACCCCGAGGAGAACTACGGGCTTCTGGCGGCCACCGCCAAGAGGGCTTTCCGCTTGGACGGGGACCCGGGGGAGTGGGAAGGGGTGCCCTTCCTCCTCCTTGAGGAAGGCCGCTTTCTCAAGGCCCACGCCGACCCCGAGTACCTCTGGCTCCTCTACCGGGGCCCCTTGCCCCTTAGGGTCTACCTGGACACGGTGCCCGGAGGAGTCCCGGTGGCCGAAGGCTTCGGGGCGGAGTTCTACCTGGAAATCGGCCCTGAAGGGGGGAGGCTCCTTGTGGAAAAGGGGTACTACCCCTACGAGGAGCTTTCCCACGGCCTTCCCGGCACCGAGTACCTCCACTTCCGGGGCTTCACCAAGCCGGGGGAAGGGCCCTTCGTGCCCTTCGTCCTCGAGCCCAACCGCCGCCGCACGGGGCGGGACGGCACCGATTACCCCCGGATCACCTACGAGCTCGGGGCCCTAAAAGGAGGCCAGGACCCGGAAGGGGCCCGGGACCCCATGGCGGACTACGCCCTGGGGGAGGGCGGCCTCTTGGAACTCCGGCTTCCCTGGGGCATGCTCCTCATCACCGACCCCAGCCGCCCCACCGCCTGGTACGCCCCAAAGCCCATCCCCATAGCGGGGGTAAACCTCCTCCTGGAAGGGGGAAAACCCGTCCCCTTCGCCTGGACCCCCTGGGAGGCCCCCGCCTTTTCCCTGCGGCTCAAGCCCCTCTATTTCCGCCTAAAAGCCCTCTGGCGAGGGCCCTAAGGGGTAGGCCTAAGAGAAAACCCCCCAGGAGGAAGAGGAGGCCCCCCCCAGCCCCTCCCAGAACGAGGGGAAGGAGGGCTTCCCGTGGGGTGGCCGTGGGAAGGTAGACCCCCAAAAGAAGCCCCGGCACCGCCGAGAGAAGCCCCGCCAGGAGGGCCTTGAGGAGGTAAGGGGGCACGTACCCCACCCCCACCCCTTCCCGGTCCAAGAGGAGCAGGTAGAGGCTAAGGCCCAGGTACCCCGCCAAGGCCGTGGCCAGGTTGAGGAGGAAGAGGCCCGCATCCCGAAGGAGCCAGTAGCCCAAGGTGTTGGCGAGGAAGACCAGGGCGCTGGCCAGGACCGCCTCCCGCACCTTCCCCAAGCCGTAAAGCCCCCGGAGGAAGAGGGTGTTGGTCCCCCAAGGCAGGACGGCAAAGCCCAAGGCCGCAAGCACCTGGGCGCTATAGGTCCGGTTCTCCGGGGTGAGGGGACCAAAGAGGCCGTAGAGGAGGACCACCACGTAGGGGGCTAGTCCCGTCAAAAGCCCGCCCAGGAGGGCCAGGAGCAAGCTCATGCGCTCAAAGGGTCCCTTGAGAAACCGGGAGAGCTCCTCCCCCTTTAGGGTGCTCATCCGGGGGAAGAGGGCGATGGCAGGGGAGGTGGCGAAGAGGCCCAGGACCATCTGGAAGACCACCTCGGCGTTGTAAAAGCCCGTGACGGCCGCTGGCGGGTAGCGGGTGAGGATGTTGGTGAGCACCAGGTTCAAAAACTGCCGCAAGGAAGTGGTGAAGGCGAAGGGGCCCATGCGGAGGAGGGCCGGGACCAAGGCCCGGTGCCAGCCCCACTCCAGGCGGAAGCCCCGCAGGAAGGGAAGCTGGACCAAGGCCTGCACAAGCCCTCCCAGGGTTACGGAGAGGCCCAAGGCCGTGGGGTCCCCGGGAAAGAGGGCCATGAGGCCGATGGCCACCAGGTTGAAGGCCACGGGGCCCAGGGCGTAGGGCAGGAAGCGCTCCTCGGCCTGGGTCAGGGCAGAGAAGAGGGCGGCCATGGAGACGCCCAGGAGAAAGGGGAGGAGAAGCCGAGCCAGGTAGACCACCTGGGCGAAGGCCTCTCCCTCCCTGAGGTGGCTTCCAGGGGCTATCAGAAGCCCCACCACGAAAGGGGCCACGAGGTAGCCGAGGCCCAGGACCAGGAGGTTGACCCCGAGGAGAAACGCGGCGAAGCGGCGGGCGAAGGCCCTGGCTTCCTCGGGAGGAAGGCCCTTCAGAAGGGGAATCAGGGCGTTTTGCACCGCCCCTTCCGCCAACAGCTCCCGAAGTAGGTTCGGGACCCGGTAGGCCACGTTGAAGGCGTCCTTGAGGGCGTCCGGGTACAAGGCGTTGAAGACCGCTTGGCGCAGGAGGCCTAGGACCCTCGAAGCCAGGGTCCCCCCCATGACCAGGAGGACTTTACGGAGCATTCCCCTCCAGGACCTCCTGGAAGGCCTCGAGGAAATTGGCCTGGCTCACCACGGTGAGGCCGTAGAGGGCAGAGAGTTCCTTGGCCCGGGCCTTGTCCATGCCCAAGAGGACCAGAAAGCTTTCCCTCTGCGAAAGCCCAAGCGCCTTCCTGAGCCCGGCGTACTTGGCGATGTGGGCCTGGAACTCCCCGGTCTTGGCCTCAAACCAAAAGGTCCGCTCCCCCACGCGTACCAGGACATCCAGCTCCACGGCCTCGCCCCCGGGCAGGGCGACCTGGTAGCCCAGGGCCAGCTCGTGGGGAAGGTTTTTGGAACGCAGCAACTTCTTTAGGCGCTCGGCCACGTACCGTTCCAGCCACTCCCCGGTGAGGAAGCCCTGCACCCAGCCCTCGGTGCTGGCCTTGGCCCGGATGCGCCGGTCCTCGCTCTTGTAGTGGTAGCTGGTGAGCAGGGCATACCCCTTGAGGAGGGTGCAGAACTGGGTGGAGTTGGCGATCTCCTCCTGGCCCGCCTCGGAAAGGGAAAGCTCAAACTGGCGCTTCGTGGAAAGGCTCTGCTTGAGGCGCTCATAGAGCTTCTCTAGGCTAGGATAGCGGTCCCCTAGGAAGAGGGCCAGGCGGGTGAGGACCTTCTCCTTCTCCTCATCTTCCTCCCGCTTCCTCACCACCTGAATACCCAGACCCTGGAGCCACTCCTCCAAGGTGGGGGGCTTTTTGGGGCGAGGGGACTCAGAGAGGCGGGCCTGGGGGGTTTCGGCCGCCTCCTTGGGGGGAGAAGCCTCTCGGAGAAGCCGCCACATCTCCTCGGCCAGGGCGAAGAAGCGGGTCCGGCGCGGGTCTTCCTCCACCTCCAACCCAGGGGGGAGAAGGCCCGAACGCAAGGTGGTGAGAAGCCAGGCCTCCAGGGCCTCCCGGAGGGCCTCCCGGGCGGCCTCGAGGTGGGATGCCTCCACCTTTAGCCCCGCCTCGGGGAGCTCGGCAAGAAAGCGCCCTGGCCCCAGGAGGTCGTAGCGAGCCTGAGCCATAGCCTTTTCCAAATAGCGGGTGAGCACGCCCACGCCCAAAAGCATAGCAAGGAAAAGGCTGGGGCCCCGGCCTCCCCGGGGCCCGATTGGTGCCGGGGACGGGACTCGAACCCGTACGGGGGTTACCCCCCAGCGGATTTTAAGTCCGCAGCGTCTACCGTTCCGCCACCCCGGCGGGCGATTTCCATCCTAACTAAAAGGGAAAGTCGCCGCCAAGCCTCAAGGTGAGATCTGCACCCAAGACCGCCTCCCCGGAGACGCGGTAGGGCACCCCCAGGGCCTTCCCCAAAGCCTCCGCCAAAAGGCCAGGGCCGTTTTCTAAGACCTCCGTGCGGGAGGGGCGCAGGTCCACGGTGCGGCGGAGCACCCTCAGGCCCAAGGAGGCCAGCTTGGCCTCGGCCCTCTCCACCAAGGCCTCCTGGCCGGGCCCGTGGACCAGGGCCACCAGCCTGCCCTCTAGGGAAACCTCCCCCTGGAGGGTCTCCCCTGCGTGGTAAAGGGCCATCAAGGCGCGGAGGGCCTCCCGGTCCGCCATCCAGGCTCCCTCGCCAAACCGCCCGGGGAGAAGCAGGCTCACCAGCTCCGGGCGCCTGAGGGCAAAGCCCAGGAGGGCTCCTTTCTCCTCCCGGGTGAGGTCGGTCTCCACATAGGGCTCCACCGCAGCCACCACCTTGGGCAGGCGCAAGAGGCCCCAAGGGGAGAGGAGCTGCTCCCTTAGGGCGTGAAAGAAGGCCTGCTGGCGCTGGATACGGCCGATGTCGCCCAGGGCATCCCGGCGGAAGCGGACGTACCCCTCGGCCTCCTCCCCGGAAAGCCTTCGGCAACCGGGCTCCAGGTCTATCTCCAGCCCCGCGGCCCTATCCCGATAGCGCATGGGCCGTTCCACACAGACCTCTACTCCTCCCAGGGCATCCACCAGGGCCCTTAGGGCCTCGAGGCTCACCGCCACATAGCGGTCGGGCCGCACCCCCACCACCCGAGCCACGGCCTCCTTCATGAGCTCCGGGCCCCCTAAGGGGTTGGCGGCGTTCACCCTGCGCCAGCCGTAGCCAGGGAGGTTCACCCAGACGTCCCGGGGGATGGAAAGGGCCACCACCCGCCGGGCCTCCGGGTCTAGGCGCACCAAGAGGATGGCATCCGCCAGGCCCCTGAAGCGCTCTGGGGCTCGCCTGTGGTGGCCCAGGTACTCAGGGCTAGAGCCGTAGACCAGAAGGGTTAGGGGCTCCTTTAGCCCTCCGGGGGCGGGGAAAGCCCCATGGCGCACCAGGGGGCCCAAAAGGGGGTAGGCCCAAAGGCCCAGGACGGCCAGGAAGGCGAGGAGGAGGGCCAGGAAGACCCACCGCACAAGGGCCCAGTCTAGCGCCTAGCCTGTGAGGCGGATTAAGGGAAGCAGTAGGTGGCGTCCGTCATCACCCGGTCCGCCCGGACCAGGCCGAAGCCGTGGTAGTCATCCCGACCATCAGCCCCAAGGTCCTCGGCGGTGCCCGTGAGGCAGGTGTAGACCTGGTCCGGGGTAGGCCACTCCTTACGCTCGCTAGCGTACTTGCTCATGTAGAGGGCCACCACCCCCGCCACGATGGGGCTGGCGAAGGAGGTGCCCGTAGCCCCAACATATCCCCTGGGGTTGTAAGGGTTGGCGGCGTACACGTTGACCCCCGGCGCCACCAGGTCCAGCTCCGGTCCATACGCGGAGAAGCTCGCCCGTCTCTTCGCGCTGTCCACCGCCCCCACGGCCACAACCCCGGGCAGGTTCGCCGGGAAAAACACAGGGCCCGCCTGGTTGCCCGCGGCGGCCACGATAACAGCCCCAGCTTCCCTCAAATCGGAAATAGCGCTAGCCACAGCGCCATCGCTAAAGCCCGGAGCCCCCAAGGACAGGTTCACAACCCGAGCCCCCAATCCGCGCGCCAAGTACAGGCCATCCACGATGTCCGAGGTGAAAAAGCTAGTACCCCCATCCTTCATGATCTTGATGGGGAGGACGTATCCCCCCCAGGTGACCCCGGCGATGCCCCGAGCGTTGTTGGTATCGGCCCCCAGAACCGTGGCAACCATGAGCCCGTGCCCAAAAGGGGCCTCCGGACCGATTCGGGAGGTGCGGTCGGTAGGATCGGCATCGTTGTCGGCTACGTCTAAGCGCACCCCGGCTGGGAGATGCTTACTCTTTTGAAAGTCTTCGTGCTCAAGAACACCCGTGTCCAGCACCGCCACCAAGGGCGGGCAACCCCTACCGGTGCTGTAATCCCAGGCGGTCTCCAGGCCTACGAGGTTGTTCAAGTACATGCGCTGGTTCAGGTAATAATAGGTATCGTTGGGCATCCTCAGGGGCTTGTAGACGTAGTTGGGCTGGACGTAGCGCATCCCCGCCTTCAGGAGGGCTTGGGCCTTGACCTTTTCCTGGCCCACGGGCACCCTAAGGCGCACCAGACCCCTGGGAAGCTCCTCCAAGGGCTCCACCCCGGCCACCTGGGCCTTCAAGGCCTGGAGGGAAAGGCCGGGCGCCGGTATGGCCAGGACCTCACCGGGCACGTATTCTCCCTCAAACCTCCCCATACCTTGGAGGCGGAGGGGCTCGAGGGCCTGCGGTGCCGCCAGGGGCCCCACGGGGCACTCGGCGGGGTTCGGCGGAGGCGGGGTATGGGGGCAGGCGGTGAGGAGCAAGGCCAGCAAGGGGAGGAGAAGCAAGGGTCCTAAAGGCCTCATGACCCCACTATACCGCCCCCGGCCTGGGCCCTCTTAAGCTTTCCCTAAGGCTTCCTCAGCCCTCTGGGCGGCCTTTTCCAAAAAGGCGAAGAACATGGGCCCGTAGTGGGCCAGCTCGTCCCCGTCTGTGGCGGCCACGGCGAAGTCCCAGCCCCTCTCCTGGGCCAGGGCCCGGGCCTTCTCCAAGGGATTCTTCCCCCAGGGCTTGGGCTCGTAGAGGAAGAGGTCAGGCCCCCTGCGCTTGACCTCTTCCAGGTCCGGGGCGAAGTAGGCCTGGGGCACGTCCAGGAAGATGGGCCTCAGGCCCAGGTGGAGGAGGGCCTGGGCGATGTAGCTCCCCCGCCCCACGGTGATGGGGCCCCCCAGGTCCATTTCGAAGTAGACGGTGGCCTGGAAGCGGCCCTTGAGGCGGGCGTAGTGCCCGGCGAGCTCGTGGGCGAGCTCCAGGGCCCTCTCCTCCACGTCCAGGAGGTGGCCCAGGGTGGCGAGGTTCTCCAGGATGCCGTAGGGGCTGGTGGGCAGGGGCACGGCATAGACGGGAAAGCCCTCCGCCTTGAGCCTCAGGGCCTGCTCCCGTTGGACCCCCGTGGAGAGGAGGACGAGGTCGGGCTCGAGGCTCCTCAGGAGGTCCAGGCGGGTCTTGGTGTAGGAGGCCACCACGGGGAGGGAGAGGACCTGGGCCGGGCGGTGGCAGAAGGCGCTCCGGCCCACCAGCCTTTCCCCAAGCCCCAGGGCGAAGAGGGCGTCGGTGAGGTTGGGGGCCAGGCTCACGATGCGCCCGAAGCGGTCGGGAAGCTCCAGGGGGCCCAAGAGCTCGTGGAAGACCCTCATCGCCTCAGGTCCAGGGCGCGGGCGTGGCCCTCCAGGCCCTCCGCCCGCGCCAGAAGGGCCCCTTTGGCGGAAAGCTCCTTCGCCGCCCCCTCGGAAAGCCCCACCACCGGGATCACCTTGAGGAAGTCCCGCAAGGAGAGGCCCCCCTGGAAGCGGGCCGTGCCCGAGGTGGGCATCACGTGGCTGGGACCGGCGATATAGTCCCCCAAGGCCTCGGGGCTTCCCTCCCCCAGGAAGACCCCGCCGGCGTTCTGCACCCGGCCCAGCCAGGGAAGGGGGTCGGCCAGGGCCAGGCAGAGGTGCTCGGGGGCGTAAAGGTTGGCGAGCTCCAAGGCCTCCTCGAGGTCCCGGGTCTGGACCAGCCCCCCCTGCTCCAGGGCCCTCCTGGCGATCTCAGCCCGGGGAAGCCCCTCTAGCTGGCGAGCAAGCTCAGCCTCCACCCGCTCCAGGAGGGCCCGGTCCGGGGAGAGGAGCCAGGGCTCGGAGTCGGGGCCGTGCTCCGCCTGGGCCAGGAGGTCGGCGGCGAGGAGCTTGGGCGAGGCGGAGCCATCGGCCACGATCAGGGTCTCCGTGGGCCCCGCCAGGCCGTCCAGGCCCACCACCCCGTAGACCTGCCGCTTGGCCGCCACCACGTAGGCGTTCCCCGGGCCCACGATCTTGTCCACCCGGGGGACGCGCTCCGTGCCGTAGGCCAGGGCAGCGATGGCCTGGGCCCCCCCCATGGCGAAGAGGCGGTCCACCCCCGCCGCCCAGGCGGCAGCCAGGACCCCGGGGTGGACCCTGGGGGGGCTCGCCACGATCACCTCCCCCACCCCCGCCACCTTGGCGGGGACCACGCTCATGAGGAGGCTGGAGAGAAGGGGGGCGCTCCCCCCGGGCACGTAGACCCCCACCCGGGAAAGGGGGCGCACCAGCTGCCCTAGCACCCCACCTCCCTCCGCCCTGAGGAAGCCCCCCTTGGCCTCCTCCCGGTAGAAGGCCTCTATCCGTTCCCTGGCCGTCTCCAGGGCGTCCCGAAGCCCCTCGTCTAGGTCCTCGTAGGCCTCCCGCCAGAGCCTCTTGGGGATCTCCTCCACCGGGTGGCCGTCCAGGTCCAGGCTGAACCGGTCCAAGGCCGCATCCCCCTCCTCCCGCACCGCGGCCAGAACCCCCTGGACGATCTCCTCCACCTTCGGGTCAAAGACAAGCCCCCGGCGGGCGAAGCGCTCCCGCACCTCCTCCGCTCGGTAGATCATGCCTCCACTATACCCAGCGGCGGCGCCTCTTGGATTCCCTACCCAAACGGACCTCCATCCCCTCCAAGACCGCCTCAAACACGTGGTCGCCTACCTGCTGGGCGATCCTTACGGGAAGCCCCTCCTCCAGCTGCACCAGGGTAAGGCCAGGCCGGAGGCGGAAGTGCGGGCGCACCCGACCCTCCACCTCTAGGTCGGAAAGCCTTTCCACGTAGGCCCTCCCTCCGGGCATGGGGAAGCAGGCCACCTCCCCCGGGGCAAGCTCCAGCCTGGGTAAGGCAAGGAGGAGGGAGAGGGGGTCGTGGTAGGGGGTGAGGTAGGGCAGGGTCAGGCTCTCCTTCCCCTGGCTCACTAGGATGACCCCTTCCTCCTCCAGCCGCTCCACGGTGAAGACCCGGGCCTCCCAGGCCTCCACCCGCTCGGAGAAGTAGCGGGAGAACCCCTCCCGGTCGGTCTCCGTCTGCCAGCGCTGGCGGGTCCTGGGCAGGGGCAGGCTCACCTCTGCCGTCAGGGTGGCCTTGACCCCCTCTCCCTGGGGGCGCACCTCCAGCCTGCCTTCCCCTGCGGGCTCCCCGGCAAAGAGGTAGCGGTAAAGGTAGGCGGCGGGCCTTTCGGTCATGCCTCTAGCGTACCTTGATGGTGAGGGGAGGCCCCGGCACCTCTAAGAGGTAGTCCACGGGGTCCCGGCCCGGCACCCGGATGCGCAAGCGGTAGATCCCCTGCTGGTCAAACTCCGCCCTACCCGGGGCGGTGAGGAGGACCTGGCCAGGGATCATCTCCGAACCCGGGGGCACCTCCAGAAGCACCACCTCCGCCTGCTCTGTGGGGGGGTCGGTGCGGAACTCCATCAGGTACCCTTGGGCGAGGGCGGGGCGGGGGCGGAGGAAAAGTCCCAAAAGCCCCAGGAGGCCCAAGAGGAGAAGCAGGAGGAGAAGCGCCCTTCTGCTACCCCTAGGCCGTGGCGGCTCCACCACGGGAAAAGGGGGTTCATCCCTTTCCTCAATCCGGATCACCCGGGGGCGGCTCGGGGTCCTCTCCCCCCCTGGGGATGGGGGGGAAGGCTCTGGGGGCTCCTCCACAGGCTCCACCAGGAGGCGCTTCACCGGGGAGTGGGGAGGGGCTGGCTCTGGGTGGGAAGCCTCCTGGGAGGGCTGGGCCTCCTCCGGGGATGGGGAGGGTTCACCGCCTCGCGACCCCTCGGAAGCATCCGCGGCGGCCACGAGGGGGGCCTTGCGGAAAAGGTCCTCCAGGCGGGCTTCACCCCCTTCCAAAACCTCCAGGGCCTCCCGCAGGGCAAAGACCTGCCAGTCGGCAGCCAGGGCCTTGGCCAAGGAGGCGAGGGCCTTTTCTGGGCTTCCCTTCAGGGCCTCGAGGCCTACCCCCGCCAGCCAAAGGCGCCTCCCCTTTACCAGGCAGATCTCCGGAAGCGGGGCGAACTCCACCCCTCTTTCCCGGAGGACCACGAGGATGCGGGCGAGCTCCTTCACCCAGCCCTCGAGACGGTCCGGGTCCGCCATGCCCAGGTACTGGCTGAGGGGTACGGCCCCTAGGGGCCACTCCAACACCCAGCCTTCCGGCAGCGACTCCAATAGGGGCAGGACCCCCTCCATTGTTACCGGTTTCCCCTCGGCCCCTTTGAGCACCATCACCGGCATTCCCGTGCGGGTATCCTGGCCCTCGTACACAGAAATGGGGCCGATGCGGGCGAGAATACGCCGTAGCCAATAGGGGCCCAGAACCTCCATCCTTCCGAGTATACGCACCCCTCCATGAGGAGGCTTATAATCTGCCAAGGGTAGGCCCCTTTAGGCCGGAAAGGAGCGGGGATGGAGTTCAGGATCACGCTGACCACGGAGGAAATCGTTCGGGGCTTGAAACACTACCGCCGCATCGCCAAACAAGACATCCTCCGGGCACCGGAGACGCCCAATCCCGAGGTCTTCCGCCGCCATGCGGAGGCCAGGCGGGAGGTGTACGCCAAGCTCTCGGAGGTGGCGGAGGCGGAGGGTCCGGAGGCTGCGGTTCAGTACGCCCTGGAACTCTACAAATCCCTGCCCTTCGTCACCGGGACCCCGGAAGACCAGTACCCTGAGATCAAGGGCCAGGAGAACGCCCTGGAGAACTTCTTCCTCATGATCGGCTTGGACCCCAAGACCCGCCGGGAGGCCAGGAAGGCCAGGAAACCCCTGCAATGACCCTGGAACTCCTACAGGCCCAGGCCAAGGCCTGCGTCGCCTGCCGCCTCATGGAGGGGCGCACCCAGGTGGTTTTCGGGGAGGGAAACCCGGACGCCAGGCTCATGATCGTGGGGGAGGGCCCGGGGGAAGAGGAGGACCGGACAGGACGCCCCTTCGTGGGCAAGGCGGGCCAACTCCTAAACCGCATCCTGGAGGCGGCGGGCATCCCCCGGGAGAGCGTCTACATCACCAACATCGTCAAGTGCCGCCCCCCGGGCAACCGGGCCCCCCTCCCCGACGAGGCCAGGATCTGCACGGACAAGTGGCTCCTGAGGCAGATTGAGCTCGTGGCGCCCCAGATCATCGTCCCCCTAGGGGCGGTGGCCGCCGAGTTCTTCCTAGGGGAGAAGATCCCCATTACTAAGGCGCGGGGAAGGTGGTACGAGTGGCATGGCATCAAGGTCTTCCCCATGTTCCACCCCGCCTACCTCCTGAGAAACCCCAGCCGCGCCCCGGGAAGCCCCAAGCACCTCACCTGGCTGGACATCCAGGAGGCCAAGCGGGCCCTGGAGGCCCTGCCCCCCAAGGCGGGGAGGGTCAGGCCCGTGAGCCAAGAACCCCTCTTTTAATACCACCCCATGCTGGTTTGCGCCAGCATGGGGTAGATGTGCGGGCACTTAAGTGCCCGCACGTTGGTTTCGCAACATGGGATGTCCAGGTGGTAGCTCTGGCAAGGCCCTTTTGGGGCCCCCGCCGCGGCGAAAGCCGCGGTGGGGTACTTAGCGGGAAGCCCCTCCCGGGGATAAACTTAGCCCGTACCCCCGCGCCCATGGGGGCAACGTAAGGAGAAGCCATGTGGGTCATCCTGACGCTGGTATTCCTAAGCCTCTTCCCCGCCCAAGCGCAAAGCGTGCGGGTGGTGGCGGCTTCTGACCTCCAGTACGCCCTTCCCGAGCTGGTCCGCGCCTTCACCACCCAAAACCCCGGGGTCCGGGTGGAGCTCATCTTCGGTTCCTCGGGCAAGCTTTACACCCAGCTCACCCAAGGCCTCCAGGCCGACCTCTTCTTCTCCGCCGAGGACCTTTACCCCAGGCTCCTGGAGGAGAGGGGCTTGGTGGAACCCGGCACGCGGGGGCTCTACGCTCTAGGGCGCCTGGCCCTCTGGCTGGACCGCCGCCTGGGCCTACAACCGGGCCTCGAGGCCCTGAAGGACCCCCGCATCACCCAGCTGGCCATCGCCAACCCCGTTCACGCCCCCTATGGCCGCGCCGCCGTTACCCTGCTGGAACGCTATGGCCTCCTAAAGAGGCGGGAGGACACCCCCATCCCCGACTTCACCCGCCTCCCCTGGGAGGCCATTCCCTGGGAGCGCCTCACGGGCGGGGTGGAGGCCTACTGGGACGCAGGCCCCCTGCGCCGGGGCAAGCCGGGCTTCACCTTCGTCTACGGGGAGAACATAAGCCAAACCGCCCAGATGGCCCTGGCCTCCACCCGGGCCGGGATCCTGGCCCTGCCCCTGGTGGTGCACGAGAGCCTTTCCAGGCCAGGCACCTACTGGGTGCCCCCCCCGGAGAGCCACCTGCCCTTGCGGCAAAGCTACGTGGTGCTAAGGGGGCGGGCCCGTCCCGAGGTCATGGCCTTCCACCGCTTCATCGGAAGCCCAGAGGGCCGGGCCATCCTGAAGCGCTTCGGCTTCCTCCTCCCCGGGGAATAGGTCCATGGAGCCCGGCTTCTGGACCGCCCTCCTCCTCTCCTTCAAGGTGGCCTCTTTGGCCTCCCTTCTTCTTCTCCTCCTGGGGGTGCCCGTGGCCTGGGCCCTGGCCTTCCGCCGTTTCCCCGGCAAAGTCCTGGTGGAGTCCCTGATCCTTCTGCCCCTGGTCCTCCCCCCCACGGTCCTGGGGTTTTACCTCCTCGTCTTTCTGGCCCCCGAGGGGCCCTTCTTCCGGCTGACCGGACTCCTTTGGGCCTTTCGCTTTGAGGGGTTGGTCTTCGCCAGCCTGGTCTTCAGCCTCCCCTTTGGCCTCACCGCTTACCGGGAGGCCTTCTTGGCCCTGGACCCCAACCTCCTGGAGGTGGCCCGCACCCTAGGGGTTTCCCGGGTACGGGTATGGACCCGGGTGGTCCTGCCCTTGGTCTGGCCCGGCCTCCTCTCGGGGACGCTCCTCGCCTTCGCCAAGATCCTGGGGGAGTTCGGGGTCCTCCTCATGGTGGGCGGGTCCATCCCCGGCGAGACCCAGGTGGTGAGCGTCTACCTCTACGACCTGGTCCAGGCCCTGCGCTTCGCCGAGGCGGCTAGGGCCAGCCTGGTGCTCCTGTCCCTGAGTTTTCTCCTGGTGTTCCTGGTGCGCCTTCTGGAAAGGAGGTGGCGGGCGTGGAGGTCCACTACCGGATAAGGCGGCCGGTGGCCCTCGAGGTCCGTTTCCAGATCCGGGGCTTCACCGCCCTCTTAGGGGAAAGCGGCGTGGGCAAGACCACGCTCCTCAAGGCCCTGGCGGGCCTCATCCCTGCGGAGGGCACCCCCTTTGGCGGCCTCCCGGCGGAGAGGCGCCCCATAGGCTACCTGCCCCAGGACCTGGCCCTCTTCCCCCACATGACCGCATGGGAGAACGTGGCCTTCCCCCTAAGGGGCCGGGGCCGGAGGGAGCGGGCCCTGGCCCTTCTGGAGCGGGTGGGCCTCAAGGAGCACGCAGAAAAGCGCCCCAGGGCCCTCTCCGGCGGGCAGAAGCAGCGGGTGGCCCTGGCCCGGGCCCTGGCCAGGGAGCCGGAACTCCTCCTCCTGGACGAGCCCACCAGCGCCCTGGACCCTGTGACCAAGGACCGGGTCCTGGGGGAGCTGGTGGGCCTCTTGAGGCGGGAGGGCCTCCCCGCCTTGGCGGTGAGCCACGACCCCTTCCTGGCGGGGATGGCGGACTGGCTGGTGGTCCTGGGGCGGGGAAGGGTCCTCCAGGAAGGCCCCCCCGGGGAGGTCCTGGCCGCCCCCGTCTCGGTGGAGGCGGCGAGGCTTCTCGGCTACGAGAACCTCTTCCCGGCGCGGGTGCACCCGGGCGGGGTGGAGGCGGGGGGGTTTTCCTCAGGATGCCCCTTCCTCCCTGGGCCCGGGAGGGCAAGGGGGCCTGGCTTGGGGTGCGGGCCTTGGAGGTGATGGTGGTACGCCAGGACCGCCCCCCACCTGGGGAAAACGTGCTAGAGGGCCTTCTGGAGCGCCTTCACCCCGAGGGCCTGGCCTACCGGGGGGTGTTCCGGGGGGCCCTCACCCTGGAGATCCTCCTCCCCCGGCACGTGCAGGAGAGGCTCCGCCTCGAGGCGGGCAAGCCCATCCGCGTGGCCCTGAAGCCCCGCTACCTGCACCTGATGCCGGGCTAGGCGCAGGAGGGTTCCCAAGGGCAGGCCGAACTTGTTCCAAAGCCCCCGGAGGAAGAACCGGGCCTGGGGCCGCTCCAGGCCCAGGGCGGCCGCCAAGGCCCTGGGCTCGGGGGCCACCCCTCGCCCCAGGGCCAGGAGGACCTGGACCTCCCCGGGGAGGAGCCGCAGCCCAAACCGCCCGAGGAGCCCCTCGGGGAGGGTTTCTGGGTCGTCCCGCCGGGTCAGGAAGGCTAGGACCCGGAGGTCGTAGGCCCGCACCCCCCTGTGGGTGGGCCAGAGGACCACCTTTCCCCGCTCCAGCTGGTCCAGCCCCGAGAGGGAAAGCCCCCGGCCTTCCCTCCAGGAAACCGTAAAGCCCGCCCCGCGCAAAGCCTTGTAGACCAAGCCGTAAAGCTCCAAGCTTACGGTGTGCACCACCAGTTGCAAAACCCACCTCCTTTCGCCAAGGGACCTAGAGGCCGCAGGCCGCTAGACCTAGGCGAAAGGCGGGGGGCGGGGAGCAAGGGACTGGGAGGCGGGGGAAGGGTACCCGGGAGCCTGGCGGAGGCGCTCCCGGAGGACCTGAAGAAGCGTAGGGGGCGCGGGCTCGGCCACCGGGGGGAGGCCCGGGGCCATCTGCAGGCCGCAGAGGAGGGAGTGGCTGGCCTCCGCTTCCCCCCCGTGGGCCTGGCAGAGATCCCCCCGCAGGGAAGGGTTCTGGACCTGCATGAGGTACATCTGGAGGGCCACCCCGGTGGAGGCCACCAGGGCGAGGGCCAGGTAAAGGCCCAGAAGCGCCCCCCTAAGGCGCATGCCCTTAGGCTAACAAACACCCTTTCCCCTTGTAAAGTGAAGGGGTATGGCCGTTCGGGGCACCAGCGACCTCTTCGGCAAAGAGCTCAGGCTCCACCAACGCATCGTGGCCACTGCCCGCGAGGTCTTGGAGGCGGCGGGGGCCTTGGAGCTGGTCACCCCCCTATTTGAGGAAACCCAGGTCTTTGAGAAGGGGGTGGGGGCCGCCACGGACATCGTGCGCAAGGAGATGTTCACCTTCCAGGACCGGGGTGGCCGCTCCCTCACCCTGCGCCCCGAGGGCACCGCCGCCATGGTGCGGGCTTATCTGGAGCACGGGATGAAGGTCTGGCCCAAGCCCGTGAGGCTTTGGATGGCGGGGCCCATGTTCCGGGCAGAGAGGCCCCAAAAGGGGCGGTACCGGCAGTTCCACCAGGTGAACTACGAGGCCCTGGGCTCGGAAAGCCCCATCTTGGACGCGGAGGCCATCGCCCTCCTCCACCGCTGCCTCAGGGAGCTGGGCCTCAAGCGCCTCCAGGTCAAGCTCTCCTCCGTGGGGGACGCCGAGGACCGGGCCCGGTACAACGCCTACCTGAAGGAGGTCCTCACCCCCCACAAGGAGGCCCTTTCCCCGGACTCCAAGGAGCGGCTTGCCCTCAACCCCATGCGCATCCTGGACTCCAAGAGCGAGGCCGACCAGGCCCTGCTCCGGGAGATCGGGGTGAGGCCCATGCTGGACTTCCTGGGCGAGGAGGCCCGGGCCCACCTCCTGGCGGTGGAGCGCCACCTCACCCGCCTAGGGGTACCCTATGCGCTGGAGCCCACCCTGGTCCGGGGGCTGGACTACTACATGCGCACCGCCTTTGAGGTCCACCACCCGGAGATCGGGGCCCAGTCCGCCCTGGGGGGCGGGGGGCGTTACGACGGGCTTTCCGAGCTCCTGGGGGGGCCCAGGGTGCCCGGGGTGGGCTTCGCCTTCGGCGTGGAGCGGGTGGCCCTGGCCCTGGAGGCCGAGGGCTTCGCCCCCCCTGAGGAAAGGGGGCCCGACCTCTACCTCATCCCCCTATTGGAGGAGGCGGTGGCCGAGGCCTTCTACGTGGCGGAAACCCTGAGGCCCAGGCTAAGGGTGGAGTACGCCCTCACCCCCAGGAAGCCCGGCAAGGGGGTGGAGGAGGCCCTGAGGCGGGGAGCGGCTTTCGCGGGGTTTTTGGGCGAGGAGGAGCTTAAGGCGGGGGAACTCACCCTAAAGCGCCTTTCCACCGGGGAGCAGGTGCGCCTCCCCTACCAACAGGTGGCGGGCTTTCTCCTCTCCGCCCTGGCGTGAGCATCCTGTAAGCTTTAGAGGATTATGCGCCGCACCCACTACGCTGGGAGTCTCAGGGAAGCCCACGCGGGGGAGGAGGTGGTCCTCGAGGGCTGGGTGAACCGCCGCCGCGACCTGGGGGGGCTCATCTTCCTGGACCTGAGGGACCGGGAAGGCCTGGTGCAGCTCGTGGCCCACCCGGAAAGCCCCGCCTACAGGGAGGCCGAACGGGTGCGCTCGGAATGGGTGGTGCGGGCCCAGGGGGTGGTGCGCCTCCGGCCCGAACCCAACCCCCGCCTGGCTACGGGAAGGGTGGAGGTGGAGCTAAAGGCCCTCGAGGTCCTCGCCGAGGCCAAGACCCCTCCCTTCCCCGTGGACGCCGGCTGGCGGGGGGAGGAGGAGAAGGAGGCGGCGGAGGAACTCCGCCTCAAGTACCGTTACCTGGACCTACGCCGCAAGAGGATGCAGGACCACCTCCGCCTCCGCCACCGGGTGGTCAAGGCCATCTGGGACTTCCTGGACCGGGAAGGCTTCATTCAGGTGGAAACCCCCTTCCTCACCAAGAGCACCCCGGAAGGGGCCCGGGACTTCCTGGTCCCCTACCGCCAGGAACCGGGGCTCTTTTACGCCCTGCCCCAGTCCCCCCAGCTCTTCAAGCAGATGCTCATGGTGGCGGGGCTAGACCGCTACTTCCAGATCGCCCGTTGCTTCCGGGACGAGGACCTGAGGGCCGACCGCCAGCCGGACTTCACCCAGATGGACCTGGAGATGAGCTTCGTGGAGGTGGAGGATATCCTGGAGCTCAACGAACGCCTCATGGCCCACGTCTTCCGCGAGGCCCTGGGGGTGGAGCTTTCCCTCCCCCTCCCCCGCCTCCCCTATGGGGAGGCCCTGGAGCGGTTTGGCTCCGACAAGCCCGACCTCCGCTTCGGCCTGGAGATGGTGGAGGTAGGCCTCCTTTTCAAGGAGAGTGGCTTCGCCCTCTTCCAGGAGGCGGAAAGGGTCAAGGCCCTAAGGGTCCCCAAGGCCCTCTCCCGCAAGGAGATCGCCCTTCTGGAGGAGGAGGCCAGGCGCAAGGGGGCAGGGGGCCTGGCCTGGGCCCGGGTGGAGGAGGGGGGCCTTGCGGGCGGGGTGGCCAGGCACCTGGAGCCCGTGCGGGAGGCCCTCCTGAAGGCCACAGAGGCGGAGGCCGGGGACACCCTCCTCTTCGTAGCCGGGCCCCTAAGGGTGGCTGCGGAGGCCATGGGGGCGGTGCGCCTCCTCCTGGCCGACCTCCTGGGGCTCAAGCGGGAGGGGTTCCGCTTCCTCTGGGTGGTGGACTTCCCCCTCCTGGAGTGGGACGGGGAGCGAGGGGGGTGGACCTACATGCACCACCCCTTCACCAGCCCCCACCCCGAGGACCTCCCCCTTCTGGAAACCGACCCGGGGAGGGTGCGGGCCCTGGCCTACGACCTGGTGCTCAATGGGGTGGAGGTGGGCGGCGGGTCCATCCGCATCCACGACCCTGGGCTCCAGGCCAGGATGTTCCGGCTTTTGGGCATCGGGGAGGAGGAGCAGAGGGAAAAGTTTGGCTTCTTCCTCGAGGCCCTCTCCTACGGGGCCCCGCCCCACGGGGGCATCGCCTGGGGCCTGGACCGCCTCCTGGCCCTCATGACCGGTAGCCCCTCCATCCGCGAGGTCATCGCCTTCCCCAAGAACAAGGAGGGGAAAGACCCCCTCACCGGGGCTCCCAGCTCCATTCCCGAGGGGCAGTTGGCCGAGCTGGGCCTAAAGGTGATCCGCCGTGGCTAGGATTCCTTACGCCCTGGTAGACGCCTTCGCCCCCGCCCCTGGGGCGGGAAACCGCGTGGCCATCGTCCTGGACGCCCGGGGCATGACCCCGGAGGAGATGGGGCGGGTGGCCCAGCGCCTGGGCGAGCCCGAGACCGCCTTCGTCACCGAGCGGCGGAGCCCGGCCTTCGGGGTCCGCTTCTTCACTCCCTCGGGGGAAGTGGAGTTCTCCGGCCACGCCGCCCTCGCCCTGGGCCTCACCCTGGTGCGCCTGGGCCTGGCCCCCGAGGGCACTCCCCGCCTCTACCTGCACACCCCTACCGAGGCCCTGCCCGTGGAGCTGGTCTACGAGGAGGGGGAGCCCAGGAAGGCCTGGGTACGGGGGCCCACCCCCCGCTTCCGCGACCTCCCTCCCTACGGGGCCCTGAAGGCGGCCCTAGAGGCCCTGGGCGCCGACGAGCGCTACCTACACCGGGGCCTCCCCTATGGCATCGCCTACACGGGGCTTTGGAGCCTCTTCGTGCCCCTCATCGCCCCTGGAGTGGTGGATGCCCTGGAGCCGGAGATGCCCGCCCTCGTGGAGGTCTCCAGCAGGCTGGAGGTGGCCACGGTCCACGCCTACGCCCCCATGGGGCCCCGGAGCTTTTATGCCCGGGATTTTGCCCCCCTCCTTGGCATCCCCGAGGACCCGGTGACGGGCTCGGCCAACGCCGCCCTGGGGGCCCTCCTGGCCCGCTCCGGGGTGGTCCCCAGGCGGGAGGGGGAGGTGCGCCTCACCATCTACCAGGGACACCGGCTGGGCAACCCCGGGGTGGTGGAGGTGCTCGTAGAGTATAGCCCCACCGGCCTCCCCTATGCGGTGAAGATTGGGGGGGAGGCGGCTATCGTGATGAGGGGGGAGCTCTAGTGGTCCGGCTGGTCTTCGTGGACGTGGACGGCACCCTGGTGGGCAAGGACGGGGTGCCGGCGTGCGTCTTTCCCAAGGTGGCGGCCCTGAGGGCCAAGGGGGTGCGCCTCAGCCTGGTCACCGGGAGGCCGGGAAGGGGGGAGACCCTGGGCTACGCTAGGCTTTTGGACCCCACGGGGCTCCATGTCTTTGAGTCTGGGGCCGTGATCCTAAGCCTCTCCCGGGACCCCCATACGCCCCCCGCCACCCCCCTCGGGGTGGAGGCCCTCCCTGAGGAGGCAGCCCAGGAGGCCATTCGCCTAGCCCGAAGGCTTGGCCTCCCCCTCGAGGGCTACACCGCCGAGGGGGGCTTCTACGTGGAGGGGGATAGCCCCCTCCTCCAGGCCCACCAGGCCCTCTTGGGCCTTTCGGCGGAAGGAGCGGACCTCCTCAGGCTGGAAGAACCCCTGGTGCGCCTCCAGGTGCTAGCAGATCCCCTGGCCCCCCTGGGGGCCTTCTTAGAGTGCCTTCCCCCCGAGCTCTCCTTCCACATCGCCGAAAGCCCTGGGATGCCCGGGGTCCGCTTCGTCTCCCTCACCAAAAGGGGGGTGAGCAAGCTCTCCGCCGCCCGCCGAGTGGCCGAGGCCCACGGCCTTTCCCTAGAGGAGGCAGCCATGGTGGGGGACGGGGAGAACGACCTGGAGCTCATCCGGGCCGTGGGCCTGGGGATCGCTATGGGGAACGCCCCCCCTTCGGTGAAGCAGGCCGCCAAAAAGGTGGTGGCCCCGGTGGAGGCCTGCGGCCTGGCGGAGGCCCTGGGCCTCCTGGAGTAGACTACCCAGGGTATGCGGACCTTCATCGACGAGATCAGCCGCCACGAGGGGAAGGAGGTGGAGCTCCGGGGCTGGCTTTATGGGAAGCGCTCCAAGGGCAAGATCCACTTCCTCATCCTCCGGGACGGCACCGGCTTCCTCCAGGCCACGGTGGTCAAGGGGGAGGTCCCCGAGGAGGTCTTCCAGAGGGCCGACCACCTGCCCCAGGAGACCGCCCTCAAGGTGTGGGGTCTGGTCCGCCAGGACCCCCGTGCCCCGGGGGGGTTTGAGCTCTCCGTGCGCCACCTGGAGGTGGTGAGCCTGCCCCAGGGGGAGTACCCCATCGGCCCCAAGGAGCACGGGATAGACTTCCTCATGGACCACCGCCACCTCTGGCTCCGCCACCGCAGGCCCTTCGCGGTCATGCGCATCCGGGACGAGGTGGAAAGGGCCATCCACGACTTCTTCGGCGAGCGGGGCTTCCTCCGCTTTGACGCCCCCATCCTCACCCCGAGCGCCGTGGAGGGGACCACCGACCTCTTTGAGGTGGACCTCTTTGACGGGGAGAAGGCCTACCTCTCCCAGTCGGGCCAACTCTACGCCGAGGCGGGGGCCGTGGCCTTCGCCAAGGTCTACACCTTCGGCCCCACCTTCCGGGCGGAGCGGAGCAAGACCAGGCGGCACCTCCTGGAGTTCTGGATGGTGGAGCCCGAGGTGGCCTTCATGACCCACGAGGAGAATATGGCCCTCCAGGAGGAACTGGTGAGCTTCCTGGTGGCCCGGGTCCTGGAGAGGCGGGCTAAGGAGCTGGAGATGCTCGGGCGGGACCCGAGGGCCTTGGAGCCCGCCGCCCAAGGCAACTACCCCCGCCTCACCTACAAGGAGGCCGTGGCCCTGGTGAATCGCCTGAGCGAAAAGGACCCTGAGATCCCCCCCCTCTCCTACGGGGAGGACTTCGGCGCCCCCCACGAGGCCGCCCTGAGCCGCCAGTTTGACCGCCCCCTCTTCGTGGAGCGCTACCCCGCCCGGATCAAGGCCTTCTACATGGAGCCCGACCCCGAAGACCCCGAGCTCGTCCTAAACAACGACCTCCTGGCCCCGGAGGGCTACGGGGAGATCATCGGGGGAAGCCAGAGGATCCACGAACTGGAGCTTCTGCGGCGGAAGATCCGGGAGTTCGGCCTCCCCGAGGAGGTCTACGACTGGTACCTGGACCTGAGGCGCTTCGGCAGCGTGCCCCACGCGGGCTTTGGCCTGGGGCTAGAGCGCACCGTGGCCTGGATCTGCGGCCTCGCCCACGTGCGGGAGGCCATCCCCTTCCCCCGGATGTACACAAGGATGCGCCCTTGAAAGGCCCATGGGATTCGGGAATCTCTCGCCAAAGGCCCCTCTCCGCTACCCGGAGGCAGGGCCTGGGCCAAGGCGGAAACTCCTCCCCAGGTGCCCAAGACGGGCCTGAGGATCTGCTGTCGCACCCACGCCTGGCTCTGGCAGCCTTTGGAAGGCGAGGGCTTAGAGGCGCAAGCCCCTAGACCCCAGCTAGCTCCAGGAAGTAGCGGTGGAGACGGGCGTCCCCTGTGAGCTCGGGGTGGAAGCTGCTGGCGAGGAGCCTCCCCTGGCGCACCAGGACGGGAAGGCCCCCTAGCTCCGCCAGGACCTCCACCCCCTCCCCCAGGCGGCGGAAGACCGGGGCCCGGATGAAGACCCCGGGGAAGGCCCCCAGGCCCTTCACCTCCACCTCCTCCCGGAAGCTCTCCACCTGTCTGCCGAAGGCGTTGCGCTCCACGGCCACGTCCAGGACCCCAAGCCTCGGCTGCCCGGGGTAGCCCAGGATCTCCCTGGCCATCCAGATGGCCCCGGCGCAGGTGCCGAAGAGGGCCAGGCTCCCCTCCTCCACCTGGTGGCGCACGGCCTCCTCGAGGCCGTACTCCCGGGCCAGCTTGCCGATGGTGGTGGACTCCCCCCCGGGGACGATGAGGGCCCTCAGGCCAGGGAGGTGCTCCGGCTTGCGCACCTCCCTGGCCTCGAGCCCAAGCCGCCTGAGGGCCTCCTTGTGCTCGCGGAAATCCCCCTGAAGGGCCAAAACGCCGACCACGCCCCTCATCCTCCCCCTAGGCCCCCCTCCTGTCAAGGACAGCCTCCAGGGCCCTTTCCTTCCCCTTGGCCTCCAGCATGAGGTCGGCGGGGGCGGGAAGGGCGGCAAGGAGCCTCTCCCAGTCCTCCCGGGCCACATGGAAGGCGTGGGCCCCGGGGCGCCTTTTGGGGTCTTGGCTAGCCAGGTGGACCTTGGGCCTTCCCCGCCAGGTGGGGAAGGCCAGGCGGAGGGCCTCTTCCAGGGTAAGCCGTCCGGGATTCAGGGCGTGGTGGAGGGTGTCCACCACCACGGGCACCCCCAGGGCCTCCGCCGCCCTTAACACCTCCTCCACGCTCCATAGGCGCTCGTCGCTTTCCAGGGCCAGGTAGCGGAGGATCTCCCCCTCGTCTTGGAGGTTTTCCAGGAAGCGCCGCATAGCCCTGTCCTTGTCCCCATAGGTCCCGCCCAGGTGGAGGACCAAGACCCCGTCCTCCGCTCCCATGAGGGAGAGGACCCGGGCCGAGTAGCGGAGCTCCGCCAGGGAGCGCTCCACCACCTGGGGGTCCGGGCTTCCCGGGTTCACGTACTGGCCCGGGTGCATGGAGAGCCGCTGGCCGAGGCCACGGGCCAAGGCCCCAAGACGGGCTAGCTCCTCCCCGTGGGCCTGCTCCCAGTCGTAGGGGAAGAGGGGGTGGGAGGCGAAGGGGATGAGATGCTGGCCCACGCGGAAAAGGTGGAAGCCATGCCCCGGGTTCCAGCGGAGGATCCTCTCCAAGTCCTCTAGGTTCTCCGCCACCTTGGCGCGCGCCCTCTCCTCCGAGAGGAGGGTGAGGCGCAGGGTGTGGTTGGTGCTGGCCCCCAAGGTGAGGTTTTCGCAGGGGTAGCCCAGCCGGATCACCGCCGGACCTCGGCCTCGAGGAAGACCTCCACCTCGTCCCTCACCTCCAGGAAGAGGAAGCGGGGCCGCTCAAACCCCCACTCGGAGAAGCGGGTGGTGAAGCTTCCCCGGAAGCGGTTTTGGGAAAGCTCCCCCAGGATGCGCACGGGCCTCCTCCTCCCCGCCATCTCCAGCTCCCCCTCCACCACGAACCGCGCCCCTTCCCGAAAGGCCCGCCTGGGGTAGAGGCAGGCCAGGGGGTGGTCCTTGGCCCTCAGGATCTCCAGGGCCTTCTTGTCCCGCTCGGCGTTGCCCGAGTCCCAGGCCTCTTGCCGCACGCACACCTTACCCGAGGCCCTTTCCAAGCCGTCCCAGACCACCTCCCCCTGGGCGGTGGGGTTTTTCCCTTCCCAGCTTCCCAGGGGGTAGTAGCCCCGGTAGCGGGCAAGCCCCTCCACGGCGTAGGGGGCCTGGGCCTGGGCCAAAAGGAGAAAGCACGCCAGGGCCAGGTACTTCCTCATGGCCTACTCCAAGCCCTCCCCATGCGCGGAAGGAAGGGGCTCTCCGCCAGGCCCCCCACGGCGGTCCCGCCGGGATGGGGAAGGAAACCTCCAGCGCTCCCCCAAGGTGGCGAAGTCGCGGAAGCCCAGGAAAAGGATGGGCCTCTCCTTGGCCTCGGAGGAGCCCTCTACGTGGACCACCTCCCCCAGGAAGAGGGCGTGGTCCCCGTCGGTGGGCCACTCGGCCACCCGCATCTCGTAGACGGCAAGGGCCCTCTCGGGGACCAGAGTGTGGGCTAGCCTCCGGGCTGGCCTCAGGGCCACCCCGAGCCGCTTCGCCTTTTCCACCCTCCGCCCCGAAAGGTACCCGGCCCGCACCACCCAGGCCCGCTCCTCCCAGGGGAGGAAGGCCAAGGCGGCCTCGGAAAGCTCCCGGAGGAGGGTCAGGGTATGGTTCTTCCGGTCCACAGCAAAGAGGAAGCGGAAGGGCTCCTTGGAGGCGGGCATCCACCAGGCCATGGGCATGAAGTTTCGCCCCACGGCGAGGAGGGCGAGGCGCATGGGGTAGAAGTAGGCCCGGTACACCCTAGACCTCCAGGAGGCTGGGCGGGGGTTCCTTGAGCACCCCTTCCAGGACCCTTCGGGCGGCCTCCTCCGGGGAGAGGGCGCCCTTGGGCGCCCCCCCCAGGGGGGCCCAAAGCCCCGTGGCCACGGCGGGAAGCCTGACCAGGACCAGGTGAACCCCTTCCCGCACGAGCTCTTTCCGGGCAGCTTCCAGGTAGGCCTCGAGGGCCCCTTTGGCCGCGGCGTAAGGGGCGAAGCCGGGCACCCGCACGTAGGCGGGGTAGGCCCCGAAGAAGACGGCCCGGGCCCCCTGGCGAAAGCGGGCGTGCTTGAGGAGAAAGGCGGAGCTGAAGAGGTGCGCGGCCATCATCCCCTCCAGGACCTCCCGCCCCACCCCCCGCACCGGGGCCCTCCCCGCCACCCCCACGGCGTGCAGGAGGAGGTCCAAGGGCCCCACCTCCTCCAGGAGGGCCCTGGCCTCCAGCTCGTCGGTGAGGTCCGCGGGCAGGGCCCGACCCCCCACGGCCTGGGCTAGCTCCAGAAGAGGCCCGGCCCGCCTCCCGCAGAGGAAAAGCTCCTGGCCCTTCAAAGCCCGGGCCAGGGCACCGCCCACTCCCCCGGTGGCTCCGGTGATGAGCACCCGCATGCCTTTCACCCTAGGCCATGGGAGGGGAGGGCTTTGTAGCCGGAAGAGGATAGGGGCCGCCCCAGGTGGACCCTCCCTTCAGGCGGCCTTAGCCTCCACGCCGAAGCCCTCCTCGAGGCTCTTGGCCCTGGCGATGGCGAAGATCAGGAGGCCGTAGATGGGCTTGGCGATGAGGTCGGCCAGGCTGTAGCCGATCTGGATGGCCACCTCCTGGGCCGCACCCCCAGGGAGCCAGGTGCCCAGGGCGTAGGCGATGGGGTAGAAGCCCCAGGACATGAGGAGCACCAGCCGGGTGGCGTTTAGAAGTTCCAGCACCCTAGGCCCAAACCTGGCCTCCCGGATGGTCTGGCCCAGCTCCACCCAGAGCACATAGAGGATGTAGGCGAAGGGGATGGTGGAGAGCACCCCCCAAAGGGTCCTGGGGCCAGGCTCCGTGCTCACCTCCCCCACGTACCCCAGGCCCAGCATGAGGACCGAGGCCACCACCAGCTTGATGGACAGGTTCCACGTACGGGCTGCGGTCAGGCCCAAGACCAGGATGAGTTCCAGAAGGAGAAGGGGCACGGTGAGGAGCCAGTCGGCGTAGCGGTAGAAGTCGTTGAAGGGCTTTCCCGTGGGCACGTAGACCCCGTCCTGGAACTGGTAGGCCCCGATCCAGCTCTCAAAGATGCGCAGGTAGTGGTACCCGGCGATGAAGACGATGAGGGCGGAGAGGTAGAGGGCGATGTGGTACCGGGGGGCCACGTAGCTCCTCGCCAGGAGGAAGAAGACGAAGGCGGCCAGCATCCCGGCGATGGTGAGGGAGAGCATGTTGAAAACCAGCCAGTATTCTCCGAAGCTGAGCTCTGGAAGCATTCTCACACTTCACCTCCTAAGTGGATGGGCCCACCTGGGGCAGGTCCGACTCCATTAGAGGACGGTGAAGAGGCGGCGACCTTTGCCTACACAACACTTTGACAGAAGATGTACAATACACCACAAAGGCCCGTTTCCGACGGGAAGGAAGATGGTGGCGTGCCCGCCTACTACCTCCTGCCCCTGGTTCTCCTCCCCGAGACCTGGGCCCTAGGCCTCCTCCTCCTCTCCGCCCTCTTCCTGGGCCTGCCCCATGGGGCCGCCGACCTCCTCGTGGTCCGGAGGCTTGGCCTTCCCCTCCTCCCCTTCCTCGCCCTCTACCTGGCCTTGGCGGGCCTCCTCCTCGCCCTCCTCTTCCACTACCCGCCCTTTGCCCTCCTCCTCTTCTTGGGGATGGCCCTCTTCCACTGGGGCCGGGTGGAGGGCAGGGGAGCCTTGGGCTACCTCCGGGCAGGGACGGTTCTCCTCTTCCCCTTCCTCTTCCACCAGGAGGCCATCCTCCCCTTCCTCCGGGCCTTCGCCGGGGGCTTTAGCCTCCCCCCTTTGGCGGCGGGGACCCTTTGGGGCCTCCTCCTCCTCCTGGCCCTATGGGAAAAGCCCGGGGCTAGGGCCCTGGGGGACACCCTCCTCCTGGCCCTGGTGGCGGCCCTGGCCCACCCTTACGCCACCCTGGCGGGCTACTTCCTCCTCCAGCACAGCCTGGATAGCCTCCGCCTGGTGGGCGTCCGGGGCCGGGAGTGGCTCCTCGTGTATGCGGGGACCCTGGGAGGACTCCTCCTCGCCCTCCTCCTCTACCCGAGGCTTTTGGACCCCCTGGCCGCCTACATGGGGGCCATCTTCGCCCTCACCCTGCCCCACCTCCTGACCATGGAACTCTGGCTGAGGCGGCCTCGGCCTCCCGCACGATGGCCCGGGACAGGCCGCTGAAGATGGGGCGGTGGAGGGGGTAGAGGAGCCACCAGTAGAGGAGGCCGAAGAGCCCCTTGGGCTCAAAGTAGGCGGTCTGGAGGAGGAGGCTCCCCTCCCCCTCGGGTATGGCCCGCCACTCCAGCCAAGCCTTTCCAGGAAGGCGCATCTCTGCCCTTAGGCGGAGAAGGCGATGGGGTTGCACGGCCTCCACCCGCCAGAAGTCCACCGCCTCCCCGGGGAGGAGCTCCGTGGGGTGGCGCCGCCCCCGCCTGAGCCCTGGCCCCCCCACCATCCGGTCCAGGAGGCCCCTCAGGGCCCAGGCCCAGCCCCAGACCAGCCAGCCCCTCTCCCCGCCCAAGGAGGCGAAGCTTTGGAAGAGGGCCTCTGGCGGGGCCTTGCTCCGAAGGACCCGCACCTCGCGGATGAGGCCCTCCCGGTCCTCGAGGCGGTACCCCTCCCCGTGGAGGGCCCCGGACCAACGGGTCTCCACCTCTCCCAGGGCGATCCTCTCCAGGGCCAGCTCCACCGCCTTCCGGTAGGGGATGGGCTCCACCCCGGGGAAGAGGGCCTTGGCCCTACGGGTGTCCGCCACCAAGGGGTGGAGGATCCCCTCCACCAAGGGGAGGGCCAGGCGGTTGGGGATGGGGGTGACCAGGCCCACCCAGAGGGCGGCGAGCCTCGGGGCCAGGACGGGCAGGGGCAGGATGACCCGCTTAAGCCCCCGCACCTCGGCGTAGGTCTCCATCATGGCCTTGAAGGTGAGGGGCGGGGCCCCAATCTCCACCACGCCCATGGGCCCCCGCTCCAGGGCGAGGAGGAGGTAGGCCAGGACGTCCCGGATGGCGATGGGGGAGACGGGGTTCAGGATCCAGCGGGGGGCCACCATGAGGGGAAGCCTCTCCGTGAGGTAGCGGACCATCTCAAAGCTGGCCGAGCCCGAGCCCACGATGGGCCCGGCCCGGAACTCCGTGGTGGGGAGGAGGGAGCGGAGGGTCTCCCCCACCCGGGCCCGGCTCTCCAGGTGGGGGGAGGGCCTCCCCTCCCGGGGCAAGAGGCCCCCCAGGTAGACCACGTGCCCGAGCCCCACCTCCCGGGCCACCCGGGCGAAGGCCTCCACCTGACGCCTTTCCGCCTCCTGGAAGCGGACCTCGGAAAGCATGGCGTGGACCAGGTAGTAGGCGGCCTCCACGCCCAAAAGGGCCCGCTTCAGGCTTTCCCCGTCCTCCAGGCTCCCCCGCACCACCTCCACCTGGCCCGCCCAGGGGCGGCCCTGGAGCCGGGCCTCGTCCCGCACCAGGACCCGCACCCGGTGGCCCCGCTCCAGGAGGCGGGGGACGAGCCTCCCCCCCACGTACCCCGTGGCCCCCGTGACCAGGACCCGCATGCCCTAAGCATAGGGGCCCGGGCCCCGGAGAGTGGCGCCCAGGACCAAATCCCCCTTGGGCCTTCCCGGTAGCCTACGCCCATGCGGGCGGTGGTGGTGGGGGCAGGGATCGGGGGGCTCGTGGCCGCCAGGGCCCTGGGGCGGGCGGGGGTGGAGGTGGTGGTCCTCGAGGCCCACACCTACCCCGGGGGCTTGGCGGGGAGCTTCCTCCACCGGGGCCACCGCCTGGACGCCGGGGCCACCCTCCTCTCGGGCTTCGCCCCGGAGGCCCCCCTGGGTCTCGTGGCCCGGGCCCTGGGGATGCGCTTTCCCGTGGAGCCCCTCCCCGAGGGCTTCCCCCTCATGGAGGTCCTCCTCCCCCGGGGGCGGGTGGTGCGCCCCGTGGGGCGGGAGAGGGAGCAGGAGGCCCAGAGGGACTTCTTCGGCCCCCGGGTCCTCCCCTTCTGGCGGTGGCAGGCGGAGCGGGCAGAGAGGCTTAAAGCCCTCGCCCCCCGCCTCCCCTGGCCCCCGGAAGGGGGAGAACTTCCCCAGCTCCTGGCCCTGCTTCCCGAGCTTCTTCCCCTCCTTCCCGATCTCTTCCTGAAGGGGGTCCACCGGGCCCCCCAGGACCCCCATTTCCTCCGCTTCCTGGACGCCCAGCTCCTCATCGCAAGCCAGACAGAAGCGGCCAGGACCTACGCCCTCTACGCCGCCATGGCCCTGGACCTGCCCCACCTGGGCCCAGCCCTCGTCCCGGGGGGGGTGGGCCGGGTGGCCGAGGCCCTGGCGGAGGGCCTCGAGGTCCGCTACAAGGCCCGGGCGGAGAGGCTTCTCCTGAAGGGGGGGCGGGCGATAGGGGTGGAGGTGGCCTACGGGGGGAGGAGGCGGGGGGAAAGGGAGGTGGTGGAGGCCGACCTCTTCGTCCTGAACATCCCCCCAGAACCCCTCCTCGGCCTTTCCCCCCGGGTGCCCAGGGACGCCTGGGGCGCCTTCGCCGTCCACGGGGTCCTGCCCCTCCCCGTCCCTCCCCCCTACTACCGGCAGAACGCCCTGGAGAAGCCCTTCGCCTTCCTCTCCTTAAGGCCCGAAGGGGAGAAAACGGTCTTCAGCCTGAGCCTCCACACCCCCCTCTCCCTCTGGGAAGGGCTTTCCCGGGAGGACTACCTCGCCCAAAAGGCCCGCTGGGGGCGCCTCGCCCTCCGCCTGGGGGAGGCCCTCCTCCCGGGGCTAGGGGAGGCGGAGTTCCTCCTCTTCGCCACCCCCCTCACCTACCGCCGCTTCGCCGGAAGGGCCTGGGTGGGGGGCTACCCCCAGACCCACCCCTTCCGCTTCCCCCGGGTCCGCCTCCTCGCCAACGTCTACCGGGTGGGGGAAGGGGTCTTTCCCGGGCAGAGCGTCCCCGCAGCGGCCCTCTCCGGCCTCAGGGCGGCCCGCCTGGCCCTGGAGAGCCTGGGGCTTGGGCCTGAGGAAATGTAACCTAGTGCACACCACACCGGCCACGGTCCATACCTACTAGTAGGTATGGACACCCGGGCCCGGATCCTCCAGGCCGCCCGCAAGGCTTTTGCCGAAAGGGGCTATGCGGCCACCCGCCTAGATGAACTGGCGGCCGAGCTGGGCCTTACGAAGGGGGCCTTCTACCACCACTTCCGCAACAAGCGGGAGCTTCTTTTGGCCCTCCTCGAGGCCTCCCAGGCAGAGGCCCGCCGGGCCCTGGAAGGGGAAGGCCCTCTGGAGGAGCGCCTTCTGCGCTACGCCCTCGCCTACCAGGAGGGGGTGGAACCCCTGGCCGCCTTGGCCAGCGCCCACGGAGGCCGGGGCGGGGAGGAGGAAGCCCGAAGCCTGGCCCAGGAAGCCATGCGCCAGGAGCTAACCTTCCTGGAAAGCTTCTTTTCCCGCGTAGATCCAAAAAGGGGGCGTAGGCTGGCCGCCCTCTTCGCTTCCATCGTCCACGGGGCCTACATGCTGGAGAAGCACGTGGGCGGCTACCGGGCGGAGGAGCTTCTGAAGGAGGGTGTCCGGGTGTTCGCAAGGGGGATGGAAGAAAAATGAAGAAAATCCACACATTCATGCTGATGCTGGCTTTGGGTTTCACCTGGGCGCTGTCGCCGGAAGAGGTATGGCAAGCCCTGGAGGCCCACGGCAAGGTGCAGGGCTACCTGGCCCAGGCCCGCCAGGGCCCGGTGGTCTACCAGGTGGCCTACCTGCGCCCCAAGGTGCGCATAGACTGGCTGGAAGGCCCCGAGTACCTGAAGGGGAGCGCCCTCATCTCCGACGGGGAGAAACTCTGGAGCAAGGGACCCAAAGGGGGCTGGCAGACCTCCCCCGCCGGCGCTACCCCGGAGGACCCCATGCAACTCCTCTTCACCGACCCCAAGGCCCTGCGCAAGGACTACCTCCTCCGGGAAGTCCAGGAGGAGGGAGGGCTTTGGACCTTCACCCTAGCCAAAAAGACGCCTCCCAAAGACGAGCGCCAACCCGCCGCCTGGCGGGTCACCCTCAACCCCAAGGGGCACCTCCCCTTCCGCTACCAGGTGCTTTCCCCTTCTGGAAAGGTCCTCTCCACCGTGGAATACCTTAGGCTGGACCCCACCCCTCCCGCCCCCAGCCTCTTTGAGGTGAAGCCATGAGCGGCCGCCTTCTCCTGGCCCTCCTCTTGGGCGTCTTCATGGGCGCCTTGGACAACGCCATCCTGGCTCCCGCTCTCCCTGCCATCGCCGAGGACTTGGGCACGGGCGTGGACCGGGTAACCCTAGCCTTCTCCATCTACTCTGTCTTCTACGCTGTGGCCGTTCCCATCCTGGGACGGCTTTCCGATCTTTGGGGCTATGGGCGCATCTACGGCACTTCCATGGCCCTCTTCGCCGGGGGCAGCGCCCTGGCGGCCCTATCCTCCAGCCTGGAAACCCTCGTCCTGGCCCGGGTGATCCAGGCGGTGGGAGCGGGGGGACTCTTCCCCGTAGCCCAGGCCATCGTGGGGGCCACGGTGGGCCAGGAAAAGCGGGGAGCTTACCTGGGCCAGATCCTGGGGGTCTTCGCCCTGGGGAACGTGCTGGGCCCCAACCTGGGCGGTTTCATCGTGGAGCGGGCCTCCTGGCACTGGGTCTTTTGGATCAACGTGCCCATAGGTCTGATCGGGGTCCTCCTCCTCTTGGGCTCCCCCTTGCCCAAATCCCAGGGAAAGGCCCTTTTGGACCTGGTAGGAGGAGTTCTGGTGGCCCTCACCTTCGGAAGCCTGGTGATGGGCATCCAAGGGCTGGAGCGGCTCACGGAGCTGGGCTTTTTCTCTCCCAGGATCGGGGGGCTTTTCCTCCTCTCCGGAGTGTCCGCTCTCCTCCTTATCCTCTACGAGTCCCGCCACCCAGCTCCCCTTCTGGACGTGCGCCTGGCCCTCTCCCCACCCTTCTTGCCCCTCTGGCTGGTGTCCACTTTGGTGGGCTACGCCCTTCTCGGCGGCATCGTCTTCGCTCCCCTGTACGCCCAGGTAGCCTTCTTCCTCTCCCCCTTCGCCTCAGGGGCCATCCTGAACGCCCTGGCCTTGGCCCTGGGCGGGATGAGCGGCTTCGCCGGAGCCATGGTGGGCCGCGTGGGCGGGAAGCGCCTCGTGGTCCTGGGCATGGCCCTCACAGCTTTGGGCCTCTTCCTCATGGCCTACCTGGCGAGCACCCTCCCTCTCCTTCTCCTGGGGCTCTTCCTTCTAGGAACGGGGCTTGGCTTGGTCCAGGGGCCTCTATCCTACCTGGCCTTGGGCCTCGCTCCCGAGGGGAGCCAGGGCCAGGTGTCCAGCCTGGTCTCCCTTACCCGGAGCCTGGGGGCTGCGGCCGGCATAACGGTCTCCGGGGTGCTCCTCTCCAGGAAAAGCCAGGAGCTAGCAAGCCTCACCGCTGGAGGGCCTGTGGGCTTCTCGGGAGGAACGGGCAACCTGGCCGAGGCCCCCGCCTTCGTCCAGACCCTTCTGCAGAACACCCTGGGGGCCGGGGTGCTGGACGGGTGGCGCCTGGCCTTCTTCGCTGCCCTTATGGGCTTCCTAGCCTCTTTCCTCCTACGGGAAGCTCCTAGAACCCCTGCCTCCGCAGATACTCCCAAACCTCCCCAGCCGTCCGCCCCTCCCGCTCCGTGAGGAGGTCCAGGTGGGTGAGGCCGGGGAGGATGCGGACCTCGGCGGGGGTTCCGGGAAAGGCCTCCTCCAGGCGGAAGCCCCGGGCCTCGGGGATAAGCCCCCTCCCCGCCCCCAGGGCCAGGACCGGGTAGGGCAGGGGCCTGGGCCTCAGGTCCGGAAGGGCGTAGGGGTGGCCGGCGATCTCCAGGAGGAGCCGGTAGGGGAAGTACCACTCGGAAAAGCCCGTCTCGGGCCGGGCGAAGGCCCGGAGGAAGGCCCTTGGGTCCGTGGCCTCCCTGGTGTCCCGCCAGCGGATGAGCCCGTCCCTGGGCCCCCGGACGGTGAGGACGAGCTGCCCCTGGAGGAGGCCCAGGAGGCTTAGGCCCTCCCGGGCCCAGGCCCGGCCCACGCTCACGCTAAAGACGGGGAAGAGGCTGTAGTGGTCGTCCACCCGGAGGAGGGCCCGGGCCTCCCGGGTGGCCCGGTAGGGGCCGAAAGGGACGGGCTCCTCGGGGCGGCGGGCAGCGAGGTAGGCCTCGGCCTCCGCCAGGGCCAGGTCCTTGGGGGTGAGGAAGCCCCCGAAAACGGGGCTCGCCTCCCCGGAGAGGAGGGCCCTGAGGCCAGGAAGGCGGCCAAAGGGGGTGTCCTGCCCCTCCAGGAAGGCCTCCCGGGAGACCTGGACCACCCCTAGGCTCCCGTCCAGGAGGACGAGGCCCCCAAGCTTCTCCCCGTGGAGCCAGGCGTAAAGCGTGGCCAGGGAGGCCCCAAGGGAGTGGCCCAGGAGGACCACCGGGCCCCGCTTCCTGGCCTCTTCCACCGCCAGGTCCAGGTCCCTTAGGTGCACCTCCAGGCCCCAGGCCCTTAGGGGGCTCAGGTCGGGCTCCTCCAGGGCCTGGTAGTAGGCCAAGGGGTCTTCCTTGAGAAAGCCCCGGCGGTCCTCGAGGCCGTTGGCCCGCCGGTCCCAGGCCCAGACCTCGAGGGAAGGATCCAAGGCCTTCAGATGCTCGGCCAGGAGGACGAAGTTGCCGGCCCCACCAAGGAGCCCGGGCACAAAGAGGAGAACCGCCCTGGGTCTTTCCGCTGAGTAGACCAGGGCGTAGCTCCGGTCCAGAGGGGCAAAACCCGTGTCCGCCCCGGGAAGGGCCCGGTACTCCTGGGCCAGGGCCGAGGCCAAAAGCAGCAATAAAGCCAAGGGGCGCATGGTCCCAGGCTGAAGGCGAGGCCCCCCCAGGACTAGGGCCTACCCCACAAGCCCCTCCAAGGCCCCGGCCCCCAGGCTCCTGGCCCTTTCCAGAACCCGCATCCGGCCGGCGAACTGGCCCATGGCGTAGGCCAGGAACTCTTCCGCAGAAACCTCCAGGGGCATCCCCTCGGTGTAGGCGGCGAAGAGCTCCTGCACCACCCCCAAAGCCTCCGGCAAAAGGAGGTTCAGCCGGGCCTCCACCGCAGGCCAAAGCCCCGGGTCCTCCCCCAGGTGGCGGGCGATGAGGAAAAGGCCGTAGGCCATGTGCCGGCTCTCGTCCCGTTGGATATGGGCCACCCCTTCCAGGGTGGCCGGGAGGTCCAGCCCCTGCGCCCGGAGGCGGTCCACCGCCCGGAAAAAGCCCTGGTAGCCCGTCTCCGCTAGCACCCCCTCCACCACCACGTTGTAGGTGAGGGCTGCCTCCACCTGGGCCTTAGGACTCCTGTCCACCTCCAGGCGGCCCATGGCCTCAGGGAGGAGCTCATGGAAGATGCGGCGGTAGTGGGGCCCGTGGTAGTGGGCAAGCCCCCCCTTGGCCCCCGCCACCTCCTCCAGGAAGCGGGCGAAGAACTCCACGTGCTTAGCCTCCTCCAGGAGGAAGGTGGTGAGGTACATCTCCTCCTCTAGCCTCCCCTCCCCGGCCACCGCCCGCACCAGGGGGAGGAGGTCCAGTGTCACCGCCTCCTCCCCGCCCAGGAAGAGGCTGGTCAGCCTTAGGAGAAGGTCCTGGGCCCGGGGGTCCAAGGCCTGGAAGGCCTCCCGGTCGCGGGTGAAGTCCAGGGCAGCCGGGTCCCAGAAAAGGCGCTTGGCCTTGTGGTAGAGCCTCATGGGAAACCCCGCTTCCAGGCCCCGCTCGACGCTTCTAAAACCCGTGCGCATTCCGCCCCCCTTTCCCCCTCATCCTACCTCGGCCAGGATGAGGCCAAGCTGCCCGTACCGCTCTAGCCGGGCCCGGAAACCCACCCCCTCCAAGAGGGCCTGGATCTCCCCCTCCCCAGGCCGCCATAGGCCTAGGCTAGGCCCAGGCCCCAAGAGGAGGAGGCCAAAAAGCCTCCCTCCTGGCCGCAGGACCCGCTTGGCCTCGGAGGCCGCCCTACGGGGGTCCTGGAACTCGTTCCAGGTGGGTCCGATCGCCAGGCCGCCAAAGGCTCCGTCACGGAAGGGAAGCTTCTCCCCGTGCCCAAGGAGGTAGGCCCCGGGCCGCTTCCTCCTGGCCACCCGCAGGAAGGCGGGGGAAGGGTCCAGTCCCAGGGCCTTCTCCCCCAGGGCCTCCCGATAAATCCCCGTCCCCGTGCCCACGTCCAGGAAGGGGGGTCCGGCGGGGAGGAGCCAGGCGCGAAGGCGCGCAAGTTCTTCGGCCAGGGTGAGCCGGCCCCCGGATAGGAGGGCCGTGGAGCGCACCCGCCAGAGGTCGTAGAGCCAGGCCACGGGGGGAAGGGCATTGACCAGGCGCAGGTGGGGCCTTTCCCAGTGGGCCCTCAGGTCCAGAAAGCCCCCGCGCCAGGGGTAGCGCGCAGGGCAACGGGGGCAAAGGGTCCCTTCCCCCAAAAAAGGCCCCTCCCCGCAGCGAGGGCAGGCGAGGAGGGGAAGAAAAGGGGCAAGGCTACTGGGTGCCACCCAAGACGGTAGCGTCCACCACGGTCACCACGGAGAGCGTGCCCGCACCGAGGCTTCCCACGGCAAAGACCGTGTAGATCTTGCCGCTTTCCAGGTTCACCCCGGGAAGGGAGAGGGCCACGGTGGTAGTCCCCGCTGCCCGGACCTCGAGGTCATAGCTCCCCGCGGGCACGGAGAGGTAGGTGCTGGCCCGGGGGAAGGGAAGGTTGGCAAAAAGGACCGGTCCTCCCCTCACGGCCACGTCCACGGCAGGGGCATCGGGGGAGGTGTGGACCACGCGGACGCGGGCAAAGCCAGCCCGGGGGAAGAAGCCCGCCAGGGTGTCCGTGTAGACCTGGGGTCGGATGTTGGCCAGGAAACCGGTGGCGGCCACCGTGTAGTAGACCCCTTCGCGGAGGTCTAGCTCGGCGTCTATGACCACCGGGGCGTCCTGCCCTGCGGGCACCACCTGGACCCGCACCCTGGTTGCAGGGAGAGAGATGTAGGGCGTCACCTGCTTGAAGGCGAGGCCCGTGATGGCCCGCTGCCCGTTCACCAGGACATCCACCGCCGGGGCGTCGGGGGAGAGGTGGGCCACGCGCACCATGGCCCCCTGGGCTAGGGCCATCGCTCCCATCGCCAACACAGCAAGAAGCGCCAAAACCTTCTTCATCGCATACCTCCTTTGGACCCTATCGGTCCAGATAAAATTATAGCGGATGGAAATTATACAAAACATGGGCCTGGGCCACAAAGCTTCCTCTAACCCGCTCAGGAAGACCCTGGGCCAAGGGGAAGCGCCTCTTCGCCTCACCCCCTGCGAGACCTAAAGCCGGGCCCAAAGGAGGCGGAGGCTGTTCAGGGTCACCAGAAGGAGCGCGCCGTTGTCCGCCAGGACCGCCGCCCAAAGCCCCGTCAGGCCGTTAAGGGTGGTGAGCAGGACCAAAAGCTTCAGGCCCAAGGCCAGAGCGATGTTCTGCGCCACCGCCCTGCGCACCAGGCGGCTCAGGCGGATACCCCGGGGAAGGGCCTTGAGGCCCAAGATCCCGGCGTCTGCGGCCTTCAAGGCCACCTCGGTACCCCCTAGGACCGCCAGGCCCACCGTGGCCCGGGCCAAAGCGGGGGCGTCGTTGACCCCATCCCCCACCATGGCCACACCCCCCTTCCGGTCCAAGGCCGCCACCAGCTCCAGCTTGGCCTCGGGGGTAAGGCGGGCCTTCACCTCCCAAGGGGAAAGGCCCAAGAGGGGAAAGGCCCAAGGCCTGCCCCAGGACTAGGGCAGGGGCCTCGGCGTCCCCGGTAAGGAGGAGGGGCTTCAGACCAAGGGACCGCACCTCCTCTAGGACCTCCCTGGCCTCGGGCCTGGGGAGGTCGGCGAAGGCCAGGAGGGCCAGGGGCTTTCCCCCCTGGATCAGCAGGGTCAAAGCCTTCCCCTCGGCCTCCAGGACCGCCACCCGGGCCGCCAGCTCCTGAGGTGAGTTCAGGGGCGAGGGGCGCACAACCGCCACCTCCTCCCCCCCCACCTGGGCAAAGGCCCCCACAGCCGGAACCACCCGGTGCTCCCGGGCCTCGGGGAGAAGGAGCCCCTGGGCCCTTTCCCGCACCGCCCGGGCCAGAGGGTGGCTGGCCCCAGCCTCCACCGCCGCCGCCAGGGCCAGGGCCTCGGTCTCGGAGACCCCAAGAGGCTCCACCCGCACCAGCCTAGGCTCCCCCAGGGTGAGGGTCCCCGTCTTGTCCAAGGCCAGGTGGCGCACCCCGCCAAGCCGCTCCAGGGACCCCCCGCCCTTGAAGAGGAGGCCCAGTCTGGCCCCCCGGGCCACCCCTGCGGCCACGGCGGCGGGTACCGAGACCACCAGGGCGCAGGGGCAGGCGATGAGGAGGAGGGTCAGGGCCTGATAGAGGTGGCGGGGGAAGTCCCCGAGGAATAGGGGCAGGACCCCACCCCAAAAGAGGGCGAGGAGGAGGATGGCGGGGGTGTAGCGGCGGCTGAAGGCATCCACCAGCCTCTCCATCCGGGACTTGCGCAAGAGGGCCTCCTCGGTGAGGCGCTCCACCTGGGCCAGGAAGCCCTCCAGAGGCAACCTTTCCACCTCCACAACGAGGCTACCCGCCACCACCAGGCTTCCCCCGTAGACCCTCTCCCCCACCCCCCGCCTCCGCGGCAGGGGCTCCCCGGTGAAGGGGGCCTCCTCCACTTCCGCCTCTCCCTCCAGGACCACCCCGTCCGCGGGGACCCTCTCGCCCCAAGGCACCCGCACCCAGTCCCCTGGGCTCAAAAACCCCAGGGGAACCTCCCTCAGTCCTCCTCCCTCCAGCCTTAGGGCCCGCTGGGGTAGAAGGCTTCCCAGGGCGAAGAGGGCCTTGCGGGAGCGGTCCACGCTGTAGGCCTCCAGAACCTCCCCCAGGAGGAAGAGGAAGACCACCGCCGCCCCCTCGGCTTCGGCCCCGATGAGGAGGGCCCCGAGGGTGGCCAGGGTGACCAGGGCCTGCATGCTGAAGGGGTTCCGGCGGAAGCCGGCCAACGCCCGCCGGGCCAAGGGGAAGAGCCCCAGGAGGGCCGCCAAGGAGTACCCGTAGGCCCCCACGGGCGGCAGGACTAGGGCCAAAAGGCAAAGCCCCCCCACCAGGAGGGCCCAGGACCAGGGCCCGGGGAGCCCCCGTGCCCCCACCCCTATCGCCCGGAGGCGGTAACCCATGGGCTTCAGGGCCTTTTCCAGCTCCCTTTCCGCCCTGGGATCCTTGACCACCAAGAAGAGCTTCCCGCTGGCGAAGCTGGCCCGAGCGGCCTCCACTCCAGGGAGGCCCTTGGCTGTTTCCTCCACGTGGCGGGCGCAGTCCGGGCAGTCCATGCCCTCCACCCGGTACACCCTGGAGAGGGGCTCCATGCCCTCATGGTGGCATCGTTTGAGTGGTTATTCAAACGTCTTCGGTGGCGTGGGCCAGGACCCCCTCCAGGAGGGCCTCCACGTGGGCATCGGCGATGCGGTAGTAGGCCTGCTTCCCCTCCCGGCGGAAGGCCACCAGGCGGGCGGCCCGGAGGAGGCGGAGCTGGTGGCTCACCCCCGAGACCGAAACCCCGGCGAGGAGGGCCAGGTCGCAGACGCAAAGCTCCCCCGCCCCCTTCAGGGCCAGGAGGAGGCGTATGCGGGTGGGGTCCGAAAGGGCCTTGAGGAGGTGGGCCGCCTTCTTCAGGATCCCTTCCTCCGGAAGGGCCGCCCTAGCCCGTTCCACCCTTTCCGGGTGGATCTCGTACACCCCGCAGACCGCCCTACCAGCCCCGCTTGGCAAGCCGCTCCTCTTCCCTGAGGACGTCCAGGTTGATGCCCACCATGGGTTCCCCCAGGTCCTCGGAGACCTCGGCCAGGACCTCGGGGTCGTTGTAGTGGGTCACCGCCCGCACGATGGCCCGGGCCCTTTTCTTGGGGTCCCCGGACTTGAAAATCCCTGAGCCCACAAAGACCCCGTCCATGCCCAAGTGCATCATGAGGGCCGCATCCGCAGGCGTGGCGATGCCGCCAGCGGCGAAGTTCACCACGGGAAGGCGGCCGTGCTGATGCACCCAACGCACCAGCTCCAGGGGGGCCCCGATCCCCTTGGCGTAGGCCAAAAGCTCGTCCTCCCGTAGGGACTGGACGTAGCGGATCCCCTTCCACATGGCGCGGGCGTGGCGCACGGCCTCCACCACGTTGCCCGTGCCCGCCTCCCCTTTGGTGCGGATCATGGCCGCTCCTTCGGCGATGCGCCTCAGGGCCTCCCCCAGGTCCCGGGCCCCGCAGACGAAGGGCACCTTGAACTTCCACTTGTCGATGTGGTGCTCCTCGTCGGCGGGGGTCAGGACCTCGGACTCGTCGATGAAGTCCACCCCGATGGCCTCAAGGACCATGGCCTCCACGAAGTGGCCAATGCGCACCTTGGCCATGACAGGGATGGACACCGCCGCCATGATCTCCTTGATGACCTTGGGGTCGGACATGCGGGCCACGCCCCCCTGGGCGCGGATATCGGCGGGGACCCTCTCCAGGGCCATCACCGCCACCGCCCCCGCCTCCTCGGCGATGACGGCCTGCTCCGGGGTGGTCACGTCCATGATCACCCCGCCCTTGAACATCTCGGCGAAACCGGTCTTGATCTGGAAGGTGCCCTTCTCCATTCCGCCCCCTATCCTCCAGCTTAGGCCTCGAAGGGTCAAGGGTAGGGGAACACAAACCCTCAGGGCAGGTAGGCCAAAGGGTTCCTGGGCGTCCCGTTCACCCGCACCTCAAAGTGCAGGTGGGGCCCCGTGGACCAGCCGGTGGACCCCACGTGGCCGATCACCTGGCCCCCTTCCACCCACTGGCCCGGGCGGACGGTGATCCGGCTCATGTGGGCGTAGAGGGTCTCCAGGCCCCCCCCGTGGTCCAGGACCACGTGGAAGCCGTAGCCAACCGAACTCCACCCCGCCACTCGCACCTGTCCGCTCTTGGCGGCCATGATGGGGGTACCATGGGGGGCGGCCAGGTCTATCCCTGTGTGGTAGCGCTGGAAGACCCCTCGTTGGCCGTAATACGTGGTGATGCGGAAGCTGGCGAGAGGCCAGCGCATTCCCCCTTCCTGGTAGCTCACCCGGCGCACCTCAGACCCCGGGGTCTGGCGGGCCTGGGCCTGGCGAAGCTGGGCCTGCCTGGCCGCCTCCTGCCTACGCCTCTGCTCCGCCAAGCGCCTGAGCTCCTCCTGACGGCGGCGCTCGGCCTCGAGGCGGGCCCTTCTCTCCGCCTCCTGCTGGGCGCGAAGGCGCTGGTAGGTGGTCCTGGCCTCTATGCCGGGGAGGAGGACCAGGTCCCCTGCCCTAAGCTCCGTGGGGTCCTGGATGCCGTTGGACCGGGCCACGGCTACCGGGGAGAGGCCGAAGCGCTGGGAGAGGGAAACCAGGGTCTCCCCTTCCGGAAGAGCCACCAGGAGCCCCCTGGTTCCCCTGGGAATGTAGAGCAGGCTTCCCGCCACCAGGCGGTCCAGGCTCTCCAGGGAAGGGTTGGCAGAGACCAAGTCCAGGATGGAAAGCCCAAAGCGCTGGGCCAGGGAGGCCAGGGTGTCCCCAGGCCGCACCCGGTACACCTCCACCCCCGGGGGGACCCGGGGTTCCCTCTCCTCCACCGCCACCAGGGGGATGCGAACCTCCTGGCCCACCTGCAAGCGGTCGTTTTTGAGGCCGCTGGACCACATGATGTGCCTGGGGTCCACCCGGTAACGGGCGGCGATCCCCGCTAGGGTGTCCCCGGGGCGCACCGTGTAGAGCACCCAGCCCTTCCTCGGCGCTCCCCCCACCTCCACCGTGGCCTCTGGGAGGGGTAGGGGGCTAAGGATGGGCAGTTTAGCCAAGGCAGGCAGGGCGCAAAATAGGCACAAGGCTCCCAAAATCCCCCGCAAAGGTCACCTCCAAAAACCTAACCCGGGGGGATTATACCAACCCCCCGGGGCCAAGGGGCAAGGGGCGAAGGCCTAAGTGCCCCACCGCGGCTTTCGCTGCGGTGGGGGCCCTCAAAAGCCCTCCCCTAGCTCCGACTTGGCTATCCCATGTTGCGAAACCAAAGTCCGAGCACTTAGCGGGCCGCCAGGGCCGCCAGGAACTCCTTGTTGCTCTTGGTGCGGGCCAGACGGGAGAGGAGCATCTCCATAGCCTCGGCGGGGTCCATGTCCGCCAGGACCTTGCGGAGGAGCCACATCTTGTGGACCACCTCCTCGCCAAGGAGGAGCTCCTCCCGCCTGGTGCCGGACTTCAGGATGTCTATGGCGGGGAAGATGCGGCGCTCCTCCAGACGGCGGGAGAGGTGGAGCTCCATGTTGCCCGTCCCCTTGAACTCCTCAAAGATCACATCGTCCATGCGGCTTCCCGTCTCCACCAGGGCGGTGGCCAGGATGGTGAGGCTCCCCCCGCCCCGGATGTTCCGGGCCGCCCCCAGGAAGCGCTTGGGGAAGTAGAGGGCGGCGGAGTCCAGACCCCCCGAGAGGGTGCGCCCCGTGGGCGGGGTCACCAGGTTGTTGGCCCGGGCCAGGCGGGTGATGGAGTCCAGGAGGATCATCACGTGCCCTCCCTCCTCCACGATGCGCTTGGCCCTCTCATGGACGAACTCCGCCACGCGGATGTGGTTCTGGGGGGGCTCGTCAAAGGTGCTGGCGATGACCTCCGCTCCCCCCACGCTTTCCCGGAAGTCCGTGACCTCTTCGGGCCGCTCGTCGATGAGGAGGACGATGACCTTGATGTCGGGCTCGTTTTTGAGGACGGCGTTGGCGATCTTCTTGAGGAGGGTGGTCTTGCCCGCCTTGGGGGGGGCCACAATGAGCCCCCTCTGCCCCCGGCCGATGGGGGCCAGGAGGTCAATGACCCGGGTGGAGAGCTCCTCAGGGACGGTTTCCAGCCGGATCTGCCGATCGGGGAACTGGGGGATGAGCTCGTCAAAGCGGGGGCGGTTCCTGGCGGCCTCGGGGTCCAGGTCGTTCACCGCCTCCACCTTGATGAGGGTCCCGAAGCGCTCGTTCTCCCTAGGGGGCCGGACCCGGCCCACGAGGTAGTCCCCGCTCCTCAGGGCGTACTGGCGGATGAGGCCAGCGGAGACGATGGCCACCCGGGACTCGAGGTTGTACAGGTTCTCCGTGAGGAAGCCATAGCCATCGGGACTGATCTCCAGGTAGCCCTTGACCAGCCTGAGGCCCTCCCCCTGGGTCTGCCTCTCCAGGAGGGCCATGATCAGCTGGTCCTTCTTCATGCGCTTGTAGTTCTCAATGCCCACTTCCTGGGCCAGGAGGTGGAGCTCGGGGAGGATCTTGGCGGAGAGTTCCTGGTAGGAAAGGGCCATCTCGGGGGTTTCCACTCGCTTCTTCATGGCTTGACCTTATCCCAGTCCTCCATAAAGCGCTTGAGACCGAGGTCCGTGAGGGGGTGCTTGAGGAGGGCCTTGAAGACGCCATAGGGCATGGTGGCGATGTCCGCCCCCAGGAGGGCGGCCTCGGTGACGTGGCGGGGGTGGCGGATGGAGGCGGCGATGACCCGGACAGGGAGGTCCTGGACCTCCCTGATCTCCACGATCTCCCGTAGAAGCTCCCCCCCGTCCCAGGAGATGTCGTCCACCCGGCCCAAGAAGGGGCTCAGATAGGCTGCCCCTGCCCGGGCCGCGAGAAGGGCCTGGTTGGCGGAGAAGATGAGGGTCATGTTGACCTTGATCCCCTCGGCGGAAAGACGCTTGCAGGCCCTTAGGCCCTCCTCGGTGGTGGGGAGCTTGACCACGATCTGGGGGTGGATGGCAGCAAGCCGCCTCCCCTCCGCCACCATGGCCTCGGCCTCGAGGGCCGTCACCTCCGCAGAGACCGGCCCACCCACCAGCTCGCAAAGGGTCGCCAGGTGGGAGCGCAGGCCATCCCAGGTGAGCCTCTCTCCTCTGGCGGCAAACTCCTTGGCCACCAGGGTGGGGTTGGTGGTCGCCCCGGAGAGGACGCCCCAAAGGGCGATCTCCCGTATCTCCTCCAAGTTGGCGGTGTCCAGGTAAAGCTCCATGCTGCTCTCCTTTTCAAGGGAAAGGGGACCGGCTTGGTGCCAGTCTAGCAGACCGAGGAGGGGCGTTGTCAAGGGAGGGGAGGGGCTGCTAGGATGGCCTTAGCCGCCAAAGGGGGATTTTACCCTAGAGCAGGCGGCCTGTAAAGGCGAGGATGGGGCGAGTACCCCTGCCCAAGAGCCCAAAGCGAGCTGGGGAGGGTGGGAGCCCGGCGGTGAGGGCAGGTGGGAAGATCACCCCGGAGCCGCGGGAGGAAAGGGGGTTCCCCGAGTAATGCCCGCCGGGCGGCGCCCGTAATAGCGCCAAAACGAGGGCCTGGATCAACCCAGGAAGCGCGGTGGTACCGCGGAAGTCCCGGTGGCTTTCGTCCGCGCCCATAGGGCGCGGGCGTTTTGCTAGGAGGTGAGGGATGTTCAAGGAGGTCGGCGAGCCGGACTTTCCCAAGCTGGAAGAAGAAGTTCTGGCCTTCTGGAAGCGGGAGCGGATCTTCCAAAAGAGCGTGGAGAGGCGCAAGGGGGGCCCCCGGTACACCATCTACGAGGGGCCGCCCACGGCCAACGGCCTGCCCCACGTGGGCCACGCCCAGGCCCGGAGCTACAAGGACCTCTTCCCCCGCTTCAAGACCATGCAGGGCTACTACGTCCCCAGGCGGGCAGGCTGGGACACCCACGGGCTTCCCGTGGAGCTGGAGGTGGAAAAGGGCCTAGGCCTGGGGAGCAAGCGGGAGATCGAGGCCTACGGCATCGGGCGCTTCAACCAGGCCTGCCGGGAGTCCGTCTTCACCTACGAAAAGGAGTGGGAGGCCTTCACCGAGCGCCTCGCCTACTGGGTGGACCTGGAGGACGCCTACGCCACCCTAGACCCCACCTACATTGAGAGCATCTGGTGGAGCCTGAAGAACCTCTTTGACCGGGGCCTCCTCTACCGGGACCACAAGGTGGTGCCCTACTGCCCCCGGTGCGGCACCCCCCTTTCCTCCCACGAGCTCGCCCTGGGCTACAAGGAGATCCACGACCCCTCGGTCCACGTGCGCTTTCGGCTAAAGGAACCCCAGAGCCTAGGCCTCGAGCAGGCCAGCCTCCTCATCTGGACCACCACCCCCTGGACCCTGCCCGGGAACGTGGCGGCGGCGGTCCACCCGGAGTTCACCTACGCCGCCTTCGCCCTAGACGGGGAGGCCCTGATCCTGGAGGAGGGCCTGGGGAAAAGGCTCCTCGGCGAGGAAACCCCGGTTCTCAAGACCTTCCCCGGGAAGGCCCTCGAGGGCCTCCCCTACGACCCCCCCTACCCCCAGGAGGTGGAGCGGGGCTACGTCACGGTCTTAGCGGAGTACGTGAGCCGGGAGGACGGCACGGGCATCGTCCACCAGGCCCCCGCCTTCGGCGCCGAGGACCTGGAGACGGCCAAGGCCTACGGCCTCCCCCTCCTCAAGACCGTGGACGAGGAGGGGAGGGTGCGGGTGGCCCCCTTCCAAGGCCTCCCCCTCCGCGAGGCCAACCGGGCCATCCTCAAGGACCTCCGGGCCCGGGGCCTCCTCTTCAAGGAGGAGAGCTACCTCCACAGCTACCCCCACTGCTGGCGGTGCGCCACCCCCCTCATGTACTACGCCACGGAGACCTGGTTCATCCGGAGCACCGCCTTCAAGGAGGAGCTTATCCAGAAAAACCGGGAGATCCACTGGGTCCCCCCCCACATTCAGGAGGGGCGCTACGGGGAGTGGCTCAGGAACCTGGTGGACTGGGCCCTAAGCCGCAACCGCTACTGGGGCACGCCCCTCCCCATCTGGGTCTGCGAGTCCTGCGGCAAGGAGGAGGCCATAGGGAGCTTCGCGGAGCTTAAGGCCCAGGCCAAGACCCCCCTCCCCGAGCCCTTTGACCCCCACCGCCCCCACGTGGACGGGGTGGAGCTAGGGTGCGCCTGCGGGGGCACCATGCGCCGGGTGCCCTACGTCATTGACGTCTGGTACGACTCCGGGGCCATGCCTTTCGCCTCGGTCCACTACCCCTTTGAGAACGGGGAGGAGTTCCGGGAGGCCTTCCCCGCCGACTTCATCGCCGAGGGGATCGACCAGACCCGGGGCTGGTTCCACTCCCTGCACCAGCTCGGGGTCATGCTCTTCGGCTCCGTCGCCTTCAAGAACGTCATCTGCCACGGCCTCATCCTGGACGAGAAGGGGCAGAAGATGTCCAAGTCCAAGGGGAACGTGGTGGACCCCTGGGACATCCTGCGGGAGTTTGGGGCGGATGCCCTGAGGTGGTACATCTACATCTCCGCCCCTCCGGAGGCGGACCGCCGCTTCGGCCCCAACCTGGTGCGGGAGGCGGTGCGGGACTACTTCCTCACCCTTTGGAACGTCTACAGCTTCTTTGTGACCTACGCCAACCTGGACCGCCCCAACCTGAAGGCCCCACCCCCGGCCAAGGAGCGGCCCGAGCTGGACCGCTGGCTCCTCGCCCGCATGCAGGACCTCATCCAGAAGGTGACGGAGGCCCTCGAGGCCTACGACCCCACCACCTCTAGCCGGGCCCTAAGGGACTTCGTGGTGGAGGACCTCTCCCAGTGGTACGTGCGCCGGGGCAGGCGGCGCTACTGGAAGAACGAGGACCCCTGGGACCGGGAGTCGGCCTACGCCACCCTCTACGAGGCCCTGGTCCTCATCGCCAAGCTCTCCGCCCCCTTCACCCCCTACCTGGCCGAGGCCCTCTGGCAGAACCTGGTGCGAAGCGTAGACGAGGGGGCCCCGGAGAGCGTCCACCTCGCCGACTGGCCGGGGGTGGACCCCGCCCTCTTGGACGAGGCGCTGGTAGCCAAGATGCGGGCGGTCCTCCGGGTGGTGGACCTGGCCCGCGCGGCCCGGGCCCGAAGCGGGGTCAAGACCCGAACCCCCCTCCCCCTTCTCCTGGTCACCGCCCCCACCGCCTTGGAACGGGAGGGCCTTCGCCACTTCGCCCCCGAGATCGCCGAGGAGCTCAACGTCAAGGAGGTGCGGGTCCTAGAGCCCGGGGAGGAGGTCCTCTCCTACCGGGTCCTCCCCAACCTCAAGCTCCTGGGAAAGAAGTACGGGAAGCGGGTTCCCCAGATCCGCGAGGCCCTAGAAAGGGAGCGGGAGCGGGTGGCGGCCGCCGTCCTCAGGGGCGAGGGCGTGGACCTGGAGGTGGGGGGGGAGACCCTCCACCTCTCCCCGGAGGAGGTGCTCCTCGAGGCCCAGGCCCCCGAGGGGTACCAGGCCCTGGAGAAGGACGGGTACGTGGCCGCCCTGGAGGTGCGGGTCACGGAGGACCTAAGGCTGGAGGGCCTGGCCCGGGACCTGATCCGCCTCCTGCAGGAGGCCAGAAAGGGCATGGGCCTCAGGGTCTCGGACCGCATCCGCGTGCGCTACGGGGCGGAAGGGGCCTACCTGGAGGCCCTGAAGCGGCACGGGGAGTGGATCGCCGGGGAGGTCCTGGCCGTGGAGTTCGCCGAAGGCCCCCTGGAGGGCTACGAGACCGGGGTGGAGGACGAGGAGGGGAAGGCCCGCTTCGCCCTGGAGAAGGCGGAAGCCATCCCCGGCTGAGGCCGCCCCCAAGCCCCTAGGCTAACAGGGGAGGCCCCCCTTCCCTGCCCTCCCGCAGCCCTCTCCGTGGACGCGCTTTACCGGGGGCTGGGGCTAGGGGTATAGTGCCTCCCGTGCAGGAGCTGCAAGCCCTTCTAGAAACCCTGGGGCTAGACGCCCTCTACGTGACCCGCCCGGAGAACGTGCGCTACCTCTCCGGCTTCCCCCACCCGGAGGACGCCCAGGTCCTCCTCACCGGGGAAGGGGCCTTCCTCCTCACCGACCCCCGCTACCCCGAGGCGGAGCGGGAAAGCGGGATCCCCGCCAAGGTCCTGAGGCGGGAGGAGCGGGAGGCCCTCCTCAAGGACCTGAGGGGCCGGGTGGGCTTTGAGGCGGAACACCTCCCCTACGCCGCCCTGGAGCGCCTCCGGGAGATGGCCCCGGTGGAGTGGGTGCCCACCAAGGGGGTCATCGAGCGCCTCCGCCTCAGGAAGACCCCGGAGGAGGTGGAGCGGATCCGCAAGGCCCAGGCCCTGGCGGAGAAGGCCCTGGAGCACGCCCTGGGCCTCCTCCGGCCCGGGGTGGAGGAGCGGGAAGTGGCCCTGGAGGTGGAGTTCTTCCTGCGCAAGGGGGGGGCCGAGGGCGTGGCCTTCCCCCCCATCGTGGCCTCGGGGGTGAGGGGGGCCCTGCCCCACGCCAGGGCCTCGGAGAAGCGGCTTGTGGCGGGGGAGATGGTCACCTTGGACCTGGGGGCCAAGGTGGCGGGGTACCACTCGGACATGACCCGCACCTTCGCCCTGGGGAAGGCCTCTTCCGAGATGCGCCGGGTGTACGAGGCGGTCCAGGCCGCCCTCGAGGTGGCCCTGGAAAACCTGCGGCCGGGGAGGACGGGCAAGGAGGTGGACGCCCTGGCCCGGGAGGCGCTGGGGCGCCATGGCCTGGACCGCCACTTCGTCCACTCCCTGGGCCACGGGGTGGGCCTTTCCGTGCACGAGGGGCCAAGCCTCTCCCCCTACGCGGAGGAGGTCCTGGAGCCCGGCATGGTGGTCACGGTAGAGCCCGGGGTCTACCTGCCCGGGGTGGGCGGCGTGAGGGTAGAAGAGCTGGTCCTCCTCACCGAGGACGGGATAGAGCTCCTCTCCCGCTTCCCCCGGGGCTACCTGGAGGTTTGATGCCACCCCATGCTGGCTTGCGCCAGCATGGGGGCCCCGGCGGAAGGTTCCCGGGAGGCTTTTCTAAGCTGGCAGAGCGAAGGAAACAGGAAGAAATGGTATGATGCGCCTTCTGGCCCTGATCCCCTTCCTTCTGGCCCTCAGCCTGGGCCAAAGCTACACGGTGAAAAGGGGGGACACCCTCTACCGCATCGCCAGGGCCCACGGCCTCAGCGTGGCGGAGCTCATGCGCTTAAACGGCCTCACCTCGGAGCGCATCTACCCGGGCCAGGTCCTGAGGGTGGGGCAGGGGGCGCCTCCGGAAAGGCGCTTCCTCCAGGAAGGCCTCGCCGTCTGGTACGGCCCCGGCTTCCACGGCAGGAGGACGGCCAGCGGCGAGGTCTACGATCAAAACGCCCTCACCGCCGCCCACCCCAGCCTCCCCTTCGGCACCCGGGTGCGGGTCACCAACCCCAAAAACGGCCGGAGCGTGGTGGTGCGCATCAATGACCGAGGTCCCTTTGGGGGGAGGTACATCATTGACCTCTCCTACGCCGCCGCCAAGGCCATCGGGGCCCTCTCCGCCACCTGGGTGCACCTAGAGGTCTTGGAATGAGCGTCCGCTACGGGTTTCACCTATCCATCGCCGGCAAGAAGGGGGTGGCGGGGGCCCTCGAGGAGGCCCTGGCCCTGGGCCTCACCGCCCTCCAGATCTTCGCCAAAAGCCCCCGGGGCTGGAGGGCCAGGTCCCTCTCCCCAGGCGAGGTGGAGGCCTTCCGCGCCCTCAAGGAGATGGCGGGGGGGATGCCCGCGGCGATCCACGCCTCCTACCTGGTGAACCTAGGAGCGGAGGGGGAACTTTGGGAAAAGAGCGTGATGAGCCTGGCGGACGACCTGGGAAAGGCCGCCCTCCTGGGCGTGGAGTACGTGGTGGTCCACCCCGGCTCCGGGGACCCCAGGAGGATCAAGGAGGGGGCCCTAAGGGCCCTCCGCCTGGCCGGGGCCAAGGGGAGGCCCACCCTCCTCCTGGAGAACACCGCCGGAGGCGGGGAGAAGGCGGGAAGCCGCTTTGAGGAGCTGGCCTGGCTCCTCCAGGACACCCCCTTGCAGGCCTGCCTAGACACCTGCCACGCCTTCGCCGCCGGGTACGACGTGAAGGGGGACCCGAGAGGGGTCCTCTCCGCCCTGGACCGAGCGGTGGGGCTGGACCGGGTCCCCGTGGTCCATCTCAACGACTCTGTGGGGGGCCTGGGAAGCCGCGTAGACCACCACGCCCACCTCCTCAAGGGCCAGATCGGGGAAGGCCTCAAGGGGGTCCTCCTGGACCCCAGGCTCGAGGGCCGGGTCTTCATCCTGGAAACCCCGAGGAGCCCCGAGGAGGACGCCTGGAACCTGGGGGTCCTCCGCGGTTGGCTAGAGGAGGCCGCCCCCTAGGAAAAGCCTGAGGGCAGAGACCACCAGGACCAGAAGCCCTAGCCTAAAGGCCCGCTCCTCCCCAAAAATCACCCCAAGCCCCGCTCCCAGGAGGGCCAGGGGTAGCACCAGCCAGTTGAGCCAGCCCAGGAGGGGCAAAAGAGCCGGAAACAAGAGCAGAAGCGCGATAACCGAAAGGGCAAGGCTCAGGGTGCGCATGGCCCCAGCCTATCCGAAGAAAAAGCCGAAGAAGACCCCGCGCGCGAAACGGAGCACCTCCTGGATGGGCCCCCGGAGCACGAAGAAGATGAGGAGGAAGGAGAGCCAGGCGTACTGCTCAAGCCGCCAGAGGAAGGGGTGCCAGGAGAGGGGGAGGAAGCTTTGCAGGATCTTGGACCCGTCCAAGGGGGGGATGGGCAGGAGGTTGAAGATCGCCAGGACCAGGTTGATGCTGCTGGCGAAGAAAAAGGCCAGGGCCAGGACCCCTATGGGGGAACGCCCATCGCCTTGGAAGGCGAGGGCCACGCCCGAGGGGTCCAGGGCAAAAAGCCCCCGCACCAGGAGGGCGAAGAGGACGGCGAGGAGGAGGTTGATGACGATCCCCGCGATGGACACCACGAAGAGGCCCAGACGGTAGCTCCTGAAGGCCCCGGGGTTGACGGGCACCGGCTTGGCCCAGCCAAAGCCCACGAGGAGGAGGAGGACCGTGCCCAAGGGGTCCAGGTGCTTGAGGGGGTTTACGGTGAGGCGGCCCAGGCGCCTAGCGGTCCCGTCCCCAAAGCGCCATGCGGCGTAGGCGTGGCCCCACTCGTGGAGGGATAGGCTGAGGAGAAGGGCCAGGAGGGCCAGGGCAAAGGCCAGGGGATCTTGCTGCAGGAGGGCGATCATAGGCCGAAGACCCGATAGACGGCGCTAAGGAGGCCGGAAAGCCCCTGGACCACGGAGGCGGTGACCCCGGTAAAGGAAAGCACCAGGAAGATGAGGATAAAGCCCAGGGGGCCATAAGCCGCCAGGCGATCCAGAAAGCGCCGGGCCTCGAGGCTCCCCACGGCATAAAGGGCCTTGGCCCCGTCTAGGGGGGGCACGGGAAAGAGGTAGATGGCGGCGTGGAGGAGCATGAGGCGCTGGGCGGCGAAGAGGCCTTCCCCGAAGGGATAGGGCAGAAAACGGGCCAGGAGGCCGTAGAGGAAGGCGGCGAAGAAAAAGCCCAGAGGCCCCATCAAGGCCACCGCGGCCCCCTTCCGCCCGGGAAGGTTCGTGGGCACAAAGCGGGGCCAGCCAAAGCCCAAAAGGAGGAGGAGGATCAGGCCGAAGGGCTCCAGGTGCACCCTCGGGTCCAAGGAGAGGAAGCCGTAGCGCCGGGGGGCGGTCTCCCCGTAACGGTCCGCCCAAAAGGCCTGGAAGAGGTTGTGGATCACCAGGCCCAGGGCGGCGAAGGCGAAGGCGACCAAGAAGACCGAGGGGTCATTGAGGAGAGGCAAGAGTCCCATCGCCCACCAGTCTACGGGCTAAGGCCAGCTCCTCCTCAAAGGTCCGCACCTCCCCCCTGGCCCGGGCCTCGGCCACCCGCCTCAGGATCTCCCCCACCGCAGGCCCCGGCTTGAGGCCCATCTCCAGGAGGTCCCTGCCCCTCAGGAACCGGGGCTTCTCCAGGAGCCACCCTTCCCTCTCGGGGAAAAGGGCCAGGAAGGCGCTCCTCAAGGGCTCCTTCTGGAAGGCCTCCCGTTCCACCTCCTCGCCTTTGGCCGCCCGCAAAAGGAGATCGAGCCCTTCCTGGAGGCGCTTGGGCACGGCCAAGCCCTGGGCCCGCTCCAGAGGGGCCTCCTGGAAGTAGAGGAGAAGGAGCAGGCAAGCCTCCACCCACACCTTAGCCGAACCTTCCAAGGGCCGGAGGCGGGCAAAGGGCTCCCTGGGGGGCAGGCGCAGGCGGTAGAGGGGGTACAGGGCTCCCAGCTCCTCCAGGAGGGCCAGGGCCTCGAGGAAGGACGCCTCCTCCAAGGTGAGGAGAAGCTCGTCCCGGAGGCGGCTTTTGCTGGCGGTGGCCAGGACCTCGGGGAGGAGGGCTGGCGGGAGGGCCTTGAGGGCCTCCTCGGCGAAGCGGAAGGAGAGCCGGGTGGCCAGGCGCGCCCCCCGCACGATGCGGCTTGGGTCCTCCACGAAGGATAGGGGATGGAGGGGCCTAAGAAGCCGCCTCCTCAGGTCCTCCAGCCCCCCATAGGGATCCAGAAGCTCCAGGGTGGCCAGGGAGAGGGCCATGGCGTTCACCGTATAGTCCCGCCTTTCCAAATCCTTGGCGATGGGGGCGGGCCGCACCTGGGGTAGGGCCCCGGGGTAGGGGTAGACCTCCTCCCGGCTTTCCGCCAGGTCCAGGGCGAGGCCAAAGGGAAGGCGCACCCTCCCCGTGCCGAAGGCGTAGTGAAGGGCGTAGCTCCCCCCGAAGCGCTCCACCAAAAAGCGGGCCACCTCCTCCGCCCGCACCCCCGGCTCCAGCACCAGGTCCACATCCGGTCCCGAGCGCCCCAGGAGGGCGTCCCGCACCGCGCCCCCCACCAGGTACACCCCTTGGGGAAAGGCCTCCTTGAGGGCCAGGACCACCCGCCGCGCCCCTTCGGGGAGCGCGGCGAGGATCCGCTCGCCCAAGGGGGCCTCCGGGGCGGGCCGCTTCCTGTAGAGGTCCGTACGGGTGAAGATGCCGAGGAGCCTGTACCCTTCCCCCACCCTCTCCCCCACCAAGACCCTGCCCCCAGCCTCCTTCAGCCGGGCCTCCGCCCGGGAGAGGGGGGTCTCCGGGGGCAGGACCACGGCCCGGGCCAGGAAGCCCTCCACGGGGTGGGCCAAAAGGCCCAGGCGCTCCGCCTTTTTCAGGTCCCGCCTCCTGGCCAGGCCCAAGACCCGCACTCCACCCCCCTCGAGGGGCACCACCACGGGCATGGCCCCGTACCCCCGCTCCTCCAGGGCCTTAAGGGCCTCCCGCACCGTGGTGGGGGAACATACCTCCACTGGAGAGGTCATGGCCTCCCTTAGGGTGGCCTCGGGGTCCAGGTACTGGGGAAGGCTTTGCAGAAGGCTCCGCAAGGCGGTCCTCTCCCCTTTGACCCGGGCGAAGGCCGCCCGGGGGTGCCCTCCGCCCCCCACCTGGGCCAGCCAGCGGGCCACGTCCAAGCGTTCCTTGCTCCGGGCGATGAGGAGCACCTCCCTCCCCAGGCGCAGGATCAGAAGCACCCCATCGGCTTCGTGGAGGTCCAAGAGGGTGTGGGCCAGGGGGGCCAGGGCGGGCACGTACCCCTCCTCCTTGGCCCGGGCCAAAAGGAGGCGGAAGCCCCCCTTCTCCACCACTCTGGCGCTTTTCAGAAGGTCCTGGAGGATGGCCCTGGCCTCCGGGCCCAGGTGGGGCCGGACCCAGGTCCGCACCCTGGGGATCTCCGCCCCCTCTAGGGCCAGAAAGTGGGCAGCCTCCAGGTCCAAGGGGGTGGTGGAGGGGAAGCTGAACCCCCCCGTGTCCTCCCAAATCCCCGCATAGGCCAGGGTGGCCTCCAAGGGGGTAAGGGCGAGGCCCCGCTCCCTCAGAAGGGGCACCAACAGGCTCACCGTGGCCCCCACCTCCTGGACCCGCCCCCCCACCGCGGGCACGTCCCCAGGGGAGCGGGGGTGGTGGTCAAAGACCAGGAAGGGCACCCGCCCCACCAGGGCGCGAAAAGGGCCGATGCGCTCGGGGCGAGCGTTGTCCACCAGGACCACCTCGGATACCTTCCCCAAGGGGACTTCCGAGGCGGGCACCAGGTCCAGGCGGTCCTCCAGGAGGGGGGCGATCTCCTTCAGGGGGCCCTCGAGGCCCCCTACCACCGCCAGCACGCTCCCGGGAAAGAGCTTCCCCGCCAGGACCATGGAGCCCAGGGCATCAAAGTCCAGGTTCTCGTGCGCCACCACCACCCGCACGGTTAAAAGCTTACTTGACGGGGGCTAGGCCCCTTGGTACACTCAGGCTTGGCGCTTGGAGAGGTGCCCGAGTGGCTGAAGGGACACGACTGGAAATCGTGTAGGCGGGCCTAAACCTGCCTCGCGGGTTCGAATCCCGCCCTCTCCGCCAGAAAGCCCCAGGCCTCGCGGCTGGGGGCTTTCCTTTTCCACCCCTTTCCACTCTGGCCTCTAGAGGTCAAAAGGGCTTCCCCCCTCGCGACCGAGGGGGGAAGGCTTGCGTCCTGGACCTGGTGGAGCGGGGGGGATTTGAACCCCCGTCCTCCCGCTTGCAAGGCGGGTGCTCTCCCCCTGAGCTACCGCCCCAAGCCTCAGGGAGTATAGCCCAAACGGGGGGGTTACGCAAAGGGCTAAGGAGCCCTATAATCGGTAAGGCGTGCCGGACCAGCCCCTGGGCAGGGGAAGGTCCCTGGGGAAAGAGGCCGGCCCGCGGGAAACGCCAAGCCCAACCTTCCCCGAACGGGAGGACTATGCCGCTTAACATCGGTGTGAAGGAGCTTCTGGAAGCCGGGGTGCATTTCGGCCACGAGCGCAAGCGCTGGAACCCAAAGTTTGCCCGCTACATCTACGCGGAGCGAAACGGCATCCACATCATCGACCTGCAGAAGACCATGGTGGAGCTGGAGCGGACCTTCCGCTTCCTCGAGGACCTGGCCATCCGCGGGGGCACGGTGCTCTTCGTGGGCACCAAGAAGCAGGCCCAGGACATCGTGCGCATGGAGGCCGAGCGCGCCGGGATGCCCTACGTGAACCAACGCTGGCTGGGGGGGATGCTCACCAACTTCAAGACCATCGCCCAGCGGGTGAACCGCCTGGAGGAGCTGGAGAAGCTCTTCGCCTCCGAGGGGATCCAAGAGCGCCCCAAGAAGGAACAGGTGCGCTTGAAGCATGAGCTGGACCGCCTGCAGAAGTACCTCTCGGGCTTCCGGCGGCTGAAGCGGCTCCCCGACGCCATCTTCGTGGTGGACCCCACCAAGGAGGCCATCGCCGTCCGGGAGGCCCGGAAGCTCTTCATCCCCGTGATCGCCCTGGCGGACACCGATTCCGATCCCGAACTGGTAGACTACGTCATCCCCGGCAACGACGACGCCATCCGCTCCATCCAGCTCATCCTCTCCCGGGCGGCAGACCTCATCATCGCCGCCCGGGGTGGGGTGGTGGAGCCGTCTCCCTCCTACGCCCTGGTGGAAGAGGCCGAGCGCATGGAGGCCGAACAGGGCCGTGGGTTCGCCCATCAAAGCTTTGAAGGCGCAGACGAGGTGGAGGCATGAGCCAGACCGAACTCATCAAGAAGCTCCGAGAGGCCACGGGGGCCGGGATGATGGACGTGAAGAAGGCCCTCGAGGACGCGGGCTGGGACGAGGACAAGGCGGTGCAGCTCCTGCGGGAGCGGGGGGCCATGAAGGCCGCCAAGAAGGCGGAGCGCGAGGCCCGAGAAGGCCTCATCGGCCACTACATCCACCACAACGGGCGGGTGGGGGTGATCCTGGAACTCAACTGCGAGACGGACTTCGTGGCCAGGAACGAGGTCTTCCAAAACCTAGCCAAAGACCTGGCCATGCACATCGCCATGATGAATCCCCGCTACATCTCTGCCGAAGAGGTCCCCGCCGAGGAGCTGGAAAGGGAGCGGCAGATCTACATCCAGGCGGCCCTGAACGAGGGCAAGCCCAGGGAGATCGCCGAGAGGATCGCCGAGGGCCGCCTGAAGAAGTACCTGGAGGAGGTGGTCCTCCTGGAGCAGCCCTTCATCAAGGACGACAAAGTCAAGGTGAAGGAGCTCCTCCAGCAAGCCATCGCCAAGACCGGGGAGAACATCGTGGTGCGGCGCTTCTGCCGCCTGGGAGTGGGGGCGTAGGCCATGGAAACCGCCGGGGCCCTTACCCACGAGGGCCCCGGCTTTTGTCGGGCCATGAAGTACAGGCGCGTCCTCCTCAAGCTTTCCGGAGAGTTCCTCACCAAGGATGGGTTCGGCATCGATCCCGAGGCCACCAAAGCCCTGGCCAAGGAGATCAAGGCCGCCTACGATACGGGGGTTGAGCTAGCCATCGTCATAGGGGCAGGCAACCTCTGGCGGGGGGCCAGGCAGGGGGTGGGCATGGACCGGGCCACCGCCGACTACATCGGCATGCTGGCCACCATCATGAACGCCCTGGCCCTGCAGGACGCCCTCGAGGCCCTCTCCATTCCCACCCGGGTCCAGACCGCCCTCACCATCACCCAAGTGGCCGAGCCCTATATCCGGCGGAGGGCCCTGAGGCATCTGGAAAAGGGGCGCATCGTCATCTTCGGGGGAGGGACGGGGAACCCCTTCTTCTCCACGGATACCGCTGCCGCCCTCAGGGCCCTGGAGGTGGGGGCGGAGGTGGTCCTCATGGCCAAGAACAAGGTGGACGGGGTCTACTCCGAGGACCCCCGCAGGAATCTGGAGGCGGTGCGCTTTGACGAGCTTGGCTACCTGGACGTCCTGAACCGGGGCCTCCAGGTCATGGACACCACCGCCATCACCCTGTGCATGGAGGCAGGGCTGCCCATCGTGGTCTTCGACATCTTCAAAGAGGGCGCCTTGGTGGGTATTATCCAGGGGGAAAAGGTAGGCACCCTGATCCACTGACCCCGGACCCCCGACGCCAGAGCCTCGCCATTGGACCCTGGACCTTTGACCCCTGACCCTTGCGCGGAAAGGAGGCAGCATGACCCTGAAGGAGCTCTATGCGGAAACCCGGAGCCAAATGCAAAAAAGCCTGGAGGTTCTGGAACACAACCTGGCGGGCCTGCGCACTGGGCGGGCCAACCCCGCCCTGCTCCTACACCTCAAGGTGGAGTACTACGGTACCCAGGTACCCCTCTCCCAAATCGCCACCGTCACCGCCCCCGACGCCAGGACCCTGGTGGTCCAGTCCTGGGACCAGGGCGCCCTTAAGGCCATTGAGAAGGCCATCCGCGACTCCGACCTGGGCCTGAACCCCAGCAACAAGGGGGACGCCCTTTACATCAACATCCCCCCCCTCACCGAGGAACGGCGCAAGGAGCTGGTGAAGGCCGCCCGCCACTACGCCGAGGAAGGGCGCATCGCCATCCGCAACATCCGCCGGGAGGCCTTGGAGAGGCTGAAGAAGCTCTCCAAGGAGCTTCACCTCTCCGAGGACGACACCAAGCGGGGGGAGGCCGAGATCCAAAAGATCACCGACGAGTTCATCGCCAAAGCGGACGCGCTTTCGGCCAAAAAGGAGCAGGAGATCCTGGGCTGAGATGCCGCCTTCCGAGGATCTGTAGGGAGGGGTGGTGAGGGACGACCTTCCTCTAAGGGTGGTCTCCTCCATTTTGGGAGCCGCCCTCCTCCTCCTGGTCCTCTGGGTAGGCCTTCCCCTCATCCTTCCCACCCTCCTTTTGCTTCTCGCGATCGGCGGGCTGGAGCTGAGGAACATGCTGGCCCGAAGGGGAATCGCCTTAAACCTCCCCTTCCTCTTGGGCGGAGGGAGCCTCCTCTTCCTCTCCTCCCTGCCCCAGCTCCACTGGCACTTTCCCCAAGTACCCTGGCGGGAGGTGGTCCTGGGCCTTTTCCTCATAGGGAGCTTGAGCTACGAGCTCCTAAGGGGTGCGGACCTGGCCCGTTTCGCCTTCACCCTCGTGGCCTTCCTCTACCTGCCCTGGACCCTAGGGTACGTCCTCCTCCTCCGGGAAATCCCGGATGGCACCCTGGGGCTTTGGACCCTGTCCTTGCCCCTCGTGGCCAGCTTCGCCACCGACATCGGGGCCTACTTCGCCGGGCGGTTTTTCGGCCGCAACCAGCTGGCCCCGGAGATCAGCCCAGGCAAGACCCTAGAAGGCTCCTTAGGAGGGATCCTTTTCAGCTTCGCGGCCCTTTTGGTCTACACGGGGGTGGTACGGGAGGTCTTCCCCTTTGGGCTCTTGGAGCTTTGGTTCTTCAGCCTTCTCCTCTCCCTAGCGGCGCAGCTTGGGGACCTGGTGGAGTCCATGCTGAAGCGCTTTTGCGGGGTGAAGGACTCCGGCCATTTCCTGCCGGGGCACGGGGGGCTTTTGGACCGCTTGGATAGCCTCCTCTTCACCATACCTGTCACCTATTTTTTGGTAGTGTTTTTCACATGAAGCAGGTGGTGGTTCTCGGTTCCACGGGCTCCATCGGCCGGCAGGCCCTCGAGGTCTGCCGCTGGCGGGGCTACCGGGTGGTGGGCCTGGCGGCGGGGAGGAACCTGGAGGTCCTCGCCGACCAGATCCGGGAGTGGCGGCCCCTTTTGGTGGCGGCGGAGGAGGGCCTCCACGGGGAGCTCAGGGCCCGTTTCCCCGGGCTCAAGCTCGCTCTCCCCGAGGAGGTGGCGGCCCTCGAGGCTGAGGTGGCCGTGGCCGCCATCCCGGGCCTGGCCGGGCTCCCGCCCACCCGGGTGGCGGTGCGCACGGGCAAGCGGGTGGCCTTGGCCAACAAGGAGGCCATGGTGGCGGCGGGACCCCTCCTTTGGGAGGAGGCGGAGGGGAGCGGGGCGGAGATCCTCCCCGTGGACTCGGAGCACTCCGCCCTCTTCCAGGCCCTGCTGGGGGAGCGTCGGGAGGATGTGGCCGAGCTCATCCTCACGGCCAGCGGCGGTCCCTTCCTCAGGGGCCCCGAAGACCTCTCCCAGGTGACCCCGGAGATGGCCCTCAACCACCCCCGCTGGCGCATGGGGCCCAAGGTGACCGTGGACTCCGCTACCCTCTTCAACAAGGGGCTGGAGGCCCTCGAGGCCAAGGCCCTCTTCCGCCTTCCCCTGGAGAGGATCCGGGTCCTCATCCACCCCCAGGCCTACGTCCACGGCCTGGTGCGCTTCGTAGACGGGAGCTTGAAGGCCCAGCTTGGCCCCACGGACATGCGCCTTTTCATCCAGTACGCCCTCACCTACCCGGAGCGGGCGGAAACCTCCCTCAAGGACCTCCCCATCCCCGGGGTCCTGGAGTTTTTGGAGCCGGACCTCGAGCGCTTCCCTGCCCTGGCCGTGGCCTACGAGGCGGGAAGGCTTGGGGGCGTGGCCCAGGTGGCCGTTTCCGCCGCGGACGAGGTGGCGGTGGAGGCTTTTCTCCAGGGCCGGATCCCCTTCACCCGCATCCCGGAAGTGTTGGCCAGGGTCCTGGAAAACACCCCCGAAGAACCCCTAACATGGGATAGCCTCTTCGCCGTGGACGCCTGGGCCCGGGAGGAGGCCAAGAGGTGGGCATGAGCCTGATCTGGTTCCTGATCATCATCGGCGTTAGCATCTTCGTGCACGAGCTGGGCCACTACCTAGCCGCCAGGGCCCAGGGGGTTCGGGTCAAGGCCTTCAGCGTGGGCTTCGGCCCGGTCCTCTTTCGGAGGTCGGCCTGGGGCACGGAGTGGCGCCTCTCCGCCATTCCCTTGGGGGGCTATGCGGACATCGAGGGCCTCCTCCCCGAGGAGCGGGGCCGGGGATACGACGCCCTGCCCTTCCTAGGCAAGCTCTTGGTCCTGGTGGCGGGGGTGGCGATGAACGTGGTCCTGGCCTGGGGCCTCCTCGCCTACCTGTTCAGCGCCCAGGGGGTGCCGGAGGCGACGGGGCGGGCGGTGATCCTGGAGGTCCTACCCGGGAGCGTCGCCGAAGGCGCAGGGCTAAGGCCCGGGGACATCCTCCTGGCGGTGGACGGAAAGCCCCTAGAACGCCCCCAGGAGATCGAGCGCCTCAAGGTCCCCGGCCTCCGCACCTTCACCGTGCTGCGGGAGGGGCAGGAGGTGGCCCTGGAGCTCAACTGGCAGGCGGGGATGGAAAGGCTGGGGGTGGTCTACCAACCGGAGGTGACCTTCCGCGAGACCAGCTTTCTCTCAGGGCTGGCCTTAGCGGTAGGCCGCACCCTGGCCTTCGGCCCGGAGCTGGTCCGGGCCCTAGTGGGGGGGCTCTTAGGGGTGCTGGCGGGGCGCGAGGACTCGGGGGTGATAGGCCCCGTGGGCATCGTGGCTGAGACAGGGCGAGCAGCCCAGGAGGGGATCTTCCGCCTCCTTGAGCTCACCGTGGCCATCAACCTCTCCCTGGCCCTCTTCAACCTCCTGCCCATCCCTGCCCTGGACGGGGGGCGGATCCTCCTCCTCTTCCTCTCCCGTCTCTTCCGCATCCGCCCGGAGCAGGAGGCCCTGGTGCACTACCTGGGCTTCCTCTTCCTCATCTTCCTGGTCCTCCTGGTCACCCTGCAGGATCTGAGGCGGCTCTTGGGAGGCTGATGGAGGCTACGGTCCTCATCCCTGCCTACAACGAGGAGAGCACCATCGCAGGGGTGGTGCGGGTGGCCAAGGAGGCGGGCTTTCCCGTGGTGGTGGCGGACGACGGCTCCCTGGACCGCACCGCGGAGGAGGCGGAGAAGGCCCAGGCCCAGGTGATCCGCCTTCCCGGGAACCGCGGCAAGGGTGGGGCCATCGCCGAGGGGCTCAAGGCGGTGAGGACCCCCTTGGTCCTCCTGCTGGACGCGGACCTTCTGGGGCTTAGGGCGGAGCACCTCCAGGCCCTCGTCCTGCCCGTGGCCAGGGGGGAAGCGGAGATGGCCGTAGGGGTGTTCAGGGGAGGGCGGCCCTCCACGGACTTGGCCATGCGTTTCGCCCCTTTCCTTTCGGGGCAACGGGCCCTGCGCACCGAGGACCTGCGGGGCGTGCCCGGCCTGGAAAGGGCCCGCTACGATCTGGAGCTCCTCCTCACCCGTCACGCCCGGGCAAGGGGCTGGCGGGTGCGCTACCTGCCCCTTTCCGGGGTGAGCCAGGTGATGAAGGAGGAGAAGCGGGGCTTCCTAAGGGGCTTCCTCCACCGCCTGCGCATGTACGGGGAGCTCCTCCGCTACCGCCTCAAGGCAAGGTGAAGCGGAGGAGCTCCACCCAAGCCTCCCCCGCGCGGTAGGCCACCACCCCCAGACCCGGGACCAAGTAGATCTCCTTGAGGTCGGTCCCCCCCCTCTCCGTGGTGTAGGCCACCCGCACCCGGTAGGCGTTGAAGGCCCCCGCCCTGGTCCTGACCCCCTCGAGGCCCTCCACCCGGGCGGAAAGGGCCACCCTTTGGCCCTGGAACCGGGCGCTCCCCCCCCAGGCCACCCCGGGGCCTAGCTGGGCGGGATAGAGGAGGAGGGGCGGGGCGAAGGGAAAGTACCCCTCGGGAAGGCCTACCCCCAGGAGATGGAGCCCCTCCGGGCCTGCCTTGAGCTGGTCCTCCCGAAAGACCCGGCCCTCCCTCAGGTAGCGGAGGCGGTAGCCCTCGGGGGTGGGTGAAAGCTCCTGCAGGGTGCCGTCCGAGTAGGCGTACCGCCCGCCCCCCTTGGGGAAGACCTGGGCCAGGGCCAGGGGGAGGAGAAGGAGAAGGGCCACAAGCCGCCTCATAACCCAGAACCCCTCCCGAACCCCCCAGGCCCAGGCTTGGGACAGGCCGGCATCACTCCGCCTCCCCCAGCTCGTGCCCCCGCCTGGTGGCCGCCTCCACCGCCTCGTAGAAGGCGGCCCTGAGGGCCCGGGCCTCGAGGGCGTGGAGGCCGTGGATGGTGGTGCCTCCGGGGCTCGCCACCTCGTCCTTGAGCTCCGCGGGGTGGCGGCCCTTGAGGAGCTCCCCCGTGGCCGCCATGGCCTCCGCCGCCAGGCGCAGGGCCAGGCCCCGGGGCATCCCCATCTTGACCCCGGCGTCCGCCAGGGCCTCGGCCACGAGCGCCAGGTAGGCGGGAGCGGAGGCGGACATGGCGGTGAAGGGGTCAAAGAGGTGCTCGGGGATCTCGTACACGCCCCCCACGGTGGCGAAGAGGGCCCGGGCGAAGTCTAGGTCGCCCGCCTCCTTGGCCTCCCTTGGGGCGGTGAGGGCGGTGGAGCTCTCCCCGATGGCCGCCGCCAGGTTGGGCATGGCCCGCACCACCCGCCGGGTGGAGAGCCTCCGGGCCAGGACCGCGGTGGACACCCCGGCCATGATGGAGATGTACCCCACCCGCGGGTGGGCGATCTCCGGGGCCAGCTGGGGGAAGTCCCGCGGCTGGACCGCAAGGAGGACCCGCTCCGCCTGGGGGAGGGCCTCGAGGGACAGGGGCTGGATGCCGAAGGCCTCCGCCAGCTCCTGGGCCCGCCCCGGCGTGCGCCCCACCACCCCTACCTCCTCAGGGCGCAGGAAGCCCCCGCTCAAGGCCCCCCGCAGGATGCTCCGGCCCATCTTGCCCAGGCCCAGGAAGACCAGCTTCATGCCTTAGAGTCTACCTTCCGTAGGCGCAGGTAATAAAACCCGTCCAGGCCCTCCCGGGGGGCCACGTAGACCCCAAGCCCCTCCCGGAGCACCGGCAAAGGGCAGGCGAAGGGCTCGGGGCGGAACCCCGGATGCCCCGCCAAAAAGGCCCGGGCCACCCCCTCCCCCTCCTCCTCGGTAAGGGAGCAGACGGCGTAGACCAGAAGCCCCCCCTCCTCTGTGGCCCGGGCAGCGGTCTCCAGAAGCCTCATCTGGAGCTCGGCCATGGCCTTGGGGTCCCCTGGGCGGAGGCGGTAGCGGAGCTCGGGGTGGGTGCGAAGGGTGCCCGTGCCGGTGCAGGGGGCGTCCAGGAGCACCTTCCTGGCCCTCTCCTCGATGGGTTCCCTGAGGTCTTGGGTGCGGTAGGTGACCCTAAGCCCAAGCCTCTCCGCCGTCCTGGCGCCCGCCTCCTGGCGCCTTCGGTTCAGGTCGTAGGAGACCACCTCCGCCCCCTTGGCTGAGAGGTAAAAGGCCTTGAGCCCCGCCCCTCCGCAGAGGTCCAGGACCTTCTCCCCAGGCTCGGGCGCAAGCAGTTGGGCGGGGAAGAGGGAGGCCGGGTTCTGGGGCTGGAGGCCCAGGGCAGGGAAATCGGTCTTGGGGCCCTCCCAGACGTAGCTCCCCGGGACAGGGCCCGGCCTGAGGCCCACGGGGCGGTAGGCGGTGACGAAGAGGGGAGCAGGCTCGTTGAAGCCCTCGGCGAAGCCCACCTCCCCGAAAAAGCCCCGCCAAGCCTCGCAGAGCCAGTCGGGCAGGGAAAGGCGCACGCACTCCGGGGCTTCCCGAGGATGGAGGCGGCGGAGCACAGCGTTCACCAGGCCCGCCAGGGCGGGGTGGCGGCCCTTGGCCTCCTCCACCCAGGGGCTTACCCGGGCGTGGCCCGGCTTCCCGGAAAGCCACTCCAAAGCCCCTAGGCGCAGGATCCAGCGCACCTCCTTGGGCAGCCGCTCCGGGGCCTTCAGGTGGGGCTCCAGGAGGAAGTCCAGAAGCCTGAGCCGCCGGAGGACCCCGTAGACCAGGTGGGTGGCGTAGGCCTTGTCCCGCTGGGAAAAGCCCGACCGGTCCAGGGCCCGGTCCAGGAGGAGCTGGGCCCGGCCCCCGCGCTCCACCTCCAGGAGGATCCCGAGGGCCAGGTCCCTAGGGGATGCGGCCCTCAAGACTCCAGGGGGTGGGCCCTGATGCTGAACTTAAGGGCGGTCCGCTCCTCGTTCTCCAGGTCCAGCTTGACGAAGGCGGGCTTGACCACCAGGTCCAGGTTGTCGGGGGCGATGTAGCCCCGGGCGATGGCGATGGCCTTCACCGCCTGGTTCACCGCCTGGGGCCCGATGGCCTGGACCTCCACCTCGCCCTTGGTGCGCAGAAGCGCCGCAATGGCGCCAGCCACGGAGTTGGGGCGGGACTTGGAAGAGACGCGCAACGTTTCCACTTTGACCTCCTGAGAACCCCTGGGCCACCCCGCTTGGGAAGCCTTGGGCGGCTTGGGTCCATGCTAGGGCAGGAGGGGCCTCCTTGGCAACTAGGCGGCCAAAACCCGCTCCTCCAGGCCCTTGAGGAGGTTTTCCACGTTCTCCTGCATCAGCTTCTGCACCAGCTTCTGCAGCAGTCCCCCGAAGATGGGGATGGTGAGCTCGTAGGTGAGGGTGAGGACCACCCGGGTGCCCTCCCCCTCGGGCAGGAAGGCCCAGGTGCCCTCGTAGCGGTCAAAGTCCCCCTCGGGGGAGTGGAAGCGGTTCCTCAGGTTCTCGTCATCCCACTCCTCCTCCTCCAGCCAACGCACCTTCCTGCCCATGGCCATCGCCACCCACTCGCTCTTGGTGCGGTCGCCCTCCCGGGAGAGGACCCTTAGGCTCTCCACCTCCTTGAGGTAGGGCTTGAGGCCCTCGAGGTCCTTGGCCAGGGCGTAGACCTTCTCCGGGGGTGCTGGGATGTACCGCTCGGCGCGCACCTCGGGCATGGGCCCTTTTTACCCCCTTTCCTCCTCCTTGGCAAGGCGGTGGGCCTCGAGGGCCGCGGAGAGGGGAAAGCCCCACCCCTAGGGGCAGCGGACCGCCTAGGCCTTGTCCTGCCGCCTGGGGTAGGGGCGGAGGGCCCTGAGGAGGGCCCCCAACACGTCCTCCCCCTGGGGCAGGACCGCCACCTCCTCCCCCACCCCCTGGGCCCGCAGGGGCCCCCCAAGCCCCAGGGGGCCGTACTTGCGGCGCACAGCTACGAGGGTCTCGGCGAAGGCCCGGTCATCCAGGTAACCCAAGGCTTCCAGGCGCCTCAGGGCCTCCCCCCGCCGAAGCCGGCCTTGGGCTTCTCCCCAAGGCGGGCCCGGCCCAGGGCCCGCCGGGCCAGGAGGCGGAGGGCGTAGGGCAGGGCCTCGTCCATGCCTTTGGGGTACGCTAAAGCCCATGCGGGTCTTCGCCATCGCCGATCCCCACCTCTCCCGCGCGCACCCCAAGCCCATGACCATTTTCGGGCCCGCCTGGCAGGGCCACCCCGAGGCCTTTTTCCGAGGCTGGCGGCAGGTGGTGGGCCCCGAGGACCTGGTCATCGTGGCCGGGGACATCTCCTGGGCCATGCGCCTCAGCGAGGCCATCCCCGACCTTTTGGACCTTTCGGCCCTTCCCGGGAAAAAGGTCCTCCTCAAAGGGAACCACGACTACTGGTGGCCCTCCATCAGCCGCCTGAGGGCAGTCCTCCCCGAAGGGATGTACGCCCTGCAAAACGACGCCCTGGTCCTGGGCAACGTGGCGGTGGCGGGCACCCGGGGGTGGGAGTACCCCCCCAAGACCCCGGAGGACGAGAAGATCCTCGCCCGGGAGGTGGAGCGGCTCGGGCTCTCCCTGAAGGCCCTCGAGGGGAAGCCCTACCGCCACCTGGTCCTGGCCTTCCACTTTCCCCCCTTCGGCCCCGGTGGGGAGGCCAGCCCCCTTCTGGAAAAGGCGCTGGAGGCAGGACCCCAGAGCATCGTCTACGGCCACCTGCACGGGGCGGACCCTGAGCGCCTGCCCAGGGCCTACCGGGACGTCCCCCTCCACCTGGTGGCCGCAGACGCCCTGGGCTTCCGGCCCAAACTGGTCCTGGACGCAGGCTAAGGTTATACTTGGTACATGGTTTGGAAGCCGGTGGGGGAAGGGGTGGAGGCCCTCTACCTGACCACGCCCATCGGGCGGTGGGTGGGGTACGGGGTCTACGTGTACCGGTACCGGGGCCTCCTGGTGGACACGGGTCCCTCCAAGGCACGGCCTTTCCCCCCGGAGGCCGAGGCCGCCCTCCTTACCCACGCCCACGAGGACCATGCGGGCGGGGCGGCGCGGCTCGGGCTGCCCACCTATGGAAGCGCGGCCACGGCGGGCCTCCTCGCCGCCCCAAGCCCCCTGCGCCTCTACCGCCGCCTGGTCTGGGGCAACCCTGCCCCCTTGCAGGTGGCGGTGGCGGAGCGGGTGGGCCCCCTCCACCTCCTGCCCACCCCGGGCCACGCCCCGGACCACGTGGCCCTCTACGACCCCGAGAGGGGCCTCCTCTTCGGCGGGGACCTCTTCCTGGGCGTGAAGGCCAGCCTGGCCCCACCGGGCTTTGACCTAAAAGCCCTCTTGGAAAGCTTGAGGGCCGTGATCGCCCTCAAGCCCTCGGCCTTCTACTGCGCCCATGCGGGGCCCGTGGCGGCCCCCCTTCAGGCCCTGCGGGCCAAGCTGGATTTTCTGGAGAGGAAGCGGGAGGAGGCCCTTGGCCTGAAGGCGAAAGGCCTGGCCCCCGAGGAGGCGGTGCGCCACCTTTTCGGCGGGGAAAGCCCCATAGCCTACCTCTCCGGAGGGGAGATGAGCCGCCTGGCCCTGGTGAAGGCCCTTATGATGGAGCCATGATCCCCGTCCTCCTCCCCCCCCATCCCCAGGAAGGGGGTCCTGGAGGCTCCCCAGGTGGCGGTCCGTCCCCGGGGTCAAGGCGCCCCTTAGGGGTTTGAGCGGTGTCCAACCCCTGGCGTTTCCTCCTTCTCCTCCAAGGAGGCCTCCTCCTCCTGGGGGCTTCGGGGATGCTCCTCCTGGACTTTCCCCTGGGCGGGGACAGCCCCTGGACCGAGGTCCCGACAGGGGTGCTCCTCTTGCTGCTCCTGGCGGGCCTCGAGGCCCTCTTTCGCCGCCTCCTGCCCGCCTCCTTCGGGGAGGCGGAGAGGCTCCACGGGGAGCTGGGAAGGGCCCTGAAGACCTCGGGGCTTGGCCCCCCAGCCCTCCTCCTCCTGGCCCTCCTCTCCGGGGTGGCGGAGGAGGTCTTCTTCCGGGGGTTCCTGCAGAGCCTCCTCCTCCTGAAGCTTGGGACCCCGGCCGTTCTCCTCCAAGCCTTCCTCTTCGCCCTCCTCCATCCCGCCCCCAAGGCGGCCTGGGCCTACACCCTGTACACCGGGGTGGCGGGCCTCCTCTTCGGCTTGGCCTACCTTTTGACGGGAAGCCTTCTTCCTGGAATCCTGGCCCACACCCTCCACAACGCCCGGGGTTTCTACCAGGCTTGGCGCGGCGCTTAGCCCAACGCCCACGCCCGGCAAGGAGAAAGGGACTACATTGTCCCCCGGTCCCGTGCTAAAATATGGCGAGCAGAGGTTATCCCAGCGAGGCCTATGATATGGGAGAGCTGGACTTCATCCGCCAGCGCCAGGATGTGGAGGCCTACCGGGCCCTAAGCTGGGAGGGTCCCTTCGCCGACTACCTCCGCCTTCTCACGGAGGACCCCCGGCCCCTCAGGACCAGCTTCCAGCGGGCCCACGACATGATCCTGGCCTATGGGGTGGAGGAGTACACCCTCTTTCGGGAGAAGCTGCTCCACTACCATTTCTTTGACGATCCCTTTGAAGGGGGGAAGGACGCCATCTTTGGCCTGGACAAGCCCCTCATGCGCCTGGTGGCCACCCTGAAAGCGGCAGCCCACCGCCTGGGGCCGGAAAGGCGCATCCTCCTCCTCCACGGCCCTGTGGGCTCGGCCAAGAGCACCATCGCCCGCCTCCTCAAGAAGGGCCTCGAGGCCTACAGCCGCACCGAGGAAGGAAAGCTCTACACCTTCTACTGGAAGACCGAGGATGGCCCCCTCCCCTGCCCCATGCACGAGGAGCCCCTCCACCTCCTGCCCCCGGAGATGCGCGAGGCCTTCCTCAAGGAGCTCCGGGCCCTCCACCCCGACTACCCCTACCCCCTCGAGGTGGAGGGGGACCTCTGCCCCGTCTGCCGCTTCATGATGCGGGAGGCCTTGGGGCGGCACGGGGGGGACCTGGCGGCGGTGCTGGAGAAGGAGATCGTGGTCAAGCGCCTGGTCCTTTCGGAGAAGGACCGCATCGGCATCGGCACCTTCCAGCCCAAGGACGAGAAGAACCAGGACTCCACCGAGCTCACCGGGGACATCAACTACCGCAAGGTGGCCCTTTACGGCTCCGACTCCGACCCCCGGGCCTTCAACTTTGACGGGGAGCTCAACATCGCCAACCGGGGCATCGTGGAGTTCATCGAGATCCTCAAGCTGGACGTGGCCTTCCTCTACGACCTCCTCACGGCGAGCCAAGAGCACAAGATCAAGTCCAAGAAGTTCGCCCAGACGGACATCGACGAGATCGTCTTGGGCCACACCAACGAGCCAGAATATAGGAAACTTCAGGCCAACGAGTACATGGAGGCCCTCCGGGACCGGACCATCAAGATCGACGTCCCCTACATCCTCCGGGTCTCCGACGAGGTCAAGATCTACCGCCGGGACTTCGCCAAGGTGCGGGCCAAGCACATCGCCCCCCACACCCTGGAGATGGCCGCCACCTGGGCGGTCCTCACCCGCCTCGAGGCCCCGAGGCGGGCGGGCCTCACCCTCATGCAAAAGCTCAAGCTCTACGACGGCCGGCTCCTCCCGGGCTGGACGGAGGAGGCGGTGCGGGAACTCATGGGGGAGGCCAAGCGGGAGGGCTTGGAGGGCATCAGCCCCCGCTACATCCAGGACAAGATCTCAAACGTCCTCGTCACCAGCGAGGAGCCCTGCATCAATCCCTTCATGGTCATGAACGAGCTAGAGGAGGGCCTCAAGCACCACTCCCTCATCTCTGACGAAAAGACCAAGGAGCGGTACCGGGCCCTCCTCCAGGAGGTGAAGGCCGAGTACGCAGAGATCGTCAAGAACGAGGTGCAAAGGGCCATCGCCGCCGACGAGGAGGCCCTAAACCGCCTCTTCCACAACTACATTGACCACGTCAAGGCCTACGTCCTGGGGGAGAAGGTGAAGAACCCCTACACCGGGACCCCCGAGCCCCCCAACGAAAGGCTCATGCGTTCGGTGGAGGAGCGGATCGAGATCCCCGAGTCCCGCAAGGACGACTTCCGCCGGGAGATCATGAACTACATCGGGGCCCTGGCCCTGGAGGGGCGGCAGTTCACCTACAAGGACAACGACCGCCTGCGCCGGGCCCTGGAGCTCAAGCTCTTTGAGGACCAGAAGGACAGCATCCGGCTCTCCGCCCTGGTCTCGGGCACGGTGGACCCCGAGACCCAGGCTAAGATTGACGTGGTCAAGGCCAGGCTCATTAGGGACTACGGCTACTGCGAGCACTGCGCGGGCGGCGTCTTGGAGTTCGCCGCCTCTCTCTTCGCCCGGAGCGAGCGATGAGGCCGGTTGAGCGCGACCTCCTGCGCTTCAAGGAGATCGTCCGGGGGGAGGTGAAAAAAAGGGCCCGGGAGTTCCTGACCCGGGAGGAGCTTTTGGGCCAGATGGAGGGGCGGGTGGTCTCCATCCCCCTCCCCCAGCTGGAGGTGCCCAAGATCGTTTACGGGGAGCCCTGGGGCGAGGGCCTCCTGGGCGGGGGGCCGGGGGCGGAGGGCCTGGGCCCGGGGGGGCACATCCCCGTGGCCGAGCTGGAGCTGGAGGAGTTCTTGGACCTCATGGGGGAGGCCCTCAAGCTCCCCCGCCTCAGGCCCAAGGGGGAGGGGGAGGTGACGGAGGAGGCCTTCCGCCATACCACCATCGCCCGGAAAGGCCCCAGGGGCCTCCGCCACGTGCGCCGCACCCTCAAGGAAAGCCTTAAGCGAAGCCTCTTTTCGGGAGAGTACCGGGAGGAGGACCCGAGGCTTGTCCCTGAGCGGGAGGACCTCCGCTACAAGGCCCCAAAGGCCAAGCCCCGGCCCCACGCCCAGGCGGTGGTCCTCTTCGCCCTGGACGTCTCGGGAAGCATGCGGGAGGAGGAGCTGAGCCTGGTGAGAACCCTCTCCTTTTGGATCACCCTCTGGATCCGCCGCCACTTCCCCAGGCTGGAAAGGCGCTACCTCCTCCACGACGCCGAGGCCTGGGAGGTCTCCGAGGAGGAGTTCTTCAAGGCCCGGGAAGGAGGGGGAACGAGGCTCTCCAGCGCCCTCCTCCTGGCGGAGGAGATCCTCAAGGCCTACCCCGAGGCCTTCTACAACCGCTACCTCTACCACTTCTCCGACGGGGAGAACTGGCACGGGGACACCCCCGTGGCCCTTGAGGCCCTAGGCCGCCTCCTCCCATCCCTGGCCCTTTACGGCTACGCCCAGGTCCAGGGCCCCTACGGCCAGGGGCGTTTCCTAGAGGAGGTAGAGGAGGCCCTGGGGGAACGGGAGGAGCTGGCCGCGGTGGAGGTGCGGGGCCGGGAGGACCTGGCGTTGGCCCTAAGGCGGCTTTTGGGAGGGTAAAGTGCGGAAGGAGCTGCAGGACTGGGCCCTCCGCCTGCGGGAACGGGCGGAAGCGGAGGAGCTTTCCTTTCCTCCTGTGCTCTTTGAGGAGGTGGGGCCCGAGGAGATGGCCATGCTGGCCGCCTACGGGGGGTTTCCCCGCCGCTACCCCCACTGGCGCTTTGGGAGCGAGTACCTGCGCCACCGGGAGGTCTACCGCTATGGCCTTGGGCGCATCTACGAGCTGGTGGTGAACACCGCCCCTGTGCACGCTTACCTCCTCAAGGGAAACACCCTCCTTGCGCAGAAGCTGGTCATCGCCCACGTCTACGCCCACGCCGACTTCTTCCAGAACAACCTGGCCTTCCGCCCCACCCCCAAGGACATGCTAGAGGAGATGGCCCACCACGCCGCCTTCGTGGAAAGGGCTATGGAAAAGCATGGGGCCAGGAGCGTGGAGGAGTTCTTGGACATGGCCCTCTCCCTGGAGAACCTCATTGACCCCCACACCCCCTACATCCAAAGGCCCCGGGAGGTGGAGGAAAAGCCCGAGTCCCCCAGGCTTAAGGTGCGCCCCTACCTGGACCCCTACGTGAACCCACCCCCCGAGCCCCCCAAGGAGGCGGAGGAGGGGGCGAGCCTGAAGCCCCTTCCCCCGAGGCCGACCCGGGACATCCTGGGCTTCCTGGCCCAATACGCCCCCTTGGCCCCTTGGCAGAGGGGCATCCTGGAGATCATCCGGGAGGAAAGCCTCTACTATGCCCCCCAGGCCGCCACCAAGATCCTCAACGAGGGCTGGGCCACCTACTGGCACACCCGGCTCCTCCTCCCCCTTCTCTCCCCCGAGGAGGCCTTGGAGTTCGCCGAACTGCAGGCAGGCCTCCTCGCCCCTCATGGCTTCAACCCCTACCGCCTGGGCTACCTCCTCCTGAAGGAGGTGGAGGAGAGGTGGGATAAGGGACGGTACGGTCCCGAATACGAGGCCCTTCCCCTAGGGGAAAGGCTCCGCTACGAGAGGCCCACGGGGGAAGGGAGGAGGAAGCTCTTCCAGGTGCGCACCGTACACACGGACATCTCCTTCCTGGAGGAGTTCCTCACCCCCGAGTTCGCCCTGCGCCAACGCCTCATTGCCCCCGAGGACCTGCCCCGGTTCCAGGGGGCCAAAAGGGCCCTCCTCTTCCGCCTCACCAACATGGGCTACCCCATCGTAGAACTGGTGGACGCCAACTACGGTAACCGGGGGGAGCTCTACCTGGAGCACCTTTACGAAGGCGTGGAGCTGGACCAAAGAAAGACCAAGGCGGTGTTGCAAAACCTCCACCGCCTCTGGGGCCGCCCCGTCCACCTGAAGACGGTGGCCAACGGGAAGGAAACCCTCCTCTCCGCGGGCGCCTAGCGCAGGACCCGGAGGTAGCCCAGGAGGAGGGCCTCGGAGAGCTCCCCCAAGTGCCGGCTCACAAGCTGCCCCTCCCGGTCAAAGAAGAAGGTGGTAGGAAGCCCCTGGATGCCCAAGGCCTGGGAGAGGCGGGTCTCGGGGTCCAGGAGGACCCAGTCCACCACCAGGCCTTCGCTCTCCAGGAAGCGCCTCACGGTCTCCGGGCCCTCTCCCTGGCTCACGAAGACGAAGTAGATCTCAGGGTTCTCCCGGCTCAGGCGCATCATCATGGGCAGCTCACGCCGGCAAGGGGGGCACCAGGTGGCCCAGGCGTTGAGGACCACGGGCTTGCCCTTGAACTGGGCTAGGGAAACCTCCGTGCCCCCCAGGGTATAGAGGGTCAGGGCGGGAAGCTCCTGCCCCTCCGTCTCCCGGCCCCGGGTCAGGAGGAGGCCCGCCACCAACAAAGCCGCCATCCCCGCTCCCAGGGCGTACCGCCAAAGGCGCTTGGGCAAGGTCATGAGCGTGTACCCTCCTCCTGCCAGGATACCCCATAAGGGGTCAAACCCCCCCTGCCAGACGTAGAGGGCGCTGAGGGGGTCCTTGGCGTAGACCGAGGCGTTTTGCAAGACGAAGCCGAGCCTGGCCCCGAGGAGCCCCACCAGGATGGCGTTATAGGCCCAAGGGGCGAGCCTCCTGTCCACCCGCCGGGCCAGGACTTCGGCCACCACCACCATGGCCAAGAGGGCCAGGGCCACCTGGACCCTGGCCCAGGGCAGGGCGAAGGGGCCCACCTGCAGGGCATCCATCAGCGGACCAAGGGGAACCCCGCCCGCTCAATGGCCAGCACCCCGCCCTCCAGGTTATAGAGGTTGGTGTACCCCTTCCGCTTCAGGTACTCCGCCGCCTGGCGGCTGCGGTTGCCGCTTCGGCAGTAGAGGTAGACGGGCTTGTCCTTGGGCAGGGTGTCCGCCCAGCGGGCCACCTCCTCCACGGGAAGGTTCACCGCTCCCGGCACGTGGCCTGCGGCATACTCCTGGGGGGTACGCACGTCCACCACCAGGGCCCCCGATCCCAAGGCCCGGTAAAGCTCCTCCGGGCCCACGTTCTGGTAGCTCCCCTTGGACCCGCAGGCGGCCAGGACAGGGAGGAGGAGAAGGGCGAGGAAGGCCCGCCGGTTCATGCTAGGCCTTCACCCCCACGGCCTTCCTGATGGCCTGGAGGAACTGGGAGAGGGGCTGGGCCCCCAGCACCCGCTCCTTGCCGCCGTTGATGATGGTGTCCGGCACCCCGTGGATGTGGTAGCGGTTAGAAAGCTCGGGGAACTCGTTGGCCTCGATCATCTCGCCGAAGACCTTGGGGGAGGCGTAGGCCAGGCGGTGGGCGGTGCGGACCGCCTGGGGGCAGTAGGGGCAGGTGGGGGTGACGAAGACCTGGAGGACCACCTCCTCGGGGAGGTTGTTGAGCTCCTCCACCACGTTCTCGGGGAGGCCGTGGCCGTCCCGGCCGAGCATCTCTATGTCCTCCAGGAGGCTTGCGAACTCGTAGCCCGCGGGGATCCCCCGGTAGCGGAGGTTGATGGCCTCCGAGCCCTTTTCCCGGAGGATCAGGGTGGGGGCCGCCTCCACCTTGTAGGCCTTGGCCGCCTCCCGCCCCTCCGGGGCGGCCAGGTCGTAGACCACGAGGTGGAGCCTATCGGAGAGGGTCAAAAGCTCCTCCAGAAGCTGCTTGGTCTCCTTGCAGTACATGCAGGGCTCCTTGCCCGGGGCGATCAGGGTGGAGGTGTCGGTGAAAAGGACCATCTCCACGTCCCGGGTCAGGCCCGAAAGCCGCTCGCGCACGATCTCCTGTTCCTTGGGTCCCAGTAGCGCCATGTTCCCTCCTGGATACCCCCGTAGGGGTAGGTCCTTCAACAACTATAGCAGACGGAGAGGGAATGTGCATAGAGGTGGCGAGGCATCGGGGGCCCTAGACCCCTGGCGGGCGACCCCGGTCTTGACACCCCTTACCCCGGTAGGGTATATTGAGGCCCGTTAGGGACAAAGGTCCCAGCAGGGAGGGAAAACCATGGTCTTTCGGCAGATCTACGAAGAAGGCTTGGCCCAGATGAGCTACCTCCTGGGTTGCGCTGCCACCGGGGAGGCCTTGGTGGTGGACCCCAAGCGGGACGTGGACACCTACCTGGAGCTGGCGGAGAGCCTGGGCCTCCGCATCACCGCCATCGCCGAAACCCACATCCACGCCGACTACCTCTCCGGGGCCCGGGAGCTGGCCAGGGCCACGGGGGCCACCCTCTACCTCTCCGACGAGGGGGACGAGAACTGGAAGTACGGGGGCCTCGAGGGCTTCTCCTACGTCCTCCTCAAGGACGGGGACGAGTTTAGGGTGGGGAACATCCGGGTGAGGGCGGTCCACACCCCCGGCCACACCCCCGAGCACCTCTCCTTCCTGGTGGCCGACGGGGCGGTGACGGAGGAACCCCTCCTCTTCCTCACCGGGGACTTCGTCTTCGTGGGGGACGTGGGGCGGCCCGACCTCCTGGAGGAGGCGGCGGGCCTCAAGGGCACCGCCATCCCCGGGGCCCGGCGCCTGTTCCGTAGCCTCAAGGAGAAGTTCCTGACCCTCCCCGACCACGTCCAGGTCTGGCCTGGGCACGGGGCGGGCTCCGCCTGCGGCAAGGCCCTGGGGGCCCTCCCCGCCACCACCGTGGGCTACGAGCGCCGCCACGCCTGGTGGGCGGAGTACCTGGAAAGGGACGATGAGGAGGGGTTTGTGAAGGCCCTCCTGGAGGGCCAGCCCGAGGCCCCCACCTACTTCAAGGAGATGAAGCGCCTGAACCGGGACGGGATGCCCATCCTGGGGGGTATCCCCCACCCGGGCCGCCTCACCAAGGCCCAGTTTGACCGCCACCTGGCCCAAGGGGCCATCCTGGTGGACACCCGGGACAAGTTCGCCTTCGCCGGGGGGCACATCCCGGGGAGCGTCAACCTCCCCGCCGGGAAGAACTTCTCCACCTGGGCGGGCTGGCTCCTCCCCTACGACCGGCCCCTCATCCTCCTGGCCCATCCCTCGGAGGTGGAGGAGCTGACCCGGGCCCTCATCCGCATCGGCCTGGACGAGGTGGTGGGCTATATCCCAAGCCTCCAGGGCTACGCTGAGGGCGAGCTGGAAACCGTCCCCCAGATCACCGTCAAGGAGGCCAAGGAGCTCTGGGAGTCGGGGAAGGCCCTCATCCTGGACGTGCGGGCCCGGGACGAGTACCTCTCGGGGCACATCCCCGGGGCCCTGAACCTCCACGCGGGCCGGGTGCTGGCCCACCTGGACCGCCTGCCCAAGGACCGGCCCCTCATCGTCCACTGCGTGGGCGGGGACCGCTCCAGCACCGCCATCTCCGCCCTCCTCGCCCACGGCTTTAGGAACGCCCTGAACCTCACCGGGGGAATCCGGGCCTGGCGGGAGGCGGGCTTCCCCGTGGTGAAGGGCGAGGAGCTGGTGGAGGCCTAACACCAAAGGAGACAGCGCCATGTACGAGACCCAGGTCCAGAACCTCTCCCCCGAGGAGGCCAAGCGCCTCTACGACGAGGGCGTGCCCTTCATTGACGTGCGGGAGGTGGAGGAGTACGCCCAGGCCCGCATCCCCAAGGCCTCCCTCCTCCCCCTCTCCGAGTTCATGGCCCGCTACGGGGAGATCCCCAAGGACCGGCCCGTGGTCCTCTACTGCCGCACGGGGAACCGCTCCTGGCAGGCGGCGGCTTGGCTGGCCTCCTTGGGCTACGACCAGGTGCTGAACCTCGAGGGGGGCATCGTCCAATGGTACCGGGCGGGCCTCCCCGTGGACACCACCCCGGTGGAGGTGGGCTATGGGGCCACCCCCTTCCAGGAGGTGGGCCCCCACGAGGCCCAGACCCTCCTGGGGGAGGCCTTGGTGGTGGACGTGCGCGAGGCCTGGGAGTACGGGGAGGGCCACCTGCCGGGGGCCATCAACATCCCCCTCTCCAGCCTGCCCCAGAGGCTTTCGGAGCTTCCCAAGGACCGCCCCATTCTCCTCGTCTGCAACTCGGGGAACCGCTCGGGGGTGGCTGCCGACTTCCTGGTGGCCCAGGGCTTCCCCGGGGAGAGGGTCTACAACCTGGAGGGGGGCACCCACGCCTGGATGGCCTCTGGCCTCCCCATTGAGCGATGACCCTGGCCCTTCTCGGCGCCCTCCTCATCGGCCTTTCCCTGGGGCTATTGGGCTCGGGGGGGTCCATCCTCACCGTACCCGTGCTGGTCTACCTCCTGGAGGTACCCCCCAAGCAGGCCATCGCCGAAAGCCTCCTCATCGTGGGGGGGATCGCCCTCCTGGGAGCCATCCCCTACGCCCTGAGGGACCTGGTGAGCTGGCGCAACGTCCTCCTCTTCGGGCTTCCCGGCATGGCGGGGACCTACCTGGGGGCCTGGCTCTCCCAGTTCGTCTCCGGGGAGACCCAGCTCCTCACCTTCGCCCTGGTCATGCTCCTGGCCGCCTACTTCATGGCCCGGCCTGCCCCCTTGCGGCCCGCCTCCCACAAGCGCCAGGCTTGGAAGATCGTCCTCGAGGGGACGGCGGTGGGGGCCCTCACCGGCTTCGTGGGCGTGGGCGGGGGCTTTTTGATCGTGCCCGCCCTGGTCCTCCTGGGAGGGCTTCCCATGCACCTGGCCGTGGGCACCAGCCTCCTCATCATCGCCATAAAGTCCTTCGTCGGCTTCTACGCCTACCTCCACCTCCTCCCCGCCCTAGGGCTTTCCGTGAACCTCTCCACCGCTGGGCTTTTCATCCTGGCAGGGGCCTTGGGAAGCCTCCTTGGAGGGAGGCTGGCCCTGAGGCTTCCCCAGGAGGCCTTGAAGCGGGGCTTCGCCCTCTTCCTGGTGGGAATGGGGGCCTACATCGTGGTCCAGAACCTGTAAACTCTAGGGCGTGCCCTTCCGCACCTTCTTGGCGGTCCAGGCCGAGGCCAGGCCGGAGGCCTACTGCACGGAGGGGGCCTTCCGGGAGCGGGTCTTCGCCCTCCTCAAGCCCCTGGAAGGCACCCCAGCCCCCAGGCTCGCCGCCTTCCCCGAGCTCTTCGGCCTCCCCCTCCTCCTCCACCTGGGGGGGGAGTTCCGCCCAATGGAACTCCTCCGGGACCCCCTCCTCCCTTGGCGGCGGGCCCGGCGGGCCTACGGGGTCTTCCACCGGGTCATGGCCGAGGCCGCCCGGGCCTTTGGCACCTACCTCCTTTCAGGCACCCTCCTCTCCCCTCCCTACGAGGAGGAGCTTTCCCGGGGGCGGTTTGCCCGCACCTTCCTCTTCCAAAACCTGGCCCTCTTCTATAACCCCGAGGGCCGCCTCCTGGCCCAGGTGCCGAAGATGGAACGCACGCCTCCCGAGCGCTGGCTGAGGCCCGGGCGCTTCGGCCCCCATCTGGTGGAAACCCGGGCCGGGCGGGTGGGCCTCCTGATCTGCCTGGACGGCTTTTTTGAGAAGCACCTCTCTCGCCTGGACGCCCTGGGGGCGGAGGTCCTCCTCCAACCCTCCGCCAACCCCGCCTCCTGGGAGAGGCCCTGGCCCTGGGACCCGGGCCGGAAGGAGGGGGAGGTCTGGCTGGCCTCGGCCCGGGAGAGGCTTCTAGGCCGGGAGAACCTCAAAATCCTTCTCAACCCCATGCTGAACGGCAGGATCCTCTCCTTTTCCTTTGAGGGGCAAAGCGGGATCTACGCCCCCGGGGAGGCCCTTCGCCTGGCCCAAAACCCCAGGGGGGACGAGGCCCTCCTCCTCACCCTATAGGCGTAGGCGCTCGGGAAAGAGCCGAATGGGGATGGAGCGGACGAGGGCCTGGGCCAACTTCTCCCAGGCCTTGGCCTTCAGGAACCTTTCCAACTCGGGGGCCACCTGCTCCAAGGGGTAGCGGCCCGGGGGGAGAACCCTTTCCAGGAGGATCAGGTGGAAGCCGTACTCGGTCTTCACCGGAGCGGAAACCTGGCCGGGCCTCAGGAGGAGGGCCCTTTCAAAAGCGGGGATGTAGGTGCCCTCGGGCTCGCACCCCAGGTCCCCACCCGCCTCCTTGGAGCCCGGGTCCTGGGAAACCTCCTGGGCCACCTTGGCGAAGGCCTCTCCCCCATTCAGGCGGGCCAGGGCAGCCTCGGCCTCCTCCAGGGTGGGCAGGAGGATGTGCCGGGCGCAGTAGAGGGTCCCGTGCCGGTACTCCGGGGAAAGGAGCCAGAGGATTTTGAGGGCGGCAGGGGACACAGCCAGCTTGGCCTGGTAGTGGCCCTCGAGGGCCTCCAGGGCCATGGCCTCGCTCAGGAGGGCACGGTAGGCGGGGAGGTCCGGCACCCCCGCCCCCTTGAGGGCCGAAAGGAGGGCCTCCTCGCTGGGGAAGGCAGCCTTGAGCTCCCCCACCCGGGCCTCCACCCGGTCGGGGCGGGGCCAAAAGCCCTGGGCCCGGGCCACCTGAAGGAGGGCCCGCTCCTCCGCCAGGGCCTCGAGGTAGGGGGCCCGGTACTGGGCCAGGAGGCTGAGGGTTTCCTCCGACTCGGAGAGGCCGAGCTGCCTCAGGGCGCCCTTGGCGAAGAGGCCGAAGCGGAGGTCAAACTGGCTTCGGGTGACGGCCTCCTCCCCCACCTGGGCCACCACGGGGTCCTCCTGGGCCAGGGCGGGAAGGCCCAGGGCCAGGGCCAAAAAAAGGGCGCGCATGCCCCATGCTAGCATGGAGGGCGTGAACGACCTCATCCTGCGGGCGGCCCGGGGGGAGCCCACCCCCAGGCCCCCCGTCTGGTTCATGCGCCAGGCGGGCCGCTACCAGAAGTCCTACCAGGAGATCCGGAAGCGCTACACCCTGCCCGAGATCGTGCAGAACCCCGAGGTGGCGGCGGAGGTCACCCTGCTGCCCGTGCGGGAGCTTGGGGTGGACGCCGCCATCCTCTTCGCCGACATCACCACCCCCCTTTACGGCATGGGGGTGGACCTGGACCTGGTGGAGGGCAAGGGGCCCGTGATCCACCGCCCCATCCGGGACCGGGAAGGGGTGGAGGCCCTGAGGCCCCTGGAACCGGAGGAGGACGTGCCCTTCGTCCTGGAGGCCATCCGCCTCCTAAAGAAGGAGCTGGAGGTCCCCCTCATCGGCTTCGCCGGGGCCCCCTTCACCCTGGCGAGCTACCTCGTGGAGGGGGGGCCAAGCCGCCGCTTCTTGGAGGTCAAAGGCTTCATGTACCGGGAAGAGGCCCTGTGGCACCAGCTCATGGAAAAGCTCACCGAGGCCATGGCCCGCTACCTGAGGGCCCAGGCGGAGGCGGGGGCCGACCTCCTCCAGGTCTTTGACTCCTGGGTGGGGGCGCTTTCCCCCGCGGACTACCGCCGCTACGTGAAGCCCCACATGGGGAGGCTCTTCCAGGCCCTGAAGCCCCTAGGGGTCCCGGTCATCCACTTCGGCGTGGGCACCATGGGCTTCCTCCAGGAGATGCGGGAGGCAGGGGGGGACGTCCTGGGCCTGGACCACCACACCCCCCTCCCCTGGGCCCGGGAGGTCTTGGGGAGGACCCCGGTCCAGGGCAACCTGGACCCCGCCGTCCTCTTCGCCCCCAAGGAGGTGATAAGGCGGGAGGTGAGGCGCATCCTGGAGGAGAACGCCGGCCGAGCGGGGCACATCTTCAACCTGGGCCACGGGATCCTGCCCGGAACTCCACACGCCCACGTGGCCTACGTGGTAGAACTCGTGAAGGAGGTAGCGGCGTGAACGTGCTCCTGATGGCTTACGGCACCCCCTACATTCCCGAGGAGATCGCCCCCTACTACACGGACATCCGCCGGGGCAAGCCTCCGCCGGAGGAGCTTTTGGAGGAGCTCTCCGGGCGCTACGAGGCGATCGGCAAAAGCCCTTTGAACGAGATCACCCTGGTCCAGGCCATGCGCCTCCAGGCCCTTTTGAACCTCGAGGCCCCCCCCTACCCCAAGCGCCTCCAAGGCCCCTTCGGCCCCCGCACCCCCCAGGGCCCAGCCCGGGTCTACGTGGGCACCAAGCACTGGCTCCCCTCCATCGGGGAGGCCGTGGCCGCCATGCACGAGGACGGGGTGCGGCGGGCGGTGGCCATCGTGGCCGCCCCCCACTACTCCCTAAGGAGCGTGGCCGAGTACCAGGAGAAGGTGGAGGCCGCCCTCAAGGCCCTCCCCGAGCCCATAGACTTCCTCTGGGTGGAGAGCTACGAGGCCCACCCGGGCCTCATCGCCGCCTACGCCCGGCGGCTGGAGGAGGCCATCTGGCGGCTCAAGGACCCCAGGCGGGCCGCTTACGTCTTCACCGCCCACTCCATCCCCCTCCCCGCCGTGGAGCGGGGGGACCCCTACCCCAGGCAGGTGGAAAGGACGGCGGAGCTCATCGCCAAGAGGCTCTCCCTGCCCCGCCACTTCGTGGCCTACCAGTCGGCGGGAAGGACCCCCGAGCCCTGGCTTGGCCCCGACATCAACGAGCTTTTGCGGGAGCTTAGGGAACAGGGCTTTGAGGAGGCCGTGGTCCAGGCGGTGGGCTTCCCCGCCGACCACCTGGAGGTCTACTACGACCTGGACCTCGAGGCCCAGGCCACGGCAGGGGAGGTGGGGCTGCGCCTCCTCCGGGCCCGGAGCCTCAACGCCGATCTGGACTACATCCAGGTCCTCAAGGACCTGGTGGAGGCCGCGTGGCTCAGGCCGTTGTGATCGGCGGAGGGTGGGCGGGGCTTGCCGCCGCCTTGGCCCTGGGGGAGGCCGGGGTGGACTTCCTCCTCCTGGAGGCGGCCCCCAGGCTTGGGGGCAAGGTGCGCACCCTGGGACAGGGAGGGTTCCTGGTGGAGGGGGGGCCCGACGCCAGCGTCCGCTACAAAGGGGAGGTCCTGGAGCTGGCCCAAAGGTTTGGCCTGGAGTCCATCGGCACCCTGCCGCAAAAGCCCTCGGCCCTCATCCTGAAGGGGGGAAGGGCCCATCCCCTCCCCGAGGGGCTCATGCAGGTGATCCCCGGGGACCTCAAGGCCCTGGCCAGGACCCCGCTCCTCTCCCTCTCCGGGAAGCTCCGGGCCCTTATGGACCTCGTGCTTCCCCGGGGGAAGAAGGAGGACGAGAGCCTAAGGGAGTTCGTGGAGCGCCGCCTGGGCCCCGAGGTCTACGCTGCCCTGGTGGCCCCCCTGGCGGGGGGAATCTACGGGGGCGAGCCCGAGGGGCTTTCCATGAAGGCCGCCTTCCCCCAGCTCCTGGAGCTGGAAAAGGGGCACCGGAGCCTCCTCCTGGGGGCCATGCGGGCGAGGAAGGCCCGGGGAAGCCGGGAGGGGGGAAGCCTCTTCTTCTCCTTCCCCAAGGGGCTTTCCGCCCTCACCCAAAGGATGGCCGAGGCCCTGGGGGAAAGGGTCCGCCTCCTCTCCCCGGTGGTGGGGGTGGAGCCCGTGGGGAGCCGGTACCGCCTCCACACCCCCAAGGGGGCCCTGGAGGCGGAGGCGGTGATCCTCGCCACCCCCGCCCCCCAGGCGGCAGCCCTCCTCAGGCCCTTCCTCCCCGAGGCCACCGCCCTTCTAAAGGGCATCCCCCACACCCAGGCAGCCACGGTGAGCCTGGCCTTCCCCGAACCCCTACCCGTGGTGGGCCACGGCCTCCTCATCGCAAAGGGGGAGGGCTTTCGGGTCAGGGGCTTCACCTGGGCCCACCAGAAGTGGCCGGGGCGGGCCCCCGAGGGGCATAGCCTGGTCCGGGCCTACCTCTCCGGGGAGGCGGCCCGGCTTGCGGAGGCCGAGCTGGCCAAGGTCGCCCTGGAGGACCTCCGCCGCTTCCTGGGTCGGGAGGTGCGCCCCAGCCACACCTTCGTCTTCCGCTTCCCCGAGGGGATGCCCGCCTACCAGGTGGGCCACCTGGAGCGGCTTGGCCGCCTGGAGATGGCCCTCCTGAAGGCCCCGGGGGTCTTCCTGGCGGGGAACTACCTGGAGGGGGTGGGCCTCCCCGAGGTGGTGCGCTCGGGGAAGAGGGCAGCAAGCCGGGCCCTGGCCCACCTGGCCCTGGCCCCCACCCCTTAGGGGGGTCCCGGAGCCCGACCAGGAGGCGGGCCCAACCCCTCGGGGAGGGGCGTCGCCACCGGCCCAGGGGGGAGCAGGGACCGGGCCAGGGGCGGGGCAGCATAGAATAAGCCGGATGTCTATATCCTATCCGGCCATCGCTCTGGCCTCCTTCCTGGTGGGGGTGCTGATGGGGCTTCTGGGCTACGCTAGCGCCCACATCCTCCCCTGGTTTATGGTCTCCGTGGCCCTCGTGGCTAGCCTCTACGGCCTTCCCTGGGGACTCCTGGCCATCCTTCCCGCCACCCTCATCCTCCTCTATTTTCCCGGCTTCAACCTGGTGGCCCTGGCCCTCCTCCTCCTCTCCGCCCTCCTGGCCCACGGGGTGGGGGAAAGCCTCAGGCGGGCCCACCGGAGGGCCAAGGCCCTGGCCAGGAGCCTGCGCCTCATCGCCATGGCCCTCGAGGCCCTCCCCCAGGCCGAAGGCCGGGAGGCCCTCCTCCAAAGCCTTCCGGAGCGCCTGGCCGCCCTAGGGGAGGGAGGGCACGTGGGGGTCTGGGTCCCCGCCCCCGGGGGCCTTAACCTCCTTGCGGCCCATCCCCCCATGAGCCTCTCCTGGATCCCCGATAGCGGCGTGGTGGGCCGGGCCTACCGGGAAGGCCAACCCCTCCACATCCCCGACGTGAGGAAGGAACCCAGCTACATCCCAGACCCCGCCATCCCCACCCTCTCCGAGCTGGCCCTGCCCCTTTGGGAGAGGGGGGAGGTGGTGGCCGTCCTCAACCTGGAACGCCCCGGGCCCTTCCTCCCCGAGGAGGTGGAAGGCCTGATCCGCTTCGCCCAGGCGGCGAGCCTCCACCTGGACCGTCTGGCGGACCTGCAGGAAAGGGCCCTCCTGGCCGGGCTTTCAGAGAAGCTGCAAAGCGCCAAGACCCTGGGGGAAGGGGCGCAGAAGGCCCTGGCCTTCCTGGTGACCGCCTTGGGCCTTCAGGCTGGGGCCCTCTGGGAGGCCCGGGGGGGACGGATGGGGGCCCTGGCCCACTTCGGGGTGGAGGAGGAAAGCCTGAAGCGGGTCCTAGAGGAGGGCCTTCCCTACGGCGTGGGCCTGGCCTGGCGGGTCTACGAGACGGGAAGCCCCCTCTTCACCGCCCGCTACGCCGAGGAAAGCCAGGGGGTTCCTGCCCTCCAGGCCCTGGACTGGCGCACCCTCGCCGCCCTGCCCGTTCCCTCCCCGGGCGCCCCGAGAAGCCGGAGGGTCCTGGTCCTGGGCCAGCGGGAGGCGCGCCCCTGGCGCAGGGCGGAGGTGGACCTCCTCCTCTCCGCCTGCCGCACCCTGGCCCTGGGGCTTGAACGCCTCCAGGAGAAGGCCCGGCACCAGGCGGTGAACCGCCTCTTCCTGGAGCTTTTGGAAAGGCCCCCGGAGGGACTCTACCAGGAGGTCCTAGAGGAGGCCATCCGCCAGGTTCCAGGGGCAGAGGCGGGAAGCCTCCTTGTCCTGGAGGAGGGGACCTACCGCTACCGGGCGACGGCGGGGTACGACCTGGAAAGGCTCCGGGAGGTGGCCTTTAGCGCGGAGGGCCAGCTCCTCTGGTACGGCTTGGACCAGGAGGGGGCCAGGAGGGGGGAGCCCAGGATCCTCAGCGCCGAGGCCCGTCCCATCGCCGAGATCAGCCACCAGACCGCCCCGCCCGAGGTTATGGACGCTGCGGGAAGGGCCCGGGAGATCCAGGCCAACCTCTGCCTCCCCATCCCCTACAAGGGGGAGGTGCTCGCCTACCTCAATCTGGACAACCTCCACGATCCCCGGGCCTTCGGGGAGGACAGCCTCGAGGCCGCCCGCTTCTTCGCCGCCCCCCTGGCCACCCTCCTCCACGAGGCCAGGACCCGGAGGCTCCTGGAGGAGGCCGCCTTCACCGACCCCCTCACGGGCCTCCCCAACCGCCGGGCCTTTGACAGGGCCTTCCTGGAGGAGCTAAGGCGGGCCGAGCGCTACGGCTACCCCCTCTCCCTGGCCGTCTTGGACCTCAAGGGCTTCAAAGCCATCAACGACCGCCTGGGCCATGCCCAAGGGGACCTGGCCCTCATCCGCGTGGCCCAGGCCCTCTCCAAAGAACGTCGCAACGGGGACCGGGTCTTCCGTTGGGGGGGCGACGAGTTCGCCGCCCTCTTCCCTCACACGGGGAGGGAGGGGGCCATCAGGGCCGCCTTCCGCTACGCCCGGGCCATTGAGAAAATCTGTCTGGAGGGCCTTTGCCTAGGGGTGAACATCGGGCTCGCCAGCTACCCCGAGGACGGGCAAAGCCCAGACGAGCTCCTTTCTGTCGCCGACACCCGCATGTACGGGGCCAAGGCCCAGGGGGTCACGGTCCTCGCCTGAACCCCTTGCCCAAACCCCTTTCGGGGTGTACCCTTGAGCTAGGGACGGTAAAGTTCCCACAGGCACCTCGGAGGCGAGGAAGCCCGTCCTGCAATCTGGGCGCCTGGGACGGGTGGAGCCAGTGGCGCAACCGGCCGGACGCCATAGCTCGGCTATGCCGCCGACCCTTGCGCCACCTCCCCCAAGGAGGTGGGCATGCGGCCGTGGATCCTAGCCCTCTTGATCCTCGTAGGGGGCGTGGCCCTGGCCCAAAGCGCCGCCAGCGTGGGCGTGGGCATCCGCATCCCCGCGGTGGTGGGGCTCCGCCTGGCGGAGGCGGGAGGGCCCTTGGTCCCCACCCTGGAGCTTGGGCCCGGGGTCCACACCCTAAGGCTCGTGGCCAACACCCGGTGGGAGCTTCGGGTGGAGGTGGAAGGCCAGGCCTTCCTGGCCTCTTTCCCGCTCCAGGCGGGCAGGCACGTCTTCTCTGGCCGGGGGGGACTGACCTTTACCCTGGAGGTATCCCCGGGAGGCCGGGTGCGCCTCGAGGTGGGCCTGCCCGGAGCTCCCTAGAACCCCGACCCCTTAGGGTGTAGACTAGAGGGGATTCGGTCATGGACCGGGCCCAGATCCTCCCGTGGTCCGCCCCTGTCCTATCCCTCCTGCGGCGGGGCCTCTCGGGGCTTCCCGAGGCCCTTGGGGCCCTGGCCGAAGCCCTAGAGGCCCACCGCGCCTACCTCTTCCGCCTGGAGGAGCGGGAGGGGCGCTGGTACACCTCCCAGCTGGCGGAGTGGGCGGGCCCCGGAGTGACCCCCCAGATCCAAAACCCGAGCCTCCAGAACGTGCCCATGCGGGAGGCGGGCTACGGCCGCTGGCTGGAGGCCTTTCTGCGGGACCAGGCCATCGGGGGACCGGTGCGCTCCTTCCCTGAGGAGGAAAGGCCCCTCCTCCAAGCCCAGGAGATCCAAAGCCTCCTGGCGGTCCCCATCTGGGTGGAGAGCAGGCCTTGGGGCTTCCTAGGGGTAGACGATTGCGAGCGGGAAAGGGCCTTCACCCCCGAGGAGGAGGGCCTCCTCCGGGGGGTAGCCGAGGTCCTGGCCCGCACCCTGGAACTCTTTGAGGTCCACCGCTTTACGGAGCGCCTCCTGGAGATTTCCCCCTTCTACGTGGCCCGGCTGGACCCAGAAGGCAGGCTCCTCTGGACTAACGCGGCCTTCAAGGGGGCCTTCCCTCAAAGGGTCCCCTTCCCCCTGGAAGAGGCCTTGGCCCAGCCTGGGCGGCCCATCATGGCCACCACCTCTGGGGAAGCCCCGGCGGAGTGGACCCTCCTGGCCGTGCCTGGCCCGGGAGGGGAGGCCCTGGAGATCCTGGCCTTGGGCCTGGACCTCAGGGAACGCCTTCGCGCCCAGGATCAGGAGGCCCGCTGGAGCGCCTTCCGCAAGAACCTCCTCCGGGTCTACGAGACCCTAATGGCCGAGGGGTTTTCCGACTCGGTCTTCAGCCTCATCCTCGAGGCCGCCTTGGACACAGTGCCCGCAGCCCAGGCGGGGAGCGTCACCGTGCTCAAGGAGGACGGCTACTACCACTTCGTGGCCGCCAAGGGGTACGACCTGGAGGCGCTGCGCCAGATCCGCCTTCACCCAGAAGAGCCCCTCTCCCTCACGGGGCACAAGGAGGCCCAGGTCTTCACCCAAGGGGACCTGGAGCGCTTCAACCAGGGCCTGGACCCCAAACGGAAGGAGGTGATGGAGGGAGCGAGGCGGGTGAGGGAGATTCGGGCCGTCCTGGCCGTGCCCGTCTACCTCTCCGGGGAGCGCAAGGCCTTCTTGTACCTGGACAACCTGGAAAGGGAGGATGCCTTCGCCCCCTTGGACCTGGAGTTGGCCCAGGCCTTCGCCAGCCAGCTGGGCCTCCTCCTGAGGCGGCTGGAGCTGGAGGGGCGGCTAACCCACCTGGCCTACCACGACCCCTTGACCGGCCTGCCCAACCGCCTCTTCTTCCTGGAGAAGCTGGCCCAGGCCCTCAAGGAGGACCCCAGGCTGGCCGTGCTGTACCTGGACCTGGACGGGCTGAAGCTGGTGAACGACCTGGAGGGCCACGCCCTTGGGGACGAGGTCATCCGCGCCATCGGCGCTCGGCTCCGCGCCGCCCTGAGGCCCCGGGACCTGGTGGCCCGCCAGGGCGGGGACGAGTTTCTGGTCCTCCTCACGGGAATCCGCAGGGCGGAGGAGGCCATCCAGGTGGCGGAAAGGCTTCTGGAGGTGGTGCGCCTTCCCCTGCCTCTGGGCGAGCGGGTCTACCGCCTCACCACCTCCATCGGCATCGCCCTGGGTGAAGGGGGGCTCTCCCCTGGGGAACTCCTGCAGCGGGCCGACCTGGCCCTCTACCGGGCCAAGGGCGAGGGCAAGGACCGCCTGGCCTTCTACGAGCCCAAGTTCCAGGAGGCCTTGCGCCGGGAGATGGCCCTGGTGGAGGCCCTGCGGGAGGCCCTGGCCCGGGAAGAAGAGGGGCTTACCCTCTTCTACCAGCCCCTTGTGGACCTGGGCACGGGAAGGCCTGTGGCCCTCGAGGCCCTGATCCGCTGGCCCGAGGCCTCCCCGAAGGAGTTCATCCCCATTGCGGAGCGGCACCGCCTCATGCCTGAGCTCGGGGCCTGGGTCCTGCGCCGCGCCTGCCGGGAGCACTCCCGCCACGGCCTCCCCGTGCACGTGAACGTGAGCCCCCAGGAGCTCCTCCATCCCAGCTATCCCAGCCTGGTGGCCCAGGCCTTGGAGGAGGCGGACTGCCCCCCGGAAGCCCTGGTTCTGGAGGTCACGGAAACCGCCCTGATCCCCGACGAAAGGGGGCGGGACGCCACAGAAACCGTACGGGCCTTACGGAGGCTTGGGGTTAGGGTCTTCCTGGACGACTTCGGCACCGGATACTCCAGCCTGGAGCGCCTGGCAGCCCTCCCCGTGGACGGGCTCAAGCTGGGCCAGGCCTTTACAAAGGCCCTGGGAAGCCCCCCGGACCCCCAAAGTCCCCCCGCCCGGCTGGTGGCCGCCGTCTTGGCCCTGGCCCAGGCCTTGGGGCTCGCTGCCGTGGCCGAGGGGATAGAGGACGAGGCCACCCTGGCCTACCTGCGGGGCCTGGGGTTCACCTTGGGGCAGGGCTACCTCCTTGGCCGCCCAAAACCCCTGGGCTACCGTGGGGGGCAAGGGTGAGCCTTAGCGCCGCCGGGAAGATCACCCTAGCTTGCGCGCTTTCCTCCCACTCCTTCGCATGCCACTTGATCTGGGCTCCTGGGGTGTGAGAAAGGAGGGAGTGCTATGCGTCTAGGGGGCAACCACCCCCAGAACATGGCCTTCGGCCAACCTACCACCCCGGCGCACAGGGCCTCGTTAAGCCGCGCGAACGCGCACCTTGGGGCCACCTGCCCACCCAGGCTACCCAAGGCCCCCTCCTTGCCCCACCCCTCCCCTTTCTGCAGGGTCCTCCCAGGGTCCTCCAAAGGGCCCGCCCGGCGGTGCACCTCTCCGGGGCAAAAGGCCTTCTGCAAGGGGTGGACTTCAAACCCATCCCCCTGGTTCACGGCCACCGGGTCCACGGCCTCAGCCACAGGCTACGGGCTCCGCCCGCGACCCTCGAGGCCGCCGTGGGGTAGGCCCCCTGGGCGCCCTCGGCAGGTGCGCGCCCATGCGGGGGACGAAGGAGGATACGCCGAAGGGCAGTCCGTTGGGTCCGGTCGGAGCGGGAGAAGCCCGCTCCCCCCTGGGGCCCGGTGGCCCGGGCGAACCCCATCTCGCTGGTCCACAAGCCCGTTCGGAGCCGGGTCTTGCCCAGGATGGCCGGACCGGAGTTATGGGGTAGCACACGGAGGGACCTTTTCGCCCCCCTTCCGGCCCCTGTACCCCAGGACGGCCCAAACGGCGAAAAAGACGATGGGAAAGGGCCCTTATGCCCTTTCCCATCCCCCCTGGTGGCGGCGGTGGGACTCGAACCCACGACACCACGATTATGAGTCGTGTGCTCTGACCACCTGAGCTACGCCGCCCAGCGCCAGGCAAAGCCCATCATAGGAGAGAAGGGGCTAAGGGTCAAGGTTCAACCCGATGCCCATCCCGCCCCAGACGTCCCCCTCCTCGCCCGCGCAGGCCCGGCCGAAGGGGTGGACCTAGACAATGCTCCGCTCCCCGATGAGGCTTCCCCTATGGAAGCGCTCCAGGCGAAAGGGCGTGATGTCCAGGCTCTTGGCCCGGCCGAAAAGGACCTCCTCCGCCAGCAAGCGGCCCACCATGGCCGCTTGCTGCACCCCGTGGCCGGAAAAGCCCGCCGCCAAAAGAAGCCCCTCCCCCACGAAGCCCAGGATGGGGTTGTGGTCCGGGGTGACCTCGTAGTAGCCCCACCAGCTGGCCCTCCGGTCTAGGGAAAGCCCCTCTAGGAAGGGAAAGCGGGCGAGGCCCGCCTCGAGGGTGGGCCCCAGCCAGGCCCAATCCATGCCCTCCCGGAAGCCGGGGGGCTCATGGGGGTTGGAGCGGCCAAAAAGGAGGCGCCTTCCCTCGGAGCGCAGGTAGAAGCCCGTCCCCAGGTCAACGGTGAGGGGAAAGGCGTGGGGGAAGGGCGCGGGGGCGGTGGCAAAGACCATGCGCCGCACGGGCCAGATGGGGATCTCCAGGCCAAGCGTCTTCCCCACTTCCCCCGTCCAGGCCCCCGTGCAGAGGAGAAGGAAGGGGGCCTCGTACCACCCCTTGGGGGTCTCCACCCGCCACAGGCCCCCTCGGCGCTCAGCGAAGAGAAGGGGTTCGGAGAAGCGCACCTCGGCCCCAAGCCGCCTGGCCTCCCTGAGGTAAAAGGCCGTGGCCCCGTGGGGGTCCATGACCCCGTCCATGGGGCCAAAGGTGGCGAAGGCGAGGCCCTCCTCCCTGAAGGGCACCTTCTCCCTGGCCTCCCCCAGGGTGAGCCGCTCCACGGGGACCCCCAGGGACCTTTGCGTCCTCAAGGCCTCCTCCTGATCCCCGGCCAGGGCCTCGGGGACCAGGAAGAGGTAGCCGATGGGCCGGTAGCCCGCCTCGGGGATCCCCTGGTATTCCAGGATGGAGTGGTAGGAGAGGAGGATGTTGAGGGGCTCGGAGAACTGCACCCTTACCCCTGCGGCGCTCCTGCCCGTGGACCCTTGGGCGAAGGTGGCCTCCTTCTCTAGGACCAGGACCCCTAGCCCCGCCTCCGCCAGGCGGTAGGCCGAGGCCGCGCCTAGGATCCCTGCCCCCACCACGATGGCCCGGGCCACGCCCTGAGTCTACCAGGCCTTCGACGTGGTGTAGTGTAAAAGAGGGTGTCCCTACCCCAGGAGGTGAGGCCATGCCCTTGATCACCACGGAAACCGGCAAGAAGATGCACGTCCTCGAGGACGGGCGCAAGCTCATCACCGTGATCCCCGGAGACGGCGTCGGCCCCGAGTGCGTGGAGGCCACCCTGAAGGTATTAGAGGCGGCCAAAGCTCCCCTAGCCTACGAGGTACGAGAGGCGGGGGCCAGCGTCTTCAAGAAGGGCATCGCCTCTGGGGTTCCCCAGGAGACCGTGGAGTCCATCGGCAAGACCCGGGTGGCCCTTAAGGGTCCCCTGGAGACCCCGGTGGGCTATGGGGAGAAGAGCGCCAACGTCACCCTGAGGAAGCTCTTTGAAACCTACGCCAACGTGCGCCCCGTGCGAGAGTTTCCCAACGTCCCCACCCCCTACGCGGGCCGGGGGATAGACCTCGTGGTGGTGCGGGAGAACGTGGAGGACCTTTACGCCGGGATTGAGCACATGCAGACCCCCGGCGTGGCCCAGACCCTGAAGCTCATCTCCTGGAAGGGCTCGGAGAAGATCGCCCGCTTCGCCTTTGAGTTGGTCCGGGCCGAGGGTCGGAAGAGGGTCCACTGCGCCACCAAGTCCAACATCATGAAGCTCTCCGAAGGGACCCTGAAGCGGGCCTTTGAAAAGGTGGCCCAGGACTACCCCGGGATCGAGGCCCACCACATCATCGTGGACAACGCCGCCCACCAGCTCGTGAAGAGGCCCGAGCAGTTTGAGGTGATCGTCACCACCAACATGAACGGGGACATCCTCTCGGACCTCACCTCGGGGCTCATCGGCGGCCTGGGCTTCGCCCCCTCGGCCAACATCGGGGACGAGGTGGCCATCTTTGAGGCCGTCCACGGCTCCGCCCCCAAGTACGCCGGGCAAAACGTCATCAACCCCACCGCGGTCCTCCTCTCCGCGGTGATGATGCTCCGCTACCTGGAGGAGTTCGCCACCGCTGACCTCATCGAAAACGCCCTCCTCTACACCCTCGAGGAGGGCCGGGTCCTCACGGGGGACGTGGTGGGCTACGACCGAGGGGCCAAGACCACGGAGTACACCGAGGCCATCATCCAGAACCTGGGGAAGATCCCAAAAAGGGCCCGGGTGCGGGAACACAAGCCCTTCCGCCTGCCCAAGGTGGACGGGGCCATCGCCGCCGTCGTCCCCAAAAGCCGCCGGGTGGTGGGGGTGGACGTCTTCGTGGAGACCGACCTCTTGCCCGAGCCCCTGGGGAAGGCCTTGGAGGCGTTGGCGGAGGGCACCCCCTTCCGGCTCAAGATGGTCTCCAACCGGGGCACCCAGGTCTACCCGCCCACCGGGGGGCTGACCGGATTGGTGGACCACTACCGCTGCCGCTTCCTCTACCGGGGGGAGGGGGAGGCAGGGGACGAAGAGATCCTGGACCTGGTCCGCCGCGTGGCCAGCCGCTTCCGTTGGATGCACCTGGAAAAGCTCCAGGAGTTTGACGGCGAGCCCGGCTTCACCAAGGCTCAGGGGGAGGACTAGACCAGGGCGAAGCGGGCCTCGAGGGCAGGCAGGTCCGCCTCCAGGAAGCGGAGGCGGGCCTCGGCGTTTAGGGGAAGGGGCCGGGAGAGGGCCGCCTGGGCGCTGAGCCCGAGCTCAGGGAGGAGGAAGACCCCCTGCCCCCCCCGCCTCTCCACCAGGACCCCGGGACCCTCGTACCCCTTCTCCAGCAGGTAAAGAAGGGTCCAGTGGAGCTTGCTCCGCCTCTCCCCCTCCCGCACCAGGTCGGCCACGGCCTCCGCCGCCCCCACCCGCTCCAGGACCTCCCCTTGGGCGAGGGGCCTCTCCCCCTTGAGCCAGGCCCTGAGCTGCTGGTGGGCCACCAGGTCCAGGTAGCGCCTCAAGGGGCTCGTCACCTGGGCGTAAAGGGGAAGGCCTAAGCCCTTGTGGGGGGCGGGGACCGCCTTGAGCTGGGCCCGCCGGAGGGCCTTCCTCTGCTCCCACATGGCGGCCAGGCCCTCCCCCTCGGCCCGATGGGAGGGGGCCTCCTGGGTGGCGAAGGGGAAGGGGAGGCCCTCCCTCAGGGCGAGGTGGGCGGCGGCGTAGCCCGCAAGGAGCATGGCCTCCCGCACCCAGACCCGGCTCGCGTAGGGGGGAAGGGGGGTGATCCGGATCTCCTCCCCCTCCACCCGCACCTTCACCTCGGGGAGGCTGAGGTCCAGGGCCCCTTGGGCCAGGCGCCTCTGGAGGAAAACCCCCGCCAGCTCCTTGAGGGGGGCGAGGGCCTCCACCCCTAGGGCCTCCCGGTAGGTGAGGCGCCCCACCCGCACCCAGGAGGGGAAGACCCTCTCCTCCAGAAGCTCCCCTCCTTCGGAAACCAGGAGTTCAAAGGTAAGGGCCGGGGAGACCTCCTTCAACCCCAGGCCCAGGGCTTCGGTGACCGCCGGGGGAAGCATGGGCACCGTGCCCTCGGGCAGGTAGAGGTTGGCCCCCCGGCGGAGGGCCTCCCCGTCCAAGGGGCTTCCTGGGGCCACCAGCGCGGCCACGTCCGCCACGTGCACCAGGAGGCGGAAGCCCCCCTCCACCCTTTCGGCGTAAAGGGCATCGTCCGGGTCCTGGCTCCCCTCGTCGTCGATGGCGAAGGCAAGGAGGTGGGTGAGGTCCACCCGTTCCTCCTCCGGAAGGGGGGGTACGGGGAGGTCCGGAGGAGCCAGGGGGAGCCCAAGCCGCCTGGGATGGGGGTTTTCCCGCCGCCAAACCCCAAGGCGCAGGAGAAGGGCGTGGGCGGCCTCGGGGGTTTCGGGAAGGCCCAGGGCCTTCAGGACCTGGCTCTCCCGCCGCTCCCCATAGGCCAGGGCCTCCACCTCGGCGAGAAGGGGGCGGTCCTCGAGAAGGGGCCTCCCCTCCCGAAGGCGCCCCAGGGCCTCCCCGAAGGCCCGCTCCCTCTCCTCCTTGCGCCTCCTGGCCTCCTCCAGAAGGGCCAGCTCCTCCCGGGTGCGGGCCCGGGCCTCGCCCCCCTCCAAGACGAACCTCTCCCCCTTCTGGGCCAGGAGGTAGGCCCCATAGGCGGCCTCAGGGGTATAGGCGCCATAGACCAGCTCGGCAAGCTCCCGGAGGCTCACCCTCTGGCCCTCCAGAAGCTCCCAGGCCGCCTCCTCCTCCCCCTCGAGCACCCTCAGGTCCAGGCTAGCGGGGCCGGGGTGGAGGAGGAGCACATCCTTGGGGCGGACCTTGAGCCTCTCCCCCCCTTCAAGGGTGAGCTCCAAGCGGTCCCCCTTTTCCTCCGCCAGAGCGGGCTTGCCCTTGTAGACGACCAAGGCTTTCTTGACAAGCATGGCACTCCTTTGCTACGGTAAAGCTACCAGGCCGGGAACTGCGTAGCGGGTCCCCGGCCCTACCTTTTTGGAAACACCACTAAACCATACCCCAGGTACCCGTCAGGCCCTCGGCGGAGCTTTTGGGCGACAATCCCCCAATCTACCTTTGCGGGCTTACCCAAGTATCGTCGGCCTATAGGACTCGCCACCAGGTCAGCCGGCTGAACCCCAGCTTCGTTATCCCACTTCTTCCTGAAAATCAGGCCCTCCACCCGTCCCCGCAACCTCTGAGCCCGCACATAATCCGTACCCTTTTCAATAAGACTTTCCCAAGTCCTTCTCAGGCGCTGGTCCAGACTAGCATTGCGGCTTTCGGCAATGATTCTCGCTCTGGCTCTTCGCTCCTCCGAAAGAAAAACCGGGCGCTCCACCAAAAAGCCCAGGGAAAGGTCGTATGGATCCCAAGCAGAACTTCCGTAGACCTCCAGAAGCCTACGCTTGTCCACGACCACGCTCAAAACCGTGTAATCCCAGCGCTGCATTGCGGCGTTGAGCTCCCGATAGAACCTGGCCCGGAACCCGGGGTCTTTAAGACCCTCAAACCCGTTGCGATTCCGGGTTATGTCCGCCGTGCGCAAAACCAGGTCCGGCCTGCCAAAAAGCCTTCGCTTGAGCTCTTCCATTTCCGGCTGGATCACGGAGGTATAGTGGCCCTCCTCCACCACCACCCCCGCCAGCACAAAGATGGGATAGTTGGGATCACCTCCCCCAAGAATGTGGTCCCCGGATTCGTCCAGAAAGCACAGCAACATCCCCAGGCAGTATACTAACCACCCATGGAGTGGGACCTTTCCGACCTCTACGCCTCCCCCGAGGACCCCAGGCTTTTCCAAGACCTCGAGGCCGCCCTGGCCCTGGCCCAGGGCCTGGACCCCAAGGACCTCCTCACCCCGGAGAAAGCAGGGGACCTCCTCGCCCGCTACGAGAAGGCCTTAGAGCTCGCCTATAGGCCCCTGAACTACGCCAGCCTCCACTTCGCCACCCGCACCCAGGACCCCGGGGCCAAGGCCCTCTTGGACCGGGTCAGGAACCGCTTCACCGAGGTAAGAAACCGCCTCGTCCCCCTGGAGGTGGCCCTGAGAAAGCTCCCCGAGGAGGCCTTCCAGGTCCTCCTTGCCCACCCGGGCCTTTTGGACCTCCGCCACTTCCTGAAGAGGCAGCGGGCCTACGCCCCCCACACCCTTTCGGAGCGGGAGGAGGAACTCCTAAACCTCAAGGGGCTGGTGGGCAAAAGCGCCTGGAGCCAGTTCTACACGGAGTACACGGGCCGCTTCCGCTTCCACGTGGGGGGAAAGGAGCTCACGGAGATGGAGGTGCGGGCCCTGAGGCGGGACCCCAGCCCCGAGGTGCGCCGGGAGGCCCACCGAGCCCTTTACGGGAAGCTCCTTGAGGAAGCCCCCACCCTAAGCGCCGTCTTCAACGCGGTCTATCTGGACTACCTACAGGACCTCCGCCTTAGGAACTACGGGAACCCCCTGGAGCCCGTGGCCCTAAGGGACGAGGTGGAGGTAAGGGACATCGAGGCCCTCCTTTGGGCCACGGAGGCCTTCTACCCCCTGGTGGCGCGCTACTACCTCTGGAAAGCCAAAAGGCTCGGCCTGGACAAGACCCCAAGCCAAGACCTCCTCGCCCCCCTAGGGGGGAAGCCCAAGGTGCCCTTTGCGGAGGCCAAGGAGATGGTCCTCGAGGCCTTCCGCCGCTTCTCCCCCGAGGTGGAGGCCATCGCCCGAGAGTTCTTTGAGAGGCGCTGGATAGACGTCTACCCAAGGCCGGGCAAGCGGGGCGGCGCCTTCTGCTCGGGCGGGCTTCCCTCCACCCACCCCTACATCCTCCTCAACCACACGGATGACCTGGACAGCGCCCACACCCTGGCCCACGAGCTGGGGCACGGGGTGCACTTCTACCTGGCCCGGGGCCAGCGCCTCCTCAACTTCGGGGCCTCCACCCCTCTGGCGGAGACCGCCAGCGTCTTCGCCGAGATCCTCCTGGACGACCTCCTTCTGGAAAGGCTCTCCGACGAGGAAAGGACCCTCCTCCTGGCGGAGCGGGTGGAGGACGCCATCAACACCCTCTTCCGCCAGGTGATGTACACCTTCTTTGAAAGGCGGAGCCTCCTAGCCCGCCAAGAAGCCGCCCTCCCCCCCGAGGCCTTCCACCGGATCTGGCAGGAGGAGCAGGCGCGCCTTTACGGGGAAAGCGTGGCCTGGACGGAACTGGACCAAGCCGCTTGGGCCGGCATCCCCCACTTCGTCCACTACCGCTTCTACACCTTATAGCTACGCCTTAGGCTACCTGGTGGTCCTGGCCCTCTACGGCCGCTACCGGGAGGAGGGGAAGGCCTTTGTGCCTAAGTACCTGGAGGTGCTAAAGGCGGGGGAAAAGGCGAGTCCCAAGGAGATCCTGGCCCAAGCGGGGGTGGAGCTCGCCTCCGAGGCCTTCTTCCGCTACGGGTTCGGGGTCCTGGAGGACTGGATCAAGGCCCTTCCCTAGGCAAGAATAAGGGGATGGACCTGGTCTTTCGCCCCGAGCGCTACCCCTTCCTGACCGCCGGGCTTCCCGGGGTGGGAGGGGTGATCCGCCTCCACCCCCAGGACTTCCAGGTGGAGGAGGTTCCCGCCTACTTGCCAAGCGGAGAGGGGGAGCACCTCTACCTCCTCCTGGAAAAGGAGGGCCTCACCACCCGGGAGGTCTTTGAGTTCCTGAGGGACGAGCTGGGCATACCGGAAAAGGAGATCGGGGTGGCGGGCCTCAAGGACAAGCACGCCCGCACCCAGCAGTGGTTCTCCATCCCGAGGCGCCACGAGAACGCCCTCTGCCTTCTGGAAAACCTAAGGGGGGTGAGGCTCCTCCACGCCGACCTCCACACCAACAAGCTCAGGACCGGCCACCTCAAGGGGAACCGCTTTAGGATCCTCATCCGGGAACCCCAAGGAGGGAAGGCAAGGGCGGAGGCCATCCTAAGGGCCCTGGAGCAAAGGGGCGTGCCCAATTACTACGGCCCCCAGCGCTTCGGCCTGGGGGGGGTGAACCCCGCGCGGGGGTACGAGCTGGTGAAAGGGGGCAAGGGCCGGGGAAGCCCCTGGCTGAAGCGCTTCCTGATCGGAAGCCTCCAAAGCCTCCTCTTCAACGACTGGGTGGCCCTAAGGATGGAGCGGGGCCTCTACGACCGGGTGATCCCCGGGGACTGGGCCAAGAAGCACGCCACAGGCGGGGAGTTTCTGGTGGAGGACCAGGGAGAGGCGGAAAGGGCCCTCCGCCTGGAGATCAGCGCCACCGGGCCCCTCTTCGGCCGGAAGTACCCCGAGGCGAAGGGGGAGGCCCGGGCCCTGGAGGACGAAATCCTGGCGCGCTACAACCTCGCTCGGGAAGAGTTTAGGGCCCGCCGGGGAGCCAGGCGGCCCATCCGGGTCCCCCTCTCCGAATGGCGGGTGGAGGAGGCCCCCAAAGGGCTCTGGCTTTCCTTCTTCCTCCCCAAGGGGAGCTACGCCACAAGCCTCCTCCGGGAGGTGATGAAGCAGGAGGTGGAAGCCCCGGAGGAAGAGGAATAATACCACCCAGCAGAGGGTTCCTGGGAGGCTTTTCTAAGCTGGCAGAGCGAAGGAAAAGGGTATAACCCCCCGCCCCAGGGGGCGGGGGGCTCCGCCTCCCAGCCTAGAAGCGGTAGCCCAGCTTGAGCTGGGCTGCCAAGGTGTTTCCAGCGAGGCCCAGGTCCCCGCCCAGGAAGAGGGGGCTACCCAGGGCGGCCTTCAGGTCGTACTCCAGATCGGCCCGGAAGTAGAGCTGGACATTGCCAAAGTTAAATCCCGGAACGCTCACTCCCAAGCCAGCCCCCGCCTTTAGCTCCTCGGCCAAGGGGTAGAGGTAGCGGAGAAGGAAAGCGCCGTTGAAATTTCCATTGACGTCATAGGCCAAGTCCAGGGCCGGGCGCACCTCCCCCACCGGGAGTTGGAAAAGCTGGCAGTGCCAGGAGATCTCCACCCCAAAACCCTGGGTACCGCCGATGGCTGCCAGGGAGGGCTTCAGGTCCTCCACGGCGAACTGGGCCGAGGCCATACCAAAAACGAGAAGGACCGCTGCCAATAGCTTCCTCATACCTCACCTCCTGATTCCAAGTTACCATGACGCAACAGATTTGACAAAGTTTCTGATAACTCCCCCTCCGTGGGGAGGATCCTAAGACCCATGGCCTCGAGGTGGGGTCCAGGGCCAGCCCTACCCCCCAGAGGAGAGCTGGAGGGTGCCCCAGGTTCGGCATGACCACGAAGGCGGCCACGTACGCGGCCATCTCCTCTGGGCTCATGGCAGGCCCCCCGTGCGGCCAAAGCCGGGGAGGTCCAGGAGGTAAAGGGTGTAGGGCGCCTCAAGCCCCTCCACCTCCGACCAGCGGGAGGCCTCCTCGGCCAGGAGGAGGATGGGGGGGCCCTTCCCCACCCTATGAAAGACCAGATTGAGGCCGTAAAGGTGGATGAAGCCCCGCCTCATACCCTTTCTTCCTGTTTCCTTCGCTCGGCCAGCTCAGAAAGGCCTCCCAGGAACCCCCTGCCAGGGCCCCATGCTGGCTTGGGCCAGCATGGGGTGCTCTCATAGGGCGATCCCTCCGGGAAGGGGCTTGAAGGCTTCTCCCAGGAGGAAGTCCGCCACCAGGTCCCGAACCTCCAACGGGGCCTCCCAGGGGACCAAGTGGCCCGCTCCCTCCAGGGCAAAGCGCAGGGCCTCCCCCTTGGCGAAGTCCACCGCCTCCTTCCCGTAAAGGGGCGGGGTAAAGGCGTCCAGGGCCCCCTGGACCACCAGGACCCGGGCCTCGGTGCCCCTTAGCCAGCGCCGCTCGTCGCCCAGGCCTTCCATAAGGTCCAGCCAGGCCCAAAGGCCCTCCTCGCTGAGCCCCTCCTTCCAGGCGGCGAAGATTTCCTCGCTCCCCACGCTTAGGGGCCCGAAGAAGAGGGCCCGCCCCACCCGGGCGAACCCCTCCACCCCTCCCCTTTCTAGGCCGAAGCGGAGGGCAGAAAGCCGAGCGGCCAGGAAGGCGTCTTTGCGAAGGATGGGGGAAAGGAGGACCAGGCTCCTCGCCCCCTCCCGGAAGGCGGTCTTCAAACCCTCCAGGGCCCCTTCCCCAAAGGCGATCAGGTGAAGCCCCTCCTCGGAAGGAAGCCCCTCCAGGAAGGAAAACCCGGCGGGAGGGGCAAGGAGCCCCGGGAAAAAGCGCACCTCTCCCACGCCCCCCTTTATACTCCAGGGCATGGACAAGGAAACCCTTCTGGCCAAGGAGACCCTGGACCAGACCCTGGGGGTGCACTACCTGAAGCTGGCAAAGGAAGAGGTGGTGGCCGAACTGGAGGTCTCCCCCAGGGTCCACCAGCCCTTTGGCTTCCTCCATGGCGGGGCCACGGTGGCCCTGGCGGAGAGCGTGGCCAGCCTGGGGGGGTTCCTGAACTGCCCCCCAGGGCACGCCGCCTTCGGCCTGGAGATCAACTGCAACCACATCCGAAGGAAGCGGGAGGGCACCCTCCGGGCCGTGGGCAAGCCCCTCCACGTGGGCCGCACCACCCAGGTCTGGGAGGTAAAGGTCTACGATGAAGAAGAGCGGTTGGTGGCAGCGAGCCGCTGCACCCTGGCCGTGGTCCCCCTAGAACCAGGCACGTAGCCAGGAAAGCCAGTTCCCGCCCAGAAAGCCCTCATCCCCTAGGGCCCAGAGGTCCCGGTGCCGGTCCAGGCCCTGGGGGAGGGCCTCGAGGCCAAACCCCCCATCCCAGTCCGTGCCCAGGCCCACCCCCCTTGGGCCTAGGAGGGCCTCGGCGTGGGCCTTGTGCCTTAAAAAGGCGGCGAGGGAAAGCCTCGCCATCCCCCGCTTCCAGGCGGGGTCCAGAAAGGCGTTGAAGGGGACGAGGCCCAAGACCCCGCCCCTTTGGGCCAGGGCCAAAAGGGCCTCATCGGAAAGGTGGCGGGGCGTGGGGGTGAGGGCCTGGCAGTTGGCGTGGGTGGCGCAGACGGGCCCCCCGTAGGCCTCGAGGGCGGGAAAGAGGGCCTCGTCGGCCAGGTGGGAGAGGTCCAGGGCCACCCCTAAGGCCTCCATCCCCTCAAGGAGGGCGAGGCCCTTCTCGGTCAGGGGGCCGGGCTCGGCGTTCCCCCCGGCGTAGGCGTTCCCCGTGGCCCAGGTGAGGGAGAGGAGCCTCAGGCCCCTTTCCCGAAGGGGGCGGAGGTCCTCGGGATGCGGCAAGGGGTGGGCCCCCTCCAGGAGGAGGACGAGGCCCGGGACCCCGTCCTCTGGAAAGCGCTCCAGGTGGGCCTCTAGATCTTTCCCCTCCCTCAGGATCCGCACCAGGCCCCGCCGCTCCCAGGCCTCGTAGAGGGCGAGCTGGGCGTGAAGGGCCTCTTCCCAAGCCTCCAGGTGCCCCTCCCGGGGGTCCACGAAGAGGGTGGCGAAGGCCACGGCCACCCGGGCCTCCCCAAGGGAGGGAAGGGTCACCAGGGGGGTGTCAGGGTGGGGATCGCGCTGGCGGAGGACCTCGAGGGGCAGGGTCAGGTCCTGGCCCAAGACCAAGGCGTTATGGGCCAGGTCCAAATGGGCGTCCACTAGGAAGGCGGGCATGGGAGGAGTCTACAATGGGAGGCGTGCGGCCTGAGGACCTCCCTCCCCTCCCCGAAGCCCCTGGGGTCTACCTCTGGAAGCGGGGAGAGGAGGTGCTCTACGTGGGCAAGGCCAGGAGCCTCAGAGCCCGGGTGCGGAGCTACTTCCACGCCGAAGGCAAGGCCCGGCGCACCGCCGAGGAGGCCACGGCCCTGGACTTCATCGCTACCCGGGACGAGGTGGAGGCCCTCCTCCTGGAGGCCAACCTCATCAAGGCCCACCGCCCCCCCTACAACGTCCTCCTCAAGGACGACAAGCACTACCCCTTCCTCAAGCTCACCAACGAGCCTTTCCCTACCCTCCTCGTGGTGCGGCGGGTGGAGGAGGACGGGGCCAAGTACTACGGGCCCTTCCCCGAGGCCGGGGCCCTGAGGCGCATCAAGACCCTTATTGACCGCCTCTTCCCCCTAAGGAAGAACTCGGGCTACCCCATGAGGAGGAGGCGCTTCCCCTGCCTCAACCATAGCCTGGGCCGCTGCCTCGCCCCTTGCGTGGGCCTGGCGGACCCCGAGGCCTACGGGGAGGCGGTGCGCCAGGTGGAGGCGGTCCTCGAGGGCCGGGTGGAGGGGCTTCTGGAGGAGCTTGAGGCCAAGATGCGGGAGGCCGCCAGGAGGCTTGAGTTTGAGCGGGCGGCGGAGATCCGCGACCAGATGGAGGCCCTAAGGGCCTTCTTCTCCACCGCCCAGCAGGCCTTTGATCCCGAGCTTGGCGACCTGGACTTCCTGGGCATGGCCCGGGCGGGGGCCCTCGCCGTGGTCCAACTCTACCAGGTGCGCTCCGGGCGCATCCTGGGCCGGATCAGCCGGGTAGTGGAGAAGGAGGAGGCCACGGACGAGGAGATCCTCTGGGCCTTCCTAAGGGACCACTACCTGGAGGCCTCCCCCCTCCCCCCCCTCATCCTCCTCCCCTTCCCCCTGGAGGACCTGGAGGGCCTGGCCGAGCTCCTAAAGCGGCGGGCGGGGAGGCGGGTGGAGCTTCGGGTTCCCAAGCGGGGGGAGAAGCAGAGGCTCCTTGAGCTGGCGGAAAAGAACGCCAGGCTGGCCCTGGAAAGCGAGCTCAAGCTTCTGGAAAGGCGGGGGGACCACCCGGGGCTTAAGGCCTTGCAGGAACTCCTGGGGCTTTCCCGGCGGCCTTTCCGCATAGAGGGCTACGACGTGAGCCACCTTCAGGGCCAAGCCCGGGTCTTCTCCATGGCGGTCATGGAGGGGGGAAGGCCCAAAAAGGCCGAGTACCGCAGGATGCGCCTTAAGGCGGGAAACGACGACTACGCCGCCATGGAGGAGGGGGTCTTCCGCCGCTTCACGGGAAGCCTCAAGGAGATGCCCCTCCCCGACCTCCTCCTCATCGACGGGGGCCTGGGCCAGGTGCGGGCAGCCCTAAAGGCCCTGGAGCGGGCGGGCCTCTCCCTCCCCCTGGTGGGCCTGGCCAAAAGGGAAGAGGTCCTCATCACCCCGGAAGGGCGGGAGCTCCGCCTCCCCCTCACCCACCCGGCCCTCCAGCTCCTCATCCACCTCCGGGACGAGGCCCACCGGAATGGCCTCCGCTACCACCAAAGGAAGCGGCAGGAGGAGGCCTTCAAGGTCCTGGAGGGCATTCCCGGCATCGGAGAGGTGCGGAAAAGGCTTCTTCTGGAGCGCTACGGGGGGCTCAAGGCCCTGGAGGAGGCTCCCCTGGAGGAGCTGGCCCGCCTGCCTGGGATGAACCGAAAAGCGGCCCAGGCCCTCAAGGAGGGCCTCAAAGAAGGTACGCCCAATCAGATATGATGGCCCCCTGATGGTGCGCCGCGCCCTGGAAGAGGCCATCCACCACGCCCTCATGGAGATGGGCCTGGACCTCCGCCTCAAGGTGGCCAAGGCCCCCAAGGACAAGCCCGGGGACTACGGAATCCCCCTCTTCGCCCCCGCCAAGGAGCTAAGGAAGCCCCCCCAGGCCATCGCCCTGGAGCTCAAGGCCCGCCTCAGGCTTCCCCCCTTCGTGGAGGAGGCCATCCCCGTGGGGGGGTACCTCAACTTCCGCCTGCGTACGGAGGACCTCCTCAAAGAAGCCCTGCGCCCCAAAGGCCCCTTGCCCAGGCGGGAGGGCCTGGTCCTCATTGAGCACACCTCGGTGAACCCCAACAAGGAGCTCCACGTGGGCCACCTCAGGAACATCGTCCTGGGGGACAGCCTGGCCCGCATCCTGGCCTTTTCGGGGCGGGAGGTCCTGGTCCTCAACTACATTGACGACACTGGCCGCCAGGCGGCGGAAACCCTCTTCGCCCTCAAGCACTACGGCCTCACCTGGGACGGGGAGGAGAAGTACGACCACTTCGCCGGCAAGGCCTACGTGCGCCTCCACCAGGACCCGGACTACGAGGGGCTTGCCGAGGGGATTGAGGAGGTCCTCCACGCCCTGGAACGGGGGGAACTCAGGGAGGAGGTGAACCGGATCCTCCTGGCCCAGCTCGCCACCATGCGCGCCCTCGCCGCCCACTATGACCTTTTGGTCTGGGAGTCGGACATCGTGCGGGCAGGCCTTCTGGGGAAGGCCCTGGCCCTCCTGGGGCGGAGCCCCCACGTCTTCCGGCCCACGGAGGGGAAGTACGCCGGAGCCCTGGTGATGGACGCTAGCCCCTTCATCCCGGGCCTCGAGGACCCCCACTTCGTCCTGGTGCGCTCCGGCGGGGCCGCCACCTACTACGCCAAGGACATCGCCTTCCAGTTCTGGAAGATGGGCCTCCTGGAGGGCCTGCGCTTCCGGCCCTACGAGAACCCCCACTACCCGGGCCTCCGGACCAGCGCCCCCGAGGGGGAGGCCTACACCCCGAGGGCCAAGGAGACCATCAACGTCATTGACGTGCGCCAAAGCCACCCCCAGGCCCTGGTGCGGGCCGCCCTGGCCCTGGCGGGGCACCCGGAGCTGGCCGAGAGGGCCTTTCACCTGGCCTACGAGACCGTGCTCTTGGAAGGCAAGCAGATGTCCGGGCGGAAGGGGCTTGCCGTGAGCGTGGACGAGGTCCTGGAGGAGGCCAGGAGGCGGGCCCTAAGGGTTATAGAGGAGAAGAACCCCGAGCACCCCGACAAGGAGGAGGCCGCCCGGATGGTGGCCCTGGGGGCCATCCGCTTCGCCATGAGCAAGGCCGAGCCCAAAAGGCAGATAGACTTCCGCTACGGGGAGGCCCTCTCCTTTGAGGGGGACACGGGGCCCTACGTCCAGTACGCTCACGCCCGGGCCCACGCCATCCTGCGCAAAGCGGGGGAGTGGGGCCCCCCGGACCTGGCCCAGGCCACCCCCTACGAGAGGGGCCTGGCCCTGGCCCTTCTGGACTTTGAGGAGGCGGTCTTGGAATCGGCCGAGGAGAAGAGCCCCCACATCCTGGCCCAGTACCTCCTGGACCTCGCCGCCTCTTGGAACGCCTACTACAACGCCAAGGAGGAGGGCCGCCCGGCCACCCCCGTGCTCACCGGCCCGGAGGGCCTTAGGGAGCTCCGCCTGGAGCTGGTCAAGAGCCTCCAGGAGACCCTGAAGACCGGCCTCGGCCTCTTGGGCATCCCCGCCCCTGAGGTAATGTGAGGGTATGGGCCGCCCACTCCTCCTTGGCCTCCTTCTCGCCTTGGCCCTGGTCCTGGGCCAGCGCCTCACCGCCCCCGAGGAGATCGCCCGGAGCCAGGTCATCCAAAGGGCCCTCCCCGCCGTGGTGCGCATCCAGGGCACCGCCCCCACCAGCGAAGGAGGGGCGGTGGGTACGGGCTTCTTCGTGAGCCCCTTTCGGGTGGTGACCAACTACCACGTGGTCCAGGACCTCACCGACCTCACCGTGCGCCTTCACGACGGACGCACCTTCCCCGCGGAGCGCTTCGCCGTGGACCCGGGGATTGACCTGGCCCTCCTCACGGTGAGAGGGGTGCAGGCCCCTGGGGTCCTCGGTTTCAGCAGGGTGCCGGCCGCCAGCCTTCCCTTGGGGATGGGGGTCATCCTGGTGGGGTTCCCCTTCGGCCAGGGTCCCCTGGCCTCCTCCGGCATCCTGGCTGGGGTGGGCCCCCTCGAGGTCCCCACCCCCGACCCCAGCATCGGGGCCGAGGTGGGGGAGTACCTCTTCACCGACGCCCCCCTGACCGTGGGCAACTCGGGAAGCCCCCTCATGAGCCTCCAGGGGGAGGTGATTGGGGTAGTGGCGGACATGATCGGGGGGCCTTCGGGGTTGGGGGGGATCGGGGCCGCCATCCCTGCGGAGCTTTCGGCCCAGAGCGTGCAGGACCTGGAGCGCTTCGGCATCCCGCAACGGGGCTGGCTAGGGGCGAGCCTGGTCTCCTTGGAGGAGCTCCCCCCCGTTCTCCTCAGGGCCGTGGGCCTCACCACCACGCAAGGGGCCATGGTGGACCGGGTGGAACCGGGTAGCCCCGCCGCCCGGGCGGGCCTGAGGGGGGCGCAGCGGGACCCCCAGGGCCGCCTGGTGGCCCTGGGGGACGTGATCCTGGCCATCAACGGCAAGCCGGTGAAGGACAAGGCCGAGGTGGTGCGCCAGATCGCCCGCTTCCGCCCCGGGGACCGGGTGCGCCTCACGCTCTGGCGGGAGGGGCGGAGGCTGGAGGCCACCCTGGTCATGATGGCCCGCCCGAGGAGGTGAGGGGTGTACCTGGCCGTGGAAGGCCCCATCGGGGCGGGCAAGACCACCCTGGCCCGGCTCCTTTCGGAGGCCCTGGGGGCTGAGCCCCTTCTGGAGGTGGTGGAGGAAAACCCCTTCCTCCCCCTCTTCTACCAGGACCGGCGGCGCTACGCCTTCAAGGCCCAGGTCTTCTTCCTCCTCTCCCGCTTCCGCCAGCTCGCCCCCTTGAGGGAGAGGCCCCTCTTCGGCGGGGTGGTGGCCGACTACCTCCTGGACAAGGACCCCATCTTCGCCAGCCTCAACCTCGAGGGCCCGGAGTGGGACCTCTACCTGGAGCTCTACCGGGAGCTGGCCCCCAAGGTGCCCCCGCCCGACCTCACGGTCTACCTAAAGGCCCCGGTCCCCGTCCTCCTGGAGCGCATCCAAAGGAGGGGGCGGCCCTTTGAGAGGGGGATGGACCCCGCCTACCTGGAGGCCCTCTCCGAGGCCTACGAGCGCCACTTCGCCCGCTACCCCCATCCCCTCCTCGTCCTGGAGGCGGAGGGGCTGGACTTCAGCCCAGGAGGCCCCCACCGGGAGGAGGTGGTGGCCCTGGTAAGGGCCCACCTGGCCAAGGAGGGAAGGCCCTGATGTACGTCGCTATCGCCGGCAACATCGGCAGCGGCAAGAGCACCCTCACCGCCCTCCTCGCCGAGGCCTTTGGCCTAAAGCCCGTCTACGAGGCGGTGAGCGAAAACCCCTATCTGGAGGACTTCTACCGGGACATGGGGGCCTACGCCTTCCACTCCCAGGTCTTCTTCCTGGCCCGGCGGGTGCGCCAGCACCTCCTGGAGGTGAACGGGAACCCCCGCGTGGTCCAGGACCGGACCGTCTACGAGGACGCCTTCGTCTTCGCCCGGAACCTCTACCGGGAGGGCTACCTCTCCGAGCGGGACTGGCGGACCTACATGGACCTCTTCCAGAGCGTCTCCCCGGCCCTCAGGAAGCCTGACCTCCTCATCTACCTCAGGGCAAGCCTCCCCACCTTGAGGGCCAGGATCCTAAAGCGGGGCCGCCCCTTTGAAAAGGGCATCCCCGACCGCTACCTCCTCTCCCTGAACGCCCTCTACGAGGAGCTGATGGCCTCCTGGGAACTATGCCCGGTGGCGGTGGTGGAGGCGGACCGGGTAGACTTCGTGGAGAGGGAGGAGGATCGTAAAGCCCTCCTGGAGGCCCTAGGCCGGAGGATCTGCCCGTGACGCTAAAGGAACTCTTCGCCCCCTTCGGGAAGGAAGCCCCGCCCCTTCCCGTGCGGGGCCTCACCCAGGACTCGAGGCGGGTGGAGCCGGGCTTCGTCTTCGTGGCCATCCCCGGTGTCCCCCTCCCCCACCGCAAGCCCCTGGACGGGCACGCGTTCATCCTCGAGGCCCTGGGGCGGGGGGCCATCGCCGCGGTGGGGGAGCGGGACCTCACCCTCCCCGTCCCCTATCTGAGGGTGGCGGACAGCCGAGAGGCCCTGGCCCTCCTCTCCCGGCGCTTCTATGGGGAGCCGGACCGCTCCCTCACCCTCTTCGGGGTCACGGGCTCCAAGGGGAAGAGCACCACGGCCTTCCTCCTCCACCACCTCCTGGAGGAGGCCGCCCTCCTTTCCACCGTGGGCCTGCGGCTGGGGAAGGAGGCGAGGCCTCCCGTGGGCCACTTCACCACCCCCGAGGCCCCCGAGGTCTACGCCTTCTTGCGGGAGGCTTTGGACCGGGGGCTCAAGAGGGCGGTGCTGGAGGTTTCCAGCCACGCCCTGGCCCTCAAGCGGGTGGAGGGGCTCACCTTCGGGGTGGGGGTGTTTGTGAGCTTCTACCCCGACGACCACCTGGACCTCCACGGCACCCCCGAGGCCTACTTCCAGGCCAAGGCCCTTTTGGTGGAGCGCTCGGAGCTGGCCATCCTGAGCGCGGGGCTTCCCCACCTGGACCGCCTCCGCAGGAGGCCCCACCTCCTCTTCGGCCCCGGGGGGGAGGTGTGGGCGGAAGGGGTGCGGGAAGGGGCGGAGGGCCTCCGCTTCACCCTTCACACCCCCTGGGGCAAGGGGGAGGCCTTCTTGCCCATGCTGGGGGTCTACAACGTGGAAAACGCCCTGGCCGCCAGCGCCGCCGCCCTGGCCCAGGGAACGCCCCTGGAAAGGGTTTTGCAGGGCCTGGCGGGCTTCCCCGGGGTGCCAGGGCGGATGGAGGTGGTGCAGGAAAAGCCCTTCCGGGTGGTGATAGACTTCGCCCATACGGGGAAGAGCCTCGAGGCCGCCCTCAAGACCCTGAGGGCCACCACCCAAGGGCGGCTTCTCCTGGTGGTGGGGGCGGCGGGGGAAAGGGACCCTAGGAGACGGGAAGATCTCGGCCGGGTGGCGGCCCGCCTGGCGGACAAGGCCTTCTTCACCGAGGAGGACCACCGCACGGAGGACCTTTGGGCCATCCTGGAGGCCCTGGCGGAGGCGGCCAGGGAGGAAGGCGGGGTTTTTGAGCTCGTCCCCCAGCGGGTGGAGGCCATCCTCAGGGCCATCCTGGAAGCCCAAGAAGGGGACACGGTACTCCTGGCGGGCAAGGGGCACGAGGGCACCCTGGAACGGGGAAGGGAGGCCCTTCCCTGGGACGAAAGGGAGGCGGCCCTGAAGGCCCTAAGGCTCAGGGCACAGGCTGAAGGCTCCTCACCCCGGGAAGGGGAGGCCTGAGGGCGGAAAGCCACCCGGCGAAGGCCTCTAAACCCCTCCGGTACATGGCCTGGCGCTTCTCCCTCTTGCCCATCCGCCCCTCTAGGGGTGGCACCAGGCCCCAGTTGGCGTTCATGGGCTGGAAGTTCTCCGGGTTGGCCGTGGCCAGGAAGCGGACCAGCCCCCCCAGCATGCTCGCCTCAGGGGGAGCAGTGGGCTCCAGGCCTAAGGCGCGCCGGGCGGCGTTTAACCCCGCCAAAAAGCCGGTGGCGGCGCTTTCCAGATACCCCTCCACCCCCGCCAGGACCCCGGCGGCGAAGAGGCCCTCGGCCTCCTGGAACTCCAGGGTCTCCCGGAGAAGCCTCGGGGCGTTCAGGTAGGTGTTCCGGTGCATCACCCCGTAGCGGACGATCTCGGCGTTCTCCAGGCCGGGGATCATCTGGATGAGGCGCCTCTGCTCGGGCCACTTGAGCCCGGTCTGGAAGCCCACCAGGCTCCACATCCGCCCCGCCTTGTCCTCCTGGCGAAGCTGGACCACGGCGAAGGGCTCCTTTCCCGTCCTAGGGTCCACGAGCCCCACGGGCTTCATGGGGCCATAGAGGAGGGTCTGGTACCCCCTCCTGCCCAGCTCCTCCACGGGCACGCAGGCCTCAAAGAACTGGAGGTTCTCCCACTCGTGGGGGGTGTGCCGCTCCGCCGAAACCAGGGCCTCGTGGAACCGGCGGTACTCCTCCTCGGTCAGGGGGCAGTTGAGGTAGTCGGCGCTCTGGCCGTAGCGCCCGGCGCGGAAGCACTTGGAGAGGTCTATGCTCTCGTAGAGGACGATGGGGCTTGCGGCGTCGTAGTAGGCGAGGAAGTGGTCGCCAAAGCGCCCCCTTAGGGCCTCGGCCAGGCTCTCGGAGGTGAGGGGCCCCGTGGCCAGGACGGTGATCCCCTGGGGGATCTCCCCCGCCTCCTCCCGCACCACCTCGAGGAGGGGATGGGCCAGAAGCCTTTCCGTGATGCCCTGGGAAAAGAGCTCCCGGTCCACGGCCAAGGCCCCGCCCGCGGGCACCCGGGCCTCCTCCGCCGCCTCCATGACCAGGCTCCCCAAAAGGCGCATCTCCGCCTGGAGGAGGCCCTTGGCCTGGGTCTCCCCTTCCCCCCCTAGGGAGTTGGAGCAGACGATCTCGGCGAGGCGGTCCGTGGCGTGGGCCGGGGTCATGCGCTTAGGGCGCATCTCGTAGAGGCGCACGGGGATGCCCAGGCGCAAAAGGGTCCAGGCGGCCTCGCTCCCAGCGAGGCCCCCTCCCACCACGTTCACCCGTTCCATCCTCCAGATGGTAGCACCAGGAGGCCCTTGGGAAAAGTGGTCTATAATGGCCCCATGGCGGTGCGGCACCGGTTCCGGGTGGAGGAGGTCCTGGCCCTGGCCAGCCTCCACCCCGAGGCCCGCCTGGAGCTTCTGGACGGCGAGGTCTACGAGATGGCTCCCCCTTCCAGCCAGCACGCCGGCCTCCTGGACTGGCTCCTCCACGCCCTGGCTCCCAAGGTCCAGGGCCTGGCCCAGATCCGGGTGCAAAGCCCCCTCTACCTCTCCGCCCACAGCCTGCCCCTCCCCGACCTCCTCCTCCTAAAGCCCCGGGAGGACTTCTACACCCAGGACCACCCCCGCCCCAAGGACGTTCTCCTCCTGGTGGAGGTGAGCCTCTCCACGGAGGCCTGGGACCGGGAAAAGAAGCTTCCCCTCTACGCCGAGGCCGGGGTTCCCGAGGTCTGGCTCCTCACCCGGGAGGCCCTTCAGGTCTTTAGGAGGCCGGAAGGGGGGGCTTACGGGGAGAGCTTTTCCGTGCTCAGGGGGGGAAGGGTAACCCCCCTCCTCCTCCCCCAGGCCGAGCTCCTTTACCATCCCCCCTTATGAGCCTGGCCAAGCGCATCATCCCCTGCCTGGACGTCCACAGAGGCCGCGTGGTCAAGGGGGTGAACTTCGTGAACCTCAAGGACGCGGGGGACCCCGTGGAGGCCGCCCGGGCCTACGACGAGGCGGGGGCGGACGAGCTCGTCTTCCTGGACATCTCCGCCACCCACGAGGAGAGGGCCATCCTCCTAGAGGTGGTGGCCCAGGTGGCGGAAAGGGTCTTCATCCCCCTCACCGTGGGCGGGGGGGTGCGCTCCCTGGAGGACGCCAGGCGGCTCCTCCTGGCTGGGGCGGACAAGGTGAGCGTGAACTCGGCGGCGGTGCGGCGCCCCGGGCTCATCGGGGAGCTCGCCGACCACTTCGGCGCCCAGGCCGTGGTCCTGGCCATAGACGCCAGGTGGCGGGGGGAGTTCCCCGAGGTCTATGTGGCGGGGGGGCGGATCCCCACGGGCCTCCACGCCGTGGAGTGGGCGGTGAGGGGGGCGGAGCTGGGGGCCGGGGAGATCCTCCTCACCAGCATGGACCGGGACGGGACCAAGGAAGGCTACGACCTCCGGCTCACAGAGCTGGTGGCCCAGGCGGTGAACGTCCCCGTGATCGCCAGCGGGGGGGCGGGGAGGATGGAGCACTTCCTCCAGGCCTTCCAGGCGGGGGCCGAGGCCGCCTTGGCCGCCAGCGTCTTCCACTTCGGGGAGATCCCCATCCCAGAACTCAAGGCCTTCCTGGCGGAAAAGGGCCTCCACGTGCGGCTAGACTAGGGGCATGGACCTTTCGGCGGTGCGCTTTGACGAAAGGGGCCTGGTGCCGGTGGTGGTCCAGGACGCCCGCACGGGGGAGGTCCTGACCCTGGCCTACGCCAACCGGGAGGCCCTGGAGGAAACCCTGAGGACGGGGCGGAGCGTCTTCTATAGCCGAAGCCGCCAAGCCCTCTGGCGCAAGGGGGAGACCTCGGGGCACACCCAGGAGGTGGTGGAGGTCCTCCTGGACTGCGACGGGGACGCCGTGGTCTACCGGGTCCTCCCCCAGGGCCCCGCCTGCCACACGGGGGAGAGGACCTGCTTCCACCGCCCCCTTCTTTCCGGCAGAAAGGACCTGGGCTTTGTCCTGGGCCAGGTCTACGCCACCATCCAGGAGAGGCTTAGGACGCTTCCCCAGGGGAGCTACGTAGCCCGGATGCACCAGATGGGCCTGGACCGCATCCTGAAGAAGATCGGGGAGGAGGCGGGGGAGGTGATCCTCGCCGCCAAGAACCAAGACCCCAGGGAGGTCCGCCACGAGGCCGCAGACCTCCTCTTCCACCTCCTTTTGGTCCTGGGGGAGATGGGCCTCACCCTCGAGGACCTGGCGGAAACCCTCTGGGAGCGGCACCGGCCCAAGGAGGGCTAGCGGGAAAGCCAAAGCCGCCGAAGGAGCCGGCCCTCGAGGAGGCCCAGGCGCAGGAGGCCGAGGAGGTAGGGGAGAATCCCCCTCCTCCTCAGGCGGCGCAGGTACCTCTTCCGGAGGAGCCTGGCGTGGGCCTCGGGCCCCCCAGCATGAAGGGCTTCCATGCCCCTGGTGTAAAACATCCCAGTATAGTGGAAACATGGAAATTGAGCGCCGCTTGGTCCTGGAGGTGGTGCGGGTCACGGAGCAGGCCGCCCTGGCGGCGAGCCGCCTAGCGGGCAAGGGGGACAAGGAGGCCGTGGACGAGGCGGGCACCCAGGCCATGCGCCGGGTGCTCAACGAGCTTCCCATAAGGGGCACGGTGGTCATCGGCGAAGGGGAGATGGACGAGGCCCCCATGCTCTACATCGGGGAGGTCCTGGGGGAGGGGGGCCTCGAGGTGGACATCGCCGTGGACCCGGTGGAGGGGACCACCACCGCCGCCAAGGGCCTGCCCAACGCCGTCACCGTGATCGCCATCAGCGAGAGGGGCGGGCTCTTCCACGCCCCGGACATGTACATGGAGAAGCTCATCGTTCCCCCGCCCGCCGCCGGGCTCGTGGACCTCACCTGGCCCGTCTCCGCTAACCTCAAGGCCCTGGCCCTGGCCCTGCAGCGGGCGGTGGAGGACCTGGTCATCGTGGTCCTGGACCGCCCCCGGCACGAGCGGCTCATCCGGGAGATCCGGGAGGCGGGGGCCCGGGTCAAGCTCATCTCCGACGGGGACGTGATCGCCGCCCTGGCCGCGGCCATCCGGGGCACGGGGGTACACGCGGTCATGGGCATCGGCGGGGCCCCGGAAGGGGTCCTGGCGGCGGCGGCCCTCAAGTGCCTGGGCGGGGAGATCCAGGCCCGCTTCACCCCGCAGAACGAGGAGGAGCGGGAGCGCCTCAGGGCCATGGGGGGGGAGGAGGGGCGCATCTACCGCACGGAGGACCTGGCCCCAGGGAGGGAGATCGTCTTCGCTACCACCGGCATCACCGACGGGGACATCCTCCAAGGGGTGCGCTTTTTCGGCGGGGGTGCCCGGACCCACTCCATCGTCATGGGGTATGCCACCCGCACCGTGCGCTTTATAGACTCCATTCACCTGTTTGAAACGGGCGCCCGGGTCACCATCCGGGTATAGTGAGGGCGTGCCCAGGCGCCCCCACCTCGAGGCCGAGGCGGAGAGGCTAGCCCTAGACTTCCTGGGGGGCGAGCTTCGGGCCTCGGTCTTCCCAGGGCGCTACGGCCTTGGGGACCAGGAAGGAATCCCGGAGGCCACCCCGGAGGAGGCCCTGACGCTCACCCCCTCCGACGCCCACCCCGAGCTTTCGGACTCCCTCCAGGCCAAGACCGGCCCCGCCCGGAGCAGGGTCCGCCGCGCCAACATCTCCTTGGGGGCCACGGAGGCTTTCCTAGGGGCCGCCCTGGCGGACAAGCCCCGGGGGCTCCGCTTCCCCACCCCCAAGGAGGAGATCCGGGCCGAGGAGGCCTGGGAGGCCCCGGTGGCGGCCGCCTGGGAGGGCGCCGAGCCCGGCCTCCCCTTCTGGGACCCCATCCGCACCTGGACCAAGGCCCGGTACGGGGGGATGGAGGTGGTGGGGGTGAGTGTCTGCGGGGAGGTGCCCATGGAGGCCTATAGGGCCTGCAACCATGCGGACCAGAGCACCTCCTCCACGGCGACCCCCCCCCGGGAAACCCCCAAGGAGGTGGGGGAAAGGTTCTTCCTCACCGCCTTCCGGGAGGGAAGCCGGGTGGAGGTCACGGAGCCCCTGCTCCCCTTGGGGGCCTGCACCTTCTGCCAAACCGCCTGAGCCCGCGAGAGATGACCCGCTACCGCATCGCCTCCAGGCCCTACCTCCCCTACCCCGGGGAAAGGCTCGCCCGCAGGAAGGGCCTGGGAGGGGAGTTTTACGAGCTCAGGCCCTACGCAGAGGGGGACGAGATCCGCCGGGTCCACTGGCGGGCCTACGCCAAGACGGGGAGGCTCTACACCCGCCTAGAGACCGCCCCAGAGAGGGCCCGCTTTCGCCTCTTTCTGGACGAAAGCGAGAGCATGCGCCTCCACGGCAAACTCCCCTACGCGGAGCGGGTGGCGGCCATCCTCCTCAAGATCGCCCGGCAGGAGGACCCCAGGGCCCGCCTGGAGCGGGGCCGCCCCCAGGACCTCCGCCCAGGGAAAGGGGTCCTGGTCCTGCTCACCGACGGCCTAGACCCCCTCCCCTGGGCCCAGTTCCTCCCCAAGAGGGTGGTCCTGGTGCAGGTCCTCTCCTCCCTGGAGCTGGACCCTCCCCTGGAGGAGGCCCTCCTCAAGGACGTGGAGACCGGGGAGGCCCTTCCGGTGGGGAAGGAGGAGATCCTGGCCTATAAGAAAGCCTTGGCCGAATACCTAAAGGCCCTCCGCCTCTTGGCCCTCCTCCGGGGGCGGTACGCCCTCCTCCGGGTGGGGGAGGCTCCCCTGCCAAGCCTCCTACGCCAGGGCGTTCTGGAACTCCTCTAGCCCAAGGGTCCTAAGCCGCTTTGGGTCCACGCCCTCCTCCCAGCCCGCCAGGCGGCGGTAGGCCTTCAGGGCCTCCCCGAAGGCCTCCTTGTCCAAGCGGGCCTCGGGGTTCCCCCGGCGGAAGGACTGGAAGAAGCGTTCCGGCAGGCGGTCCTCCTCGGGAGAAATCCCCTCCCGCAGGTTGAAAAGCCGGGTGAGCTGGAGGGTCCTCTCCCCCACCGCAAGCATCTCCTCGGGAGTAAAGCGAAAGCCCGTGGCGGCGTAAAGGGCTTCCCGCCACTCCTCCGGGGTCCAGGGGACGAAGTCGCAGAGGACCAGGCTGTTCACAAAGCCCCGTTCCTGGGTCTTGGTCCAGAGCATGCGCACCTTGGCCTCGGAAAGGTCCTCCACGGGTAGGGGGGTAAAGGCCTCCCCGTAGAAGCGAAGCTCCGAGAGGGCCTTTCCCTCCTTGGCGTAGGCGGTGTCGTGGAGGTTGTGGTTGTGGTCCGCCCCCGTGGGGCTCACCGCATAGCCCACGCCCAAGGCCCGCTTGTACCGGGGGTCGTGCATGGGCACCTCCTGCCCCTTCACGTGCATGGCGAGCTCCGGGTGGCCGATGGCCTCCGCCAGGCGCCTGGCCCCGAGGGCCATGAGGGCCCCAAGCCGCCCCTCCTTCCGGGCCAGGCGCTCGATGGCGGCGAGAAGGGCGTCGCCGTTCCCGAAGCGGAGGCCTAGGCCCTCATCGTCCAAAAAGCCCTTTTCCACCGCTTCCATGGCGCAGGCGATGGTCACCCCCACCCCGATCACGTCCAGGCCGTACTGGTTGCAGAGGGTGTTGGCCTTGGTGACAGCGTAGGGGTCGGTGACCCCGCACGTGGAGCCCAAGGCCCCCAGGCCCTCGTACTCCGGCCCCCCGTACTCGGGGCGGACGTCGTACCGGCCCGTGCCCTCGATCTTGACCACCTGCTTGCAGCGGAGGGCGCAGGCGTAGCAGGTGTCCCGGCCGATGCGGATGCCGAGGGCGTCCAGGCTGGTGCCATCCAGGGCCTCTGCCCCCTCGAGGAAGCCATCCAGGAAGTTGTGGCTGGGGAGGATCCCCCGGAGGTTGAAGGGCCGCACCGTGCCCACGGTGCCCATGGTCACTAGGCCCGCCGCCCGCTCCATGCGCTCCTTGGCCATGCGCCGGGCGAGCTCCTTGAGGAGGGCCGGATCGTGGTAGGGGGGAAGGGTCTCCTTCTTGGCCCGGGCGGAGACCGCCTTGAGCCCCTTGGCCCCCATGACCGCCCCCAGGCCCCCCCGCCCGGCGAAGTGGGCCAGGTCGTGGATCACGTTGGCCAGGAGGACCCCGTTCTCCCCGGCCAGGCCGATCTGGGCGATGCGGGTTTGGGACCCGTGGACCTCCTTGATGAGGGCCTCCACCTCGAGGGGGTCCTTCCCCCAGAGGTGGGAGGCGGGGTGGATGGCCACCTCCCCCCCCTCCACGTGGAGGTAGACGGGGCCCTCCGCCCTCCCCAGGACCACCAGGGCATCGAGGCCAGCGTTCTTCAGCTCGGCCCCGAAGAAGCCCCCACCCTCCGCGTCCCCGTACCCCCCGGTGAGGGGGCTCTTGGCGGCCACGGTGTTGCGCCCCGAGCCGGAGATGGGGGTCCCGGTGAGGACCCCGGGGGCGAAGACCAGGGCGTTCTCGGGGCCCAAGGGGTCCGCCCCCTTGGGCACGTGCCTCAGGAGGAGGTAGGCGGAAAGGGCCCGTCCCCCCAGGTACTTCCGCCAGAAAGCCTCCCCGTAGCTCTCGTACCAGACCTCTCCCCGGGAAAGGTCCACGAAGGCCACCCGGTCGTGGTATCCCTTGGGCATGGGGCCAGTATACCCTTCAAAATGGGTGGACGTGTGGACCCTCACCCTGGACACGGCCACCCCTTACCTGGCCCTGGGCGTCTTCCGCAGGGAGGAAGGCCTGGGGCGGGTGGTGCGGGTGGAAAGGCGGCACGAGGAGGTGCTCTTTGGCCTCCTGGAGGAGGTCCTGCGGGAGGTGGGGGTAAGGGGGGAGGAGATCGGCGCCCTGGTCCTGGGGGAAGGCCCGGGTTCCTACACCGGCCTCCGCATCGCCCTGGCCGCAGGGCTCGGGCTGAGTCTAGCCCTGGGGGCGAAGGTCTACGGGATAAGCTCCCTCCTGGCGGCGGCCTGGCCCTTTCTGGAGGAGGGAAAGCCCCTCACTCCCCTCTTCACCGCCAGGAACCGCCTCTACTACGGGGCCACTTACCTGAAGGAAGGGGGCCGGCCCCGGGAGGTGGCACCCCCTAGGAGGATGCGCCCCGAGGAGCTTCCCCAAGAGGGGCTTCTCCTGGACGCTCCCCCCGACCCCAGGGCCCTCTATGAGCTCCTCCTCTTCGCCCGAGAAGGGGCGGAACCCCTCTACCTCTAGTCGGCCGCCACCCTAGGGTTGGATAGGGGCAGCGGGTAGCTGGGTAGGGGCTCCTGGAAGGGGGCCCCTTTCAGCCTCTCGGCCATGAGGACCAGGTTCTCCCCGGCGACGCGGGCGTCCTCCAGGACCTCGAGGTCCCCCTTCAGGCTGAGCTGCCCTCTGCGGTGGGCGTAGACCAAGCCCAAGGGGGCTAGGACGAAGCCCATGTAGCTAAGGGGCAGGAGCATCTGACCCAGGGCTCCCGAGGCTCCCTCCTCCTCGGCCACGGCCAGGAGGGCCATGGGCTTGCCCAGGTTGAGGAGGCCGTGGTTTTCCATGGAGGTCATCCGCTCCAGGAGGGCCTTCATCCGGGCGGAGACGCTGAACCAGTAGACCGGGGTGGCGAAGACCACAGCGTCGGCATTGAGGATCCGCTCCGCTATCTTGCCGAACCCGTCCCAGGGTCCCTGGACGCAGGTCTCGGGGCCGCAGGAGGCGGGGTCCAGGGAGTAGTTCCCCGCGCAAAAGGGGAAGGGGTGCCTCACCAGGTCCAGGCGCTCGCTGCTAGCCCCCTTGCGCCTGGCCGCCTCCAGGACCTCATCCAGAAGTTCCGCCGTAAATCCATCCGTTCGTGCCGATGCGTTGACGCCGAGCACGCGTAAGCCCATAAATATCACCCAGGCACTAAACCGCTTTTAGTATAGCATGCGCAGTTAAGGGCGAAAGGGCCCGGCCACAAACTCCCCCATCCCCCGGGCCCGTACGGGGTAACCTCCGTAAAAGCCTTCCCCGGCCACCGGGCCCTCCCAGTAGGCCACCCAGGTGGTGCGGGAGAGGATCTCCCCCTCCTGGAAGAGGGGCCTGAGGACGAGGTCTAGCTCTGGGCCCTTCAGCCGCCAGGCCAGGGTGTAGGTGCGCCCGGAGGGGCTCTCCCAGGCCTCGAGGGGGATGAAGACGAGCTCCACCGCCTCCACCCGCCCCAAGGGGTCCACCCGGCTCCCCAGGACCTGGACCACCCGCCCCTCCCGGTCCTTCACCTGGTAGGCCATGAGCTCAGACCCATCAGAGAGGTGGAGGCCGAACCAGTCCCAAGTGGCGGAAAACCCGGAAAACTGCTCCCCCCACTGGTGGTCTAGCCAGGCCTCCCCCTCCACCTCCTCCCTAAGGATCTGGCCCCGGACCAGGGCCCGGGTGTAGGACTGGTAGTAGAGGCGCCCCGTCTCCTCCGTGCCCGAGTAGCCGGGAGGGTGGACCACGGGGGGCTTCAGGGGGAGGAAGAGGAGGTCCACCCCCTCGGCCTGGAGGCGGAACCCCGCTCCCTCTCGGAAGAGGCGCCAGCCGGAAACCTCTAGCCTGGGCCCGGGCTCCGCCTGGCCCCTTCTCGCGAAGAGGTCCTGGTCGGAAACCTCCAGGAAGCGCCTCTCCCCCGTGCGCAGGTCGGTGAGGGCCAGGTGGGCGGCGTGGAAGGCGCCGAAGAGGCTTCCCGGCAGGCCCAGGATGCGGAAGGAGGGCGGGGCGTAGGCCTTGAAGAAGGCGAAGTGGAAGGCGTAGGGGTAGGCCCAGCCGGAGGCGTACCACCACTCCAGGGGGGCGGGCTTGGGGTCCCAGTCCTCGGGGTCGGGAAGGCGCCTTGGGTCCACGCCTACGAGGACCGGGGCACAAGCGGCGAGGAGGAAAACCAGGAGGAAGGGGCGCTTCATATTGGTATCATTCTACCCATAAGGCCTAGCCCCACCCTGGGGCCTGGGTTACAGTGGGGGCGATGACCGACACCCACGCCCATCTGGACTTCCTGGAGCCCGAGGAGCTTTCGGAGGCCAGGGCCCACCTCCCCGAGCTCAAAGCGGTCCTCACCCTGGGAGTGGACCCAAGGCGCTGGGAGAGGACCCTGGAGCTAGCCCAGGGTAATGTCTACGCCGCCTTCGGCCTCCACCCCACCTCTGCCCACCTCCTCTCCCCCGAGGTGGAGGAGGCCTTGAGGCACTATGCCCGAGGGGAGAGGGTCCGGGCCATCGGGGAGACGGGGCTGGACTACTACTGGACCCCGGAGACCAAAGGGGCCCAGCTCAAGGCTCTGGACTTCCAGGCGGCGTTGGCCGAAGAGCTCGGGCTTCCCCTTGTCCTCCACGTGCGGAGCCGGGACGGGAGGGCGGAGGAGGATCTGGCCGCCTGGCTCCTCCTCCATAGGCCCAGGAAGGTGGTCCTCCACGCCTACGGGGGCCATCCGGCCCTGGAGGAGGCGGGGCTAGAGGTAGGGGCCTACTTCAGCTTCGCCGGGCCCCTCACCTACAAGAAGAACGAGGCCCTTAGGGAGGCGGCGAGGAGGCTTCCCCGGGAGAGGCTCTTGGTGGAAACCGACACCCCCTTCCTCCCCCCAGAGCCCCATAGGGGTAAGAGGAACCGCCCCCTCTACATGCGCCACACCTTGCAAAGGCTCGCCGAGGTCCTGAGCCTTCCCTTCCCTGAGGCCGAGGCCCTCACCGACGAGAACGCCAAGGCCTGTTTTGCTTGGGCCTAATCCACAGGGTTGACAAAACCTCCCTCACCCCCTACCCTGAAAAGGGTGTGCGGAGAGGAGGTGAAACCAAGGTGCGAGAAGAAAGCCCGCGAAGTCACCCACGCCCTTGGGAAGCCTCCCCCTCCACCTGCCCTTCCCCCTAAAACCCCCAACCGGCTCTCCCAAGGGTGAGGCCAACGGCTAAAGTTGCCCCTAGGCGCCGTCCTCGTAGGTCGCGCTCGAGGGATATGGCCTGGAACGTCCGTTTAAATAAGGAAACCCTTGTGAGGTTGAGCCATGCCTTTGGTCTGCCGGAACCTCATGAGCCTGTTGGAGGAAGGAAACCTGCAGAGCGCCAAGCTCCTCCTGGGGCAAGCCAGCCTCCAGGAGATCGTGTTTTGCCTTAGGCTGTTGGAGTCCCCCCGCAGGGCCCTCGTCTTCCGCCTACTGGACAAGGAGCGGGCCCTGGCCGTCTTTGAGGCCTTGGACCGCTCCGAACAGGCCGAGCTGGTCAAGGCCATGGAGGACCCCGACCTCCTGCCCCTCCTGGAGGGCCTGGAGGTAGAGGAGCGGGTAAGGCTTTTTGAGGAGCTCCCCGCCAAGGTGGTCAAGCGGCTCCTGCAGGAGCTCTCCTCCGAGGCCCGGGAAGGGGTCAGCCTGCTCCTGGGCTACCCCGAGGGTAGCGCAGGCCGGGTGATGAACCCGGACTACCTGGCCCTCCCCGAGGAAACCACGGTGGAGAAGGCCTTGGAGCGGGTGGAAGACTCCCTCCTTCCCACAGAGAACCTGGAGGTGGTCTTCGTGCTGGGGCCGGGCAGGATTTACCAGGGCTACGTGCCCCTGGCCCGGCTCGTCAAAGGAGACCCCCAAACGCCCCTAAAGGACCTGGCGGTGGCCGGGGCCGCCGTCTCCGCCTACGACTCCCAGGACCAGGTGGCCGAGCTGTTCAAGCGCCACCAGTACCCCCTGGTGGCGGTGGTGGACAAGGAGGGGCGGTTGGTGGGGGCCATCGATGCCGGGCGCGGTGTGGAGCTGGTGGAGGAATACGAAGCCCAGCGGCTCACCACCTTTGGGGGCATCCTTCCCACAGGCGGCCCCGACGTGGACTACCTCAGGAGCCCTCTAGGCGTGCTCTTCCGGGCCCGGGTGGTCTGGCTGGCCCTTCTGACCCTCTTCGGGGTCATCACCTCCACCTACGTGGCCCAACAGGAGGAGATCCTGGAGCGCGCCATCGTCCTCGCCGCCTTCATCGCCCCCATTATCGACATGGGGGGGAATACGGGCAGCCAGGCGGCCACCCTGGTCATCCGCTCCCTGGCCCTGGGGCAGGTGCGGCCGCGGCTCAGGGACTACCTCCTCATCCTCAAGCGGGAGGTGCCCGTGGCCCTGAGCCTGGGTATCGCCATCGGCCTGCTGGAGGCCGTCCTGGCCTTCTTCTCCAAAGGCGTGGGGTGGGACATCCTGCTGGTGGTGGGTCTGGCCATGGCCACGGTCACCATCCTCGGGGGCTTGATCGGCTCTGCCCTTCCTGTCCTGGCTAAGCGCCTCGGCGCGGATCCCGCCACGCTAAGCGGCCCCGCCATCACCTCCATCATGGACCTCCTAGGGGTCTTCATGTACTTCGGCTACGCCTACCTCCTTCTGGGCCACCTGCTGGAGTGAGCAAGGGAGGCCTTGACCCGAGGGGCCAGGGCGCTTAGAGTTGGACCTAACATGCGCCCTCGCCTAGGCAACGAAACCTAGAAGGGGGGCCAGGGCCTAGCCCCCCCGGCAAGCCGCGGCCGGGGGGGTTTCGCGTAAGGAGGCAAAGATGCGGGTTCTGGTCAAGGACTTGGCAAACCACGTGGACAAGGAGGTGGAGCTCTGGGGGTTCTTGCACTGGCGAAGGGACCTGGGCAAGGTGCAGTTCCTCCTCCTCCGGGACCGGAGCGGGGTAGTGCAGGTGGTCACCGGAGGCCTAAGGCTCCCCCTCCCTGAGTCCTCCCTAAGGGTTAGGGGGGCAGTGGTGAGGAGCCCCAAGGCCCCGGGGGGCCTCGAGGTCCACGCCAAGGAGGTGGAGGTCCTCTCCCCCGCCCTGGAGCCCACCCCGGTGGAGATCCCCAAGGAGGCGTGGCGGGCCCATCCCGACACCCTCCTGGAGTACCGCTACGTCACCCTGAGGGAGGAGAAGGCCCGCGCCCCTCTAAGGGTGCAGGCCGCCTTGGTACGGGGTTTCCGCCGCTACCTGGACCGGCAGGACTTCACCGAGATCTTCACCCCCAAGGTGGTTCGGGCCGGGGCCGAGGGGGGCTCGGGCCTCTTCGGGGTGGACTACTTCGAGAAGCGGGCCTACCTCGCCCAGTCCCCCCAGCTCTACAAGCAGATCATGGTGGGGGTCTTTGAACGGGTCTACGAGGTGGCCCCCGTGTGGCGCATGGAGGAGCACAACACCAGCCGGCACCTCAACGAGTACCTCTCCCTGGACGTGGAGATGGGCTTCATCGGGAGCGAGGAGGACCTCATGCGCCTGGAGGAGGAGCTCCTCCAGGAGATGCTGGAGGAAGCCCTCACGGCCGCAGGCCGGGAGGTCGCCCTCCTCAAGGCGGAGTGGCCCTCCCTCCCCGAGGAGATCCCCCGCCTGACCCACGCCGAGGCCCGAAGGATCCTCAAGGAGGAGCTGGGGTACCCCGCGGGCCAGGACCTCTCGGAAGAGGCGGAAAGGCTCCTCGGCCAGTACGCCAAGGAGCGCTGGGGCTCAGACTGGCTCTTCCTCACCCGCTACCCTAGGGCCATCCGCCCCTTTTACGCCTATCCCGAGCCGGACGGGACCACCCGGAGCTTTGACCTCCTCTTCCGCGGCCTGGAGATCACCTCCGGGGGGCAACGCATCCACCGCCACGAGGACCTGTTGGCAAGCCTGGAGGCCAAGGGCATGGACCCGGAGGGCTTCCAAGGCTACCTCGAGGCCTTCAAGTACGGCATGCCCCCCCACGGCGGCTTCGCCATCGGGGCGGAAAGGCTCACCCAGAAGCTCTTAGGCCTCCCCAACGTCCGCTACGCCCGGGCCTTCCCCCGGGACCGGCACCGGCTCACCCCCTAAGAGCCCCGTCCTGGCCTAGGCCAGGGTGGGACCCCGAAATCCTTAGAACCGGTCAAAGAGGATGGCCCGCTTGACCTCCTCGATCAGTTGGGTCACGGAGATCTCCCGGGGGCAGGCCTCGGTGCAGTTGTAGGCGGTGCGGCACCGCCAGACCCCGCTCCCCGAGCCCAGGGCCTGGAAGCGCTCCCTTTTCCCCCGGTCCCGGGAGTCAAAGAGGAAGCGGTGGGCCTGGACGATGGCCGCAGGGCCGATGTAGGTGCCGTTGGTCCAGAAGACGGGGCAACTCGTGGTGCAGGCGGCGCAGAGGATGCACTTGGTGCCGGTGTCAAACCGCTCCCTTTCCTCCGGGGACTGGAGCCTCTCCCTCTGGGGCGGGGGCTCGTCGTTGATGAGGTAGGGCTTCACCGCCCGGTAGGCGGCGAAGAAGGGCTCCATGTCCACGATGAGGTCCTTCTCCACGGGGAGGCCGCGGATGGGCTCCACGGTGATCACGCTTCCCACGTCCTTCACCAGGGTCTTGCAGGCCAGGCGGTTCCTACCGTTGATGAGCATGGCGTCGGAGCCGCAGATGCCGTGGCCGCAGCTCCGGCGGAAGGCCAGGGTGCCGTCCTGGTACCACTGCACCTTGTGCAGAAGGTCCAAGACCCGGTCCCAAGGCTCGGCCTCCACCTGGTAGGTGCGCCACTCGGGCTTCCCGTCCTTGCTGGGGTCAAACCGGAGCACCTTGAGGGTGACCTGCATGCCGCCTCCCTAGTAGGTGCGGGCCTTGGGCTCAAAGCGGCCCAGGACCACGGGCTTGTACCGGAAACAGACCTTGCCGTCCCCCACCTTGTAGGCCAGGGTGTGCTTGAGCCAGTTCTCGTCGTCCCGCTCGGGGTAGTCCTCCCGGGCGTGGGCCCCCCGGGTCTCGGTGCGGTTCAGGGCGGAGTGGACCAAGGCCTCGGAGACCTCGAGGAGGTACCCCAGCTCCAGGGCCTCTACGAGCTCGGTGTTGTAGACCTCACCCTTGTCCTGGATGGCGATGCCCTTGTAGCGGTCCATGAGCTCCTTGAGGATCTCCACCTGCTTCTTGAGAAGCTCCCCGGTGCGGAAGACGGAGGCGTGGTCCATCATGGACTGCTGCAGCTCGGCCCTAAGGGCCGCCACCCGCTCCTTGCCCGCAGAGCTCTTGATGCGCTCAATCCGCTCCCGGCTCGGACCCAGGTGCTCCCGGCTCAGCTCCTGATAGTCCGCATCCTTGGCGAAGCGCGCGGCGTGAATCCCCGCCCTCCTGCCGAAGACCACCAGGTCCCCCAGGGAGTTGGTCCCCAGGCGGTTGGCCCCGTGGAGGCTCACGCAGGCAGCCTCCCCGGCGGCGTAGAGGCCGGGGACCACGGTGTTCCTCTCGTCCCGGATCACCTGGCCCCACAGGTTGGTGGGAATCCCCCCCATGGCGTAGTGGGCGGTGGGCATGACCGGCACGGGCTCCTTCAAGGGGTCTACCCCCAGGTAGATGCGGCTGAACTCGGTGATGTCGGGGAGCTTCTTCTCGATGACCTCCGGGGGCAGGTGGGTGAGGTCCAAAAGGACGTGGTCCTTCTTGGGCCCTACGCCCCGCCCCTCCCGCACCTCCAGGTACATGGCGCGGGAGACCAGGTCCCGGGGAGCCAGGTCCTTGATGGTGGGGGCGTAGCGCTCCATGAAACGCTCCCCTAGGGCGTTTCTGAGGATCCCCCCCTCGCCCCGGGCCCCTTCCGTGAGGAGGATGCCCAAGGGGTAAAGCCCCGTGGGGTGGAACTGGTAGAACTCCATGTCCTCCAGGGGAAGCCCCCGGCGGTAGAGGATGGCCTGGAGGTCCCCGGTGAGGGTGTAGGCGTTGGAGGTAACCTTGTAGATGCGGCCAAACCCCCCGGAGGCGATGATGAGGGCCTTGGCCTGAAAGAGGTGGAGCTCGCCACTGGCGAGCTCATAGGCCACCAGGCCCTTGGCTGCGCCGTCCTCAACGATTACATCGGTGACGTGGAACTCGTTGTAAAAGGTGATGCCCGCCTTGACGCACTGCTGGTAGAGGGTCTGGAGGATCATGTGCCCGGTGCGGTCAGCGGCGTGGGCCGCCCGGTGCACCGGGGCCTTGCCCCAGTCCTTGGTGTGCCCCCCGAAGCGGCGCTGGGCGATCTTCCCGTTGGGCAGGCGGTCAAAGGGGAGGCCCATGTGCTCAAGCTCGATCACCGCCTCGATGACCTCCTTGGCAAAGACCTCGGCGGCGTCCTGGTCCGTGAGGTAGTCCCCCCCCTTGATGGTGTCAAACATGTGCCACTCCCAGTGGTCCTCCTCCACGTTGCCCAGGGCAGCCCCTATCCCTCCCTGGGCGGCTCCCGTGTGGCTCCTGGTGGGGTAGAGCTTGGAGACCACCGCCACGTCCGCACCCTCCCTGGCCGCATACAAGGCGGCGGCCAGGCCCGCCCCGCCCCCGCCCACCACGATGACCTCGTGCCTGTGCGCCATATCACCTCACCCCGAAATCGTGGTTGAAGAGGCTGAAGCTCCCCAAGACGAAGATGAAGGCCAGGAGGCTATAGCTCACCACCTTGGCCCAGAAGCGCTTGGCCGGATCCCGGACCCAGTCATCCAGCACGTAGCGAAGCCCATTGCCCCCGTGGAGGAGGGCCAGGGCCAGGATGAGCCAGTCGTAGATCTTCCAGGTGGTCTGGGAAAGCCTCTGGACCACGTAGTCGTAGTCGATCTTGTTCAGGTCCATTAGAATGGCGTTCATCCACATGTGCCCGATGATGAGGAAGACCAGCACCACCCCGGAGATGCGCATGAAAACCCACCAGTAGAGCTCCAGGTTGGAGCTAGCCTCGAGGCGGGCCTCCTGGTACCGCTTGGACTTAATCGCCATGTCCGCCTCCCAGAATCCCGCCGCCGATCCTGATCACAAAGGGCAGGTAGAAGACCAAAAAGAGGACCCAGACCCCGTACCAAAGCGCCCGCTGGTGGCGCACCCCCCAGGAGGTGAAGTCCATGAGGATAATCCTCAGGCCATTGAACCCGTGGTAGAGCACCCCAGCGATGAGTACGAGGAGGCCCACCTGGAACACGGGCTGGTGGTAGAACTTCATCAGGGCATTGGACACCTCTGGGCCCCACATGGCGCTGGCGATGTTGGACACGTGGAGCACAAGGAAGACCAGGATGCCCAGGCCCGAGATCCGGTGGAGGTAAAACGCCCACTGCCCTTCCCTTCCCCTGTACATGACACCTCCTTGCCAACTGCCATCATACCACCTCCCCTACGACCCCTGAGCGTTCCCTAGACCAAAAAGGCCACCATATACCCCGTTTCCGTATCTAAAGCCCACCAACACGGGGAAATCCTCCCCGATCCCCCACCCCCCACGCCCCGGGAGGTGCCTAGGGGAGGGAAGCCAGGGATTCCTGCGTCAGGACAAGGTATTGACAGGGGGGGGAGGGGGGGGATAATGGGGGGCGTGCCGCAGGGGATACCCCGGGGGGCACGGGAAGGAGGTGGTCGCGGTGGAACTCTTCGGATTCGGTCCTCACCTGATGGTGGACGGCTACGACGCCAGTCCCGAGAAGCTCCAGGATGCCGCGCTGGTGCGGCGGGTCCTGGACGAGCTCCCCGAGGAGATGGGGATGACCAAGGTCCTGCCTCCCTTCGTCTATAGGTACGGCCGGGATGGGGAGGACGGGGTCACCGGGGTCGTGATCATCGCCGAAAGCCACATCGCCATCCACACCTTCCCCAAGAAGCGCTTCCTCTCGGTGGACATCTTCTCCTGCAAGGCCTTTGACATGGCCCAGGTCTTGAGGCGGCTAGCCGAGACCTTTGACATCGGCCGCTACGCGACCTACATGATCCACCGGGGCAAGGAGTTCCCTAAAGACCCCGAGCTGGCCCAAAAGATCGTCCTGGGGGAGCGGGAGTACTTGGAGGCTCGGGTGGGTTAGCCCTCCTCCCCCAGGGGCTACGGGCCCTTTTCATTGGACGCTCATGGTTTGTGCCTAGCCTTGATGGAGGAGGCTTAGGTATGTTGCGGAAACTGCTGACACTGGCCCTCCTAGCCCTCGGTCTAGCCCTGGCCCAAGGTTTTCGCGGCCTCTCCCTGGGAACCCCTTACCCCGAGATGGGCGTTCAGCCTGGGGAGAGCGTGAACCTCACCCTCACGGTGAAGAACCACGGCCTTTCCCCAGGGGTGGTGCGCCTGTCCCTGGCCGAGGTCCCCCAGGGCTGGCAGGCCAGCCTCGTGGGAGGCGGAAGGCTGGTCCGGGCGGTGTACCTGGCCCCAGATGGGGAGGCCACCGTGACCCTCAGGCTCCAGCCCCCTAGGGAGGTGAGCCCGGGAACCTACCGCTTCCTGGTGCGGGCTGAGGGCCTAGGCCAGACGGCCAGCCTGCCCATCGCTTTGGTGGTGGGCCAGGGCCTGCCCCAAAGGCTCGCCCTCGAGGCCGAGCTGCCCATCCTCAGGGGCCCACCCACGAGCGCCTTCCGCTACCGGGTTACCCTGAGGAACGAGTCCGACCGCGACCTTCTGGTCTCCTTGGAGGCCGAGGCCCCCCAGGGCTTCCAGGTCACCTTCACCCCCGCCTTCACCGGCCAGCAGGTGACCAGCCTGCCCATCCGGGCCGGGGAGAGCCGGGATCTGGACGTGGAGGTCTCCCTGCCCCGGGATACCCAGGCGGACACCTACGGCCTAACCGTCCGGGCGGTGGCCGGGGAGACCAGGGCGGATCTGGGGCTTACCTTGGAGGTCACCGGCCGCCCGGAGGTGCGCTTCAGGCCCAAGGAGGGGCGGTTCTCCGGCCAGGTGACCGCCGGTAGGGAGAACGCGCTGAGGCTGGTCTTGCAGAACGAGGGGAGCGCTCCCGCCAGGAACCTCTCCTTCAGCGCTTTCGAGCCCTCGGGCTGGGAGGTGAGGTTCGAGCCCGAAAGGATAGACCTCCTGGAACCTGGTCAAGAGGAGGAGGTCACCGCCCGGGTCAAGCCCTCCAACAGGGCGGTGACGGGGGACTACATGCTGACCTTCTCCCTGAGGGGGGACGAGGGCCTCTCCACCACCATGGACTACCGGGCCACGGTGGTGCGCTCCACCCTCTGGGGCCTGGTAGGCGTGGGCCTCATGGCCGTGGCCCTCGTGGTCCTGGGCTTGGCCGTGAACCGGTTTGGCCGGAGGTAACATGGCGGTCATCGCGACCCGGGGTCTCACCAAGCGCTACGGACAGGTGGTGGCGGTGGAGGACCTGGACCTGGAGGTGGAGGAGGGGGAGGTCTTCGGGCTCCTGGGACCCAACGGCTCAGGGAAGACCACCACCATCCTCATGCTCCTGGGCCTCACCGAGCCCACCTCCGGGGAGGCCCGGGTGCTAGGCCTGGACCCCATGCGGGAACCCCTCAAGGTGAAGGCCCGGGTGGGCTACCTCCCGGACCAGGTGGGGTTTTACGGCGAGCTCACCGCATGGGAGAACCTGCGCTACACCACCAGGCTCCTGGGCCTCCCCGAGGCCGAGGCCAAGGCCCGCATGGAGGAGGTGCTGCGGCGCATGGGGCTTTGGGAGGTGAGGGACCGGCGGGTCTCCGCCTTTAGCCGGGGCATGCGCCAACGCCTGGGCCTGGCCGAGGTGCTCCTCAAAAGGCCAAAGGTGGCCATCCTGGACGAGCCGACCCTGGGCCTGGACCCGGAGGCAGCCCGGGAGTTTTTGGACCTCATCAAGGGCCTGAAGACTGAGGGGATCACCATCCTCCTCTCTAGCCACCTCCTCCACCAGGTACAGGAGATCTGCGACCGGGTGGGTCTCTTCCACAAGGGACGCCTGGCCCTCTTGGGCACGGTGGAGGAGCTCGCCGCCCGGGTCCTGGGTGGGGGGTACGAGGTCTTGGTGGAAGCAAGCCCCGGCCTGGCCGATTCCTTCCGTGGCGTGGAGGGGGTGGGCCGGGTGGAGGCCGAAGGGGGGCGGTACCGGGTCCTGGCCATCCGGGATGTGCGGGCCGAACTGGCCCGCATTGCTACCGACCACGGAGCCCTTCTAAGCCTAGCCCTAAGGAGGCCCAGTCTGGACGAGGTCTATGCGCACTACTTCAAGGAGGTAGCCTATGCGGCGTGAGGGCTCCCCCTGGACTGGGCTTTGGGCGGTCTTTTTCAAGGAGATGGCCGACCACCTCTCGGGGCTCAGGATGCGGATCCTCGAGGTCCTTGTCCTCCTCTCCGCCCTGGCCGCCGTCTACACCGGCACCCAGATCCTGCGCCAGACCGTAGGCGAGGATCCCTACCTCTACCTCAAGCTCCTCACCACCGCCCAGGACCCCCTCCCCTCCTTCGTGGGCTTCCTCTCCTTCTTCGTGCCCCTAGCGGCCATCGCCCTGGCCTTTGATGCGGTGAACGGGGAACACAACCGCGGCACCCTCTCCCGGGTCCTTTCCCAGCCCATCTACAAGGACGCCCTCCTCTTCGGCAAGTTCCTGGCGGGGCTCGGTACCCTGGCCGTTCTCCTTTTGGCCCTCCTCCTTTTGGTCTTGGGTTTGGGGATCTTCACCTTGGGGGTGCCCCCCGGTGGGGAGGAGGTAGCCCGGATCTTCTTCTTCCTCCTAGCCACTCTGGTCTACGCCGCAGGCTGGCTGGCCTTGGGCCTCCTCTTCTCCGTCCTCTTCCGCCAGCCCGCCACCGCCGCCCTGGCTGCCATTGGGGTCTGGCTCTTCTTCGCCGTGTTCTTCCCCATACTCACGGATATAGCCGCAAGCGCCCTCTTCCTCCGAGCGGATCCCCTAGACCCAGAAAGCCAGCTTAGGCAGGCCAACCTGGCCCTGTGGTTCTCCCGCCTCTCCCCCAACACCCTCTACGCCGAGGCCCTCACCGCCACCCTGAACCCGGCGGTGCGCTCCCTGGGGCCCATCCTCATCACCCAGCTGGAAGGAGCGATCCTGGGCACCCCCTTGCCTTTGGGCCAGAGCCTCCTCCTCATCTGGCCCCAGCTCACCGGCCTCTTCGCCCTGGCCGTCCTCCTCTTCACCCTGGCCTACGTGGCCTTCCAGCGCCAGGAGGTGAGGGCCTAGCTCATTCGGTGCATATGCCCCTCTGGGGCCCCCACCACGGCCCAAGCCGTGGTGGGGTGCTCAGTCTAGCCACTCCGTGGCGTAGGCGCCCGTCTTGGGGATGATGCAGAGGAACTCCACGGGCTCCTCCCCTTCGTTGGCGTAGGCGTGGGGGGTTTCCGGGGGGATGAAGACCGCCTGTCCCGCGGAAACCTCCCGCACCTCCTCCCCCAAAACCACCTTCATGCGTCCGGAAAGCACGTACTGCTCGTGCTCGATGGTGGGGTGCTTGTGCTTGGGGATCCGCCCTCCGGGGAGCAGGGTGAACTTGCGCAGGACGAAGTGGGGGGCCCCCTCCTCGGGACCGATGAGGACCTGGATGAAGGCCTTCTCCCCCCGCTCCACGGGGCGGGCCTCGAGGCTCGCCACCTGCTTGACCACGGGCCTCATGCCGCCCATTGTAACAGAAGGGTCTCCACGTCCTCGTCCGTGACCTCGCCGAAGTCCATGTAGTAGGTCCCTACGGCGGCGAAGTCCGGGGGGGTGGAGAGGGCCAGAGCTTCCGCCCTTTCCTTTAGCCTCTCCACCGCCTCGGGGCTGGCCACGGGCACGGCCACCACCAGCCTCTTGGGCTCTTCGGCCAGGATGACGCTCAAGGCTGCCTCCACCGTGGACCCGGTGGCGATGCCGTCGTCCACCAAGACCACCTCCCTCCCCTTCAGGGGGACCTTAGGCCGCACCTTGCGGTAACGCTCGGCCCGCCTGCGGATCACCTCCTTCTGCCGGGCTGCCTCCCGTTCCAGGTAGCTCTGGTCCGCATACCGGAGGGCGTAGGGCTTCAGGACCGGTTCTCCCCTTTCCCCCACCGCTCCCAGGGCGAACTCCGGGTTGCCAGGGGCTCCCAATTTGCGCACCAGGACCACGTCCAGCTCGCCTCCTAGGCCTCGGGCCACTTCATCCGCCACCACCACCCCGCCCCGGGGGACGCCCAGGACCACGGGGCGCTCCAGGCCCAAAGGCTTCAGGGCCTCGCAAAGAAGCGAACCGGCGTGCCGACGATCGCGGAAGCGCATGGGAAACCTCCTTTTTCATGGTACACCCTCTGAGGCTTGAACTAAGTATAAGGCCTTTGGTAGGCTGTCGGGGAAGGAGGAGAGCTATGGTGAGCCCCAAACCCTGGCTGGCCCACTACAACCCTGGCGTACCCCATGGGGTAGAAGTTCCCCCCACCCCCCTTTGGCGCCTCCTGGAGGAGAGCGCCCGCCGCTTCCCGGGGAACATAGCCCTGGAATTCCTAGGGAAGACCCTTACCTACAGCGAGCTCTGGGACCAGTCCCGGCGCTTCGCCCAGGGGCTGAAGGACCTGGGGGTGAAGCCCGGGGACCGGGTGGCCATCGCGCTCCCCAACACCCCCCAGTTCGTCATCGCCTTCTTCGGCACCCTCCTCGCCGGGGGCGTGGGGGTGAGCGCGAACCCCCTTTACACCCCAAGGGAGCTTAGGCACCAGCTCCAGGACGCCGGGGCCGAGACCCTGGTCATCCTGGACCACCTCCTGCCTCGCTACTTGGAAGTGGAGCGGGAAACCCCGGTAAAGCAGGTGGTGGTCACAGGGATCAAGGACTTCCTCCCCTTCCCCAAAAACCTCCTTTACCCCCTGAAGGCCAGGAGGGACAAGCTCCCCCTGGGTTTTCCCAAGCGGGAGGGCTTCCACGCCTTCACCGACCTCCTGAAGCGCCCCCCCGCCACCCCCCACGCTTCGGACCCCGAGGACCTGGCCCTCCTCCAGTACACCGGCGGCACCACGGGGATTTCCAAGGGGGCCATGCTGACCCACCGGAACCTGGTGGCCAACGTGCAGCAGATTGACGCCTGGGACCCCACCTCCAGGGAGCTCTTGGGCAAGGGGGTGATGCTGGGGGCCCTTCCCTTCTTCCACGTCTACGGCATGACCGTGGCCATGAACCATGGCCTCTTCTCGGGGTACAAGATCGTCCTCCTACCCAGGCCCGAGATCCGCGCCATCGTGGAGGCCATTGAGAAGCACGGGGTGACCCACTTCCCTGGGGTCCCCACCCTCTACGTGGCCTTCAACACCTTCCCTGGCGTGGAGGGGCGCAACGTGAAGAGCATCCGCATCTGCCTCTCGGGGGCCGCGCCCCTGCCCGTGGAGGTGGCCAAGCGCTTTGAGGAGATCACCGGGGCCAGGCTCATCGAGGGCTACGGCCTCTCCGAGGCCAGCCCCGTGACCCACTCCAACCCCGTACTGGGCGAGGTCAGGAAGGGGTCCATCGGCCTACCCCTGCCCGGCGTGGAGGCCAAGGTAGTGGACGAGGAGGGCCATGAGGTGCCCCTAGGCGAGGTGGGCGAGCTCATCGTCAAAGGTCCCAACATCATGAAGGGCTACTGGAACCGCCCGGAGGAGACCCAAAAGGCCCTCAAGGACGGCTGGCTCTTCACCGGCGACCTGGCCCGGATGGACGAGGACGGCTACTTCTACATCGTGGACCGCAAAAAGGACATGATCATCGCCGGCGGGTACAACATCTACCCCCGGGAGGTGGAGGAGGTCCTCTACGGGCACGAGGCCGTCCAGGAGGCGGCCGTGGTGGGCATCCCCGACCCCTACCGCGGGGAGACCGTGGCCGCCTTCCTCGTCCTGAAGGAGGCCTACCGGGGCAAGGTCACGGAAAAGGACATAGAGGCCTTCTGCCGGGAGAACCTGGCCGCCTACAAGGTGCCCCGCATCATCCAGTTCCGGGAGAGCCTCCCCAAGTCCAGCGTGGGCAAGATCCTGAGGCGGGAGCTCAGGGACGAGTTCGCCAAGAAGGCCTAGGCCCGGGCCCGGCGCACCGCTTCCCGGAAGGCCTCTATGGCCCGGTCCACCTCCTCTGGAGTGGTGAAGCGCCCCAGGGAGAAGCGCAAGGAGGCCCGGGCCTCCTCCCGGGAGCGGCCTAGGGCCAGGAGGACGTGGGAGGGCTCGAGGCTCCCCGCCGAGCAGGCGGAGCCCGAGGAGACCGCCACCCCCAGGAGGTCCATGGCGAGGAGCAGGGCCTCCCCGTCCGCCCCCTTCACCGTGACGTTCACCAGCCTGGGGAGGCGCCTCTCCGGGTGGCCGTTCAGCTCCACCCCCTCCACGGAAAGGAGCCCCGCCTCGAGGCGCCTCCTCAAGGCGAGAAGCCGCTCGCCCTCCTCAGGGAGGAGCCTGTAGGCCTTCTCTAGGGCTACCGCCAGGCCGTGGGCCAGGAGGGGGCTCTGCGTCCCCCCCCGCCTCCCCCCCTCCTGCTTCCCGGGGACCAAGGGGAAGAGCTCCACCCCCCGGCGCACCAGGAGGGCCCCGATCCCCTTGGGCCCGTAGAACTTGTGGGCGCTCAGGGAGACCAAATCCGCCCCCACCTCCTCCACGCGGAAGGGCACCTGGCCCACGGCCTGGACCGCATCCGTGTGAAAGAGGGCTCCCCCATTGTGGGCCACCTCAGCCATGGCCTTCACGGGGTAGAGGTTCCCGAGCTCATTGTTGGCGGCCATGACGCTCACCAGGAAGGTGTCGGGGCGGAGGGCCTCCGCCACCTGCTCCGGGTAGACCATGCCCAAGGGGTCGGGCCTGAGGTAGGTCACGGCGAAGCCCAGCCCCTCCAGAAGCCTCAGGGCCCCGAGAAGGGCGCTATGCTCCACCGCTGTGCTCACCACGTGTCCCTTCCCCCGGGCCAGGGCCACCCCCAGGATGGCCAGGGCATCCGCCTCCGAGCCCGAGGCGGTGAAGACCACCTCCCGGGGGCGGACCCCAAGGAGGTGGGCCACCCGCTCCCGGGCCCCCTCCAGGATCCTCCGGGCCTCCTGGCCATAGCGGTGGACGCTATTGGGGTTGCCGAAGACCCCCTCCACCTCCCGCATGGCTTCCCCCACCTCGGGGTCTAGGGGCGTGGTGGCGGCGTAGTCCAGGTAGGCCATTTAGCTAGCAGGCTGGAGCTGGATCAGGCGCCTGGCCTCAATGAGCTTCCTCTCCTCAATGAGGTCCTTCAAAGTGGTGCTCCCCAGGACGTGGCGCATGGCCTGGTCCACCCGCTTCCAGAGGAGCTCCGTAGAGCACTGCCCCACCTGGGCGCAGGACTCGGGGTCCTCGATGCAGGAGACGGGGGCCAGGCTCCCCTCCAGGGCCTCCACCACCTCGAGGGCCGTCACCCGCTCCGGGGGCTGGGCCAGGCGGTACCCCCCCTTGGCCCCCCGCACGGAGCGGATGAAGCCAGCGCGGCGCAGTTGGGCCGCGATCTGCTCCAGGTAGTGCTGGCTGATGCCCTGGGCCTCGGCCACCTCCTTGAGGGGCACCGCCTTGGGGGCGCGGAGGCCAATCTCCACCAGGGCCCTCAGGCCGTATTGCGCCTTCGTGGAGACCCACATGGGACCAGTATACACCTATTTCCCGCCCGAGAATCTGGATTTTGCAAAGGCCAAGGCAAAGAGCAGGGCCTGGAAGAGGACCACGCTGGCCCCGCTGGGCCAGTCCAGGAGGAAGGAGGAGAAAAGCCCGCCAAAGGTGGAGAGGAGGGCGAGGAAGAGGGAGAGGAGGGTCATGCCGGCGAAGGTGCGGGCAAGAAGCCTCGCCGCCGCCCCGGGGATGACCAGAAAGGCGGCCACCAGGATCAGGCCCACCACCTTGACGGCCAGGACCAGGCTCACGGCCAGGAAACCGGAGAGGAGGTAGTTGTGCCAGACCACCGGAACCCGGTCCGCCAAGGCCAGCTCCCGGTCAAAGGTAGCGTAGGCCAGGGGGCCCCAGAAGGGCAGGAGGGCCAGGGCCAGGAGGACCATGAAGGCCACCGTCAAAAGGTCCCAAGGCCCCACGGCCAGGAGGGAGCCGAAGAGGTAGCCCATGACGTCCCCCACGTACCCCTTGGCCTTGGTCAAGAAGATGGCCCCTAAGGCCACGGACAGGGCGAAGAAGACCCCGATGGCCGTGTCCTCGGAAAGCTCGGTGCGCTCCTTGACAAAGGTGATGGCCAGGGCCACCAAAAAAGTGAAGGGAAGGGCGAACCAGAGGGGCTCCCCCCTGAGGAAGAGCCCCAAGGCCACCCCGGCGAAGGCAGCGTGGGCCAGACCATCCCCCAGGAAGGAGAGCCGCCTTTGCACCACCAGGGGGGAAAGGAAGCCCGAAAGGATGGCCAAAAGGACCCCCGCCAGGAGGGCCCGCTGGAAGAAGGGGTAGCCCAGGGCCTCAACCACGGCCTCCCTCCAGGAAGAGGCCGTGGGCGTGGCCCACGTGGCCGTAGGCCTGGCGTAGGCAGGCCTCGGTGAGGGCCCTTTCGGGAGGACCGAAGCCCATCACCTTGCGGTTCATCACCAGGACGTGGGTGGCGTGGTGGGCGGCCTCCCAGTCGTGGGTGATCATGAGGACCGTGGCCTCTGAAGTTTTCTGGTACAAATCCAAGTGATGGTAGAGATCCACTTCCCCTACCCGATCCACCCCAGTAGCGGGCTCGTCCAGGAGGAGGAGGCGGGGCCTCCGGATGAGGGCCCGGGCTAGGTAGACCCGCTGCAACTCCCCCCCGGAAAGCCGCCCGAGGGGGCGGAAAGCCAAGTCCTCCGCCCCCACCTGCCCCAGGGCCCTCAGGCCTTCCTCCCGTTCGGAAGGGCCGATGCGGAAGGGCCAGCGCCGCCTGAGCCCGGTGAGGACCAGCTCCAAGGCCAGGGCGGGGAAGGAACGGTCAAAGGTCTTGATCTGGGGCACGTAGCCGAACCAAAAGGGGTCCGCTTGGGAAAGGGGCTGGTCAAAGACCCGCACCTCCCCGAGGAAGGGCACAAGGCCCAGCACCGCCTTCAAGAGGGTGCTCTTCCCCGCCCCGTTGGGCCCCACCACGGCCACGAAGGCCCCCTTGGGCACAGAGAGGCTTATCCCCTCGAGGGCCCAGAACTCCCCAAAGCGCACGGAGAGGTCCCGGATTTCCAGGGCGGACACACCTGAGATGGTACTGGATTCTCAATATCCCGTCAAGGTAGGGCGCTGCCCCAAAGGCCGTGGTAAAATCCCGCCGGGAGGTTTGCATGAGCGAGCAGGAGATCTTTGAAAAGGTGCGGGGGGTTATTGCGGACAAGCTCCAGGTGGAGCCGGAGAAGGTGAGCCTCGAGGCCCGCTTCATCGAGGACCTGGGGGCGGACAGCCTGGACACCGTAGAGCTCATCATGGGCCTGGAGGACGAGTTTGGCCTGGAGATCTCCGACGAGGAAGCGGAGAAGATCCGCACCGTCAAGGACGCCGTGGCCTACATCCAGACCAAGCTAGGCTAACCCCGCTTATCCCGCCGGGCGGGAGCCTGGGTTCCCGCCCGGCCCTTTCCTTCCAAGGTATACTGGCCCCATGCAGCGCGTGGTCGTCACCGGCCTCGGGGCTCTCACCCCCATCGGGGTGGGCCAGGAGGCCTTTCACCAGGCCCAACTGGAGGGCAGGAGCGGGGTCAGGCCCATCACCCGCTTTGACGCCTCTCCCCTCCCCGTGCGCATCGCCGCCGAGGTGGACGTGGACCCCGAGGACTTTTTGGACAGGAAGGAGCTCCGCCGCCTGGACCGCTTCGTCCAGTACGCCCTGATCGCCGCCGAGCTGGCCCTAAAGGATTCCGGGCTGGAGCTGGAGGCGGTGGACCCCAGGCGGGTGGGCACCCTGGTGGGCACAGGGATCGGGGGGATGGAGACCTGGGAGACCCAGAGCAAGGTCTTCCTGGAAAGGGGCCCAAACCGCATCAGCCCCTTCTTCATCCCCATGATGATCGCCAACATGGCCTCGGCCCACATCGCCATGCGCTACGGGTTCCAGGGGCCCTCCTCCACCACCGTCACCGCCTGCGCCACGGGGGCCGATGCCCTGGGAAGCGCCATGCGCATGATCCAGCTGGGGGAGGCGGACCTCGTCCTCGCCGGGGGGACGGAGGCCGCCATCACCCCCATGGCCATCGGGGCCTTTGCGGTGATGCGGGCGCTTTCCACCAGAAACGAGGAGCCCGAGAAGGCCAGCCGCCCCTTTACCCTCTCCCGGGACGGGTTCGTCATGGGGGAGGGGGCCGGGGTCTTGGTCCTAGAGGCCTACGAGCACGCCAAGAAGCGAGGGGCGAGGATCTACGCTGAGCTTTTGGGCTTTGGCCGCAGCGCCGACGCCCACCACATCACCGAGCCCCACCCCGAGGGTGTAGGGGCCGCCTTGGCCATGGAGCGGGCCCTGAGGGACGCCCGGGTGGACCCGGAGAGGATAGGCTACATCAACGCCCACGGCACCTCCACCCCCATAGGGGACCGGGCGGAGGTCCTGGCCATCAAGCGGGTCTTCGGGGAACATGCCAGGAGGCTTATGGTCTCCAGCACCAAGAGCATGGTAGGCCACCTCCTGGGGGCCGCGGGGGCGGTGGAGGCCATCGCCACGGTCCAGGCCCTCTACCACGGGGTCATCCCCCCCACCCTCAACCTCGAGGACCCTGACCCCGAGCTGGACTTGGACTTCATCCCCGAGCCCCGGGAGGCCCGGGTGGACTACGCCCTCTCCAACTCCTTCGCCTTCGGCGGGCAGAACGCCGTCCTCCTCTTCGGGCGGATCTAGATGCTCTTTGAGCGGGAAAGGCTTTTGGAACTGGAGGAAGGCCGCCTCGCCCCCTACGCCCAGAAGGCCAGGGACACCCGGGGGCGGGCCCACCCGGAGCCCGAGTCCCGCTACCGCACCCCCTACCAGAAGGACCGGGACCGGATCCTCCACACCACCGCCTTCCGCCGCCTGGAGTACAAGACCCAGGTCTTCCCCAACTGGGCGGGGGACTACTACCGCACCCGCCTCACCCACACCCTGGAGGTGGTCCAGGTGGCCCGCTCCATCGCCCGGGCCCTGGGCCTCAACGAGGACCTCGCCGAGGCCATCGCCCTCTCCCACGACCTGGGCCACCCCCCCTTCGGCCACACCGGGGAAAAGGTCCTGGACAGGCTCATGCGGGAACATGGGGGCTTTGAGCACAACGCCCAGGCCCTCAGGATCCTCACCCACCTGGAGGAGCGCTACCCGGACTTTCGCGGCCTCAACCTCACCCACGAGGTCCTAGAGGGGATCGCCACCCACGAGACCGCCTACGCTCCGGGCTTCAAGCCCCTCTACGAGGGGCAGGGGACCCTCGAGGCCCAGGTGGTGGACCTGGCGGACGCCCTCGCCTACGCCGCCCACGACCTGGACGACGGCCTCCGCTCGGGCCTCCTCGCCCCCGAGGAACTTTCCCAGGTCACCCTCCTCGAGGCCCTGGCCCAGGAGGAGGGGCTCGCCCTCTTCCCCCTCACCGAGCTGGGAAGGCGGGTCCTTGTCCGCCAGCTCCTGGGCTACCTGATCACCGAGGCCACGGAGGCCACCCATAGGAGGGTGGAGGCGGCGGGGGTGGGGAGCGCCGAGGCCGTGCGCCGCCACCCCGAGCGCCTGGCGGGCCTCTCCCCCGAGGGGGAAAAGGCCCTGGGAGAGCTCAAGGCCTTCCTCATGGAAAGGCTTTACCGCCACCCCAGGGTCTTGGAGGAGAGGCGGAAGGCGGAGATCGTCCTCACGGAGCTCTTCCAGACCTACGCCCGCTACCCGGAGCTTCTCCCTCGGGAGGTCCAGGCGCGGATGGAGGCGGAGGGGCTAAGGGCCGTCTGCGACTACCTGGCGGGGATGACGGACCGGTACGCCCTGGAGGCCTACCGCCGCCTCTTCCCCTAGCCCTTAGGCGTAAACTGGTGGGGTGAAAACCCTAGAGTGGGATACCCTATTTGGCCAAGGCGCCGAGCGGATCCAGGCCTCCACCATCCGGGAGCTCCTCAAGCTCACCCAACGCCCCGGGGTCATCAGCTTCGCCGGGGGGCTCCCCGCCCCCGAGCTCTTCCCCAAGGAGGAGGCGGCCCTAAAGGCGGCGGGGATCCTCAGGGAGAAGGGCGAGGTGGCCCTGCAGTACGGCCCCACGGAGGGCTACCTCCCCTTGAGGGCCTTCGTGGCGGAGTGGCTTGGGGTAGGGGTGGAGGAGGTCCTCATCACCACGGGAAGCCAGCAGGCCTTGGACCTCATGGGCAAGGTCTTTCTGGACGAAGGGGCCCCGGTCCTCCTCGAGGCCCCCAGCTACCTGGGGGCCATCCAGGCCTTCCGGGCCTACGGCCCCCGCTTCCTCACCGTGCCCGCGGGGGAGGAGGGGCCAGACCTAGAGGCCTTGGCGGAGGTCTTCAGGGAGCGCCCCCGCTTCCTCTACCTCATCCCCTCCTTCCAGAACCCCTCGGGGGGCCTGATGCCCCTTCCCGCTCGGGAGAGGCTTCTGGAGATGGTGATGGAGAAGGGCCTCCTCGTGGTGGAGGACGACGCCTACCGGGAGCTCTACTTTGGGGAAGGCCGCCTTCCGAGCCTCTTTGAGCTCTCCCGGGAGGCGGGCTACCCTGGGGTGATCTACCTCTCTAGCTTCTCCAAGATCCTGGCCCCAGGCCTCCGGGTGGCCTTCGCCGTGGCCCACCCCGAGGTCCTCCTCAAGCTCACCCAGGCCAAGCAGGGGGTGGACCTCCACACCCCGGCCCTCAACCAGATGCTGGTCCACGAGCTCCTGAAGGAGGGCTTCCAGGAGCGGCTTGAGCGGGTCCGGCAGGTCTACCGGGAAAAGGCCAGGGCCATGCTGGAGGCTCTGGAGAAGGAGATGCCCAAGGAGGTGGCCTTCACTAGACCCCAGGGAGGGATGTTCGTATGGATGAGGCTTCCCAAGGGGCTTTCCGCGGAGGCCCTGTTGTGGAAGGCCCTGGAGGAAAACGTGGCCTTCGTGCCGGGAGGGCCCTTCTTCGCCTTAGGGGGCGGGGAGAACACCTTGAGGCTCTCCTACGCCACCATGGATGGGGAGCGCATCGCCGAGGGGGTGCGCCGCCTGGGGAAGGCCCTGAGGGGCCTCCTCACCCCCGCCTAAGGGTATAATCCCCGCCAAAGGAGGCCTGGTATGGAAAGGCTTTCCCGGCTGAGGGCGGTGCTCAAAGCGGCCAAGGACCACCCGGTCTACCGGGAGAAGTTCAAGGACCTGGACGCCGAGAAGGTGACCCTGGAGGACCTCGAGGACCTCCCCCTCACCACCAGGGAGGAGTGGGTGGCCTTCCTCAAGGAAAACCCCAGGCCCCCAGAAGGGGCGAGCCTCATGCACCTCACCCCAAGCCCCCTCCTGGGCTGGATGCCCGAGTACCTGTCCCAAGAGGACCTCCGCTACCAGGCCGAGGCCCTGGCGGAGCACTACCGCCGTCTGGGCCTCGTGGGCAAGAAGGTCCTGGTGGCCTTCAGCTACCACGTCCTCGCCGGGGGATGGCTCTTCCACCAGGCCCTCTGGCGGGCGGGGAACCTGGTCTTTCCCCACGGGCCCGGGGAGGCCTCCCGCATCGCCGAGCTCGCCCAGGCCTACGGGTTTGACGTCCTGGTCACCAACCCCTCCTTCGCCCTCAAGGTGGGGCAGGCGGGGGGGCGCTTCCCCCTCCTCCTCGCCGGGGGGGAGCCCTTCACCTCGGTGCCGGGCTTCCGGGAGCGGGTGGAGGCCGCCTTGGGCGGGGTGGCCCTGGACGCCTACGGGACCAGCGAGCTCGGCATCGTGGCCGGGGAGCGGCTGGAGAAGGACGGGCTTTGGGAGGTCCCGGAGATGGCGGTCCTCGAGGTCCTAGACCCCGAGACCCTAAGGCCCGTGGCCGATGGGGAGAAGGGGGAGCTGGTGGTCACCGCCCTAAGCCGCACCCTGATGCCCATGGTGCGCTTCCGCACCGGGGACCTGGCCATCGCCCTTAGGCGGGAAGGCCTCACCGTCCTGCCCCGGGGGGTGTTCGGCCGCACGGACGCCATGGTCAAGGTCAAGGGGGTGAAGCTCTACCCCACGGAGCTCGCCCCCATCCTGGCGGGCTTCGGCCTGGACCCCAAGGGCTTCCAGGTGGTGGTGGAGCGCAAGCTGGAGGGGACCGATAAGCTCATCCTCCGCCTCAAGGCGGAGAAGGTGCCCCCGGACCTTCTGGAGGCCATCGGCAAGGCCACCGGCCTCAAGGTGGACGAGGTGGAGCTGGCGGGGGAACTCGAGGGCGGCCTGGTCCAGGACCGGCGGTTCTAAGCGTCCCTACAAGCCCCCAACCCCGCCCTCGGGTGGGGGCTTGTTAATCCCCTCTCATGAGGGGAGGGTATACTCTTGGCTAAAGCAAAGGGGCCCTTGCGGTATAGTGAGGGCAAACCCTGTCCTTGGGCAGAAGGAGGCATGATGCGGTTTTTCGTGTTGGGCGATGTTTCCGTGGACCTGCTCTTCTTCGTGGAGCGCATCCCCGAACCCGGGGAGGAGCTCCCCTCCCGTAGGGCCCTCATGAAGCCGGGAGGGGCTGGGGGAAGCCTGGCGGCCCAGCTTTCCAGCCTGGGCCACCGGGTCTACCTGGCGGGCCGGGTGGGCCAGGACCCCTTTGCCGAGCTAGCCCTGAGCCGGGTGCGGGAGGTGGGGGTGGACCTGCGCCATCTCCAGGAAGACCCGGAGCGCACCACGAGCTCGGTGCTCATCCTCGTGGTCCCGGGAGGAGAAAGGGCCATGGTGAGCACGGAAGGGGCAAGCCGCTATCTAGACCCCTCCCTCTTCAAGCCCCGCTTCCTGGACCAGGCAGATGCCCTCGTCCTCTCCGCCTATGCCCTGGTGGGGGGGCCTTCCCGGAGCTACGCGGCGGAGGCCCTCGAGGCCGCCAGGAAGCGGGAGATGCCCATCTTCGCCGACCTGGGCACGGGGGCGGTGCGGGTGGCGGGGAAGGAGCTCCTCAAACACCTCAGGGGGGTGAGCTGGCTCCTCATGAACCAGACCGAGCTCCTGGCCCTCACCGGGGCCCCCTCCCTCTCCGAGGGGGTGGCAAGGTTACGAATAGAGGGCTTCGCCCACCTGGCCATCAAGGTGGGGGCCATGGGCTCCATCGTGGTCACCCCGGAAGGGGAGGAGCTCGTGGACCCCTACCCGGTGGAGGACATCGTGGACTCCACCGGGGCCGGGGACGCCTACACCGCCGCCTTCGCCCACGCCATCCTCTCGGGGAAGAAGCCCGTGGAGGCAGCCCGCCTGGCCAACCTGGCGGGGGCCCTGGCGGCCACGGGCCTGGGGGCCCAGGGGAGGCTGATCCGGCTAGAGGACCTGGAAGTGGCCTCGGGCTAGGGCCAGGAAGGCCAGGCCCGCCCGCCCGCTCTTCTCCGGGTGGAACTGGGGGGCGAGGAGGTTTTCCTTGGCCAGGAGGGCGGTGAAGGGGGTGCCCTCGTACTCCCCGGTCCCCAGGGAATGGGGGGTCAGGGGGCCGTAGTAGGAGTTGGCGAAGTAGAAGTGGCGGCCCGATAGGGCGGAAAAGGGGCCTTCCAGCCTGACCCGGTTCCAGCCCATCTGGGGCACCCGCCCCCGGGGGAAGCGGCGCACCACCCCGGGGAAGAGGCCGAGGCCCCTCACCCCAGGGGCCTCCTCGCTCTCCGCGTAGAGGATCTGCATGCCCACGCAGATGCCCAAGAAGGGGAGGCCCCTTTCTATGTGCGCCAGGACCCTTTCCACGAAGCCCGAGGCCCGGAAGGCGGCCATGACCTGGCCGAAGTGCCCCTGGCCCGGGAGGACCAGGAGGCTCGCCTCCGGGCTGGCCCTGGGGTCCAAGGAGACCGTCACGGCGAAGCCCGCGGCCTCGAGGGCCTTGGCGGCGCTCCGCAGGTTCCCCGAGCCGTAATCTATGAGGAGGGCCTTCATAGCACGCCCTTGGTGCTGGGAAGCCCCTCCCCGGTGATCCGGGTGGCCCGGTGGAGGGCCCGGGCCAGGGCCTTGAAGCTAGCCTCCACCACGTGGTGGGCCTCCCGCCCCGAGAGGAGCCTCAGATGCAGGGTGAGCCTTCCATGGTTTACGAAACCCCTAAGGAACTCCCGCAGGTGGTAGTGGTTCACCCCGCCCGCCTCCCCCACCACGGGCCACTCCTCTGGGCGGTACTCCAGGTGGGGCCTCCCCGAGAGGTCCAAGACGCAGAGGACCAGGGTCTCGTCCATGGGGGCGAAGGCCTCGGCGTAGCGCTCCAGGCCCCTCCCCTCCCCCAGGGCCTCCTTTAGGGCCAGGCCCAGGGCGATGCCCACGTCCTCCACCAAGTGGTGCACGTCCACCTCGAGGTCCCCCTTGGCCTCCACCTCCAGGAGGAGGCGCCCGTGCCGCTGGAGCTGGAGGAGCATGTGGTCCAGGAAGGGAAGCCCCGTGGCCACCTGCCCCCCCACGGGGCCGTCCAGGCCCAGGCGCACCCTCGCCCAGGTCTCCATCGTGGCCCTCTCCACCAAGGCCTCACGCATAGGCCATCGCAAAGGCCGCTCTTAAAAAGGCCTCCATCTCCTCCCCTAGGCCAATGGTCACCCGGATGCACCCTTCTAGGCCCGGGTAGCGGTCCTGCCGCCTTACCAGGATGCCCTGGCGGAGGAGGTGGGCGTGGGCCCCCTCGGCATCCGGGGTGCGCACCAGGAGGAAGTTGGTGCGGCTGGGGTAGGGGCGCCAGAGGGGGTGCTGGCTAAGCCTCCCGTAGACCCTATCCCGCTCCAAGCGCACGTAGGCCGCCACCTCCTCCGCATAGCCCGGGTTCTCCAGGACCACCTCCAAAATGGCCCCGGTGTGGGCGGGGAAGGCGAAGGGGGGAAGCACCTCCCGCACTGCCCCCGCCACCTCCGGGCTCGCCAGGAGGTACCCCGCCCGGATGCCCCCCAGGGAGAAGGCCTTGGAGAAGGTGCGCAGGAGGGCCACGTGGGGGTTTTCCCGCCCCAAAGGGGAAAAGTCCGTCCCGGAGAACTCCCGGTAGGCCTCGTCCACCACCAAGAGCCCCCCCGCCTCCCGGGCCCTTTCCGCCAGGGCCCAAAGGGCCTCCCTCGGGAAGAGGACCCCCGTGGGGGCGTGGGGGTTGGGGAGGAAGAAGACCCCCCCGGTGAAGGCGGAGAGGAGGCCTTCCAGGTCCAAGGCGAAGCCCTCCCCCAAGGGCACGGCCCGGTAAGGGGTCCCCGCCACCCTGGCGGCGTGGGCGTAGTGGGGGAAGGAGGGGCTTAGGTCCAAGACCCTTTCTGCCGCTACCGCCAGGGCCAGGATGAGGAGGTTGGACCCTGGGGAGAGGACCACCCCCTCCTCCGGCCAGTCCCAAAGGGCAGCTAGCCGCCTTCTCAGGCCTTCGGCATGGATCTCCGGGTAGCGGTTCCAGGGAAGGCGGGCCATACGCCTCAGGGCCTCCTCCTTAAGGGCATGGGGCAGGTCAAAGGGGCTCTCGTTCTGGTCCAGCTTGATGGGGGCCTCCACCCTAGCATAGGGGTAAGGGGAAAGACCCCGGAGGTGCGCCTTGAAGGCCCGCATATGGGGCAGTATACCGGGTAGACTGGAGGGGTGAACCGGGCTAAGTACCCCACCGCGGCTTTCGCCGCGGTGGGGGCCCCCAAAAAGCCCTCCCAAAGCCCCGTCTTGGACCTCCCATTTGCGAAACGGAAGCGCGGGTACTTAGCTGTTGCAGGCGGAAAGGGACCTGGAGATGGCCGAGATCGCCCGGGGAGCGGGAAGGCGCGAGTGGGCCTGCTTCGCCGCCCAGCAAGCGGCGGAGGGAGAAAGTTAAGGCCCTTCACCTGCACCTGGGCCAGGAGGCCTGGGGGCAGCCCATCGCCCGCCTTCTCAGGGAGCTTCCCCTAGAGGCGCCCCAGGACCTGGTGGAAAAGGCCCGGTATCTGGACAGCCTCTACATCCCTACCCGTTACCCCGACGCCTTCCCCGAAGGCCCTTCTGCGGAGCACTACGGTCCCCTTCAGAGCCAGGAGGCCCTGGGCTATGCCCGTGAGATCCTTGCGTTCGTCCGTGCTCCGATGGCCTAGCCGGGAGGAGGTGGAGGCGGCCCTCCGGGCCTGGCTAGCCCGCCATCCCATCCTAGGTCTCCTAGCCCTGGGCTACTTCGGCTCCTACGCCCGGGGGGACCACGGGGTGGGGAGCGATCTGGACCTGGTCCTGGTGGTGGAGGCCTCGGAGCTGCCCCCATGGCAGAGGGCGGCCCTACTCCCCCTCGAGGAGCTCCCCCTGCCGGCCGAGGCCCTGGTCTACACCCTGGCCGAGTGGCGGGCGCTCCCGAGGCGAAGCCCCCGCTTTGCCAAAACCCTCGAGCAGGAGGCCCGATGGCTCCTAGGGCCGGAAGTGGTCGTAGCCCCTTCGGGGGATGGGGCTACCCCTGAGGTAGACCCCCGCCCCCTCCCCCACCCGCCCGGCGCGGAAGAGGGGTAGGCCCGCCCCTTGCGCCCTGGACAAAAGGGCCTCCTCCGCCTCGGGGGGCACCAGGAGGACCGCCTCAAACTCCTCCCCCCCGTAGAGGACCAGCTCCAGGGCCTCTTCCTCGCCCCCCGCGAAGGCCAGGACGTCGGGGTGGAGGGGGAGGGCCTCGAGGTCCACCCGCACCCCAAGCTCGGAGACTTGCCAGAGGGTTTCCGCCAGGCCGTCGGAGGAGTCCAGGCCCCCCCGGGGGAGGCGGGCAAGGGCCAGGAGCTCCCGCCTGGGCAGGGGGTAAAGGGCGGCCTCCAGAATCTTAGGAAATCCTTCCAGGGAAAGCCCCTGGTAGTGGGCGCGGATGCCGGCCCCCGTCCGCCCCCAGCGGTCGCCAGCCAGGTAGAGGAGGTCCCCGGGAAGGGCCCTGCGGGGAAGGGGGGCCTCGCTTCTGGCAAAGCCAGAGACGGTGAGGGCCACCTCCTCCCCGGCGTTGGTGTCCCCGCCAAGCAGGGGGGCCCCAAGCCGCCTGGCGGCCTCCGCCGCCCCCTGGACCAGCTCCAGGGCGAAGGCCTCCTCGAGGTCCGGAGGGAGGAAGAGCCCCAGAGTGAAGCCCAAGGGGCGGCCCATCTTGGAGAGGAGGTCGGAGGCCGTGGCCGCCACCCCCCTGAAGCCCACCTCAAAGGGCCCCATGCCCAGGAGGGCCACCTCCCGGTAGAGGAAGCCATCGGTCTTGAGGAGCCAGGCCTCCTCCCCCACCCACACCCCTCCGGCATCGTCCCCAGGGGGGAGGGGGGCTCCCTCGGGGTAGCCCAAAGGGGCCAGTTTCTGCAAAAGGGCCCGCTCCCCTAGGTCTCTAAGCCGCATACACCCAGGCTACGGTATCATGGCGGGGTGTGCCGGGTTGACCTGTGCCTGAGGCCTGCCCCCGGACCCCTTTTCCTGGTGGAGGTCCTGCCCGCGGGAAGCGTCCTCACCCTCCTCCTGGCCCAGGGGGCCAAGGAGGTCTGGGTGGCCCCAGGGCCTAAGGTGGCCCGCCTCTTGGGGGCGGAGCTTGGGGAGGAGGCCCTCCTCCTGGGCGAGGTAGAGGGCTTTCCCCCAGAGGGCTTCCACGGAAGGCTCTCCCTGGTGGATCTGGAAGGGGCCGAGGTAAGGGAGAAAAGGGCCATCCTGGTGGCCCCCCTCCTGAACGGAAGCCTCCTCCTGGAGGAAAAGGAGGTGTTTCTGGCGAACCTCAGGAACGCCAAGGCCGCCCTGGAGCTGGCTCGAGGCCTCGAGGGGCTCACCCTCCGCCCCGCAGGGGCCCCAGAGCCCCTCCTTTCGGCCCTGGTGGCAACGGGCTTCTTCCAAAGGAGGCTCTTTCCCGAAAGCCCCACCACCCTGGCCTCCGCCCTCCTCAAGGCCTTCCCCGACCCCCAGGAAGCCCTCTTCCAGAGCCCAGAGGGCCAGGCCCTCCACAAGGAGGGGCGCACCGAGGAGCTGGCCCGGGCCAGCCTCATCGGGATGGACCCCGTGGTGCCCAGGCTGGCCGAGACCCGCTTCTTCCCCAAGGAGGCCTTCGGCCTCACCCAGGACCGCTTCGCCCAGAGGTTCGTGGCATGGCCCGCCTAGAGATCCTGGGCCTCCCCCTGGACCCCGTGGACATGGAGGAGGCCCTCCTTCGCATCGGAGGGTTTCTGGAAGAGGCCAGGACCCACCAGGTGGTCACGCTGAACCCCGAGATGGCGGTGCGGGCTCAGGAGGACGAGGCCCTTAGGCGGGCGGTCCTCGAGGCCGATCTCATCACCCCGGACGGGGTGGGGATCCTCTGGGCCGCCAGGCGGCTTTGCGGGGTGGTCCTAAAGGAGCGGGTCACGGGGGTGGACCTCACCCTGGCCCTCCTCCGGCGCTTCCCCGGGCTCAGGGTCTACCTCCTGGGGGGGAAGCCCGGGGTGGCGGAGCGGGCGGCTAGGGAGGCGGAGAGGCTTGGGGCGAAGGTGGTGGGCTTCCACCACGGCTACTTCCGGGAAGAGGGCCCCGTGGTGGAGGAGATCGGGAAGAGGGCCCCGGACCTCCTCCTGGTGGGCATGGGGGAGAGGCAGGAGGCCTTCATCCGCCGCCACAAGCCCCACCTGGGGGCCCGGGTGGCCTTGGGGGTGGGGGGCACCCTGGACGTGTTGGCGGGGGAGGCCAGGCGCCCGCCCCCATGGGCGCAGAGGCTGGGGCTGGAGTGGCTTGTACGGGTGGGCCTAGACCCCAGGCGTTGGCGGCGGGCCCCCAGGCTTTGGCGCTTCGCTTACCTTGTCCTCAGGGAAGGGCGCTAGACTGGTTCCATGCGCTCCCTAGCCCTTTCCCTCTTCCTGGGCCTCGCCCTGGCCCAGGGCTTGGTCCTCCCCTTTGAGGGCCCCAAGGGGCACAGCCTGGCCCAGGCCTTCGCCCAGGGGCTTGGGGCCCCGCCCCCTACCCTCCTCGCCCTCCTCCTCCCCGAGCTCCCCTGGCGGGACGGGTACGACCTCACCGGAGGGCTCTACTCCAAGGCGGGGGCCCGGCTGGCCCAGGCGGTAACGGGGGCGGACTGGGTCCTCCTGGGGCAGGAGGAGGAAAGGGGTCTCAGGCTCTTCCTGGCCCGGAAAGGGGGGGTAAGGGAGGGCCTCTTCTCCAGCCCGGAAGTGGCCTGGCTCTGGCTCCAGGGGGAGGGCCTGGCCCCCAGGCTTAGCCCCCTCCCCACGCCCAAGGAGGACGAAGCCCGCCTCCGGGCCCTGGCCCAGGGAGAGGACCCCGACCCCCTCCACCAGTCGGCTTTGGACCTGAGGGCGGGCCGGGGAGCGGGGCTTCTCGTGGGGCTTCTTCCCGAGAGGCTCCTCCTCTTTTGGCAGGGGCGGCTCCCTCGGGCCTACGTCGCGATCCGGCTCTTCGCCGAGGGAAGGCGGGAAGAGGCCCTGAAGGAGGCGGAGGCCCTCCTCGCTGGGGACGTCCTGGAAAGGACCGCGGCCCACCTGGTCCTTAGGGCCCTCGAGGACCCCCGCTGGCCCAGCTCGGCCCGGGCCCTGGCGGAAGCCTTCCCGGAACTCCCCCTGGCCTGGGAGGAGGTGAGCTTCGCCGCCTTCGGGGAGGGGAACGGGGAAGAGGCCCGGGACGCCCTCCTCAAGGCCCTCCGGCTCAAGCCCGACTCCTGGCTCTACTGGACCAACCTGGGCTGGGCCCATTACCTCACCGGGGACCTCCCCCGGGCCATCCTGGCCTCGGAGCGGGCGGTGCGGCTTCTCCCCAACGCCACCGCCTTCTACAACCTGGGCCTTTTTCGGGCCATCTACGGGGACTACCTGGGGGCCAAGACCGCCTACGACCGGGCCCTGAGGCTGGACGAGGGGGAGGACTTCGGGGAGGCCCTAAAGGACCTGGAGGCGCGCAAGGAGCCCCTCACCCTCTTCTTCCGGGCCTACCTCTCCGAGCGGGCGGGGCTCCCCGCTAAGGAGCTCTACCAGGCCTTCCTCGAGGCCTACCCCAAACACCCAGCCGCCTTCGCCGCCAGGCGGGCCTTGGCCCGGACGGAGGGGGTAGGGCTGGAGCTCTCCGTGGAGAAGCTCACTCTGATCCCCGGGGACCTCGAGGCCCGTCCCTTCCGGGCTGGGGAGGCCGTCTTCCCCGAGGTGCGCCTCTTGGGCAGCCCCTACCTCCCCCGGGGAACCCTGGAAACCCGCCTCCTGCGGGAGGGTGAGGAGCTGGACCGGGCGGAGAAACCCCTGGGCTTTCCACCCCTTACCGTGGGCCTTAGGGAGGTGGCCCCGGCCCTCATCCTTCCCGAACCGGGGCGGTACACCCTGGAACTCCGCTATGGGGAGGCGAGGGCCCTCCTCCCTCTGGAAGTGGGCCCGCCAAGCCTGGCGAGGAGGCTCTACGCCCTGGGTCTGGAGGCCCGCGACCTGGCAGACCGGCCCCTCCTCACGCCCAAGGAGGCCTTGGGCCTCGAGGGGGAGAGCCTCCTTTTGGCGAGAACCCTAACGGTCCTCCAGGAGGCCGCTCCCCTGGCCACCTCTCCCCTGCTCCTCACCCCCCTGACCAGGGGCCCGTACCAGGGGAGGAGCGTCCAGGAACTCCTCCTGACGGCTAGCCCCGAGGTGGCCCGGGCCTTCTACGAGGCCGTCCTGGCGAGCCCCGAACTCCTGGGGGGAAAGGATGTGGTGAACGCCTTCGTGGAGTGGATTCTAAGGCTTCAGCAAAGAGAAACCCCTTAGAGCCAAGCCGTTGCCTAACCCAAAGCCGGACCGCTTCACGGATGGCATCCATTTCCCGGAGCATGCGCACCATGGTGAAGCGGTGGCCCGTCTTCTGGGCCCAGAACTGGCTGACACCCTCCTTGCAGGTCTCCGGGGTTTGCGCCAGGTACTCCCCCTTGTACTCCACCACGAGGAGCTTGCCATTCCGCAACATGGCCAGAAAATCGGGGAAGAAGTTGCCTCCGGGGTAAGGAGGGCGAAAGGCGTAGCGCCAGGTGGGGTAGTTGCACACCCAGAACTCCACCTTGTCTAGGTCGTCCAGAAGACGGGCGTAAACTCCTCCGTGCCGTCCTTGAGCAATGCACACTTGAACTCCTTCCAGAACGATCTCTCCACTCGCCCTTAGGGGCTGGGGGACAAAGTCCAGGTGGGCGTCCCGATTGGCCAGGCTCCACCCCCCTCTAGGAAGTGATCGGCCTCCAGGTGCTCCCTGTGCCAGACAGGGAGGGGCACCTCTAGCACCCTGCCCTCCTAGGAGGAAGTGCGAACGGTTTGGGGAAGCTTCTTTCGGTCCTGCTCTACCAGTCCTCCTCAGTATAGGTGGAACCATGCCACAGCAAAACCCGGCTTATCCGGTACCCACGCCCATCTATCACATTACCCACCTGGATAACCTCGAGGGCATCCTGCACAAGGGGGGCTACTCCCCTACTCCCAAAGGCCCCCCTCACGGCAAAACGTAGCCTACGGGCACATCCAGGCCCGCCGGGCGCAAGTCGTAGTACCCGTGGGCCCAAGGGGCAAGCTCCACGATTATGTGCCCTTCTACTTCTGCCCCCGTTCCCCTATGCTTTACGCCATCCACACAGGGTGGACCGACTACCAAGGGGGCCAGCGCCCCATCCTGCACTTGGTCTCGTCTGTGCAAAAGGTAGCGCAGGCCCACCTACCCTTTGTGTTCACGGACCGGCATGCAGCCGTGAAGTACGTTCGCTTCTTCCAAAAGCTGGAGCACCTGAAGACCTTGAACTGGCAGGCCATCCAGGCCTTCTACTGGGCTGAGGTGCGCGAGGAGAAGCAGACCGAGTTCTTGGTAAAAGGCCTTTTCCCATGGGCGCTGGTTGATGAAATCGGCGTGATAGACGAATCTATCCAGACCCAAGTGCAGGCCATCCTCGCCCGGTTCCCCCATCTTCCACACCCCTCGGTGCGGGTGTACCGGAACTGGTACTATTAGGGGAGGGGGGCTTATGTTGTGCTTCGTGCGAGGCAACCTCCTCGACGCACCAGTAGAGGCCCTGGTCAACACGGTGAACACCGTGGGGGTCATGGGCAAGGGAGTAGCCTTGCAGTTTAAGCGCGCCTTTCCCGACAATTACCAGGCCTACGTAAAGGCTTGCAGGCGAGGTGAGGTTCAGATTGGGCGCATCTTCGTCCATGACCGGGGCCCCTTGGTCCAACCCCGCTACATCTTTAATTTCCCCACCAAAAAGCACTGGCGCCATCCCTCTCGTATGGAGTACATAGAGGAGGGGCTCAAAGATCTGGTGCGCCAGATCCAAAAGCTTGAGGTCCGCTCCATCGCACTGCCCCCCTTGGGAGCCGGAAACGGAGGTCTGCCCTGGACCGAGGTCAGACGGCGCATTCAAGAGGCTCTGGAGCCGCTCAAGGGCGTAGAGATCTGGGTCTACGAGCCAGCGGAAGACCCCAAAGCCCATCCCATCACCCCCCTGAAGGCCAAGCCCCCCCTTACCCCCGCCCGGGCCGCTTTGCTCAAGCTTTTCTGGCTATACGGGGCCCTTAGGGAGCCCCTAGGCCGCCTCGAGGCCCAGAAGCTGGCCTACTTCCTCCAAGAAGCCGGCCTAGACCTGAGGCTTGCCTTCGTCCGCAAGCAGTTTGGCCCCTATGCTGAGCCCCTAAACCATGTGTTGGCCCGCCTCGAGGGCCACTACATTCAGGGCTTTGGGGACCGCACAGGTGCTTCCCAAATCCACCTCGGGCCTCAGGCTCTGAACGAGGCCGTTCTCTTCCTCGCCGACCACCCCAGGGCTGACGAAGCTGCTACCCGGGCGGCGGAATGGGTCAAGGGATTTGAAACCCCCTACGGCTTAGAGCTCCTGGCCACAGTGCACTGGGCCGTGCGGCACGAAGCGGCTAGGGACTGGGTCAGCCTGCAAAAGGGACTCCAAGCCTGGAGCCCCCGCAAGGCCACCTTTCCCAAGACCCACCTCCAGGTGGCCCTAGATGCCCTCCTAAAGCGGGGCGCCCTCCGCCCAGAGGAGTGGCGAGACCGCCCCCCTAAACTACCTGCCAACGTCGCCCAGGAGGCCTAGCTAACCCCCGCCTTCCCCTCGCTAAAGCTCGCTCAAAGTCAGCTGGCTGGCTAAGGTTAGCCAGGAAGGAGCGGAAGCCAACCTTATCCCCAAAGGTGTTTGGCCCTTTGCTACATCCATAGCTACAGTACGCCGCCCCCCGGGCTCTTCCCAGGGGGCGAAAACATCGTCCTAGAGCTGGTGGAGCCGACGGGACTCGAACCCGTGACCTCCTGAGTGCGATTCAGGCGCGCTCCCAGCTGCGCCACGGCCCCACGCGCCCTACATGGTAGCGGGGGGCCCAGGGCTTGTCTAGTCCCCTTCCTTGAGGCGCACCTCTATCCGCCCCTTCTTGTCCTTCACGGAGAGCTTGGCCTTGGCCCTGCCCTTGCGGTACTCCGCCTTCCACTCGTCCTTCTTCACCTCGTACTTGGTCCTAACCCAGCCCCGGCGGCGCAGGTCCTCGTCGTGGTAGCGGAAAATGGCCTCGGCCCTAGAGAACCTATAGACCACCAATACCCCCTGGGGCTCGGAAACCCGCTCCACCACCACGGCTTGGGGGAAGAGTTCAAAGGTGAGGCTTCCGGAAACCCGGACCTCGAGGGCCCAACCCAGGGCCATAAAGGGAAGGAGCCAGAAGATCCTCCGCATGGGCCCCACCCTACGGTCAAAGCCCCAGGGGGAGATGAGAGCGGGCTAAAGTACAATAGAAGTATGGACGAAGTCTGGTGGAGGCTTGCCGAACCCTTTCCCCCGGGGGAGGTTCAGTGGCGGATTGAAGCCCTTTCCAAGGATAGGCGCAGGGCCTTGGTGGTGCCCTACGTGGACGCGCGCACCGTCTTGGACCGCCTGGACAAGGTGGTGGGCCCCGAGGGCTGGCACGACAGCTACGAGGTCCTCGCCGACCAGGAGCGGGCCCTCAAGGACGAACGGGGGGAGCGCCGGGAGCGGGTGGTGGAGGTGAAGTGCCGCCTCACCGTCCTCGGTGTCAGCAAGGAGGACGTGGGGGAGGGGGACTCCCTCAAGGCCGCCTTCTCCGATGCCCTAAAGCGGGCCGCGGTCAAGTTCGGCGTGGGGCGGTACCTCTATCGTCTGGAGAAGCAGTGGGTGGACTACGATCCCGAGAAGGGCCGCTTCACCCCACCCGCCCTCCCCGAGCCCGAGGCCCAGGGGAGGGAGGAAGGGGAAAAACCCGAGGCCTACCGCCTCATCGACCAGCTCCTGGAGCGCCTCAAAGAGAGGGGCCTGGGTAAGGAGGTGGCCAGGATCGTGACCAAGTACGGGGGCTACGGCAAGACCCCCGAGGAGACCCGCCGCCTCTACAGCGAGCTAAGGGCCCTCTTGAAGGGATGAGGGTCATCGCCGTCGGGGACCTCCACGGGGACTTCCCTGCCCTATGGCGCCTCCTCAGGGCGGAGGGGCTTGCGGACTCCAGGCTCCGACCTGCGGAGGGCCTGCGCTTGGGGAGGGTGCACCTCATCCTCCTAGGGGACCTGGTCCACCCCAAGACCCAAAGGGACTACGAGCGCCTCACGGGGCTTTCCCCCTATGACCCCCAGGACCCCGCCCACCTGCGCCTAGCGGCGGGGGCCCAGATCCGCGAGCTCTTCCGCCTCAAGGCCTTCCAGGAAGGGGCGGGGGGGCACGTGACTATCCTCTTGGGTAACCACGATGAGGCCGCCCTAAGGGGGGAGCCCATCCTGGGCAACCGGCACCTCAGGCACCTGGAGTTCCACCCCGAGCACGGGGGCAAGGCCTTGCCCGAGGCCTTGAAGGCCTGGTTCGCCCGTTTCCCCCGCGAGCTTGTGCTCTCGGGTGTCCACTTCGCCCACGTGGGGCCGGTCCCCTGGCTCCAGGAGTATGGCGAGCTCTTCTACGCCCAAAGCGAGCCCAAGACCTGGTGGTTCCGCACCCCGGACTACGTGGAGCGCATGGGCTTTCGCTTCGGCGTCTACGGCCACGTGCCCATGAAGGAGGGGATCCTCCTCAGGGACCGCTTCGCCCTCATCGACGCCCTGGACCTGGGGGAGTACCTGGAGCTAGACCCTGAGGCAGAGCCCCTCAAGGTTCAGGTGAAGCGCCTCCATGGCTAACCTCCTCGCTTCCCCCAAGGCCGTGAAAGAGCTTCTTGCCCGGCACGGCCTCTTCGCCGACAGGCGCCTCGGGCAGAACTTCCTGGTGTCCGAGGCCCACCTCCGCCGCATCGTGGAGGCGGCCAAGCCCTTCACCGGGCCCGTGTACGAGGTGGGGCCAGGGCTTGGGGTCCTGACCCGGGCCCTCCTCGAGGCCGGGGCGGAGGTGGTGGCCATAGAGAAGGACGAGCGTCTAGAGCCCCTGTTGGAGGAAACCCTGAAGGGCCTTCCTGTGAAGCTAGTCTTCGGGGATGCCCTGGCCTACCCCTGGGAGGAGGTGCCGGAGGGAAGCCTCCTGGTGGCCAACCTGCCCTACGGGATCGCCACCCCCCTGGTCACCCGCCTCCTCAAGTCGGGCCGCTTCGCCCGCCTGGTCTTCCTGGTGCAGAAGGAGGTGGCCGACAGGATGACGGCAAAGCCCAAGACCCCCGCCTACGGCCTCCTCTCCCTCCGGGTAGCCCACCACGCCGAGGCGGAGAGGCTTTTGGACCTCCCCCCCGGGGCCTTCCTCCCCCCGCCCAAGGTGTGGAGCTCCTTGGTGCGCCTCACCTGCAAGAAGGTGCCCGATGACCCCGGGCTTTTTGCCTTCCTCGAGGCCGCCTTCGCCAAGAGGCGCAAGACCCTCGCCAATGCCCTGGCCTCCGCAGGTTACCCCAAGGAGAAGGCGGAAGCGGCCCTTGCCGCCCTGGGCCTGCCCAAGGCCTCGCGGGCAGAGGAGCTGGACCTGGAAACCTTCCGAAAGCTGAAGAACCTGCTTTGCCCTCTGGTGTAGCCTTTTCCTAGGCCTAAGCATGCGCCCTACACCGACCTTCCCCGACCTGTGTAACCTCTTCCTCCCTGTCCGGGGGCAGGAGTTGTAAGATGGGCGGGAAGTGAGGGGGGCCTAAGGGGGGTGTCGAGGCCCTACCTCGTGAAGAGATGCACGAAAGGAGGGGACCTTGGCGCCGATCGCAGAGTACGTGAACATCCTGATCTACCTGGGGGTGGCCCTCTTCATCGGGGTGGCGGCCCTCGTGGTGGGGGCCCTCCTGGGCCCCAAGAGGCCGGGACGGGCTAAGCTCATGCCCTACGAGTCGGGGAACGACCCCGCCGGGGAGGTGAAGCGGTTTCCCGTCCACTTCTACGTGGTGGCCATGCTCTTCATCCTCTTTGACGTGGAGATAGCCTTCCTCTGGCCCTACGCCGTGAGCGCCGGGGAGCTTGGCCTCTATGGCTTCATAGGGGTGGTGGGCTTCACCCTGCTCCTCCTCGTGGGGTTCCTCTACGAGTGGTGGAAGGGGGTGATGCGGTGGCACTGAAGGACCTCTTTGAGAGGGATGTCCAGGAGCTAGAAAGGGAGGGCATCCTCTTCACCACCTTGGAGAAGCTGGTGGCCTGGGGGCGGAGCAACTCCTTGTGGCCCGCCACCTTTGGCCTCGCCTGCTGCGCCATCGAGATGATGGCCTCCACGGACTCTAGGAACGACCTGGCCCGCTTCGGGAGCGAGGTCTTCCGCGCCTCGCCCCGGCAGGCGGACGTGATGATCGTGGCCGGGCGGCTTTCCAAGAAGATGGCCCCGGTCATGCGCCGGGTCTGGGAGCAGATGCCCGACCCCAAGTGGGTCATCTCCATGGGGGCCTGCGCGAGCTCCGGGGGGATGTTCAACAACTACGCCATCGTCCAGAACGTGGACTCGGTGGTCCCCGTGGACGTCTACGTGCCCGGGTGCCCCCCTAGGCCCGAGGCCCTCATCTACGCGGTGATGCAGCTCCAGAAGAAGGTGCGGGGCGAGGCCAGGAACGAGCGAGGGGAGAGGCTTCCCCCCGTGGCCGCCTGGAAGCGGGCAAGGGGGTGAGGGATGCGGCTCCATCGCGTTTTGGAGGAGGCTAGGGCCAAAGGCTATCCCGTGGAGGACAACGGCCTCGGCAACCTCTGGGTGGTCCTGCCCAGGGAGCGCTTCAAGGAGGAGATGGCCCACTACCGGGACCTGGGCTTCAACTACCTGGCGGACATCGTGGGGCTGGACTACCTCACCTACCCAGAACCCAAGCCGGAGCGCTTCGCCGTGGTCTACGAGCTGGTCTCCCTGCCGGGGTGGAAGGACGGGGACGGGAGCCGCTTCTTCGCTCGGGTCTACGTGCCGGAGAAGGACCCCCGCCTGCCCACGGTCACGGACCTCTGGGGAAGCGCGGGCTTCCTGGAGCGGGAGGTCTACGACCTCTTCGGCATCGTCTTTGAGGGCCACCCCGACCTCAGGAAGATCCTGACCCCGGAGGACCTCGAGGGCCACCCCCTGCGCAAGGACTTCCCCCTGGGGGAAACCCCCACCCTCTTCCGCGAGGGGCGGTACATCCTCCCCAGCGAGTTCCGGGCTAGCCTCACCGGGAAGGACGCTGGCCTTACCCTCTACCGCGGAGGAAGCCGCAAGGGCTACCGCGCCCTTTGGGCCGACCTCGTGAAGGCCAAGGAGGCCCAATGAAGGACTACCTGGAACTGGATGCCCCCCCAACTGAGCCCCGGGAGCTCCGCACCGAGGTCATGACCCTGAACGTAGGCCCCCAGCACCCCTCCACCCACGGGGTCTTGCGCCTGGTGGTGACCCTCTCCGGGGAGGAGGTCTTGGAGGTGGTGCCCCACGTGGGCTACCTCCACACGGGCTTTGAGAAGAACATGGAGCACCGCACCTACCTCCAGAACCTCACCTACACCCCCCGGATGGACTACCTTCACTCCGTGGCCCACGACCTGGCCTACGCCCTCGCCGTGGAAAAGCTGGTGGGAGCGGTGGTGCCCAAGAGGGCCGAGACCATCCGCATCATCCTCAACGAGCTTTCCCGCCTGGCCAGCCACCTGGTCTTCCTGGGGACGGGGCTTTTGGACCTTGGGGCCCTCACCCCCTTCTTCTACGCCTTCCGGGAGCGGGAGGCCATTTTGGACCTCTTCGAGTGGGTCACGGGCCAGCGCTTCCACCACAACTACATCCGCATCGGCGGGGTCAAGGAGGACCTCCCCGAGGAGTTCGTCCCCGAGCTCAAGAAGCTCCTCGAGGTCCTCCCCCACCGCATCGACGAGTACGAGGCCCTCTTTGCCGAAAGCCCCATCTTCCACGAAAGGGCCCGGGGCGTGGGGGTGATCCCACCCGAGGTGGCCATCGGGCTGGGCCTCACCGGGGGCTCCCTCCGCGCCAGCGGGGTGAACTACGACGTGCGCAAGGCCTACCCCTACGGGGGCTACGAGGCCTACCGGTTTGAGGTGCCCCTGGGGGAGAGGGGGGACGTCTTTGACCGCATGCTCATCCGCATCCGGGAGATGCGGGAGTCGGTGAGGATCCTAAAGCAGGCCCTGGAGAGGCTGGAGCCCGGGCCCATCCGCGACCCCAACCCCCAGATCACCCCGCCCCCCAGGCCCCTCCTGGAGACCTCCATGGAGGCTGTCATCTACTTCTTCAAGCACTACACCGAGGGCTTCCACCCCCCCAAGGGGGAGGTCTACGTGCCCACGGAGTCGGCCCGGGGGGAGCTCGGCTACTACATCGTCTCCGACGGGGGGAGCATGCCCTACCGGGTCAAGGTGCGGGCTCCCAGCTTCGTGAACCTGCAAAGCCTCCCCTACGCCACCAAGGGGGAGCAGGTGCCTGACCTGGTGGCCATCATCGCCAGCCTGGACCCCGTGATGGGGGACGTGGACCGATAGGAGGGAAGATGGGCTTCTTTGACGACAAAAAGGACTTCCTGGAGACCACCTTCGCCAAGTACCCCCCCGAGGGGCGCAGGGCGGCCACCATGCCCCTCCTGAGGCGGGTACAGCAGGAGGAGGGCTGGATCCGACCCGAAAGGGTGGAGGAGATCGCCCACCTCGTGGGCACTACGCCCACGGAGGTCCTGGGGGTGGCGAGCTTCTACTCCTACTACCAGTTCGTGCCCACGGGCAGGTACCACCTCCAGGTCTGCGCCACCCTAAGCTGCAAGTTGGCCGGGGCGGAGGAGCTTTGGGACCACCTCACGGAGAGCCTGGGCATCGGTCCCGGGGAGGTGACCCCGGACGGGCTTTTCAGCGTGCAGAAGGTGGAGTGCCTGGGAAGTTGCCACACCGCCCCCGTGGTCCAGGTGAACGACGAGCCCTACGTGGAGTGCGTGACCCGGGAAAGGCTCAAGGCCCTCCTCGAGGGCCTAAGGGCGGGCAAGCGCCTGGAGGAGATCGCGCTTCCCGGGAGGTGCGGCCACCACGTGCACGAGGTGGAGGGATGACGGGCCCCATCGTTTCCGGTCTGGACCCCCGCTTTGAGCGGACCCTCTACGCCCACGTGGGCAAGGAGGGCTCCTGGACCCTGGACTACTATCTGGCCCAAGGCGGGTACGAGACGGCCAAGAGGGTCCTAAGGGAGAAGACCCCGGAGGAGGTCATAGAGGAGGTGAAGCGCTCGGGGCTCAGGGGCCGGGGCGGGGCAGGCTTCCCCACCGGGCTCAAGTGGAGCTTCATGCCCAAGGACGGGAAGCAGCACTACCTCATCTGCAACGCCGACGAGTCCGAGCCCGGAAGCTTCAAGGACCGCTACATCCTGGAGGACGTCCCCCACCTCCTCATCGAGGGGATGATCCTTTCGGGCTACGCCATCCGGGCCACGGTGGGCTACATCTACGTCCGGGGGGAGTACCGGCGGGCGGCGGACCGCCTCGAGGCCGCCATAGGGGAGGCCCGGGCCCGGGGGTATCTGGGGAAGAACCTCTTCGGCACGGAGTTCTCCTTTGACCTCCACGTCCACCGGGGGGCTGGGGCCTACATCTGCGGGGAGGAGACGGCCCTCATGAACTCCCTGGAAGGCCTAAGGGCGAACCCCCGGCTCAAGCCCCCCTTCCCTGCCCAGTCGGGGCTTTGGGGCAAACCCACCACCATCAACAACGTGGAGACCCTGGCCGCGGTGGTACCCATCCTGGAAAGGGGGGCGGACTGGTTCGCCCAGATGGGCACGGAGGGGTCCAGGGGGATGAAGCTCTACCAGATCTCGGGGCCCGTGAAGCGCCCCGGGGTCTACGAGCTCCCCATGGGGACCACCTTCCGCGAGCTCATCTACGAGTGGGCGGGAGGCCCCTTGGAGCCCATCCAGGCCCTCATCCCCGGCGGGTCCTCCACCCCGCCCCTCCCCTTCACCGAGGAGGTCCTGGACACCCCCATGAGCTACGAGCACCTGCAGGCCCAAGGCTCCATGCTGGGCACCGGGGGGGTGATCCTGATCCCCGAGCGGGTGAGCATGGTGGACGCCATGTGGAACCTGACCCGCTTCTACGCCCACGAGTCCTGCGGCAAGTGCACCCCCTGCCGCGAGGGGGTGGCGGGGTTCATGGTGAACCTCTTCGCCAAGATCGGCACCGGGGAGGGTGAGGAAAAGGACGTGGAGACCCTCGAGGCCCTCCTCCCCCTCATCGAGGGCCGGAGCTTCTGCCCCCTGGCCGACGCCGCCGTCTGGCCGGTGAAGGGCTCCCTGAAGCACTTCAAGGACCAGTACCTGGCCCTGGCGCGGGAGAAGAGGCCCGTGCCGAGGCCTGCTCTCTGGAGGTGAAGGTGGTCCGGGTCAAGGTCAACGACCGCATGGTGGAGGTGCCCCCGGGCACCAGCGTCATGGACGCCGTCTTCCACGCGGGGTACGACGTCCCCCTCTTCTGCTCGGAGCGTTACCTCTCCCCCATCGGGGCCTGCCGCATGTGCCTGGTGCGGATCGGCCTCCCCAAGCGGGGGCCGGACGGCAAGCCCGTCCTGAACGAAAAGGGGGAGCCGGAGATCGCCTGGCAGCCCAAGCTCGCGGCGAGCTGCGTCACCGCCGTGGCCGAGGGGATGGTGGTGGACACCCTCTCGGACGTGGTGCGGGAGGCCCAGGCGGGCATGGTGGAGTTCACCCTCCTCAACCACCCCTTGGACTGCCCCACCTGCGACAAGGGCGGGGCCTGCGAGCTCCAGGACCGGACCGTGGAGTACGGCCTCTACGAGAAGCACTACCAGAAGGACCCCCTCGCTCTCCCCGTCTACACCCGCTTTGAGTTCACCCGCCGCCACGTGGACAAGCACCACCCCCTCTCCCCCTTCATCGTCTTGGACCGGGAGCGGTGCATCCACTGCAAGAGGTGCGTGCGCTACTTTGAGGAGATCCCCGGGGACGAGGTCCTGGACTTCATCGAGAGAGGGGTGCACACCTTCATCGGCACCATGGACTTCGGCCTCCCCTCCGGGTTTTCCGGCAACATCACCGACATCTGCCCCGTGGGGGCCCTTCTGGACCTCACCGCCCGCTTCCGTGCCCGGAACTGGGAGATGGAGGAGACCCCCACCACCTGCGCCCTCTGCCCCGTGGGGTGCGGGATCACCGCCGACACCCGGAGCGGGGAGCTCCTTAGGGTGCGGGCCCGGGAGGTGCCCGAGGTCAACGCGATCTGGATCTGTGATGCGGGCCGCTTCGGCCACGAGTGGGCGGATACGGGCCGCCTCAAAACCCCCCTGGTGCGCAAAGGGGGGAGGCTAGTGGAGGCCACCTGGGAGGAGGCCTTCCTAGCCCTGAAGGAGGGGCTTAAGGGGGCGAGGGGGGAGGAGGTGGGGCTCTACCTGGCCCAGGACGCCACCCTCGAGGAGGGCCTCATGGCGGCCGAGCTCGCCAAGGCCCTCAAGACCCCACACCTGGACTTCCAGGGCCGCACCGCCGCCCCGGCGAGCCTCTTCCCCGCCGCCACCATGGAGGGCCTCCTGGAGGCCGACTTCGCCCTGGTCCTGGGGGACCCCACGGAAGAAGCCCCGGTTCTCCACCTGAGGCTTTCCGAGTTCGTCCGGGACCTCAAGCCCCCCCACCGCTACGCCCACGGCACCCCCTTCGCCGACCTGAGTATCAAGGAAAGGATGCCCCGCCGCACGGACAAGATGGCCGTCTTCGCCCCCTACCGCACCCCCCTCATGGCGTGGGCGGAGGTCCATGGGGTCCACGCCCCAGGGGAGGAGCGGGAGATCCTCCTAGGCCTCCTAGGGGAAAAAGCGGGCGGCGAGGCGGTGGAAAAGGCCAAGGCCCTGTGGGAAAGGGCGCAAAACCCCGTCCTCGTCCTGGGGGCAGGGGTCCTGCAGGACACCGTGGCCGCGGAGAGGGCCAGGCTCCTCGCCGAGCGCAAGGGGGCCAAGGTCCTGGCCATGACCCCGGCGGCGGGCGCCCGGGCCTCGAGGTCATGGGCATCTGGCCTGGGGAGAAGGGGGCGGCCTGGGACGAGCCCGGAGCGCCTTTCGCCTACTACGGCTTCGTGCCCCCCGAGGAGGCCCTCAAGGGCAAGCGCTTCGTGGCCATGCACCTGAGCCACCCCCACCCCCTGGCGGAGCGGTACGCCCAGGTGGTCTTCCCCGCCCCCACCTTCTACGAGAAGCGGGGGCATATGGTGAACCTGGAAGGCCGGGTCCTCCCCCTGAGCCCCGCCCCCATAGAGAACGGGGAGGCGGAAGGGGCCCTGCAGGTCCTGGCCCTCCTGGCCGAGGCCCTGGGGGTGAGGCCCCCCTTCCGGCTCCACCTGGAGGCGGAAAAGGAGCTTCGGCGAAGGAGGGTGCCCGAGGCCATGGGCCTCCTCGCCTACCGCACCAAGGCCCTCCGCCCCAAGGCCCAAGGGGGGCGGCTCTACCTAAGGCCCAGCATGTGGAAAGCCCATCAGGCCGTTGGCAAGGCCGAGGAGGCAGCGCAACCCGAGCTATGGGCCCACCCGGATACGGCCCGGGCTGAGGCCCTCCTCGAGGGGGCCCTGGTGGCGGTGGAAACCCCCTATGGCCGTACGGAGGCCCGGGTGGTCCACCGGGAGGACCTCCCTAGGGGCTTCCTCTACCTCTTTGCCCTGGGCCCGGCCGCAGGACTTCGCGTGGAGGGCCGGGTCCTGGTGCCCGCAGGGGGTGAGGCGTGAGCTACCCCGTAGACCCCTACTGGATGGTGGCCCTGAAGGCCCTCTTGGTGGTCATCGGCCTCCTCACCGCCTTCGCCTTCATGACCCTCATTGAGAGGAGGCTTTTGGCCCGCTTCCAAGTCCGCTTGGGCCCGAACCGGGTGGGGCCAGGGGGGCTTTTCCAGCCCATCGCCGACGCCATCAAGAGCATCTTCAAGGAAGACATCGTGGTGGCGCAGGCGGACAGGGTCCTCTTTGTCCTCGCCCCCCTGATCAGCGTGGTCTTCGCCCTTCTGGCCTTCGGGGCCATCCCCTTCGGACCCCCAGGGAGCTTTTTCGGCTACCAGCCCTGGGTCATCAACCTGGACCTGGGCCTCCTCTACCTCTTCGCCGTGAGCGAGATGGCCATCTACGGCATCTTCCTGGCGGGCTGGGCCTCGGGGAGCAAGTACAGCCTCCTTGGGTCCCTCCGCTCCTCCGCAAGCCTCATCTCTTACGAGCTGAGCCTAGGGGCCGCCCTTCTTGCCCCCGTCCTCCTGGTGGGGAGCCTGAACCTCAACGACATCGTCAACTGGCAAAAGGAGAACGGCTGGCTCTTCCTCTACGCCTTTCCCGTCTTCCTGATCTACGCCATCGCCGCCCTGGCCGAGGCCGCCCGTACCCCCTTTGACCTTCCCGAGGCGGAGCAGGAGCTGGTGGGCGGGTACCACACGGAGTACAGCTCCATCAAGTGGGCCCTCTTCCAGATGGCGGAGTACATCCACCTCATCACCGCGAGCGCCCTCATCCCCACCCTCTTCCTGGGGGGCTGGACCATGCCCTTCCTGGAGGTCCCCTACCTCTGGATGTTCGTGAAGATCGCCTTCTTCCTCTTCCTCTTCATCTGGATCCGGGCCACTTGGTTCCGCTTGCGCTATGACCAGCTCATCCGCTTCGGCTGGGGCTTCCTCTTCCCCGTGGCCCTGGTCTGGTTTTTGGTCACCGCCCTGGTGGTGGCCCTGGGCCTCCCCAAGGTCTACCTCCTCTACCTCTCCGCCCTAAGCTTCCTCGTCCTCCTGGGGGCCCTCCTCTATAGCCCCAAGCCTGTACGCAAAGGAGGTGGCGCATGACCCTGAAGGCCCTGGCGCAAAGCCTGGGGATCACCCTCAAGTACCTCTTCTCCAAACCCGTTACCGTCCCCTACCCCGACGCCCCCGTGGCCCTGAAGCCCCGCTTCCACGGGCGGCACGTCCTCACCCGGCACCCCAACGGCCTGGAGAAGTGCATCGGCTGCTCCCTCTGCGCTGCCGCCTGCCCCGCCTACGCCATCTACGTGGAGCCTGCGGAGAACGACCCGGAAAACCCGGTGTCGGCGGGGGAGCGGTACGCCAAGGTCTACGAGATCAACATGCTCCGGTGCATCTTCTGCGGCCTCTGTGAGGAGGCCTGCCCCACGGGGGCCATCGTCCTGGGTTACGAGTTTGAGATGGCGGACTACCAGTACTCCGACCTGGTCTACGGCAAGGAGGACATGCTGGTGGAGGTGGTGGGCACGAAGCCCCAGCGCCGCGAGGCCAGGATCACCGGCAAGGGGGTGAAGCCGGGCTACGTGGTGCCCTACGTCCGCCCCGAGCTGGAGGGCTTCCAGGCCCCCTTGGAGGGGAGGAAGCCATGAGTTTGCTAGAAGGTCTGGCCACGCTTCTCCTCCTCGTTAGCGGGGCCTTGGTGGTGACCCTAAGGAACGCCATCCACGCCGCCTTGGCCCTCATCCTGAACTTCCTGGTCCTGGCTGGGGTCTACGTAGCCCTGGACGCCCGCTTCCTAGGCCTGATCCAGATCATCGTCTACGCCGGGGCCATCGTGGTCCTCTTCCTCTTCGTAGTCATGCTCCTCTTCGCCGCCCAAGAGGCGGTGGGCTTTGACCCCTTGGTGGGCTCTAGGCCCTTGGCCGCTCTCCTGGCCCTGGGCGTGGCGGGCCTCCTCCTTTCGGGGCTCTTTGGGCTTGGGCTCGTTTTTGGGAAAGACCTCCAAGGCGGCCTGCCCCAGGCCTTGGGCCCCCTCCTCTACGGGGAATGGCTCTTTGTCCTCCTCGCAGTGGGCTTCCTCCTCATGGTGGCCACGGTGGTGGCTGTGGTCCTGGTGGAGCCCAGTAGGCCCCCTGGGGCCCCAAAACCTCAGGAGAAGGAAAAGGAGGTCTCGCGATGAGCTTCCTTTACGCCTCCGCCCTTCTCTTCGCCCTGGGGGTCTACGGGGTACTGACCCGCAGGAGCGCCATCCTGGTCTTCCTCTCCATCGAGCTTATGCTGAACGCCGCCAACCTCTCCCTGGTGGGCTTCGCCCGGGCCTACGGCCTCGAGGGCCAGGTGGCCGCCCTAATGGTTATCGCCATCGCCGCCGCCGAGGTGGCCGTGGGCCTGGGCCTCATCGTGGCCATCTTCCGCCACCGCAAGAGCACTGCGGTGGACGAGCTTTCCGAGCTTAGGGGGTAGTGTGGCGCTTCTATCGGTAATCCTCCTTCCCCTCCTGGGGTTCGCCCTCCTGGGCCTCCTGGGCAAAAGGATGCGGGAGCCCTGGCCCGGGGTCCTGGCCTCGGGGTTCGTCCTCCTCTCCTTCCTCATCGGGGTGGGCCTCCTCCTCGGGGGCGGGGCCCGCTTCCAGGCGGAGTGGCTTCCCGGCATCCCCTTTAGCCTCCTCCTGGACAGCCTCTCCGGCCTCATGCTCATCATCGTGGCGGGCGTGGGCTTCCTCATCCACGTCTACGCCATCGGGTACATGGCAGGAGACCCAGGCAATAGCCGCTTCTTCGCCTACTTCAACTTCTTTATCGCCATGATGCTCCTCCTGGTCCTGGCCGACAGCTACCCCGTCATGTTCATCGGCTGGGAGGGGGTGGGGTTGGCCAGCTTCCTCCTCATCGGCTTCTGGTACAAGAACGCCCAGTATGCGGACAGCGCCCGCAAGGCCTTTATCGTGAACCGCGTGGGGGATCTGGGCTTCATGCTGGGCATGGCCATCCTCTGGGCGCTTTACGGGACGCTTTCCATCAGCGAACTCAAGGAGGCCTTGGAGGGCCCCTTGAGGAACCCCAGCCTCCTGGCCTTGGCAGGCCTCCTCCTCTTCCTGGGGGCCATCGGCAAGAGCGCCCAGATCCCCCTCATGGTCTGGCTTCCCGACGCCATGGCCGGCCCCACCCCGGTCTCCGCCCTCATCCATGCGGCCACCATGGTGACCGCGGGGGTCTACCTCATCGCCCGGAGCTCCTTCCTCTTTAGCGCCCTTCCCGATGTATCCTACGCCATTGCCGTCATCGGCCTCCTTACCGCCTTTTATGGGGCCCTTTCCGCCTTTGGCCAGACGGATATCAAGCGGATCGTGGCCTATTCCACCGTCAGCCAGCTGGGTTACATGTTCCTGGCGGCGGGGGTGGGGGCCTACTGGGTGGCCCTCTTCCACGTCTTCACCCACGCCTTCTTCAAGGCCCTCCTGTTCCTGGCCTCGGGGAGCGTGATCCACGCCCTGGGCGGGGAGCAGGACGTGCGCAGGATGGGCGGGCTTTGGAAACATCTGCCCGCAACCCGATGGCACGGCCTCATCGGGGCCCTGGCCCTGGGCGGGCTTCCCCTCCTCTCCGGCTTCTTTTCCAAGGACGCCATCCTCGCCGCCACCCTCACCTACCCCTTTGGGGGGGTGGGCTTCTACCTGGGAGCGCTTCTGGTGGCGGCCCTCACGGCCATGTACGCCATGCGCTGGTTCGTCCTGGTCTTCCTGGGGGAAGAGCGGGGCCACCACCACCCCCACGAGGCCCCGCCCGTGATGCTCTGGCCCAACCACCTCCTGGCCTTAGGCTCCCTCCTCGCGGGGTACCTGGCCCTGCCCCATCCTTTCCCCAACGCGCTGGAGCCCTTCCTGAAGCCCGCCTTGGCGGGGCTTAAAGCCCAGCACCTCTCCCTTCTAGCGGAGTGGGGCCTCATCGCCCTATCCGCCCTGGTGGCCCTCCTCGGGCTTTGGTTTGGCTACACCTTCTTCCAGAGAAAGGTCCTCCCCGGCTGGTACCTGGACTTTGAAACCTGGAGCCGGGAGGCCTTCTACGTGGACCGGGTCTACAACACCCTCATCGTGAACCCCTTGAAGGCCTTGGCGGAGTCCCTCTTCTACGGGGACCGGGGGCTTCTTAGGGGCTACTTCGGCCTGGGCGGCTTGGTGCGGGAGGTGGGCGGGACCTTAAGCCGGATCCAGATAGGCTATCTCAGGGTCTACGTCCTCCTCTTCGTCCTGGGGGTGCTGGTCCTCTTGGGGGTGATGCGGTGGTAATCCTGGCCATCCTCCTACCCATTCTCTTCGGAACGCTCCTCCTTTTGGGGCTTCCCCGGACCCTGGGGGTCTTGGGGGCGGGCCTCGCCTTCCTCCTCAACCTCTTCCTCTTCCTGAACCATCCTGGCGGCGTGGCTTACGAGGTAAGGGCCCCCCTCCTGCCCCAGGCGGGGGTCTACTGGGCCTTCGGGCTAGACGGGCTTGCCGCCCTCTTCTTCGTCACCATCGGGCTCACCGTCTTCCTGGGAGCCCTGGTGGCCCAGGTGGAAGGGCGTTTCCTAGGCCTCGCTCTCCTCATGGAAGGGCTCCTCCTCGCCCTCTTCGCCGCCCAGGACCTCCTCGTCTTCTACCTCTTCTTTGAGGCGGCCCTGATCCCCGCCTTCCTCATGCTCCTCTTCTACGGGGGCGAAGGGCGGCTTAGGGCCCTTTACACCTTCCTCCTCTTTACCCTGGCGGGGTCTTTGCCCATGCTAGCGGCCATCCTTGCGGTGAAGGCCCTGGGAGGGAGCCCCACCTTCCTCCTCGAGGACCTCCTGGCCCACCCGGTGGGGGGCGGGGCTGCTCTCCTCGTCTTCCTGGGCTTCGCCCTGGCCTTCGCCATCAAGACCCCCCTCTTCCCCCTGCACGCCTGGCTTCCCCTCTTCCACCAGGAGAACCACCCCTCGGGCCTGGCGGACGCCCTGGGGACGCTCTACAAGGTGGGGGTCTTCGCCTTCTTCCGCTTCGCCATCCCCCTGGCCCCCGAGGGCTTCGCCCAAGTCCAGGGGCTCCTCCTTTTCCTCTCGGCGCTTTCCGCCCTCTACGGGGCCTGGCTGGCCTTTGCCGCCAAGGACTTCAAGGCCCTCCTGGCCTACGCCGGGCTTTCCCACATGGGGATGGCTGCCTTGGGGGTCTTCTCCGGGACGGAGGAGGGGGCCTTGGGCGGGCTCTACCTCTTGGCGGCAAGCGGCGTCTACACCGGGGGGCTCTTCCTCCTGGCGGGGAGGCTTTACGCCAGGACCCGCACCCTGGAGATCGGCCGCTTCCGGGGCTTGGCGCAAAGCGCTCCTGGGATGGCCGCCTTGGCCCTCTTCCTCTTCCTGGCCATGGTGGGCCTGCCCGGGCTTTCCGGCTTTCCCGGGGAGTTCTTGACCCTCCTGGGGATCTACAAGGCCAGCCCCTGGCTCGCCACCTTGGCCTTCCTCTCCGTGATTGCCTCCGCCGCCTACGCCCTCACCGCTTTCCAGAAGACCTTCTGGGAGGAGGCCACCTGGTCCCTGGATGACCTCAAGGGGGCAGAGTGGGGCTTCGCCGTCCTTAGCGTCTTGGCCTTGGTCCTCATGGGGGTCTTCCCCGGTTTCTTCTTGGAGGGCCTGAAGCCCCTGGCGGAGGCCTTTGTCCGGATCCTTGGAGGTGGCGCATGACCCTTTTGGTGCTCGCCCTCTTCTCCGTGGCCCTCACCCTCCTGGGCTTCCTCGTCTCTGTGCCCCTTTTCAAGCGCCTGGTGATCCTGGGCCTCTCCCTAAGCCTCCTCTCCCTCCTCCTCACCTGGGGAAGGCCCTTCGCCTTCGGGCCCTACGAGGTGGACGGGGTCTCCCAAACCTTCACCCTCCTCGCCCTCATCGGGGCCCTCTGGACGGTGGGCCTAGTGCGCACGGGGCGGTTTGAGTTCTACCTGCTGGTGCTCTACGCTGCCCTCGGCATGCACCTTCTCGCCTCCACCAAGAACCTCATCCTGATGCTCGTGGCCCTCGAGGCCCTCTCCCTCCCCCTTTACGCCCTGGCCACCTGGCGGAAGGGACAGGGCCTCGAGGCGGCCCTCAAGTACTTCCTCCTGGGGGCCCTGGCCGCGGCCTTCTTCCTCTACGGGGCCGCCCTCCACTACGGGGCCACGGGGAGCCTCGAGGCGGGGACCCCGGGGGAAGGCCCCCTCTACGCCCTGGCCCTGGGCCTCCTCCTGGTGGGCCTGGGCTTCAAGGTGGCCCTGGCCCCCTTCCACTTCTGGACCCCGGACGTCTACGGGGGAAGCCCCACCCCAGTGGTCCTCTTCATGGCCACGGGGGTGAAGGCAGCCGCCTTCGCCGCCCTCCTCCGGGTGGCGGCCCCTGAGGTCCTCGGGGGCCTCACCCTTCTCGTCGCCCTCTCCGTGGTCCTGGGGAACCTAGCGGCCTTGGTGCAGAAGGAGGCCAAAAGGCTCCTCGCCTACAGCTCCATCGCCCATGCGGGCTATATGGCCCTCGCCCTCTACACCGGGAACGCCGGGGCCCTGGCCTTCTACCTCCTCACCTATGTCCTCGCCACGGGGCTCGCCTTCGCCGTGCTCTCGGAGATCTCCCCGGACCGCATACCCCTGGAGCGCCTCCGGGGCCTCTTCCACAAAGACCCCCTCCTGGGCCTCGCCCTCTTCCTCGCTTCCCTCTCCCTCCTGGGCCTGCCCCCTTTGGCGGGCTTCTGGGGCAAGTACCTGGTCTTCACCCAGGCCGCCGAGGCGGGGGCCTGGGAGCTTCTGGTCCTGGCCTTGGTCACCACCGCCATAAGCGCCTACTACTACCTAGGCCTGGGGCTTGCGGTCTTCCAGAGGGGGGAGGCGGAGGCCAGGCCGAGGCCCATCCCCCGGAGCCTGGCCCTCCTCGCCGCCCTCTCCCTCCTCCTCCTGGGCCTCTTCCCCGGGGTGATCCTGCCCGCCCTGGCGGCTGGCGGCTAGACCGTTGGCCTTCCGAGAGGGCCCTTCGGGGCCCTCCGGTTCTCCTTTCCCCCGCCACCTGGGCGCCCCAGAAAAGATCCCCCCACGCAGCAAAGCAGGCCCTTCGTGTTGCCAGGTTTCCGCGCGGGCGCTTAGACTGGAAGGCGAGGGATGGAAGACCCCAAGCCCCTTCTTTTTCGGGACCCTCTGGCCTATGTGGCCCGGGAGGCAGAGGCCTGGAACCCACCCCTGCGGGGCGCTTGGCTTCTTGGGGTGGTGAGCGGTTTCCTTTGGCCCGAGGCCCCACCTCCCAAGGACCTCGCCGCCCTCTTCCGCCGCCTCCAGGGAGCCTGGCGGGAAGCCGAGACCTATTTCCTGGAAACCGGCTTGGACTTCCCCCTTCTGGTGAGCGAGTGGGCCCGGGAGGCCTTGGAGGACCGCAGGGCCCAGCGGGCTGGCCCGCCTTACGGGGAGCTGAGGGCGGTCTTCTGCTTGGGCCAAGGGGTGGGCCGGGCCCTGAAGCGGCGCTTCCCTAGTTGAGGCCGAGCTTCATGGCCACCACCCGCCAACGCAGGCCCTGGCGCTCCAACACGAGGCCGGCGTTGGGTTCGTCCTTGTGGTGAATGAAGGCTCGGTCCAGGCCCTGAAGGCGGAGCCGCCAGTTGCGCACCTCCTCCAGGGGGACTTCCCCCGGCTCCTGGCCCGTGCCCAAGGCCGCTAGGCCCTCTGGGGTCAGGAGGGCGTCTACCAAGGCATTGACGAGGCCCGCGGCCAAGAGGGTGCCCAGGGCGGCGAAGGGGTCTTGCTGCTGCCGGAGGTCCTGCAGGATCTTGGCGTTCAGATCCGCCTTTAGGCCCTCACGTACCCGGGGGAAGTCCACGTACCGCTCCAAGGCCTGGGCATCCTGCCGCTCTACCGCCGCCACCAGGTTCCTCAGGGTGAGGAAAGGGGAAACCACCAGGTACCCGGCCCCAAGGGCCACCACCAAAATGCCGGCCAGGATGAGCCTCGCCTTCATGCGAAGAAGATACCACATATACCCCCCGTGGGCCTTAAGGATTTATAGAATCCGCTTACCCAAGAGGCTCAGGGCCAGGCCCACCATCATCTCGGCGGTGCGGTTTCTCTCGTCCAGGATGGGGTTCACCTCCACCAGGTCCAGGCTTTGCACCCGGCCGGAGAGGGCGAGGATCTCCATGAGGAGGTGGGCCTCCCGGTAGGTGAGGCCCCCGGGCACCGGGGTGCCCACCCCTGGGGCTAGGGTGGGGTCCAGGGCATCGGCGTCCAAGGAAACGTGGAGGGGAAGGTCGGAAAGGCGCTCCAGGACCTCCTCGGCGATGCGGGCCATCCCCAAGCGGTCCACCTCGTGCATGGTGTAGACCCGAACCCCCAGCTCCTCGAGGAGGCGGGCCTCCCCCGGGTCCACGCTTCTGACCCCGATGAGGACCACGTCCTCAGGGTCCACCGCCCGGAAAGCCTCCGTGAGGCGGGCATGCCCCAAGCCCGTGAGCACCGCCAGGGGCATGCCGTGGACGTTTCCGGAGGGGCTGGTCTCCGGGGTGTTGAAGTCGGCGTGGGCGTCCACCCAGACGACCCCAAGCCGCCTTTGGACCACCCCGGACACCGAGCCCATGGAAAGGGAGTGATCCCCCCCGAGGACAATGGGGAAGACCCCCTCGGGCAGGGCCTTGAGCCTTTCCTTGAGCTCCAAGGCCGCCTGGCGGACCTCCTCTAGGTAAGGCCCCTTCCTCCCCCGCAAGGTCTCCGCCAGGGGCACCCGTACGTTTCCCAGGTCCTCTACAGCGAAGCCCAGGGCTTCAATCCCCTCAAGAAGCCTGGCGTAACGGAGGGCAGAAGGCCCCATGTCCACCCCGCGCCGCCCCGCCCCCAGGTCCATGGGCACGCCCACCACGGCCACGCGTTCCATGGGCTAGAGGGTAGCAGAAAGCCCTATGCGCTGCCCAGGAAGTTTATGCCCCATAGGAAAAGGGGGGAGCGGCGCTATACTGGTGGGGATGGACTACCGCGAGGTGGCAAGCATCAACCTGGCCCGCCTCTTGAAGCAGGGGGGTACCGCACGCGCCTCGGGGGCGGTACGGGAGGCCTTCCACGTGGGCAAGGAGCGTTTCCCCCTGGAGGGGGAGGCCTCCTGGAAGGCGAGCGTCGCCTCCGTGGGCGGGCACGAGTACTGGCTTTCCGGGGAGGTGGAGGGGGTGGTCCTCATGGAGTGCCGCCGCTGCCTCAAGCCCACCCCCACCCATGTGCGCGCCTACTTCCAGCACCTCCTCCGCTACCAGCCCGGGCTCAAGGAGGTGGTCTTCCACGAGGAGGCGGAGGACGAGTACTACGCCTTTGGGGAACCCGACCTGGACCTTCTGCCCTTCCTCACCGAGGCCTTTGTGAGCGAGATGCCCCTCACCGCGCTCTGCCAGGAAGGGTGTCGGGGCCTCTGTCCAGTGTGCGGGGTGGACCGCAACCTGGTGGACTGCGGCCACGAGGCAAAGGCCTACCACCCCCTCCTGGGCCTCAAGGACCTCCTTCCCGAACCCTAGGGCTTCTGCTATACTGCCTAGGGTTTGGCGGGGGCATCCGCCCCTCACGGAGGACTGGAGATGGCCAAGCACCCGGTACCCAAGAAGAAGACCTCTAAGGCGCGGCGCGACGCCCGCAGGAGCCACCACGCCCTCACCTCCCCGACCCTGGTCCCCTGCCCCGAATGCAAGGCGATGCGTCCCCCCCACACCGTCTGCCCCGAGTGCGGTTACTACGATGGGCGGAAGGTCCTGGAAGTCTAGACCCGGTCAAGGTAAAGGGGGGGCCGGAGAGCAGGCCCCCAACCCTTTTCGGGCCCGCCGGGTATAGTGAGGCCCATGACGGGAGGTCAGGCATGAGCGGCATCCTGGCCCTGGGGGCCTACGTGCCCCAAAGGGTGATGAAAAACGAGGCCTTTGAGGCCTACCTGGACACCTCCGACGAGTGGATCGTGACCCGCACGGGGATCCGGGAAAGGCGGATCGCCGCCCCTGAGGAGTACACCTCGGACCTGGCCTTCAGGGCGGTGGAAGACCTCCTCCGGCGCCACCCCGGGGCCCTCGAGGGCGTGGACGGGGTCATCGTGGCCACCAACACCCCGGATGCCCTCTTCCCCGACACCGCCGCCTTGGTCCAGGCCCGCTTCGGCCTGAAGGCCTTCGCCTACGACCTCCTGGCGGGCTGCCCCGGCTTCGTCTACGCCCTGGCCCAGGCCCACGCCCTGGTGGAGGCGGGGCTTTCCCGGAAGGTCTTGGTGATCGGGGCCGAGGCCCTCTCCAAGATCCTGGACTGGAACGACCGGGCCACCGCCGTCCTCTTCGGGGACGCAGGGGGCGCGGCCGTGGTGGGGAAGGTGCGGGAGGGCTACGGCTTCCGCTCCTTCGTCCTGGGGGCGGACGGCACGGGGGCCAGAGAGCTCCACCACGCCTGTGTGGCCCCCAGGCTTCCCGATGGCACCTCTATGGGAAAGCGCCTCCACATGAACGGCCGCGAGGTCTTCAAGTTCGCGGTGCGGGTGATGAACACCGCCACCCTCGAGGCCATAGAGAAGGCGGGCCTCACCCCCGAGGCCATCAAGGTCTTCGTGCCCCACCAGGCCAACCTGCGCATCATTGACGCCGCCCGGGAGCGCCTGGGCCTCCCCTGGGAACGGGTGGTGGTGAACGTGGACCGCTACGGGAACACCTCCACGGCCTCCATCCCCTTAGCCCTCCAGGAGGCGGTGGACGAGGGGCGCATAGGGGAGGGCGACCACGTCCTCCTGGTCTCCTTCGGGGCCGGGCTCACCTGGGCCGCCGCGGTCCTCACCTGGGGAGGTGCCTGATGTACGCCGCCCTTTTCCCCGGGCAGGGCTCCCAGAGGTTGGGCATGGGCCAAGCCCTCTACGGGGCCTCCTCCGCCGCCAGGGAAGTCCTGGACCGGGCCGAGGCCGCCCTCCCTGGCCTCCTCAGGCTCATGTGGGAGGGGCCGGAGGAGGCCCTCACCCTCACGGAGAACCAGCAGCCCGCCCTCCTCGCCGTGGGCTATGCCGCCTACCGGGCCTTTCTGGAAGCGGGGGGCAAGGAGCCCCTCCTAGCCGCCGGCCACTCCCTGGGGGAGTGGACGGCCCACGTGGCGGCGGGCACCCTGGCGCTGGAGGAGGCCCTCCGCCTGGTGCGCCTCCGGGGGCGGTACATGCAGGAGGCCGTCCCCCCGGGGGAAGGGGCCATGGCCGCCATCCTGAAGCTTTCCCGGGAGGAGGTTGAGGAGGCCGTAAAGGGCCTAAAGGGGGTGGAGATCGCCAACCTCAACGCCCCCGAGCAGACGGTGATCTCCGGGAAGAAGGAGGCGGTGGAAAGGGCGGCCGAGGCCCTGAAGGCCAAAAGGGCCCGGGTGGTCCTCCTCCCCGTCTCCGCCCCCTTCCACTCCTCCCTTATGGAAAGCGCCCGGGAGCGCCTAGCGGAGGACCTGGCCCAGGTGGCCTTCAGGAAGCCCCGTTTCCCCGTGTATTCCAACGTAACCGCCAGGCCCGAGGAGGACCCCGAGCGCATCCGGGGCCTCCTCCTCGCGCAGATCACCTCCCCCGTGCGCTGGGTGGAGATCCTCTGGGACATGGAAAAGCGGGGGATAAGGCGCTTTTTGGAGTTCGGAAGCGGGGAGGTCCTAAAGGGCCTGGTGGCGAGAACCCTAAACGAGGCGGAGGCCCTAAGCGTTGCAGACCCTGAAAGCCTGAGGAAGGCGCTGGAGGTGGCCCATGCGTAAAGCTTTGGTCACGGGAGCGAGCCGGGGCATCGGCCGGGCCATCGCCCTGAGGCTGGCGGAGGACGGCTTTGCCCTGGCCATCCACTATGGGCAGAACCGGGAGAAGGCGGAGGAGGTGGCGGAGGAGGCCAGGGGGCGGGGAAGCCCCCTGGTGGCCCTCCTGGGGGCCAACCTCCTCGAGGCCGAGGCGGCCACAGCCCTGGTCCACCAGGCAGCCGAGGTCCTAGGGAGCCTGGACACCCTGGTCAACAACGCCGGCATCACCCGGGACGCCCTCCTTTTGCGCATGAAGGACGAGGACTGGGAGGCGGTCCTGGAGGCCAACCTCTCCGCCGTCTTCCGCACCACCCGGGAGGCGGTGAAGCTCATGATGAAGGCCCGTTTTGGGCGCATCGTCAACATCACCAGCGTGGTGGGCCTCCTGGGCAACCCGGGGCAGGCCAACTACGTGGCCTCCAAGGCGGGCCTCATCGGCTTCACCCGGGCGGTGGCCAAGGAGTATGCGGGAAGGGGCATCACCGTGAACGCCGTGGCCCCCGGCTTCATAGAGACGGAGATGACGGCCAAGCTCCCCGAGGAAGTGAGGAAGGCCTACCTGGCCCAGATCCCCGCCGGGCGCTTCGGCCGCCCCGAGGAGGTGGCCGAGGCCGTGGCCTTCCTGGTGTCGGAGAGGGCGGGGTACATCAACGGCCAGACCCTGTGCGTGGACGGGGGGCTCACGCCCCACTAGGCGCCCCGGCGGGGCAAGGGCCTTGGGAAGAGGCGTTGCCAACGCCCCCCATGGGCGTTAGAGGCTACATGAAGCGCTTCCGCCGCTTGTAGGCCTTGACCTCCCTGAAGCTCTTCCGGCCGCCTCCCTTGGCGACCCCCAGGTAGAACTCCTGCACGTCCGGGTTTTCCAAAAGGTAGTCCCGGTCGCCCTCGAGGACCACCCGGCCCGTCTCCATGATGTAGCCGTAGTGGGCCACGGAGAGGGCCATCCGGGCGTTTTGCTCCACCATCAAGACCGTGACCCCCTCCTCGGCGTTGACCCGGGCCACGATGTCAAAGATCTCCCGCACCAAAAGGGGGGCGAGGCCCAAGGAGGGCTCGTCCAAGAGAAGGAGCCTCGGCTTGGTGAGGAGGGCGCGGCCGATGGCGATCATCTGCTGCTCGCCCCCGGAACAGTACCCGGCCAGGCGGTGCCGCAGATCGGCAAGGCGGGGAAAATAGTGGTAGATGCGCTCCAGCTCCCCCCTGAGGTCTGCCCCCCTCCGCGTCAGGGTGCCCACCAGGAGGTTCTCCTCCACCGTGAGGTGCTTGAAGACCCGCCGCCCCTCGAGGACCTGGACGATGCCGAGCTTCACGATCTCCTCAGGGGGGCGGCCTTGGATGGGCTCCCCCCGGTAGAGGATCTCCCCCCGGACCACCTCCCCGTCCTCGGGGATGAGGAGGCCGGAGATGGCCCTAAGCGTGGTGGTCTTTCCCGCCCCGTTGGGGCCCAGGAGAGCGGTGATGTACCCCTCCGGCACCTTGAGGGAGACCCCCCGGAGCACCTGGATGATGTCGTGGTAGACCACCTCGATGTTGTTGACCAGAAGCAGGATGGGCCCCAGGTCCTCGGGACGGGTGGGGTTTAGGGTGTCCATGCCTGGCCTCCAGGGAAGGGGGCCTAGGACAAAGCCCCAGGCCCCCTAGGGGATGGACTACCTCCCGTAATGCACCCTGCGGAAGAGGGCCGAGGTAAAGGGGTCGGTGATGGGCACGAACCGGCCTCCCTGGGCCTCGAGGATCCTCAGGCCCTCGGCCCCGGTGCGCTCGCTTCGGGTGAAGTCCACCTCAATCCCCTGCTTGGTGGAGACCGCAAGGCCAGGCCTGAAGGCGGCCGGCCCGTTCATGCCGACGATGGCCTGGTAGACGGTCTCGTTGGTGATGCGCCGGAAGCGCTCCTGGGCCCGCCGCATGGCCTCCACGGCGATGGCTGCCGCCAGCATCCCGGCGGCGTAGTTGTGGTTTTGGACGTAAGCCGCGGGCCGGCCAAAGCGGCCGATCAGCTCCCGCTGCAGGCGGATGCCCGGGGTGTCCTCCTCGGGGGTGAAGTAGGGGCTCGCCCAAAGGAACCCCTCCGCCGCCTCCCCCGCCAGCTGCAGGAGGTCCACCCCGCCGGTGTACACCGCCCCCAGGTGGCGGATCTGGCCGGAAAGGCCCAGGCGCCGGGTGTCCCTCAGGATGTTGGCCACGGGCCCAGCCACGTTCTGGTGGACCACGAACTCCACCCCGGCCCCCTCAAAGCGGCGGAGGAGGGCGGTGTTGTCCAGGTTGCCCGCCCCCACCTCCTGCACGTCCACGATCTGCAGGCCCAGCTGCTGGGCCGCCCTGCGGGCCGCCTCCACGGGGGCCCGGCCGAAGGGGGAGGGGTGGACCACCAGGGCCACCCTGGCCCCCCGTTTCTGCCTGGCGATGTGCTCCAGGAGGGCCACCACCTGTTCGGAGTAGGTGGAGACGGGGATGAAGAAGTAGTCCCCATTCGGGGGGTCGATGAGGCCCACGTGGTTGGAGGCGGGCATGGTCACGATCCTGAGCTCCTGGACCAGGGCCTTCATCTGGAGCATGGCCCCGGTGGAGTAGCCCAGGTAAACGGGGCAGGACTTTACCCAAAACTTCCCTCCTCCTCTTCCAAGGCCTCCTTGGTGACCTCGTAGTTGAGCAGGCGGACCAAGCCCCGCAAGAGCAGGTAGGGACCATCCCGCTCACTGGCTATCCCCAGCTTTCCCCCAAGCCGCAAAAGGAGACCCTCCAAGGCACCCCCAGACCGCCGCACCTCCCAAAGAAACACCGCCAGCCCCAGCAAAACAGCCACCCCCTTGCGAATCCGGCTAAGCCCCCGCACCGGAAAGCTCTCAAGCCCCAACCCCGCCTTCAGAAGGCGGAAAAACTCCTCCACCCCCCACCGCCTCCGGTACATCTCCACCACCCGCAGCGCCTCCCTCTCCCCCCTCACCTCCAAGCCGGTCAAAAGCCACCACTCCCCCCGCCTCCCCAAAGCCGGTATCCGGCTCACCACCAGATGAAGCCTCCGCCCCTCCACCTCCCTCCATCCCAGCCCAAGCTCCACACCCCAGCACCTGCCCAAACACCTTCCGGTCGTCAAAACCCCGGTCCGCCACGTACACCAGCCGCCGCCCCTCCCCCCCAAGAACCCCCCGCGCCCCCGCAATGGCCCGCTCCACCTCCCGGGGCAGGCTGGCAAACCCCCGCTCCCCGTAGGCCACCAGGTGGGCGTACCCCACCAGCCGCCCCTGGACATCCATCCCCAGCGCGGTCAGGAGCTCATACCCGGTCTCCCGCTTCCTCCCCACCCGGGCTATCCCCTCCAGGGCCAGGACGCTCTCCCGGCACACCCTCTCCAGGAGGGCCTCGGCCCCCACCCGGGGGTTGGCCAGGAAGCGGTAGAGGGCTTCGGCCTGGTGGAAGGGGCGCTGGAGGTGGGAGGGCAGGGTAGCCACCATCTCGCTTACCCGGGCAGAGCCCGCAGCCAAGAGGCCTCGGCTCATCTCCTCCAAACGCCTGAAGAGCCGCTTATCGGGGGAAAAGGTCGGCCAACCGGGCCGTGAACTCGTGGAGCCTGCTCTCTGCAACCTTGAGCGCCTTCATGGCTCAACTTCGGCTCCGAAATCTACCACGCAGGCAGGATGTGGGTAAAGTCCTGTATGCTGCCCGGGTGCAAAAACCCGTTAGACCAGGTACAGGGCCCCTTGTGCTACACTCTTTAGGGTATTGGGGCCCATGGGGCCCGGGGAGGGAAATGGATGAAAAGGACCTGGCAGCCCAACCGGAGGAAGCGGGCCAAGACCCACGGCTTCCGGGCCCGCATGCAGACCCCAGGCGGCAGGAAGGTGCTAAAGCGCAGGCGGCAGAAGGGCCGCTGGCGCCTGACGCCCAAGGTGAGCGGCTAAAGAAGAGCCCCCTTCCGGGGGGAAAGCTGCTTTCCCTGAAGGGGGACCGCGCCTTTCAGCGCCTGCGCAAGGGCAAGGCGGGTTGGGGGCGGTTTGTCGGCGTGAGGTGGCTTCCCGCCCCGGAGGTCCGGGTGGGTATCGTGGTCTCCAAGAAGGTGGGCAAGGCGGTAGTGCGCAACAAGGTCAAGCGGCGCCTGAGGGAGATCCTCCGCCGCCTCCACCTGCCCAAAGCCCACCTCCTCCTGGTGGCGAGCCCCGAGGCCCGGGAGGCCACCTACGCCGAGCTCTTCCAGGACGTGGTCCGGGCCCTCAAGAAGAGCGGGCTGATACAATAGGCAGCGTGCGTGGCCTTTTGATCCTGATGGTGAAAGCCTATCGGCGGCTCATCTCCCCCCTGAAGCCCAGGACCTGCCGCTTCCACCCCACCTGCTCCGCCTACGCCCTCGAGGCCCTGGAACGGCACGGGGCCCTTTGGGGAAGCTACCTGGCCCTAAGGCGCCTCCTGAGGTGCCACCCCTTCCACCCCGGGGGGGTGGACCCTGTACCCCTGGCCGTTCCCCCTAGGAGGGCCAAGGAGGGCCAGGGATGAGGTGGCTTCTCGCCTGGGCCCTCCTTCTCCTCCCCGCCTGGGCCCTCGAGGCGGGCTTCAAGGAACTAGACGTCAACGGGGACGGGGTTTTGGAGAAGATCGCCGTAACCAACCTCATGGACCTGGCCTTCAACGAAAAGGGCGAGGTGGTGGGCTGGTACGTGAAGACCTACAAGGGCACCGTCATCGGGGACTACGCCAGAGCCCCCAACCTGGCGGCCAACGGGCCTGTCCTGAGCCCGGCGGGCTTCATCCCTTTGAAGGCGGACTTCCGAGTGGAAAACGGCCGCCTCCTGGCCCACTTCCAGGGGGAGGAGGGCACCCTCACCTACGAGATCGCCACCGGGCGCTACACCGTGAGGGTTCGGGCGGACTTCCCCCTCACCCTGAGGCTGTCCGCCCAGGGCACCCCCAAGGTCCTCCTGGAGGGCCAAGAGGAGCCCCTCCCCAGCGGGGAGGGCAGCCTCCGCTACCTGGCCTGGCAGACCCGGCCCAAGGCGGGCTACGCCCTGGTGGCCTTTGGGGAAGGGCCCCTCGAGGGCAGGCTGGTGGGGAGGGAGGGGGAGGTTAGGCTGTCCCCAGGCCAAACCCTGAAGGTCTACGGCGGGCAAAACGAGCTGGTGCGCTTCCATGTGGAGGGCCTTCTCTCCCTGCCTGGCCTCTTCTTACCCAACATCTGGGGCCAGCTCTCCTTGGGCCTCCTCTGGATCATGGAGACCGCCTTCCGCTACACGGGGAACTGGGGCCTGGCCATCCTCTTCCTCACCTTGGTGGTCCGCCTCCTCCTCTGGCCCCTCATGCACCAGCAGTTCAAGAGCATGGCGGAGATGCAACGCCTCCAGCCCCTCATCCAGAAGATCAACCAGAAGTACAAGGACGACCCCAATAAGCGGGCTGAGGCTACCATGAAGCTCTACCAGGAGCACAAGGTCAACCCCGCCGCTGGGTGTCTGCCCCTTTTGCTCCAGATGCCCATCCTCTTCCTCCTCTGGAAGGTGATCTCCAGCTACGAGTTCGGCCAGGGCCTCCTCTGGATCCCGGACCTGGCCCTGCCCGACCCCTTCTACATCCTCCCTCTCCTCTACGTGGTCTCCACCTTCCTCTCCACCTGGCTCTCCGCCCAAGGCAACAAGGACCTGATCCGGCAAAGCCTCTTCATCAACCTCATCTTCATCTTCCTGGTGCTGCAGTTCCCCTCCGGGGTCACCCTCTACTGGGTGCTCTCCAACCTCGTTGGCCTTGGCCAGCAGTGGCTTATCAACAAGAGCCTGAAGCCCCTGAAGGCGTAAACTTGGGCCATGGAGGAGAAGAAAAGGAGCATTGACGACCTCCTCTCCGACCTGGGCGTCTTGGAAGAGGGCTCGGTGGAGGTGGGGCTGAGGGAGGCAGGTAAGGAAGCTAGCCACAAAGGCCCCAAAGAGGTGCTGGAAGAGTTTCTGATAGGCCTTCTCCTCCGCCTGGACCCCGCCCACTACGTGGAGGTGCGCCAGGAGGGAAACCTCCTCAGGGCGGAGGTCAAAGGCGGGGACCTGGGCCGCTTCATCGGCAAGGAGGGGCGCACCCTGAAGGCCGCGGAGTACCTGGCAGGGGTGGTCCTGGCCAAGCACTTCGGGGGGGGCTACCGGGTGGTCCTGGACGCCGCCGGCTACCGAAAGCGCCAAGAGGACAGGATCCGCAAGCTGGCGGAAGAGGCCGCCCTCACCGTGGAGCTTACGGGCGAGCCCCTGCCCCTACCCCCCATGCGCCCCTCGGAAAGGCGCATCGTGCACATGCTCCTCAAAAACCACCCCAAGGTGACCACGGAGAGCCAAGGGGAGGGGGAGGGGCGGCACGTGGTGGTCTACCCCCGTGATAAGGCTCCTCCGGGAGCTAGAGAGGAGGCTTGAGGCGGCGGGCCTCCCCAGGGGGGAGGCCCTGGACCTCCTGGCCCTGGCAGCGGGCCTTTCCCGGAAGGCGCTCCTCCTAAGCCTCCCCCAGCCCCCGCCCCCAGGAACGGAGACAAGGGTCCAGGACCTCCTCAAGAAGCGGCTTTCCGGCTACCCCCTCCAGTACCTCCTGGGGGAGGTGGAGTTCTTCGGCCTCCCCCTGAAGGTGGCCGAGGGGGTCCTAATCCCCAGGCCAGAAACCGAGGGGCTGGTGGAGCTGGCCCTAAGCCTTCCCCTCCCCCAAAGGCCCCGCATCCTGGACGTGGGCACGGGCACGGGGGCCATCGCTCTGGCCCTAAAGCGGCACCTTCCCGAGGCCGAGGTCCACGCCACCGAGGTGGACAAGAAGGCCCTGGCCCTGGCGCAGGAGAACGCCAGGCGGCTCGGCCTGTCCATCCGCTTCCTCGAGGCCCCCCTCACGGGGGGGATGGGGGACCTGGACCTCATCGTGGCCAACCCCCCCTACCTCCCTGAGGCCTACCGGGAGGCGGCCCCCAAGGAGCTTGCCTTTGAGAACCCCCTGGCCCTCTATGCAGGGCCAGAGGGGCTCTCCGTGGCCCGCCCCCTGGCCAAGGAGGCCCGGGAGGCCCTGGGGCCCGGGGGCTTTCTCCTCCTGGAGATGGCCCCAGAAAACGCAAGGCTTCTGGCGGAGGAACTGAAGGCTTTGGGCTTCCAGGAGGTGGAGGCGCTACGGGACCTGGCGGGCCGGGAACGGTACCTCCGGGCCCGGCGGCCCTCCTAGGAGTTGGAAGGCGAGCAGCGGCCTCTCCGTGGTCCAGAGGTCCTTGGCCGCCACCACCCCTACCCGCACCACCCCCGTCCTCCCTTGGAGCTGGACCAGGCCCCGGGCCAGCTCCTCCGGGGAGGGGAAGGCGGTGTACTCCGGGGGGAAGCCCGCCTCCAGGAGCTTTCCCCTGACCTCCTCCCCCAGGCGCTCCAAGACCTCCTGGTTGCGGGCTGGGGTGGCGAGGCGGAAGGTGGCGGTGGCCAGGGCTTCCCCGGCAGAAAAGGCCTTCCTTTCGGGATAGAAGCGCACCCGCACCAGAAGCCTCCCCTCCTCGTACCCAGCCCCCTCGAGGACCGCCACCCCAGGCCCCCGCACCTCCCCCCCTAGGAGCTCCGCCCCCCGGAACCCCTGGAGGAGGGCCCGGCGCTCCGCCACCCGCTCCAGAGCGGTCCTTCCCTCCTCTGCCCCTAGGCGCACCTCCCCCAGGTAAAGCCCCTGGCTCAGGCGCAAGAGCCTTTGGGAAAGCTGGCTCCGCTCCCCGGCCAAGGCCTCCGTCTGCTGCGAGAGGGCCCGCACCCGGGCCTCGGCCTGGGAAAGCTCCCTCTGCGCCTGGGCGAGCCGGGAGCGCGTGGCCTCCAACTCGCCCTGGAGGGCCCGGCGCTCCCGCCGCACCTCCTCCAGACGGGTCTGCAGGAAGGCCAGGTCGGCCTCGAGGCGGCCCCTCTCCTCCTCCAGGCGCCTCCTTTCCACTTCCGCCTTCTGGGCAGCCTCCTCCAGGCCCTTAAGCCTCGCCTCCAGGGCATCCAGGGCCTGGGCCCTCTCTTCCAGGGCCCTGTCCTTGGCCGCAAGGGCCCGTTCCCGCTCCTGGAGGAGGGCAGCAAGCCGGGCCCGTTCCGCCTCCAAACCGGCCTTCTCCCGCTGCAAGACCGCCACCCTGGCCTCCAGGGCCCCCGCCTCCTCCTCCAGGCGCTTTCTGAGAGCGTCCGCCTGCTCCAAGGCCTGGGCGAGCTCCCTGCGCTCCGCCCTCAAGGCGTTGAGCTCCGCCAGGGCCCGGGCGGCCTCCCCCTCCATGGCCTCCTTGGCCCTCAAGAGGGCCTCCCGTTCCCCTTTTAGCCGGTCCCGCTCCTGGCGGATGGCCTGGGCCTCGAGGATGGTCTCCCGGGCCTCGCGGAAGACGAGGAGGAAGCCCAGGTAGCTGAAAAGGGCGATCCCCACCCCGGTGAACACCGCCACCAGGGTGGCCGTCTGCCTGGGCCTCAGGCCCAAGAGGCGGTAGTGGCGCTTCCCCGCCCACTTGGCCACCCGGTCCCCCAGGTAGGCCACCAGGGCGGAGAGGAGGAGGATGAGGACGAGGAGGGCCCAGAAGGTCATCTAAAGCTCGTAGTCTTCCCCCAGGTAGTGCCGCCGCACCCCCTGGTCCTTGGCGAAGGTCTCGGGGTCGCCGTGGAAGAGGATCTCCCCATCGTACATCACGTAGACCCGGTCGGTGATGGCCAGCGTCTCCCGCACCGCATGATCGGTGATGAAAATGCCCACGCCCCGCCTCTCCCTAAGCTCGGCGATCACCTTCTGGATCTCCCGCACGTTCTTGGGATCCACCCCGGTGAAGGGCTCGTCCAGGAGGATGAAGTCGGGGTCGGCGGCTAGGGCTCGGGCCATCTCCAGCCTCCGCCTCTCCCCCCCGGAGAGGGTGTAGGCCATGCGCTCCTTGAGGTGGTAGATGGCCAGTTCCTCCAGGAGGGCCTTGGCCCTCTCCAGGCGCTCCTTTTTGGATAGGGGCCGGAACTCCAGGACAGCGAGGAGGTTCTCCAAGGCGGTCATGCGCCGGAAGGCGCTGGGCTCTTGGGGCAGGTAGCCCAGGCCCAACCGGGCCCTTCGGTACATCGGCAGGTGGCCGATCTCCTGCCCTTTCAGGAAGATGCGCCCCCCCGTGGGCCTTACAAACCCCACCACCATGTAGAAGGTGGTGGTCTTCCCCGCCCCGTTGGGGCCAAAGAGGGCCACGATCTCCCCCCGCTTGAGGAAAAGGTCCGCCCCCTTCACCACCTCCTTGGGGCCATAGCGCTTCCTGAGTCCCTGGGCCACAAGCTCGCCGTCCATCGCCCTCAGGCTAAGGCCTAACCTTTAGCCTCGGGTGAGATAATGGGCGAGGTATGGTGGTGACCCGCATCGCCCCAAGCCCCACGGGGGACCCCCACGTGGGCACGGCCTACATCGCCCTCTTCAACCACGTCTGGGCCAGGAAGAACGGGGGGCGCTTCATCGTCCGCATCGAGGACACAGACCGGGCCCGCTACGTGCCCGGGGCCGAGGAGAGAATCCTGGCCGCCCTGAAGTGGCTCGGGATCCCCTACGACGAGGGGCCTGATATCGGTGGGCCCCGCGGGCCCTACCGCCAGTCGGAAAGGCTTCCCCTCTACAAGGAGCACGCCGAGGAGCTCCTCAGGCGGGGGTGGGCCTACCGGGCCTTTGAAACCCCGGAGGAGCTGGAAAGGATAAGGCGGGAAAAGGGGGGCTACGACGGCCGCGCCCGGGACATCCCCCCTGAGGAAGCGGAGGAGCGGGCCAGGCGGGGGGAGCCCCACGTGATCCGCCTCAAGGTGCCCCGCCCCGGCGCCACCGAGGTCCGGGACGAGCTGAGGGGGGTGGTGGTCTACGACAACGGGGAGATCCCCGACGTGGTCCTCCTCAAGTCCGACGGCTACCCCACCTACCACCTGGCCAACGTGGTGGACGACCACCTCATGGGGGTCACCGACGTGATCCGGGCCGAGGAGTGGCTGGTCTCCACCCCCATCCACGTCCTCCTCTACCGGGCCTTCGGCTGGGAGGTGCCCAGGTTCTACCACATGCCCCTCCTCCGGAACCCCGACCGGACCAAGATCTCCAAGCGCAAGAGCCACACCTCCTTGGAGTGGTACAAGGCCGAAGGGTTCTTGCCCGAGGCCCTCAGGAACTACCTGGCCCTCATGGGCTTCTCCATGCCCGATGGGCGGGAGATCTTCACCCTGGAGGAGCTCATCGCCGCCTTCACCTGGGAGAGGGTCTCCCTGGGGGGACCCGTCTTTGACCTGGAAAAGCTCCGCTGGCTGAACGGGAAGTACATCCGGGAGGTCCTCTCCCTGGAGGAGGTGGCCGAGCGGGTGAAGCCCTTTTTGGAGAGAGCGGGCTTCTCGTGGCCCGACGAGGCCTACCTGAGGCGGGCCGTGGCGCTCATGCGCCCCCGGTTTGACACCCTGAAGGAGCTCCCGGAGAAGGCCCCCTACTTTTTCACCGAGAGCTACCCCTTCTCCGAGGGGGCCAGGGCCAAGCTGGAGGAGGGCCTCGGGGTCCTGAAGGAGGTCTTTCCCCTCCTAGAGGCTCAGGAGAACTGGGGCGAGGCCGCCCTGGAAGCCTTCCTCCGGGGCTTCGCCGCCGAGCGGGGGCTAAAACTAGGCCAGGTGGCCCAGCCCCTCCGGGCCGCCCTCACGGGGAGCCTGGAAACCCCAGGCCTCTTTGAGATCATGGCCCTTTTGGGAAAGGAGCGGGTGATAGCCCGCTTGCGCCGGATTCTTTCGTAAAGGAGGCCGAAAGCCAAGCTATACTGGAGGCGTGAGGAAGGTTCTTCCGTGCCCCTCCCCTGGCCCCTTGACCGAAGCCGTATGCGGCTTCGCCGGCTTTCCCAAGGCCTGGCGCTTTGACCTGAGCTGAACTTCCGCTGATGGGCTTCTTCGACCGGCTAAGGGCGGGCCTTGCCAAGACTCGGGAAAGGCTCCTCAAGGCCATCCCCTGGGGCGCCCCCCCCGAGGAGGTCCTGGAGGAGCTAGAGGTGGCCCTCCTCGCCGCCGACGTGGGCCTTCCCGCTACCGAGCAGATCCTGAAGGAGGTCCGGGCCTCGGGGCGGAAGGACCTGAAGGAGGCGGTGAAGGAAAGGCTCGTGGGGATGTTGGAGCCGGACGAGCGCCGGGCCACCTTACGCAAGCTAGGCTTCAACCCGCAAAAGCCTAGGCCGGTGGAGCCCGGGGGCCGGGTGGTCCTGGTAGTGGGGGTGAACGGGGTGGGCAAGACCACCACCATCGCCAAGCTGGGCCGCCACTACCAGGAGCTGGGCAAGCGGGTCATGTTCTGCGCTGGGGACACCTTCCGGGCCGCTGGGGGAACCCAGCTTTCCGAGTGGGGAAAGCGCCTTTCCATCCCGGTGATCCAGGGGCCCGAAGGGGCGGACCCCGCCGCCTTGGCCTATGACGCCGTCCAGGCCATGAAGGCCCGGGGCTACGACCTCCTCTTTGTGGACACCGCGGGCCGCCTCCACACCAAGCACAACCTCATGGAGGAGCTGAAGAAGGTAAAGCGGGCCATCGCCAAGGCGGACCCCGAGGAGCCCAAGGAGGTCTGGCTGGTGCTGGACGCGGTCACTGGGCAAAACGGCCTGGAGCAGGCCAAGAGGTTCCACGAGGCCGTGGGCCTCACCGGGGTCATCGTCACCAAGCTGGACGGCACCGCCAAGGGCGGGGTCCTCGTCCCCATCGTGCGCACCCTCAAGGTGCCCATCCGGTTCATCGGGGTGGGCGAGGGCCCGGACGACCTCCAGCCCTTTGACCCCGAGGCCTTTGTGGAGGCCCTCCTCGAGGCCTAGCCCTCCCCTTCCTCCCCTTTCCAGGGGCAGTGGCGGCATCCCGATCCACAGCAGTAGCCCCGCCTCCGGTGGTAGGCCTCGGTGAAGACCATGCGCCCATTCTCCCAGTAGAAGTCTTCCCCCTCCTTCAGGTCCTCTCCTTGCACACCCCCAGTTTAGGGGTATGCTGGGGCCGATGAAGCGCGCCCCTCTAATCCTCAGCTTCGCCTGGGTGGTGGCCCTGGTGGCCACTCTGGGAAGCCTCTACTACTCGGAGGTGCGGCTCTTCCTCCCTTGCGAGCTCTGCTGGTACCAGCGCATCTTCATGTACCCCCTGGTCATCCTCCTGGCCATGGCCCTCTGGCGGCAGGACTTCGGGGTCTGGCCTTACAGCCTGGCCTTCTCCCTCGTCGGGGGAAGCTTAAGCGCCCTGCACCTCATCCAGCAACGGTTCCCTGACCTCTTCACCCTGGCCTGCAAACCCCCGGTGCCCTGCACGGTGGAGTACATCCCCAGCTTCCCTATCCCCCTGCAGGCCCTCATCGCCTTCACCCTCATCGCCCTCAGCATGGTGCTCCTCGCCCGGGAAGTCCGCGCACCGAGGTGATCCCAGTGCCCCGTAGTTCCCACCCATCTCGTCTGGGCGTCGCCCGTGGGGTCCAAGGCCCCGGCCAGGCCGTCTGGAATGCAAGGGCCCCCTGTCGTTCGCTCAACCCTCAGGGGCTGAACTGGGCGGAAGGAGGGGTGGCGCCCAGGGCCAGGACCCTGGGGCTCCCCCCTTCGTCCTGCCCACCGGTATTCAGCTACACAACCGAAAAGGAGAACTGGATCATGGTATGATCGCCAAAAGGATGGCCGATCGGGGCAGTTGAGCCGGCGCCCGGCAGGCCTTTCCAATAGCCCCTTGAAGGCCAGGTCCTGCTCGAAAGGGTTCAGAACATGGGAATGGGTTACAAAACGCCACACCGCATAACCGCCGAGGAAGTCCTCCAGGAACTGGAGACCACCCCTCTTGGCCTTTCCGAAGCGGAAGCCCAAAGGCGGCTCCAGGTCTACGGGCCCAACGAGTTGGAGGAGAAGAAGGAAAGCCTGTGGGCCCTCTTCGCCAGGCAGTTCACGAACCCCCTTATCGTCATCCTGATCGTGGCCGGCTTTCTGGCCCTCTTTCTAGGAGATTGGTACGACACCCTGGTGGTGTGGGGCCTGGTGCTGCTCAACGGCATTCTTGGGTTCTGGCAGGAGCTCAGGGCCCAGGCCTCCATAGAGGGCTTGAAGGCCCTGACCAGGCAGAGGGTCCGCGTCCTGCGGGAGGGTGTGGAGAAGGAGGTGGACGCCTCCTTGCTGGTGCCGGGGGATGTGATCCTCCTCGAGGAGGGGGACGTGGTCCCCGCGGACACCAGGCTCCTGGAGGCCACCGGCCTCATGGTGGACGAGGCTATCCTCACCGGGGAGTCGGTGCCAGTGGAAAAACACGCCCATGCGGTCCTGGAGGACGACACACCCATCTACGAGCGGGTCAACTGCGCCTACAAGGGCACCGTAGTTGCCCGGGGTAAGGCCCGGGGCGTGGTCTTCGCCACGGGTGGGAACACCCAGATGGGCCTCCTGGTCAGCAAGCTGGAGACCAAGGCCCCGCAGAGCCCCCTAACCCTGGCCCTGAGCGACCTGGCGAGGAAGTGGGTTCTGGTCATCTCCCTGATCCTCACATCCCTGGTCCTGGTGGGGCTGGTCCAGGGCAGGGAGTGGCAGAGCCTGGTGTTTCTCGCCGTAGCCCAGCTGGTCTCCGCGGTGCCCCATGGGCTTCCCATCGTGATCACCCTGACCCTGGTCATAGGCGGGATCTTCCTTGCCAGGAACAAGGTCTTGGTGAGGCACCTGCCGGCGGTGGAGACCCTGGGAAGCGCCACCTTCATCTGCTCCGACAAAACCGGAACCATAACCGAGGGCAGGCTCCAGGTGGCGGGCCACCACGCCCTGGAGGAGGAAGCCCTTTACCTCTGCGCCGCCTTGGCCAACGACGCCGATGGGGAGAAAGGGGATGCCATAGACCTGGCCCTGTTGCGGTGGCTGGAGGGCGAGGGCATAAGCTGGGTGGAGTACCGGGAGGCCTACGAGCGGACGTGGGAGTACCCCTTTGACACCACCAAAAGGCTGATGGCCGTGGCGGTGAGGAACGGACCCCACCACGACGTGTACGTGAAGGGGGCCTTTGAGAGCCTGCTCAAGATGGCCGAGGGCGCCCCGGCTGAGCTGCAGAGGATCCACGACAGCCTGGCGGAGCAGGGCCTGCGGGTCCTGGCCTTCGGGAAGGGCACGGCCTCCTCCCCGCCCCAGAGCATAGAGGCCGTGAGGATCCGGATCGTCGGGTTAGTGGGCTTTCTGGACCCCCCCAAGGAAGGGGTTAGGGAGGCGGTGCGGAAGGCCAAGGGGGCAGGCATCCGGGTGCTGATGATCACCGGGGATAACCTCCTCACCGCCAAGGCGGTGGCGCGGATGGTGGGCCTGTACGAGGAAGGGGACACCGTCTTGGAGGGCAGGGAGCTCGCCCAGTACACCGATGAAGAACTCTACCCCCTGCTGAAAAAGGCCAGCGTGGTGGCCAGGGCCCTCCCCGAGGACAAGCACCGCATCGTCAGGGTGCTGCAATCCAAGGGCGAGATTGTGGCGGTCACCGGGGACGGGGTAAACGATGCCCCTGCCCTCAGGGCGGCGGATCTGGGCGTGGCCATGGGCTCGGGGGCCCAGGTGTCCAAAGACGCCTCGGCCATGATCATCACGGACAACAACCTCGCGGTGATCGTCCAGGCCATCATGGCGGGGAGGCAGATCACCACCAACATCGCCAAGGTGATGCGGTACCTCTTTTCCACGAACATATTCGAGGTGCTCTACATAAGCTCCTCCATCCTAGCGGGGCGGCCCCTTCCCCTCTACCCCACCCACATCCTCTGGATCAACCTGGTGACCGACGGCGTCCTGGACAAGGCTTACCCCTTCACCCGGCACGAAGGGGACCCGATGAAGGAAAAGCCCAGGCGGCCCCGCGAGGTCTTCACCGGCAGGAGGCAGTTGGGGTTCATCTTCTTCAACGGCGGTTTTATGGCCGCCGCCCACTTCGTCCTCTTCGGCCACCTCCTCGAGACCTACGACTACGAGACCGCCATCACCATAAGCTTCGCCTCTGCGGCCATTAGCCAGTGGGCCGTGGGCCTCCAGGAGGTGGGCCTCAGGCCCATACTCCTGAACCCCCTGGCCTACCTCCGGCTCAACCCCTATATTTACATAGGCCTGGCCCTGGGGATCGTGCTCCAGGGGCTGGCCCTTTTCGTCCTCACCGACTTCTTCAGGCTGGTGCCCTTGGGCTGGGAGGAGCTCAGGCTGGCCTTTGTGGTGCCCCTCCTGACCTTCGTGGCCCTGGAACTCAGGAAGTGGGTCCTGTACCTCAGCCGCCGGGAATGAGCCCGGGGAGGTTCCCAAACCCTAAAGGGCGTACCCGAGCCCCTCCAGGACCGCCCTGGTCCGGAAGTCCCAAACCTCCTCCGGACCGTGGGCCTCCAGGACCCGCTCCCGCACCCCCCGCTCCACCGGGGCCAGGGCCAGGAGGGTGTGGAAGGGCTGGAGGAGGCTCAAGGGCAACCTGCCCCCGGCGAAGATAACGAGGTCCGCCTTTAGGGCCAGGGCGTGCACCTCCTCGGGCCTCAGGGCCACGTGCCCCCGGGCCCTTTCGGGCAGGCGGGCCAGGAAGCCATCCCCCTCGGCGAAGCTTCCCGCCGCCACCGAGACCCGCCCCAAGGCCCTCAAAAAGGGGGCCAGGGGGGCGCGCAGCGGCCCAAGCCAGAGGGCCTTGGCCCCGGGAAAGGCGGCGGAGAGGAACCGCTCCAGGGCCAGGCCCTCCGTGTAGTGACCGAGAAGCCCGAAAGCCCCGGCCACCACCAGGTCCACCCGGCCCGCCTCCTGGGCCTCGGCCTCAAGGCGCACCCCCTCAGGGGGAGCCAGGGCCTCCTCCAGGACCATTCCGGCGAAGTCCAAGGGCCTCAGGCACGGGAGGGCCTCCCAGGGGTCCAGGGCCTCCACCGGGTAGGGGAAAAGGGGGAGGCGGTTTGCGGCGATGGCCGCCGCCAAAGGGTCAAAGAAGGTAGAGGCTTCCCGGTAGAAGACGGGAAGGGGTCTTGCCTTGTGGTAGGGGGGCCACATGCCGGCCTCCTAAGCGGGCCTCAGGTCCGCGTACTTCAGGGAGAGGCGCTTGAGCCCCACCCCCTCAAAGTGCACGGTGACCTCGTCCCCCAAAGCCGCCACCACGGTGCCGGGGCCGAAGCGGGGGTGGACCACCTTCTCCCCGCCCCGGAAGGCCCCGGGGAGGGCCCGGTGGGGGGGCGGGGTGGGTTTCCTGGATGCGCCCCGGTAGGGGTCGTAAAGCTCGTAAAGGCCCTCCCCCACCTCCTTCAGGAAGCGGCTTGGGCGCACGGGCTCAGGGCGGCCGTAGACCTCCCGCTCCCCGGCGTGGGAAAGGTAAAGCCTATCCTGGGCCCGGGTGACCCCCACGTAGAAGAGGCGGCGCTCCTCCTCGAGGCCCTCGAGGGTGGCGAGGGAGGAGCGGTGGGGCAGAAGCCCCTCCTCCACCCCCACCAGGAAGACCACGGGGAACTCCAGCCCCTTGGCGTTGTGCAGGGTCATGAGGGCGACCCGCCCCTCCGCCTGGGCGGGCTCCTCCGCCCGGGCGGTGAGGGCCACCTTGTCCAGGAAGTCCATGAGGCCCTCCGCCTCCCTGGCGGCCCTTAGGAGCTCCTCCACGTTCTCCAGGCGGTCCTCGGCGTCCTCGGGGTAGGCCTCCTTCAGGTAGGTGGGGTAGTCCGTGGCCAGGAGGAGGTGGCGGAAGAAGGCCTCCGCCGGGCCGAAGGCCAGGTCCATGAGCTCCTCCATGAGGGCCAGGAAATGGCGCAAGGGCTCGGGGCGGGGAAGGGCCCCCGCCGCCACCTTCAGGGCCTCAAAGAGGGGCAGGCCCCGTTCCTGGGCGATGGTCTGCATTTTCTCCAAAGTAGCCGGGCCGATCCCCCGGGGCGGGGTGTTGAGGACCCGCTTCAGGCTCACGGCATCCAAGGGGTTCAGGCTCAGGCGGGCGTAGGCCAGGAGGTCCTTCACCTCGGCCCTTTCGAAGAAGCCCACGCCCCCCACCACCCGGGCCGGGATGCCCCGGCTCGCCAGGGCCTGCTCCAGGAGGCGGCTTTGCGCGTTGGTGCGGTAGAGAACGGCCACCCGGTCGTAGGGGGGCCCGAGCCTCCCGATCTCCTCGGCCACGAAGCGGGCCTCGTCCCGGGCGCTCTCCGCCCGGTAGAGCCGCACGGGCTCCCCGCCCCTCTTTATGGGCCTTAGGGTCTTCTCCAGGCGCAGGGCGTTCTTGGCGATGACGGCGTTGGCGAAGCGGAGGATGGCCTCGGTGGAGCGGTAGTTTTCTTCCAGGCGGTAAACCCTGGCCTCCGGGTAGTCCCGGGTGAAGTCCAGGATGTTCCTTATGTCCGCCGCCCGGAAGGAGTAGATGCCCTGGTCCGGGTCCCCCACGGCCATGAGGTTGGCCTCCTCCCCCGCCAGAAGCCGGGTGAGGCGGTACTGCACCGGGCTCGTGTCCTGGTACTCGTCCACGTGGATGAAGCGGGTTCGCTTCCTGACCCGCCTCAGGACCTCCTCGTCCCCCTCGAGGAGCCTCAGGGCGTAAAGGAGGATGTCCCCGAAGTCCAAGGCCCCTTGGGACTTGAGGGCCTCCCCGTAGCGGAGGAGGACGTCCTGAAGCCTGCCCCGGGAAAGCCCAGCGTAGAACTCGGGCAGGTCGGCGAGGAGGCCCTCCGGGGCCACCCCCTGGTTCTTGGCCCGGTCCAGGAGGCTCTTGATGGGACCAGGTTTGGCGGAAAGGCCAAGCTCCCTGAATATTTCCTTCAGGAGAGCGGCCTGGTCGTCCTCGTCGTAGACCACGAAGCCGGGCTTCAGGCCCACCCGCTCCCCATAGACCCTGAGAATGCGGAGGGCGGCGGCGTGGAAGGTGGAGACCCAAACCTCCCCCGCCCCCCTTACCATGGCCCTGAGGCGGGCTTTCATCTCCTCGGCGGCCTTGTTGGTGAAGGTGACCGCCAGGATCTCCGAGGGGAAGACTTCCCGCCTTTGGATGAGGTAGGCCACCCGGTGGACCACGGTGCGGGTCTTGCCGCTCCCCGCCCCCGCCACCACCAAGGCGGGCCCCTCAAAGTGAAGGACGGCCTGGCGCTGGGCCTCGTTCAGGGAGGAAAGCACGTCTTCTCCAGAATGCGCCTCGCCCACGGGGGTGAGTCTACCACGGGGTAGACTCTAAGGCATGGAGCTCTACCCCACGCCCGAAGGCTTCGTAGGCGAGATCGCCAAGGGCTTCACCTTCCAAGGGGTGGCCCGCCTGGCGGCGAGCTTCGGCCAGGCGCTCCTCGCCGAGGGGCAGAGGAGGGTGGTGGTGGGCCACGATGCCCGCTTCCTAGCCAACGAGATGGCTGAGGAGGCCGCCCGGGTCCTCTCGGGCCTGGGCCTGGAGGCCTACCTCCTGAAGGGCCCCGCCCCCCTTCCCCTCTTCGGCTTCGCCCTGGAGACCCTGGAGGCGGGGGGCTTCTACCTCACCGCCAGCCGCAGGCCCGCCCGCTTCCAGGGGGTGAAGCTCCGCCTAGGGCCGGGAAGGCCCCTTCCCGGGGAGGCCCTTTCCCTGCCCGAGGCCCTCCCTAAGCCGGGAGGCTTCGCCCCCTTGGACCTGCGCCAGGGCTACTCGGACCTGCTGGCGAGGAGCCTGGGGGAGGCCCCGAAGGACCGGGCCGGGGTGGTCTACCTGGACGCCATGGGCGGGGCCGGTGGGGGGATCCTGTCCCAGGCCTTTCGGGCCCTGGGGCTTGCGGCCGAGCTTCGCGAACTCCACCCCCTCCCCCACCCCCTCTTCTACGGGGTGGACCCCGACCCCAGGCCGGAGAACCTCAAGACCCTCAGGGCCCTCCTCAAGGCCCAGGAACCCCCGGCGGTGGGCTTCGCCCTGGACGGGGACGGGGACCGCTTGGCGGTCTACCAGGTGGGCGGGGAGGCCCTGCCCCCGGAGGAGGTCCTGGCGGGGCTAAGGGAGGCCCTGGGGGGCCTCGAGGTGGAAGCGGACGGGGAGGGGGGCTTCCGCTTCCCCTGGCACCTCCCGGAAAAGGATCCCTTCCTGGCGGCCCTCCTCTTGCTGAAGGTGCTCTTGTGAAGGAGATTCTCCCGGGCGTTTACCTCCTTCCCGTCCCCATCCCCTACCCCCTGAAGACGGTGAACCTGTACCTCCTGAGGGGGAGGGAGGAGGTGGCCCTGGTGGACACCGCCTTGGGCACCCGCACGGCCCAGGGGACTTTGGAGCTCTACCTGGCGGAGCTTGGCCTCTGCTTCGCTGACATCCAGGCCGTCCTCCTCACCCACCACCACCCCGACCACTACGGCCTCGCCGGGTTCTTTGAGGGGCTTGGGGCCAGGGTCTACCTGCACGAGGAGGAAATCTCCAGGGGGCACCGCTTCTGGCGGGAGCCTGCCCTGTTTGAGGCAGGGGGCTGGCGGCTCTTTCTGGACCACGGCACCCCGGAGGAGGCCCTTTTGGGCATCCGGGAGACCATGGGGAAGACCCGGGAGCGGGTCCACCCCCCGGAAAACCCCATCCCCCTGAAGGACGGGGAGGTCCTGGAGGTGGCGGGAAGGCGCCTGAAGGCGGTCTGGACCCCCGGCCACGCCGACGGGCACGTGGTCTTCCTCCTGGAGGAGGAGGGCGTGCTCCTGGCGGGGGACGCCCTACTGGAGCGGGTCTCGCCCAACGTGGGCCTTTGGGCCTACACCCGGGAAAACCCCCTAGCGGACTTCCTCCGCTCCTTGGACCTCCTTGGGGAGCTCCCCGCCCGGGTGGCCTACGCCGGCCACTTCGGCCCCATTCCCCAGGTGAGGAAGCGCGCGGAGGAGCTAAAGGCCCACCACCAGGAACGCCTTTCGGCCCTCCTCGCCCACCTGGACCGCCCGCAAACCGCCTGGGAGCTCTCCTTGAAGCTCTTCCCGCAAGAGCTGGACACCGCCGGCCGCCGCTTCGCCTTCGCCGAGACCCTGGCCCACCTGGAGTACCTGCGCCAGGAGGGCCTCCTTTCGCGGGAAGGCCCCCCCTACCGCTACTTCCGCCCCTAGGTGCCTGTGGGGAAGCCCCCCAGCACGGTTCCCCGCCCCTGGTGCCCGAGCGGGTCTTCCCTGGGGCCCCCACCGTGGCGAAAGCCACGGTGGGGTACCTAGTCCAGGACGAAGCGGTCCTCCCTTTCGTGCAGGCGCACCCGGTGGACGATGCGCTGGTCCTGGCCCCCGTTCCCCTCGGTCATGGCCACCACGGTCACGTAGGAGCGCAAAGGGCTCCTTAAGACCTTCTTGGTGAGGGTTTCCTCCACTTGGAAGATCCCGGCGGAGTTGTTCATGAGGACCTGGATCTCCACGGGCACCCTCTCCCCCTTCAGGATGCGCACCTCGTCCACGGCCAGGGCGCTGATGGAGTGGATGTCTATGCTCCCCAGGGCGAAGGCCTTCCGCCCCCGGCCCTTGGTGATGTCGGTGCCGTCGGCCACGGCGGTGATGCCGGCCTCGAGGGTCAGGGGCTCGGGGTTCAGGTCGTGGCAGTAGATCCCGTGGAGGATGAGGGCGCGGAGGGCGGTGCGCTGCTCGGGATCGGGGTAGATCTTCTCCAGGATGCGGTTCAGGATGGGCAGGGCCAGGGTGACCCCGAAGGCCTCGTGCCCCACCCGGTGCACCCCGTTGCCCAGATCGTGGAGCATGGTGGAGAGGAGGACCACCAGGTAGGCGTCCTCCAACTCCCCGGCCCCGGACTCGAGGGTGTCCAGCCTCACCCCTGCCTCGGCCAGGAGGCGCAGGACGGCCACGCCCGCCGCCCCCGTGAGGAGGGCGTGGACCCGGCCGTGGTCGTTGTAACCCAGCTTGCGCACGGTGAGGTAGTTGGCCATGTTCCACCCGGCCCGGGCCTCGGGGTCCTGGATGAGGAGCTCGTAGGCCCTAAGGGCTTTGGGAAAGGCCTTCAGGTACTCGCGGATGGCCTGATCCGCCTCCACGTACAGCTTGGCCTTGGGGCTAGCTACGTGGACCACGCGCCCTTCCGCCATGAGTCATCCTTACCTTACACCACTACCGGCGGGAAAAGGACGCCCCAAGGCTCCGAGGGCCCCGGGGGTGGCGTTACTCCCCCTTGAAGTGGGGCGGCCGCTTCTCCAAAAAGGCCCGCACCCCCTCCTTCATGTCCTCGGTGGCCGCGGCGTAGCCAAAGAGGTCGGCCTCGATCTCCAAGGCCTCGGAAAGGTCCAGCCCCTCACCCCGCACCACGCTCTCCTTGGCCAGGGCCAGGGCAACGGGCCCGTTCTTGAGGATCTTCTCCGCCAGCTTCTTGGCCTCTTCCAGGGCGTCCTCCCCCACCCGGTTCACCAGGCCCATGCCCAAGGCCTCCTCTGCCGACACGTGCCGCCCGGTGAGGATCAGGTCCAAAGCCCGCCCCCGGCCAATGAGGCGGGGCAGGCGCTGGGTGCCGCCGAAGCCGGGGATGAGGCCCAAGCCCACCTCGGGAAGGCCCAGGCGGGCGTCCTTGGAGGCCACCCGGAGGTCGCAGGCCAGGGCCAACTCCAACCCTCCGCCCAAGGCGTAGCCGTGGATGGCGGCGATGGTGGGGATGGGCAAGGCGGCGATCTCGGCGAAGACCCCTTGGCCCAAGAGGGCGTACTCCCGGGCCATGAAGGGGTCCTTGAGGGCGGCGATCTCCTTGAGGTCCGCCCCCGCGGCGAAGGCCTTCCCCTCCCCGGTGAAGATGGCCACCCGGGCCTCGGAGTCTTGGGCGATGACCTCCACCACCTCGGCGAGTTCCCGCAGGAGGTCTTGGGAGAGGGCGTTCAGGGCCCCGGGCCGCTTTAGGGTGACCAGGGCGACTCCCTCCTCCACCCCGTAGGAGAGGTGGGCAAACTCGGGGATCTCTAGGACGAACTCGCGTTCCTGCTCATGCTCGTGGGCCATCTCACACCTCCAAAAGGGCCCTTAGGGCCACCTCCACCATACGGCGAACCCCCTCCCAAAGGACCTCCTCCCGGGCCAGCTCCGGGTCGCCGATCCGGTTGGAGACCGCAAGGATGGCCCCGGCCCGCACGCCCCGCATCTTCCCAAGGAGGAAGAGGGCGCTGGCCTCCATCTCAAAGGCCAGCACCCCAAGGCGGCTCCAGGCCCCGGCCCCCTCAGGGGTGGTGGCGTAAAAGGCGTCCTCCGTGGCCACCAGGCCCACGTGGTGGGGGTAGCCCAGGGCTTCCGCCCCCCTCCAGAGGGCCAGGAAGAGCCCAGGGTCGGGCACGGGGGCATAGGGGCGGCCCTCCAGGTACTGGCGGGTGGCCCCGTCCAGGGGCACGGCCCCTTGGGGGATGACCAGGTCCCCGGGGGCCAGGGCCGCGTCTAGGGCCCCGCAGGTGCCCACCCTTAGGAGGACCCGGGCCCCAAGCCCAATGAGCTCCTCGGCCACGATGCTGGCCGAGGGGGCCCCCATGCCCGTGGTCTGCACGGAGACGGGAACCCCCTGAAAGCGGCCAGTGAAGCCCAGAAGCCCCCGGTTAGCGGTGTAGAGGACGGGGTCCTCGAGGAAGGTCTTGGCGATCCACTCCGCCCGGCCCGGGTCCCCGGGGAGGAGGACCCGCTCGGCCACCTCTCCCGGCCTTCCCCGCACGTGGATGGGGCTCATACCGCCTAAGGATACTACAGCCTGAGGGCGGGAAGGCCTTCCACCAGGGCCTCGTCGTGGGTGGCCAGGACCAAGGCCGCCGCCACCTCCCGGGAAAGTTCCAGGAGGAGCCGCAGGACCTCCTGGGCCTGGCGGCGGTCCAGGCTGGCCGTGGGCTCATCGGCGAGGAGGAGGCGGGGCCTCAGGTAGAGGGCCCGGGCCACGGCCACCCGCTGCCTCTCCCCCCCAGAAAGCCTCTGGGGGAAGAAGTGGGCCCTTTGGGAGAGGCCGAGGCGCTTCAGAAGGGCCAAGGCCCTTTCCCGGTCCACCCGGCCCACCAGGTACCCCGGGGCCAGGACGTTCTCCAAGGCGGTGAGCTCGGGGAAGAGGAAGTGGTGTTGGAAGACGAGGCCCAAAAACCCCAGCCGCCTCCTGGCCAAAACCCCCTCGGAAAGCCCGCGGATGGCCTCCCCCTCCCAGTAGATCTCCCCCTTCTGCAGGGGAAGGAGCCCCGCCAGGAGGTGAAGCAGGGTGGTCTTGCCGCTTCCCGAAGGCCCAAGAAGGGCCAGGACCTCCCCGGGCCCAAGGGCGAAGGAAACCCCCTGGAAAAGGAAACCGTCCCCGTAGGCGAAGCCCAGGTTCCGCGCCTCCAACACGGGGTTCACGCCCCCATCCTCTAGGCAAAGGATGAAGCTTCGGTTAGAGTGGGAGCCGACGCTTGGCGGGATCGCCTGCGGCTTTTTGTAGGGGAGGAAGCGTGCGCCTCAGGGTAGACCCCTTGCCCACGGAAGCGCTGGTGTACCCCGATGTGGTCCTCGTGGTGGACGTGATCCGGGCCACCACCACGGCCGTGGCCCTTCTGGAGACGGGGGCGGAGGCCTTGTACCTCACGGCGGGCCTCGAGGCCGCAAGGGCCTTCAAGGACGCCGACGTCCTCCTCTCCGGCGAGGTGGGCGGGCTTAAGCCCCCGGGGTTTGACCTGGGGAACTCCCCCCGGGAGGCCCTGGGGGCCCCCGTAGGGGGGAGGATCGTGGTCATGAGCACCACCAATGGCACCAAGGCCGTCCACACCGCCGCCAGGACGGCCAAGCACGTCCTCCTCGCCTCCCTCTACAACGCCCACGCCGCCGCCAGGCTGGCCCGGGAGCTGGCCACGGAGGAGGTGGCCATCCTCTGCGCTGGGAAGGAAGGGCGGGTGGGCCTGGACGACCTCTATGCCGCCGGGGTCCTGGCGGAGTACCTGGGCCTCATGGGGGAGGTGGAGCCCGAGGACGGGGCCCGGATCGCCCTGGCCGTGAAGCGGGCCTACGGGGACCCCCTGGAGGCCCTAAGCCTCTCCGCCGCCGCCCAGGCCCTGAGGGCGGTGGGCCTGGAAGGGGACGTCCCCTTCTCGGCCCAGGTAGCCAAGAGCCCCATCGTCCCCGTTCTTTCGGGGCGGGTGGGGGAGGCCTTGATCTTCAAACGCGCCCTGCCCCAAGAAGTTCGTAAAAACGCCGGATGACGGCGATCCCCCTCTCCAGGTTGACGAGGTCCAGCTTCTCGTTGGGGGCGTGGAGGTTGTCGTCGGGAAGGCCCAGGCCCAGGAGGACGATGGGGGCGGAAAGGGCCTCCTTGAGCTCCGCCACCACCGGGATCGTCCCCCCCTCCCGGGTGTAGACGGGCGGGCGGCCCCAGACCTCTTCCAGGGCCTGGGCCATGAGGCGCATGGGGGGGCTATGGGGATCGGTGAGGACGGGCCTCCCCCCGTGGAGCCTCTGGACCCGAAGGCGGTAACCGGGGGGGCAGACCTCCTTCAGGTAGGCCTCCGCCAACTGGGCCACCTCCTCCGGGTCCTGGTCGGGGACCAGGCGCATGGAGAGCTTCAGGCCGGCCTCCATGGGGATCACCGTCTTGGAGCCCTCCCCCTGGTAGCCGCCAAAGACGCCATTGGGGTCCAGGGTGGGCCGGGCCCAGAGCCGCTCTAGGGGGCTAAATCCCTCCTCCCCCGGAAGGACCTCCACCCCGAGCTCCCCCTTCAGGGCCTCCTCGCTAAGCTTGGGCCAGAGGGCCTTCTCCTCCTCGGGGACGGGCTGGACCCTCTCGTAGAAACCGGGGATGAGGATCTTCCCCGTCCTCTCGTCCTTGAGGCGGGCCAGGATCCACCCCAGGGCCTGGATGGGATTGGGGGCCACGCCGCCGAAGGCCCCGGAGTGGAGGTCCCGCTTAGCCCCTTGGAGGCGCACCTCCAGGTAGCAGAGGCCCCGGAGGCCATAGGTGAGCGTGGGAACCCCGGGGGCGAACATGGCCCCGTCGGAGATGAGGGCCACATCCGCCAGGAGCTTCTCCCGATGGGCTCGCACGAAGGGGAGGAGGTTGGGGCTTCCGATCTCCTCCTCCCCTTCCACCAGGAACTTCACGTTGACCTCGGCCTCGAGGCCCTCCAGGGCCGCCACGTGGGCAAAGAGCTGCCCCTTGTCGTCCGAGGCCCCCCGGGCGTAAACCCTCCCCTCCCGCACCGCGGGGGAAAAGGGGGGGCTTTCCCAGAGCTCCAGGGGGTCTGGGGGCTGGACATCGTAGTGGCCGTAGACCAGAACCGTGGGGGCCCCCTCCCGCACCAGGCGCTCGGCGTAGAGGATGGGGTGGAGGGGGGTGTCGTGGAGCTCGGTGCGAAAGCCCAGGGCCTTTAGCCTCTCCTCAAGCCAGAGGGCCGCCCGGCGCACCTCCTCCCTGCGGGCGGGGTCGGTGGAGACCGAGGGGATGGAAAGCCATTCCAAAAGGGGCTCTAGCGCCTTCACGGACCCATGCTACTCCCTCGGGGCAGGCCCTTGCCCTCCTCCAGGAGGAGGAGCTTGAGCCGGGCCACCTCCGCCTCAAAGCGGGCCTGGAGGGCCTCGAGCTCGGCCCTGAGGCGCATGATCTCCTCCACCCCCGCCAGGTTCACCCCAAGCTCCTGCGTCAGACGCCGGATCTCCCTCAAGCGCTCAATGTCCCGCTCCGAGTAAAGCCTCGTCTTCCCCCCAGAACGCCTCGGCTTGATCAAACCCTTCCGCTCATAAAGGCGCAGGGTCTGGGGGTGCATCTCCACCAGCTCCGCCGCTACGCTGATGATGTAGACGGGACGGTCCTTGGAGGAGGGCTTTTCCGTTTCCCCGGGGGCGGGGAGGGCCTTGCGCTCCAGCTCCCTGAAGCGCTCCCCGATCTCCGCCTTGAGCCTGACGATCTCCGCCTCAAAGCGGGCCTGGAGGGCCTCGAGCTCGGCCCTGAGGCGCATGATCTCCTCCACCCCCGCCAGGTTCACCCCAAGCTCCTGCGTCAGACGCCGGATCTCCCTCAAGCGCTCAATGTCCCGCTCCGAGTAAAGCCTCGTCTTCCCCCCAGAACGCCTCGGCTTGATCAAACCCTTCCGCTCATAAAGGCGCAGGGTCTGGGGGTGCATCTCCACCAGCTCCGCCGCTACGCTGATGATGTAGACGGGACGGTCCTTGTCCATGGCCCTTAGCCCCTTCCGCTAAAGCCTCCTAACCTAAGTTATTATACGGGCCCTGTGAAGCCTAGGCGCAGGGAAGCTCGCCTGGCCGCCTCCACCACCCGGGGGGCCAGGCGGTGGGCCTCCTCTAGGGAGAGGCGGCTTGCGGGGGCGGAGAGGGAGAGGGCCGCCACCACCTCCCCCCCAGGGCCGAAGACGGGAGCGGCCACGCACCGCACCCCGAGCTCCTTCTCCTCGTTGTCCAGGGCGTAGCCCTGGGCCCGGACCCGCTTTAGCTCCGAAAGAAGGGCCTCCCGGCAGGTGAGGGTGTTGGGGGTGTAGGCCTCCAGGGAAAGCCCCTCGGGCACCCCCCGGTAGGCCAGGAGGACCTTCCCCACCCCCGTGGCGTGGAGGGGAGCGCGGCTTCCGGGGGCGGTGAAGAGGCGCACCAGCTTCTTCCCCTCCGCCTGGTCCAGGTAGAGGGCCTCGAGGCCCGCCATCACCGCCAGGTTCACGCTCTCCCCAAGTTCTTCCGCCAGGGCCTCCATCTCGGGGCGCACCGCCTGGAGGAGGTTCTGCCTGGGGTAGGCCTGGCCTACGGCGAAGGCCCGGGGGCCCACCCGGTAGACCCCGCCCCCCTCCTCCACGAACCCCCTCTGGGCCAGGGTCTGGAGGAGGCGGTAGAGGGTGCTCTTGGAAAACCCCGTGGCCCTCGCCAAAGGGCCAAGCCCCGCCTCGCCGAGCCCGGCCAGGGCCTCGAGGACCAAAAGCCCCCTTTCCAGGGTCCTCACGCCCTGGGCACCCCTTTCCCTGGGCCTGGGCATGGCCCCAAAGTAGCACGGCCCCGCTTGTTTTTCAATATAAGAAAAACTATTTTGCTCCTTGACAAACTCCATCCCTCTCCCTTAGGCTTGGGGCACCATGAAGGGCGTGGAGATCCTCAAGGACCACCCCCTGTTAGGGGAAGTGCTCACGGAAGAGGCCCTCCGGTTCGTGGCGGCCCTGCAGAGGGAGTTCAACCCCGTGCGCAAGGCCCTTTTGGAGCGGCGGAAAGCGCTTTGGGAGCGGTACAAGGCCGGGGAAAGGCCGGACTTCCCGGAGGAGACCGCCTTTGTGCGGGGAGGGAGCTGGCAGGTGGCCGAGGCTCCGCCCGACCTCCTGGACCGCCGGGTGGAGATCACCGGCCCCGTGGACCGGAAGATGATCGTGAACGCCTTAAACTCCGGGGCCAAGGTCTTCATGGCCGACTTTGAGGACGCCCTCTCCCCCACCTGGGACAACGTCATAAGGGGCCAGAAGAACCTCTACGATGCGGTGCGCCGCCAGATAGACTTCGTCTCCCCAGAGGGCAAGGAGTACCGGCTCAAGGAGAAGGTGGCCACCCTGGTGGTGCGCCCAAGGGGCTGGCACCTCCACGAAAAGCACGTCCTGGTGGACGGGGAGCCCATGTCCGCCAGCCTTTTTGACTTCGGCCTCTACTTCTTCCACAACGCCAAGGAGCTCCTAAGCCGGGGAAGCGGCCCCTACTTCTACCTGCCCAAGCTGGAGAGCCACCTCGAGGCCCGGCTTTGGAACGAAGTCTTTAACTTCGCCCAGGACTACCTGGGCCTCCCCCGGGGCACCATCCGGGCCACGGTGCTCATTGAGACCATCCTGGCGGCCTTGGAGATGGAGGAGATCCTCTTTGAGCTCAAGGAGCACGCCGCCGGCCTCAACGCCGGGAGGTGGGACTACATCTTCAGCTGCATCAAGAAGTTCGCCACCACCGCCCCCATCTTCCCCGACCGGGCCCAGGTCACCATGACCGTCCCCTTCATGAAGGCCTACACCGAGCTCCTGGTGAAAAGCTGCCACATCCACGGGGCCCACGCCATCGGGGGCATGGCCGCCTTCATCCCCAGCCGCAAGGACCCCGAGGTGAACGAAAGGGCCTTCCAGCAGGTCAGGGCCGACAAGGAGCGGGAGGCCTCCCAGGGCTTTGACGGCACCTGGGTGGCCCACCCCGACCTGGTGCCCGTGGCCATGGAGGTCTTTGACCGCTATCTGGGGGATAGGCCCCACCAGAAGGAGGTGAGGCGGGAGGACGTGGAGGTGAGGGCCGAGGACCTCCTCAACTTTGAGGTGCCCGGGGGGAAGGTCACGGAAGGGGGCCTCAGGAACAACATCTCCGTGGCCCTCCAGTACCTGAACCAGTGGCTTCTGGGCAACGGGGCCGCCGCCATCTTCAACCTCATGGAGGACGCGGCCACCGCCGAGATCAGCCGGGCCCAGCTCTGGCAGTGGGTGCACCGGGGGGCGAGGCTCGAGGACGGCCGCACCGTTACCCCGGAGCTTTACCAGGAGATCAAGGAGGAGGAGCTCGCCAAGCTGGGGGAGCGGGAAAGGGAGCGCTACCGGGAGGCGGAGGAGATCCTGGACCGGCTGGTCCTCTCCCAGGAGTTCACCGAGTTCCTGACCCTGGTGGCGTACGAGTACATCGATTAGGGTCTAGGGTCGGGGGGTTTTGCAAAGGCCCTTGATCCTCGGCTCTGGACCCTTGACCCTAGAGCTGTGCGCCTGCGCTTTCGGGAAAACGGGCCCTACGTCCTGGACCTGCCGGAAGGGGCCACCTTTCGGCTGAACGGCCAGGAGATGCGTCTAGAAAAAGCCAAACTGGCCCTTTGCCGCTGCGGGGGGTCCAAGAACAGGCCCTTCTGCGACGGCACCCACAAGGAGCAGGGCTTCCAAGGGGAGGCGGGGTACCTGGAGGCGCAGCCTCAGTAGAGAAACTCCCGGATGTCATAGCGGGCCGCCCGGAGGCCCATCCTCCGGATGGCTTCTGCCCAGAGGGAAAGCTCCGCCTCCACCTGGGGAAGGGGCTCCAGCCCCAGGGCGGCGTAGGGGGTACCCGGGATCTCCTGGAAGGGGGAGAGGTAGACGATATCTCCCCTATCCAGGGGAAGCTCTGCCAAAAGGTTGAGGCTCTCCTCCCGGTGGGCCTTTCCGTAGGCCTTCCCCCCCGCCCCCACCATGAGGATGACCCCAAGGCCGAGGCCCGCCCCCTTCAGGGCCCGGGCCAGGGGCAGGACCTCCTTGGGGTGGCCGGGCTTCCCCAAAAGGGCGAGGAGGGGGGCATGGCCCGTCTCCAGGCCGATGTAGACCCGCCTCAGGCCCAGGGCGTAAAGCCTCGCCCACCAGGAGGCCTCCTTCCTTACCCCCGCGAAGAGGTCCAGAAAGCCCAGGACGGGCTCCCGGGGAAAGCGCCTCCCCACCTCCTCTAGGAGGGGAGTGAGGGGCTCGGAGAGGGCCAGGGCGTTCCCGTCCGCCAGGAAGACCCCCCGCCGCAGAAGCCGCCCCCGGCCCAGGAGGTCCAAGACGGCCTCCACGTGCCCTCCGAACTCCGCCGCGCTCCGCTTCTGGAAGGGGCGGTCCTGGTAGAAGGAGCAGAAGGCGCAGCGGTTCCAGGTGCAGCCCGTGGTGGCCTGGAGGACCACGGAGAGGTAGGCGTCGGGGGGGAGGATGCCCACGGGCCAAAGGTAGGCCCTCCGGTAGGGGGTGGGGTCCAGGAGGGCCTCTGGGGTCCACCTCAAGGCCTCCCGCCGCCGCTCCGGGTCCTGGAGGTGGCGCCGGGCCAGGTCCAGGGTCTCCCCGTAGATGGCCAAAGCCTCCTCCCGGGGAAGCCGCCGCCTCTTCCTCTCCCCTTCCCGAAAGCGGAGGTGGAGGCTCCCGTCCAGGGCCCTTTTGTAGGTGAGCCCCTGGCGAAAGTAGTGATAGGGCCGCCCCTCCCGGTCCAAGGAGAGGACCCGGTCCCCTAAGGAGAGCGTGGTGGCCTCGAGGCGGAGGAGCTCCACAGGGCTAGAATAAGCCCCGTGGCCGTGGCCGCCCTCAAGGGCCTCCTCCCCGAAGAAGGCTTCGCCCGCCTCACCCCCCTGGGGGGGTTTGAGGCCCGGGTCTACACGGACGGGGAAAGGGTCTACAAGGTCTACGGGCGGGAAGAGGCCCACTTGGCGGCCCTCGAGGCCAGGCGCATGGCCCGGGCGGGGCTTGGGGACCTGGTCCTGGGGGTGGTGGAAGCGGAGGGGCAGGGGGTTCTGGTCACCCGGCGCTTCCCCGGGAAGCCCTTCTCCCCCGGGGCTTTCACAGAAAGGACCCTGGCCGCCCTCTCCCACCTCTTCCTCGCCCTCCACCGCCTGCCCGAACCCGGGGTGGTGACGCGGGAGGAACTCCTGGAGCGGCTTGAGCGCTTCTGCGAAAGCCTCCACCCCGTCCCCGAGGCCCTGGACCTTCTCCGCGCCCTGAAGCGGGAGGTGGACCTGGCCGCCGGGGTGGAAAGGCGCTTCTGCCACCGGGACGCCTGGGCGGGAAACCTCCTCCTGAAGGATCCAGGGGCGGAGGGCCTCGAGGTCCTGCTGGTGGACTGGGTGCGCTCAGGCGGGGACGACCCCGCCCGGGACCTGGCCCTCCTCAAGACGGGAAGCCTGGACCTCCTAGGGGAGGCCAGGGCCCGGGCGGCCCTCTTCCGCCTGGGCCGCTTCTACCCTCTAGAGGTGCGGGAGCGCCTGGCCTTTTACGTGCCCCTCACCTACCTCCACGACCTCCACTGGTTCCGCGGCAAGCGGCCCGAGGGGTTCCCGGAGGCCCTTAGGGAAAAACTGCCCAAGGCCCTCGCCTTCTTCCAAGACTGCTTTCCCCGGAAGGGGAAGGCGTGTTAGGCTCCTTGGGATGAGGATCACCCTGGTGGACCACCCCCTGGTCCAGCACAAGCTGGCCCACCTTCGGGACAAGGGCACGGGCGCCAAGGACTTCCGGGAGCTAGCCCAGGAACTCTCCCTCCTCATGGCCTACGAGGCCATGAGGGACCTGGAGCTTACCGAGACCACCGTGGAAACCCCCGTGGCCCCCGCGCGGGCAAAGGTCCTTTCCGGCAAGAAGCTCGCCCTGGTGGCCATCCTACGGGCAGGGCTGGTCATGGTGGAGGGCATCCTCAGGCTCATCCCCCACGCCCGGGTGGGGCACATCGGGATCTTCCGGGACCCCGGGTCCCTGAAGCCCGTGCCCTACTACGCCAAGCTCCCCGCTGACATCGCCGAAAGGCGGGTCTTCCTACTGGACCCCATGTTGGCCACAGGGGGTAGCGCCAGCCACGCCCTCTCCCTCCTGAAAGCGAAGGGGGCTGCGGGCATGAAGCTCATGTGCCTCATCGCCGCCCCGGAAGGGCTAGAGCGCATCGCCCAGGACCACCCCGACGCCGAGGTGGTGGTGGCGGCCATCGACGAGCGCCTCAACGAGCACGGCTACATCGTCCCCGGCCTGGGCGACGCCGGGGACCGCATCTACGGCACGAAATGACCGAGATCCTAAAGCGCATCGGGGTGGCCGAGCCCACGGGATCCGGTTGGCTCACGGTAGTCTTCGTCTTCCTCCTGGCCCTCTTCTTCACCTGGCGCTTCATCCCCCATGTGCGCCGCTTCGCCCTCAAGGTGGGCTGGGCCGACCTCCCCAACGAAAGGCGCCTCAACCAAAAGCCCTTGCCCAACGCCGGGGGGCTGGCCGTCTACGGGGGGGTGGTCCTAGCCCTGGTGGCAGCCGCCCTTCTCAGGCCCATCCTGGTGGAGGGGGTCCTGATCCAGGTCCTGGCCATCCTCCTGGGGGGAGCCTGGCTGGTCCTGGTGGGTTTCATCGACGATCAGTTTGGCCTTCCCCCCCTTTTCCGCCTCCTGGCGCAGACCCTGGCCGCCCTTCTCCTCATGGCGGTGGGGGTCCGGTTTGAGGCCGCCTTCGGCACCCCTTTGGACCCGGCCTTGGGCCTCTTCCTCACCTGGCTCTGGGTCGTGGGGATCACCAACGCCCTGAACCTCATGGACGGGCTGGACGGCCTGGCGGGGGGCATCGCCTACATCAGCGCCATGAGCCTCCTCTTCGTCTCCGCCCAGTTTCCCTTCTGGGCGGCGGGCACCTTGGTCCTCTCCGCCCTGGCGGGGGCCGCCCTGGGCTTCCTCAGGCACAACCTCCACCCCAGCCGCATCATCCTGGGGGATGCTGGGGCCTACTTCCTGGGCTACACCCTCGCCGCCACCGCCCTCCTTGGCCAACTGAAGCTCACCACCTTCCTGGGCCTCCTCCCTCCCGCCCTCTTCCTCCTCCTCCCCATCCTGGACACCACCCAGGTGGTGGTGCGAAGGCTCCTAAGGGGACAGAACCCCCTTTCCACCCCCGGCAAGGACCACATCCACCACCGCCTCCTGGCCCGGGGGCTTTCCCAGAGGCGGGTGGCCTTCGTCCTATGGGGGTTGGCCCTCCTCTTCAACCTTCTGGCCATGGCCTACCTGGGGATGCCCTGGGAGGCCATCCTGGCGAGCCTCCTGGCCATCCTCCTCGGCCTGAGCTGGGTCACCTACCGCAGGCTCAGGGCCCTCCTAAGGGAGGTAGAATGAGGGCCGTGGTCAGGCGGAGGCCCTTCACCGCCAAGGAGTACCACCGCCTCCTCGAGGCCGGCATCCTGCGGGAGGACGACCGGGTGGAACTCATTGAGGGGGAGATCCTGGAGATGAGCCCTATCGGTAGCCGACACCTGGCCGCAGTGAACCGGATCGCCCGGCTTTTCTTCCAGCGCTTCGGCGACCGGGCCATTGTCAGCGTGCAAAACCCCATCCACCTAGACCCCCGAAGCGAGCCCCAACCTGACCTCACCCTCCTCAAACCCAACCCCTCCGACTACGCCGAGGCCTTACCCACGCCCCAAGAGGTCCTGCTCCTGGTGGAGGTCATGGACACCTCCCAGGCCTACGACCGGGAGGTGAAGCTCCCCCTTTACGCCAGGGCGGGGATCCCCGAGGTCTGGCTTTTGGACCTCGAGGCCCGCCGCCTAGAGGTCTACCGAAAGCCCACCCCGGAGGGCTTCGCCGAGGCCCGGGCCCTGGGCCCTGAGGAAACGGTGGCTCCCCTGTCCTTCCCCGAGGCCCGCCTCCCCGTGGCCCACCTCCTCGTCCCATGAAGCGGGTGGTCCTGGCCTTCGGCACCCGGCCCGAGGCCACCAAGATGGCCCCGGTCTACCTGGCCCTGAAGGAGACTCCCTATATAAAACCCCTGGTCTTCCTCACCGGCCAGCACCGGGAGCAGCTCCAGCAGGCCCTCTCCCTCTTCGGCATCCGGGAGGACCGCAACCTGGACGTGATGCAAGAGCGCCAGGCCCTCCCCGACCTGGCGGCCCGGATCCTGCCCCAGGCAGCCCGGGCCCTCAGGGAGATGGGGGCGGACTACGTCCTGGTCCACGGGGACACCCTCACCACCTTCGCCGTAGCCTGGGCGGCCTTCCTCGAGGGCCTGCCCGTGGGCCACGTGGAGGCGGGCCTCCGGAGCCACAACCTCAAGGAGCCCTTCCCCGAGGAGGCCAACCGCCGCCTCACTGACGCCCTCACCGACCTGGACTTCGCCCCCACCCCCTTGGCCAAGGAGAACCTCCTCAAGGAGGGGAAGCGGGAGGAGGGCATCCTGGTCACGGGCCAGACCGGGGTGGACGCCGTCCTCCTGGCGGCCCGGCTGGGAAAGCTCCCCGAGGGCCTCCCCCCTCCCCCCTACGTCACCGTCACCATGCACCGCCGGGAAAACTGGCCCCTCCTCCCCGAGCTCGCCCGGGCCCTGAGGAGGGTGGCTGAGGCCTTCCCCCACCTCAACTTCGTCTACCCCGTGCACCTAAACCCCGTGGTGCGGGAGGCGGTTTTCCCCGTCCTCAAGGAGGTAAACAACTTCGTCCTCCTCCCCCCCCTGGAGTACGGCCCCATGGCCGCCCTCATGCGGGAAAGCCTCCTCCTGGTCACGGACTCCGGGGGGTTGCAGGAAGAGGGGGCGGCCCTGGGCGTGCCCGTGGTGGTCTTAAGAAACGTCACGGAGCGGCCCGAAGGGCTTCAGGCGGGCATCCTCAAGCTGGCGGGCACCGACCCCGAAAGGGTCTTCCAGGTGGTCAAGGGGCTCCTGGAGGACCCGGAGGAGCTTGCCCGCATGCGCCAGGCCAAGAACCCCTACGGGGACGGAAAGGCGGGGGTCCGGGTGGCCCGGGGCGTGGCCTGGCGGCTGGGCCTCGGCCCTAGGCCGGAGGACTGGAGACCCTAGGCCAGGGCTTAAGCTGGTAGAGCCCCAGCGCAAGGACCGCTCCCCCCAGGACCAAGGCGGCCCACCGTCCCCCTAAAAGCTCAAAGAGGAGCCCCGTGAGGTAGGCCCCTAGGGGCCCCGTGCCCAGCATCACCAGACTGTAGACGGCCATGACCCGGCCCCGGAGACGGTCGGGTACGGCAAGCTGCACCAGGGTGTTGGCGTTGATGAGGACGGAGATCATGCCAAACCCGCCGAGGGCCAGAAAGAAGGGTGCCCAGAGGGGGTAGGGCAGGAAAAGGCCCAGGTGGGCCAATGCCAGGGCGAAGACCCCGAGGAGGAGCCGGCCCGGTTTCGGCCTCCCCGTGAAGGCCATGACCAAGGCGGCCAGGAGGGCCCCCAGCCCCACGGCGGAGAGCAAGAATCCATACCCTGTGGCGGAAAGGCCCAAGACGAGCCGGGCGTAGGCGGGCACCAGGGTTTGGAAGTTCATCCCGAGGAGGCTAGCGAAAAGGACCAAGCCCACAGCCCGGCGCACTAGGGGGTGGGCGAGGACAAACCCTATTCCCTCCTGGGCCTCCCACCACCAGCGCCCGTTCCCCCCCTCCCCTCCGGGCCCCGGAGGCAGGCGCAGGAGGACAAAGACCAGGGGCAAGAAGGAAAGGGCGTTGGCCAGGTAGGCTACCTCCACCCCGTAGAGGGCGATGAGAAGCCCGGAGAAGGCCGGCCCCAGGAGGCGGCTTAGGTTAAAGCCAAAGGAGTTTAAGGCGATAGCCCCCGGGTAGCGGTCCCGGCTCGCCAGCTCCACGGTGAAGCTTTGGCGAACCGGCAGATCCATGGCGTTCAGGGCCCCGTAGAGGAAGGCGAAGATCAAGACGTGAGCGTAGCGCACGAGCCCGGTGAGGATGAGGACGGCCATGAGGAGGGCCAGGAGCATCATCCCCCCTTGGGTGAGGAGGAGGAGGTTCCGCTTGGGGTAGCGATCCGCCAGGACCCCGGCGGGCAGGGAGAAGAGGAGAGCGGGCAGAAACTGGAGGGCCACCACCAGGCCGAGCCTCTCCGCACTCCCCGTGAGGAGGAGGACCAGCCACGCCTGGGCGGCAGCCTGCATCCAGGTCCCCATCTGCGAGGTGAAAAGGGCCAGCCAGTAGGTGCGGTAAAGGGGGTCCTTGAGAAGGGCCAGGGCCAGCACCTCCCTAGCTTACGACTGACCGCCCAGTCAACTCCAGCCCCGTGCCACGGGGACCTACACGCCACGGGGACCTATACTGGGAGCATGCTGCAACGCGGCTTTCCCCTCTTGCGGATTCTGGGCATCCCCGTCCACTTGGACTTCACCTTCCTCCTCATCCTGCCCCTCCTGGCCTTCCTCATCGGCCGCAACCTCCCCCTTTACCTAGGGCTCTTCGGCCTGCCCCGGGACCCCAGCCTCCTCGAGGGTCAAACCCCCTACCTCCTGGGCCTTGCGGCCGCCTTGGGCCTTTTCCTCTCCGTGCTGCTGCACGAGCTGGGCCACGCCCTCACCGCCCGGCACTTTGGCATCAAAACCCAGCGCATCACCCTCTGGCTGCTGGGCGGGGTGGCCCAGATGGAAAGGATTCCCAAGGAGCCCAAAAAGGAGTTCCTCATCGCCATAGCTGGACCTCTGGTGAGCTTCGCTCTGGCCATTCTCTTCTGGCTCCTGCGCCAGGAGGCGGGGGCCTTGGGCTTCCTCACCCATTACCTGGCCCTGGTGAACTTCATCCTGGGTGTTTTCAACCTCCTCCCCGCCCTGCCCTTGGACGGGGGACGGGTCTACCGGGCCCTCCTAGCCACCCGGCAGCCCTACGTGAAAGCCACGCAAAAGGCCCTGACCCTGAGCCAGGTGGTGGCCTTCGTCCTGGGGCTCTTCGGGCTTCTGGTCCTGAACCCCTTCCTCATCCTCATAGCCTTTTTCGTGTACATGGCCTCGAGGGCCGACGCCGAGGCCACCTTCCTGGCCCAGGCCCTGGAGGGCCTGAAGGTCAAGGACCTCATGACCCAAGACCCCATCGTGGTCCCCAAGGACCTGCCGGTGGCCGAGCTGCTGCAGCTCTCCCTGGCCCACCGGGTCTCCGGCTTCCCCGTGGTGGAGGCGGGGCGGGTCCTGGGGGTGGTGGGCCTCGAGGGCCTGGAGGGGGCGGACCCCATGGCCCCTGTGGACCGCTACCTGCAGGAGCCTCTCCTCCTCTCCCCCGAGGACTCGGCCCTAAGCGCGCTGCAGCGGATGGGGGAGCGGAACTACCCCCGGGCCTTGGTGATGGAGGGGGAGGCCCTTTTGGGTATCCTCAGCAAGACCGACCTCTTGAGGGCCTTCCAGGTGCGGCTCCTAGGGCTTTCCTCCCTTGACAAGCCCAAGGGTATGGGGTAGGTTAGAGGCGCAAAAGTATACGGGAGGTAGGCATGAGGAGAGTCCTTCTTGTCATCGGTCTGCTGGCCCTGGGTCTGGCCCTGGCCCAAAAGCCCAGGGTCATCATCGGCACCGGAAGCACCGGCGGGGTCTTCTTCTTCTACGGCACCGCCTTGGCGGACATCTACAACAGGGCTGGGGTGGCGGAGTTCCAGCCGGTGCAGACGGGGGGCTCCTACGATAACCTCCTCCTCCTCCGGGACCGCACCGACCCCAGGAACAACACCTACTACTGCGCCCTCACCACCACGGACTCGGCCTTTGTGGCCTACAACGGAGAGGAACCCCGCTTCCGGGCCCGGCCCGCCAGGGACCAGAGGGTCCTCTTCTACATGTACCCCTCCTTCATCCACCTAGTGGCCAGCGAGAAAAGCGGCATCAAGGTCATCCAGGACCTGAGGGGCAAGCGGGTCTCTACCGGCCAGCCCGGCTCCAGCACGGAGAACCTGGCCCTCTTGGTCCTCCAGGCCGCGGGGGTGAGGCCGGAGACCTTCGCCAAGCGGGAGCGCCTCCCAGTGGCCGAAGCGGCCAGAGCCCTAGGGGAGGGCACCCTAGACGCCTTCTTCTGGGTGGGGGGCGTGCCCACGGGCTCGATCGTGGAACTGGGCCAAACCCTGGCCCGAAAGGGGGACCGCATCTACCTGGTGCCCATTGACCCGAAGAGCACCACGGCCCAGGTGGCCCTGAAGCGCTTTCCGGGCCTCTTGGACCCCACGACGGTCCCCAGAGGGGTGTACAACACCCGCACGGATGTGCCCGGCCTGAACACGGGGAACATCCTGGTCTGCCCAGAAAGCCTACCCAGGGAGGTGGTCTACGGAATGATGAAGGCCACCTTTGACAACCTGGACACCCTGAGGAGCGCGGTGGCCGCTGCCCGGGACACCTCCATCCAAAACACCGCCAGGCTCTATGGCCAGCTGGCCATCCCCTTCCATCCCGGGGCCGAGCAGTACCTGAGGGAAGCGGGAGCCATAAGGTAACGGAGAAAGCCCCTTTCAGGCCCGGGCGACCGCCCTGGGCCCCTTTTGGAGGCAAACGATGGCGGAAACTTCCAGTCCCATTCCGCAAAGCCCCCTAGGGTGGCTCGCACGGCTAGTCCTCATCCTGGGTTCCCTCTACAGCCTCTACCTGGTCCTCCACCCCTTCACCCCCCTGGCCAAGGCCCAGATTGACCTCCTGGACATCGTCCAGCTTCAGCGGAGCACCCACGTCCTCTTCCTCCTCCTGGGAGCCTACCTGGTGAGCTTCTTCGCCCCCCCCAGAAAGGCCACGCCGGGGGCCTGGGTCTTCCTGGCCTTCAGCCTGATCCCCCTCTACAGCTTCCTCTTTCCCAGGCCTCCCACCCTGGAGCTGCCCCTCGAGGTCCGCCTCTTCGGCCTCCTGGTCTGGGCGGTGGCCGTCCTCCCCGCAGTGGTCCCCAGGCTCCAGCGCCCCACGGCCCTCCTGGGGGCCCTTTTGGCCATCCTCCCCACCTGGTACCAGGCCCGGTACTTTGAGGAGCTGGTCTACCGGGCGGTGATCCCTGAGGCCTGGGACGCGGGGATGAGCCTCACCCTCATCCTCCTCCTCCTGGGGGTGGTCTACCGGCTCCTGGGGCCGGTGATGCCCGTCCTCGTCCTCTTCTTCTTCAGCTACAACCTCCACGCCCAGCTCTTCCCCGGGGCCTTCCGGGGGGCGCCCCAGCCCGTGGACCTCCTCCTGGGCAAGAGCTTCAACGAGACCGAGGCGGGGATCTACGGCCTTATCACCGGGGTCTCGGTCAAGTACCTGGTCTACTTCACCCTCCTCTCGGGGATGATCACCGCCTTGGGCCTGGGGCGGGTGGTGGCCAACATGGCCCTGGCCCTGGTGGGGAAAAGCCCCGCCACCCCCGGCCGGGTCACCGGCCTCGCCGGCACCTTCATGGGGATGTTCTCGGGCTCAGGGGCCGCGGACACCCAGTTCGTCTCCACCCTGACCAAGCCCCTTTACGAAAGGGCCGGCTACGACCGCCTCACCGCCGCCGGGATCGCCGCCACCGCCGGCACCATTGCCCTCATCATGCCCCCCATCATGGGGAGCATCGCCTTCATCATGGTGGAGATCCTGGAGATCCCCTACCTCAAGGTGATGGCCATGGCCCTCGGGCCCGCCCTCCTCTACCTTCTCGCCATCCTGGCCTTCAACGAGTTCTACGCCCGCAAGGCGGGCCTGCCCGCGGTGGCCACGGAGATCGGCATGGCCCGCCGAGCCTACGTCCTCCGCTATAGCCCCATCTTCCTCCCCATCCTCCTCATCGTGGTCCTCCTCTACCTGGGCTACGAGGTGCGCACCGCCGCCAGCCTAGCCCTTTTGGGCTTCATCCTCCTGGCCTACCTGGACCCCACCCTGAGGCCCAAGGGGATCGCCCCCATCTTCCGGGGCCTCGAGGAGGGCTTCCGGGCCCTCCTCCCCATCGGCACCGCGGTGACCTCCGCCAACCTCATCTTCTCCATGATGGTCATCTCCGGCCTGCCCTCCAAGTTCAGCCAGCTCCTGCAGCAGGTCTCCGGGGAAAGCCTCCTCCTCGCCACCCTGATCACGGCCATCTTCAGCCTGATCCTGGGCATGGGGGTCCCCCCCACGGCCACCTACGTCCTCACCTCCGCCCTCACCGCCCCGGCCATCATCGCCCTGGCCACCAAGAACTTCACCGCCTTCGGCCTGGATCCCGAGGCCGCCAGGGTGGCGGCGATCTACGCCACCCACATGTTCCTCTTCTACTACGCTGTCCTGGCGGACGTGACCCCGCCCGTGGCCCTCTCCGGCTACGCCGCCGCCAGCGTCTTCGGCACCCACCCCCTCCCCACTGGGGTCTACGCCGCCCGGGTGGCCCTATCCAAGTACCTGATCGGCTTCTTCTTCCTCCTCTCCTACACGGGCACGGGCCTCCTCATCCTGCCGGTTTTGGAAACCCTGCCCCCTGAGAAGGCCTGGCCCATCATCCTGGAGCGCTTCCTCTCCGTGGGCTTGGGAATCGTCTACCTCTCCGCCGCCGCCGCCGGGTTTACCCGGAGGCCCCTAGGCCGCCTCGAGGCCTGGACCCTGGGGCTCCTGGCCCTCCTCCTCTTCATCCCCCAGACCTCGTTGAACCTCCTGGGCCTCCTCCTGGGCCTTCCCTTCTTCCTCAAAGGGGGCTTGACGGGGCTCTGGCGGAGGGCGTAGGGTAAGCGAGAAAGGAGGCAAGGATGCTACGTGCCCTGTTGGTCATCGTGGCACTTTCCGGCCTGGCCTTGGCCCAGAAGCCCCGGGTGGTCATCGCCACCGGAGGGGTGGGCGGGGTCTACTTCTTCTACGGCACGGCCCTGGCGGAGATCTGGAACCGGGCAGGGGTGGCCGAGGCCCAGGCCACCCAGACCGCCGCCTCCATAGATAACCTCCTCCTCCTGGAAAACCGCACCGGGGGCGGCACCTACTACTGCGGCACCGTTCTGCCCGACTCCGCCTACCTGGCCTACACCGGGGAGCACGAGCGCTTCCGGGGCCGGCCGGCGAGGAGCACCCGCATCCTCTTCGCCATGTACCCCAACTTCCTCCACGTGGTCACCCGGGAGGGGGCGGGAATCCAGGTGGTCCAGGACCTGAAGGGGAAACGGGTCTCCACCGGGGCCCCAGGCTCGGGCACCGAGGTGCAGGCCCTCCTGGTCCTTCAGGCGGCGGGGCTTTCCCCCAGGGATTTCGCCAAGCATGAACGGCTCGGGGCGCAAGAGAGCGCCAGCGCCCTGGCCGAGGGCACCATAGACGCCTACTTCTGGTCCGGGGGCCTGCCCACGGGCTCCATCACCGAGGTGGGGGCGAGCCTGGCCCGCAGGGGCCAGCGGCTCCACCTGGTGCCCATAGACCCCAGGGGCACCGTGGCCCAGAACTTCCAGAGGCGCTTCCCCGGCCTGGCGGGCACGGGGGTCATCCCCAGGGCGGTCTACGGGACCAGGGGCGACACCCCCACCCTCACCTTCTGGAACCTCTTCGTCTGCCCGGCAAGCCTGCCGGAGGAGGCTGCCTACGCCCTGACCAAGGCCACCTTTGACAACGTGGAAACCCTGAGGAACGCCGTGGCCGCTGCCCGGGACACCACTTTGGAGAACGCCGTGCGCTTCGTGGGCGGCACCATCCCCTACCATGAGGGGGCCCTGCGCTACTTCCGCGAGGTGGGGGCCCTGAGGTAGCGGTGTGGGCCCTAAGGCGGGAAAGCTCCCTGGCCCGGCTCCTCCGGAGCTGGGCCTTTTGGCTCATCCTCCTGGCCGCCTCCCTCCTTCGGGTGGTGGAGGTGGAGGCCGAAGGGGAAAGGGCCTACCTGGTCCTCCTCCCCTTTGAGGAAGCCCGGGTGGAGTTCGTGAACTCGGTGACGGGAAGGCCGGTCCTCCTGGAGTTCCGCCCCCTCTTCCGCTTCCAGGACTTCCGGGCCTACACCGATCCCGAGACCGAGGCCTACTACACGGGGGGGACCTATCCCTGGAACCAGGCCCTGGCCAAGGAGAGGCGCAAGGCGCTTCGCTACTGCTCGGAGTCGGGCCTGGCCCTACGGCTTGGGGGGGAGTGGTTCCGGGTAGAGGGGGGGTGCGTGGGCCTCCGCCTCCTCTTCCCCCCCTAGCGGATCACCTGGGGGACCACCCTGACCGTGAGGGTGCGCCCCTGGCGGAAGACCTCGAGGGCCACCGCCTCCCCTGGCCTCTTGGCGTAGAGGACCTGGCGGAGCCTTGCGATGGAGGTGAGGGGCACCCCATCGGCCCTTAAGAGCACGTCCCCGTCCACCCCCACCTGGAGGGCCTCCCCCGTGGGCAGGGCGAGGTTGGCGAAGCGGGAGGGGGCTCGGAGGCCCGCCCTTTGGGCGGGGCTGTTCCGCTCCACCTCCTGGACCATGAGGCCGGTGTCCGGGAGGCCGTGCTGCCGCCTCAGCCTCTCCGGATAGAGGGATAGGGGGACGAGGGAGACCCCGAGGCGGGGGCGGCTGCGGATGATCTCCTCCGCGGTGAGGACCCTCCCCGCCTTGAGCTCCGGCAGGTACTGCTTGACCAGGTTGATGGGCAGGGCGAAGCCCACCCCAGCGAACTGGGCGGCCCCGAACTGGCCCGTGGGGGTGAGGATGGCGGTGTTGATGCCGATGACCTCCCCCCGGGAGTTGAGGAGGGGCCCCCCGGAGTTCCCGGGGTTGATGGCGGCATCGGTCTGGATCACCTGGGGTACCAGGCCGGTCTCGTCCCCGATGGCCCCGGGGTTCTCCCGGATGGCGGAGACGATCCCCTGGGTCACGGTGAACTCCAGGCCGAAGGGGTTCCCCAGGGCGATGGCCTTCTGGCCCACGCGGATCCGGTCCGAGTCCCCGAGGACCAGGGGCACGAGCCTCTCCCTGGGGGCCTCCACCCTCAGGAGGGCCAGGTCCAGGGGCGGGGCTGCGCCCACCAGGCGGGCCTGGTACTCCTGGGGGTCGCCGTGAAACCTCACGGTGATGCGGCCCGCCCCCTCCACCACGTGGTGGTTGGTGAGGATGTGCCCCTCCCGGTCTATGACGAAGCCCGAGCCCGTCCCCCGCTGGGGGGGCACCTGGAGGAAGGGGGCGAAGAACTCAAACCCCGGGGGCAGGGGAAGGCTCTGGGGCCGGGTGACCACGGCCACGAAGACCACGCCCCTGCCGTAGCGCTCCACGATCTCCACGGTGTTCCGCTCGTACTCCAAAAACCCCTGGTCCCCAAGGGGGGCCTGGGGCCTCCCCTGACCGCTGGAAAGCCCCCACCAGAGCACCCCCCCCGCCAGGGCGGAGAGGGCCAGAAAGCCCACGAAGGAACGGCCAAGGTTCATGGCGTACCTCCCAGGCTCACCCTACGCCCCACGGGTTAGGGGGGGATTAGACGAAGACCACGGTCTTGTTGCCGTGGACCAGGATGCGGTCCTCCAGGTGCCAGCGCACGGCCCGGGCCAGGACGGTGCGCTCCAGCTCCCGGCCTAGCCGCTTGAGCTCCTCCACGGCGTGGCGGTGGGAGACCCGGGCCACGTCCTGCTCGATGATGGGGCCCTGGTCCAGCTCCTCGGTGACGTAGTGGGCCGTGGCCCCGATGAGCTTCACCCCCCGCTCGTAGGCTTGGCGGTAGGGGTCGGCCCCCGCGAAGGCGGGGAGGAAGGAGTGGTGGATGTTGATGATGCGCATGGGAAAACGGGTCACGAAGGCGGGGGAGAGGATCTGCATGTAACGGGCGAGGACCAGGAGCTCCACCCCCGCCTCCTCCAGGAGGGCCAGGATCATGGCCTCGGCCTCTTCCTTCCTCCCCTTCGCCACGGGGACGTGGTGGTAGGGGATGCCGAAGCGCTCCACCTCCTCCCGGTGGTGGGGGTGGTTGGAGACCACCAGGCGGAGGTCCATGGGAAGCTCCCCCACCCTGTAGCGCCAGAGGAGCTCCAAGAGGGCGTGGGCGGGCTTGGAGACCAGGATGGCCGTGCGCTTCCTTTCCGAGGCGAAGGCCAGGCGCCAGGCCATGCCGAACCGGTTGGCCACCACCTCCTGGAAGGCCCGCTCCAGGGCGGGGCGGGCCAGGTCCAGGTGGGAGGCGGTGAAGGCCACCCGCATGAAGAAGGTCCCCCCTTCGGGGTCGGTGGAGTGCTGCTGCAGGTCGGTGATGTTGGCCCCGTGGGCGTAGAGGAAGCCGCTGACCGCAGCGACGATCCCCGGCCGGTCAGGGCAGGTGATGAGGAGGCGGGCCTCGTCCATCCTGGGGTACTATACCGCCATGACGCTTTCCACCGCGGACCTCTGCGACCTCTACCCGGAGGCCGTCCTCCTCCGGCCCATCTTTCAGGACTTTGGGGGGAAAGGGCGTTTTGCCGGAAGGGTGCGCACCCTGAGGGTCTTTGAGGACAACGCCCTGGTGCGAAAGGCCCTCGAGGCCGAGGGCCAGGGCCAGGTCCTGGTGGTGGACGGGGGCGGCTCCCTGCGCACCGCCCTCCTGGGAGGGAACCTGGCCCGGCTGGCCCTGGAGCGGGGCTGGAGCGGGGTGGTGGTCCACGGGGCGGTGCGGGACCGGGAGGAGCTGCGAAGCCTTCCTCTGGGGGTCAAGGCCCTGGGGGCGGTGCCCAGGAGGAGCGCCAAGGCGGGCCGGGGCCTGGTGGACGTGCCCGTGGCCTTCGCCGGAGCTAGGATCCTCCCTTCGTGGTTTCTCGTGGCCGATGGGGAGGGGATCCTCCTCCTCCCCGAGCCCCCGAGCGGCGGCCAAAGCGGCGGATGAGGTCCTCCTCCTTCAGGGCCAGGAGGACGGGCCGGCCGTGGGGGCAGACCCAGGGGGTCGCACAGGCCAGGAGGGCGTCCAGAAGGGCCTGCCCCTGGGCCTGGGCCAGGGGGTGGCCCGCCTTGAGGGCGGGGAGGCAGGCCAGGCGGGCCAGGAGCCCCTTCAGCCCCCTCCCCTCCCCCCGCAAGGCCTCCTTGAAGATCTCGGGCAGGAGGAGGGGGTAGGGGTGGAGGAAGGAGGGGGCGGAGAGGAGGCGCACCCACCCGGGGCCGAAGGCCTCCCAGGCGAAGAGGGGGTAAGGCCCCTCGGGGAGGAGGGCCGCCTCCTCCGGGGTGAGCTCCACCAGGACCGGGTAGGGTAGGGGCGCGAGGCCCTCGTTCTGGAGGCGGGCGAGGAGCTCTTCAAAGAGGACCCGCTCGTGGGCGGCGTGCTGGTCCACCACGTAGAGGGTGTCCCCGGCCTCGGCCAGGAGGAAGCTCCCCCGGAACTGGCCCAGGTAGCGCAGCCGGGGCAGGCCGGAAGGGGCGGGGGCCTCGAGGGGGAGGGGGGCCTGGGCTCGGGCAGGGCCCGGGCTAGGCCGCGCCCGCGCAGGGCCTCCCTCAGGGCCTCCTCCAAGAAGGCCTCCGCCCCCGGGCCCAGGGCCACCTCCTCCTTCCTGGCGTCCAGGCGCAGGCGGAAGGCCCCGGGGGGCAGGGTGAGGTTCAGGACCCCCACGGGGTGGTGCCCCTCGGGGAGGAGGTCGCGGTAGGCCCGGCGCACCGCCCCCAGGGCCGCCTCGGGGAGGAGCACGGGCCTGCCGTTTACCGAAAGGAAGAGCAGGTCGGGCCGGGTGCGGGAGGCCTGGGGGCCGGAGAGGAGGCCGGTGAGGGCCATGCCCCCTCCCCTGTGCTCTAGGGGGAAGAGCCTCTCGGCCAACAACCGGCCGAAGGCCAGCCTGGCCGCCTCCCCCAGCCCCGACCCGGGGAAGAGGAGCCTCGCCTCCCCCTCCAGGAAGAGGGCCAAGGAGAGGTGGGGGTGGTGGAGGAGGTAGCGCCTGAGGAGGTCCAAAACCCCTCTGGCCTCCGCCCTGGGGTCCCTGGCCTCCCCGGCGAAAAGCCCCAGGACCTCCACCCGGGTGCCCGGGGGGCGGGCGCGGGCCGCACCGCCACCGCCTCCCCCTCGGCCACGAGGAGCCCCCCGCCCACCTGCCCCCGGGGGCGGGAGCGGATCCTGAGGGAAGCCGCCTGCCTCAGGGCGTAGAGGGCCTGGCCGCGAAAGCCCAGGGTGGTGATCCCCATCGGGTCTTGGAGCTTGCTGGTGGCGAAGGGCTCCACGGAGAGGGGAAGCTCCTCCAGGGGAATCCCCTCGCCGTCGTCCTCCACCACCAGCCTCTCCAGCCCCCCGCCCCAGAGCTCCACCCTGACCCGCCTGGCCCCGGCGTCCAGGGCGTTTTCCAGAAGCTCCCGCACGGCGTCCCTCACGGAGAGGAGGACCTCGCCCCGGGCCAGGAGCCCCCGGAGGCTTTCCGGAAGGGGCCGGATCACCCCTTCATGCTACCCAAGGGGGCCCCCAGGGCCAAGGCCCTGAGCTCGTGGAGGAGGCGGAGGGCCTCGAGGGGGGTAAGGCGGTCGGGGTCCAGGGCGAGGAGCCTCTCCAGGACCCCTTCCAAGGCTCCCTCCCGCCTGGCGGAGGCGGCCCGGAGGAGGGCCCGGGCCCGCTCCACCACCCCCTGGGGCAGGCCCGCCAGGGAGGCCACCTCCACCCCGTAGCTCTTGGAGGCGGGGCCGGGGAGGACCTGGTGGTAGAAGACGAGCCCCCCCGCCTCCTCCTTGGCGGCCACGTGGAGGTTCTTGAGGCGGGGGAGGGCCAGGGCGGTGAGCTCAAAGTAGTGGGTGGCGAAGAGGCCGTAGCACCGCCTCTCGTGGAGGGCCTCGGCCACCGCCGTGGCGATGGCCACCCCGTCCAGGCTGCTGGTGCCCCGGCCCACCTCGTCCAGGAGGACGAGGCTCCTCTCCGTGGCCTCCCTTAGGATCAGGGCCACCTCCTCCATCTCCACCATGAAGGTGCTCTTCCCCCCAGCCAGGTCGTCCGAGGCCCCGATGCGGGTGTAGATGCCGTCAAAGAGGGGAAGCTCGGCCTCCTCCGCGGGCACGAAGCTCCCCACCTGGGCCAGGAGGGCGATGAGGGCGGTCTGCCGCAGGAAGGTGGACTTCCCCGCCATGTTGGGCCCCGTGACCAGGACGAGGTCGTGGGCCATCTCCAGATCGTTGGGCACGAACTCCGTGCGCCTTTCCACCACAGGGTGGCGCCCGGCGCGGATCCGGAGGCGATCCCCGAAGCGGGGCCTCACGTAGCCATGGCGCACGGCCACCTCGGCCAAGGCGGCGTAAACGTCTAGCTCGGCCAGGATCCTGGCCGCCTCCCTCAGGGCCTCGGCCTCCTTTTTGGCCCTTTCCCGCAGCGCCAGGAAGACCTCCTCCTCCCGGCGGCGGATCAGGGCCTCGAGGCGGTAGAGCTCCCGCTCCCGCTCCCGCATCTCCGGCAGGGCGTAGCGCTGCCGGTCCTTGAGGGTCTGGACGGGGCGGTACTCGGGGGGCACCCTCTCGTAGTAGGGCCGCGTCACCTCCAGGTAGTAGCCGAAGACGGCGTTGTACCCCACCTTGAGGGTGGGGATCCCCGTCCTCACCCTCTCCCGTTCCTCCAGCTCCGCGAAGTAGGCCACCCCCTCCCCGTGGGCCCGCCTCAGGGCGTCCAGCTCCGGGTCGTACCCCGGGCGGATGAGGTGGCCCTCGGAGAGCTTCGGGGGAGGGTCCTCCACCAGGGCCGCCCTGAGCTCCTCCAGGAGGGGCGTCAGGTCGGGAAGCCCCGCCTCCTCCCCCAGGAGGGCCCAGAGCTCGGGAAGGACCTCCAGGCTCCGCCTAAGGGCCCCGAGGTCCCTGGGGCCCGCCCGCGAAAGCTCCAGCCGCGTGGCCAGGCGCTCTAGGTCGCTCAGGCGAAAGAGGAGGCGGCGCACCCCCTCCCGCAAGCTCCCCTCCCGCACGAGGCCTTCCACCCGGGAAAGCCGGGCCTCGAGGGGGCCCGGGTCCAGAAGGGGGTGGCGGAGCCAGGCCTGGAGGAGCCGCCTCCCCGGGGCGGTTCGGGTCTCGTCCAGGATGGATAGCAGGGTGTCCTGGCCCCGCATGGGCTCAAAGACTTCCAACGCCCTTAGGGTGGCCTCGGGCAGGCGCATGAAGGCCCCGGGGTCGTAAGGGCGGAAGGGCTGGAGGCTCAAACTCCCCCCTTGGGTCCTCTGGGCGTAGGCCAGGAGGGCCCCCCGGGCCCGCCTCAGGGCCAAAGGCCCCTCCCCCTCGGGCGCAAAAGGGGCCTCGGAGAGCATGACGGGAAAGCGCTTCCTGAACTCTTCCAAAAAGGCCTGGTTCTCCAAGAGCTCCGGGGCCAGGAGGACCTCCGCGGGACGGTGGCGGAAAAGCTCGTCGTAAAGGGCGCTTTTGCTCCTGAGAAAGGTCCCCTTGAACTCCCCGGTAGAGACGTCCATGAGGGCCAGACCCCACCCGTCCCCGGTGGCGATGGCCGCTAGGTAGTTGGCCTCCCGGGGAAGCAGGCTCTCCTGGACCAGGGTCCCAGGGGTGAGGAGCTGGGTCACCTCCCGCCTCACGAGCCCCTCCGCCTCCTCAGCAGACTCCACCTGGTCGGCGATGGCCAGGCGGAAGCCCATCTTCAAGAGCCTCCCGGCGTAGGCGTCAAAGGCCCTCAGGGGGATCCCCGCCATGGGGGTGGTGAAGTCCTTGCTGGTCTTGTGGGTGAGGACAAGGCCCAGGGCGCGGGCTAGCCTCTCGGCGTCCTCCCCGAAGCACTCGTAAAAGTCCCCCACCTGGAAGAGGAGGAGGTAGTCCGGGTAGCGGTCCCTGAGCTCCACGTACTGCTGGAGAAGGGGGGGAAGGGGGCCCGGGCCTTCGCCCTTGAGCATGCCTCCCATCTTAACCCGCCCGGCCGGAGGGAGGCCCAAAGGGCTACGAGGGCATACCCTCGCCCCCTACCCTTGACAGGATGGGATTGCAGGGGTATAGTCTTGGGTAAGTTGAATGAGGTAGGGACAAAAGTTCCCTAGAGAAGGAGGACCGTATGGAGAGGCTAGATCGGCGCACGACCCTGAAGCTCATGGGTATGGGGGCTGCCCTTTTGGCAGCCGGACCCCGGGCCTTCGCCCAGCAGGCCCCCACCGCGGACCAGTTGGTGAGGGGGAAAAACCCCAGGCTGCTCGTCCTCTCCCAACGCCCCGTGGTCCTGGAAACCCCCTATGACCTCCTGGTGACCCAGCCCGAGAGGACCTCCAAGGAGATCCTCTTCATCCGCAACAACGTGGACCTCCCCGGTTACAACACCGTGGAGGGGGCGAGCCTGGAGGGCTGGAAGATCGAGGTGGGGGGCCTCCTGGACAAGCCCTTCACCCTGGAGGCCAGGGAGCTCCTGGCCCTGCCCCAGACGGAGGTGGCCATGGTCCTCCAGTGCTCGGGGAACGGGCGCTCCCTCTACAACCCCCGCCCCTCCGGCAACCCCTGGGTCCGGGGTGGGATGGGCAACGTCACCTTCCGTGGCGTGAGGCTCAAGACCCTCTTGGAGAGCAAGGGGGTGAAGCTGGGGGAGAAGGCCCTTTTCATCACCGCCCACGCCAGCCGCCAGGGAGGCGCCCCCGAGTTCGTCAGGAGCGTCCCCATCCACGCCTTGGAGAACGCCCTCCTGGCCCTTTCCATGAACGGGGAACCCCTGGCCGCCGTCCACGGGGGGCCGGTGCGCCTGGTCTTCCCCGGCTACTTCGGAGTGAACAACGTGAAGTGGGTGGAAAGGATCGAGTTCGCCGACGCGGAGAACACCACCCCCGAGCAGATGCCCCGCTACCGGGTTCCCGTCATCCCCAACACCCACCTCCCCTTCCTGCCCCAGGAGCCCGGGAGCCGCTACCCCTATAGCTTCACCAACTCCCGGCCCAACTGGCTGGTGAACGTGAACAGCTTCATCTTCGCCCCCCTCGAGGGCCAGACGGTGGAGGGCCCCTACGTGCGGGTGGAGGGCGTGGCCTTCAACGACGGCATTGTCCCCATCGTGAGCGTGGAGGTCTCCACCAACGGCGGGCGCACCTGGTCCCGGGCCAACCTCGCCACCCAGGAGAGGACCTTCAGCTGGGTCGGCTGGCGGACCACCCTCCTCCTCCGCTCCGGGCAACACGAGGTCATGGTGCGGGCCTGGGACGCCGCCGGGCGCAGCCAGCCCCTGGACGGCAACCTCGCCTGGAACGAGCGGGGCTACGAGTGGAACGGCGTGATGCGGGTCAAGTTCAACGTGGCCTAAGGCCCGCCATCCCCCGGCCTGGGGTCCAGCGAGGGTATAGGGGGGCACAAAGCCGATACCCCTTTGGAGTAGATTAAGAACATGGATAAGCGCGCCTACTTCCTAGCCCTGCCCCTTCTCGGGCTTCTGGGCTACCTGGCCCTAGGGCAGCACACCCTGCCCGAGGGACCGGGGAAGGACCTCGTCCTGGCCAAGTGCCAGGCCTGCCACGACATCGGCCTGGTGGCCCGGGAAAGGCTTTCCCGGGACCGGTGGGACGCGGTCATAGAGGAGATGGAGCTTCAGGGCCTAAGGCTCACCAAGGAGGAGCGGGAGGCCATCCTGGACTACCTGGCCACCTACCTGGGCCTCACCCCACCCCCAGAGGCGCCCCCCGACCCTGGGGCCCAGGAGCCTAGGACAGGAGCCCAGGTCTACGCCGCCTGCTCCGGCTGCCACGGCCCCCAAGGGGAAGGCAACCCCCCGAACTTCCCCCCCCTTAGGGGCCACGTGGAGGTCCTCCTGAAGGCAGAAGGGGGGCGGGAGTACCTGGCCCTGTCCGTCCTCTTCGGCGTCATGGGGAGGATCACCGTCTTGGGCCAGACCTACGAAGGGGTCATGCCCGGCTTCACCTGGCTCAGCGACGAGGAGATCGCCCTGGTGCTGAACCACCTGGCCTCCTGGGGAGCCCCCCAGGGCTTCAAGCCCTACACCCCCGAAGAGGTAAAGGCCCTGCGGGCCAAGGCCCTCACCCCGGAGAAGGTCCTCGAGGCCCGCCGGGCCCTGAAGCTGCCATGACCGGAAAAGTCCTCTCCCTCCACCTGGGCAAAGGGCCGGGCCTCCCCAAACCCCAGGTGGAGGCCTTGGAGCTGGTGGCCGGGCTTGGGGCCCTGGGGGACCGGCACGCGGGCCAGGACCCCGATCGGGCGGTCCTGGTGGCGGGCCTTCTTGCCTACGAGAAAGCCAAGGGGGCGGGCATCATCCTGCCCTATGGGGCCCTCGGGGAGAACCTCCTCCTGGACCTGGACCCCCATGGCCTTCCCCAGGGGGCCAGGCTCCAGGTGGGGGAGGCCCTTTTGGAGCTCTCTTACGCCTGCACCGTGTGCAAGAGCCTCTCCCAGTTTGACCTGAGGCTTCCCAAGCTCCTCTACGGGGGGCGGGGGCTCTATGCCCGGGTCCTCCAGGGGGGTAGGGTGCGGGTAGGGGACCCCGTGAGGGTCCTGACCCTCGCAGGGTAGCCCCGGCGGCCGGGGCCGCCGGGGCGGGTCCCATCCCAGCCTGTGCCGGGACGGAGCGGCGTCAGACCCCCACCAGGCCCGGCACCCCGTGGGCAGGCCTTCCCCCCCGGGGCTCGTTCAAGACCTCAATCCGCCCCTCCACCTGGGCCTCCACCGCCCTCAACTCCTGGATGTAATCCATAAAGGCCTCGGCATCGGCGAAGCCGGTGTCCGCCCTGAAGCCCTGGGCCTCCCTAAGCACGGTAAAGCCGTCGCCACCTGCGGCGATGAAGCTGTTCACCACCACCCGGTAGGTGGCCTCGAGGTCCAGAGGAACAAATCCCCCTTCGGTCCTCACCTCCACCCGCACCACCCGGCTCCCCGCGGGGCGGGAGAGGTCAAAGGCGTAGCGGAGGCCCGCCACCTGGAGGAAGCGCCCCGCCGTCCCCTCCCACTGGGAAACCCCGTTCTCCAGGGCGGCCAGGATCTCCCTCCCCTTCAGGTCCATGACCACCAGGGTGTTGCCGAAGGGCAGGACCTCGTAGACCTTGCCCACGGTGATGGGCCCCTTGGGGATGGAGGCGCGGATGCCTCCGCCGTTCTGGAGGGCGATCTGGGTCCTGGCGCTCCGGGTCTTCCACAGCATCCCCTCGGCGATCAGGTTCCCCAGGTTGCTCTCCCGCCTGCGGACGATGGCCCTCTCCCCCACCAGGTCCACCCTGGCCTCGGCGATGACCTGGGCCACGAGGGCCGCCACCGGCTGGGCGTAGGCCAGGAGGGCCTCCTTGGCGAAGAGGTCCTCGGGGGCCACCTCGGGGGTCATGAGGAGGGCCTCCCCCCTATAGGCCACGAGCTCCCCCCTGGGGCCAAAGGTGACCTCGAGGAGCCCCACCACCTTCCCCCACTCCCAGGCCTGGACCACCAGGACGTCCTTGCCCTCGGGGTTCTTCACCACCGTGGGGTAAGGGCCCTGGGGCCGGAGCTCCGGGTGGGGGAAGCTCCCCAGGAGGGTGTGGGAGTGGCCGCCCACGATGACCTGGGCCCCCACGAGCCTCCTCGCGAGCCTCAGGTCCTCCCCGTAGCCCAGGTGGGAGAGGACGACGATCTTGTTCACCCCCCTGGCCAAAAGCTCGTAAATGGCCTTCTGGGCGCTCTCGTAGGGGTCCAGAAAGGCCACCGTGGGGCCGGGGTTGGAGATCTCCTTGGTGTCCGGGGTGGTGAGGCCCACGACCCCCACCCTCTCCCCGCCCACCGGGACCACGGCGTAGGGGGTGAATAGGCCCTGGAGGCGGGGCTCCCGGCTCGCGTCCACGTTGGCGGAAACCACCCTAAACCTCGCCCCCCGGAGGAAGCGGGCCAGGCCCTCGGGGCCCAGGTTGAACTCGTGGTTGCCCAGGGCCATGACCCGGTAGAGCATCCGGTGCATGAAGTAGCGGTCCGCCAGGCCCCGGTACTGGTTGAAGTAAAGCGTCCCCTGGAAGACATCCCCAGCGTCCAGGAGGAGGAGGTTCCTCCGCTGGGCCCGGAGGCGGTCAAAGAAGGCCACCCGCTGGGCCACCCCTCCCACCTTGACCTTGTTGCCGGACAGGGTGAGTTCCATGGGCTCCAGGTGGGCGTGGGTGTCGTTGGTGTGGGCCAGGGTGAGGGTGAAGCCCCCCTGGGCCCGGCCCAAAGCCGACAGGCCCAGGGCACCGATACCCGCCTTTAGAAGATGGCGCCTTTCCATACATTTCCATCGTATCAGCGCTCGGTCAGAGAGCGGTCATAGACGGACTGGGTTATCCAAGAGCTTCCCCTCCTCCCCGTCGTCCACGAGGGCCATCCCCTTGAAGGCGGGGACACCCGAGACGGAATCCAAGGGGCATCCCAGGACCTGGTTCGCCCAAACCCCCTGGGAAGGCTTCCTCTAGACGAAGGTGTCTTTGGTCTAGTTGTAAGGCGAAGTGTGGACACGGAGCACTGGGCTTTATACCGTAATCATTCTTCATAACATTCGCACAGGTTGTTTTGCACAAAAGGGCGGAAAACTTGACTTAAACCCGAGGATAGGGTAGCCTATCTGTGACAAAGGGCTAACGACCTTTGTCCAAAAGTCCAATAAGGTCGGTACAGGAGGTTAGGGAGATGGGGCAGACTAAGGCAGAGATCCTCAAGGCGCTCAAGTCGGAGAACGTGCGTTTCCTCAGGCTGCAGATCACGGACATCCTGGGCGTGGTCAAGAACGTGGAGGTGCCCGAGTCCCAGTTTGAAAAGGCCCTGGACGGGGAGATCATGTTTGACGGCTCCTCCGTGGAAGGCTTCACCCGCATCGAGGAGTCGGACATGCTCCTCAAGCCCGACTACGACACCTTCGTCATCCTCCCCGAGACCCTGGAGGAGCCGGGGAAGGGCCGGGTGGCCCGCCTCATCTGCGACGTCACCTACCCCGATGGCCGCCCCTTTGAGGGGGACCCCCGGTTCGTCCTCAAGCGGCAGATCGAGCGGCTGAAGCGGCTTGGCTTTGACAACATGTACGCCGGCCCCGAGCCCGAGTTTTTCCTCTTCCTACGCACCCCCGAGGGCCTCCCCACGGTGGAGACCCACGACAAGGCGGGCTACTTTGACCTGGCCCCCATCGACAAGGGGGAGGAGGCCAGGCGGGACATGGTGAACACCCTGGTGGCCATGGGCTTTGAGATCGAGGCCAGCCACCACGAGGTGGCCCCGGGCCAGCACGAGATCGACTTCAAGTACGCCGATGCCCTCACCACCGCGGACAACATCGCCACCTTCAAGTGGGTGGTCAAGCGCATCGCCCTCAACCACGGCCTCCACGCCACCTTCCTCCCCAAGCCCATCCGGGGGATCAACGGCAGCGGCATGCACACCCACCTTTCCCTCTTCAAGGACGGGGAGAACGCCTTCTTTGACCCCAACGCCGAGTACCAGCTTTCGGAAACCGCGCTCCACTTCATCGCCGGGCTTCTGGAGCACGCCGAGGGCATGGTGGCGGTCACCAACCCCCTGGTGAACTCCTACAAGCGCCTCACCCCAGGGTACGAGGCCCCCACCAACATCGCCTGGTCCGCCGCCAACCGCTCGGCCATGATCCGCATCCCTGCCCGCCGCGGTGTAGGCACCCGGGCGGAGCTCCGGATGCCCGACCCCTCCTGCAACCCCTACCTGGCCCTGGCGGTCATGGCCGCCGCGGCCGCGGACGGCATCGAGCGCAAACTCCTTCCCCCACCCCCCATCCAGCGCAACATCTACCAGATGAGCGTCCGGGACAAGCGCAAGCACAAGATCCGGGAGCTCCCGGGGACCCTTAGGGAAGCCCTCGAGGCCCTGAGGAAGGACCCCGTGATCCGGGAGGCCTTGGGGGAGCACGTCTACGGCCATTTCCTCCAGGCCAAGCAGATGGAGTGGGACGACTACCGGGTCACGGTGCACGAGTGGGAGCTGGACCGGTACCTGGCCACCTACTAGGGGGGTTGGCCTAGGGTCAGGCATAAACTTGCGGCTAGGCATTGACAAGTGCCCCCCCTCCCCCTATAGAATGGTCCCGCAACACGGACACGTGCGGAGGTACCTATGAGAAAGATCGGCCTTCTGGTAGCAGGTGCAGCAGCCTTGGGGATGGCCCTAGGCCAGGCCAACGTCATCAAGATCGCCACCCAGTCCCCCCTCTCGGGGCCCCAGGCGGCTTTGGGGGAACAGATCCGCCTGGGGGCGGAGCTGGCCATCGAGGAGGCCAGGGCCCGCTTCAGGGCTTTGGGGTTTGAGCTCCAGCTGGTCCCCTACGATGACCAGGCCAACCCCGACGTGGGCGTGGCCAACGCCAACCGCATCATCAACGACCCCGACATCCTGGGCGTGGTGGGCCACCTGAACTCCGGGGTGGCCATCCCCGCCAGCGAGGTCTACGCCCGGGTGGGCCTGGTCATGGTTTCCCCGGCCAACACCGCCCCCCGGGTCACGGACCGCAGGCTGCCCAACGTGAACCGCATCTGCGGCCGCGACGACGTCCAGGGACCAGTGGGGGCGGAGTACGCCTTCAACAACCTAAGGGTTAGGAACGTCTTCGTCATCCACGACAAGACCGCCTACGGCCAGGGCCTGGCGGAGGAGTTCCGGAAGCGCCTCGAGGCCCTGGGCGGCAGGGCAGTGGGCTTCGTGGGCACCGAGGAGCAGGCCAACTTCGTACCCATCATCAACCAAATCCGCGCCGCCCGGCCCACCCCCGAGCTCATCTACTTCGGGGGCATCTACAGCCAGATCGGCCCCTTCGCCAAGCAGCTGAGGGAGCGGGGGGTCAGGACCCGGCTCATGGGCGGGGACGGCCTGGACTCCAGCGAGTTCGTGCGCCTGGCTGGGAGGGAGAACGCCGCCGGCACCTTCTACACCACGGTGGCCGGTCCCGTTTCCGCCTTCCCCAAGGCCCGGGAGGTGGCCCAGAGGTTCCGCCAGCGCTACGGCAGGGAGATCGAGGGCTTTGGCATCTACGCCTACGACTCGGCCAACGTGATCCTCGCCGCCTTGGAGAACGCCATCCGGGCCGCAGGGGGCCGGAAGCCTACTCGGGAGCAGGTGAGCCAGGCGGTGCGCCAGCTGCGGATGGAGGGGCTCACCGGAAGCATTGAGTTTGACGACAAGGGGGATAACCGGAAGGCCCGCTACTTCGTCATGCAGGTGGCCGAAACCGGCAACTGGGCGGAAAACCGGGTGATCCGGACCATTGAGATGGCAGCCCCCGGCTCCCGCTAGACTTCGGGTGCCTGGCCCAAGGGGGGTGGCCTCCGGGCCACCCCCTTGGGCCAGGGAAAGGAGGCACCTTGCTAGAGCAAATCCTAGCTCTCTTGCCCCAGGTCATCTTTGATGGTCTCGTCCTGGGCTTCGTCTACGCCATGGTGGCCCTGGGGTACACCATGGTGTACGGGGTCCTGGAGCTCATCAACTTCGCCCATGCGGAGATCTTCATGATTGGGGCCGTGGTGGGGGTGGAGGTCTTCCGCTACCTGGGCCCCCAAATAGAAAACGGCCTCATTCTTCTCCTGGTGGCCCTGATCCTGGCAGGGGCCATCTCGGGGGCCACCGCCATCCTGGTAGAGCGCTTCGCCTACCGCCCCCTACGGAAGCGGGGCACCACCAACCGCCTGGTCCCTCTGGTCACGGCCATCGGGGTCTCCTTCGTCCTCCAAGACCTGGTCCGCCTCATCGAAGGCCTTTGGCACAACGAGTTCTTCCTACGGATGCGCACCGTGGAGGACCTCGAGGGCTCCTTTGACCTCTTCGGGGGGGCCATCTTCGTCCAGAGCAAGTCCCTCATCGTCATCGTGGTCTCCATCCTCATGCTCCTGGGCCTCACCTACTTGGTGAACCGCACCAAGCTGGGGGTGGCCATCCGGGCCGTGGCCCAGGACCTGCAGACCGCAAGCCTCATGGGCATCGACCCCGACCGGATCATCTCGCGCACCTTCCTCATCGGGGGCTCCCTGGGCGGGGTGGCCGGGGTCCTCTTCGCCCTGCAGTACACCATCATCACCCCCTATGTGGGCTTCCTGCCCGGCATCAAGGCCTTCACCGCCGCCGTCTTGGGCGGCATCGGCAACATCCCCGGGGCCATGCTGGGCGGGCTTGTCCTGGGGCAGCTGGAAAACTTTTTCGGCACCTATCTCCCCATCCTCACCAACGGCAACTTGGGCACGGAGTACAAGGACGTGGTGGCCTTCCTCCTCCTCGTCTTCATCCTTTTGGTGCGGCCCCAGGGCCTCCTGGGCCAGGTGGTGCGGGAGAAGGTATGAGCGGGCTTTCCTTCCTCCTCAGCCTGGCCTATCTGGGCCTGGCCCTCTGGGCCCCCGGGGCCCTGAGCAACCTCTTCGGCCTAGGGGCGCTAGGGGCGACCGCCCTCTTGCGCCTCCCCCCCCAGACCCGCATCCTTAACCTGGCCCTCCTCACCCTGGCCTTCACCCTGGGGCTCTGGCGCTCCGGCAACACCCTGGGCCTCATCGGCCTGGTGGGCATCCTGGTGGCCCTCTCCACCCTGCCCCGCATTCCCACCTGGATCCGGGCCCTCCTGGGCCTGGCCATCCTCCTCATCTCCGTACCCCTAGCGGGCTTCGCCAACACCTTCATCTTTGAGCTAGGCATCCAGATCGGCATCTACGCGGCCATGGCCCTGGGCCTCAACGTGGTGGTGGGCATGGCGGGGCTTTTGGACCTGGGCTACGCCGCCTTCTTCGCCGTGGGGGCCTACACCTGGGCCATCTTCGGCAGCCCCCAGGCGCAGAACTTCATGCAGGGGAACTTCCCCCTCCCTGGGGAGTACATGTACCCCTTCATGCTCATCGCCATCGTCACCACCGCCATCACCGGCCTCCTCATCGGCCTCCCCGCCGTCCGCCTTCGGGGGGACTACCTGGCCATCGTCACCCTGGGCCTGGGGGAGGTGGTGCGGATCCTGGCCAACAACCTGGACCACCCCATCAACCTCACCAACGGCCCCCAGGGGATCACCCCGGTGGAGCGCCCCCCCATCGGCTGGTTTGAAGACCTCATAGGGTCCCTGGGGATCCAGCTGGACGCCACCACGGACTACCAGCTCTTCTTCTACCTCCTGGTCCTCCTCATGATCGGGCTCGTGGTCCTCGTCAACCTCAACCTGGCCAACTCCCGCTTCGGCCGGGCCTGGGCGGCCATCCGCGAGGACGAGATCGCTGCCCGCTCCATGGGCATCCCCCTTCTGCCCACCAAGCTCATCGCCTTCATGACCGGGGCCGCCTTCTCCGGGGCCATGGGGGTCATCTTCGCCGCCCAGCGCACCTTCGTCTCCCCCGAGTCCTTCACCCTCCTCGCCTCCATCACCATCCTGGCCATGGTGATCCTAGGGGGGATGGGCTCCATCCCCGGGGCCATCCTGGGGGCCGCGACCCTCACCATCCTGAACCTGGACATCCTCAAGACCTTTAGCGAGTTCGTGCGCACCAACCTACCCCAGATCCCCAGCCAGGTGGACCCCGCCAAGTACGAGCGCCTGGTCTTTGGGCTGATCCTGGTGCTGATGATGATCTTCCGCCCCACCGGCCTCATCCCAGAAAGGCGCCACCGGGCGGAGATGGAGGAAGAATGAAGGCCCTCGAGGTGCAAGGGGTCACCAAACGCTTCGGCGGTCTGGTGGCGGTGGACAAGGTGAGCCTGGAGGTGAGCGAGGGGGAGATCTTCTCCGTCATCGGCCCCAACGGCGCCGGCAAGACCACCTTCTTCAACCTCCTCACCGGCATCTACGCCCCCGACGGGGGCCGCATCTTCCTCTTCGGCAAGGACGTGACCGGCCTCCCCCCCGACCGCATCGCCAGGGAGGGGGTGGGGCGCACCTTCCAGAACATCCGCCTCTTCGGGGCCATGACCGTCCTGGAAAACCTCCTGGTGGGGATGCACATCCACATCCGCGTACCCTACTTCCACGCCCTCTTCCGCACCCCTCTGGCCCGGCGGGAGGAGAGGCGGGCCAAGGAGGAGGCGGAGAGGCTCCTGGACTACGTGGGCCTCCTCCACCGCAAGGACGAGCTGGCCAGAAACCTTCCCTACGGGGAGCAGCGCAAGCTGGAGATCGCCCGGGCCCTGGCCCTGAGGCCCAGGCTCCTCCTCCTGGACGAGCCCGCAGCGGGCATGAACCCCAGGGAGACCGAAGAGTTGCAACACTTCATCGGGCGCCTGCGGGAAGAGCTCGGGATCACCATCGTTCTCATCGAGCACGACATGCGCCTCGTCATGCGCCTCTCCGACCGTATCGCCGTCTTGGACTATGGGGCCAAGATCGCCGAGGGCATGCCGGAGGAGGTGCGCAAGAACCCCAGGGTCATCGAGGCCTACCTGGGTAAGGGGGCCGCGGGAGGTGCCGCATGAGCCAGGGGGGCCGCAGCGTAACCCTGGAGCTCAAGGAAATCCACACCTACTACGGTCACATCCACGCCCTAAAGGGCGTCTCCCTCCGGGTGGAGCAGGGGGAGATCGTGACCCTCATCGGTTCCAACGGCGCGGGGAAAAGCACCACCTTGAGGACCATCAGCGGCCTGGTAAAGCCCAGGAAGGGGGAGGTTCTCTTCCAGGGAAAGCCCATCCATCACCTCCCCGCCCACCAGATCGCGGCCCTGGGAGTGGGGCACGTGCCCGAGGGGCGGAAGATCTTCCCCAGGCTCACCGTGGAGGAGAACCTGGAGATCGGGGCCTACCTGGAGAAGGACCGCAAGGTGGTCCAAGAGCGCAAAGAACAGGTCTACGCCCTCTTCCCCCGCCTCTACGAGCGCCGGGGCCAGAAAGGGGGGACCCTTTCCGGGGGCGAGCAGCAGATGCTGGCCATCGGCCGGGCCCTCATGCAAAATCCGGGGATTCTCCTCATGGACGAGCCCTCCATGGGCCTGGCCCCGGTCCTGGTGGAGGCCATCTTTGAGACCATCCAAAAACTGAACCGGGAGGGGAAGACCATCCTCCTGGTGGAGCAAAACGCCCGCATGGCCCTGCAGATCGCCCACCGGGGCTACGTGCTGGCCACGGGGGAGATCACCCTCTCCGGCTCCGCCAGGGAGCTTGCGGAAAACCCCGAGGTGCAGAGGGCCTACCTGGGGGAGGGCTAGGGCCTTGCCCAACCCCGGGGGAGGCCGGTATAGTGGCAGGCGTAAGGAGGAAACATGCGCAGGTTTTTGGCTATCCTAGGCGTTTTGGCCCTCCCTTGGACCCTAGCCCAAGGGAGGCTGGTGGTGGCCCAGGGCACCGACCCCATCACCCTGGATGCCCCCCTGGCCCAGGATTCCCCCTCGGCCACCGTGGTCACCCACATCAGCGAGACCCTTTTCGAGCTCACCCCGGAAGGCCGGATCGTCCCCCACCTGGCCGAGGGGCACAGCTTCGCCGACGGGGGCCGGACCCTCACGATAAGGCTCCGCCGGGGCATCACCTTCCACGACGGAACCCCCTTCAACGCCGAGGCGGTCAAGTTCAACCTGGAAAGGTTCGTCTCCCGGGAGCTGGCCAGCCCCTTCGCCTTCCTCCTCTCCGAGCTGGAGCGGGTGGAGGTGGTGGACAGCCACACGGTGCGCCTCCGCCTCAAAAACCCCTTCGCCCCCATCCTGGCCCACCTCACCCACAGCTCCACCGCCATGCAAAGCCCCACCGCCATAGGGCGCCTGGGGGCCCAGTACCGGGACAACCCCGTGGGCACGGGACCCTACCGCTTCCAGGCCTGGCAGAAGGGGCAGTACGTGGACCTGGTGCGCAACGAGAACTACTGGGGCCAGAAACCCGCCATCCCCCAGGTGCGCTTCGTTCCCGTGCCCGAGGGCACCACCCGGGTGGCCCTGGTGGAGACGGGGCAGGCCCACGTGGCCGTGCGCATCCCGCCCCAGGACATCCCCCGCCTCCAGGCCAACCGGGCGGTCCAGGTGGTGCGCAGCCCCAGCCTTAGGACCATCTACATCTACTTCAACACCCAGCGCCCCCCCTTCAACGACGCCCGGGTGCGCCAGGCCATGAACCACGCGGTGAACCGGGAGGAGATCCTCCAGTTCGTCCTGGGCGGGATCGGCCGTGTTTCCGATGCCCCCATCGCCCCTGGCATCTTCGGCTACGCGCCCGTGGGCCAGTACGAGTTCAACCCCGGGCGGGCCCAGGAGCTTCTGCGCCAGGCCGGGGTGAGCACCCCCTTGCGCATCACCCTGCACTGCCCCACGGGCCGGTACTTCCAGGACATCCAGGTGTGCGAGGCCATCCAGGGCCAGCTCCGCCGCGTGGGGGTGGAGGCCACCATCCGGACCCTGGAGTGGGGGGCCTACCTCCAGGAGACCCAGCGCCCCTTGCAGGAGAACCGCATCCAGATGGCCATGCTGGGCTGGGGCGCGGTGACCGGGGACGCGGACTACGGCCTCTACCCCCTCTTCCACTCCAGCCAGTGGGCCCCGGGCTTCAACCGGGCCTTCTACAGGAACCCTGAGGTGGACAGGCTCCTCGCCCAGGCCCGTATCTCCACCCTGCCCCAGGGGCGCCAGTCCCTCTACAGGGAGGCCATGACCCGCATCTGGCAGGACGCCCCCTGGCTCTTCCTCCACTCCGAGCTCCAGGTCACGGCCATCCGGCAGGAGGTCCAGGGCTTCATCGTCCACCCCACGGAGCGTTACCTGGCCTACCAGGCCAGCTTCCGCTAAGGCCATCCCCCCGCGGGCGGTGGGAAGCCCCCGCGGGGCCTTTTCCTGCCCATGACCGCGTACCTCCTCCGGCGAGCCCTCATCGCCCTGCCCACCCTCTTTGGGGTGGTGGTCCTGGTCTTCCTCATGGTGCGCCTGGCCCCAGGGGACCCCGCTGTCCTCCTGGCGGGGGAGTTCGCCACCCCGGAGACCCTCGAGGCCATCCGGGCCCGCTACGGCCTGGACCGAAGCCTGCCGGAGCAGTTTCTCATCTACCTAGGGGCCCTGCTCCGGGGCGACCTGGGGGAGTCCGCCCGAAGCCGCCGCCCCGTGCTGGAGGAGCTCAAGACCTACTTCCCCAACACCCTGGAGCTGGCCTCAGCCGCCATCCTGGTGGCCGTGCTCACCGGGATTCCCCTGGGCATCCTGGCCGCCCTGAGGCCGGGAAGCGGCCTGGACCTCTCGGTGATGGTCCTGGCCCTCCTCGGGGTCTCCATGCCCGTCTTCTGGTTCGGCCTTCTCGCCATCCTCATCTTCTCCGTGGAGCTGGGCTGGTTCCCTGTGGCGGGGAAGGGGACCTTGGCCCACCTGGTCCTCCCCGCCATCACCCTAGGGATCAACGCCACCGCCCTTCTTGCCCGCATGACCCGGGGGACCCTCCTGGAGGTCCTCTCCCAGGACTACATCCGCACCGCCCGGGCCAAGGGGCTCGCCGAGCGGGTGGTCGTCTTCAAGCACGCCCTGAGAAACGCCCTGATCCCCGTGGTCACCGTGGTGGGCCTGGAGTTCGGCACCCTCCTCGCGGGCGCGGTGATCACCGAGACCATCTTCGCCTGGCCGGGGCTGGGGCAGCTCCTCGTGGGCTCCATCCTGGCCCGGGACTACCCCGTGGTCCAGGGGGCTGTCCTCCTGGTGGCCATCACCTTCGTCCTCATCAATCTCTTGGTGGACCTCCTCTATGCCACAATAGACCCGCGGGTGCGCTATGACTAGGCCCTGGCGCCGCTTCCGCCGCCACCGCCTGGCCCAGGCGGGCCTCCTCCTCCTCTCCCTCTACCTCCTGGGGGCGCTCTTCGCCCCCTTCCTGGCTCCTTACGGCCCCTACACCCAAGACCTCCGCTCCGCCTACATCCCGCCCTTGGCGGGCCTCTCCTTCAGGGGGCCGGAGGGGGAGTGGGGGCTTTGGGTGAGCCCCGCCTTCCGCCACCCCCTCGAGGGGGTCCAGGTGCGCTGGGAGGAGAGGTACCCGGTGCGGTTTTTCGTCCGCGGGGAGGCCTGGACCTGGCTTGGGGTGAGGGGGGAGGTGCGGCTTTTCGGGGTGGAAGGACCCGCCCGCCTCCACCTCCTGGGCACGGACGAGCAGGGCCGGGACCTCTTCTCCCGCATCCTCCACGGAATCCCCATCTCCCTGAGCATCGGCCTGGTGGCGGTGGGGATCGGCCTCCTCCTCGGCACCCCCCTGGGGGCCATCCCCGCCTACCTGGGGGGGAGGTGGGACCTCCTGGCCCAGAGGCTGGTGGACATCCTCCTGGCCTTCCCGGGCATCCTCCTGGCCATCGTCCTGGTGGCCGTCCTGGGCCCGGGGCTTCTGAACGGGATGATCGCCGTGGGGATCGCCGCCGTCCCCGTCTACGCCCGCCTGGTCCGGGGGGTGGTCCTGAGCCTCAAGGCCCTGGACTACGTGGAGGCCGCCCGGGCCCTAGGGGCCTCCCACAGCCGCGTCCTCCTCCGGCACGTCCTCCCCAACGCCCTCACCCCCATCCTGATCCAAAGCAGCCTGCAGATGGCCATCGCCATTCTCTTCGCCGCCGGGCTGGGCTTCCTGGGCCTTGGGGCCAGGCCCCCAGAGCCCGAGTGGGGGCTGATGCTGGCCCGGGGGCGGGAGTACCTGGCGGTGGCCCCCCACGTGGCCACCTTCCCCGGCCTGGCCATCGTGGGCCTGGTCCTGGCCTTCAACCTCCTAGGGGATGCCCTCCGGGACGCCCTGGACCCGCGCTCAAGGTAGGCTAAAGGAAAGGCCCTAGGGCATGGGGTATCATGGCCCCATGGGTAGAGCCCTTCTCCTCCTCCCCCTTCTTCCCCTCCTCGCCGCCTGCCAGGTGCTGGAGGGCACGGGCTACCGGGTGGCCGAGGCCCAGCTCCTCTTCCCCGAGGCCACGGAACGCTGGACCTACTTCTACGGCGAGCCCCGGGAGGTGCGGCTTGGCGGGAGGAGCCTGAGGCTGGAAAGCGCCACGGGGGAGAGCCTTTGGGCCGTCCCCGGGGCCCTTTGGGTGGACGGGAACCCTCTCCTAAGGGAGGTGGGCCCCGCCCTTAGGCTCCAGGTGGAGGCGGTGCGGGGGATCTCCGGGAGCCTTTTGGAGGTGCGCACGCAAACCCCCTTGCGCTCCAGCTGGCTTTACGACGGGGCGGGCTGGGTGCGCCTCACGGGAAACCTTAGGCAGGGGGAGAGGCGCGCCCTGGTCCAGCCCATAGGCTACCAGACCCCCGAGCTCCAGGCCTTCACCGGGAGCGAGGCCCGGGTCCTCCTGCGCGAGGTGCTGGCCCGGAGGGCCGGGCGGCAGGTGGTGGTCTTTGAGCTGGCCGAACCCCTCCTGAGGCCCCTGTCCCTGGACCCTGCCCCGGACTTCTACCGGGCAGGGGCCCTCCTGGTCCAGTACGGGCTTAGACTGGAGTTCGTGGCCCCTCCCCCTCCCCTCTTCCGCATCCTGGACCGAGGGACCAACGCCGCCTACCCGGAGACCGAGGCCCGGGCCTACCTGGCGGGGAACCCCACCCGCTTCGCCGAGGTCTGGAACCTGGTGGTGGGCAACCGCCTCCCCCGCCCCCCCGCCCCCCCCGTGGACTTCCGCACCCGGAGCGTGGCCGCCTTCTTCTGGGGGCTGAAGCCCACGGGAGGCTACGGGATAGAGGTCGTGGGGGTGACCTACGCCGGGGACACCGCCCGGGTGGTCCTGAACCTCACAAGCCCCAGGCCCGGGGCCATCGTCACCCAGGCCCTCACCAGCCCCTACGTGCTCCTGGAGCTGGAAAGGGTGCGCCGGGTGGTCTTCACCGATCCTGGAGGCAGGATCCTGGGGGAGGCCCGGGAGTGAGCCTTCCCAAAAGGACCCCCACCAGGTAGAGGGAGCCCGTGGCCAGAACGGGAAGCCCGTCCTCCCTCGCCCGCGCCACAGCATGGAGGAGGGCCTCCCAAGGGTCGGGGAGGAAGGGCGCCCCCAGCTTCCGCCCCAAGGCCCCCTCCCCCGCCAGGGTGTAGCGGACGCTCTTCGCCTTGGGGAGGAGGTGGGCTAGCACCCCCTTCACGTCCTTCCGGGGAAAGGCCCCGAAGAGGAGGTGGTAGGCGGCAAACTCCCGGGCCAAGGCCTGGGCGGCGGGGGGGTTGTGGGCCCCGTCCAGGTAGACCTCCACCCCCTCGAGGAGAAAGCGCTCCAGCCGCCCCGGGTGGCGGGCGGCCCTCAGCCCTTCGGCGATGGCCCCCTCGGGGAAACCGAGGAGGCGGAGGGCGGCAGAGGCCAGGCGGGCGTTGGCCTCTTGGAAGCCCCCCTTCAAGGAAGGGAGGGCGGGGAGGCTAAAGAGGGGGTCCTCGGGGTCCAGGAGGTGGAGGGGGGCCCCTCGGGAGCGGGCCACCTCCCGGATGACCCGTAGCCCCACCCCTTGGGCCCCCGTGACCACGGGGACCCCTTTTCGGATCGCCCCCGCCTTCTCCCGGGCCACGGCCTCGAGGCTCCCCCCCAGGGCCTCCAGGTGGTCCTCCCCCACGTTGGTGATCACGGTGAGGACCACCCGGGAAAGGGCGTTGGTGGCGTCCTTCTCCCCCCCCACCCCCGCCTCCACCGCCGCCAGGGCCACCCCCACCTCCCGGAAGTGGCCGAAGGCCAGGGCGGTGGCCAGGTCAAAGAACCCTGGGGGCTCGGGGAAGGCCTCCTCCTTGGCCCAGCGGACGAAGGCCACCACCCCCTCCTCGGGGATGAGGCCCAGGTGGGTGCGGATCCTCTCCCGGAAGTCCAGGAGGTGGGGGCTAGTGTAGGCCCCGTAGGGGAGGCCCAGGGCGCGGAAGGCGGCCTCCAGGTAGGCCACCACGCTCCCCTTGCCGTTGGTCCCCAGGACGTGGACCGCGGCAAAGGCCCCCTCGGGGTGGCCTAGGCGGGAGAGGAGGGCCCGCACCCTCCCCGTGCCCCTCGGGCCCTGCCGCCTCCTCCAGTAAAGCCAGTCCAAGGCCTCCCCGTAGGTCATGGCCTACTCGGCGTACTGCAAACGGTACAAGGTGGCGTAGTACCCCCCCTTCTCCAGGAGGGCCTCGTGGCTCCCCTCCTCCAGAAGCCGCCCCTTGCGGAAGACCAGGATCCGGTCCACCTGGCGGATGGTGGAGAGGCGGTGGGCGATGAGGATGGAGGTCCGCCCCTCCATGGCCTTTTGCAGGGCCTCCTGCAGCCTCCTCTCCGTCTCCGAGTCCACGCTGGCCGTGGCCTCGTCCAGGATGAGGAGGACATCGGGGCTATGGAGGAGGGCCCGCACCAGGGCGAGAAGCTGCTTCTCCCCCGTGGAAAGCCCCGCCCCCCGCTCCCCCAGGAGGGTGTGGTAGCCCTGGGGCAGGTGGAGGATGGCCTCGTGCACCCCCAAGAACCGGGCCACCTCCACCACCCGCTCCTCGGGGACGGCGGGGTCAAAGAGGCGGAGGTTGTCCAGGACCGTGCCCGAGAAGAGGAAGGGGTCCTGGAGGACGAGGCCGATCCTGCGCCTCAGCTCCTCCTGGCGGTAGCTCCGCACGTCCTCCCCGTCTATGAGGACCTGGCCCCTTTGGGGATCGTAGAAGCGGGCGATGAGGCTCACCACGCTGGTCTTCCCCGCCCCCGTGGCCCCCACCAGGGCCACCTTCTCCCCGGGGCGGATGCGGAAGGAAACCCCCTTCAGCACCCAGTCCCCCTCCTTGGGCTCCACCCCCTTGGGGGTGTAGGCGAAGTAGACGTCCCGGAAGGCTACCTCCCCCCGGAAGCGGGGGATGGGCCTGGGGTCCTTGGGGTCCTCGAGCTCCTCCTCGGCATCCAGGACGCCGAAGATGCGCTCGGCGCTGGCCATGGCCCCCTGGAAGAGGTTGAACTTGTCCGAGAGGTCCTGGAGGGGCTGGAAGAGCTGGCGGGTGTAGTCCACGAAGGCCACGAGGAGGCCTAGGGTCACCATCCCCTGGACCACCTGCCCCCCGCCGTAGAAGAGGAGGCCCGCCACGGCCAGCTCCCCCAGGAAGCCCACCACGGGGAAGAAGAGGGCAAACCAGCGCACGATCTCCAACCAGGCCTGGAGGAGGTCCCGGCCCAGGCGGTCAAACTTGCCCTCCCGCTCCCCCTCCCTGACGAAGAGCTGGACCGTCTCCACCCCGGAGAGGTTCTCCTGCAGGGCGGCGTTCAGCCGGGCCAGGCGGAGGCGCATCTCCCGGTAGGCGGACCGCATGCCGTTGCGCACCCAGGCGGTGACCCAGAGGAGCACGGGGACCACGAGGAGGACCACCAGGGTGAGCTCGGGGCTCAGGACGAACATGAAGGCCAGGAGGCCCAGGATGGTGAAGAGGTCGGCGATCACCCCCACGAGCCCCCCGGTGATGAACTGGTTGATGGCGTCCACGTCGGAGGTGGTCCGGGTCATGAGGCGGCCCACGGGGTTCTTGTCGTAGAAGCCCGGGTGGAGGCGCATGAACTTGGCGAAGAGGGCGCTCCTCAGGTCAAAGAGGACCCGCTGGCCCACCCACTGGATGAGGTAGGTCTGCCCGTAGGTGGCGGCGAAGTTGAGGGCCCGCACCAGGAGGAAGCCCAGGCTGACCCAAAGGAGGAGGGAAAGCCGCTCGGCGGGGGGCTTCTCCTCCGTGGGCACCAGGGCCCCGTCGATGGCCCACTTGAAGAAGAGGGGGGTGGCGGCGGCGGTGAGGGTGGTGAGGAGGAGGAAAAGGAGGGCCAGGGCTACCTGGGAGCGGTAGGGCCTGAGGTAAGCCAGGATCCGGGCAAAGAGAACCCGGTCAAAGGCCTTGGCGTAGGCGTCCTCCCCGCTCACTCCTCCACCTCCATGCGCTGGAGACGGTCCAGCTCGGCGTAGAGGCCCCCGGCCTCGAGGAGGCTCTCATGCGTCCCCTCCTCGGCGATCCTCCCCCCGTCCAGGACGATGATCCAGTCGGCGTGGCGCAGGGTGGCCGTGCGGTGGGAGATGAGGAAGGTGGTCTGGCGGCCCAAGACCCCCTTCAGCCCCTGGAGGATCCTGGCCTCGGTCTCGGCGTCCACGGCGCTTAGGGCGTCGTCCAGGATGAGGACCTTGGGCCCCTTGGCCAGGGCCCGGGCCAGGGCCACCCGCTGCCGCTGCCCCCCGGAAAGCGTGATCCCCCTCTCCCCCAGGACCGTCCCGTAGCCCTGGGGGAAGGAGAGGATCTCCTCGTGGATCCCGGCAAGCCGGGCCGCCCACTCCACCCTTTCCCTATGGGGCTCCTCCAGGCCGAAGGCGATGTTCTCCAGGAGGGTCTCGCTGAAGAGGAAGGGCTCCTGGGGGGCCACGCCCACCGCCTGGCGGAGGACCCTTAGGGGAATCCTCTTGGCGGGGTACCCCCCCACCCAGACCTCCCCCTCCGTGGGGTCCAGGAGCCTGGGGACTAGGGCGGCGAGGAGGCTCTTCCCCGAGCCCGTGCGCCCGGTGATCCCCAGGGTCATCCCCTCGGGGACGGTGAGGGTGATGTCCTTCAGGACCCACCGCTCCCCGAGCCTCAAGCCCACCCCCAGGAGGCGCACCTCCCCCGAGAGGTCCGCCACCGAAAGGGGCAGGGGGGCCTCGTCCCTGATCCTGGGCTCCTCGTCCAAAAGCTCCAGGAGGCGCCTTAGGCTGGTGAGGCCCCGCTGGTACATGGCCATCACCCAGCCCAGGCCCAGGATGGGCCAGGTGAGCTGGGCCAGGTAGGCGTTGAACTGGACCAGCTGGCCCAGGGTGAGCTCCCCCCGCACCACCATCCCGCCCCCCACCCAAAGGACGGTGAGGAAGGCGAAGCCCATGAGAAAGCCCAGGAGGGCCTGCATGGGCCCCTCCACCCGGGCCAGGGCCAGGCTCCTCGCCACGTAGGCCCGGTTGAGGTCCTGGAAGCGGGCGAGCATCCGGCCCTCGAGGGCGTACCCCTTCACCACCCGGATGCCGCTGAAGGCCTCCTGGGCCAGGGTGCTGATCCGGTCAAAGGCCTCCTGGGCCTCGCGGTAGCGGCAGTCGATGAGCCGCAGCAGGTAGAACATGGCGAGGGCGATGGTGGGGAGGATCAGGGTGAGGTAGAAGGCCAGCGAGGCGTTCACCGCGTACATGGAGAGGAAGGCCAGGAGGACCAGCACGGAGAGGCGGCTTCCCATCATGACCCCGGGGCCCACCATGTCCCGCACCGCGGAGAGGTCGGTGTTGAGGCGGTTCATCAGGTCCCCCACCCGGGTCCCCTGGTAGAAGCCCCGGTCCAGGCGGAGGAGGTGGCGGAAGAGGTCCTTCCTGAGGTCGTACTCCACCCGGCGGCTGGCCGCGACCGAAAGCCGGCGCATGTAGTAGGAGAGAAGGGCGGAAGCCCCGCCGGAGAGGAGGAGGAAGAGGGCGTAGCGCCCATAGTCCCCCCCCTCGCCTATGGCGTCCACCGCCAGCCGCAGGAAGTAGGGGCTTAGGACGAAGAAGGAGATGGAAAGGAGCCCAGCCCCCACCCCCAGGAGGTAGGGCTTTCGGTAGGGGGCCAGGTAGGGGAGGAGGCGGGCCAGGGGGGCTGACCGCTCGGTCATACCTTCCAGTCTACCCCTTCCCCGACCACCCGTAAGGGGGTGGACGCTGGGTCCCGGGGTCCCTAGGGGTCCACTGTGGCCTAGACCCCCATCTCCCGCCTCAGGGCCCCAAGCTCCTCCCCCCAGTCCTCCCCTAGGGTGAGGAGGCGGTAGGGCTTGGAAAGCCTCCTCGCCGCCCGCCTCAGGACCCCAGGGATGGGGGGGCAGGCGTAGGAGACCACGAGGAGGAGGCCTTTCACCTGGCCCAGGCGGTGGAGGTAGTGGACCATGCCGAGGAGCTCCCGGTCCGTGGGGAGGTCCATGGGGAGGAGCCTTTCCCCCTCTTCCCTGAGGCGCTCCGGGGGCAGGTCGGGGAAGTGGGGGAGGAGGCCCACCTGGGCCAGGGCCTCCCGCACCCGCTCCCGGAAGCCCTCCTCCTCCAAGAGGTAGGGCTGGGCCACCACGCCCACGCTCCCCCCTAGGGTCTTCGGGGGGGGTGGGGGCTTGAGGAGGCTTTTGGTCTGGTCCAGGGCCCGGCCCACCCGCATGGGGTTTTGCGTGAGGATCTGCCCCACCTCCCCCGCCCGGCCCAGGACCTTCTCGGAGAGGGCCGCGGGCACCTTCAGGACCGGGGGAAGCCCGGGGTAGTAGCGCCGCAGGGTGGCCTCGAGGTCCAGAAGCCAAGGGCACTGCCCCCCGCCCCGCTGGGAGTCCACCCCGCCCTGGAGGTCGGGGAGGAGGAGGTAGTCCACCCCCTGGGCCTTCAGGGCCTCCACCTGGGCCAAAAGGGCCTGGACCGGGAGGCAGTAGGGCTGGCGGAGGTCCGGCGGGGCCTCCGCCCGGACCACCTCCACCCCCAGGGCCTTCAGGTAGGCCTCCCAGAAGCCCAGGTACCGCCGGGAGAGGAAGCCCTCCAGAACCCCTACCCGCATACGCCCTATCCTACGCCAAGGGCCTTGAGGAGGGCCAGGAGGGCCCTCCTCCCCTCCACGAGGCTTTGCGGCAGGACCCACTCCTCCTCGGTGTGGGCCCCACCCCCCCGGTAGACCCCCAGGGCCAGGGCGGGGATCCCCCGCTCCACCGCGGCGCCGGCGTCCGTGGAGCCCGCCTGGAACTGGGGCTTCTCCCCGATGCTCCTGAGGGCCTCCTCGGCCGCACGCCTCAAGGCCTCCGTGGCCGTGTTCCCGGCGGGCCTCCTGCCCAGGACCTCCAGGACAAGCTCCACCCGGTGCCGCCTGGCCACCTCCTGGAGGAGGCCCTGAGCCTGGGCAAAGAGGCGGTCCATGTGGGGGGCCTCTAGGGCCCGGACCTCCAGGAGGGCCGAGGCCTCCTGGGGGATGGCGTTCACCGCCTCGCCCCCTTTTAGGCCGCTGGCGTTTAGGCTCGCCTCCTTTTCCCCCAGGAGGAGGGAGTGGAGGGCGGCAAGCCCCTCGGCCAGGGCGAAGACGGGGTTCGGCGTCCCCCTGTCCCCCCAGGCGTGCCCCCCAGGGCCCAGGAGGCGCACCCGAAAGCGCACCGAGCCCAGGGCCCGGTCCACCACCCCGGGGAGGTACCCGTCCACGGCCACCACCACCTCGGGTTCCAGGGCCGCCACCAGGGCCCTCGCCCCCCTCAGGTTCCCCAGGCCCTCCTCCCCCACGGTGAAGCCCCGCACCACCCCGGGGATCTCCGGCAGGGAGAGGAGGACGGCCACCCCGCTGGTGTTGTCCCCCACCCCGGGGCCGTAGAGCCGCTCCCCGGACCGCCTAGGGGAAACGGGTGGCAAGACGGTGTCCAGGTGGGCCAGGAGGAGGACCCTCCCCTCCCCGGCGAAGACGTTGCCCACCCCGTCCCTCCGGGCCCCGGGGAGGCGCCCGGCCACGAAGGCCCCCCGGGCCTCCTCCCCCGCGATGGGGGCGAGCTCCAGGAGCAGGCGGATGGGGTCCACTACTCTTCCGGCTCAGGCTGGGCCAGGCCCTCCCGGATGGCGTAGAGGGCGGCCTGGGTGCGGTTGTTCAGGTGGAGCTTCTGGAAGATCTCGGAAAGGCGGTTGCGCACCGTCTTCTCCGAAAGCTGGAGCTCGGCGGCGATCTCCAGGTTGGTGTACCCCTGGGCCACCAGCTTGAGGATCTGGATCTCCCGCTCGGAGAGCTCCGCGTGCAGGGGGGCGCTGGCCTCCCTCTTGGCCCGGAAGTCCCGGATGATGCGCCCGGCGAGCTCCGCGTCCAGGAGGACCTCCCCGGCGTAGACCTGGCGGATGGCCTCAATGAGCTCCTTGGCGTCCGTGTCCTTCAGGAGGTACCCCCTGGCCCCCGCCTTCACCGCCTCAAAGACGTAGGCATCCTGGCGGTACATGGTCAAGATGATGACCTTGGCCTGGGGCCACTCCTGGAGGATGGCCTGGGTGGCCTGCACCCCGTCCAGGCCCGGCATCTGGATGTCCATGAGGATCACGTCGGGCTTGGCCTCGAGGACGTGCCTTAAGGCCTCCCAGCCGTCCTTGGCCTCCCCCACCACCCGGAAGTCCCCCTCGGCCTCTAAGAGGCTCCTCAGCCCCTGCCGGAAGAGGGCGTGGTCGTCCGCTAACACGATGCGAATCACTTCCCCATCTTAGCGCCAAGGCCCTCGGGGTAGGGTAAGGGGATGAGGGTTCTCGTGGAGAAGCTCGTCCCCGGGGGGTACGGCCTGGCCCGCACGGCGGAGGGGGCGGTTTTGGTCAAGGGGGGGCTTCCCGGGGAGGAGGTGGAGGGAAGGCCCGTGCGCCGCAGGGGGACCCTCTTCCTAGAGGACGCCGCGGTCCTCAAGCCCCGCCCCGACCGCTACCCCCACCCTTTGCCCCCTTCGGCCGACCTCCCCCTCCGCTACGAGGCCCAGCTTCCCCTAAAGGAGGCCCTGGTGGCCGAGGCCCTGGAGCGCCTCGCCAAGCTCCCTTTCCCCCTGAGCCCCATCCGCCCCTCGCCCAGGGCCCTGGGCTACCGCACCGCCGCCCAGTACGCCCGCCACCCCTTGGGGGGGCTGGCCTACCGCCTTCCGGAAAGCCAAAGGCTCGTCCGGGTGGAGGAGGACCCCCTCCTGGCCGAGCCCTTGGCCTGGGCCCTGGGGGTCCTTAAGGCCTGGCCCCTTCCCGTGGAGGAGGTGGCCTTAAGGGGAAGCTTCCTGGAGGGCAGGGTCCTCCTCGGGCTCATCGGGGGCTCCCCGGAGGCCCTGAAAAGGCCCGCCAAGGCCCTGGTCCAGGAGGGCTTCGCCGGGGTGGTCTGGGCCGAGCCCTCCCCCAGGGGGCGCTTCCGCGGCCGGGTCCGCCCCCTCCACGGGGAGGCCGCCCTCCTCGAGGCCTTCGGCCCCCTCACGGCCACGGTGAGCGTGGCGGGCTTCGCCCAAGTGAACCCCCTGGCGGCGGGCCTCCTCCTGGATGAGGCCCGGGACCTGGCCCAAGGGGGCGGAAGGGCCCTGGAGCTCTATGCGGGCTCGGGCCTCCTCTCCCTCCTCCTCGCCCCCAAGTTCAACGAGGTGGTGGCCATTGAGATCAGCAAGGAGGCGGTGGGGCGGGGGGAACGGGACCGGGCGCGGCTTGGGGTGGAAAACGTCCGCTTCCACCGGGGGGACGCCCGGGAGGCCCCTCGCTTCGGGGCCTTTGACCTGGTGGTCCTGGATCCCCCCAGGGCCGGCCTTTCCCCCGAGGTGCGGGCCTACCTCCTCCAAAGCCGCCCCAAGGCCATCCTCTACATCGCCTGCGACCCCGCCACCTGGGCCCGGGACGTGGGGGAGCTCAGCAAGGGAGGCTACGTTCTGGCCTTCGCCCGGCCCTACGACTTCTTCCCCTTCACCCACCACGTGGAGGTCCTCTCCCTCCTAAGGCTAGGGTAGGGGGTCTCCCCGGGGGCCACCACGTGGGTCTGGGCCAGGGCCAAAAGGCGCATGGGCGTATCCTAGGGGAAAGGAGCCCCTATGGTCCTGGTCCTAAACGGCCCCAACCTGAACCTCCTGGGCAAGCGGGAGCCGGAGCTTTACGGCAGGACGACCCTGGAGGAGCTCGAGGCCCTCTGCGAGACCTGGGGGGCGGAGCTTGGGCTTGGCGTGGTCTTCCGCCAGAGCAACTACGAGGGCCAGCTCATAGACTGGATCCAGCAGGCCCACGGGGAGGGCTTCTTGGCCATCGTCCTGAACCCGGGAGCCCTCACCCACTACTCCTACGCCCTTCTGGACGCCATCCGGGCCCAGCCCCTTCCCGTAGTGGAGGTCCACCTCACCAACCTCCACGCCCGAGAACCCTTCCGAAAGCACTCCGTCACCGCCCCCGCCTGCCGGGGAATCGTCTCCGGCTTCGGCCCCCTCTCCTACAAGCTGGCCTTGGTGTACCTGGCCGAGGTCCTGGAGGTGGGAGGTTAGGGATGGAGATCCATCGCCTGAGGAAAACCGAAGGGGGCGCCTCAGGCTGGTTCTCGGGGCAAGTGTACCTGGAGGTGCTGGTGCCAGCGAGGCCCGAGGGGGAAAGCCTCTTCCTGGTGCGCTTCGCCCCCAGGGGCCGCACGGCCTGGCACACCCACCCCCAGGGCCAGGTGCTCTACGTGGCGGAAGGGGTGGGTCTGGCGCAAAGCCGGGGGGCGAGGGCCCAGCTCCTCCTGCCGGGGGACATGGTGGTCTTCGCCCCCGGGGAGGAGCACTGGCACGGGGCCCTTCCGGACCGCTTCATGGCCCACCTGGCCCTGCAGAAGGCCGACGGGGAGGGCAAGACCGCCTACTGGGGGGAAGAGGTGGCGGAGGAGGCCTACCTGGAGGCGGCCCGGGAGGCCCTCGAGGCCACCCCACTTCTTTAGAATCCCACCCACTATAGCCCCGTCTCCCAGGGGTGTGCTATACTGAGAGGTGGCGTCTAAACGCCCTTTAGGAGCGCTATGGCCCAGGTCTTACCTGTAGAAATCACCGAGGAACTCAAGCAGAGCTTCATCAACTACGCCATGTCCGTGATCGTGGACCGGGCCCTCCCCGATGTCCGGGACGGGCTCAAGCCGGTCCAGAGGCGCATCCTCTTCGCCGCCTACCAGGAGGGGGTCCTCCCCAACCGCAAGCACGTGAAGAGCGCCAAGGTCGTGGGCGAGGTCATGGGCAAGTACCACCCCCACGGGGACGCCGCCATCTACGAGGCCCTGGCCCGCCTGGCCCAGCCCTGGAACCTCCGCTACCCCCTCGTGGACGGCCAGGGGAACTTCGGCTCCATCGACGGGGACCCCCCGGCCGCCCAGCGCTACACCGAGGCCAGGCTCTCCCCCCTAGGGGCGGAGATGCTCTTGGACATGGACAAGGAGACGGTGGACTTCCGCCCCAACTACGATGGCTCCCTTAAGGAGCCCGAGGTCCTGCCCGCCGCCATCCCCAACCTCCTGGTAAACGGCGCCAGCGGCATCGCCGTGGGCATGGCCACGAGCCTCCCCCCCCACAACCTCTCCGAGGTGGTGGACGCCCTGGTGGCCATGATCGACAACCCGGGGATCACCCTCGAGGAGGTCCTGCGCCACCTCCCCGGCCCCGACTTCCCCACCGGGGGGAAGCTCTCCAAAAGGGGCATCCGGGAGGCCTACGCCACGGGCCGGGGGAGCCTGAAGCTCAGGGCCAAGGTGCGGGTGGAGGAGAAGGGCTCTAGGCCCATGCTGGTGGTCACCGAGATCCCCTACCAGGTGAACAAGGCGGGCCTCATCGCCCAGATCGCCGCCCTGGTCAAGGCCAAGAAGATCGAGGACATCGTGGCCCTAAGGGACGAGTCCGACCGCCAGGGCCTCCGGATCGCCATAGAGCTCAAGCGGGGGACCAACCCCCAGGTGGTCCTCAACCAGCTCTACAAGCACACCGCCCTCCAGACCTCCTTCACCGTGAACCTCCTGGCCATCGTGGACGGGGAGCCCAAGGTCCTCCCCCTCCTCGCCCTCATGCGCCACTACCTGGACCACCGCAAGGAGGTCCTAAGGCGCCGGAGCCTCTTCGACCTCAAGAAGGCGGAGGAAAGGGCCCACGTTCTGGAGGGCCTCCTCCTCGCCCTGGACCACATCGACGAGGTCATCGCCCTGATCCGGGCCTCCGAGGACGCCCCGGCCGCCAGGCGGGGCCTCATGGAGCGCTTTGGCCTATCCGAGGCCCAGGCCCAGGCCATCCTGGACATGCGCCTCCAGCGCCTGGTGGCCCTGGAAAGGGAGAAGCTCCAGGAGGAGTACCGGGAACTCATGGAGGAGATCGCCCGCCTCAGGGCCATCCTGGAGGACGAAGGGCGGCTATGGGGCGAGGTGAAGCGGGAACTCCTCCGGGTCAAGGAGCGGTACGGGGACGAAAGGCGCACCCTCCTCACCGAGTTTGAGGAGAGCTTCAGCCCCGAGGACCTCATCGAGGACGAGCCCATGGTCATCACCCTCACCGCCCAAGGGTTCCTGAAGCGCCTCCCCCTGGAGGCCTACCGGGCCCAAGGAAGGGGCGGTAAGGGCCTCCTGGCGGGCAAGACCAAGGAGGAGGACGAGGCCATAGGGGTCTTCGTGGCCGACGCCCACGACGATCTCCTCCTCTTCACCCAAAGGGGCCGGGTCTACCGCCTCAAGGTCTACGACCTCCCGGAGATGGGCCGCCAGGCCCGGGGGGTGCACGTGAAGACCCTCCTGCCCCTCTCCGAGGAGGAGGAGGTGGCCGCCCTCCTCCCCGTGCGGGGCCTCGAGGGGGAGGGGTACCTGGTCTTCGCCACGGAAAGGGGCCTCGTCAAGCGCACCGCCCTCAAGGAGTACGCCAACCTGGGCACAGGGGGCCTCATCGCCATCCGGCTCCAGGAGGGGGACCGCCTGGTGGGCGTGGCCCTCTCCGCCCCCGAGGAGGAAGCCATCTTGGCCACGCAGGAGGGCCAGGCCATCCGCTTCCCCCTGGAGGAGGTGCGGGCCACGGGCCGGGACACCCAGGGGGTGGTAGGCATCCGCTTCAAGAGGCCCCAGGACCGGGTGGTCTCCCTGGTGACCGTGAGCCCCGGGGAGCTGGTGGACCTCCTCTCGGTGAGCACCCGGGGCTACGGCAAGCGCACCCCCCTCCAGGAGTACCCCCTCCAGGGCCGGGGCGGGATGGGGGTCATCACCTACGCCCCCTCCGTCAAGGTGGGCCGCCTGGCCGCCCTCCTCAAGGTCCGGGGGGAGGAGGACCTCCTGGTCCTCTCCAAGCGGGGCCTCGCCCTCCGCACCCCGGTTTCTGAGATCCGCCAGGCTTCCCGGGCCACGGCGGGGGTTAGGATCATGAACCTCCCCGAGGAGGACGAGATTGCTAGCGCCTTCGTGGTGGAGGAGGAGAAGTGATGGAGGAGGTGGTCCTGATCACCGCCCCCAACGAGGAGGTGGCCAAAGGCCTCGCCCGGACCCTGGTGGAGGAGCGGCTGGCGGCCTGCGTGAACCTGGTCCCCGGCCTCACCTCGGTCTACCGCTGGCAGGGGGAGGTGGTGGAGGACAAGGAGGTCCTCCTCATCGCCAAGACCACCACCTTCGCCTTCCCGAGGCTTAGGGAAAGGGTGCTCGCCCTCCACCCCTACACCGTGCCCGAGATCATCGCCCTCCCCATCGCCGAGGGGCACGGGGCCTACCTGGCCTGGCTTAGGGAGAACGTGGGATGACCGAGGACATGCTGGACTTTCTCCGGGCTCTCCACAGGGCGAGAGCCAGGTTTTTGGTGATCGGCGGCTACGCCCTGGCCTTCCTGGGCCGCCCCCGCTTCACCAGGGACCTGGACCTCTGGGTGGACGCCAAGGAGGCGGAAAGGCTCCTAAACGCCATCCGGGACTTCTTTGGTGGGGACGACCTTGGGCTCACCCTAGAGGACCTCTCCACCCCGGGGGTGGTCCAGCTGGGCTACGCCCCCAACCGCATCGACCTAGTTCTCCTGGAATCCCCCTCCTTTGACGAGGCTTTCGCTCGGAGGAGGACCTACGAGGTGGCGGGAGTGGAGGTCTCCGTGGTCCACCCCGAGGACTTCAAGGCCCTGAAGCGGGCCTTCGGCCGGCCCGTGGACCTCCGGGACCTGGAGGAGCTGGAGCCATGAGGCGAATCCGGCCCATCGCCCGCAGGTTCCCCCTGGAGGAGGCGCCAAACGATCTGGCCGAGTGGCGGACCCTCTCCGTGGAAGAAAGGCTAAAGGCGGTCTTTGAGATGGCCCTCTTCTGGGCCAGGTGGGAGATGGAGGAGGCCAGAAAGCGGGGGGAGACCCCGGAGATCGCCCTAGACCGCCTCCTCCCCGTGGCCCGGAGGCGGCCCCTAAAGTAACCCGGGCTAGATTTTTTCAACTCCTAGGTTTACAAAATCCCCGGGGCCGTGGTAGCCTGGGGGTAAGGAGGAAGCTATGACCCAGGCCCGCGAAACGGTGAGCTTCAAGCCCGGCGAGGTTATCCTCTACCCAGGGGTCCCCGGTCCCCGGGACCGGGCCTTCAGGGTGCTCGAGGGCCTCGTCCGCCTCGAGGCCGTGGACGAGGAGGGAAACGCCCTCACCCTGCGCCTGGTCCGCCCCGGAGGCTACTTCGGGGAGGAGGCCCTTTTCGGGCACGAGCGGGGCTACTTCGCCGAGGCGGTGACCGGGGTGCTCCTGGAGGCCCTGCCCAAGGAGCCCACCCCGGAGGAGGTGGAGGCCCTGGCCCAGCACCTGTCCCAGGCCCTTTCCGAGTCCTACCGCCGCATTGAGCGCCTGGCCACCCAGCGCCTCAAGAACCGCATGGCGGCGGCCCTCTTGGAGCTTTCGGAAACGCCCTTGGCCAAGGAGGAGGAGGGGGCCATCGTCCTCCACGCCACCCACGACGAGCTGGCCGCCGCGGTGGGGAGCGTGCGGGAGACGGTGACCAAGGTCATCGGCGAGCTTTCCCGGGAGGGCTACATCCGCTCCGGGTACGGCAAGATCCTCCTCAAGGACGTAAGGGGCCTTAAGGAGCTGGCCCAAAGCCGCGGGGACGGCCGCTAGGCGCTTTGGTAAACTGGGAGGCATGCGGCTTAGGCAACGCCTCCTCACCGGCCTGGTCACCCTCCTCCCCCTCCTGGTCACCCTGTACTTCCTGGGCTGGGTCTACACCTATTCCGGAGGGTACATCCAGACCGTCCTCCGCCTGGTGGACTTCGAGGTGCCCCGGGCCTACCAGCCTGCCCTCCCCTTCGTGGGCCTCTTCCTGGCGGGGGTCCTCATCTACCTGGTGGGGACCCTGGCGGAGAACTACCTGGGAAGGCGGTTCATCCACTCTCTGGAGCGCTCGGTCCTCCTCATCCCCATCGTGCGGGACATCTACAAGGCGGTGCAGCAGATCGCCCACACCCTCTTCGGCCAGAAGGAGGTGCAGTTCAGCCGGGCGGCGGTCATCGAGTACCCCAGGCGGGGCCTCTACGTCCTCTGCTTCGTGGTCCAGAGCGTGGAGGGCCGCCTCCCCCCTCTACCCGAGGGGTACACCGCCGTCCTGGTGCCCACCAGCCCCGTGCCCGCTAGCGGCGTGGTCATCCTGGTGCCCTCCGAGGAGGTCATTCCCCTGGAGATCAGCGTGGAGGAGGCCCTGAAGTACGTGGTCTCCGCGGGCTTCCTCCTCCCCGAGAAACCTTCAGGCCCCTTAACCCCCCTCCCACAAAACACCGCTAGGCCCTCCTAGAATGGGGGAAAGATGCGGCGGCTTCTCCCCTTGGCCCTCCTCCTCTCCGCGGCCCTGGCCGCCTTTCCACCCCTCTTCGGCCCGGCCCTGCCCCCGGGGACGGAGCTCAGGCTCTCCTCCCCCGACCTCCGCACCCTCCACGGGGCCTGGCGGGTGGAGGGGAAAACCTTGAGGCCCCTCTCCCCTCCCCTCCCCCCCAGGCCGGGGCAGGAGGTCCAGCTCCTCCTCTCCCTCCCTGGCGAGAGGCCCAGGGCCTTCCCTGCCCTGGCGGAGCGGGGGGATGTCCTCCTCCTCTGGGAAAGGGAGCGGGTGAGCCTCCTCAGGCTCCTCAGGGAGGTCTACGGCCTCGCTCCCCCGGATAGGCTCTGGCCATGAAGCGGATCCTCCTCATCGAGGACGACCCCGAGGTAGCCCGGCTGGTGGAGCTGGAGCTCAAGGAGGCGGGCTTCGCCGTGGACTGGGCCAAGAGCGGCATGGAGGGCCTGGTGCGCCACCGGGAAAGGCGGCCTGACCTGGTGATCCTGGACCTGGGCCTTCCCGACCTGGACGGAGGGGAGGTGGCCCGCAGGATCCGGGCCACCGACGACACCCCCATTCTGGTCCTCACCGCCCAGGACGCCGTGAGCCGCAAGGTCTCCCTCCTCTCCGAGGGGGCGGACGACTACCTGGTCAAGCCCTTCCACCCCGCAGAGCTCCTCGCCCGCATCCAGGTGCAGCTCAGGCACCGGGAGGGGAGCGAGGTCCTGGCGGTGGGGGAGCTGGAGCTCTACCCCAAGAGGCGGCAGGCCTTCTTCCGCGGGCAGGAGGTCAGGCTCTCCCCCAAGGAGTTTGACCTCCTCATGCTCCTCATGGGCCGCCCAGGGCGGGTCTTCCCCCGGCAGGACATAGAGGAGAAGGTCTGGGGCCGCCCCCTGGGCAAGGACTCCAACGTCCTGGACGTGCACATGGCCAACCTGCGGGCCAAGCTGAGGGAGGCTGGGGCCTACGGCTACCTGCGCACGGTGCGGGGGCTGGGCTACGCCCTCCGCCCTAAGGGGGAAGGGTAGGTGCTCCCCTTCCGGGCCCGGCTCTTCCTCGCCTTCAGCCTCCTCTGGCTCCTCTTCCTAGGGGGGGCCTTCTTTCTGGCGGGCCGGGGGGTGGAAGGGGCCTTGCGGGGCTACCTGGAGGCCACCCTCCTAGCGGACGCCAGGCAGGCGGCGGAGGCCTACGGGAAGGGGCAGGCGGGCACCCTCCTCGCCACCGGGGGGGTCTACCTCCACCTCTACGCCGAGGACGGGGAGCCCCTGGTCCTCACCCGGGAGGACCACCGCCTCCCCAAGGAGGCCCTCAGGGCGCTGGGGGACACCCCCAGGGTCTTTTGGGCGGAGGGCTTCGCCTGGACCGCGGCCCGCACCCCCTTGGGCCTCCTCGCCCTCACCGCCGAGGCCAAGCCCATTGAGGGGGCCCTCTCTGCCCTGAGGCGGGCCCTCCTAGAGGCCTTCTTCCTCCTCTTCCCCTTGGGGGTGGCCCTGGTCTACCTCACCGCCCGCCTGGCCACCAGGCCCCTGGAGGAGGCCGCCAGGGAGATCGGGGGGAGGAGCCCCGAGCGCCTGGACCCCATCCCCCTCCGCCTCCCCCAGGACGAGTTCGGCCGCATGGTGGAGGCGGTGAACGCCCTCCTCCAGGCCCTGAAGGAGGCCAAGGAGCGGGAGCGGGCCTTCCTGGCCCAGGTGAGCCACGAGCTCCGCACCCCCCTCACCGTCCTCCTGGGCCACCTGGACCGCCTGGAGAGGAACCCCCTGGGCCTCGAGGGCCTGAGGACCGCCCGGGCCACGGCGGAGAGGATGCGCCGCCTGGTGGGGGACCTTCTGGACCTGGCCCAGGGGGAGGTGGGCTTCGCCCTGGACCCCCACATCCTGGACCTGAAGGCCCTGGCCCTGGAGGCCGCCCGGGAGCAGGGGGTGGCCTTCCACGGGGAGGAGGCCGAGGTCCTGGGGGACCCGGATCGCCTCCTCCAGATGCTCCGAAACCTCATCGCCAACGCCGTCCGGGCCGCGGGGCGGGAAGGGGTGCGGGTGCGGGTGAGGAAGACCCCCCCCTTCGGCCTGGTGGAGGTGGAGGACGAGGGACCAGGCATCCCCCAAGACCTCCTCCCCCACCTTTTCCAGCCCTTCCGCAAGGGCCCCGGCGGGGGCACCGGCCTCGGCCTCGCTGTGGCCCAGGCCATCGCCAAGGCCCACGGGGGGGAGGTAGAGGCGGAAAGCGCCCCCGGCAGGACCATCTTCCGCGTGCGGCTTCCCCTTCTGGAGGAGGACTAGGCGGGGGCAGGCTCCCCCTTGGGCCTAAGGGCCTCGGCCACGAAGGCGGCCATCACCCCCAGCATCAGGCCCAGGCCCAGGGCCAAAGCCAGGAAGAGGCCGCGCCTGGGGGCCACCTTCTCGTAGACGGGGTAGGCGGGGGCCAGCACCGAGGCCCATTCTCCCTGCGAACGTGCGAGGCGGATCTCGCTAGCCTGTTTATTCAAAGCTAGGTAGATCTCCTTGGCACGAGCGACCGCTTCGTCTAGAGCCGCCAGTTCCTCCTCTGCCTGAGCGATACGCTCCTGGAGAACCCTTATGCGCTCTTCCAACCTTTGCAGTTGAAGTTCCAAGCGTTTTTTTTCAGCTAGAAGAGCCTGGCGTTCTCCTCCTTCTGCCAAGGTCAGGCGGTCCTCTATCTCGTAGATTCTCCTGAGAATCCGGAGCCTCTCTCCATACGGCTCATCACCACCTGCGTTGGATAAGGTAAGCAAAATCGCCTGCTGTCCAGAGATTTGAATACCCTGTATGAAATCCAGCTCAACCCTGTCCTGCAACAGCGTGGTCTTGCGCATGAAGGACTGCCTGCGCTCCAGGGCCTGACGATAGCCCTCCTCGGCCAAAGTGAGCTCCGTCCGGAGGCCCTCTTCCACCCGCTGCCAGTTTTTCTGGAAAAAAGCGTCCACCTCACGCTTAACGGCGTCCGCCCAAAGGTTTGCCGCTCTGGCGGCCACCTCCGGTTCGGAAGCTTTCACGGTCAGGCGTACCCATAAAGTGGTGCCTGCCCCCCTATTGCTCATGTCCTTCAAAGAGAAATCCTTGCGTAAGCGATCCGCTCCCCGGAAAACGTCCGCAGCCCGCCATCTGAGAGGGAGTTCGCCCTCTTTGTCCAAAGCCTCCCAAACTGGCCCCAAAACCCCTTGGGAAAGGGCTACATCCTTAACGGACTCAAAAGTGACGCTAGGGACCTGCTGACTGGAGGAACCTATAGCCAAGGTGGCCGTGGAGGCGTAGGTGGGCTCGGCGATCAGGAAGCCGTAGATGAGGGCCAGGGCGGCGAGGATAAGGGGAATGGCCCAAAGGTAGGTGAGGTGCCGCTTGAGCACCTCCACGATGTCCCGTAGGGAAAGCTCCTCTTGGGGGGTCTCCACCATAACTTCCCCCAGTCTAACGCTCAGTACGCCCCTTTGCGGGTGAGGACCACCCAGACCGTGCGGGCCAGGATGTGGAGGTCCAGCCAGATGGACCAGTTGCGGATGTAGTAGGTGTCCAGGGCCTCCTGGACCTCGAGGTCCCCCTCGCTCCGGACGGAAACCTGCCATAGCCCCGTAAGGCCAGGTAGGACGCTTCGCCTCAGCTCCCGGAACTCCGGGCTGAACTTCTCCAGGTGGTACCGGGGAAAGGGCCTTGGCCCCACCAGGCTCATCTCCCCTTTCAGGACGCTGAAGAGCTGGGGAAGCTCGTCCAGGCTGGTACGGCGGAGAAACTGCCCCACGCCGGGGAGAACCCGGGGGTCCTCCTTGAGCTTGAAGAAGCGCTCCCACTCCTCCCGGGCCTGGGGGTTTTCCTCCAGGTGGCGCTGGAGGCGCGCCTCCGCATCCGGATACATGGTGCGAAGCTTAAGGATGCGGATGGTGCGCCCCTGGTACCCCTCCCGCTCCTGGGTGAAAAAGGCGGGCCCAGGGCTTACCCGCTTGATCCAGAGGGCCGCTAAACCCATCACGGGCAGGGCGAGAAGGGTAAGGGGAAGGCCCAGAAGGTAGTCCAGAAGGCGCTTTAACACCCAATTCCTGCGAAGGAGGAGGTTCTTCTTCACCTCCAGCCCCAAGACCCCTCCCAGGTCCCGGCTGGAAACCCAAAGGCTCTGGAGGCCGAAAAGGTCTGGGATCAGGATCACGTGGGGAAAGGGCAGGCCTTGCAGGAGGGCGGCGAGCCTCTCCCGGCCCACCCCCGGCATGGCCAGGATGGCGTAGCGTATCCCCCCCTTGCGGAAGGCCTCCACCTGGTCCACCCCCCCCTCAACGGGAATCCCTTCCACCTCCGTTCCCCACTTGGCGGGGTCGTCGTCCAGGAGGGCCACGGGGCGAAGGCCCAGAACAGGGTCTTCCCTCAGTTTCCTAACCACCAAAGCCCCCGTCTTTCCCGCCCCAAGGACAAGGACCGGAACCCCCCAAAGGCCCAGCCGGGCCAGGACCTCCCGGGCCAAAGCCCCTCCCAAGGGGACGAGAACCAGGGAAAACCCCATGGCCAGAAGGAGCACCCCCCGGCTCCAGCCTTCCTGGATGAAGAGCCAGTTCCAAGCGATAAGGGCCAGGAAGAGGAGCAGGGTGACCTGGACCTTCCGCCGCACCCTCTCCACGGCGGGAAGCCCATAGCCGGGGTAAAGGCCCGCCAGGGCGTAGCCCAGGGGGAAGAGGAGGAGAGCCCAAGCCACGGGGAGAAGGGCCTCGAGGGGCACCTGGACGGGAAGAAGAGCCCCTCGCACCAGGTAGGCCAGAAAGAGGGAGGCCTCGAGGGCCAGGGCATCAAAGAGGAGCAACGCCATGCCGGCCCACTTCCCATCCCTCGAGGGCGGGAGAGGGAGGTTTTTACCCCGTGTTTTAACTTCAGGCTTTACCAAGGCCCCGTGCCCCCACCCAGTTGTTTCTAAACCACGCATAAGTTTGCCGCAAACCCTCCTCCAAGGAAACCTTGGGCCGCCACCCCATGGCGAAGAGGCGGGAAACGTCCAGAAGCTTTCTGGGGGTGCCGTCCGGCTTAGTGGGATCGTAAACGATCTCCCCTTCAAAACCCACCACACGGGCGATGAGCGAAGCGAGTTCCCGGACGCTTATGTCCTCGCCCACTCCCACGTTGATGATCTCCTCCTCCTCGTAGTGGCGCATGAGAAAAACGGCGGCGTCCGCCAAGTCGTCCACATGGAGGAACTCCCGCCTAGGAGTCCCCGTGCCCCAGACCACCACCTCCTTCTGCCCCGCCTCCTTGGCCTCATGGAATTTGCGGATAAGGGCAGGTATCACGTGGGACGTTTCCAGATCAAAGTTGTCCCCTGGCCCGTAGAGGTTGGTGGGCATTAGGCTGATGGCCCGGAAGCCGTACTGGCGGCGGTAGGCTTGAACCATCTTGATCCCGGCGATTTTGGCCACGGCATACGCCTCATTGGTGGGCTCCAGAGGACCGGTGAGCAAGTACTCCTCCTTCATGGGCTGGGGTGCGAGCTTGGGATAAATACAGCTAGAACCCAGGAAAAGCAGCTTCTTGACCCCATAGCGGTAAGCAGCGTCGATGACGTTGGTCTGAATGAGGAGGTTCTCCCGGATGAAGTCGGCCGGATAGGTGGCGTTAGCCAGGATACCCCCCACCTTGGCCGCGGCTAGGAAAACGTACTCCGGCCGCTCCTCCTCAAAGAAGCGGTAGACGGCCCGCTGATCGGTGAGGTCAAGCTCTTGGCGCGTTCTCAGCACCAGGTTTTCATAACCCTCCGCCCGTAACCGGCGCAGGATGGCCCCCCCCACCAAGCCCCGGTGACCAGCCACGTAAATCTTGGACCCCTTATCCACGATCCACCACCCCCAGAAGGGCGATCCGGTGCCCCGCGTCCACCAGGGTGCGCTCTTGTTTGGCGAGCTCCAGGTCATGTTCCACCATGCGGCGCACCAATTCCTTGAAGGTGACTTTAGGTTGCCAACCCAACCTTTCTCGGGCCTTAGAGGCATCGCCCAATAGGAAGTCCACCTCTGTGGGCCGGAAGTAGCGGGGGTCAATCTCCACGTGAGCGGAGGGGTCCAACCCCAGAAGCCCAAAGGCTTCCTCTAGGAACTCCCGCACCGAGTGGGCCTCCCCGGTAGCCACCACATAGTCGTCGGGCTCGGGTTGCTGGAGCATGAGCCACATGGCCTCCACGTAGTCCGGGGCATAGCCCCAGTCCCGTTTGGCTTCCAGGTTGCCCAGGTAAAGCTTCTTTTGTAACCCCATCTTGATGCGACCCGCAGCCCGGGTAATCTTTCGGGTGACAAAGGTTTCCCCACGCCTTTCCGACTCGTGGTTGAAAAGGATACCGTTTGCGATGAAAAGGCCGTAGGCTTCCCGGTAGTTCACAGCGTACCAGTAGGCGGCCACCTTGCTCACCGCATAGGGGCTCCGGGGATAAAAAGGGGTCTTCTCGTTCTGGGGTGGCGGGGCAGCGCCAAACATCTCCGAAGAGCCGGCCTGATAGAAGCGCACCTGCCTGCCCCAGGTCTGGGCGTAGTCCCGCACCGCTTCCAGCAGCCTCAAGGTTCCCAAGGCCACCACATCCGCTGTGTACTCGGGTTGCTCAAAAGAAACCTTGACATGGGACTGGGCCCCCAAGTTGTAGATCTCGTCCGGCTGAACCTTTTCAAGGATGCGCCTGAGCCCGGTGCCGTCCGTCAGGTCTCCGTAGTGAAGAAAAAGTTGCGCACCCGGTTCGTGGGGATCCCGGTAAAGGTGGTCTATGCGGCTCGTGTTAAAAACGCTGGAACGCCGGATGATGCCGTGAACCTCATACCCCTTGGCAAGGAGAAACTCGGCGAGGTAGCTGCCGTCCTGCCCCGTGATGCCAGTAATCAAAGCCCTTTTCATGCAAACCTCCGCATCCGCGTTAACTCCAAAAAGACCAAAAGGAGAAAACGGGGATTGTGCTTAAGGTAGCGGCGCCAAAGCCGCCCGGGCTCCTGGAAAAACCTGAAGAGCCACTCCAAACCCATCCTCTGCATCCAGGCTGGAGCCTGACGCACCCGCCCCGCATGGAAATCAAAGGCGGCCCCCACACCCAGCATCACCGCCCGGACCTTGCCCTTGTGCTCGGCCATCCACCGCTCCTGCTTGGGACAGCCCAGCCCCACGAAGAGGATCCGGGCACCCGAAGCGTTGATCTCCTCCGTCACCCTTTTGTCTTCCTCAGGGGTCAGGGCGCGGAAGGGAGGGCTATAGGAATAAACCACCTGGAGGCCAGGGAAGCGGGACTTTAGGTTGCCTACCAAGGCTTCCAGGGCCTCGGGGTGCCCCCCGTAAAAGCCCACGGGTACACCCCGCCTGGCCGCTTCCTCGCAGACCCTCAAGGTGAGCTCGGGGCCGTAAACCCGCTCCTGGTGGGGGTGGCCAAGCCTACGGAGCATCCAGACCAGGGGCATCCCGTCCGGGGTAACCAGGTCGGCGGCGTTCACCAGGGTGCGGAAACTGGGGTCATCGTAGGCCTCCATGACCATGTGCACGTTGGCCACGCAGATGTAGCGGCTCTCCCCCGCTTCCGCCCAGGCGATTGCCTTTCCCGTGGCCTCCTCATAACTGGTGGGGTCCACCCGCATGCCCAGGATCTGAACCATCTCCCTCCTATTCTATCGCCCCCCTTCCAAAACCCCTTGATAGATGGCCATCAGCCGCTCGTAGTTCCGCTCCGCCGTGTACTTGGCCTCGTACTCCGCCCGGGCCTCCTTGCGCATCTGGGCGAGCTCCACTGGGTGGGTGAGGAGCCACTCCACCTGGGCCGCCAAGTCCTCTGGATCCCCGGGGCGGAAGTGGAGACCGGTGCGGCCATGGTCCACAATGCTTCCGTGCGAGCCCAAAGCCGAAGCCAGTAGCGGAAGTCCTTTTGCGAAAGCCTCCACCAAGACCCTGGGGAAGCCCTCGTACCACTCCGAGGAAAAGACCAGGAAGCTGGCCTCCCCCATAAGGGCGTAGACCTCGTCCGGCCCCTTGCGCCCCAGCACCTCCACCCCCGGCACCTCCTGGGCCAGGCGGGCCACCTCCGGCATGAGGGGCCCATCCCCCACAACCTTGAGGAGAACCCTCCCCCCAAGCCGCTTCCAGGCCTCCAGCAAGGTGAATACCCCCTTTTCTGGAGACAAGCGCCCCACGAAGAGGGCGTACCCTCCCCGCCCCTCTCCCGGCCCCGGATCCGGGTGGACGAAGTTGGGCTTCACCACCACCTTCTCTGGGGGAAAGCCCGCCTGGAGGAACTTTTCCCGTGCGAACGCCGTGAGGGCGATGAAGCGGTCCACCAGGTTCCAGGTGCCCAAAGCCCGGTGCAGGGTGAGCATTCCCGCCACCACGGCGCTGGCCGGGCGGCTTTCCCGGTAGCACCCGTGGAGGACCCCGCGCCAGGGGAGGCCTCCCAGGCACTCCTCACACACCCGCCCCTGGCGAAAGAAGAGGGCGTTCACGCACAGGAGGCGGAAGTTATGGAGGGTCATCACCACCGGCACCCCCTCGGCCTTGGCGGCGTGGACGACCGCCGGCGAGGCCAGGGGAAAGGTGTTGTGCACGTGCAGGAGGTCTGGCCGGTGCTCCCGGATGGCCTCCCGCACCCGCCGGTAGGCTTCCCGATTCCACAGGGTGAGCCCCGCCTGCCGCCAGGGGGGGAGGCCCTCGAGGTCCTTGTTGTGGAAGACAAGGGGACGCACAAGGTGCCCTCGCTCTTGAAGGAGAGCGACTTCGGCGGCAAAGGACGAGTCCTCACCGCCCGGTTGCTGGTAGTGGGTGTGGAGCTTGAGGATGCGCATCTTTACCCTGCGAGAAGGCAAGACCATAGCCTGTAAGCAGATAAAAGGGTATAGCCCCAAAGGGTGTTTCAAAAAAGTTCCCAAAAAAAGCCGAGGACGACAGGGCGGCCCAAAGGATGAAGCTCAAGGCGGGAAAGGGACTTCCCGTTTGCCTAAAGTTGCGCCATAGGAGGGCGCCTAAACCCGCGAGGAAGGAAAAAAACACAGCCACCCCCACCCAACCGCCGTACCCCAAGGCGTAAAAAAACACGTTATGGGGTGTCCTAATACCCTCCGGAATGGCATAATAGAGGCTCCAAAGAGGGAATCCATACCCCAATCCCACAAAGGCCGATGCGTCCTGACGGTGCACTTCCTCCCATATCGCCGCCCACCAGGGGATCCGCCATCCCTGTATCGTCCCCGCCATGCTGTAGGCTTCCTCACCAATCAGCTCCGCTGCGGCCTCGGGGTTCAGGGGGGCCAAGATGCGGGCAACCACACCCCTTACCGAGAGTTCGCCTCCGCGGCCCTCAGGCGCGGGCACCCGGACGTCCCCAACGTACAAGATGGAAAAGAGGAGAAAGGCTACCAAACCGGCGAGCGCAAGCCGCCCAACCCGCCTCATGAGAAGGGCCCAAAGGAGCAGGCCCACACCCAAGGCCAGCCACTCTCCCCTAACCTGAACCCCTAGGAGGACCACGAGATTGAGAAAGAGAAGCACCCCCTGGCGTAGAGACATTCTTTCCAGAGTCAGAAGCGCCAGAATGGCCACCACCGAGGAAGCGGGTTGGCCAAAAAGGGGAACCTCGGGAGCCCAAGGAAGGTACAGTCCCAACCTATTGAGGAGAAACAAATAGGAAATCCCATAGATGGCGTTCAGCCAGGCAAACCACCCAAGGGTCCTCCGGAGAAGAAGGGGATACCTTTTGGCTAACGTAAACCCAAGAAACAGGTAGAGGGGGTATAGGTTGAAAACGAAATTTTGAAGGATAAGTAGGGGGTCGTGCCCGCGAAGGAGCCCGTAAATAATCTGAAAAGCACCATAGGAAAGAAACGCCAGAAGGCTCCAGCCCAAGAAGCCCTCCCTCCCCCCCCGTAGAAGCCAGGCCGCCCAGATCCCCAAGACGCGCCTCGCTTGCGTGAGGAGAAAGGCCCCCAAAACGGCCTCGCCAACGAAGAGCTTCAAGGCAGGTATGCCCAAATAGGCGAAAGAGCGGCCAAAGAGGCCGTAACCCAGCACCAGGAAAACCCAGGCTCTAGCCCAAATCCCCATAGAACCTCTTCCACGCTTCCCCAAAGGGCTCCACCCCGTAAGGGGCTACCGCCTTCTGGGCGCGCTCCCCCATACGCCTCCGCTCCTCCGGGGGAAGGGAGATAAGCCGCCTCAACCCCTGGGCCACCCCCCCCACGGAACGCTCCACCACAAAGCCCGTCTCCCCGTCCTGCATGAACTCCTCCACCCCGTAAAGGGGGGTGACTATCAAAGGGAGGCCCGCGGCGGCCGCCTCTAAGCTCACCAACGGGAAAACCTCATAAAGCGAGGGGAACACGAAAGCGTCGGCCCCCCAAAGGAAGGGGCGCACGTCCCTCTGCATGCCGAAGAAGGTTACCCTGCCCGCCAGGCTCATCCTCTCCACCCTTTTCCGCCATTCCCCCACTAGGTCCGCCTCCCCTCCCACCACCCAAAGCCTCACCGGCAAGTCCCCAAGCTCCCGTAGGGCCTCCAGAACCAGGGGCAGGCCCTTCCGCTCAAAGTGCCCCAGGGCCACAAAGACCAGAATCACCTCGCCAGGCCCCGCACCGCGCTCCCGGCGGAAACCCTCGCGGTCAAAATCCTCCGGAGGGCGCATCCGGTCTAAGTCCACGGGATTGGGGATTACCGTGACCTTGCCGCGGATAAATGGATAAGTCTCTTCTAGCTCACGCTTGAGGCCCTGGGAGGCAACCACAATGTGCCGCACGCGGCGGTATACCCAAGGCTCCAGGAGGGCATGGAGCCAGTGGTCCAACCAGCGGAGCCAGCCCCGAAGCCCCTTGGCCCCCGCCTGCTTCCAATGCCGCTCAAGGTAGGCTCGGTGACAAAACTGCGCGTAGGAAACCTGTCCAAAGCTAAGGTTGCTCTCCACCATCTGGACTAGGTCAAACCGGTCCCCCGTCCGCAAGCGATGGAGCCAGTAGACCATGGGAGCCACCAGGTGGTAGGCCAGGAAAAGCAGGGCCAGGGGCCGGGTGGGCACCGGCACCCGCACAAACCGGATCCGCTCAGGGCATGGGTTGTCAAACTCCACTGCAAACACGGTGAACTCGTGCTCGTAGCACAGCTCCTGGAGCATATGGAGATGACAAGAGCCGATCGGATTTGTAGGTATGATTCTGTAATCAAAGATTGCTATATGCATATACTCGCCTTTTACCTTGTTCGACCATGGAGAATGCTTCTTGCTGTTTTAAGAATGTATTTTACAAAACTCTTAAATTTATTTGGATGGGTAAACATTCGTATGTACATGCCGCGATAGCTACAAGGAATAAGAAGGGATGTCCAAAACATAAACAGTGCGCCAAGTTTTTGTAGCGGTGTGTAAAGATCATCATTTAAGATGTCCACACTTATTCTGTGCACATTATGTAGCAGCACCCAAGTAGCTTGGCAGGACAACAATTCCAAAAAGAGTTTTTGTTCCTTGTAGTTCAAATTATTGTTAATGCACAAAGAAGGTAAACCGAGTTCCTTTAACTTTTTATTCACACCTTCCATAACGCGCTCTATATTTTTAAGCGTCCTTTCAATGCCGTTCACAGTTATGTCGCCAGCTCCAGTAATATTGCTCCCATGCAATCTGTATATTGTCAAAATTCTGTCTATAAAATCAACCGAAGCTAAAATCGGTCCCAAAGTAAAGACATAGGCGTCAGCTACTGAACGAAACAACTGCTCATCAATAGGAAACAATTGCTCCGCAACTTCCCTGCGCAAGCATATCGCGCTAGCTGGCATGTAGCGCCAGCGCCCTCCACGCCTATATAGTTTGGGGGCCAGGAAACCCTTTTCAAAAGGTGTAAATATGGGAATAGAACTTACATATCTACCATCGGCATCCCTTATTTCCATGGCATGAACAATCATTCCACACTCTGAATTTCGTTTGAATGCAGTAACTACGGACTCTAATTTAGTTGGAAGAAATTCGTCATCAGAATCGAGAAAACAGACAACATGGCCCTGGCTCTTGGCGTAAGCCCTGTTTAGAGCTGAAGCCATGCCTCCGTTTTCCTTTGTAATCGATACGATTCGATTATCTTTTTCAGCGTAGGTACGGATAATATCTAAGGATTCATCCTGCGAACCGTCATCGCAAATAATCAATTCGAAATCTGGATAAGTTTGACTGAGAACGCTTTCGATGGCCTTCGCTATGTAACGTCCATAGTTATAGTTGGGCATTAAAACAGATACAAGTGGACGATCGGGCAAGGCTGGGAAATTTAAAGGCTGGAGCTGGAGGGTGTGTTTCCTCTCAAAGGGCATTTTGTCATTAAAAGAAGAGTCTCTCTCAAGCATGCGTGAGCTCTTCAAATAGCTTCAGGGCTCGGGCTACGGCTTGATCCATATTGTAGTAGCGGTAGTCTCCAAGCCTCCCAGCGAAGTAGACGCTTTTGAGCTTCCTTGCCTCTTCCAGGTACTTCCGATAGCGAGCCTCGTTCTCGTCTTTGGGCACCGGGTAGTAGGGTTCATTCCTCCCAGGCTCGTAGGCTTCCGAGTATTCGAAGGCCACCGTGGTGTGAGGTAGATAGTCCTGCCCCGTGAGCCTCTTGAACTCCGTAATGCGTGTGTAGGCATGCTCATTGGGATAATTGACCTGAGCCACGGACTGGAAGAAAGGTAAACGCAAGGTTTCCATATGAAAACGCAAGGAACGGTACGGTAGAGCTCCGTGGAGGTAGCCGAAGAACTCGTCTATGGGCCCGGTGAAGATGAGGCGGTCAAAGCGCACCTCGCCCTCCACCTCCTTCCAGTCCGCTCCCAGGAGGACCTTGATGCCCGGGTGGGACAGCATCCGCCGGAAGAGGGCGGTGTACCCCTCCTTGGGCATGGCCTGGTACGTGTCCTGGAAGTACCGGGTATCGTAGCTCACCAGGATCGGGACCCGGGCGGTCACCGTGGGGGAGAGCTCCTCGGGGCGCAGGCCCCACTGCTTGAGGGTGTAGCCCTCAAAGACGTTCCGGTAAACGTAGTCTGCCAGGAACCGGAGGTCGGGGTCTTGGGTTTCCCTCAGCTTCAGGATGGGCACCCGGGCCCCGTAGCCATACTGGGCGATGAGTTTCTCCTCCAGCCTGTCCGCGAGCCTTGGGGAGAAGAGGGCCCTTAGGGAGGCCAGGCTGAAGGGCAGGGGAATTTCCTTCCCCTCCACCACCGCCCGCACCCGGTGGTAGTAGGGGCGCCACTCGGTGAAGCGGGAGAGGTAGTCCCACACCCTCTGGCTGTTGGTGTGGAAGATGTGGGGGCCGTAGCGGTGGACCAGGACCCCGTGGGAGTCCATCTCGTCGTAGGCGTTCCCCCCGATGTGGTCTCGGCGCTCCACCACCAAGACCCTCTTCCCCGCCGAGGCTAGGCGCTCCGCCAGGGTGGCCCCGGTGAAGCCTGCGCCAACGATGAGGTAGTCAACCTTCATGTACCCTCCAGGGCAATCGCCCCTTCCACCAAAGATAAACTACCACAGCCCCGGTCACCCAGGCCTCCGAAAGAACCACGACCCAGGCCATCCCTAGGGCTCCATAGCGGGGAACTATCAACAAGGCGAGAGAAACATTCAGCAATCCAGCGATAAAAATGATGATGTTGAAGAGGCGGTCCATCCTCTGTGCCAGCATCCACTGGATGCCCAAGAAATTGGAGAGGGCGATCAGGGGAAGAAGCCAGGCTAGAACCCGCATTAGGGGTACCGCCCCTTCGTACCCGGGCCCCAAGAGCATTCGGACTAGGAAGGGCGACCCGTACATCAAAACACCCGCCGCAATAAGGCCCAGTAGGAGCATGATGCTCCCCACTCGTCGGGCGAGCCGCGATGCATCTTTCGGACTCTTCTCTAAAAGGTAAGAAAAGCGGGGAAGGAAAAGCCTACTAAAGGGGTCCCACATGGGGATCAAGGCCTTACTGAGCTTTTCCGCACCAGCGTAAAGGGCCACCTGAGCTGGGGGTAGGAAAAGCCCTACCAAAAGGACGTTCGCCGTGGTATATAGGCTCACCACCAAGCGAAACAGGAAGAGGCTAAAGCCTCGTCTGAGCCAGCCCCACGCTTCCCCAAATCTTGGCCAGCGAAGCCCCACCCAGGATGCTGCCCACGCGAGGCCCGCGAAGCCCAACACAAAGGACGCCAAGGCCTGGAGGTACAAGGGCCAAGCCACCTGCTCCGGGGAACGCACAAAGCAGAAAATCCCGACCGTCGCCAAAAGGCGGACAAAGAACTCCATCAGGGCTACGAAACCCATCCGCTCCATACCTTGGAAGAACCAGACCGGGCTCAAGCTCATTCCCAAGGCGAGAAGAAAGCTTCCCCCTATCAGGCCGAACTCTCCTCGCAGGGGCGGAAATAGGTAAAGGGCGAGCAAAGCGGTTCCCGCCCCAGGCAAGGAGAGCAACACCCGAGCCCCTAAGACCCCCCCCAAGGCCCTCTGGAGGGCCTCCGGTCGGTCCCGCCACTTGGCCACCTCCCGGGCGGCCGAAAGGGAAAAACCGTACTCCAAGACGATGTAGAGGTACTGGGAGGCTGCCTGGGCCAGAGCGAGTTTGCCAAACCCCTCGGGCCCCAGGACACGGGCAAGGTAAGGCAAGGTGATAAGAGGGAAAAGGTAGTTAGCCGCCTGAACGGCATAGAGGTAGAAGAGATTACGCAAGGTTGAGCTTCGTAGAAGCGCTCCTGCTTTGTACCAAAGATGCACTAACACATCCGAACTCCATCTGCGCAATCTGAAAAAATTTTCATCCCCCTAGGAGTGCAACAGGAGTGCCTGCTCGCCACCACCTTAATGCTCTACCAATTCCCGGAAGTAGACAATGGTGCGCTCGAGGCCTTCGCGCACCGGCACCCGGGGTTCCCAGCCGAGGAGCCTCCTGGCCAGGGTGATGTCAGGCCGCCGTTGCTTGGGGTCGTCCTCCGGCAGGGGCTGGAAGAGGATGGGGGAGGGGCTTCCCGTGAGCTCCTTCACCAGATGGGCCAGGTCCAAAACCCGGTACTCCTCCGGGTTACCCAGGTTCACGGGGTAGGGGTAGTCCACCTCCATGAGGCGGCGGATGCCCTCAATGAGGTCGTCCACGTAGCAGAAGGAGCGGGTCTGGCTCCCGTCCCCAAACACCGTGAGGGGCTCCCCCCGCAGGGCCTGGACGATGAAGCTGGACACCACCCGGCCGTCCTCCGGGTCCATGGCGGGGCCATAGGTGTTGTGGCAGAAGACCCCATTGCCGGCCACGAAGTTCTCGGCCCCCGGCACGGAAAAGTCGTATACCGTGGCCGTGCCAAGGACAGGCTGGACCTCTAGGACCTTGCTCCACACTATGTCCCCTTGGCGCTTGGCGTTTAGGTTCTGCCGTACCTCCTTGTCCCAGTCCAGAATGTTAAAGTCGTCAAGGGAACATACCGTAAGGCGGTAAAAAGGAAACCTTCGTTGGGTAGCTTCCTTCTTGCCCACCCAGCTCTCGTACTTGCCTAGAGAGGCCACTATGCCAAACCGTAGGAGCACGTAGGTAAGCCCATAGGCCAGCTCTTCGCTGGCTGTGTCAAAGACAAGCTCGTTGACAAGCTTCTTGCCGCTATGCGTTCCGTCTCCGCAGCGGAAACCTTCCAAGAAATATTTGAGGCGCGATAGAGGGAGCTGAAGAACCCAGGGAGGTATGCGCTTGCGCAACCCCAAAATCTTAGTGAAGAGAACGTGGAGCGGGCGGGAATGGACGTAAAGGTACGGGGCCCGCCCTGGTCTAGGCTTTACGAGCCCAACCCTTACGCGGAATGTGTTCTCGAGGATTTCTTTGGCTCTCTCCACATATTCAAAGTCGGACGAAAGCGTTATGAAATACCTCCCCTTACCGCCAAACTCTCCCCCTTCCGCCAGGTAAAGCCCAAAAAGCCAAAGCAACTCCTCCGTCACCTGGATCTCATTGGGAATCCAAACGGCGGAACTGCCCAAAAGGCCAAACTCCACGTCCTTAGGTAGCGGCCACTTTAGGGAAGCCACAACCGCCAGAGGCACAACGCCCTCTCTAATCCAACGCTTAGTGGCGCAAACAGCAGAGTTCCTGGCGTTTTTACCTCTATACCGCCCATGGGCAAGGGCCAACCTGTGAACCTCCTCGCGGTTAGCCTCGAGCCTGGCACCCAACTCAGGATGGCGAAGAGCCCAGCGCCAAAGCCAAGCTGGCGAGGAATCTAGTTGTGCGAAGCGCTCTGCTAGATTAATGCGCTCTAGATCCCGCTCCAAGACGGGTAAACGGGCAGGAATGGCCACATAGTCCCCGGGCTTCACGGATCGCACCGGCTTGGCCACAGGCTTGCCATTAGGCCCTCTGACGAAAAGGCTATGGTCTCCTGTAACCTTTATGGTCCTCCCGTATCGGAGCTTGACCTCAAAAGCCTCCTGAACAATGGGATGCCCGATGAAATGCGAAGCGGGTTTCAAGCTGATCCGCAAAGTATCGGGATCAAAGGCGGGAACCAACACCTTATGATTGCCCACGGGATTTAGAGCCACGCGGGAGGCGTAGCTTTGGGCAGTTTCCAAATGAGCTTCGCCATCGTTGAAAAAGAACAGATACTCGTCCGCAAGAACGCTGTTGAATATCCTGACAACCCGCACCGGCAACCCGTAAGCCCGGTGGTAGGCCATGGTCAGGGCCTCGGCGTAGCGCTTCCCCTCATCGTAGATGCTCCTGGGGCCAATGGGGTTCACGTTACCCCAGTAGCTCTCCGCCTGGGGGTGGACCAGGGGGTCCCCGTAGACCTCGCTGGTGGAGGCGAGGAAAAAGGCCGCGCCCTTGGCCCGGGCTAGGTCTAGGAGGTGGCGGGTTCCCTCGGCGTTCACCAGGAGGGTTTCTATGGGGAGCTTCAGGTAGCGGGGCGGGGAAGCGGGGGAGGCGAAGTGGAGGACCCAGTCCAAAGGCCCCTCCACCCCTAGGGGGCGGCTGGCATCCGCCCGGAGAAAGCGGAAACCAGGGTACTGGGCCAAGCGGTCCAGGTTTCGGCTCTGGCCCGTGGAGAGGTTGTCCACCCCCAGGACCTGGTGGCCCTCCCTCAGGAGCCTCTCGGCCAGATGGCTCCCCAGAAAGCCCGCCGTGCCCGTGAGCAGGACCCGCATCAAGACCTCACCCCTTCCAGGTTGCCTAAGGCGGGCACCCCCATCCCCAGGTAGCGGTAGCCCAGGGCCTCGAGGGCCTTCCCGTCCAGGAAGTTCCTCCCGTCCACCACCAGGGGGGTGCGCATGAAGGGCCTTAGCTCCTCCCAGGGCCAGGTGCGGTACTCCGGCCAGTCCGTGGCCAGGACCACGGCGTCGGCTCCCTTTAGGAGCTTTCGGGGATCCTCCTCATACTCCAGAGAAAGGGCCAGCTCCCGCCGGGCCCGGGGGATGGCCACCGGGTCGTGGGCCCGGACAAAGGCGCCCCGATGGAGGAGGCGCTGGGCCAGATCCAGGGCCGGGCTTTCCCGAAGGTCATCCGTGTGGGGCTTGAAGGCGAGCCCCAGGAGGGCGATGGTCCTTCCCTTCAGGGTCCTAAGCTCGGAAAGGAGCTTCTCCACCACCCATTCCCTCTGGCCCTCGTTGACCACCCGGGCCGCCTCCGTGATGGAAAGCCTAAGGCCGTACTCCCGCCCCATGGAGAGGAGGGCGGCCGTGTCCTTTGGGAAACAACTCCCACCCCAGCCCAGGCCCGCCCCCAGGAAGCGGGGGCCGATGCGGCTGTCCAGGCCGATGCCCCGGGCTACCTCCCGGATGTCCGCCCCCACCCTCTCCGCCAGGCGGGCCAGTTCGTTGATGAAGCTGATCTTGAGGGCCAAGAAGGCGTTGGCCCCGTACTTGATGAGCTCCGCCGAGGCCAGGTCCGTGGTGAGGAAGGGCACCGCCCCCATGCGCTCGGGCCGGGGAAGAAAGGGGGGTGGGGTAAAGCTCTGCTCCAGGATGGGCTCATAAAGCTCCCGCAACACCTCAATAGCTCCCCGGTCCTCCGCCCCCACCACGATCCGGTCCGGATAAAGGCTGTCATAAAGGGCCTGCCCCTCCCGCAGGAACTCGGGGTTGGAGGCCACGGCCAGGCGGCCGTTGGGCTCCCCTCCGTGCGCCTCCTGGAAGGCCCGGCGCACCAGGGCCTCCACGTAGTTGCCGCTTCCCACGGGCACCGTGGACTTGTTCACCACCACGGTGAAGCCCCCTCCCAGGTGCCTGCCGATGGCCTCCGCCGCGCTCCGCACCTGGGAAAGGTCAGGGGAGCCATCGGGCAGGGAGGGCGTCCCCACGGCGATGAAGATCACCTCGGCCTGAGGGATGGCCTCCTCGGGCCTGGCGGTGAAGCGGAGCCGGGGCCCCACCAGGCCCATGAGCTCTTGCAAATGAGGCTCGTAAAAGGGGGGCTCGCCCCGCCTTAGGGCCACCAGCTTGGCCTCGTCCACGTCCACCCCCACCACCTCGTGCCCCAGGTAGGCCAGGCTAACCGCGGTGGTGAGGCCCACATACCCAGTTCCCAAAACGGCTACCTTCATGTTCTTCACCTCTTAAACTCCAACCCGCCTCAAGGTGGCCAACAACTTTTTCAGCTCCTCAACCCTGTCCTTCCTAGCGATCAGGGTAACCTTCTCTTCCCTGACAATGACCACATCCTGCAGTCCTAGGGTGACGATCAGCTCGTCCCCTTGGGCGTAAATGATGGCCCCCCGGGTGTCCAGGCCCACGTGGCGGGCCAGTTCTACGTTGTCCCCGTTTCCCTTGAGGTAGCGCTCCAAAGCCCGCCAGTCGCCGAGGTCATCCCAGGGGAAGGAGGCCGGGACCATAAAGGCACGGTCGGTCTTCTCCATGAGGGCGTAGTCTAGGCTGATCTTGTCTCCTCTCCCCTCCAAAACCTCGGGGGCGTGGCGGGCAAACTCCTCCCACCACACCTTCTTCGGGGCCACGAAAATCCCGGCATTCCAGTAAAATCTTCCGGAGGCGTGCAGGCGCTCCGCCTTCTCCCGATCCGGCTTCTCCAAAAAGCGGGCTACTTTAAAGACCCGCTCCCGCACCTCTTCCCCCCGCTCCAGGTATCCATAACCCGTGGCCGGGTAGGTGGGGGCCACGCCCAGGGTCAGGATCCCCTCCAGCTCGGAGGCGGCCTCCAAGGCCAAGCCCACGTCTCGCCGAAAAGCCCCTTCGTCCCCCACGTAGTGGTCGGCGGGGAAAAAGGCTATGACGCCTTCAGGAAGATGCCGAAGAGCGAAGCTCACGGCAAAGGCCGTGTCCTTGGGCTCGGGCTCCAGGAGGATGTTGGCGGGGGGAAGCCAAGGGAGATGCTCCCTGACCAGGTCCTCGAGGTGGGGCGGGACCACCACATAGATGGCCTCCTCGGGGAAAACGCAAAGAAGCCTTTCTCCCGTGGCCTGAAGGAGGCTCTTTTCCCCCACCAACCTCAAGAAAGGCTTCGGCCTCTCCGGGGTAGAAAGCGGCCAGAAGCGCTCTCCCTTACCTCCAGCGAGGATAACCGCGTAGGAGAACCTCATAACCTTCGTAATTTTAGCGCAAGCCGGCTTGGACAGGTGCTAAACTTCTTGAGGATGGATGGGGATATTCGCTTCGGGACCGATGGCTGGCGGGGGGTGATCGCCAAGGATTTCACCTTCTTCAACCTGGGGCGGGTAGCCACCGCTTACGGGCACTACCTCCTGGAAAGGGGAGGCAAAAGGGTGGTGGTGGGGCACGACACCCGCTTCCAGGCTAAGGTCTTCGCCGAGGAGGCGGCGGGCATCCTGGCGGGGATGGGCCTCGAGGTCCTCCTCCTCCCAGGCCCCCACCCCACGCCCATGCTCTCCTTCGCCGTGCGCCACGTGGGGGCGGATGGGGGCCTCATGCTCACCGCCAGCCACAACCCTCCCCAGTACCTAGGGGTGAAGCTCAAAGGGCCTTACGGGGGAAGCGCCCTCCCCGAGGAGGTGAAGCGGGTGGAAGCCCTCATCCCCAAGCGCCCAGCGGAGGGCCGGGGAAAGCCCGAGGCGCTGGAAATTAGGGCCGCCTATTACGACCACCTCAAGGGGCTTTTGGACCTGGAGGCCCTGGCCCGCTTCCCCGGCCTCCTCTACCACGATGCCATGGGAGGAGCCGGGGACAGCCACCTCTCCGCCTTCTTCCGCCACGTGGGCCTGAACCTAGAGGTGCGGGAGCTCCACAACCTCCCCCACCCCCTCTTCTATGGGGTGAACCCTGAGCCCCTCCCCAAGAACCTGGGGACCCTCCTGGCCCTCATGGGTCCGGAAAAGTCCCCAAGCTTCGCCGTGGCCACGGATGGCGACGGGGACCGCATGGCCGCCGTGCTCCCCGGGGGAGTCTTCTTCAACCCCCACCAGGTTTTCGCCGTCCTCCTCCGCCACCTCCACAAAAAGGGGCTCTCGGGCCTGGTGGTCAAGAACTTCGCCGTCTCTTGGATCGTGGACCGCCTGGCCGAGGGGCTGGGCCTCCCTGTGAGGACCACCCCTATTGGCTTCAAATGGATCACCGAGGCCTTCCTCCGGGAAGACGTGCTCATAGGGGGAGAGGAATCAGGGGGGATCGGGGTCAAGGGACACCTACCCGAACGGGACGGGCTCCTGAACGCCCTCCTCCTCCTAGAGAGCGTGGCCCAAACGGGCTTAGACCTGGCGGACCAGTTCAAGGAGATAGAGGGGATGGTGGGCCTCACCCACGCCTACGACCGCCTAGACCTGGCCGTCCCCACGGCGGGGCTCCTGGAAAAGTTGAGGGAACCCCGCCCCCTGGCGGGCCTTTCCCCTGCAGGCCTAGAGGATCTAGACGGGGTCAAGTGGGTCTACGGGGAGGCCTGGATCCTCTTCCGCCTCTCGGGCACCGAACCCCTCCTCCGCATCTACGCCGAAGCCACGGAGGAGAAGACGGTAGGGGCCCTCCTAAGGGAGGCCGAGGCCCTAGTCCGAAGCCTCATCCCCTAACCCCGCCCCCAGGAAAAGCCCCTCCCCCCGGAAGCGCGCCTCCTCCCCCGGGGAGAGGAGAAGTGTAGCTGGAGGCCGGAGGACCTCCTCCAAAAGCCGGGCCTCCCCCTCCAAAAGGGTGAGGACCAGGGGAGTCCCGGACCTCAGGACCAGCTCCCCCTCTAGGGGGTAGCGGTAGAGGCGGAAGTGGGGGGTGGAAAGGAGGATCGCTCCCCCAGGCACAGGCTCGGGGGAGAGGGAGGGGATGGGGGCAGGCAGGAGGTGGGCCACCTCCAGGGCCTTCTCCAGATGGAGCTCCCGGGGCCTGCCGTAGTCGTAGAGGCGGTAGGTGAGGTCCGAGGGGGTCTGGACCTCGTAGACCCGCACCCCGGGACCCAGGGCGTGGACCACCCCGGCGGGCAGGTAGACCACCTGGCCCGGCTCCACGGCTACCTTCCGGAGAAGGGCCTCCAGGGTTCCCTCCTGGGCCCGCCTCAAGACCTCTTCCCGACTCGTGGGCCTCTTGAAGCCGTAGACGATCTCCCCCGGGGAGAGAACGTACCAGGCCTCGTACTTCCCTGGCTTCCCCTCTACCCTCAGGGCGTCGGCGTGGGGCGGGTGCACCTGAACGGAAAGCCACTCCGCCGGGTCCAGAAGCTTCACGAGAAGCGGCTCCTCGCAGAGCCAGACCTGCCCGATCCCCGGGCCGAAGCCCAGGGCGCTTCCACCCCAGATCCGGGGCACGGGCTTGGGGAAACAGGGGCGCATATCCCTCTTCCTACCGTAAGACCCGGATCCCTAGAACTAAAAAGGCCAGGTTCGCCCCCCAGGCCCCAAGCTCCGGGGGGATGAGCCCCACCCCGGCCAGGGAGCGCCCCAGGAAAAAGGCCCCGTAGTACCCCAGGGCCAGGACCACGCTGAGCCCCAGGGCAAGCCCCGTGCTCTGCCCATAGCGCAAGGCCATGGCCGCCGAAAGGAGGACCAGGACCAGGTTGGCCAGGGGCAGGGCCAGCTTGGAGTGGAACTCCAGCCTGGCCCGATCCCGCTCCAGGGGGGGCAAAAAGGGATCCCGGGCCTTGCGCCAGGCCTCGGAGAGGCTGTTTTGGCCGAAGCTGAAGGTGTCGGCGTAGTCGGCGATGGCCCGGGCCCGGGAAAGGTCCGACTCCACCTCCAGCACCTCCCCCCGGCTCACCGCCCGGAAGACCCGCCGCACCTGGGCCAGGAGGTCCCCCGCCCTTTCCAGCCCCTCCACCTGGCCGAAGTCCACCCGGTAGAAGCGGTAGCCCCTTAGGGTGATGCGCTTGTCCTCCCAGGCGCCCCGCTCGGCGAAGAGGAAGGTGCCCACCTCCCCCTGGAAGGAGAGGATGCGCACCCCCACCATCTCCTTCCTCCCCATGTCAAAGTCCTCAAAGTAGAGGCTCCTCCCCTGGCCGATGGGGATCTGCACGCCCTTAAGGCGGAAAAGGCCCGCCCCCTGGGTGTGGATCTCGTCCCACCAGGCCACCCGCACCCGGTTGTTGGCCTCGGGAACCACGTACTCCTGGAGGTAGAGGGCTACCCCTGAAAGGAGAGCCCCAAACCAGAGCAAGGGAAGGGCGGCCCGCCAGAGGGGGATGCCCCCGGAAAGGAGGGCGAACTGGGCCCCCTCCGCCGCCATGCGGCCAAAGACCAGGACCGTGGTGGTCACCAAGGCGATGGGAAAGGCCTGCACCAGCACCCCGGGCACGTGGTAGGAGAGCCAGCGAAGGATCTTGGGGATGGGCACCCCCTCCAGCCACCTGGCCCCGGCGTAGAAGAAGCCGAAGAGAAAAAGGGCGGTGAGGAAGAGGAGGGTGAGGAGGAGGAGGGGCAGGCTCTCCTTCAGGAGGTGGCGGTAAAGGGTCATGGGAGCTTGTTGGCGTAGGTGGCGAGGCGGGAAGCCTCAGGGGGGAGCTTGGTGCTGGCCTGGACCTTGTCCCCGGCGAAGCGGAGGTGGAGCCTGGCGGCAGGCCCCTGGCCCCTCAGGGTGGCCCTCCCCTCCCGGTAGAGGAAGCTTCCGAGAACCAAGGCCTCCCGGGCCTTCAGGTCCACCACCAGGACCTCGGCCTGAAGGTCTGGGGAGGCCGCCCGCACCTGGCCCTTGAGGACCACGATGTCCTCGTTGAAGAGGGCCAGGGCCCTCCCCGCCCGCAGGTCCTTGAAATCGGCGTTGGCGAAGGCCAAGGCGGTGAAGCGGGCCTCTCCCTTGGGGATGTCGTGCTCCAGGGTCTGGGCGCGGAAGGTCTCCTTGGCCGAGAGGAGCTCTAAGGCCCTCGCCCGGATGAAGGCCCCCTCCTTGTACTCTATGTAGTCCGCCTTGAGGCGGAGGCCGTTCTCGTTGTCCACCAGGACCCCGCCCTGGGGCAGGGTGGTGACCCCGGTGTCTAGGTTGAGCCTTTGGGGGCCAGAGGGCTCCACGCTGAAGGCGGCGAAGCGGGCCGCCAGGGCCAGGGAGAAGAAAAGGGCCAGGGGCCAAAGCCTCATGGGAACCACTATACCCCCTCTTCCTGAGAGGGGTCTTATACCCTTTTTTTGTTTCCTTTGCTCAGCCAGCTCAGAAAAGCCTCCCGGGCACCTTCTGCCGGGGCCCCCATGCTGGCCCCAGCCAGCATGGGGTGGTATTACGGGTATATTTAGGCCCGTGCGGCTCCTGGCCTGGGGGCTGGCCCTAAGCCCCCTCCTCCCTCCCCTAAGCCTCCTGAGCCCCCTCTTCCTCCCCCACCTGCGGAGGCTTCCCAAGGCCGCCTGGGCCCTCCTGGGAATCTACGGCCTATCCCTCCTCCTCCCCGCCCTGCCCCTGGGAGGGGAGGCCCTTCTCCTGGCCGCTCTTCGCCTTCTCTACGTGCTGGGCCTGGTGGGGGCGGGGGTGGCCTTAGCCCCCGTGGGCCTCAGGCCCCTGGGCTACGGCCTCTTCCTCCTCTACCTGAGCGCCCTCCTGGCCTCCTACTTGGCCTTGGGGGACAAGGTGGCCACGGAAAGGCTCCTCCACCCCTTCCACTCCCCCGTGGGCCTGGGGTTCATGGGAACCTTGGGCCTCCTCCTCGCCCTCCACCTCCGCTACCCCTGGCCCTTTAGGGTCCTCCTGGGGCTTCTGGGCGGCGCGGTCCTCCTCCTCTCCGCCAGCCGGGGGGGGCTCCTGGCCCTGGCCCTGGGCGGGGCGGGCAGCGTCCTCTTCCAAAGGCGGGGGTGGCTGGCCCTGGGGACGGCGGGGGCGGTCCTCCTCCTGGCGTGGACCCTCGAGGTGCCCATCGCCGAGCGCTTCTTCCAGACCCACCTCTCGGGGCGGGAGGGGCTTTGGCTTAGGGCCTACGAGGTCTTCCAGGCCCACCCCCTCACCGGGGTGGGGCCCTACCTCCTGGGGGACAGGCTCAAGGGGGTCCTCTTCGGGGAGTGCTTCCTCTTCCCCTTCCTGGAGATGCGGGGGGTGGGGTGCCCCGAGGCCCTAAAGCCCTTGGGCGGCCTCTGGGTCTTCGCCCACAACCACCTCCTCCAGGCCCTGGGGGAAAGCGGCCTCTTCGGGGCCTTGGGCCTCCTCCTCCTGGTGGGGGGGTTTCTGGCCGGGGCCTGGGGGAACGGCCCCCTCTTCGCCCTCCTCCTGGCCTTTTTGGCCATGGGCATGGTGGACAACCCCTTCAGCGTGCCGAGCCCCTTCCGGGGAGAGGTCTTCTTCCTGGCGGGGGGGATGGCCCTCCTGCGGGGCTTCCGCCCGCCCCTGGCCCTGGGCCTGGCCGGGGCCTCCGCCCTTCTCCTAAGCCTCCCCTTCCTCTACCTGGCCACCCGGCCCGCCCCCCACCCCCCAGCCTCCTCTACGCCGCCATCCCCCCCGGGGAGGGGGTGGGGATCGTGCGGCTCCAAGGCCAGGGGTACCGGGCCCAGGTCTGGCTGTGCCAGGAAGCGTGCCGGAGGCTCGGGTGGGAGTGGGAGGCGGACAAGCCCATCGTCTTCGCCTTCCCCAAAGACCTCCCCCCGGGGCGGTACGGGCTCAGGCTCGTCCTCTTCAGCGGGCACCGCCTGGCCCAACGCCCCCGGTACCTCCTCCCCTTGGAGGTGGGGCCATGAGGGGGTGGGCCCTGGGACTCCTCGCCCTCCTCCTGGGCTTTGGGGGAAGCCTTCTCCTCCTGGAAAGGGCCTTCTCCACCCAAAAGACCCTTCCCCTCGCCTGCACCCCTGGCCCCCTGCCCCAGGAGGGGGCGCTTTACAGCAACGGGGCCCTGGAGATCCCCCTATGCCGGAGGGCCCGGGTGGGGATGGTCCTCGAGGGCACCCTGGCCCAGGGGCGGGGGCCTTGGGCCATGGTGGTGGAAGGAGGGCGGGTCCTCTGGCAGGGGGAGGTGCGGGGGCGGGTGGAGGTGGAGGTGGAGACCACGGGGGAAGGCACCCTGGCCCTGGTCTTCACCAACGACCTCTACCAGCCCCCCGAGGACCGGAACCTCTTCCTGCGGGGCCTGAGGGTAGCGCCCCCCTAGCGGAGGAGGGCCAGAAGGGCCAGGACCACCCCGATGGCGGTGAAAAGGAGCATGGCCTTGTTGAAGGCGGTGTTGATCTCGGCCTTGACCTCCTGCCTATGGGCGGCGAGGCCCCCCTCGAGGGCCATCAGCCTTCCCTCCAAGCGGGCGTCTAGGATGCGGATCTTCTCCTCCAACCGGCCCTCCGTGGCCCGGACCCCCTCCAAGAGCTCCAACTTAACCTCCCGGATCTGCCCCTCCAGCCGCTCCTCCACGCCCTGAATCCGGGCCTCGAGACGCTCCTCTACATCCTGGATGCGGGCCCCCAGCCGCTCCTCCACGCCCTGAATCCGGGCCTCGAGACGCTCCTCTACATCCTGGATGCGGGCCCCCAGCCGCTCCTCTACATCCTGGATCCGGACCTCTAGCCTGCCCTCCACCCCCTGGATCTGACCCTCCAGCCGGCCCTCCACCCCGCGGACCTGATCCAAAAGCTCCGCCTTCACCCCTTGGATCTGACCCTCCAGCCGGCCCTCCACACCCCCTATGTGGGCTCCTAGCCGATCCTCCACACCCTGCATCCGGGTCTCTAGCCTGGCCTGGAGGTCCTGCAAGCCAGCCTCAACCTTCCCCTCCACGCCTTGGAGGCGGAGCTCCACCCCTTGTACCCGGGCCGTGAGGCGGGCCTCGGTTTCCCGAAGGTCCCCCTTGAACTCCTCCCGAAGCTCGTCTATGCGTCGGGAGAGGTCGTTGATAAGGGGCGGGAGGACCTGGACCGTGGCCTCCACGATCCCCTCCAGCTTCTCCAGGCGCTCCAGGAGGCGGTCTTCCGGCATGGCCCCATTCTACCGTAGACGCAGGGCAAAGGTCAGGGAGAACTCCGTGGCCTCGGCGTACTGGCCCTTGAGGACGTTCTGGGCCTTGAGCTCGTAGGCGAAGCAGCCGTCGTAGAGGCGGAGGGTGAGGCCATAGCGGCTTACCCCCTCCTGGCTAAGACCCACCTCGGGAGCAAGCCAGAGGGCCTGGCAGCAGGACCGGTCCGGCTCGGGCATGGCGTAGCCCAAAAGCCACTCCGGGTAGCTCCCCTCCCGCCAGCCCACCCGGAAGCGGCCCAGGGCCCGGTCCTGGTAGCTCACCTCCACCCCTACCAGCCGGTTTCCCAGGGGGTTTTCCAGATAGGAGCGTCCCTCCAGGGCCCCGTAGCCCAGGGCCAGGTCCAGGCGCTGCCCCTCGGGCCTGGCCTCAAAGGCGAAGCGGTTCCTGGGGCCAAAGGGCTCCCACCGGCCCCGGTAGGCGAGCTCGGCCCACAGCTCCCCCTCCCGATAGCCCCCTCGCAAGGCCCCTCCCAGGGAGAGGTAGGGGTCCGCCCCGGGGTAGAGGGCCAGGAGGAAGCCGGGGTCCAGCCCCAAGGACCAGGGCCCCTCCCGGAGGGCCCAGGGGTAGCGGGCCTCGAGGCCCAGGGTCCACCCCTCCGCCCTCCCCGTCTCCGTATAGCGCAGGAAGGGCCTGAGCTCGGCCCCCTCCACGGAGAGGCGGGGGGTGTAGCGGGCCTCCAGGCGGGGGGTGTCCGCATCGGGAGGCGAGGGGGTGGCGGCGAAGAGGAGGTCGTCAAAGAAGGCCCGGACCCCGGCCCCGTGGCCCAGGCGCACCTCCATTCCCCGCCCCCCTTCCCTCAGGCCCAAGAGGAGGGCCTCCTTGGGGGTGGTGAGGCCCGTGGCCAGGAGGGTGAGGCGCCTTTCCCACCGGCCCACCTCCTCCCCCGGCCGGGGCAGGGGGAAGCCCTGGAGGCCCAGGGTGTACCCCCCGGTCTCGGAGGCGGAGAGGACCAGGGGGCTTTCCAGCCTGGGGGGGCGGTTCAGGTCCACCTGGGCCTCCCCCAGGGGCACCTCGAGGCCCCAAAGCCCCAGGCTGGCCTCCCCCTTGAGCTCCCCGGTGTCCACCAGGAAGGTGGCCTCCTCTAGGGAAAGGCGCAGGTCCTCCCCGCAGGGGCAAGGGGTGGCCAGGAAGCCCCGGAGGCGGGCCTCTCCCCGGGTAAAGGCCGCCCTCTCCGCCCGCACCCGGTACGCGGGGGCGGTGAGGAGGACCCCCCTCCCCTCAGGGGGAGAGGCCAGGGAGAGCTCGGCCACCTCCGCCAGAAGCCTCCCCCGGGAAAGGCGCACCCCCCTTAGGGCCCTCCCCTCGAGGCGTTCGGCTTCAAGCCGCCAACCCTCCGCCTCTCCCCTAAGCCCCTCCGCCCGGAAGGCGCCCTCCGCCTCCAGGTAGGCGATGCGGGGGGCCTCGAGGCGGAAGCCCTTCCCCTCCAGGCAGGCCCGGCCCTCAAAGACCAGGGCCTCCCCGTCGTAGCTCATCTCCTCCCCTCCCAGGAGGCCCTCCTGGGTTTCCAGGGTGTAGGGCCTGTCCCCGCAAGCCCAGGCCAGGGAGAGGAAGAGGAGAAAGGCAAACGCGCGCCGCACGGGGCCAGTATAAGCTAGGGCCATGCGGACCTTGGCCTTCTTCCTGGTGGTCCTATCCCTGGCCCTGGCCCAGGACTGGCGGCTCACCAAGAGCCTCAGCGAAGGCCTAGGGGAAAGGGGCGCCTGGCGCTACACCCTAAGCCCCCAGGGCAAGGAGGCCCGGGAGCTTTGGCAGGCCCTCCTCCCCCAGTACCGGAACCACCTGCAAGCGGGCTACCGGGTGGACCTGGGGGCCTACAGCCTCTACTTCCGGGGCGGGGCCCTCTGGCTTTCCCGGGCCTGCCCCACGCCCCACCCCGCCTGCCTCACCCCGGGGGCCCTGCCCATACCCAAAGAGCGGCAGGACCGCTTCCTCCTGGAACTGGCGGGGCTTTTGGAGAAGGCCCTGGCCGAGGCCAGGGGCACGGGGGGCCGCCTCACCCTCACGGGGCTTTTCCGGGCCGACCTCTCCCAGGGCCAGGCCCCGCCCTTCAGGGCCCACCCCTCGGGCTGGAAGCCGTAGACTTAGGGTAATGCGGGTAGCCCTCTTCATCACCTGCCTGGCGGACCAGTTCTACGCGGAGGCTGGGGTGGCGGCCGTCCGCCTCCTCAGGGCCCTGGGGGTGGAGGTGGACTTCCCCCGGGGGCAGACCTGCTGCGGCCAGCCCGCCTTCAACGCCGGGCACTGGGGGGAGGCCCGCCCCCTGGCGGGGCGCACCCTCCAGATCTTCCAGGAGGCGGAGCACGTGGTCCTCCCCTCGGGAAGCTGCGCCAGCATGGTGAAAAACCACTATCCCGAACTCTTTCCAGGCAGCAAGGAGGTCCTCTCCCTGGCGGAGAGGACCTACGAGCTTTCCCAGTTTCTGGTGCGGGTCCTGGGGGTGGAGAGGCTGGGGGAGGGCCTGAAGGGGAAAAGGGTGGCCTACCACCACGGCTGCCACGCCCTCCGGGAGCTTGGGGTAAGGGAGGAGCCCCTCCTCCTCCTGAGGAACGCCGGGGCCGAGCTCCTCCCCTGGGAGGCGGCGGAGGAGTGCTGCGGCTTCGGGGGCCTCTTCAGCGTGAAGCTCCCCGAGGTCTCCCTGGCCATGGCCGACCGGAAGCTCGCCACCCTCCCCGAGGCCGAGGTCCTCACCTCCACGGACGCGGGCTGCCTCCTCCACCTCTCGGGAAGGATGGCAAGGAAAGGGGTAAACCTGAGGGTGGCCCCCCTGGCCACCCTCCTCTGGGAGGCGTATGCAGGCCAAGGCTAGGCTCTATCCCAAAGAAGCGGCGAGGCTCCTAAAGGAAAAGCCCGGGGTGCGGGAGGCGGTCACCGGGGCCACCCTGCACTTTGAGAGGAACCGCCTCAGGGCCTACGGGGAGGTGCCAATCGGGGAGTGGCGGGAGCGGGCCAAGGCGGTGAAGGACCACGTCCTCTCCCACCTGGACCGGTACCTGGAGGAGGCGGAAAGGCGCCTATGGGAAAACGGGGTCCAGGTCCACTGGGCCGAGGGGCCGGAGGAGGCCCACCGGGTCCTCCTGGAGATCGTGAGAAGGCGGGGGGTGAGGCGGGCCGTCAAGGCCAAGAGCATGCTCACGGAGGAGCTTGGGGTGAACCCCCTCCTGGAGTCCTTGGGGGTGGAGGTCTTGGAGACCGACCTGGGGGAGTACCTCATCCAGCTTCTGGGGGAACCCCCGAGCCACATCGTGGGCCCCGCCATCCACCTCTCCCTGGAGGAGATCAGGAGGCTCTTCCACGGGCGCTTCGGCACCCCCCTCGAGGCCAGCCCCGAGGAGCTGGCGGGGGTGGCGAGGAGGGTCTTGAGGGAGGCCTTCCTCACCGCCGACCTCGGCATCAGCGGGGCCAACTTCCTGGTGGCGGAGACGGGGACCATCGCCCTCATGGAAAACGAGGGGAACATAAGGCTTTCCACCAGCCTCCCCAAGGTCCACGTGGCCTTCGTGGGGATAGAGAAGCTCCTCCCCCGCCTCCAAGACCTCGCCCTCTTCCTCCCCCTCACCGCCCGGGCGGCCACGGGGCAGCGGCTTTCCACCTACGTCTCCCTGATCCAGGGGCCGGCCAAGGCGGGGGAGGAGGGGCCCGAGGAGGTCCACGTGGTCCTGGTGGACGGGGGGCGCACCGCCCTCCTCGCCGACCCCGAGGCCTGGGAGACCCTGAGGTGCCTCCGCTGCGGGGCCTGCCTCAACGCCTGCCCCGTCTACCGCCAAACGGGGGGGCACCCCTACGGCTACGTCTACTCGGGGCCCATCGGGGCGGTCTTGGACCCGGGCCTCCTCTCCCTGGAGGAGGCCTACCCCCTCCCCTACGCCTCCACCCTGTGCGGGGCCTGCTATGAAGCCTGCCCGGTGAAGATCCCCATCCCCAGGCTCCTCCTCACCTGGCGGCACCGGGCGGTGGCCGAGGGCCTGAGCCCGGCCTGGGAAGGGGCGGCCATGAGGGCCTTCCGCAAGGTCATGGAAAGCCCGAGGCTCTACCGCCTCTTCTCTAGGGCCCTCAGGGGGCTTCCCCTCCCCCAGGACCTCCTCCCCCTCCTCCGGGCCTGGACCGAGGGGCGGGGCCCCGTCAAGCCCAGCCCCAGGCCCTTCCACGAGCTTTGGCGGGAACTGGAGGGGGAAGGTGGACGCTAGGGGCCGCATCCTCTCCCGGGTGAGGCGGGCCCTAGGGGAGCGCCCCAAGGCGGAGCTCCCAGGCCCTCTCCACCCGAGCCCCATCCCCGATCCCGTGGGGCTTTTCCTGAGGCGCCTTGGGGAAAACGGGGGGGAGGGGCACCTGGTCCGGCGGGAGGAGGCCCGGGCCTTCCTGGAGGCCCTGGCCCAGGGCCTCCCCGGGGTGGCCTTGGGGAAGACCCTCCCCCAGGACCTTAGGCCCCCCCTCCCCGAGCTCCCCCCGGAGGAGGCCCCCCTGGGGGTGTCCCAGGCCCTCTTCGCCGTGGCGGAGACGGGCACGGTGGCCCTCTCCTCCGAGGAGGGGAGAAGGGTCCACCTTCTCCCCCCCACCCACCTGGTCTTCGTGGAAGCGGAGAGGGTATACGGGACCCTCCTCGAGGCCCTGGCCGCCCTGGAGGACCTCCCCCCCGCCCTAGGCCTCCACTCCGGCCCCTCCAAGAGCGCGGACATCGGCCAGGTGATGGTGAAGGGGGTCCACGGGCCGGGGAGGCTTTTGGTGGCGGTCCTCACCTGACCTGGTACACCTCGGGAGGGGAAACCCGCCTCAGGTTGAGGCGAAGGCCGTTCCCATCGCGGACGAAGATGGGCCACCAGACGTAGCTGGCCCGGCCGGCGATGGCCTCTTTGGGCACGGGGCCGAAGGTGCGGGAATCCTCCGAGCCCCCCAGGGTGCGGTTATCCCCCATGACGAAGTAGTACCCCTCCTTGAGGCGGATCCGCCCCACCTCGCAGGCCTCCTCCAGGCGGCTCCTCTGCAAGACCCCTTCCGAAGGGGGAAGGAGCATCTCCTTGAGGGGCCTGAGGTAGGCGGGGAGGAACTCTATGGGGAAGTCCCCCTGCTGGGTGAGGATCCGGGTCATGCGCCCGTCCCGGTAGCAGACCCCGGGGAAGGAGTCGGGCCAGGGGTTGAGGCGGTCAGTGATGTGGGTCTCCGGCAGGGGCACCCCGTTCACGAAGACCACCCCCCTTTCCACGTAGACCTCGTCCCCGGGGACGGCCACGATGCGCTTGATGAAGAAGGCACGGAAAGAGAAGCCCAGGACGGGAAAGCGGGCGGTGGCGTGGGGGGTGCCCTCCGGGGGCTTCAGGATGGCGATCTCCCCCCGCCGCCACTCCCTGAGGCCAAAGCGGACGGGCCAGGTCTCCCACTTGGGCACCAGGACCCGCTCCCCGTTCCCTAGGGTGGGGAACATGCTCTGCCCCACCACCCCCACGGTGGTGAAGATGAAGGTGGTGACCAAAAAGGCCACCAGAAGGGCCTCTCCCACCTGCCGGAACCACTCCTTGAAGAGATAGGTCCAAAACGCCTTCATAACGCTCCCGCCTTATCCGCAAGGGCCAGCCTCGCCGCCCCCCTTCCCGCCTCCACGATCTCCTCGAGGCGGCGGAAGTCCTCCAGGCCCACCCCCTGGAGGGGGGGGCGCACGTACACCTCGGGGGCGTACAGGGTGAGGCGCACGGAGGTGAGGTGGAACTGCATGAGGTCCACCGCCCGCCGGGCCAGGGCCAGAAGGCCCCTCGGGACCTCCCCCACCGTCCGCTCCGGCGTCACGTCCACAGCATAGACCTCCGTGGCCCCCAGGAAGCGGGCCGCGTCCACGGGCAGGCTGTCCAGCACTCCCCCGTCAAAGAGAAACCGCCCCTCCCGCTCCACCGGGGCCAGGAGGCCGGGATAGGCGGCGGAGGCCAGGACGGCGGCGGGCAAATCCCCTTGGGTGAGGAAGACGAGGCGCCCTGAGACCACGTCCACCGCAGTTACCGCCAGGGGCCGCTTCAGGTCCTCAAAGCTTGGGGGCAGGTGCTCCGCCAGGAAGTCCTTTAGCTTCTTCCGGGAGAAGATTCCCTCCTGGGGGGAGAAGCCCAAAAGCCCTAGCCAAGGGGTCTTGCGGGCCACCTCCAGCATCTCCTTGGGGGACTTGCCCGCGGCGAAGAGGGCGCCCACGATGGCCCCCATGCTGGTGCCCGCCACCACCTGGAAGTCCAGCCCAGCCTCCAGGAAGACCTCGAGGGCCCCGATGTGGGCGAGCCCCCTGGCCCCACCTCCGGAAAGCGCCAAGCCCCGCACGGGAAAATCCTACCGGCTTCCAGGTGAAAGGGGTGAGGAAGGGTATAGTGGGGGCGGTGAGCCTGGCGGGGAAGACCCTCCTAGAGCGCTACCGGGTGGTGCGCCCCCTGGGCCAGGGAGCCCTGGCCACGGTCTACCTGGCCTTTGACCCCTTCGGCACCCCCTACGCCCTCAAGGTCTTCCCCCAAGGGGCCGAGGCCCGGCGGAACCGGGAGTTCTGGGTGGGGAAGCGCCTGGACCACCCCAACCTCAACCCCGTCCTGGAGAGGCTGGACCTGGAGGAGGGGCCCGCCCTCCTCCTGGCCTACGCCCCCGGGGAGGAGATGGGGCGGTGGATGGCCCGGAAGCCCGGGAGGCCCCGGGCCCTAGAGGTCTTCCGCCAGCTCCTCCTGGCCTTAAGCCACATGCACGAGAAGGGCCTGGTCCACCGGGACGTGAAGCCGGAGAACATCATCGTGGCGGGCACGGCCGAGGCCCGCCTGGTGGACTTTGACCTCTCGGGACCGGCGCTCGAGGCCTTCCGGAAGCCCCTAAGGGTGGGCACCCTCCCCTACCTGGCCCCGGAGCAGGTCCTGGGGAAAAGCCCCGGCCCCGAGGCGGACGTCTACGCCGCCGGGATCATCCTCTACTGGATCCTCTCCGGGGAGCACCCCTTCGTGGGGGCCCCGGAGGAGGTCCTCCTGGGCCACCTCCAAGGGGCCATCCCCCCCCTCCCCGGGCTGATGGGGGGAGAGAAGGACTACCTGGAACGCCTCCTAGCCAAGCGTCCGGAGGAACGCTACCAAAGCGCCTTAGAGGCCTTGCGGGCCTTTCCCTTCTAGCGGGAAAAGGCCCCGTTGGAGAGGAAGGTGAGGACCCCGGAAAGAAGCCCCTGGGCCACCCTGTCCCGGTAGGCGGACTCCTGGAGCCGCCTTCCCTCCACCGGGTGATCCCCGAAGCCGATCTCCACCAAGACGGCGGGCACCCTGGCGTAGCGGAGGACGAAGAAGTCGCCGGGGAAGCTTCCCCTATAGGGGCTTCCCGTGGCCTGGGAGAGGTGGTGCCCCAGGGTTTCCGCCAGGCGCTGGCTGAAGCGCTGGTTGGCCTGGGCCACCACGTCGGAGAGGATCCTCTCCGCTGCGCTCCTGGCCTCCTCGGTGAGGCGGCGGCCCACCTCCCCTCCGCCGTTTTCCCGGATCACCTGGGCCAAGACCCGGGGGTCCTGGGCCCGGCCAAAGTAGAAGACCTCCACCCCCCGGGCGGTGCGGGTGGGGGAGGCGTTCACATGGATGGAGACGAAGAGGTTCACCTGGGAGCTGTCGGCCATCTGGGAGCGCAGGAAGAGGTCCGTGCGCTTGTCCCGGGAGAGGTGGGTGTCCCGGTCCCGGGTGAGGCGGACCTCCACCCCTTCCCGCTCCAAAAGGGACTTCAAGCGGAGGGCCACGTCCAGGACCACCTCCTTCTCCACCACGTACCCCACCATCCCCGGGTCAACCCCCCCGTGGCCAGGGTCCAGGAGGACCACGGGCCTCCTGGGGTTGGGAGGGCGGGTCTGGGGAGGAGCCCCGCTAGGAGCCTGGGGCCTCGCCGGGGCCTCCCTCCTTAGGCTCAGGTCCAAGACTAGGCGCTCGGGGTCGCCAAAGCGGCGGGTGGTGACCTCCACCGCTCCCTTGAGGCGCACCAGGACCCGCACGCCCCTCCCCTCGGGCACCACCTGGACCGAGGCCACCTCGGGGGAGTTGACCACCAGGTCCCTGGCAGGGACAGAAAGCCCGGGAAAGGAGAGGGTGAGGAGGCCTTCCCCCTCCTCGAGGCGGTAGTCCACCTGGGGGGAGGGCAGGTCAAAGACCAGGCGGGTGAAGCCCTCGTGCACCCCCACCCTTGGGAAGGCCAAGGCCAAGCTCCATACCCAGGCGAGGCATAAGAGCCACCGCATCCACGCCCATTCTAGCGGCTTCCATGAAAGCCTGGTAAAATCGGGCTCATGACGAAGAAGGTGGTGGTCTACAACCTGGTGGGGCACCGCTTCCTGGGGGTAAGCGAGCAGGGGGACAAGGTGATGATTGACGGGGACCAGCCCGCCGCCGGGCCCCGCCCCATGGAGCTCCTCCTCATGGCCCTGGGGGCCTGCACCGCCTACGATGTGGTGGACATCATGGCCAAGAAGAAGCAGCCCCTGGCCCGCTACCGGGTAGAGGTGGAGGGGGTGCGGGCGGAAACCCACCCCCGGCGCTACACCCAGATCACCGTGACCCACATCGCCTCGGGGCCCGGGGTGACCCTCGAGGCCCTGGAGAGGGCCGTCCACCTCTCCCACACCAAGTACTGCTCCGTCTCCGCCAGCCTCAACGCCGAGATCACCACCCGGGTGGTCCTGGAGCCCTGGGAGGAAGAGGCCTGATGCTCCTGGCGGTGGACATCGGCAACACCTCCACCGCCTTGGGCCTCTTTGAGGGGGAGAGGCTCATCGCCCACTTCCGCATCCACACCGACCGGATGCGGATGGAAAGCGAGTATAGGGTCCTCCTCAAAAACCTCTTCACCCTGGAAGGCCTCCCCCCGCCCACGTCCGCCATCCTCTCCAGCGTGGTCCCCCCGGTGGAGCGGGAAATGGGGCGGGCCATTGAGGGGCTTTTCGGGGTCCAGGCCCGGGTCGTGGACGCCGAGGCCACGGGGCTTGTGGTGGCCATAGAAAACCCCAAGGAGGCGGGGGCAGACCGCCTGGTGAACGCCGTGGGGGCCCTGGCCTACCCTAGCCCCACGGGCCGCTACATCGTGGTGGACTTCGGCACCGCCACCACCTTTGACCTGGTGGAGGCCCCAAACCGCTACCTGGGCGGGGCCATCACCATCGGCCCTCAGACGGCGGCGGACGCCCTGGCCCAGCGCACGGCCAAGCTCCCCCGCATTGACCTGGTCCCTCCCAAGGGGGTGGTGGGGAAGAACACCCTCGAGGCCCTCCGCTCGGGCCTGGTCCTGGGCTACGCCGCCTTAGTGGAGGGGATGGTGCGCCGCTTCAAGGAGGAGGCGGGGGAGGCCCTGGTCATCGCCACCGGTGGGTTCGCCGAGACCCTAAGGCCCATCTGCCCCTCCTTTGACCTGGTGGACGAGGACCTGACCCTTAGGGGCCTCCTCCGCATTCATCTGGCGCGAGGGTGAACCAGTAGACGTACCGCCCCTCCTCCTCCAGGAGGGCGTAGCGCCACCCCTCCACCCGGAAGGGCCCCAGGTCCCGCCAGCGGCCTGGGGCCTCCCGCAGGAAGACCCTTAAAGGCCTTCCCTCCCGGTGGGCCAGGAGGAGGCGGAGATTTCCCCCAGTGGGCTCCTGGTGGCCCCGCTTCCCCTCCCCCATGTAGAGGATGCGCCCGTCTGGCAGGAAGAGGTTCTTGTAGCCGGACTCCCCCCGGTCCACCAGGAGGCTCCGCCCCCCAATCCCCCTCCGGGTGCGGTGGTAGGCGAAGACCTCGGCCCAGCTCAAGCTTGACACTTTCCCTTCCCCCGGCATATCATCCTAGATGCCCGGTCGGACGCCCCCGACCCGGCACCAACCCTGGGCCCCGTGGTGTAGTTGGTTAACACACCCGCCTGTCACGTGGGAGATCGCGGGTTCGAGTCCCGTCGGGGCCGCCAGGCCGAGGTAGCTCAGTCGGTAGAGCACGCGACTGAAAATCGCGGTGTCGGCGGTTCGATTCCGCCCCTCGGCACCAGGAAGACCCGCCCCCTTGGGGCGGGCCGGTTTTTTGCTACAATGGCCCCGAAGGGGGTGGGAAGCTGAGAGAACCCTTGTGATTCCAAGAGAGGTATTTGAGGCAGTGATTCTCGGGGCGGTTTCGCATGTATTTTCCGGTATTGCCCGTGCATTCTAGGGGTGTATTCAAGCAGGTGCATTCTTGGGCCCGCGTGGGAGGCTTTCCTTCCACGTGGCCTAGTGCTTTGTAGGCGGTTCCGCCCTCAGACCCTGGAGGTCTCGCCCCTGTTGCTCCAGCCCCGCTACCCAGCCGGCACCGGATGTGCTAAGCTGGGTAGTATAAATCTGACCCCATCCAAAATAATGTAATCTCATAAGGTTTTTTTGCCGTCTCCATACTTATTCTTTCCCTCTTGACACCATTGACCGGTCCCTCTAGAGTGAAAACCAAGCAAACGGGGCCGACCCCCCGGGAGCGGGAGAAAAGGAGGGATGAAGATGAAGAAGCTGATCGCTCGTGTGTTGGCTCTTCTCAGCAGCTTGATCGCGCTTGGGCTTGCGGCTGGGGCTTCTGTATTCTGGGAGTAAAGACGGGGCCAGTTTAGCTGGCCCTTTTTTCTATTGCGTGAGGGGGAAAGGTTTGCTACACTCGGGCTACCATGGCCCTCAAGCGCTTGGAGCTTCCTCCCTCCAGGGTACTTTTTTTAGTCCTCTCAGCCTTCCTGGCCTTCTTGGCCCTGGAGGGCTTCTTGCTCTGGGCGTATCGGGATGTCCCCCTCCGCTTGGGCTTTCTGGAGCTCCTCTTTTGGGGTGGGCTCATGCTTTGGAGCGTGCAGGTCCGGGTGCGCCTTCCCCTAAGCGCCAGCATGAGCCAATTCTTTATCTTCGCCCTGACCCTAGTCGTTTTAACACCCCCCTGGATAGCCCCTCTCTTGAGTTTTTTCTTTCAATGGAACCGAAAGGTCTGGTATAAAGACCTCTTCAATCGCCTCCAGAACGGCCTGGCCACCGCCTTGGCGGCCCTGGCTTGGCACTTCTTCCAGCAGAACCCCGTCTACATGGGCCCCTGGAACCTGTCCGCGGGGGTGGGCATCGCCGCCGCCGCCTTAGCTTTCTTTGTAGTGAATACCACCTTGGTAACCACCGCCATTCACCTAGCAAACAAAGTTTCCTGGCGCCAAGCATGGGGGAAAAACATCAAGTGGCTCGCTCTAAGCTACCTCCTCCTCTCCCCCATTGCCCTCCTCCTAGCCCGGGCCTATGAGACCCCCCTCCTGGGCAACTGGGGCGGGTGGACGGTGCTCTTCTTCCTCATCCCCCTCTACTACAGCCGCTTCTACTGGGACGAGAAGGTGCGCCTGGAGGAGGCCTACGAGGCCACCTTGGAAACCCTGATGCACGCCCTCGAGGCCAAGGACCCCCAGACCCGCCTCCACTCCGAGCGCGTGGCCGAGATCGCCCGGGACCTGGCCAAGAAGGTGAAGAACGGGGACGAGGCCTACGCCCAGGCCGTCTACCGGGCAGCCCGCCTCCACGACATCGGCAAGATCGCCATCCCTGAGTTCGTCCTGCTGAAGCCCGGCTCCCTCACCCCCGAGGAGCGCCAGGCCATAGAGAGGCACCCCGAGTTTGGGGCGGAGATGCTGAAGCCCGGGGCCAAGATCGCCTTCGAGCCCCTGGTCTACAACGTCGTCCTCCACCACCACGAGCGCTGGGACGGCCGGGGCTACCCCAGGAGGCTCGCCGGGCACGAGATCCCCGAGGAGGCCCGCATCGTGGTCCTGGCCGACGCCTACGAGGCCATGACCGCAGGCCGTCCCTACCGAAGGGCCAAGACCCCGGAGGAGGCCTTAAGGGAGATGCAGGAGCTTTCCGGCCTCCAGTTTGACCCCCGCCTGGTGGAGGCCTTCGCTGAGCTTTGGCAGGAAGACCCCATCTGGCGCGACCGGGAGGCCTACCTCAAGGCCAAGGCAAAGAAGGAGGGATCCGTATCACGCTTTATCTTGCCGCCGCTCTCTTCGCCCTGGGCCTCGCCCTCGCCCTCGGAGCCCGGCCCAAGGACCTCGGAGGAATAGAGCTAAGGGCGGCCTGGGCGTTTTTGCTGGCGGCCCTCCTGGAGGGCGGCCTGGCCTACGGCACCTACCGGGGCCTTTTCCAGCCCCAATGGGCGGGCCCCTTGGCCAAAGGGCTGGTCCTCCTCCTGGTGGGCTACGGCCTTTACCAAAACCGCCACCTCAAAAGCCTCCACCTGGTCCTCTTGGGGCTTCTCCTGAACGCCTTGGTCATCTTCGCCAACGGGGGGCACATGCCCGTAAGCCTGGCCGCCCTGGAGAGGGCAGGCCTGGGCGAGCTGGAGGACTTCCTGAGGGAACGGAGGGATGCGGTCCACACCCTCATGGACGAGACCACCCGCCTCCCCTTCCTGGGGGACGTGATCCCCCTGCCTCCCCTGCAGAAGGCCATCAGCCCGGGAGATATTCTCATCCTCCTCGGCATCATGGGGGTGGTGGTGGAGGGAGCCTTGAGGGCCGGGGGCTTTCGCCTCCCCCTCCGCCTGGCCGCCCTAAGGGTCTTGGGCTACCTCCTTTTGGTGCTCCTCCTCCTCGCCTGGCGGGGCTAGAGGGCCTTGCGGTGTAGTGTATATTCTTGGGGGGGCATACCCCTAACCGGAGGCAGCATGGCGTACCGCATCTGCTTGATTGAGGGGGACGGGATCGGCCACGAGGTGGTGCCCGCGGCCAGGAAGGTCTTGGAGGCCACCGGCCTTCCCCTGGAGTTTGTGGAGGCCGAGGCGGGCTGGGAGACCTTTGAGCGAAGAGGGGTCTCGGTCCCAGAAGAAACGGTGGAAAAAATCCTCTCCTGCCACGCTACCCTCTTCGGGGCCGCCACCAGCCCCACCCGCAAGGTGCCGGGCTTCTTTGGGGCCATCCGCTACCTGAGGCGCAGGCTGAACCTCTACGCCAACGTGCGCCCCGCCAAGAGCCGCCCCATACCCCAAAGCCGCCCCGGGGTGGACCTCGTCATCGTCCGGGAGAACACCGAGGGGCTTTACGTGGAGCAGGAGAGGCGCTACCTGGACGTGGCCATCGCCGACGCCGTCATCTCCAAAAGGGCCAGCGAGCGCATCGGGCGCGTAGCCTTGAAGATCGCGGAAAGCCGACCCCGGAAGACCCTCCACATCGCCCACAAGGCCAACGTCCTCCCCGTGACCCAGGGGCTTTTCCTGGATACGGTCAGGGAAGTAGCCAGGGACTTCTCCTTGGTCAATGTGCAGGACATCATCGTGGACAACTGCGCCATGCAGCTCGTGATGCGTCCCGAGCGCTTTGACGTCATCGTCACCACCAACCTCCTAGGGGACATCCTCTCCGACCTCACCGCCGGGTTGGTGGGGGGCTTAGGCCTCGCCCCCTCCGCCAACATCGGGGACAGCACCGCGGTCTTTGAGCCCGTGCACGGCTCGGCCCCGGACATCGCCGGCCAGGGCATCGCCAATCCCACGGCCGCCATCCTCTCCGCCACCATGATGCTGGAGTACTTGGGGGAAAAAGAAGCGGCCAAAAGGGTGGAGCGGGCGGTGGAGCTAGTCCTGGAAAGGGGCCCCCGCACCCCGGACCTGGGGGGCAACGCCACCACGGAGGCCTTCACCCAAAAGGTGGTGGAGGCGCTGAAAACCCTCTAGGCCTTTCGGGCATCCCCCTCTCCGGACGTCGGGGAGGGACTTGCTCGTGGTCCAGGTCCGTGGGTCAGCCCTGCGCTTGGCGGATGGGCCTTGACCCCCCTTCCCCATTTTGGGGGAAGGGGTATATACTGCGAGTAGGTTCGTTATGAATCGCAGCCTGCTTCACCCAAAGCAAGTGGAATAGGGAGGCGCCGTGCTCTCGGGCTTCAGAAAGCTATTCAAACCCCGGGTGGAGGCCTTGGGACTGGAGATCGGCGCCGGCAGCCTAAAGCTGGTGGAGCTCTCCGGTTACCCGCCCACGCTGAAGGCCCTGGCCACCCGGCCCATGCCCCCGGGAACCCTGGTGGAAGGGGTGGTGGCGGAACCCGCCAGCCTGGCCCAGGAGATCCGGGAACTCCTGGCTGAGGCCCGCACCCGGAAGCGGTACGTGGTCTCTGCCGTCCCCAACCCCAGCGTCATCCTGCGGACCCTCCAGGTCCCCAAAATGCCCCAAAAGGAGATGGAGGAGGCCGTGCGTTGGGAGGCGGAGCGCTACATTCCCTTCCCCATTGACGAGGTGGTCCTGGACTTCGCCCCCCTGGACCCCCTGGCCGAGGTGCCGGAAGGGGAGCAGGTGGAGGTCATGGTGGCGGCAGCCCGTCAGGAGGCGGTGGCCTCCCTCATCGAGGCCCTCAGGGGGGCAGGCCTCATCCCTGTGGTGCTGGACGTGAAACCCTTCGCCGGGCTTTACCCCTTGGAAGGGGAGCTCATCAGGGACCCGGAGGGGGTAGCGGTAGCGATAGAGATCGGGGCCGAGAGCACCAGCCTGGTCCTTTCCAAAGGGGACCGCCCCTTGGCGGTGCGGGTCCTGACCCTCTCGGGGAAGGATTTCACCGAGGCCATCGGCAAGAGCTTCGGCTTGGACCACCTTAGCGCCGAGGAGGTGAAGCGCACCTACGGCTTGGCCACCATCCCCACTGAGGACGAGGAGCTCCTCCTGGACTTTGACGTGGAGCGGGAGCGCTATAGCCCGGCGCGCATTTACGACGCCATCCGCCCCGTCCTGGTGGAGCTCACCCAGGAGATCCGCCGGAGCCTGGAGTTCTTCCGGGTGCAGCTTGGGGAGGTACAGCCGGAGGTGGGCTACCTCTTTGGCGGGGGGAGCCGCCTTAGGGGGCTGGCTACCCTTCTCACGGACACCCTGGGGGTGAACTTCGTCACCCCCAACCCCTGGGAGGGCATTCAGGTGGACCCCAGGCGCTTTGACCTGGAAAGGCTGAAGGAGCTGGGCCCCGAACTCGTAGTGCCCGTGGGCCTGGCCCTGAGGGGGGTGGGTCCCCTTGATTAGGCTAAACCTCCTCCCCAAAAACCTCCGCCGCCGGGTGGAGTCCGGCTGGTGGGGGCTTTCCGCCCTTCTCTTGGCCCTGGTGGTCCTGTTGACCCTGGGTATCCTCCACTACACCGCCTACACGGAACTCTCACTGGCCAAAGCGGAGCGGGACGCCCTGAGGGCGGAGGTGGAGGCCCTGAGGCCCTTCATTGAGGAGCAGAACCGGCTGCAGCGGGAGAGGAGGACCCTCGAGGCCCTCCTGGCCATCCGCGAGGGCCTGCGCAAGGACTTCGTCCCCTGGTCGGAGTACCTGGCCGCCTTCATCGCCCAGATTCCCCGGGAGGGCGGGCGCTTCCCCGTGGCCTTGCGCTCCGTGGGCACCCGGGCCCTCCCGGAGGAGGAGGCCCTCCGGCAGGCTCAAGGAGGAGCCTTCGACGGAAAGCGGGTACGGGTGGAGTTCAACGTCCAGGGGGAGGCCCTGAACCAGTCCGCCCTGGTGCGCTTCGTCCAGGCCTTCGAGACCTCGCCGCGGTTTGGCATAGAGTTCCAAGGGGCGTCCATGGACGAAAGGGGGCTTTACACCTTCAGCGCCCGCATTGGAACGGTGGGGGGTGAGGGCAGTGCTCGCTAGGCTCGGAGGGCGGGAGTGGGCCCTCATCGCCATGGCCCTGACCCTGGTGGCGGCCCTCCTCCCTGCGCGCCCTGCCCCGGGAGGAACGCCTGGCCGAGGTGCTCTCGGAGATCCTGAGGGAGGCCGAGCGCAGCGGGGTGGTGGTGCGCTCCTTCACCCGCTCCCCCACCTCGGCCCCGGTGCCGGAGGTGCGGGCGGTGAACCTGGCCCTCTCCCTCGAGGCCCCCTTCCCGGAAACCTTCGCCTACCTGAGGCGCCTAGAGGGCCTCTCCCGCTTCAGCTCCCTCTCCGGGCTGAACCTCAGCGTGCAGGGCCAGGAACTGAACCCGAGGCTTTCCACCAGCCTGACCCTCACCCTCTACATGCTGGCCAGGGACCTGGAAGCCCAAGGAGGTGAGCGGTGAAGGAAACCCTAGCCCGCCTAAGCACCGCCTGGGCCAATCTGCCCCAGTCCACCAAGCTCCTCTTGGCGGGACTCCTTCTGGTCTCTGCGGTGAGCCTCTGGTACGTAGGCCTCTTCTTGCCCACCCAGGTGCCCCAGGAGGCCCTGGCCCCCACACCCCAGGGACAGGAGATCCCCAGGGCCCTGGAGGTACCCCCCATCCCCCCCTTGTCCCAGACCACCCAGGCGCAACCGGAAGGGCAAGAGCCACCCCCCAGAAGGGAGGCGGTCCCAGCCGCCTCCCCGGTCCAGGCGGCGGGGCCCGCCGCCCTGCCCGTTCCCCAACCCAGGCCGGAGGCCCCACCCCCCAACCCCTTCGTGCCCCTCATCGTAGAAGCCCCCCGGCCCCAACCCCCGCGACCCCCGCGGCGCCCGCCCCGCCATCCGCCCCAGCCCCGTGCCCACGGGCGCCCCAGTCCGTGTGGACCAGGGCGCCCCTCTGCCTACTCCCAGCCTCCCTACCCCTCCCCGGCCCCTTCCGGGGACCGCTGGGGTGCTTCCCCCGCCCCAGGTGCTCCGGCCCACCCTCGAGGTGGAGGTGCCCGAGGTCCAGTTGGACACCCCCGTGCGGGTGGCCCCGCCTCCGGGGCTGGTGGAGATTCCCCTCGCCCAGGCAGCCTCAGGGGCAGAGGGCCCCGGGGCTACCCCTCCTCCACCCCCCCCAAGACCCCCCTGGTGGCCCTGGTGGAGGAAAGGGGGCTTAGGCTCTCCGGCACCCTCTTGGGCCCGGTGAGCGTGGCTATCCTGGAAAGTAAGGAGGGCTACCTGGTCCTCCCCGCAGGAAGCTCCATCCCGGGAAGCGAGGCGCTCCTCCGCCGCATTGAGGGCGACCGCGTGGTGCTCGCCATGAAAGACGAAACCCTGGAGATCCCTTTGGAAGACCCGCAAGCAGGAGGTGAACGGTGAAACTTATAAAGCCCCTTATCCTGGCCCTCGCCGCCTTGGGCGCGGGCGCCTTGGCAGGGAGCTTTCCCGAGGAGCCCCGCTTCCAGGCCAAGGTGGACCTGAAGGTTTCGGAAAGCCAGGTCAGGGCCGGGCTCACCCTGCCCCTGGATGTGGTGCTGGAAGCCCTGGCCAGGAGCGTAGGTCTCCAGCCCCTCATCTACCGGGCCTACGACCCCTCAGGGGACCCGGCCAAGGCCCAGCCCCCTTTGCCCAACATCAAGCTAGACTTCCAGGGCAAGCCCTTCCTTCAGGTCTGGGACCTCCTCTTCGCCACCTACGGGACCCAGTTCGGGCTGGACTACCTCTTCCTGCCCCCCGACGTGGTGGTGGTAGCGCCCACCCAGGTGATCACCGCCCTCGTGGATGCCCCAAGCCGCGTGGGGGCGGCGGAGAGGCGGCCCTACATCGTGGGCATCCCCGAGATCGCCTACCGGCGTACGGAGACCGATCCCCAGGGGCAGGTCCGCACCCTGGTCAACATAGAAGGGGCCAAGGCCTGGGTCCAGAACGACCTGCTGCCCTTCCTATCCCGGGAGGCGGCGGGGCTTAGCGTGAACTGGATCGTGGTGGAGGAAGGGGGGAGGCTTAAGGCCATCCTCTCCGTCCTGGCCACCCCGGAGCAGCACGCCCGTTTCTCCGATATCCTCAAGCGGGCGGGGATCGACTTCCGGCCCCTGCCTCCCCTGGCGGCCCCCAGGCCCTTGGTGGAGAAGGCCTACGCCCTCACCCACGCCACCTTCCCCGAACTCCTGGCCTTTCTCCAGGCCCGCCTCCCCGGAGTCCAGGTGAGCGTGGTGCCCACGGACCCCAGACGGGCCATCGTCTTGGCCACGGAGGAGGACCACGCCCGCCTGGCGGCACTCCTCCAGGCCGCCGACCTCCCCAGAACCCTCCGCCGGGTCTACCCCCTGCAGAACCTCACCTTTGAGGAGGCCAGGGCCCGTCTGGGGCCCCTTTTGGAGAGGGAGCTCAAGGGGGCTCGCCTCGAGGCCATCCCGGGAAACCCCAAAGCCCTCCTCCTGGAGGCCACCGAGGCCGACCAGGCCCTCTTCGCCGAACTCCTGAGGGCCGCCGATGTGGCGGTCCCACCCGCCCCGCCCCGAGAGGAGGCCACGGTGCGCAGGCTCTTCCCCTTGCGCTTCGCCGACGCCGAGAAGGTGGCCCCCTTCCTGGCCCGGGAGGTGCCGGGGATCGTGGTCCAGACCGTCCCCGGCCAGCCCGTCCTCTCCGTGCGGGGCACGGAGAGGCAGCTTTCCGAGGTGGAAGGCCTCCTGGCCCAGATTGACCGGGCCCCGGAGCAGGGCCCCCCGATCTTCCAGCGGGCCTACCAGCTCTCCAACGCCAAGGCGAGCGACCTGGCCAGGGTCCTCCAAGAGGCCCTGCAGGCGCAAAGGCCCCAGGTCCAGCAAGGCCAGGAGCGGGTCCAGACCCGCCAGGCCACCGTGGTGGCGGACGAGCGCACCAACACCCTCATCGTCACCGGCACCGCCGAGGAGCTGGCCCTGGTGGAGGGCTTGATCCCGAAGCTGGACCAGCAGGTGCCCCAGGTAAACCTAAGGGTGCGCATCCAGGAGGTGCAGTCCAACGTCACCCGGAACCTGGGGCTCAGGTGGAACACCGTCGCTGGAGGAAACCTAGTGGCCAGCATCCTAGACTCGGGGCTGGCCCTCATCTTTGACTCCACGAGAAGCCTCGCCGCCCTGAACATCGTGGCCACCCTGGACGCCCTCCAGCGCCAAGGGCTTTCCCGGGCCCTCAGGGACGTGAACCAGACCGTCCTCAACAACCAGACCGCCCGCCTCCAGTCGGGGGAGACCTTCCTCATCCGCCGGGTGGTGGGGGACCGGGTGGAGCGGGTGCCCTTTGACATCGGCATCATCGTGGAGGTCACCCCCCAGATCACCGCCGACGGGCAGATCCTCCTCAACATCCGGGCCGAGGTCTCCGGCAACGTCCAGCGCAACCCGGTGGACGGGGACGTGGACCGCTTCACCAAGCAGGTGGTGACCACCACCCTACGGGTGCAGGACGGACAGACCGTGGTCCTGGGAGGCCTCGTTTCCCAGGAGAACACCCAGACCGTCCAGGGGGTACCCCTCCTCATGGATATCCCCCTGATCGGGGAGCTCTTCAAGCAGCGCACGGGGGAGACCACGGACCGGGAGCTTCTGGTGGTCATCACCGCCGACATCCTGAAGGAGACGGCCACCAGGCCTTAAGGGGGCTTTGGGAGGCCGGGGTGGTTTTACCCCGGCCCCTTCCCTACAATGGGCCCATGAGGTTTCTCACCGCAGGCGAGTCCCACGGGCCCGAGCTTCTCGCCATCATTGAGGGGCTTCCCGCCGGGCTGCCCCTCACCGAGGAGGACATCAACCCCTGGCTGGAAAGGAGGCAGGGGGGCTACGGCCGGGGGCGGCGGATGGTCATCGAGAAGGACCGGGTGGAGTTCCGCGCAGGGGTGAGGGCCGGGCGCACCACCGGGGCCCCCGTGGCCCTGGCCATCCGGAACGCCGACTTCAGGAACTGGACGGAGGTCATGGACCCAGCCCCCGGGAACGAGCCCCGCAAAAGGGCGCTCACCGCCCCCCGGCCCGGCCACGCGGACCTCGCCGGGGGGATCAAGTACGGGCACAAGGACCTCAGGGACGTCCTGGAGAGGGCCAGCGCCCGGGAGACCGCCATGCGGGTGGCGGTGGGGGCCGTGGCCCTGAAGCTCCTTTCCCTTTTGGGGGTGGAGGGGGTGGGGTACGTGCCGGGGATGGCGGGGGTGTGGAGCCAGGTCCCCTTCTCCTGGGACCTCCTGCCCCGGATTGAGGAAAGCCCCTTGAGGATGACCGACCCCGAGGCGGAGGCCGAGGCCATCCGCCGCATTGACCGGGCCAAGGCCGAGGGGGACACCCTGGGGGGGGTCATTGAGGCCCGCTTCCGCGGCCTGGTGCCGGGCCTGGGGAGCCACGTCCACTGGGACCGGAAGCTGGACGGGAGGCTAGCCCAGATGGCCCTGTCCATCCCCGCGGTCAAGGGGGTGGAGATCGGCCCCGCCTTTGAGAACGCCATGCGGCGGGGTTCCGAGGTCCACGACCCCATCTCCTGGAGCCCGGAGAGGGGCTTCTACCGGAAGACCAACCGGGCGGGGGGCCTGGAAGGGGGGATGACCACGGGGGAGGAGCTCGTCATCCGGGCCGCCCTGAAGCCCATCGCCACCCTGATGCAACCCCTCCCCACCGTGGACGTGGTGACCCACGAGCCCAAAGATGCTGCCCGGGAGCGCTCGGACACCACGGCCGTCCCCGCCGCCAGCGTGATCCTCTGCGCCCTTTCCGCCATCGTCCTGGCCCAGGCCTACCTGGAGAAGTTCGGGGGGGATACCCTAGAGGAACTCCGGGAACGGGTGGCCCGCTACCAGGAGCGGGTGCGCGCCTATTGAGGGCGTAGGATGGCCCCCCGCCTCGAGGTGCCCCGCCCCGCCACCTTCGTGAGCCTCACCGGCTTCATGGGGGTGGGGAAAAGCCGCATCGGCAGGGAGCTCTCCCGGGCCCTCATGCTCCACTTCATTGACCTGGACCGCTACATCGAGCGCCACACGGGGATCTCCATCCCCGACATCTTCCGCCACCTGGGGGAGGAGGCCTTCCGGCGCATGGAGAAGGAGGCGGTGCGGGAGCTCATCCAGAAGGACTACCTGGTCCTGGCCTTGGGCGGGGGCACCTTCCTGGACCCGGAAAGCCGGAAGGCTCTCCTCGGGCGGGGCCCCGTGGTGGCCCTCTGGGCGAGCCCCGAGACCATCCTAGAAAGGGCCACAAGGAAGCCGGGGGAGAGGCCCCTCCTCCAGGTGGAAAACCCCCTGGAGCGGATCCAGGCCCTCCTCACGGCCCGCGCCCCCATCTACCGGGAGGCCCACATCCACGTCTCCACCGACGGAAGGCGGGTGGAGGAGGTGGTGGAGGAGATCGTGGACAAGCTTTGGGCCTATGCCAAGGATAGAGGTCCGTAAGCCCACGCCTTACCCCATCCTCATCGGGGAAGGGGTCTTGAGGGAGGTCCCGAGGCCCAAGGGCCCCGCCGCCCTCCTCTACGATGAGCGGGTGGAGCCCTTCGCCCAGGAGGTGGCCCAGGCCCTAGGGGTCCCCCACCTCCTCCCTCTGGGGGGAGGCGAGGGGGCCAAGACCCTGGAGATCTACGGAAAGGCGCTCTCCTGGCTAGCGGGGAGGGGGCTTCCCCGGAACGCCACCCTCCTCGTGGTGGGGGGCGGGACCCTCACCGACCTGGGGGGGTTCGTGGCCGCCACCTACCTGCGGGGGATCGCCTACCTGGCCTTCCCCACCACCACCCTGGCCGTGGTGGACGCCAGCGTGGGGGGGAAGACGGGCCTCAACCTCCCCGAGGGGAAGAACCTGGTGGGGGCCTTTCACTTCCCCCAAGGGGTCTACGCCGAGGTGGGGGTCCTGCAGACCCTTCCCCCCTTCACCTTCCAGGAGGGGCTGGTGGAGGCCTTCAAGCACGGCCTCATCGCCGGGGACGAGGGGCTTCTGGAGGTGGAGGGCCTTTCCCCGGAAAGCCCCTCCCTGGCGGACTACCTGGCCCGGGCGGTGGCGGTGAAGGTGGCCATCGCCGAGGAGGACCCCTTGGAGAGGGGGAAGAGGCGGCTTTTGAACCTGGGCCACACCCTGGGGCACGCCCTCGAGGCCAGCACCCGCCACGCCCTTCCCCACGGGGCCGCTGTGGCCTACGGCCTCCTCTACGCCGCCCTCCTGGGAAGGGCCCTGGGCGGGGAGGACCTCCTGCCTGCCATCCGGCGCCTCCTCCTCTGGCTTTCCCCCCCCAGGCTCCCTCCCCTGGAGTGGGAGGAGCTTCTGCCCTACCTCCTTCGGGACAAAAAGAAGGTCTCGGAAAGCCTCCACTGGGTGGTGCCCCTGGGTTTGGGCCGCCTTTCGGTCCGCCCCCTGCCCCAAGGGCTCCTGCGGGAGGCCTTCGCCCTCTGGCGGGAGGAGCTTGCCCAGCTGGGCCTCCTGGGGCCAAGCCCCTAAAGCCCCACGCCCACCGGCCTCAGCACCCCCCGCTTGGCCTTGCCGAAGTCCAGGGGGAAGGCCCCCACGGGGGTCCTGAGGGCCACCAGGGCCAGGGGAAGGTCCTCTCCCTCCCAGGCCACCCCCTCCCCGGTGGCGAAGGCCAGGGCCCGGGGGTCCTCGAAGGCAAGCTCCAGCGGGGGCATCCTGGGCCAGGGCAAGGTGGCCCCAAAGCTCAGGGCCAGGGCCTTGGCGGGAAGGAAGCGGCCCTTCTGCGCCTTGCCCAGGTAAAGCCCAGGGGCGGGGGCCCTCAGGCCGGAAAGGGCGGGGAGGCCCTCCGGGAGGAGGTAGAGGTGCCCAGCCCGTTCCAGGATGGGCCCTTCCAGCTCAAACCCCACCTCCTCCAAGAAGGCCCTGAGGGCCCGCCTCGCCTCCGGGGAAAGGGGGGGTGTGCGCTCCTTGGGGGGCGTGCTGAAGGCCCCGCCCTCCCTGCGGAAGCGGGCCAGGAAATGCCCCTCTCCCTGAAGGCGGTGGGGCCAGAGCCTGGCGGTCTTGGCCAGTTCCGGGTTCCCGTCCCCCCACTCCGGTACCCCGGGGGCGAAGAGGGGGTGGAGGCGGGCCTCCTCTAGGTAAAACTCCGGATGGGCCTTCAGGAAGTGGGCCACCACCCCCTCGTTCTCCTCGGGGGCGAAGGTGCAGGTGGCGTAGACCAGAACCCCCTCAGGCCCCACCAGGTGGGCCGCCTGGGCGAGGAGGGCCCTCTGCACCTCGCTGGCCCGCCTGGGGGCGGAAGGCCCCCAGTGGCGCACCGCCTCCAGGTCCTTGCGGAACATCCCCTCCCCGGAGCAGGGGGCGTCCAGGAGGACCCGGTGGAAGTAGGCCCCAAAGGCCTCGGCCAGGGCCCACACGGGGCTTTGGGTCACGGCCATGGGGGCGCCCCACCGCTCCACGTTTTCCAAAAGCCCCCGCACCCTTCTGCCGTCCACCTCGTTGGCGAGGAGAAGCCCCCTTCCCCCCATGCGGGCGATGAGGTGGGTGCTCTTCCCCCCGGGGGCCGCCGCCAAGTCCAGGACCCTCTCCCCAGGCCCCGGGTCCAGGAGCACGCCCACCGCCTGGGCGCTGGGCTCCTGGATGTAGTAAAGCCCGGCGTAGAAGAAGGGGTGGGGGCCGGGCCGGGCCTCCTCGGGGTAGTAGAACCCCTCCCCACACCAGGGGATGGGCTCTAGGGGCCAGGGGGAAATCTTCAGGAAGCTTTCCGGGGAAAGCTTCAGGGTGTTCACCCTGAGGCCATAGGTGCGCCTTCCCTCCGTGAGGGCCTTGAGGAAGGGGGGAAACTCCTCCCCCAGGAGCTCGGCCATGCGGGAGAGGAAGGCCCTGGGCAACACCCAGGCACCTTAGCACGGGAAGCAGGACCCCCTCAAGGGCTAGGATGGGAACATGGCGGAGCACAAGGGCTTCCCGGAAACGTACCTGGAGGGGATCGTCCCGTGATCCTGGCCCTGGGCGCCGACCTGGTGGAGATCGCCCGGGTGCGGAGGCTCCTTGCCCGCCACGGGGAAAGGGCCCTGAGGCGCCTCTTCCACGAGGAGGAGCTAGCCCACGCCCTGGCGCGCCAGGACCCCGCCCCAAGCCTCGCCGCCCGCCTGGCAGCCAAGGAGGCCTTCCAGAAGTGCTGGCCAGAGGGCCTCTCCTGGAGATCGGTCTGGGTGGGGATGGAGGGGAGGAAGCCCTTCCTGCGCTTCGCCCCGGCCCTCGAGGCCGCCATGCGGGAACAGGGCCTCCTGGCCCACCTCACCCTGAGCCACGAGCGCACCCACGCCCTGGCCGTGGTGGTCTTGGTCAGGGCACCAGGCGGAGAATGAGGGCGTAGCGGTACAACTCCCCCCGCCCCACCGCCAGGGCCCATGACCATGGGCCAAAGAGCTAGGGCCAAAAGATCCAAGCTACCCAGCTTCCGCCTCCACCACCTCCTCCCGGATGCGGATGGGGCCCTGCTTCTCCGGCCCAAGGCCCGCCTTGTCCTGGTAGAACTCCCGGATGAGGGCGAAGTCCCCCTGGATGTCCCCCGTGGGGTGTGGGGTAGAGGTAGCCCCCGATCCCCACCTCCTTGCGGCGGTAGTCGGCGTAGCCCAAGGCGATGGGCAGCCCCGCCTTCAGGGCCATGTAGTAAAAGCCGGTGCGCCAGTAGGGGGCCTTGCCCCGGGTGCCCTCCGGGGCAACGAGGATGGCGATCTCCTTCTCCCTCCTAAAGATCTCCGCCACCTGGTCCACCAGGTTGGCCCGCCGGGAGCGGTCCACGGGGATCCCCCCTAAGGCCCGCATGAGATAGCCCAAAGGAGGCCTGAAGAGCTCCTTCTTCCCCAAAAAGCGGGCGCGGATCCGCCCTCCCCAAAGCCCGAGAAGCCCCACGATGAAGTCCCAGTTGGAGGTGTGGGGCGCCCCGATCAGCACGTACTTCTTGCTCGGCAGAGGCTCTATCTTTAGACTCCAGCCGAAAGGCTTGAGCAGGAAAAGGGCTAGCTTCTGCATGCCTCTGTAGGATACCGGATGTGCTATACTTGGCCTAGTGCGGGCGGGGGCCTCCCCGCCCCTTTTCCTGGGGTGAGGATGCACAAGGTCGTGATCGTGGGCCGGCCCAACGTGGGCAAGTCCAGCCTCTTCAACCGCCTCCTGGGCAGGAGGAGTGCGGTGGTGGCCGACGTGCCCGGGGTCACCCGCGACCTCAAGGAGGGCGTGGTGGAAACCGAGGAGGGCCGCTTCCTCCTGGTGGACACCGGGGGGCTTTGGTCCGGGGACCGCTGGGAGAAGAAGATCCAGGAGAAGGTGGACCAGGCCCTGGAAAGCGCCGAGCTCGTTCTCTTCGCCGTGGACGGGCGCTCGGACCCGACCCCGGCCGACCACGAGGTGGCGGAGTACCTGAGGCGGAAGGGCAAGCCCGTCCTCCTGGTGGCCACCAAGGTGGATAGCCCCAGCCACGAGGCCTACCTGGGCCCCCTCTACGCCCTGGGCTTCGGCGACCCCATCCCCACCTCCAGCGAGCACGCCCGGGGCTTAGGGGAGCTTTTGGAGGCCATCTGGCAGAGGCTTCCCGTGAAGCAGATGGACTCCGGGCCCGAGGTGGCGGGCCTCCGCCTGGCCATCGTGGGCCGGCCCAACGCGGGGAAGTCCAGCCTCCTCAACGCCATCCTGGGGGAGGAGCGGGTCATCGTCTCCGAGGAGCCCGGCACCACCCGGGACGCCATTGACGTGGAGGTCTTTAGGGAAGGGAACCGCTTCATCCTCCTGGACACCGCCGGCATCCGCAAGCGCCCGGAAAGCCTGGTGGAGGAGCTCGCCATCCGGCGGAGCTTCCGGGCCATAGAGGAGGCCGACGTGGTCCTCCTGGTGGTGGACCCCTTCCAGGTGGGGGACCGGGAGCTGAAGCTGGCGAACCGCGCCCTGGAGGGGGGCAAGCCCGTCCTCCTTACCATCACCAAGTGGGACCTGGTGAAGAGGGAGGAGGCCCCCAAGGTCAGGCGGGAGCTCCGGGAAAGGCTTGCCCACCTGGAGCACCTGCCCCGGGTCTACACTTCCGCCTTCACCAAGCAGAACCTGGACAAGCTTTTCCGCGAGGCGGTGCGCCTTCACGGGCTGAACCACGCCCGCGTGCCCACCTCTGAGCTCAACCGCTGGGTGGCCCTCTGGACCAGCAAGGTCCAGCTCCCCAACTTCAAGGGAAAGCCCCTCAAGATCCTCTACGCCACGCAGGCCCAGGTGGCCCCGCCCACCTTCGTCCTCTTCGTCAACCACCCGGAGTTCGTCACCCGGGCCTTTGAGAACTACCTGAAAAACCGCATCGGCGAGGACCTGGGCCTCAAGGAGGTCCCCTTCCGCCTGGTCTTCCGGGGAAGGCGGGAAGAGGGTTAATACCACCCCATGCTGGCCCAAGCCAGCATGGGGACCCCAGCAGAAGGTCCCCAGCAGGCTTTTTGAGCTGGCCGAGCGAAGGAAACAAAAAGGGTATAAGTACCCCACTGCAGCTTTCGCCGCGGTGGGGGCCCCTAAAAAGCCTTCAAGCCCTTAAGGAAGAAGGAGGGCCAGCCCCTCCACCGCCCCCTGGCGCAGGGAGAGGTGGGCCAAGGGGGTGAGGGACGTGGGCTCGGGGTTCACCTCCACCAGGTAGGCCCCCGAGGTGTAGGCGATGCGCCCTAAGGAGGCGGCGGGCTCTACCTCGGCGCTGGTGCCGATGACGAGGGCAAAGTCAGCTTCGGCAAAGGCCCTTTCCGCCCGCTCAAAGGCCCCTTCCGGCAGGAACTCCCCAAACCAGACCACGTCGGGCCGGGCCCGGTGGGCGCACCGGGGGCAGCGGGGGGCGGGGTGAAGGCCTGGGGCAGGGGGAAGCGGTGGCCGCAGGCCTCGCAGCGGGCCCTGAGGATGTTCCCGTGAAGCTCCACCAGGTTCCGGCTCCCCGCCCGGGTGTGGAGGCCGTCCACGTTCTGGGTCACGAGGAGGAACTCCCCGCCCCGCCTGAGCACCGCCTCCTCGAGGCGCACCAGGGCGCGGTGGGCGGGGTTGGGCTCCGCCTCCCGCACCTTGGCGATGCGCCAGGCGTACCACTCCCAGACCTTCGCAGGGTCCTTGGCGTAGGCCTCGGGGGTGGCGTAGTCCAGGGGGTTGAAGTTCTTCCACAGGCCCTCGGCGTCCCGAAAGGTGGGGATCCCCGAGGGCTTGGAGATCCCGGCCCCCGTGAGGACCGCCACTTTGCCCGCCCCCTCCAGCCGCTTTCTCGCCTCCTGAAGGTCTCCCATACCCCACATCCTAGGCCATGGCCGGGGGGTATCCTAAGGACGCCATGCGGCTTTTCACCCCAGAGGCCATGCGGGAGGCGGACCGGAAGGCGGTGGAGCTAGGCTACCCGAGCCTGCTTCTCATGGAGTGGGCGGGGATGAAGGCGGCGAGGGTCTACCTGGAGCTCTTCGGCAAGGTCCCCGCCCTCGTCCTCGCGGGCAAGGGGAACAACGGGGGGGACGGCCTCGTCCTCGCCCGGCACCTCCTCCTGGAGGGGGTTAGGGTGCGGGTCTATGCCGCCCAAGGCCACACCGGGGACGCCCTCCTCGCCCTCCAGGCCCTCCTCGCCCACGGGGTGGAGGCGCGGCCCCTAGAGGAGGTTTCCTTCCAGGAAGGGGAGGTGGTGGTGGACGCCCTTTTCGGCACCGGGCTGAAAGGGCCCCTCACGGGCTTTTACGCCGGGCTCGTGGAGCGGGTGAACCAAGCTGGCCTTCCCGTCCTCGCCCTGGACCTGCCCTCGGGCCTACCCTTTAGCCCCCACGTCCGGGCCACGGCCACGGTGGCCTTCGCCGCCCTCAAGACCCCCCATCTCCTAGAGCGGGAGGCCTGCGGCAGGCTCTACCTGGCGGAGATCGGCCTGCCCAAGGCCCTCCTGGAGCGGGAGGACCTCCCCGAGGTGGCCACGCCGGAGGCCCTGAGGCCCCTCCTCCCGAAGCGCCCCCTCACCGCCCACAAGGGAAGCGTGGGCCGGGTGGGGGTGCTGGGGGGGTACCGGGGGGAGGGCCTCCGCTACGCCGGGGCGCCCCTCCTCGCCGCCCTCGGGGCCTACCGCATGGGAGCGGGCCTCGTCCACCTGGTGGCCCCGGAAGGGACCCCCTTGGAGCCCATGGAGGCCGTCTTCCACCCCGTGCCCGCCCCCACCCTTCCCCCCGTGCGGGTGGAGGCCCTGGCCGTGGGCATGGGGGGAGGCCCCTGGGGGCCCCTCTGGGCTATGCGGGCCCTCGAGGCGGGCCTCCCCACGGTCCTGGACGCCGATGCCCTCCACCTGGAGGTGGTCTCCGCCTACCGCCACTCCGGGGTCAAGGCCGTCCTCACCCCCCACGCCGGGGAGGCGGGAAGGCTTCTGGGAAGGCCACCCGAGGAGGTGAGCGGGGACCCCCTGGAGGCCGCCCGGGCCCTAGCCCGGGAAACGGGGCTCACCGTGGTCCTAAAAGGGAACCCCACGGTGGTGGCGGAAGGGGAAAGGCTTTCCGTGAACCCCACGGGGAACCCCGCCCTGGCCACGGGGGGGACAGGGGACGTGCTCTCGGGGGCCATCGCCGCCCTTCTCGCGGCGGGGCTTAGGCCCTTTGACGCGGCGCGGCTTGGGGTCTTTCTCCACGGCCTGGCGGGGGACCTCCTGGCGGGGGAAAAGGGGGTGGGCCTCCTCGCCCGGGAGGTGGCGGAGGCCCTACCCCAGGCAAGAAAGCGCCTCCAGGAGGGCCGGGTTCCCCCCACCTTTTTCCTGCGGTAACCCCCAAAGGAGAGGGGAAGAGAACTTTACCCGCCCCGGGGTCTCCTCATAAACCGAGATGGGCTCCTTGCCTTCCCGGCCCCTGGCGCATCCCCGGCTCACGTACCGGCCTCAGAAGGAGGAGGCCCAACAGAACCCCCACAATGAAGGGCTCCTTAGCCAGGGAGTCCAAGCGATGGGTCAAGGCCTCAGGAAAAACAAAGCCAAAAGCGAGGTAGAAAAGGACTACGGCAAGAAGGGAAAAGGCCCAAACCTTGGGCAGGTTAAAGGCCACACCGCCACCCCAGAAGAAGTAGAAGGCGAGCACGGACCCCAAACCCAAAAGGAACGGGACCCCGCCCCAGATGCCCTGTCGCCCCAGGAAGGAGCCGAGGATCACAGAGGCCACAAAGATACCAAGCCAGAAAAGCCTTTTCGCAAGCTTTCCATCAAACCGGAGCATCTTGCCATCCCCCCTTACCGGCATTGTTGCTCGCACATTCCATAGCATTTTAAGCTATAGACGACCACCCTGCAACCAGATTTCCAAAGAGGGAAAACGAAACCGTCCGCCCACACTCTAAGGTTAGAGGCCAAAATACAAGCAAGGTAGCTTCGTCCCTTATCAGTGTTGGGATTGGAGATAGGCAGCCCAGATGATTCCGAGAAGAGCGCTAGCATAAGGTAGGCCTATACGCCCCCAGGCAAACCAGAGGGCCAGAAGGAGGAAAAACACCACGAAAACGTCCCCGGTTTCAAGCCTGCCATTGCGAAAAAGATTATCAAAAACGGAGAGCCACAGCTTAAATTGCAGCGCAGCTAAAGAAGAGTAGAAGGCAACATCCACCAAAGTCCGAAGCTTTGCGCTCACCGAACGCAATACGTTTGACATCTTTCCTCCTGCCTTGGGGTGCAAATTTGCTGCCAGTCATAAGCAGTGCAGACAAAAGCTGTTGTTGCACAAACCGCCCTTCCCCTAGAATCCGTGGTCCAATAAACACATGTTGCGGCAAAGGTTGCGCAAATCCATCGCCACACGCAATCGTTGACGGTTATAGTCTCACACCTTGTAAAGCAGTTATAGCTCCCACATACCGCTGAACCACCATTTCCGGGGTCCAAGCACTGGTCCTCTAGAGGTTTCACCATCTCATCGCCCGGCAATGGGCAAGAAAGCCCCTCTTGAGAGAAGGGCATGGCCTGGGCTATAGCCACCGGCAACCCAAAGACCATAAACACGGGCCCTCCTAGCGTTGCCAACTTCATTGTACCACCTCCACCCCTAAGATAGGGCTTCTTCTTCTTGTCAAGACCCCAGGGAAAGTCCTGGTATGCTGGGGCGGGACACATGGAGCCCCTTCCTCGCCTCTATGTCCCCGCCACCCTGGCCAACCTGGGCTCGGGCTTTGACGCCTTGGGGGTGGCCCTGGACCTCTACCTGGAGGTGGAGGCCGAGCCCGCCAAAGAGGACGCCTTCCTCTACGAAGGGGAAGGAAGGGTGGAGGGGACGGAGAACCTCATCCACGAGGGATACCGGGCGGGGATGCGGGCCCTTGGGCTTGCCCCCGAACCCCTCGCCGTGCAAGCCTACAACCCCATCCCCCTGGCCCGGGGTATGGGCAGCTCCTCGGCTGCCCTGGTGGCGGGGGTGGCCCTGGCGGACCGCCTTTCTGGGGGAAGGCTTGGGCGGGAGGGGGTCTTCCGGGTGGCGGCCCAGTTGGAGGGCCACCCCGACAACGTGGCCCCCGCCGTCTACGGGGGCTTCGTGGCCGCCCTGAGCCACCCCCCCTTGGCCATCCCCCTGCCTAGGCCGGAAGGGGTGCGCTTCGTCCTGGCCGTACCCCCTTACGAGGTGCCCACCCCCCTGGCCCGGGAGGCCCTGCCCCGGGAGGTGCCCCTGGGGGACGCCATCTACAACTTGGCCCGAAGCGCCCTCTGGCCCGCCGCCCTCTTCGCGGGCAGGCTCGAGGCCCTGAGGGAGGCCTGCCGGGACCGCCTCCACCAGCCCTACCGGGCCCACCTGATGCCGGGGGTCCTGGAGGCCATAGAGGGGGCCTTGGAGGCCGGGGCCCTGGCCGCCTTCGTGGGGGGGCGGGGCCCACGGTGGCCGCCTTGGTGCCGGAGGGGGGAGAGGCCAGGGTCATGGAGGCCCTGGGGGCCTACCGAGGGGAGGGGCGTATCCTGGTCCTGGGATTCGGGGAGGGATACCGGTGGAAGGCGACCTGAGCGTCATCTCCCTTACGGAGGTCCTGGAGCTGATCCACGGCCACCGGGGTTCCGGGGTGCTAGAGCTTAGGACAGGCTTCCTGCCCCTTAGCCTACGCTTTGCCGCCGGGGAGGTGGTGGCGGCGAACATCCTGGACTGGGAGGGCCTCGAGGCCCTCTTCACCTTCCCCCTGCACCCCCAGGAGGGCCCCTTTCGTTTCCGGGCCGGCCCTTCCGCCGGGGGAAAGCCCCTCCTGCCCTTCCCCACCCTCCTAGGGGAATGGGCCCGGGTCAACGACGAGTGGGACCGCTTCCGCACCCTGATAGACTCCCCCAGCCGGGTCCTGGAAACCATCCGGCCCACCCCCCTCCTGGAGGTGTTCCAAGGGGGAAGGAGCGTCCGCGCTGCCGCCAAGGCCTGGGGGGTTCCCCTCCTCATCGCCATGGAGAGGGCCTACATGGGGGTGAGGGAGGGGGACCTCTACCCCCTTCGCCGCTACACCTGGTACGCCCTCAGGATCCGCTACCAGGGAAGGAGGGGGAAAACCCTGGAGGAGTTCGGCCAGCTCCAAGGCCTCTTGGACGGCAGCAAGAACCTGGGGGAGGTCATCGCCCAAGGGGTTCCGGAAGCCCTCGTGCGCCGCTACTTGGTCCAAGCCTTGGCCTCGGGGGAGATCTCTCCCCCGGGGCGGGGGTGGCTCCTCAGGGACCTCACCTGGGAGATGGAAGGGCGAGGGGCCTAAGGAGCTGGGCCCCGGAGGGTAGCGCCCTTCACCTCCTCTTGCGGGGCCGGTACTTGCCGTAGGTACCGCGCCAGATCTTGCCCCTGCGGGTGCGGCGGTCGCCCTTGCCCATGGGCCCCCCTTAAGCGCTCACGGCGGAAAGGAGCCTCTGCACCTTCCGCACCAACCGGGACTTCCTGCGGGCGGCGGCGTTCTTGTGCAGGGTGGACCCCTTGGCCGCCTTGTCGATGAGGCTCTCGGCCTTGCGCAGGATCTTGAGGGCCTCCTCCGCCTGGCCCTCCTGGGCCAAACGGACGGCCTTCTTAGAAATGGTCTTTATAGCCGACTTCTTAGCCTTGTTGCGGAGCCGGCGCTTCAGGGACTGCCGGTGCCGCTTCAGGGCGGACAGGTTCCTCTTGGGCTTCTTCGTGGCCATCGCTCTCCTTCAATGCCCCCAAGGGGCAAGCCAGGCCTAAGTGTAGCACACCCCGCCTCAAGGGGCAAACTTGGTGGTCACCCAGTCGTAGCGCACCTGGCCCTTGGCCCCCTCGAGGCGGAAGCGGAGGGCGTACTCCCCCGCCTGGACGGGGAAGCGGAGTTCCTCCCGAAAGGCTCCGGCGAAGGCGCGCTCCCCTACCGCCCGGCCGTCCCTTAGGAGGGCCACCCGGAGGCGACCCTCCTGGAGGCTCCCCGAGACCACGACCTTCACGCTGTCGTAAAGTCCGGTGACCCGGATGGGGTATAGGGCCTCCCCCGTGTACTTCCAGTAAAAGACGGGCAGGAAGGGGGGATACCCTACGGCGAGCCCGTACCGCTCCGCATACCAGTAAAGCCCCAAAGCGGCCAAAACCAGAAGGAGTAGGCTCCGCATTGGCTTCAGTATACTTGGCCTCATGGCGGACCCTAGGCCATCCCCGGAAGAGGCCCTCTTCCTCCTCAAGCGGGGGGTGGAGGAGATCATCCCCGAGGAGGAGCTTCTGGAGAAGCTCAAGGAGGGGCGCCCCCTCACGGTGAAGCTGGGGGCCGACCCCACCAGGCCCGACCTCCACCTGGGCCACGCGGTGGTCCTGAGGAAGATGCGCCAGTTCCAGGAGCTTGGGCACAAGGTGGTCCTCATCATCGGGGACTTCACCGGGATGATCGGGGACCCCTCGGGAAGGAGCAAGACCCGCCCCCCCCTCACCCTGGAGGAGACCCGGGAGAACGCCAAGAGCTACGTAGAACAGGCGGGGAAGATCCTAAGGCAGGAGCCCGAGCTCTTTGAGCTCCGCTACAACTCCGAGTGGCTGGAGGGCCTCACCTTCAAGGAGGTGGTGCGCCTCACCTCCCTCATGACCGTGGCCCAGATGCTGGAACGGGAGGACTTCAAGAAGCGCTATGGGGAGGGAACCCCCATCTCCTTGCACGAACTCCTCTACCCCTTCGCCCAGGCCTACGATTCCGTGGCCATCCGGGCCGACGTGGAGATGGGGGGGACGGACCAGCGCTTCAACCTCCTGGTGGGGCGGGAGGTACAGCGGGCCTACGGGCAAAGCCCCCAGGCCTGCTTCCTCATGCCCCTCCTCCTGGGCCTAGACGGCCAGGAGAAGATGTCCAAGAGCCTGGACAACTACATCGGGGTGGCCGAGCCCCCCGAGGCCATGTTCAAGAAGCTCATGCGGGTGCCAGACCCCCTCCTCAAGGACTACTTCCGCCTCCTCACGGACCTAGGGGAGGAGGAGGTGGAAACCCTCCTCAAGGCGGGCCCCGTCCCCGCCCACCGGGTCCTGGCCCGGCTCCTCACCGCCGCCTACGCCCTCCCCCAGATCCCCCCCCGGATAGACCGGGCCTTCTACGAGGGTCTGGGCTACAGCCTGGAGGCCCTGGGGAAGGACAAGGAGGCGGGCCCCGAGGCGGTGAGGCGGGCGGAGGCGCGCTACGACGAGGTGGCCAAGGGGGGTATCCCCGAGGAGGTCCCCGAGGTGGAGATCCCCGCCTCGGAGCTCAAGGAGGGGCGGATCTGGGTGGCCCGGCTCTTCACCCTGGCGGGCCTCACCCCCTCCCACGCCGAGGCCAGGAGGCTCATCGGGAACCGGGGCCTAAGGATAGACGGGGAGGTGGTGGCGGACCCGGGCCTCGAGGTGACCCTCTCCCGCCCCCTGGTCCTCCAGCGGGGAAGGGACCGCTTCGTCCGGGTGCGGCTCAAGGAGGGCTAGCCCCCCTCCATGGGCCTCAGGGGCACCTCGTGGCCGGTGGCGTAGAGGTCCTCCCCCTCGGCCTCGAGCCTGAGGCGGGGCAGGGGGTGGCGGGGCGGGCCGTAGACCGCCTTCCCCCCCAGGAGGGGGTCAAAGGCCCCGAAGTGGCAGGGGCAGCCCAGGAAGGGCCTTTTGTGGCGGAAGTTGTAGAGGAGGGAGCCCGCCTCGGGGTCGGGGACGTAGTGCAGGACGCAGGCCTGGTGGGTGCAGATGCGGCTTAGGGCGATGTAGTGCTCCTCCTCCAGGGAAAGCCCCCCGGGAGCGGGCTCGGGAAGGCGGAGGAGGAAGGCCCGCAAGGGCCCTGTGGGCAGGGGGTACTCAAAGGACCGGACCCCCCAAACCCCTAGCTCCCCCTTCCTGCCCACGAGAACCCTGGGGCCCTCCCTCCAGGTGGGCTCCCCCGCCTGGGGCCGGGAGCGGAAGCGGAGGTTGTAGACACGGGCGCCAAACCAGACAAAAAACCCCCCAGCCACCGCCACCGGCAGGTAGAAGAAGAGGTCGCGCCGCTTCATGGCTATAAGCTTTCCAGGTAATCCAGGAGGGCCTCGAGCTCCTCCTGGGAAAGGGGCACGGCGGGCATGGTCCCCCGGCCCTCCAAGACGATCTCCCGCACCGCCTCCCGGACCCTAAGGACGGGGTTCCCTTTGAGCCTGGGTCCCACGCCCCCTTCCCCAGCCGCCCCGTGGCAGGCGGCGCAGTGGGCCTGGTAGACCCCCCGGCCGTCCTTCCCCCTTTGGGCCTGGGCCCGGGCCATGGCGATGAGGCCCTGGACGCGCTCCCTGGCCTCCCCACCCGTCTCCAGGTACCGCTCCCAGGCGGCGATGGCCTCCCCGTACCTGCCCTCCTGGAAGTAGAGGTTCCCCAGGAAAAGCCAACCCTCCGCCGCCTCAGGGTCGGCGTGCTGGGCGATCTCCAGGAAGAGCCGGGCCTCGGGAAGGCCGGACATGAAGAAGAGGATGCCCACCCGCCGGACCGCCTCCACGTTGGTGGGCTCCTTCCGCAAGAGTTCCAGGTAGGCCTCCGCCGCCTGTTCGTAGACCTCCAGCTCATAGGCCTTTCGGCCCCAGGCGAGGAGGTCCTCCGGGCTTCCCGTTCTCCTGGCCCTTTCGGCCAGAGCCCTAAGCTCCCGGGCCTCTTCCACCCGGAAGACGGCCACGGTGGTCTCCCCGGGCAGGCGGGGCAGGGTGTACTGCCAAAGCCCCACGCCCAGGAGGGCCACCGCCCCGAGGAGAATGGCCAGGGGCAGGGGCCTCAAGGAAGAGGGCTTCGGGGGACGCCAGCCCTCCAAGGCCCGCTCTAGGGCCACGATCCGGGCCAGGGCCAGCTTCTTCTCCTCCCCCTCCAGGGCCTTCACCTCCTCCTTCAGGACTTCTAGCTCCCTGAGGAACTCCTCCCTCCGGGGGGGTTCGGGGAAGGGTTCCTTGGGGCCAAAAAGGGGCCTCAAGGCCAGGAAGAGGGCCAGGAGGAAAAGGGCCAGGAAGATCAGGGTGGCCATCACGATGGCGGCTCCTTCAGGCGGCGCTCCGCCTCCTCCAGGAGCTCCTGGGGAAGGGGCTTGTGGGGCCGGAAGTGGGCGAAAAGCCCCAGGCCCAAGAGGAAGATCCCCACCACCGGAAGCACCCAGACCCAGAGGGTCAGCCCCCGCCTAGGGGGCTCGTAGAGGATCCACTCCCCGTATCGCTCCACGAAGAAGGCCTTGATCTCCTCCCTGGTCTTCCCCTCCTCCAGCATCTCGGCGATGAGGCGGCGCATCTCCACCGCCACGCCCGCGTTGCTCTCCGCCGTCGACTCCCCCTGGCATACGGGGCAGCGCAGCTCCCGGGCGATCCGGAAGACCTCGGGGGAGAGGTCAGGGGGTGGCCCCTCTTGGGCCCAGGCGGCTAGGCCCAGGGTAAGGAACAACAGGAGGAACCTCATGGCAGCATCTCCTTCAGGTACCGCTCCAGGGTGGCCTGGTCCACGGCGCCCGCGTGCCGGGCCAAGACCCGGCCTTCCTGGTCGATGAAGAAGGTCTCGGGGACCCCGTACATCCCGTAGTCCACCCCCACCCGTCCCCGGGGGTCAAAGACGTTGGGAAAGGTGAGGCCGAACTGGTCGATGAACCTTAGGGCCTCCGGCTCCCGGTCCTGGACGTTCACCCCCAGGAAGAGGACCCGCTCCCGGTGGCGGCGCCAGGCGGCCTCCAGGATGGGGGCCTCCTCGTAGCAGGCGGGGAAGCACCAGCTGGCCCAAAAGTTGAGGACGATGGGCTTCTTCCCCAGGTACTCCCCCAGGCGAAAGGTCTCCCCCCACGCCTCCCGATAGGGGGGAAGCAGGGGCAGGGCGAAGTCGGGGGCGGGGCGCCTCTCTTTGGCTAGGACCGAGGGGAGCTCCCGAGGGTCCCGCTGCATCCCCCACCAGAAAAGCCCTGCCAAGGCCAGGGGCAGCAGGAACCAAAGCCCCCTCACGCCGGGCTCACCCCCTTGGCCTCCTGCCGCCTCGAGGCGGGCCAGAGGATGTACAGGGTCCCTAGGGCCATCAGCCCGCCCCCCACCCAGATCCATAGGACGAGGGGGGTGAGGATGACCCTCAGGGAGGCCCACTCCCCCCTCTCCCGGTCAAAGTCCATGAGGACGAAGTAGTAGTCGTCCTTGAGGGTGTAGACCACATGGGGAGAGGGCAGGGGGGCGTTCATCTGGGGGTAGAAGTGGAGCCTGGGACGCACCTCCCCAAAACGGTCCGTGGGCAACAGGGCCTCCACGGCGAACCGCCGCCCCTCGTCCAGGGCCCGCACCCCCTCAAAGCGCAGGGTCACCGTCCCCACCTCCCAGGCCTGGCCCCGGTAAAGGGTCCGCTCCTGCTCCACGCGGTAAGTCTGGCTGAAGGCAATGGATACCGCCATAAGGGCCACCCCCAGATGGGCCATCAGGCTACCCACGCGCCTCCTGTTCCCCCAAAAGCCCCAAGGGGAGAGACCGCCCCGGAGCCGACCCCGGATCTCCTCCCCCACCAGGAGGAGGATGGCCGCTAGGTTGTAGGCGAAGAGCCCCACGGCCAGGGAGGTCCCAGGGGTATAGCCCCTGAGGAAGCCCATGAGGGTTCCTACGGCCAGGACGCCGAGGAGGATGGCGAGGTTGCGGAAGACCTCCGGCCGGGTGCGGCGCCAAGGCAGGAGGGGCCCAATGCCCATGAGGAGGAGGATGCCTATGGCGATGGGGATGGAGACCTGGTTGAAGAAAGGGGCCCCCACGCTCACCTTGGCCCCGCTCACCGCCTCCACCAAAAGGGGGTAGAGGGTGCCCAGGAGGACCACCAGGGTCCAGCCCAGGAAGAAGAAGGCCCCCAGGAGCAGGGCCCCCTCCCGGGAGAAAAGGCGGAAGACCACGGGATCCTGCACCTCCTGGCCCACCCGGTAGAGGAGGAACATCCCCAACAGGAAGAAGGCCAGGAACCCGAAGAGGAAGACCAAGCCCACCGGCCCCTCAGCGAAGGCGTGCACGGACATGATCACCCCGCTGCGGGTGAGGAAGGTGGCGAAAAGGGTAGCGGAGAAGGCGAGGGTGACCAGGGCGAAGTTCCAGAGCTTCAAGGCCCCACGGGTCCGCTGCACGTAGGCGGTGTGGAGGAAGGCGGTGGCCAGGAGCCAGGGTAGGAAGCTGGCGTTCTCCACCGGGTCCCAAGCCCAGTACCCACCCCAGCCCAGGACCTCGTAGCTCCACCACATCCCCGCCACCTTTCCCGCGGTGAGGAAACCCCAGGCGATCAGGGTCCACCACTGGGTTTCCTCTACCCAGGTCTGGTAGCGCCGGGTGGCCATGGCCGCCACCGCGTGGGCAAAGGGCACGGAAAAGCCCACGAAGCCCAGGTACATGAGGACGGGGTGGACGGCCATCATCCAGTGGTTCTGCAGGAGGGGGTTGGGGCCCACGCCGTCCGCTGGGGGGTTGGGCAGGGTCTGGAAGGGGCTGGCCACCGTGGCCATGACGGCGAAGAAGAAGGCCTGGATGCTGAAGAGGACCGAGAGGATCAAGGAGGCCCGCCAAGGGTCGGGGAGGCGCCTCGAGGCCATCCAGGTGTACAGGGTCTGGAGGAGCCCCCAGAGGAGGAGGCTGCCCTCCAGGGCCGCCCAAGGCGTCACCAAGGTCACCCACAGGGGGTCGTTGAGGGAGTGGTTCCGGGCCACATACTCCAGGCTAAAATCGTGGGTGAGGAGGGCCCACTCCAGGGCCAGGAAGGCGGCCAGGGCAGCGAGGAAAGCCAGGAGGACCAGGCGCCTCGCCCCCTTGAGGAACCGGGCATCCCCCTGGAGGTAGGCGAGGAGGGCTAGGACCAGGCCCAGGAGGCTGAAGGCCAGGGTAAGGGTTACTCCCAGGTTACCCAGGAGGGCCGGGGTCATCTAGCCTCCTCCAGGAGCTTGCGCACCTCCTCTGGGGTCCAGCCCTCCTTGGGAGCCTGGTAGGCCTCCGAGTGCTTCACGAGGAGGTTACTCCCCTGGAAGATGCCCTCTTGGAAGCGCCCCTCCACCACCACCCCCTGGCCTTCCCGGAACATGCCGGGGGGGGTGCCCCGGTGGAAGACGGGCACCTCCGCTACCCCGTCTGTGAGGATGAAGCGGAGCTCCAGGCTGTCCCTGTCGTACTGGACGGTGCCCTCTTTGACCAGGCCCCCGAGGCGCAGGGGGCGGTTCTGGTACCTGGCCTCCTCCAAGAGGTACTCCGAGGGGGTGAGGAAGTAGACCAGGTTCTGCCCCAGCCCCCCGAAGACCATGTAGGCCAGCGCTCCCAGGATGACGAGAAGGCCAAAGAGGTGCTTGGTCCTCACTTCGCCCTCCGGTAGCGGAAGAAGAGGTAGGCCAGGTAGCCGAAGACCGTGAGGTAAGTGAGGGCGTAGACCCAGGTTACGAAGACCTCGCTCAACTCTCCTCCTTTCTGGCCTCAAGGGCCGCCACAAAGCCCCGGAAGCGCACGAAGCCCAGGTAGAGCAGGGTGAAGACGAGGAGGTTGAATAGCAGGGCCTGGAGCATCTCCGGGGCCAGAATGACCCTGCCCGTGGTGAGGTCAATGGACTGCGTCTGATGCAGGCTCCGCCACCACTTCACCGACATGTAGCTGATGGGCACGTTGATGAAGCCCAAAATCCCTACGGCCGCCGCCGCCTTGCGCCTGAGCTCCGGGTCCTCAATGGCCCCCCGGAGGAGGAAGTAGCCTACGTAGACGGCAAAGAGGATGGCGGTGGTGGTGAGCCTGGGCTCCCAGGTCCAGTAGACCCCCCAGGTGGGCCTGGCCCAGAGCATGCCCGTAAGCAGGGCTAGGCCCATGAAGACCAGGCCGATTTCGGCGCTGACCATGGCCACCCGGTCGTGCCTAGGGTTTTGGCGGAAGAGGTAGAGGAGGGAGTAGAGGAAGGTGACGAAGAAGGCCAGGTAACCCAGCCAGGCGGTGGGCACGTGCAGGTACATGATCCGGACCAGGTAGCCCTGGTTCACGTCCGGGGGAGCGGATAGGGCCACGAGGAGCCCCGCAGGAAGCAGGAGCAGCCCCAAGGCCAAAAGGGCCCAAGTGAGGGCATCGGGCCGTTCAGGGTTCGCCGCTTTTAGCATCTCGTTCCTCCTACCCAAGTAGAGTATAGGTCCGCTAGGGCTCAGAAGTCTGTGAACTCATCCCTCCATGACCACGGGGAAGAGGAGGGCGCAGGCGGTTATGTAGACCACGTCAAAGACCAAAAGGAGCCGCCACCAGTCCGCCAGTTCCGCCAGGGGAAGCCCCTCCACCAGGCCCACCGTGGCCCGCACCGAGGCCAGGACCACGGGCACCACCAAGGAGAAGAGGAGGAGGGGCAGAAGGGCCTCCCGTCCCCTCAGGCGGGCCAGGAGGCCGGCGTAGAAGGTGGCCACGCTGGCGTAGCCCAAGGCCCCTAGGGAGAGGGTGAGGAGGAGGGGAAGCCCCCGCTCTAGAGGCAGGTGAAAGAGGCCCGCCGCCAAGAGGAGGGCGAGGAGGCCTAGGGGCAAAAGGAGGAGAACCTGGGAAAGGAGCTTGCCAAAGTAGATCCACTCCTTGCCCCCAGGGGTGAGGAGAAGGTCATCCAGGGTGCCTTCCTCCACCTCTAGGGCGAAGGCCCGGGTGGAGAGGAGGGTGCTCATGAAGGCCAGGGCCACCCAGAGGACCCCAGGGGCCGCCCGGCGCAAGGGGCCCTCCTCGGGGCCCAAGGCCAGGGCCATGACGAAGAGCATCACGGCGAAGAAGGCCAGGAGGGAGAGGATCCCGGTCCGGTCCCGCACCTCGAGGCGCAGGTCCCGCAGGGCGAGAAGCCAGACCCGCCGCATCGGTTGAAGCGCCTCCCGCGCCACCCGAACCTGGGCCGATCTCATCTTCCTCCTAGCTCCAGGGCGCGATCCGCCACCGTCCCGGCCAAGGCCCGGTCGTGGGTGGCCAGGACCACCCCTCCCCCTTCCCGCGCCTCCCGAAGGACTTGCAGAAGAAGCCCTCTTCCCTCGGCATCCAAGGTGGTCTCTGGTTCGTCCAAAAGCCAAAGGGAGGGGCGCAAGAGGAGGAGGCGGGCCAAAGCCAGGCGCTTCCTCATGCCGCTGGAGAAAGCGGCCAGGGGCAGGTCAGAGGGCAGGGCGAAGCGGCGCAAAACCCCGGCCCAATCCCCCCTCCGGCCGTGGAAGGCCAGATCGTAAAGGAGGTGCTCCCTGGCGGTGAGGTGGCGGTGAAAGGCCGGGGGGTTGGGGAGAAACAAGGCCTCCTCCTTCCGCTCCACCCGCCCCCGGGTGGGCTTGAGAAGGCCAGCCATAAGCCTCAGCAGGGTGGTCTTCCCCGAGCCGTTGGGGCCCAGGAGGGCCACCACCTCTCCCCGCTCCAAGGCGAAGTCCAGATCCTTCAAGACCCAGTCGCGGCCAAAACGCTTGGAAACACCCACCAGGCGCAAGAGCATGCCTTCTCCAGTCTAGGGGTATCGGGCCGGGACAAAGGTCCTAGAGGTACCTCTGCAGCCACTCCGGCGTAAGGCGAAGGAAAAAGGCGTTAAGGGCGGTGAAGGAGTCCGTGAGGAGGAGAAGCCCCACCAGGATCAGGACCACGCCGGCAAGAAGTTCCACGCGGTGGGAAAGCCGCCCCGCCCGCCTCAAAAAGCCCTTGAGGCGTTCAGCGAAGAGGGCCACCAGCAGGAAGGGCACGGCCAGGCCCAGGATGTAGGCCAGGAGGAACCCCACTCCCCCTCCCACCGCGGTGAGGGTGAGGATGGCCCCCAGGATGGGACCGATGCAGGGGGTCCAGCCCAGACCCAGGGTGGCCCCCAGGAGGAAGGCTCCCAAGGGGCGGCCGGTCTCCCCCTCGTAGCGGAGGGAGACCCCCCACCTGGGCCTCAGGCCCAACATGTAGAGGCCGAAGAGCACCAAAACCGCCCCCCCTATCCGGGCTAGGGTCTGGCGATGTTCAAAGAGGAGGCTCCCAAGGAGGGTGAAGGGCAGGCCCAGGAAGAAAAACACCGCCCCAAAGCCCAAGACGAAGAAAACGGCGTTGAAGACGGGGCGCCCCCGCTCCCCCCCCAAGTAGAAGAGGTAGGTGGGCACCAGGGGCAGCACGCACGGGGAGAGGAAGGAGAGCACCCCTGCCAGGAAGGCTGCGCTCAGGGAAAGGGCCATGCCTCCATCCTAGGGCAGGGTGAGCCAGGGGAAGCGGCGCCGGGTCTCGGGGTCCAAGTCCAAAAGCTCCCGGGCGGGCATCCGGATCGTGGGCAGAGTCTTCTGGTTGATGGGGGTGTCCGCCTCGGTGATGCCGTTCATGTAAAGGAGGAAGGCCACCAGATGGTAGACCTCCTCGTCCGTGAGCGTGCCCGCCGCCCCAAAGGGCATGGCCCGGCGGATGTAGTCGAAAAGGGTGGTGGCGTAGGGCCAGTAGTTGCCGATGGCAAACTCCACAGGATCCGTGTCCGGGGTGATGGGGAAGGGCTCGGCCACCAGGCGGTTGAAGGGGTAGCCCTCCCCCCGGGCCCCGTGGCAGGAGGCGCACTTCTCCGCATAGATGCGCTCTCCCTCCACGACCTTTCCCTCCCCAGGGGGAAGTCCCCGGCCGTCGGGTAGGACCACGGGCCTGAGGTCGTACTGGGCTATGAGCTCCTCCGCAATGGGGGTGCCCAGACCGTAGCGGGCGGCAAAGGCTAGTCCGAGCAGGGCTAAGGCCAAGAGGGCTTGCTTAAACATCCAACACCTCCCCACCGCAACCCCCCGCGGGGCCAAAGGCCTGGCCACCCAAGGGCTGATCCCCGTTCACCACCTGTCCATCCCCCTGGATGCGCCAAGCCTGTATGGCGTTGTAGTGGTAGCGGTTGTTCCTCCCCCATCTCCTGAAGAACTCCTCCCGGGTGGGCTGGGTATTCCCCGCCTCGTCCCAGGCCCGGCTCCAAAGGACCACCTCCTTGCCGTCCCAGTACCAGGGCATCTTGAAACGCACAAAGGCGTAGCGCTCCACCGGAGGCTCCAAGGTAGCCCGCCTCCAGGTCCTCCCCTGGTCAAAGGAGATCTCCACACGGGTGACGCGGCCGTACCCACTCCAGGCCAGGCCCCTTATCTCGTGGAAGCCGGGCTTGATCTGCTGGAGCCCTGAGGGGGAGGTGATGATGGACTGGGGCTCCATGATCCAGGTAAAGGCCAGGACCCGACCATCCGCCATCACATCCGTGTACTCGCTGGTCTCATCCTTGGCCATGGCGGGTAGGTCCGTGACCAGGATGCGCCTGAGCCACTTCACCTGGATGCTCCCCTCCCAGCCCGGGACCACCAGGCGCACGGGGTAGCCCTGCTCCGGGCGGAGGGCCTCCCCGTTCTGGGCGTAGGCCACCAGGACATCCTCCATGGCCTTCTCCAGGGGGATGGAACGGGTGTACATGGCCGCATCCATCCCCTCGGGGACGAGCCATTTGGCCCCGGGCTTCACCCCCGCCTCCTTGAGGAGGAGGGCAAGGGGCACCCCGGTCCAGCTGGCGTTGGAGGCCAGGCCGCGGCTGCGGGTGGCGGTGAGGCTTGGGTCCGGAGGGTTGCGGTAGCCGTTCTGCCCGTTGCCGGCACACTCGATGAAGTAGGTGCGGGTCACCGAGGGGAAGCGCTTGAGGTCCTCCAGGGTGAAGATCAGGGGGCGCTCCACCATCCCGTGGATGACCAGGCGGTAGGCCTCGGGGTCCACCTGGGGCACGCCGGCGTGGTGGCGCTCAAAAAAGAGGCCGTTGGGGGTGATGACCCCCTCCAGATCCCCGATGGGGGCAAAGCTCGCCCCCGAGTGGCGGGTGCGCAGGTTGGGGGAGATGTAGCGCACCACGCCCTCTTCAAAGGGGCTCCGCCCTCCGTACTCGGAGAGGGGGGTGCCCAAGGGGGTAAGGGTCTCAAAGGTCTTTTCCGTCCATGGGGACCCCTGGGCTTTGGCCTTCATGAGGGAGAGAAGCCCCCCTACGCCAAGTAGCCGGAAGAACTTCCTTCGGTCCATATACCCTCCTAGTGTATCTTGGGCGCGTAGGAAATCCCGCCCCCCTTGGGGGCGGGACCCTGGCCCTTCAGGCAGGGCCAAACATGTCGTTCCAGATGCCCAAGGCCCAGCCGTAGGCGGCCTCGCCGCTGGCCTTGGAGCGCTGGTTGTCCACCGTGCTCTGCTGGACCACCCGGCGGGCAGCCTCGTCCCAGCTGTGCTGGTGGGCCACCCAGATGGCCTCCTCGGAGTTCACAAAGGAGTAGCAGATGTTGGTGGGGAGCTCGGGGGCGATCTCCGCCAGAGGCCTGCCCCTCAAGCGTTCGGCGATCTGCCGGGCCACGATGGTGCCGGAGACGTAGGCCACCATCCCGCTCTTGGGGTAGGGGGTGTTGCCCACGATGTCCCCCAGGAGGTAGACCCGGTCGTCCCTTTCGGAGAAGAAGTAGGGAAGGCGGATGTTGGCCCACCTTTCCCCAAGCCCCGCCTGCTGCACGATCTCCGCCGCCTTCATGGGAGGGATGATGTTGGCTACGGTGAAGGGAACGTCCCCGAGCTCGGTCTTTATTACCTTCTTCTCGTAGTCTAGGCCGGTGATGGTGGTGCTGGGGATATACTCCAAATAGTCCTTGTAGAGGTCGTTGTAGGCGGCGAGGAACCCGGGGGCCTTGGAGATGGGCTGGGGGTTGGCGTCCAGGACGATGAGCTTACCCTTGACCCCTTTGGTCTTGAACCGCCAGGCTAGAAGGGCCGCCCGCTCGTAAGGGCCGGGAGGGCAGCGGTAGGGGGGGTTGGGGATGTAGATGACGAACTCCCCACCCTCCTCCTCAAAGCGGTCGATCTGGCGGCGAAGGGCGACGTGCTCAAAGGGTCGGAAGCCCACGGGGAGGAAGTCCTTGGCCTCGGGGTAACCGGGGATGGCCTCGTACATGTAGGTGATCCCCGGGGCGAGGACCAGGAGGTCGTAGGCCAGGTAGCCCCCGGTGGTGCGGATGAGGCGGCGGTCCCGGTTGATCTCCAGGACCCGCTCCTGGACGAAGACCACGCCGTCCCGGATCACCTCGCTGTAGTCAAAGACCAGAAACTCCAAGGGCTGCAACCCCGCCAGGAAGAGGTTGGATATGGGGCAGGACATGAAGTAGCCCCGCTGTTCCAGGAGGACCACCTCGGCCTCGGGCACCGCCTGCTTGAGCTTGCGGGCCGCCGCGGTCCCACCCCAGCCGCCCCCCACCACCACCACCCGGGGAGCCCGGGTGCGGGGAAGGAGGGTGGGCGGACGGGCATAGAACTCCCGGGCGAATCCGCCGCTTCCCAAAGCCCCAGCCGCCGCAAGAGTGGCCCCCGTTTTCAGGACCTGACGCCGGTTGACCTTCATCTCCTCCCTCCCTTCATTGACCCGGGCGGTAAGGCACCCCACCCACGGCCTCCAAAACGGCGCCCATCACCTGCCGGGCCTCCTGGAGCATGGGCACTGCGGGCGTGCCCATCACCCCCGGCATGATGGTCATGAGCATGGGCTCAATGGCCCCCACCAGCACATCCGAGCCCATCTGCATGGCGAAGAAGCGGCAGGGCGCAGCGAAACCCCCGGCGGGCTGGGCGAGGAACATTATACGGGCCCACTCGCTCTTGCAGGGCATGATCACGGTCACCGGGCCCACCTGGACGTTGGGGAGGAGGTTCATCCCCAAGGAGGTGAGCTCGGTTTCCACCATGAGGACCACGTCCTCCACCTGGGCTGAGGGGACGCGGTAGAGGAGGGCGGGCATCAAGCCGCTACTGGGATCCGGCATCATGGGGGGGGAAAGCCGCCTCACCACCCCCAATTGGCCCAAGGCAGCCTCGAGGCGCCAGGTAAGCTCCCGCACCTTGCCCCCGTAGACCCCCATGAGGCCGAAGAGGAACCTGCCGTCCAGGGTCCCCACCAGGTGCCTCTCCCCCTCCCCGGTGATGAAGACCGTAGGGGGAAGGATGATGGCCGTCATGGGGTTCTTGGAGGCGGCCTCCAGGCTCCCTCCTCCGGGCTTGAGAACGACGAGGCGGTACTCGGGGAAGCCCGGGCCCGTCACCTGGCGCACCTGCTCCCCCAGGTTCAGGACCCGGTCAGGCTCCAGGCCCGCGCTCCTCAGGGCCTGGAGGGTCCTGGCCTCCACCTCCTCCAGGGAACCCCTCACCTCCACCACCAGGGACTGGGCCAAGGCCAGGCCCGAAACCGCCAAAAGGGCCCAAAGCTTCTTCAACCCTCCACCTCCACCTCGAGGCCGGCATCCAGCCAGCCTTTGAAGCCAAAGGCGATGTTCTTGGCGTTCTTGTACCCCAGGGCCTGAAGGTAGGCGGCGATCACCATGGAGACGCTCCCCGAGTTGCAGTAAACAAGGATCAAGGCCTCCTTGTCCTGGGGGAGCTCGTTGAGCCGCCTGGGGACCTCCCCCGCGGGGAGGTGGACCGAGCCCGGGATGTGCCCCCGCCTCCTCTCCTCCGCCGTGCGCACGTCCAGGAGCAAGGGCTCAAAGAGGAGGAGGTCCCTGGCCTCCGTGGGGAAGACCAGGTAGCTCGCCGGGGGGACCCGCCCGATGAAGGCCGCAAAGGCCTCGGCAAAATCCTCTCCCCCCTGCCCCTGGCCCTGGGCTAGGGGCAGGAAGGGGAGGGCGAGGAGAAGGTCCCGGCGGCGCATCCCTACCTCGTGAAGAAGGGCAGCTCCTCAAAGGCGTGGCCAGCCCTAGTGGCCTCGGCCAGGATGTAGAGGGTGAGGGCGATGTAGGGCTCGGAGTAGTAGGCCGGGGCGGGGATGCCTATGGAATCGTAGCAGAAGGCTATACGGTCCTGCATGGTGTAGAGCTTGTCCGCCTCAAACCGGTAAGCGGGCCACTCGCTACCCAAGCCCTGGCTGGGGCTCCGCAGGGGGGAAAGGCGGACCCGCCTCCCGGCGTAGCGGTCGTGGCAGGCGGAGCAGTTCATGTCCCGGTTGCCCGCCCGCATGTACCAGAGCTCCCGACCCAGGTTGTAAAGGGCATGCTCCTGGGGGTGTTTGGGCACCACCTGCATCCTGGCCCTGGAGGAGTAGCTGGCGATGTAAGCGGCGATGGCCCGCACCTCGTCCCGCTTGATCTCCTGGGGCTTATAGCCCTGAACGGTCTGCATGCAGGTGTAAATCCGGGTTTCCAAGTCCTCCACGCGCCTGGAGTCGGGGAAGTACCTGGGCAAGGTGGCGTAGCTCCCCTCCAGGACCCCGGGCCCCTTGCCGAAGTCGCAGGCCTCTAGGGTCTTCCCCGAGGGCCCCTTGCGGTAGAAGAGCTCCCTCCCCTCCTCCACGTAGAGCTCCCCAGGCAGAATCCCGAAGGTCTCCAGGTACATCTGCCTTTGCCGCATGGCCTCCTCAAAGGGGTCCAGGGGCTTCTGACCTTGGGTGTAGGCGAAGAGGGCCCCGAAGCCGAGGAGGGCCAGGCCAGAGAGCAGGTAGGTCCGCTTCATCCTCACCTCCGGTTCACGGGGGACTCAGGGTCCAGGAGAAAGGCCACGATGTGGGCCGCTTCCTCAGGGGTGAAGTGGCCCTGCACCCCACCCCGGTACATGAGGGAGCAGGGGAAGTAGGCCCAGGCGTTGTAGACCACCTCGTAGACGTAGCGTTGGAGCGCCTCCGACTGGCCCCTAAGGGCCCCGTACCCCCGGAGGTCAGGCCCCACGGTGCCGTAGGCCACCTCCGCCGGGTCCCCCGAGTGGCAGGCGTAGCAGTTGCCCCTCCTGGGGTCGGTGAAGATCTCCTCCCCCTTCCGCCAGTCGCCCATGAGCCTGCCGTCCTCCGGGTAGCGGATGAGGGCCCGCTGTTCGGCCAGGAAGAGGGGGAGGAGGTCCGGGGGGAGCCTGTCCCGGTACTGGGAGCAGAGGGCCTGTCCCCGGTCTTGGGAGCCCATCACTTTGAGGAAAGCCTCTCCCCCGGTCTGGAGGGCAGCCTCGAGGCGAGCCCTGAAAGGGCCCACCTGGGAAAACCCTAAGCCCAAGAGAAGAACGCCTATGAGCAAAACTCCTGTTCGCTTCATCCCATCACCTCGGGCAGGCGGTAGTTGCGCCCCAGGACCCTCACGTTGGGCTGGGGCAGGATCCGTACCCGGCCCACCGCCTTGAGGTAACCGGCTAGCACCTCGTAGATGGGCTTGGGCTCATACCCCAGCTTGGCCTCCCCCACCCGCTGGAGCCTCCCCCCGTAGGCGGCCACCAGATAGCGGCGGTTGGGATCCAAGGGCTTCCCGTTCACTTCCAGGTCCCGGATGCGGCCCCCCGTGGGGGCGTCGGGGTCCAGGACGTAGCGGAGGCCCACGGTACGGCTCACGTCCCCGCCCTGGTGGTAGAAGGGGTCGGGGCTAAAGACGTTGCTGGCGATGTCCTCCAAGACGCTTCGGATCTGCTCCCCCCTGAGGTAGAAGAGGTAGAGCTCAGGGTAGGTGAAGCCCAGGTAGGCGTAGAGGTGGTCCCAGGTGATGGCCTGTCCCGGGAGAACGGTGGTGCCCCAGCGCACCGCAGGGCTGAAGACCACCTCCACCTCGGGATAGACCGCCCGCACCGCCTCCCCTACCAGCTGGTCAAAGGTGGAGTAGAGGGTGTCCCGCTTGTAAAGTAGGGTTTCCGTGACCGCCAAGGGCTCCAAGAGGTGCTGGCGGTGAGGGGCAATCTGGGCCTCCAAGAAGGCCTCCACATCCTCCGCCTGGGGCAGATGGGCCGAAAGGACGGGCAGGACCCGAACCCGGAGGTTGGCGATCCCCCCCTTGCGGAGCCTGAGGTCTACCCGCATGAGGGCCTTGCCGGCGGCGCTTCCCCCCACGATCCAGGTCCGCCCCACCCGCCAGGGCAGGGGGGTGAGGTCGTGGGTGTGGCCGGAGAGGATGAGGTCTATTCCCTCCACCCGTTCCGCCAGGGCGGCGTCCAGCTGCAGGCCATTGTGGGAGAGGAGGACCACCGCATCCGCCCCCTCGGCCCGGGCCCTTCGCACCGCCTCCCCTAGCCTCCTCTCGTCCAGGGCGAAGGAGAGGCCCTCGGTGAACTCCTCGGGATGGGCCACCTTCACGTAGGGGTAGCTGGCCCCCACTACGGCCAGGGCATAGGGCCCCACCTGGTGGATGCGGTAAGCGGGGAAGAGGGGATCGCCGAAGAGCTCGTCCACGATGTTATAGGAGAGAAGCTCCCCTTGGAAGGCCTCGAGGAGCTCCTCCACCCTTTCCTGCCCCAGGGTCCACTCCCAGTGGGAGACCATGTGGTCCACCCCCACCCGGTTCTGCCAGTCCACGATGGCCCTCCCCTGGGTGAGGAGGGAAATCCCGGAGTTGGTCCAGGTATCCCCCCCATCCAGGACCAGGGCCTTGCCCCCTTCCGCCTCCACCTGGGCCTTCTGCTGACGGATGAGGGCGGTAAGCGGAGCCAGACCGCCGATGGGCCCCAAGGCCCGGGCCAGCTCCACGAAGTCCAGGTAGGAGAGGAGGTAGGCCAAGGGGGTCTTCCGGGCCACCCCGTAGTAGCGGAGGACGGCCTCCCCCGTGAGGTAGCCGGGGCGGCCCATGAGGGGCTTGGGGGCGATGAGGTTGGGGGGCTCCATGAAGTAGTGGGGGAAAAGCTGGGCGTGGAGATCGGAGAAGTAGAGCAAGGTGGCCTCCCCATAGGGTGGGAGGTCGTAGAGTCCCTTGGGGTCCTCCAACACCCGGGAAAGGGCCTTGGGGGAGAGGCCCGCCAGAGCGGAAAGAAGGAAGAGGAGCTCCCTGCGGTTCATCGGGACCCCACTGCAGGCTTGGTGTTGAAGTCAGACTCCGGGTCCAGGAGGTAGGCCACCACGTGGGCGATCTCCTCGGGGGTTAGGCCTCCCAGGGCCCCGAAGCGGTACATGACCGAGCAGGGGAAGTAGGCCCAAGCGTTGTAGATGACCTCGTAGGTGTAGCGCTGCATGGCCTCGGACTGGCCCCGGTTTAGGCCGTACTTCTCCAGGCTGGGCCCCACGTCCCCACCCAGGTGCACGGGGGAGCCATAGTGGCAGGAGAAGCAGTTGGCCTTCTGCAGGTTGTTGAAGATCTCCCCGCCCTTGCGCCAGTCCCCCATGAGCCTCCCGTCTGCGGGATACCTGATGAGGGCCCGTTGCTCCTCCAGGAACTGGGGCAGAAGTTCGGCGGGGAGGCGGTTGCGGTACTGGGAGCAAAGGGCCTGGTCGGGGCGCTGGTTGAGGAAGACCTCGGCGTAGGCCTTACCCCCAGTCTGGATGGGTTTTAGCTCCTCCTCGGTGAAGTACCGCTGGGCCAGGGCCAAGGCCAGAAGGGCCAAAAGGAGGAAAAGAAGGGCTTTTCTCATGCCTCCTCCTCACCGCACAAAGGCGGGCCACTCCTCCACCACCGCCCCATTGGCGTGGTAGGCCATGAAGAGCTCCAGGGCCAGGATGGGCAGGGAGTAGAGGGCTGGAGCGGGATGGCCGATGTTCCCGTAGCAGGCCCGGATGCGGTCCTGCATGGTCCAGATCTGGTCGTTGGAGTAGCGGTAGGCGGGCCAGTTGGTCCAGGACTTGTCCTTACCCAGGACATCAGCGTAGGAGAGGACCCCGGCCCGGCGGCCCACGTAGGTCACGTGGCAGGTGGCGCAGCCCACGTCCCGCTGGCCGGTGCGGGCGTAGAAGAGCTTTTCGCCCAGGGCGTAGAGCTCCCGCTCCTGGGGGAAGAGGAGGCGCACCTGGACCCTTTGCCCCGTGGACTTGCTGGCAATGTAGAAGGCGATGGACACCACCTCGGAGCGCTTCACCTCTTCCGGCTTGAAGCCCTGGACCCGGGTCATGCAGGTCACGATGCGGCTATCCAGGTCCTCCACCCTTCCCGTGTCCAGGAAATAACGGGGAAGCCTGGCGGCCGCCCCCTCTAAGACCCCTTTGCCCAAGCCGAAGTCGCACTCGGCCATGGTCTTGCCCGAAGGGCCCTTGCGGTTGAAAAGCTCCTCCCCCTGGGCCACGATGAGCTCCGTGGGGAGGATCCCCGCGGTCTCCAGGAGGAGCTGCCGCTGCCGCCTGGCCTCCTCCCGGGGGTCCGCCTCCTGGCCCAAAGCGGCCCCCAGGAGGAGGTTCGCCCCCAGGAGAAGGAATAGCAAGGCCTTCCACCGCATCCGCATAACCCAACCTCCATAAAGGCGCCCGGCCTCCCGGGCGCCCGCGCCTAGGCCAGCTCCAGCCTAACCGTGCCCTCGCCCGTGTCCCCGCCCGTGTCCCTCAGCCTAACGGTGTAGGCGCCTGGCTTTTCGGCCTTGAACTTGAAGCCGTAGAGGGGGTTGGCGCTGATGGAGGGGCCGGGACGGACTTCGGCCACCTTCTCCCCCTCAAAGAAGACCTCCACCTGGTTGATGTACCTGGCGGGGATCAGGTTGCCCCGCTCATCCCGGCGGGTGCCGGGCTCGTTGGGGTGCTGGGCCACCGCCTGGAGCCGGAACTCCTCGCCCGCCTTGGGCCTAGCCGGGGTCAGCCGTACGATCACACGGATGCTCATGCTCTACCTCCCTTAACCGCACCCGCCCACAGTGACCCGGGTGCTGGCCGAGGCCAAGAGGAACCTGCCGTCTTGGGTTTCCACCACCGCCCGCACCGCGCTGGTCTCTGCCAAGCGGACCCGGGTAGCGTAATAGGGCAGGGCCTTCATGGGCATGAAGCTGGCCAGCCTAGGGGTGGGGTTCTTGTCGGCGAAGAGGTGGATGGCCTTCACCTCGCCCGGGGGCAGGTTGACCTCCACTTCCGCCGGCACGTTGGCCCCGCTTTCAGCGATGGTGGGCATGGTGACCTTCACCAGGTCCGAGGGGGTGAGGTCCCTAAAGCCCTTGCCCAGAGCCTCCTGCAAGGCCTTCTCCAGGTTGGCCAGGTCCTCGCCCTCGAGGCCTTGGGCCCTCACAGGAAGCCCCGAAAGGGCTACAGCCCCAAGGGCCATGCCGGTAGCCTTGAGAAACGCTCGCCTATCCACACGCACCTCCTTTGGCGCACATCCGGCGCAGCTCCTCCAAAAACTGCGCCCGCGGCCGGCTGCCAAAAAACCGGCCTACCTCTTCCCATGTCCCCCTGCGGTGGACAAGGAAGACGAAGCTGGGGACGCCCAGCACCCGGAAACGCCGGGCCAGATTCTGCCCCTCGGGGATGGCGGTGCTCACGGAGGCCACCACGTAGCGGCCCCTTAAAAGGGCGTCCACCTGGGGGTCGGAGAGAACGAAGGTGTTCATCTGGTCGCAGTAGGGGCAGGCGGGGCTATGGAAGTAGACCAAAAGGAGCCGCCCATGGGCCTGGGCCAGGGCCTGGGCCTCGGAAAAGGGGTACCAACGGCCAAAGTCTGGGGCAGCCAGGGCCAAGCCCAGGGAGATGGCTAGGACGACCCATCTGCGCATGGTTGCCACCGCATACACCGCCTGGGTACACCCAGGGACATTTGTACTCTACCATCTGGGTTAGGGGAATGTCAAGGCCAAAGGTCCCCCGGGACACATTTTCGTGAGGACCTTATCAAGGCGTTCCGTCCCGTCCAAGGGCAAACGGTCCAAGCGTATACACCCCTACGGTGTAGCCGATCCTTAAGGAAGACTAAGGCTCCGCCCCTTGACGGGTAATGCCCGACCCCTATACCCTTATTGCGGGAGGATAGAAATGAGAAAGGGGATAGTGGCTCTTCTCCTTCTCGGCGGCCTGGCCCTGGCCCAGGCGGATGGGGCCAGGCTCTACGCCCAGTGCGCGGGGTGCCACCAGGCAAACGGGCAGGGCATCCCGGGGGCCTTCCCACCCCTGGCCGGGCATATGGCGGAGATCCTGGCCAAGCAGGGCGGGCGGGAGTACCTCATCAGGACCCTCCTCTGGGGCCTCCAAGGCCCGATCGAGGTCAGAGGGGTGAGGTACAACGGGGTCATGCCCGCTTACAACCAGTGGAGGGACGAGGAAATCGCCGCCGTCCTCAACCACATCGCCACCGCCTGGGGGGATGACAAGAAGGTCCAGGGCTTCAGGCCCTTCACCGCAGAGGAGGTCAGGAGGCTCAGGGGGCAGAGGCTTACCCCCCAGCAGGTGCTGGAGGAAAGGAGGAGGCTGGGCCTGAGGTAACCGCCTGAGGCCCACCTGCCCCAGGGCTTGCCCCTGGGGCCTCTGCTTTAATGGGGGGGTGCTGGCGCTCGCGGTGAGGAAGGCCTTCCCTGGGTTTCGGCTGGAGATAGCGCTGGAGGTCCAGGAAGGGGAGGTCCTAGCCCTCCTCGGCCCCTCGGGGAGCGGGAAGAGCACCCTCCTCAAGCTGGTGGCCGGCCTCCTCCAGCCGGATGCGGGGTCTGTCCGCTTCGGAGGGCTGGACCTCACCTCCTTGCCCCCGGAGAGGCGCAAGGTGGGCTTCCTCTTCCAGGACTACGCCCTCTTCCCCCACCTCACCGTGGCCGAGAACATCGCCTTCGGCCTCCTCGAGGCCCGCTGGCCCAAGGCGGCCCGGGAGGAGAGGGTAAAGGAGCTCCTCGCCCGCATGGAGCTCACCCCCCACGCCGGGAAGCGCCCCCAGGAGCTCTCCGGAGGGGAGCAGCAAAGGGTGGCCCTGGCCCGGGCCCTGGCCCCTAAGCCCCGCCTCCTCCTCCTGGACGAGCCCCTGGGGGCCTTGGACCTGAGGCTTAGGGAGGAACTCCTCCTCTTCCTGCGCCGCACCTTGCGGGAGGAGGGGGTTACCGCGCTCCTCGTGACCCACGACCAAGAGGAGGCCTTCCTCCTGGCCCACCGGGTGGCCCTCCTGCGGGAGGGGCGGATCGTCCAAGTGGGGAGGCCTGAGGAGGTCTACGCCCACCCCAAGGACCCCTGGGCCGCCCGCTTCCTGGGGCACAAGAACCTCCTTTCCCCCGAGGAGAGCCAGGCCCTGGGCCTTCCTCCCAAGGCCCACCTCCTCCCGCCCAAGGCCCTCTCCCTGGGGGGGCCTTTGGAAGGCGTGGTGGAGGAGCGCCTCTTTTTCGGCCCCCGGGTGGGGCTTTGGGTGCGACTCGGGGGGGTGCGGCTTTACCTGGAGGCCCAAGAGGGCCCCAGGGAGGGGGAGAGGGTAGGCCTCCATCTGGACGCTTTCCAGGTGGTAACCTTGGAGGGATGAGGCTAGCCCTGCTCTTGGGAGGGCCCCTCTTGGTGACGGAGGGGCTTAAGGAAAGGCTTTTTGGCTTCCGCCTCTGGGCCGCAGACTCCGGGGCCCGCCACGCCCTAGCCCTGGGCCTGCCCCTGGAGTTATGGCTCGGGGACATGGACTCTAGCCCCTCCTGGCTCCAGGAGGCCCTTGCCGCCCCCCGGCTCCTCCTCCCCCAGGACAAAGACCAGACCGATGGGGAGGCCCTGATCCGGAAGGCCCTGGAGCTGGCTCCCGAGGAGGTCCTCCTCCTGGGGGCCATCGGGGGGCGGTTGGACCACACCCTGGCCCACCTGGAGCTCGCCTTCCTCCTGGCGGAGGGGGGCGCCCGGGTGGAGCTCACGGATGGCCTCACGCGCACCCTTCCCCTCTCACCTGGAGAACACGCCCTCCCCTTGGAGCCAGAAGCCCCCTTCAGCCTCCTCCCCTTCCCCGAGGCCACCTTGGCGGTGGAGGGAGCCCGGTGGGACCTCCCCCCCACCCGCCTCAAGGCCACCACCCGCACCCTGGAGAACCGGGCCCTGGGGCCCATCCGGGTCCGGGTGGCCGAGGGGCGGGCCCTCCTCCACCTCTTCCCTTGACAGAGGGGAAAGGGGCGGCTACACTGGCCTTTGGCGCTTGGGCCGCTAGCTCAACCGGTAGAGCAACCGACTCTTAATCGGTGGGTTACAGGTTCGAGTCCTGTGCGGCCCACCAAGGGTCCCGGGGGAAACCCCTGGGGCTTTTATCATGGAATCCGTGGACCTACCCAAAAACCCTCTGGACCTTATTTACTTGGATCTCCCCCAAGGAGAGCCGTGGGGCTACGCCATGGCGCATGGCCTTCTAAAAGCTCCTTGGGCCTGGCGGGCCCTTCGGCCCACCCCGGGGCTTTTGGATATAATACAACAAGACCTCGAGGCCCACTTCCTGGAGTTGGAGCGGCTGAGACAGGAAGTCCCCCTAGGAAGCCTGGGAGAGCGCCCCCCCTCCCCCCCGGAGGAAGGGGCCTTGGAAGCCCTTCTCAAGCGGGACCCCGAGGCCATGGTTCGGGTGCTCAAGGCCCATGGCCCCTGGCCCTACGCCCTCTACCGGGCCTTCCGCTTTGACGGAGAGGTGCGCCCCCTTTCCCAGCCTCGCCTTCCCCGGGAAGACGAGCTTGTGGGCTACGAAGACCAGCTGAGGGCCCTTCGGGAAAACGCCCGGCGCTTCCTGGAAGGGAAGCCCGCCCTTCACACCCTCCTCTACGGGGCCCGGGGCACGGGGAAGAGCACCGCCGCCAAAAGCCTTCTCCACCTGGAGGGGGTGCGGATGGTGGAGGTGGAGCTTAGGGCCCTGGGCCAGCTGGAAGGGCTTCTGGAAACCCTGGCTCCCCTTCCCCACCGCTTCTTCCTCTTCCTGGACGACCTCTCCTTGGACCCCAGGGACGAGGCCTTCCACCCCCTCAAGGCCCTCCTGGAGGGAAGCCTCGAGGGGCCCCCGGAAAACGTCCTCCTCCTCGCCACCTCCAACCGCCGCCACCTGGTGCGCCACCAGGGGGAAAACCCCCTTCCTGGGGCCGACCCCGCCTCGTGGGACGAGCTCCAGGACACCCTGGCCCTCGCCGAGCGCTTTGGGCTAGTGCTCACCTTCCCCCCCTTTGACAAGGCGCTTTACCTGAAGGCGGTGACCCACCACCTGGGCCGTCCCCTCACGGAAGAAGAGGAAAGGGAAGCCCTCCGCTTCGCCCTGAACCGGGGCTTCTCCGGGCGGGTGGCGAGGCAGTTCGCCCTAAGTCGTTGACAGAGATGTGCTGATTGTAATAACCTCGGTATGTGCGGACAGGCTCATTCCGTATAAACCAACTATTGAGAAAAGTCAAGGTCGGCCAGTTTAGGCTTCCTCAATTTCAGCGAGATTTCGTTTGGAATGAAGCCCAGGTTGCCTTACTTATTGATTCAATCGCCCGCAATTACCCCATTGGCTCCTTACTCCTGTTGGAGCCTAGCCCGGAAATTCGCCTAAGTACCAGGCCTCTCGAAGTTGCGGCAAGTGAAGTAGACACTTACTTTTCCCCCGAGACACCTTTAGAGGATGAGGTATTAGCCGATGCGCAAGAGTTGCTCATTTTAGATGGACAGCAGAGAATGACCTCTATCGTTCGTGTGCTGCTGAACCTCAACCCCTCAAAAACATATTGGTTTGATTTACACGATATTTACGATTCATTTCAAGAGGAAAGATCGGATTGGATCAAAAAGACTTCAGGAAGGACAAAAGATACAACGCGCAATAATGGACGATGGATTCGAGCAGACCTGGTTATTGAAGGCGAGGAGCAAAAATATGTCATTAATTACTTTTTAGACTTTTTTGGCGATGAAAAGGAAAAGGCTATGCAGGCAATCCAAAAAGTTAGCCGAATATTCGAAACCATCCGCAACTACGAAGTACCCTACATCCTCCTGGAAGGCCAGGAAGGCGTAGAAGCTATTTGTCGGATTTTTGAAACGATAAACTCAACGGGCACACGTCTAACCACCTTTGATTTGGCCGTTGCACGCTATTTTCCCAATCCAGATCTGCGTTACCTGTACGAAACTGCACGCACTTCACATCAGGTGCTCAGTGATTTTGATGTAGACGGCGAGCGCATACTGCAAATAATTGTCCTCCTTGAAAAAAATACGGAGCCTTCTCGCGGTGAACAGCTTAGATTAACCAAAGAAGACATCCACAAGGATTGGCACAAAGCGGTTGAGGCTTTAGTAAAGGCCATAAAATGGGCACAAAATGAGTGCGGGCTTGAACCAAGGTATTACGTCGGCGAAAGCCAGCTAGTAGCCCTTGCTGGAGTTTTGTCTGGTTTAGAACCTTCTGAACAAAAGGCGTTTCTCGCCCGAAAGGGAGATTTGCTTGTTCAATGGTTTTTTTCAAATGTCCTGCAAAGTGGCTTCCGGGCAACAAATTATAGAATCTTCACTCATTATAGAAGCCTACAAAAATTACTGGAAGAAGGCGAGATTCCTGCTGACGATATACCCACGGTCAAACTAGACCTTGACACCTTGATAAATTTGGCAAAAAGTGATAACCGTTATAAGGCTATTCTTGCTCTTTTGAGGCGCTCAATCATGGAAGATTTTTACTCAGGGGCCAAAATAGAGTCTAGCAATTTGGAAATACACCATATATTTCCTAGATCCTTTGGAGCAAAAAAGAAGGTAGACTCCATAGCAAATTTGGTACCCCTGACTCGCGAAAGCAACCAACTGTTATCAAACAGAAACCCTTCCGAATACATAGCTGAACTTGGTAAGCGCACGAGCACATACAAAGCAAACAAGCGCCTGGCTGGTGCCCTTTTCCCCGTACGCCTTACTCCAACGGGGGAGATCAATCCTCAAATCCTATCTGATGACCAGTATGAAATATTCCTACAGGAAAGAGGTAAGCTCATCCTTAAGAAAATCAAAGAAGTTGTGGGTCCGCACTTTAGCGATGACCCACTAGAAGAGTAGTTTGCTTGCTTTCTACATCCTAGTCTTTCCCTTTGGTTATGAAGTTTTTAGTTTTCTAGAAAACCTCAAGGCCGCCTCCACGAACCCGGCGAAGGGCGGCGAGGGGCGCATGGGGCGGCTCTTGAACTCGGGGTGGCTCTGGAGGCCCAGGAAGAAGGGGTGGTCCTTGAGCTCGATGGCCTCCACCAGCCCCACCCCCCGGCTCTTCATCCCCGGGGTGGTGGCGGAGATGACGAGGCCCGCCCGCTCCAACTGGTCCACATAGAGGGGGTTCACCTCGTAGCGGTGGCGGTGCCGCTCCAAGGCCTCCTCCCGGCCATAGAGGCGGTGGAGGAGGGTGCCGGGCCTTATGCGCATGGGCCAGTCCCCCAGGCGCATGGTCCCTCCCAGGCCCTCCACCTCCAACTGCTCCGGCATGAGGTCAATCACGGGGTGGGGGGTGTAGGGGTCAAACTCCGTGGAGTTGGCCCCCCGGAGGCCCGCCACGTTCCGGGCGAACTCAATGACGGCGATCTGCAGACCTAGGCAGATCCCCAGGTAGGGGATCCCCTTCTCCCTGGCGTACTGGGCGGCCCGCACCTTGCCCTCAATCCCCCGCACGCCGAAGCCGCCGGGAACCAGAATGCCCGCCACGTCCGCGAAGGCCTCGTCCAGGTCGGCCCCCTCCAGGCCCTCGGCGTCCACCCACTTCACCTCCACCCGGGCCCGGTTCTTGATCCCGGCGTGCTTCAGGGCCTCGAGGAGGGAGAGGTAGGCGTCCGGCATCCTCACGTACTTCCCGGCGATGGCGATGCGCACCGTGCGCTCCGGGTTCTTCAGGACGCGCACCGCCTCCTGCCAGAAGGCCAGGTTGGGGAAGAGGGGCTCGAGGCCCAGGCCCCGCTCCACCGCCCGGCCCAGACCCTGCTCCTCGAGGAGGAGGGGGACCTCGTAGAGGTGCTCCACGTTGGGGCTAGAGAAGACATAGCCCGGGCGCACGTTGGTGAAAAGGGCCACCTTCCTCCTCACCTCCTCGGGCACGGGCTTTACCGAGCGGAGGACGATGGCGTCGGGCTGGATGCCCACGCCTCTCAGGGTGGCCACGGAGTGCTGCGTGGGCTTGGTCTTGAACTCCTCGCTGGTCTCCAGATAGGGGACCAGGGTCAGGTGGATGTAAAAGGTGTTTCCCTCCCCCTCGTCAAAGCGGAACTGGCGGATGGCCTCCAGGAAGGGGAGGCTCTCAATGTCCCCCACCGTGCCCCCCACCTCCACCACGGCGATCTCCGCCCCCTGCTCCTCCGCCACCTTGCGGATCCGGTCCTTGATCTCGTCGGTGACGTGGGGGATGACCTGGACCGTCTGGGAGAGGTACTCCCCCCGGCGCTCCTTCTGGATCACGGAGAGGTAGACCTGGCCCGTGGTGAGGTTGTTGCCCCGGGATAGGTCCAGGTCCAAAAAGCGCTCGTAGTGGCCGATGTCCAAGTCGGTCTCGGCCCCGTCGGCGGTGACGAAGACCTCCCCGTGCTCGTAGGGGCGCATGGTCCCCGCATCCACGTTCACGTAGGGGTCAATCTTGATGGCCGTGACCCGGTAGCCCCGGGCCCTTAGGAGGGCCCCCAAGGAGGAGGTGAGGATCCCCTTCCCCAGGCTAGAGACCACACCCCCGGTGACGAACACGTACTTCCTAGGCTTAGAGCTTTCGGAAACCCCGTTCACGGGACTTCAGCCTACCACATCTGGCGGAAGGGGCGGGGTTTGTGGTAGTGTCTTCTTTGGCGTTCCTGCGGGGTCCCCCGATCCCCCAGCAAGGACGAAAGAGCGTTCTGCCTAGAAGGAGGGCCCTGGTGAAGACGTACGTGCCCAAAGAGATTGAACCCCGCTGGGTTCTCATAGACGCCGAGGGGAAGACCCTGGGCCGGCTGGCCACGGAGATCGCCACGCTCCTAAGGGGCAAGCACCGCCCCGACTGGACCCCCAACGTGGCCATGGGGGATTTCGTGGTGGTGGTCAATGCCGGCAAGATCCGCCTCACCGGCAAGAAGCCCAAGCAGAAGGTCTACACCCGCTATAGCGGCTACCAGGGAGGGCTCAAGGAGATCCCCGCCGAGAAGATGCTCTCCACCCACCCCGAGCGGGTGCTGGAGCACGCAGTGAGGGGCATGCTCCCCAAGGGGCCCCTGGGCCGCAGGCTCTTCAAGCGCCTCAAGGTCTACGCCGGGCCCACCCACCCCCACCAGGCCCAGAAGCCCGTGAAGCTGGAGGTCTAGCGATGGAGCAATACTACGGCACCGGAAGGCGCAAGGAGGCGGTGGCCCGGGTTTTTCTAAGGCCCGGAAACGGTAAGGTCACGGTAAACGGCCAGGACTTCACGGATTACTTCCAGGGCATCGTGCGGGCGGTGGCGGCCCTGGAACCCCTCAGGGTGGTGGACGCCCTGGGCCGCTTTGACGCCTACATCACCGTGGCGGGAGGCGGCAAGAGCGGGCAGATCGACGCCATCAAGCTGGGCGTGGCCCGGGCGCTTCTCCGGTACAACCCCGACTACCGGGCCAGGCTCAAGCCCCTGGGCCTCCTCACCCGGGACGCCCGCGTGGTGGAACGGAAGAAGTACGGCAAGCACAAGGCCCGCCGCGCCCCCCAGTACTCCAAGCGCTAAACCCCCTCCCCTGGGGCCTCCCCAGGGGAGATGTCCTTTAGGGCCATCTCCAGCTCCTCCGGAAGGAAGGGGTGGACCAGGGCGTGGCGCAGGTAGACCAGCCGGGCCTCGGCCTCCACCCCCCAGGCCTCCAACAGGGCCCGGCGGTAGAGGGCAAGCTGCAAGCGGTAGGCCTCGGGGCGGACCTCGTGGTCGGTCTTGTAGTCCTCCAGGTACCACCTGCCCCCCACCCGGTAGAGGCGGTCCAGGACCCCATACCAGACGGTACCCCGGAGGGGCAGGACCAGGGGCAGCTCGGCGTGGTCCTCCTCCCGCTCCTCCAAGGGGACGAGGGAGGGGCCCAGCATCCCCCGGTAGCGGCGGAGGAGGTCCTTGACCTCCTCCAAAAGCCTCCTCCTCTCCTCCCCGGCGAAGGGGAAGGCCACCTCCTGGAGGAGGAGCCCCGCCATGGCCCCCTCGTCCTCGGGGTCCAGGTGGCGGGCGATGGCGTAGTGGACCAGGGTGCCGAGGGCCCGGGGGAACTCGGGGAGGGCCTCCTTCTCTAGGGCCTCGGCCAGGGGCAGGGGTTCTTGGAGCTTCCGGTAGGCGCTAGGGGAGAGGACCGAGGGCAGGGGCCTTTTGGGAAAGGAGAGGTGGGCGTAGGGGGCGGGGACCGGGGGTGGGGGCGGATCGGGGGGAGGGGCAGGCGGGGGGAACGCCCCCACGTTGTGGTGGCGCACCAGGGGGTCCTGGCTCCCTGGGCCGATACCCAGGCCCACCATGGCCTCCACCCAAGGGGTTGGGCGATCCGTGGCGCTTCCCGTGACCACGAGGACGTCCCTGGCCCGGGAGAGGGCCACGTAGAGGAGGCGGAGGGCCTCCTCCTCCTGGGCCCCTTTCAAGGTCCTCCGGACCTCGGCAAAGGCAGGGGCCCCCCCCAGGGCCACCTCGCCCCTCAGGCCCACCAGAAGGGGCTCTTCCTGGAACCTTTCCCCCCGGGAGAGGTCAAAGAGGGCCACCACAGGCCACTCCAGCCCCTTGGCCCCGTGGACGGTGAGGAGGTTTACCCCTTCGGCCCCCTCGGGAAGCTCGGAGGCTTCGGGGTCCCGGGCCCGTATCTGGAGCCAGTCCAGTAGAGTTTCGAGGTCGGGGAAGCGCTCCATGGCGGCCAGGAGGAGAAGGGTATCCACGTTGGCCCGGGCCCTGGGGGAAAGCCGCTTCAGGAAAGTCTCCTCCCGGGCCAGGCGCTTCAGGGCCTCCAAGGGGGGAAGCCCGGCCAACTGGCGAAGCTCTAGGAGCTTCTTCTGGACCTCCTCGGGGAGGAGGGGGATGGGGTCAGGTTTCCCCAGCGCCCTCTCCACCTGGGCCAAATCCAGCCCCACCCAGGGCCCCCGTAGGAAGGCCAGGAGGGAGAGGCGCTCCTCGGGTCCCGGGGAGCCCTCCAGGAGGATGAGCCTCAGGGCGTGGTAGAGGTCCCGGACCTCGGGCCGGGTGAAGAAGCTCCGCCCCCGCCTGAGGCCGTAAGGCACCCCCCTGGCGCGGAAGGCCTCCTCCAGGTGGGGGAAGCTGGTCCGGCTTCGCACCAGGACGGCCATCCCCTGGAAGGGGTACCCCTCCTCCGCCAGAGCCAGAAGCCTCTGCGCCAGGAGGGCGGCCTCCGTCCGCCGCCGCTCCTCTAGGTCCTTCCCCCCCACCACCCAGTGGACCTCCACCCGGCCCTCCTCCTCCCGCACCACCTCCACCCCCACCCCTTCCCCCTCCCCGAAGAGGGCTACGAAGCGGTTCAGGAAGGCGGCCACCCTCCGGGCGTGGCGGTAGGTCCGGCCTAGGCGGCGCACCTCCTCCGCCCCCCCCATGGCCTCGCGGAAGACCTCCACCCGGGCGTTGCGGAAGAGGTAGATGGACTGCTTGGGGTCCCCCACGGCCACCACCTCCGCCCCCGCCTCCTCTAGCCCCCGGAAGAAGCGGCCCTGGAGGGGGCCCGTGTCCTGGTACTCGTCCAGGAGGATGAAGGGAAACCGCTCCACCACCCGCCTCAGGGCCTCCCGGTTCTCCAGGAGGCGGAGGGCCAGGGCCTCGAGGTCCGAGGGGCCCAAGGCGGCCCAGGCCCGCCTCCGGTAGCCCTCGAGGGCCTCCTCAAAGAGGGCGAAGACCGCCTCGGCCCCAGGGAGGGGGTAAAGGCGCTCCGCCAGGGTCCGCTTCCGGTAAAGGGTGAGGAGAAGCCCATCCCAGCCCCCGTCCAGCCCCTTCAGGTAGAGGCGGCTTCGCACCTCCTCCAGGAAGAGGGCCTCGGCCAGGAGCTCGTCCATGACGGCGAAGTCCGGGTCCAGGGAAAGGAGGGGGGCGGTGTGGCGCAGGGCCTCGGCCATGAAGCCGTGGATGGTGGTGAAAAGGGCCCCGTGCACCTCCCGTTTGGCCTCCTCCAGGTGGGGCATCCCCGCAAGCCCTAAGACCGCCTCCTGGGCCCGCCGCCTCAGCTCCTCCGCCGCCTTGCGGGTGAAGGTGAGGGCGGCGATGCGCCTCAGGGGTACCCCCCTTCGGAGAAGCCCCTCGAGCTCCTCCACCAGGGCCTGGGTCTTCCCCGTTCCCGCCGAGGCCACGTAGACCCTCACGTGGCCTCCTTTCGGCAGACGTCCTTAAAGCGGCAGCGGTAGCAGTAGCCCCCCGGCCTGGGGGGAAAGAGGCCCTCCTGCCAGAGGGCCCAAGCCTCCTCCAGCCTGGGTGCGATGGCCTCCAAGGGCCCGAGCCTATCTCCCTTGCGGAAGGGGCGCTTGCGGTAGGGGAAGGGGTCTCCCAGCCAGGGCCAAACCCAGAGATGGACCGCCTCCACATCCTGCCGGGCGAGAAGGGCCTCCAGGGCCTTCCACTCCGTCCAGCGCCGCCCCAGGTCCGCCTCCTTCCCCTGGGGGAGAAGGCGGTAGAGGTGGACCTCCTTGCCCACCCGGCGCACCCCGTCCAGGCGCATCTCGTAGCGCCTGCCCCCCCAGGAACGGTAAAATTTCATCTCCCTCAGGCGCTCCCAATGGGCCAGGAGCCAGGGCCCCAGGTTCCCGTCCGCCTTCAGGGCCTCGGCCTCGGGGTCCTGGGCCAGGGCCTTGGCCAGAAGAGGCCAGCCCGAGGCTCCCTCCTCCCCCAAGGTGGTGAAACGCTCCAGGTAAGCCCTAAAGGGGCACTCCTCCAGGAAGCGGCGCAGGACCTCTAGGCTTGGAGGCCCCTCCGCCCGGGAGGGCAGGGGGGGGTGGAAGGGCAGGGGGTCCAGGGCCTCGAGGCGGCTAGAAGGGGGAAGGGCCCCGGGCCTTCTCCCTTCCTCTAGGGGCTCCAAGGGCCCCGAGGGCCCCGCCTCCGGGTAGAGGAGGAAGACCTCCTCCCCCCGGCTCGCCACCGCCTCCCGGAAGAGGGGGTCCAGGCCCCGAAGCCTCCGGGGCAACCCCCGGAGGAGGCCCCGCTCCCGGAGCTCCTCCAGGAGGAAGTAGTCCTCCCGCTCCCCCAGGGTGTACCGCCCGGCCACCCATTCCAGGACGTAGGCCCTTTTGGCCCTAACCCCCATGGCCCTGAGGGGAGGGAGGACGGGAATGCCCTTCCCCACCTCGGGGGGCAGGGTCTCGTCCAGGAGGAGGCTCCGCCACCAGGGGAGGGGGTCGGCCCGGTCCACGCGGAGGGCCAGGCGGAGCCGGGCGAGAAAGGGCTCCTTGGGGGCTACCCCTAGCCTTTCCAAGACCTCCTCCCCCCAGGCCAGGGGGTCGGGGCCCGGGGTGCGGAGGGCCAAGAAGGCCCGCCACTCCTCCAAAAGCCCCTCCCGCTCGGCCAAAAGCTCCAGGGCCTCCTCCCCGGCGAGGCCCAGGCGCAGGGCCCGCCGCCCCAGGGTGGAAAAGCCCAGGGCCAGGAGGTCCCGGCCCGTGGGGTAGGGGGAGAGGAGGGCGAGGACCCTCTCCCCCGCCTCCGTCTCCGCCAGGGCCCGCTCCCGGCCGTCCTCCAGGGGGAGGCCGTACTCCTCCTTCAGGAGGAGAAGCCCGGGAATCCGGTCCTCCGGGGCCACGATGAGGACCTCCTCCGGCCCAAGCCCCTCGCCCCCCAGCGACCTAGGGGCCAGGGCCCGCTTTAGGGCCTTGAGGAGGTGGCGGCTCTCCTCCACGGGGTTGGCCAGGGCCCAGACCTCCCGCCTTAAGGGTCTCCGGGGAAGCTCCTTCCAAGGGGTGAGGCCCTCGGGGAGGACCTCGAGGGTGAGGAGGACGGGGACCCTCTGGGCCAGGCGGCGGAGGAAGCGGAGGTCCAGGGGGCCGAGCTCCCGGAAGCCGTCCACCACCACCAGATGGGGCCTAGGGAAGAGGCGCAAGGGGGCCCTCAGGGCCAGGTGGCGGAAGTCGTCGTAGTCCAGGCTCCCCCGCTTGCGGCGCTCGTAGGCCAGGTAGACCCGCCTGAGCCTCCCCGCCTCCCCCTCCTTGGGCAGGGCGAAGGGGGAGAGGCCGTGGCGCTTGAGCTCGGCGATGGCCCGGGCGAAGAGCCTGGCCCCCCCCGGGGAGACTCCGGGGCCCACGAGCTCCCTGAGGGCCTCCCCCACCAGGGCCACCCGCCCCGCCCCCGGCAGGAGGGGCCTAAGCCAGCCCGCCTCCGCCAGGACCCGGTAGTAGAGGGCCTGGAAGGAGAGGAACTCCAGGCCCAGGAAGGCCCCCCTCTCCCCCAGGAGGCGGTAGACGTAGGCCCTTTGGTGGGGAAGCCCCACCCAAAGCACCCGCCCCCGCCCCTTCAGGACCTCCAGGGCGAGCTCCAGGGCCAGGGTGGTCTTTCCCGAGGCGGGAGGGCCCAGGACGGGATGGAGGCCCGGCTTCATACGAGAGGCATTCTACGCCTCCCGTGGGCCAGGGCTACTTGGGAAGGGCCTCTAGGGGCAGGTCCAGGGGGATGGGCTCCAGGTCCTCCGAAAGCCGGATCACCCCCACCACCCGGGCCCGGTGGAGGACGAAGCAGCGGTACTCCCCGGGGAGGACCACCACCCGCCGGGCCAGGGAAAGCTCCCTCAGGAAAGGCAAGGGGCGCCTGGCCAGGGGCCTTCCCCGGGGCGGCCCCAGATGGGGCATGGGCCTTCCCCGCTCTAGGGCGACGAGGAGCAGGGGCCTTTCCCGGCCCAGGAGGACCAAGGTGGCCCCCTCCTCCCGGTAGAGGCCCAGGACCTCGAGGCCCCGGAGGACCTGAAGGCACCCCAAGAGCGCCGCCTCCGCCCTAGGCACGGACCCCTCCCCCAAGGCCATGCTCAGGAGAAAGAGGAGGAGGGGTCCCGCCCTCTTCACCTAGAACCCGCGCTCCGCGGAGATCAGGGCCAAGGCCGCCTGGGAAAGGAGAAGGGCCCGCCCAGGCTCCGCCCCAAGCCTGTTCCTGGCCTCCAGGATGAGGCCCCTCACCAGGGGGTCCTGGCCGCGGTAGTAGTCCAGTTCCCTCTCCGCCCGGTCCACCCTGGCCTGGGCCCGCTCCCTCAGGCGGAGAACGGGGTCGGCCGCCCCCCTGCGGCGAGCACCCTGGTCCCTCCAACCCCGGGGACGCTCGGGAACGAACCCCTGGCCAAGCCCCATCTGGGGCCCAGGCCTGGCGGGGACCTGGACCCTGGGTTCCCCTTGGGCCGCCCGGAAGAGGTAGAGGGCGGCCTGAGCCTCCCGGAAGGCCCGGAAGTAGGCCCTGGCTTCGTAGCTCCCCTCCGCCCGGGCCTTCACCTCCTGGGCCCAAGCGAGAAGCCTCTCCTCCCCCGTGGCGGCCTGGGCCAAGGCCTGAAGCCGGGCCAGGGCCGCAGCCGCCAGGGCCGCCTGCCGGTAGTCCACGCCCTGGGCCAGGGAGAGGCCTGCCGCTAAGACGAGCGTCCCGAAAAGCGCCTTCTTCATCCCCATCACCTCCAGGGCCCAGGCTAGCCCCCTTCCCCAAAGGGCGCACCGGGGGAAACCTTAAGGGAGGCCAAAGGCAGGAAAAGCCCCACCGCCGCCCCGCCCCGGTTCTCCGCCCTGGCCTTTCCCCCGTGGAGGCGGGCCACCGCGGCCACCAGGGCCAGGCCCAGTCCCGTCCCCTTCCCGCCGTGGGCAAAGGGCTCCAGCGCCCAGGGGAGGAGGCTTTCCGGGAAGCCGGGGCCCGAGTCCACAAGCCAGAGCCAGACCCCCCCTCCCTCCCTCTCCAGAAAGGCCCGGACGGGAGGCTTTCCGTGGCGGCGGGCGTTTTCCAGAACGTTCTCCACCGCCAGGGCTAAGAGCTCCGGGTCCGCCAGGGCCCTCCCCTCCCCCTCCGCCTCCACCCCCATCTCCGCCAGAAAGGCCCTTAGGTCCAGGGGCTTGGGGCTGGAGGAAGCGGATTCCAGCTGGGAAAGGCGGAGAAGCCCGGAAAGCCTGGCCTCCAAGCGGGCCGCCTCCCTGAGGGCCCCCTCCAGGGCCCGGGGCTCGGGCTTCCGCCTCAAGACCTCCAGGTAGCCCTTGAGGGCGGCGAGGGGGGTGCGGAGCTCGTGGGAGGCGTGTTGGGCGAAGCGGCGGGCCAGGGCCTCCTTTTCGGAAAGCTCCCTAAGGAGACCGGCCACCCGGGCGAAGAGGGCGTTCAGGGCTCCCACCACGGGGCGGAGCTCCATCAGGGGAGGCTCGGGCAGGGGCCTCAGGTCCTCGGGGGAGCGAACCCTGAGGAGGCCCTCGAGGCGGGCGAGAGGCCGCAGGGCCCAGGCCAGGGCCAGGTAGGCCAGGAGGAGGACCAGGAGGAAAAGCCCCCCGCCAAAGGCGGCGTAGCGGAAAAGAAGCCTCTCCCCCAGCCGGGAAACCCCTTCCAGGGGCACGGCGAGGCCAAAGCCCAGGCCTTCCCTGGGCAGGGCCACGTAAAGGGCCCCCCGCCACACCTCCTGGTAGGGCCGCCCCTCCTTGATGGCGGCAAAGAGAGCGTCGGACAGGGGCCAGGCCTCCACCTGGGTGAAGCGGGCCTCCTCCCCCCGGACCAAGAAGCCTACCCCGCCCCCGAAGGTCTGGCCCAGGCGAAAGAGCTCCAAAAGGAGGGCTTCCTCTTCCTCGGGAGCCTCCTCCCCAAGGAGGAAGAGCCGGGTAAAGAGGGCCCGCTTTAGGTCTTCCGCCGCCGCCTTTTCCGCCTCCTTCACGGAGGTGAAGGCCAAGGGGACGAGGAGGAGGAGGAGGGAAAGAAGGAGGAGGGCGAAGAGCCTCCCCCTAAGGGAGAAAAAGGCGGTAGCCATAGCCGCGCACCGTCTGGATGGGGTTGGGCTCCCCCAAGGCCTTCCGGAGGAGGGAGAGGTGGACCTCCAGGGTGGCGGGCTCCACGGGCACCCCCCAGACCCTAACCATCAGGGCCTCCTTGGGGACCACCTCCTCCGGGGACTCCAAAAAGGCCTTGAGGAGGAGGAAGGCCTTAGGGGAAAGGCTAAGGCGCCTCTCCCCCCGGAAGGCCTCCATGCGCCTGGGGTAGAGGCGGAGGTCCTTGTAGGCCAGGACCTCCGCCTTGCGCCGGGTTCGGCGGTGGAGGGTCTCGAGGCGGGCCAGAAGCTCCGGGAGGCTATAGGGCTTCACCAGGTAGTCGTCCGCCCCCTCCCTTAGCCCCTTCACCCGCCACTCCACAGCGTCCAGGGCGGTCAGCATGAGGACGGGCACCTCCGAGCGGGCCCTTATCTCCTTAAGGAGGGCAAACCCGTCCCCTTCGGGCAGGAGGACGTCCAGGACCACGGCTTCCGCCCAGGGGAGGTGGGCCAGGGCCTCCTTGGGGCTTTCCGTGGCCTCCACCTCGTGACCCTCCAGGGAGAGGCCAAGCTCTAGGGCCTCCCGCACCCCGGGGTCATCTTCCACCAGAAGGATCCTCATGACGGGTTCTGCCAAAGGGAAAGGGCCCGCACCGGGGCGTAGGCCTCCAAGGGGGCAAGGGCCTCCCCCGTCTCCAGGTTGATGCGGTGGATGCGGCTAGACCCCCGCCGGACCGCATAGAGGATGCCGGAAAAGGGCAAAAGCTCCACCAGGCTCATGCGGTCCTCCCCCTCCAGAAGGGGCAGGGCAAAGGAGGCCAGAAGGGTCCCGGAGAGGTCCAAGGCCCGCACCTTGCCCGCCTCCACGTCGTAGAGGTAAAGCCTCTCCCCCTCCACCCCCACCCCGCCGAGGAGCCTAAGCTCCTCGCTTTCTTTGGAGCGCCGGAAGGCGTAGCGGGAGAGGTACCGCCCTTCCAGGGAAAGCCTCTGCACCTGGCGGTTGCCGTAGTCCAGGACGAAGAGGAACCCACCGGAGGCCACCAGGGCCTTGGGGTCTTGGAAGGTGCCTCGGCCGGGCCCCTGGCCCCCGAAGCGCCCCTGGTACCGCCCCTCGAGGTCCAGAAGGCTGATGGTGGCCGTCTCCCCGTCCAGGACGAAGAGGATGCCATCGTTCACCGCCAGGCCTAAGGGGAAGAGAAACTCCCCCGGCTTCATCCCATAGGGCCCCGTGGAAAGGAGGAGCTCCCCCTCGGGGGAGAAGCGGTGGAGGAGCCTGGCCCCGTGCTCAAAGACCGAGACCCAGATACCCCCTTCCCCATCGGCGGCCACGGAGAGGGGCGGGGCGGGAAACTGGCCCGGGGCGGAGCCGATGCCGGAGAGGAGCCGGGCAGGGATGCCCTCCAGGTCCAGAAGGCGCACGGAACCCTTCTTGGCCTCCACCCCCACCGTGAGGTAGTGGGGGTGGGGCAGGCCCTTCTCCTCCTCCCAGGGGCCCTCGAGGCCCCGGATCACCTCCTCCAGGCTGGGGCGCTTGCCGGGGTCCTTTTCCAGCATCCTGAGGACCAGGTCGGAAAGGCCCTGGGGGATCTCCGGCCTGAGCTGCTTGGGAGGGGTGGGGACCTGGAAGATCTGCTGGTGGATCACGGTCTCATACCCCCCGGTGAAGGGGGGCTGGCCGGTCAGGGCCTCGTAGAGGACGATGCCCAAGGAGTAGATGTCCGAGCGGTGGTCCAGCTTCTGCCCCTTGGCCTGCTCCGGGCTCATGTAGACGGGGGTGCCAATCCTGGCCCCGGTGATGGTGAGGCGGGTGAGCACCTTGCCCGCGGCGATGCCGAAGTCCATGAGGCGCACCCCCCTGGGGTCCACCCCGTCCTCCCGCAGGGCCCCCCTTAGGACCATGATGTTCCCCGGCTTGATGTCCCGGTGGACGATGCCCTGGGCGTGGATGTGCCTGAGGGCCTCCGCTACCCGGGCCAGGATGGCCGCGGTCTGCCCCAGGCTCAGGCGCCGCTCCTCAATGAGCTTGTCCAGGCCCTCCCCCTCCAGAAACTCCATGGCGATGAAGTGAACCCCGTCCACCTGGCCGTGGTCGTAGACCTTGACGATGTTGGGGTGGTCCATCCGGGAAAGGACCTCCGCCTCCCGGTGGAAGCGGCGCACGAAGCGGGGGTCGCCCACAAACCGCTCCTGGGGCACCTTCAGGGCCACCAAGCGGCCCGTCTTCTTGTCCTTGGCCTTGTACACGGTGGCCATCCCCCCCACCCCCACCTTCTCCAGGATCTCGTAACGCTGGGAGAGGCTCTCCACCTCCTCCGTGGTCTTGGCCCGGGTGGGACGCCTCTCCTTGGATACCTTCCGCCTTCTCTCCCGGCGCCTGGGACCTAGGTAGACCCGGGGAGCCACCAGGACCCCTAGGAGGAGGAGAAGCCAGGGGAAAACCGCCTCCAATCCCACCCCCAAGGCCACCCCCGCCCCGGCGAGGAGGGCGAGGAGAAAGAAAATGGGCCAAGGGCCAAGGCGAACCGCCAAAAGGGCGGTAAGGAGGACCAGAAGCAGGGCGAGAAGGGAGACCATCACTCTGCCCTCAAGGCCACGGCGGTCACGTTGTCGTCCCCGCCACGGCGCAAGGCCTCCGCCACCAAGGCCTCCAAGCTCCCCTGGAGGTCCCTGCCTAGACGCCACTCCTCCTCCGGGACCAGGCCGTAAAGCCCATCGGTGACCAGAAGCACCCCCTCCCCGGGGGGAAGGCGCACCTCCAGAAGGTCAAAGCGAGCCTCGGGGAGGCCCAGGGCCCGGGTGAGGACGTTGCGGTAGGGGTGGTGCTCCGCCTCAGTCTTGGTCAAGACGCCCTCCCTAAGGCGCTCCGCTACCCAGGAGTGGTCCTCGGTGAGGCGGCGGAGGCCCCCGGGACCGAAGAGGTAGGCCCGGGAGTCGCCGATGTGCCCCACCACCCCCTCCTTGAGCCAGTCCCCATAGAGCAAAGCGGTTAGGGTGCTGCCCATCCCTCGCCTCCCCGGTTTCTTCGCCTCCTGCTCCACCCGCCTCTGGGCCAGGGCCAAGGCCTTCTCCATGACCCGCTTCAGGCCCACAGCGGGGCGCCCGACCCTGAGGTATTCCGCATAGGCCTTGGCCGCCTCAGAGAGGGCCTCAATGGCCACCTTGCTGGCCCATTCCCCCGCCTCCATCCCCCCCATGCCATCGGCCACCGCCAAGAGGAAAAGGTTTCCCGGGGGCACATCAAGGCGGAGCACCCGGTGGAAGTCTTCGTTGTTCCGGCGGCGGCCCACGTGGGAGACAGCGGCCACCTGGAACCGGGGGGCGAGGCGCATTGGCCCCATTGTATAGGATGGGAGCGTGGAGCGCCTCTCGGACCTGGTGGACCTCTATGAGTACCGGGTGGAGGACCTGGCCCAAGGCCGTGTCCCTAAGGGAGGGAAGAGGGCCCTCCTGGAGCTCCGGACCCTCCTGGTCCAGGTCCGGCTCCCGGGGCCCTTGGCCAAGCGCTTCCGCCAGGCGGATGCCCGCTTCCGGGCCCTAAGGGGAGGGAAAGCCGGGGGGGAGCCAACCCCCCTGGACCTCCCCACCCTCCTCCCCGAGGAGCCGGCACCCTCCGAGGAGGCCCAAGGCCAGGAAGCCCTACGCCTCCTCGCCTTCCGGGTCTGGCGTCTCTTCGCCGCCCGAGAGGTCAAGGCCCGGGCCAGGGACCTCCTCGTGGGCCGGAGGGAGGAGCTCCGCCTCATCCACGCCTTCTTGCAAAACTACCTAGAGTACCAGGAAAAGGAAGGGTTTGAGCGGGACTACAACCTCTCCCGCTTCGCCCCCACCTACCCCATCCCCCCCCTCTCGGAAAGCCTCATGGACCTGGAAGACCCCAAGGTGGCGGAAGCCCTTCTCCTGGAGTACCTGGAAACCGCCTTCCGCATCCCCCAGGACCTCCCTCTCCCTCCCGAGGAGACCAAAAGCTACGTGCGCCGCTTCCTGAACCGCCTCTTGGATTGGGAAGAGGCCTACGGCCTCCCTCCCAAGCGGGACCTCCTGGCCCTAAGGCGGGCCCTGGAGGAGGCCAGACACTTGGGGGCTAGCGAAAAGGAGATAGCCCGCCTGGAAGAGCGCCTGAGGAAAGAAGCCCAGGAGGAGAGGCGGCGGGAGCTCCTTTTGGAGGAGGAGAAGCGCCGCTTCCGGGTGGCGGGGGAGAAGGTCCTGGCCCTTCTCAACCTCCTTCCTACCCCCCAGGGGGAAACCCCTTGGCCCGAGATGCCCCCGCCCAGAGAGGTGCGGGAAAACCTGGCCACCCTGCGCCTGGCTCCAGGCCGCATCCAGCTGGGCCCCCTAGTCCTCACCCTGAGCCAGGTGGAAGGAACGTGGCACCTGGGCCTCTTCGGGGAGGATCACCTCCTGGAGGAGACCTTGGTCCTTCCCTGGGAGGACCTCGAGGTCTGGGCGGTACGGGAAGGGGAGCTTCTCCACCTGAGGCTGGAAACGCGAAGCAGCCTCAGGCTCTACGAGCTCCTCTCCGAGGGGCGGGTCCTGACCCTGCTCCTCTCGCCAAAGAAGGACTACGCCTACCTCCGCCTCCTCCGCGCCCTCTCCTCCAGGCTCAAGGGGGAGTTCCGGCCCGAGGCCTTTGGCCCCCACCTGGCTGAGAAGTACCGCTTGGCGCCCAAGGAGGCCCTCCTGGATTTCGCCCGCAAGGGCCTGGAGCTCACCCAGAGGCGCCTGGGGGGCAACGACCCGGAACCCTTCCTCCGGGAGCTAGGCCGCGCCCTGGACCTAGAAGGGGAGGCCCACACCCTGGCCGAAGCCCTGAGGGGGTTCCTGGGCCGCCGCTCTCCCACCCGGGAAACCCTGGGGGGGGAGGTCCACTTCCTCTCCCTCTCCCCAGAACCCCTAAGCCTCAAGGTGGGAAACACCGTCCTCTTCCTGCGCCTAAGGGATGACGGAGCCTACGTGGGCCAGGCGGGAGAGGTGGCCAGGCGGCTTAGGGACCTCCTGGTCTACCCCTTGCCGGAGGGCGCCCTGGTCCTGGCCCGGGAGGGAAAGCGGCTGGCCTACCTGGTGACGGAAACGCCCTAACCCTAACGGCCTCCTTTTGGGTATAATCCTGGATAAGGAGGCTTATGAAAGTTCTAAGGCACAAGCCCTTTCTCCGCCTCATCCTCTCCTATCTGGTCTCCCAAGCTGGGAGCAAGGTCCACCGGGTAGCCCTCCTCGTCCTCGTCTACCTCCTCACGGAAAACGCCCTATGGGTGTCCCTGGTCCTGGGGGTGCAACTCCTCGGCACCGTGGTCTTCTCCCCCCTCCTCTCCGCCTGGGCGGACACCCAGGACAGGAGGCGGCTTCTCATCTGGTCCGACCTCCTCCGCGCTCCCCTGGTGGCCCTGATCCCCCTTCTTGGGGCCAACAGCCTGCCCGCCCTTCTCCTTCTGGTCTTTGCCATAGAGCTCCTTCGCAACCTCCACGACCCCATCCAGAACGCCGTGGTCCCGGACCTGGTGCCCAAAGAGGAGGTGGACGAGGCCAACAGCCTGATCCTCCTCACCGACCGCCTCTCCGAGGTCCTCTTCGTAGGGGCAGCGGGGGTGTTGGTGGCCACGGTGGGCCCGCCCTTCGCCTTTTACCTGAACGCGGCCACCTATCTGGTTGCGGGCCTCCTCCTCCTGGGCCTCCCCTCCTTGAGGCCGCACCGGCTGCCCAAGGCAGGCTACCTGGACCGGGTCAAGGAGGGCCTGGGCCACCTCGTGGGCCACCCCACCATAAGGCGGGCCGTGGGCACCCTCTTCGTCGCCGCCTGCTTTGGCTCGGTGGAAACAGCCCTGGGGGTGGTCCTGGCGATCAAGTGGCTCGGGGTGGGCTCCGCGGGCTTTGGCTTCATGGAGGCGGCCATGGCCTTAGGGGCCATCCTGGGGGGGCTGGCCATGCCCTACCTCCTCAGGCGCTTCCCCCGGGAAAGGCTCTTCCTCTACGCCCTCCTCCTCTTCGGGGTCTTTGAGGCCTCCATCGGACTCTTCCCCGTCTTCGCCTGGGTGCTGGTGGCCTTCTTCCTGGCGGGGTTCCTCAACATGGCCTTCATCGTCCCGGCCCGTTCCATCCTCCAGCTCAACACCCCCCAGGAAATGCGGGGGCGGATCTTTGCCGCCTTCAGCGCGGTGATGAACGCCGCCGTGCTCACGGGCACCATGCTGGGAGGGGCCCTGGAAGGGGTCCTAGGGGCCCCCCTGGTCTTCCTCCTGGCAGGGGTCATGGTGAGCCTGGCCGCGGGCTACGCCCTCCTCACCGGGGGGATCCCCGCCCCCCAGGAAGGCCCCAGGACCACCCAGGCCTAAGGGCCTAGCTCCTCCCTCAACCAGCGGGCCGCCTCCAGGGCGTAGTAGGTGAGGAGGCCTTGGGCCCCGGCCCGGCGGAGGGCGTAGAGGCTTTCCAGAACCGCCCGCCTTTCATCCAGCCATCCCCGGAGGGCCGCCGCCTTCAGCATGGCGTACTCCCCGGAGACCTGGTAGGCGAAGAGGGGCTTGGCGAAGCGGCCCTTGAGCTCCCGCAGGACGTCCAGATAGGGCAGGGCGGGCTTGACCATGAGGATGTCGGCCCCCTCGAGGTCGTCCAGGGCCGCCTCCCTCAGGGCGTCCCAGAGCCCCGCCCTGGGGTCCATCTGGTAGCCCGCGCGGTCCCCGAACTGGGGAGCGCTCCCCGCCGCCTCCCGGAAGGGGCCGTAGAAGGCGGAGGCGTACTTCACCGCGTAGGAGAGGATGGGCACGTGGGCGTACCCGGCCCCGTCCAAGGCCTCGCGGATGGCCCGCACCTGGCCGTCCATCATGGCGCTCGGGGCCACGGCGTCCGCCCCCGCCTGGGCCTGGGAGAGGGCGGTCCTGGCCAAGAGCGCCAAGGTGGCGTCGTTGTCCACGTAAAACCCCGAAGGGCCTTCCCGCACCACCCCGCAGTGGCCGTGGTCCGTGTACTCGCAGAGGCAGGTGTCCGCCATGACCAAAAGCCCGGGAACCTCCCGCTTGAGGAGGCGGATGGCCCGCTGCACCACCCCCTCCTCGGCGTAGGCCCCGCGGCCCAGGGGGTCCTTGGCCCCCTCTGGAAGCACCCCGAAGAGGATGACCCCGCCCAGGCCCGCCCCCAGGGCCTGCTCCCCCACCTTGGCTATCTCCGAAAGCGGGTGGCGGAAGACCCCGGGCATGGAGGGGACCTCTTCCCTTTCCCCACCCTCCTTCACAAAGAGGGGGAGGATGAGGCGCTTTGGGGAGAGCTCCACCTCGGCCACCAGGGGCCTCAGGAGAGGGGAACGTAGCCTTCTTGGACGCTCCATGGCTTCCACTATACTCAGAGGGGAGGGAGCATGAACCTGCAGAAGCTCTTGAAGGAGGCCCAAAAAGCCCAGAAGAAGGCCGCCGAGGTCCAGGAGCGCCTAGAGAAGATGACCGTGGTGGGCACGGCCCAGGGCCTGGTGGAGGTGGAGGCCAACGGCCACGGTAGGATCCTGGCCCTGCGCCTCAAGCCCGAGGCCCTAAGGACCTTCCAGGACGACCTCGAGGGCCTGGAGGACCTCCTCCTCGTGGCCATCCAGGACGCCCAGAAGAAGGCCCACGAGCTTTCGGAAAAGGAGATGGCCCGGGAGCTGGGCGGGGTGGGGGACATGCTGGGGAAGCTCCTCTAGCCCATGCGCTACCCCGAAAGCCTCCTCAAGCTCACCCGGGCCCTCTCCCGCCTTCCCGGCGTCGGCCCCAAGACCGCCCAGAGGCTAGCCCTCTTCCTAGTCTTCGGGAGAGAGGAGGCAGAGGGGCTTCGGGAAGCCCTGGAGGGGCTTGGGGCCATTGGGGTCTGCCGGGTCTGCGGCAACCTGGCGGAAGGGGAGGTCTGCCCCATCTGCCAGGACGAAGGGCGGGACCGCACCCTCCTCGCAGTAGTGGAAACCGTGGCCGACCTCTACGCCCTGGAGCGGAGCGGGGAGTTTTCCGGGGTCTACCACGTGCTAGGGGGAGCCCTGAACCCCCTGGAGGGCATAGGGCCCAAGGACCTCAACCTGGAAGGCCTCTGGCCCAGGCTGGAGGGAGTGCGGGAGGTGATCCTAGCCACCTCCATGACCGTGGAGGGGGAGGCCACCGCGCTCTTCCTGGCCGAGGAGCTGAAGCGGCGGGGGGTGAGGGCCACCCGCCTGGCCTACGGCCTGCCCGTGGGGGGGAGCCTGGAGTACGTGGACGAGGTGACCCTGGGCCGGGCCTTAGAGGGGCGGAAGCCCCTCTAGGCCATCACCGAGGTAGGGGAAAACGGGCAGGATGCCCAAGGAAGCCGCGGCCAAGCGCCCCCTTTAGGGGCTTTTGGACAAGGTGGAGGGGTCTTACGCCATCGGCAACCTCGAGGGCCTCCCGGTGGAAGGTGCCCAACGGCCCCGGGTGGACCTGGAGGCTGCCACCGCCGAGCACGCCGCCCCCTTGGGCCACGCCCGGGCCGTCTACGCCGGGACGCTGGGCGCCCCTAGGGCCCAAGGACTCCTGGTGGGGGGAAGCCCTGTGGTAGGCTATGCCCGGATGCTAGGAGAGGACCCCCTTCTCCTCCTGAGGCCAGAGGCCCACCTGGGCCAGGCCGGGCTCCAAGCAGCGCGGGTAGGGAGCACCCTATTGGAGGTCACGGGATGGCCTACCTAGAAAGCCTCGCCCCCTTTGGGGTAAAGCGGGCCGTCCTCACGGGCCTGGACGGCTTGGTTATAGAAGCCTTGGGCCGGGGAGCCCCCCCTGCCGAGACCCTGGCCGCGGAGCTGGCCTCGCTGGCCCGGCACATGGCCCCCCTGGCGGAGGCCCTGGAGGGGGAGGTGCGCCGGTTCACCCTCGCGACCGAGAACCACGAGGTCCTGGCCCTCAAGGTGGGGGAGTACCTCCTGGGGGCCGTGATCGAGCGGGGGATGGACCGGAAGGCCATCGGCCAGGAGCTCTCCCGCATCGCCCTTGGGCTGCAGAACCTCTAGGAGTGCGTGGGATGCGAGAAGCCCTCGAGGCGCTCAAAGCCACCAAAGGGGTCCACGTGGCCGCCCTCCTCAGCGAGGATGGGTTCGTGGTGGAGGAGGTTCGGAAGGAGGGGGCCCCCGAGTCCAGCCTCCTTTCCGCCCGGGCAGCCACCGTTTTGGGTGCCGCCAAGGCCCTGGGCCAGACCCTGGGCCAGGTGGGGCCGGAGGAGGTCATGGTAGAGTACCCGGAGGGGGCGCTCCTCCTCGTGCCCCTGCCCGGCCATCACCTCCTCCTCCTCTTGGACGGGGTGAGGAGCCTTGGCCGGGTGCGGCTCACCTTGAAGCGGGTGCTGCCCCAGATCACGGAGGCCTTAACATGAACGAGATCAAGCTAGACATCCAAATCGACAAGGACACCGCCACCGGGCGCTACACCAACCTGGCCCTCATCGCCCACACCAAAAACGAATTCATCCTGGACTTTGCCCTCCTCCAGCCCCAGGGCGGGGCGCTGGTGGTGAGCCGCATCATCACCAGCCCCCAGCACGCCAAGGCCCTCCTCCGGAGCCTGGGGGAGAACGTGGCCCGGTACGAGGAGGCCTTTGGCCCTATACCCGAACCCGTAGCCGAGACCCAGGCCTAGCCCCGCCCTACCAGGACGGGAGGGCGGCCCTAGCCCACCCCCTTTGCTCCGGGGGCAGCTTGGGAACCCGGAGTGCGGCGGAAGGCACAGGATCGGCTAGAGGTTTTCCCGCCACCAGTCCAGATACATCCTGAGCCGGGCCACCCGCCGGTCCGGCCTGCCGGAGCGGGAGAGCTCGTGCCCCTCCTCGGGCACCCGGAAAAACCTGGTCTTCACCCCCAGGTGGAGGAGGGCGGTGTACCAGGTCTCCCCCTGGTCTACGGGGCAGCGGTGGTCCCCTTCAGCGTGGATCACCAGGGTGGGGGCCTTTACCTGGCGCACCAGGCGCAGGGGGCTCTTCTCCCAAAGCGCTTCCGGGCGCTCCCAGGGCTTGGCGAAAAGCTCCAGGAAGGTGAAGCGGGGGCCGATGTCGCTGGCCCCGAAGAAGCTATACCAGTTGCAGATGCTCCGGTCGGTGACCGCTGCCCGGAACCTCTCGGGATGGCGGGCGGTGAGCCAGTTGGTCATGTACCCCCCGTAGCTGCCCCCTGCTACCCCCACCCTCCCCGGGTCCAGGGGGAAATGGGCCAGGACGTGGTCCAGGAAGCCCAGGAGGTCCCTTTCGTCCCTCTCGCCCCACGCCCCTTCGAGAAGGGCGAAGTCCTGGCCGTAACCCGTGGAGCCCCGGGGATTGCAGAAGGCCACAGCGTACCCCGCCTTTTGGAAGAGGGCGAACTCCAGCATGGGGGCCCGGCCAAAGGCGGTGTGGGGCCCCCCGTGGATGTAGAGGACCACGGGATGGGATCCCTCCCCCTCCGGCAGGAGAACCCAGCCCGGCACCCTATGCCCCTCGGGGCTTGGCCACTCGGTGTAAAGTGGCCCAGCTAGGGGGAGGAGGCCCTCGTTGGGGTCCAAGACCCCCAAGGGCCCCTCCAGCCGGGCCGGGCGGGTGAAGTCCTCCGTGAGGAGGAAGAGGCCCCTCTCGCCCTTGGCGAAGGCCAGGACGCTTCCCCCTGTGGGAAGGGCCTCGGCCTTCCCGTCCAGGCCCACCCGGTAGAGCCGGGCCTCCCCCTCTTCCGTGCGCACGATGTAGACCCCGTCCCCGCCCCACTTGGGTCCCTGGAAGTGGGTTCCAAAGCGCAGGTCCGCGTTGATGGAGTTCCCCAGGCTCCCCTCAAAGAGGACCCGGGCCTCCCCCTCCCTCAGGTGGTGGAGCCTGGCCTCCGTCCCCCCGCCCCGCTCAAAGGCATGGCCTAGGAAGAAGAGCCCTTCCGGGCTCCACTCCAGGGCAAGGATGGGGCCCACGCCCCCATAGATCCTCTGCAGGCCGCCCTCCTCGAGACGGAAAAGGGTGTCCCGCCCCTCCATCTGGGCCTGCAGGTCCTCCGGCATCACCAGGTAAAGCCCCTCAGGGGCAAAGACCATCTCCTTGGGGGCGGGGTAGCGGGAAAGGAGGAGGCGCTTCTCCCCGTCCTTTAGGAGGTAGAGGGCCACCTGCCCCTCGGGAAGGAGGCCCTTGCCGTCAAACTTGAAGGGCCAGCCCTCGTAGACCCGGGGGGTTCCGGGTTTGGGCACCTCCTTCAGGGCCAGGAAGGCCACCTCGCCCTGGGGCCCCAGGGCGTAGTCCAGGACCCCGGCCGTCTCCGTGAGCCTTTCCGCCTCGCCCCCCCGGAGGTCTAACCGGAAGAGCTCCTGCACCTCCCCCACCTTGCGCAGGAAGTAGACGTAAGGGGCCTGGTAGCGGGGCTTCTTGGCCTCCTCCTGGGTGAGGAAGCGCAAGGTGCCGTCAAAGAGGGCGAGGCGGGAGCGGTACCGGGGCGGGTCGCCCTCCACGATGTCCGTCAAGAGAAAAAGGGGCAGGCCCTCGGGCCCCGGGATGAGGTCGGAAAGGAAACGAACCTTGTAGAGGAGTTCGGGTTCCATGCTCCCATGATACTGACCGGTCATTCGCTCGCAAGGGGCGTGGGTTTCCGGTAAGCTGGCCCCGTGGACCGGGACGAGCTGGTGCGCTATCTGGATGCCTACCTGCGCCTTGGGGACTTCCCCCAGGACCCCTCCCTAAACGGCCTGCAGGTGGAGGGAAAGCCCGTGGTGACCAAGGTGGGGTCGGCGGTGGACGCGGGGGAGGCCATCTTCAAAAGGGCCCTGGAGGAGGGCGTGGACTTCCTTTTGGTCCACCACGGCCTTTTCTGGGGGAAGCCCTTCCCCATCGTGGGCCACCACAGGAGGCGGATTGAGCTCCTTTTCCGAGGGGGCATAAGCCTCTACGCCGCCCACCTTCCCCTAGACGCCCACCCCGAGGTGGGCAACAACTTCGTCCTGGCCCGGGAGCTGGGGCTCCTGGACCTCATGCCCTGGGACGTGGGGGTAAAGGGGCGGTTTCCCCTGCCCACCCCCCTCCTCCAGGTGGCCGACCGCCTGGGCCAGCTCACGGGGATGCAGCCCCTGGTCCACCAGGGGGGGATGGACCGGGTGGAGACGGCCATCGTCGTGTCGGGCTCGGGCACGGGCCTCCTCCCCAAGGTGTATGCCGACCTCTTCGTCACCGGAGAGCCCAAGCACGCCGCCTTCCACGAGACCTTTGAGCGGGGATTAAACGTCATCTACGCGGGGCACTACGACACGGAGACCTTCGGGGTCAAGGCCCTAGCAAAGCATCTCCAGGAGCGCTTCGGCCTCCCCTGGGTCTTCCTGGACCACCCCACGGGGCTTTAGATGGCGGGCCTCTTCCTGACCCTCGAGGGCCTGGACGGGGCGGGCAAGTCCACCCAGGCCCGCCTCCTCGCCGCCTTCCTAGAGGCGAGGGGCCTAAAGGTGGTCCTCACCCACGAGCCCGGCGGAGGGCTTCCCAAGGTGAGGGAACTCCTTCTGGGGAAGGAGCTCTCCCCAGAGGCGGAGTACCTCCTCCTGAGCGCCGACCGGGCGGAGCACGTGCGCCAGGTGATCCTCCCCAGCCTGGAGGCGGGGGCCTGGGTGGTCTCGGACCGCTATCTGGACTCCAGCCTGGCCTACCAGGGCTTTGGCCGGGGCCTCCCCCTCCCCTGGCTTCTCGCGGTGGCCCGGGAGGCCACTTTGGGCCTTACCCCTCGCCTCACCTTCCTCTTGGACCTCCCCCCGGAGGAGGCCTTGGGGCGGGTGGGGGGGGGCGACCGCCTGGAGCGGGCGGGCCTTCCCTTCTTCAGGAGGGTGCGGGAGGGGTATTTGCGGCTGGCGGAAGGGGAGCCCCACCGCTTCGTGGTCCTGGATGCCAGGCAGGCGGTGGAGGGGGTGGCGCGGGCAATCCAGGCCCACCTCCTGCCCCTTTTGCCATAATGGCCCTATGGGCCTCCCGAACCTAGCCCCCGCGGGGCTGGCCCGCAAAGCCCTGCTCCTTGGCCTGCTGACCCTTGTGGCCCTAGGTCAAGGCCTGACCTTTCCCAGGAGCTCCCTCTACGTGGAGCAGGGGGGCAGGCGCCACCTCCTCAGGGTGGAGGTGGCCGACACCCCCGAGCGCCAAGCCCAGGGCCTCATGTTCCGCACAGCCCTGGCGGAGGACGAGGGCATGGTCTTCCTCTTTCCCTCCCCCACGGCGGGGGGCTTTTGGATGAAGAACACCCTGATCCCCCTCTCCATCGCCTTCTTTGACCGCCAGGGGATGATCCTCCGCATCCTGGACATGGAGCCCTGCCGGGCCGACCCCTGCCCCGTCTACTACCCCGGGGTGGTCTACCAGGGGGCCCTGGAGGTCAACCAGGGCTGGTTCCGCCGCCGGGGCCTCACGGAGGGGGCCCGGGTGGGGGGTGAGGCCCTAAGGTTTTGGCCGAGAGCGTGGAGCGGAGCCCTTTCTTCCCCCTAGCGGCCTTCGTCCTCCTCATCCTTCTTTCCGTCTTCTCCCTGCTGGGCCACCTCCTGGCAGCCCGGCGCCCCATGGGACCGCCTCCCCTCACGGGCATCCTGGTGGAGACGGCGGAAGGTCCCCGCCTCCTCCGGGGCCGCCTGGCCCGCTCCCCCCAGGCCTGGAGCCGGGGCCTGGGGGTGAGGGAGGAGGACCTCGAGGCCCTCCTCCACCTCTTCCCCCAGGCCACGGATGCCCCCTTCAGCGCCGAGGGGTACCGTTTCCCCGTGGTGGTGGCCTTTCTGGACGGGCAGGGATGGGTGCTCCGGGTGGTCCGCTTGGAACCCGGGGAAAGGTTCAGCCCTGGCACCGCCTACCGGGGAGTGCTGGAGGTGCGGGAGAAGATCCTGACCCTTGAGCCTGGGGACCGCGTGGTGGGACCGAAAGCCCCCTAGGCGGGGAACTACTCCTTGGTCCCGCCCTCTTCCGACTTCCCCGTATCCTTTTTCGCGTAGTCCTTCACGTGCCAGCCCGACCCCTTGAAGATGATGGCCGGGGGGGTGATGACCCGCTTGAGGGGTTCCCCTGTTTCCGGATGGGCCTTGAGGGGTTCGTCGTGGAAGCCCTGCTCGAACTCGTAGTAGTTTCCGCTCTCCAAGCCCTTGTACACGTAGACCGGCATACCCTTCCCTCCCTTAGACCAGTCTGACACTTGAGCCACTTGAGTGTCAAGCACCCCGGATGGTACCCTCCCCCCGTGGACAAGCCCGCCCTCAGGCGCTGGGCCCGGGGGGTCTGGCACACCCTGGACCGGGAAGCCCTGGCGGCCCAGGTACTAGGAGCCCTCCTCCCCTGGCTCCGAAAGGGGGGTTTCGGGAATATTCTCCTATACCACCCGCTACCCTGCGAACTGGACCTCACCCCCTTGGTGGAGGGTTACCCCGCCCGCTACTACCTGCCCAAGGTAGGGGGAGAAGGGCTCACCGTCCATCCCTTCGGCCCCTTGGCCCCGGGGCCCTTTGGCCTTCTGGAGCCTACCACGGAGGCGGTGGACCCCAAGGTCCTGGACTTGGTCCTGGTGCCGGGCCTGGCCTTTGACCGGGAGGGTTTCCGCTTGGGCCGCGGCCGGGGCTACTACGACCGCTTCTTGGCCTCGGTGGAGGCGGCGACCCTGGGGGCGGTGCCTCAGGCCCTCCTCCTCCCCCGCCTCCCCCGGGACCCTTGGGACGTACCCGTGGGGTTTCTCGCCACGGAGGAGGGGGTGCACCAGGCCCGGCGCCGGCGCACCCCGTGAACCCCCCTACACATGGCAATGCGGAGAGCCTGGAGCCCCGGGAATCCCCCCAAAGCCCCAAGGGCGCATGGGCCGCCCGGGAGCGGGTTCTCGGGCCGGAGATGGGGGCGGCTACAGAACCGGGAGCTCGGCCACAGTGGCCACCTCCAGGGAAGGGTTGCCCTGCCTGAAGGCGGCGATGCAGGCCACCACCTGCCCCCCGGTCCGGAGGACCATCCTGGCCATAGCCTTCATGGTCTCCCCGCTGGAAACCACATCGGAAACCAGGGTCACCCTCTGGTTGAGGAGCTTCTCGGCAAAGCGCCGGTCCAGCCAGAGCACCTCCCCTACCCCCAGGGTTAGGGTCTCCACCTCCTGGATGATGGGGTCCTCCATGTAGGGGCGGCGGCGCCTCCGGGCCACCACATAGGGGAGGCCCATCTCCTCGGCCAGCACGTGGGTCAGGGGGATGGGGCTGGTTTCGGTGGTGAAGAGGAGCTCGGTCTCCCGGGGCACCAGAGGACTCAGGGCCTGGGCCGCAGCCCGTACCAGCTCAGGGTCGCCCAGGAACTCCACCAGGGGGATGCGCCGCCCGGGAAGGGGCTCGATGAGGGGCACGTGCCGGGTGACGCCACCAATGCTGACAGGGTAGGTTTCCACAATGCCCTCCTACTCTGGCTTGAAAAGGGGCAGGTGGCCCAGGGCGATCACGTCCTGGCGGGGGGTACCCTCGGTGAAAACGGCAAGGACGGCCACCACCTGGCCCCCCACGCTCTCCAAGAGCTCCCGAAGGCCCGCTAGGGTGGAGCCCGTGGAAACCACGTCGTCCACGATGGCCACCTTCCTTCCCCGGACCATGGGCAGATCCGCCCCGTCCAACACCAAAAGCTGGGGCCTGCCCGTGGTGATGGAGAGCACCTGGCGGCTTATGGGGTTGATCATGTAGGGCTTCTCCGTCTTGCGGGCCACCACGTAGGGCTTTCCGGTGATTCGGGAAAGGGCATGGGCCAAGGGAACCGCTTTGACCTCAGGGGTGACCAGGGTTTCCGCCTCGGGGGGCAGGCGCTTGGCCAGCTCCTCCGCGGCGACCTCGGTGAGCTCGGTGTCGCCCAGGAGGTTCAAGAGGGCCACGGCCACGTCGGGTCCCACCTGAACGATGGGGAGCTCGCGCTTGACCCCAGCGATCTCCACAGGGTAGGTTCTCACGCCGCTAGTCTATACTTAAGCCATGCTGGGCGCCAAGATTGAGACTCTGGGCGTGGACCCCCAGAACGGCAGCGTGGTGGTCCTGCTCAGGACGGAAAACGAGAAGCTTCTTCCCATCGTGATCGGCCCCCTGGAGGGCCACCACATCATGGTGGCCCTCCAGGGGGAAAAACCCCCCCGCCCCCTCACCCCAGACCTCCTCCTCTCCGTAATGGAGATGCTCCAGGCCAGGCTGAACCGGGTGGAGATCATCGACCTCAAAGAGGGCACCTTCTACGCCCGCCTCATCCTGGAACACCGAGGCATTGAGCTGGAAGTGGACGCCCGCCCCTCGGACGCCATGGCCCTGGCCCTGAGGGCCAAGGCCCCCATCCTGGTCGCCGAGGAGGTGGTGGAGCGGGCAGGGGTGGAGGAGGCCAGCCTCAAGCCCCAGGGAGCTGCGGAGGCCTAGCCACCCATGACGTGGACGTGCACGTGGAAGACCTCCTGCCCCCCCTTCTCCCCCACGTGCACCTGGAGCTTGTACCCCTCTAGGCCCAAGACCCGCGCCACCCGGTTGGCGGTGCGGAAAAGGGCCCCCAGCTTCCCCTCCCCTTCCTCGTCGTCGGGGTAGTCGGAGAGCTTGGCGATGTGCTCCTTGGGCACCACCAGGACGTGGACTGGGGCCTTAGGCCGGATGTCGTGGAAGGCCACGAAGCCCCCGTCCTCGTAGACCTTCCTTGAAGGAAGCTCCCCGGCGATGATGCGGCAGAAGACGCAGTCCATGGGGCCATTCTAGCGGGAAAGGGGCAGGTTGGGGGAGGCCGCCTCCTTAACCCCCACCACCCGCCCGAGAAGGGTGTACCCCTCTACCCCCCGCACCTGGGCCAGAACGGTCTCCCCGGGGAGGGCCTCCCCCTCGAGGCGGGCCTCGTAGTAGTCCGGGGTGTGGCCCAGGAGGAGCCCCCCTTGCCGCCGCTCCACCAAGACCTCCACCTGGCTTCCCAGCTTGGGCCTTATCCTCTCCTCCGCCAGGCGCTGGGCTAAGGCGATGAGCTCTCGGATGCGGCGCTTCCTCACCTCCACGGGCACCTGGGGCATGGAGGCGGCCCGGGTCTTGGGCCTAGGGGTATAGGTGAAGGCGTGGACCCGGGTGGGCCTGAGCTCCTCCAGGAAGGCCAGGGTCTCCCCATGCTCCTCCTCGGTCTCCGTGGGCAGGCCCGCGATGACGTCCGTGGTGAGGGCGAAGCCGGGGATGAGCCCGTAGGCCCTTTGGACCAGGGCGCGGTAGTAGGCCTTGTCGTAGCGGCGGCCCATGAGCCTGAGGAGGCGGTCCGAGCCCGTCTGCAGGGAGAGGTGAAGGTGGGGGCGCACCCCGGGGGCGTAGCGGGCGATGACCCGAAGGAGCTCCTCCCCCGTGTCCTCGGGCTCAATGGAGGAGAGGCGCACCTTGGCCCCCAGGTGGTAGAGGTCCTCCACCAGGCCCGCAAGGCCCCGGGGGTGCCCCCGGTAGCTCCCCAGGCGCACCCCGGTGAGGACGATCTCCCGGATGCCCAGGCGGAGGAGGGCCTCGGCCTCGGCCAGGGCTTCCCGGTGGTCCCGGTGCCTTTCCTTACCCCTAAGCCGGGGAATGATGCAGTAAGCGCACCCCACCTGGCACCCGTCCTGGACCTTGAGGAAGGCCCGGACCCGGCTATTTAAAAGCCCCCTTTCCCCCGCCCCCCAGAACTCGTTGGGGGGAGTGGTGATGGGGTCCGAGGGCAGGCCAAAGTGCTCCAAGATCACCCGGGGAAGCTCGGCCTTGCGGGCGTTGGGGACCACGGCGTCCGCCCCCAGGGCCTTCACCTCCTCCGGGGAAAGCTCGGCGTAGCACCCCGTGACCACGATGAAGGCCTTTGGGTTATACCGCCTGGCCCGGCGGATCTCCTTGCGGGCGTCGGCCTCGGCGGTGGTGGTCACGGCGCAAGTATTGATGACCACAAGATCGGCCCCTTCCTCTGGGGGCACCACCTGAGGGTCCAAGGCCTTGAGGAAGCCCAGGAGGGCCTCGGTCTCCACCTGGTTCACCTTGCACCCCAGGGTGCGAAAGGCCGCCCGCATCCCTCCCATTCTGGTAGGCTTAGGGAGCCCCGTCAATGTGAGCACCCCCACTTGTCCTAAAAGCCCAAGGGGTTGTAGCATTGGTTTTGCCAACCCCAAGATCTGGGGGAACGGGAGGTCATTATGGAATGTTCTTTTTTTGACGAACACGCCCAGGCCATCGCCAAGAGGCAGTACCTCCAGCCCGGGGACGGGGACATCCTGGGCATGTTCCGCCGGGTGGCCCGGGAGATCGCCAAACCCGAGAAGCCCGGGGAAAGGGCTTTCTGGGAGGAGAAGTTCTACGAGCTCATGGCCTCTAAGCGCTTCTCCCCCGGCGGGCGCATCCTGGCGGGGGCGGGCACAGCCCACGGCAACCTCCTCAACTGCTTCGTCCAAGGGGCCACGGAAAACCCTCCGGAGAGCTTCGAGGGCATCATGGAGGTGGCCAAAAAGCTGGCCCTGGTCACCAAGGTGGGGGGCGGAAACGGGGTGAACCTGGACCCCTACCGCTCCAAAGGGAGCCGAAGGCGCCGGCCCGTGCAGGGAGTGGCCTACCTCTCCGCCCAGCACAAGGACCTCGAGGACTTCCTCCGCGGCCTCATGCGCCCCCCCACCAACCCCGAGGGGGAAAAGGAAGAGATCGCCCTCAAGAACTTCACCCGGGTGGTCTATGGCCCCCTTTCCCCGGAGATGCGGGCCCTGGCGGAGCGCCACGGGGTCCTCGTGGTGAAGGAGCCCCCAGAGGAGCGCATCCTGGTCCCCGACGACATGGGGGGGATCGTGGAGGCGGCCAGGGAGGCCGCAGACCTGGCCCGCAAGGGCCTCACCGCCCACGTGGACTTCTCCCTCCTAAGGCCCGAAGGGGCCCCCATCCGGGGAAGCGGAGGGACGAGCTCCGGCCCGGTAAGCTTCCTCTACGAGATCTTTGACCACTTCCTGGAGTGGGCGGCCCTGGGGGCAGAGGAGGCGGGCCCGGTGGCCACCCTGCGCTACGTCTACGCTCCGGTGCTCCGGGTGGTGAGGCAGGGAGGCACAAGGCGTGGTGCGGGGATGGCCACCCTGGCCATCGACCACCCCGACCTCCTGGACTTCCTCACCGCCAAGGACCTGGACCGGGAGAAGGCCGAGGGGGACATCTCCACCTTTAACATCTCTGTCCTGGTCACCGAAGCCTTCATGCGGGCCCTGGAAGGGGATGAGCTCTGGCCCGTGACCCCCGTGGAGGTCCCCGGCAAGTACTACCCCTATCCCCTGGAGAGCCCCTATACCGGAAAGATCCCCAAGCTCCCGGAGAGAGAGGACGGGGCCAAGCCCATCCCCCTCTACGGGGGCAGGGTGCCCGCCAAGTGGCTCTGGCACGAGATCGCCTGGCACGCCTGGGCCACGGGGGAGCCGGGCCTCCTCTTTGTGGACCGCATCAACGAGCTCTCGGCCTTGAAGGGGCTGGGGGAACGCTACCAGATTCGTTCCACCAACCCCTGCTTTGTGGGATCCACAAGAATCCCCACCGAACGGGGGCTCTTACCCATTGAGGAGCTCGCACGTGAAGGGGGAAGCTTCTACCTGGTCACAGACAACCGGGCTCCCTTTGGAGGCGTGGGCGCCCCTGTATCCACCCAGGGCACCGCGGTGCGGAAGGCTGTCCGGGCCTTCTTCACCGGCGTCAAGCCCGTAGTCCGCCTTCGCACCCGGGAGGGCCTCGAGGTCACCCTCACTCCAGACCACCTTCTCCTAACGCCGGAAGGCTACCGGGAAGCGGGAACGCTTAGGCCGGGCGAAAAGATCTTGGTGCAAAGCGGCGAGGGGCTCTTCCCCAAGGAGGAGAGCCTACCCGCCCCCGCTCTGGCCGTGGTCCAAGAGAGGGTGGCCACTGCGGGAAGCCGGGGAAGCCAAGGCCGTGCCGACGTCCGAGCCCAGTACCGCCACCTCCCCACCCACTGGAGCCGGGAGCTCGGGGTGGCCTTGGGCTGGCTCTTAGGGGACGGCTATCTGCGGGAGGACGGGGTGGGCTTTTACTTCTCCCGGAAGGACTTCGCCGCCCTCGCTTGGCTTCCCGACCTCCTCCGGGACTGGTTTGGCCCGGGCACCCTCCAGGAAACCCGTTCCAACACCTTTCACCTTCACTTCAACCGTATCCCCGCAGAGTTCTTCCAGGCTCTTGGGGTCAAGGCGATTAGGGCCACGGAGAAGCGGGTCCCAGAAAGCCTCTTCCGCGCCCCCCGGGAAGCGGTGGTGGGCTTCCTCCAAGGGCTCTTCAGCGCCGACGGTTCGGTGCAAATTAATGAAAAAAAGCAGGACGCCACCATCCGTCTAGCTTCCTCTAGCCCAGCCCTCCTTCAGGATGTTCAACTTCTCCTCCTCAACCTGGGGATTCTCGGGAAGATCCACAGGCGCCGAGAAGCCGCTACCAAGGCCTTACCTGACGGTAAGGGTGGTCTCAAACAGTACCCGGTGGCGCCCCAGTACGAGCTCATCTTGGGAGGCGAAAACCGGGATCGGTTCGCCGAGGCCGTAGGCTTCCTGCAAGAGGAAAAGCAGTCCAAGCTCCTGGCCTTCTTGCGTCACCGGCCCCGGGGAAGCTACCGCAAGCCCTTCCTGGCCACGGTAGCCAGCGTGGAACCTGCTGGGGAAGCTCCCGTCTACGACCTTACAGAGCCTGTGACCCACAGCCTCATAGCAAATGGAATCGTTGCCCACAACTGTGGTGAAATCCCCCTCACCGTGGGGGAGCCTTGCGACCTGGGGGCCCTGAACCTCGCCGCCTACGTGCGGGACGGGGAGTTCAGGATGGAGGAGTTCCGCCGGGACGTGCGCACCGCCATCCGCTTCCTGGACAACGTCCTGGACGTGAACCGATTCGCCCTCAAGGACAACGAGGAGGCCGCCAAGAGCCTCCGCCGCCTGGGCCTCGGGGTCATGGGCCTGGCGGACGCCCTCATCCGGATGGGCCTCCCCTACGCCTCCGAGGAGGCCAGGGAAAAGGTCCACGAGATCATCTCCGCCATGCGGGAGGAGGCCATCCGGGCTTCGGAGGGGCTGGCAGAAGAAAGGGGCCCCTTCCCCCTGTACGAGGCGCACCGGGACCACTTCCAGGCCCTGGGGGTCCGCCGCCGGCGCAACGTGGCCCTCCTCACCGTGGCCCCCACGGGGACCACCAGCATGCTCATGGGGGTGTCCTCGGGGATCGAGCCCGTCTTCAGCCCCTTCGTCTGGCGCAGGATCGGCGGGGAGTACAAGCCCCTCCTCCATCCCCTTTTCGTGGAGCTCATGGAGGCCTACCCCCCGGCCCCCGGCTACGAGCGGGACGGGAAGTGGGACTGGGAGAAGATCGTGGAGGAGATCCAAAGGGATGGGCACGGCTCTGTGCAGAACCTCCCCTTCGTCCCCGAGCCCATCCGGAAGGTCTTCCAGTGCGCCCACGACATCCCGCCCTTAGACCACGTCCGGATGCAGGGGGCGGTGCAGCGGGCCTTTGACGCCGAGGGATACGCGGCTAACTCCATCTCAAAAACGATAAATCTTCCAAATAACGCTTCCGTTGAGGACGTGGAGGAAGCCTACGCCGAGGCCTACCGCACGGGGTGCAAGGGGATCACCGTCTACCGGGACGGCTCCCGGGAGTTCCAGGTGCTCACGGTGAGGAGGGAAACGGAGGAGAAGGAGGAGGCTAAGGAGAAGGTAAAGACTTCCCTGGCCAGGGCGGAGGTTTCCCGGGCTTCCCAGGAGCCCTCCTCCCCCCAGGCCGGGAAACCCCTCCACGAGCGCCCGGGCCGCCTCCTAGGCTTCACGGACATGGTCAAGCTCCTCACCCCGGAAGGGGCCAAGCGGAGCTTCCTGGTGACGGTGAACGTCCTAGAGGGGCACCCTGTGGAGGTCATCCTCACCTCAGGCAAGGCCGGGGACGAGGCCAACGCCGACTCCGAGGCCTTGGGCCGGGTGGTCTCCATCGCCCTCCAGTACGGGGTGCCCAAGGAGGCCCTCATCCGCACCCTGAGGGGCATCAACGGCGGGCTTTACGGCACCTACCAGGGGAGGCTCGTGTCCAGCAAGGCCGACCTCATCGCCGTGGCCCTGGAGACGATCCCCGAGGAACTGAAGGGGCGAGGGGCGAGGGGCGAGGGTCAAGGGTCCCAGGCCCCAGAGGCCGAACCCCCTCTCCCCGCCCTCTCCGGAGGCGGGGTGGAGATCCTGGGAGCCAGCCCCTGCCCCGCCTGCGGGGAAAGGGCCTTGGTGCGAGAAGAGGGCTGCTGGAAGTGCCAGGTGTGCGGCTACAGCAAGTGCGGGTAAAGATCTGCGGCCTGACCCGCCTCGAGGACGCCCTCCTGGCGGAATCCCTGGGAGCCTGGGCCCTGGGCTTCGTCCTGGCCCCGGGCTCCCGGAGGCGGGTGAGCCCAGAAGGGGCCCGGGAAATCGCCGAAGCCCTGGGGCCCTTCGTGGTGCGGGTGGGGGTCTTCCGGGACCAAGGCCCGGAAGAGGTCCTCCGCCTCATGGAAAGGGCCCACCTCCAGGTGGCCCAGCTCCACGGGCACGAGCCCCCGGAGTGGGCGGAGCGGGTGGGAGAGTTTTTCCCCGTCATCAAGGCCTTCTCCCTGGAAGGCCCCGCAAGGCCCGAGTGGGCCGACTACCCGGCGAGCGCCCTCCTCCTGGACAGCCGGAATCCGGGAAGCGGCCAGGGCTACCCCCGGGACTGGGCGAGGCCCCTCCTGGAAACGGGCAAGCGGGTCATCCTGGCCGGGGGGATCGGGCCTGGGAACCTAGAGGAGGTCCTGGCCCTAAGCCCCTACGGCGTGGACCTGGCGAGCGGGGTGGAGGAGGCCCCGGGAATCAAGAGCGAGGCCAAGCTAAGGGCCCTTTTCGCCCGTATGATGGGAGGGTGATCGGCAGGCACCACCCCTACCATCCCCATCTCCTGGCCATGCTGGAGGCGGCCCGCCTGGCCCGGGGCATCCACCTCTACTACCTGGAAAAGGGCTTCACCCAGGGCACCAAGTCGGGGCCCACGGACCTGGTGACCCAGGCGGACCGGGAGTCGGAGGAGGCCATCAAGGACCTTCTCCTAAGCCGCTTCCCCGAGGCGGGCTTTTTGGGCGAGGAGGGGGGAAGCGAGGGGAGTAGGGCCCTCCGCTTCATCGTGGACCCCTTGGACGGCACGGTGAACTACGCCCACGGCTTCCCCTTCTACGGGGTGTCCCTGGCCCTCGAGGCCGAGGGGGTCATCCAGGCGGGGGTGGTCATGGACACCGCCCGGGGGGAGGCCTTCTACGCCCTAAGGGGGGAAGGGGCCTACCTGGACGGAAGGCCCATCCGGGTCACGGAAAGGAGCGAGCTTCTAGGAAGCCTCCTGGCCACGGGCTTCCCCTACGACGTGGCCAAGGACCCCGAGAACCTCATCTACTTCGGGCGGGCCCTCAGGCGGGGCCTCCTCGTGCGCCGCCCCGGGGCCGCCGCCCTGGACCTGGCCTATGTGGCCGCGGGCCGGCTGGAGGGCTTCTGGGAGGTGAAGCTGAACCCCTGGGACGTGGCCGCGGGCTGGCTGTTGGTGGAGGAGGCGGGGGGCCGGGTGACGGACCTCGAGGGGAAGCCCTACCGCCTGGGCCACCGCTACATCGTGGCCACCAACGGGAGGGTCCACGAGGCCCTCCTAAGGGTCCTCCTTACCGAGTAAACGCCCCGAAACCCTCACCCACGGCCCTTAACCGGGGTAGGGCGCGAGGCCAAGCCTCCCCCTTAGAGCAACACCATCCCCACCTCCCGCCCCTCGGGGAGGAGGAAGGCCCGGAAGCCGTCGGTGCCGAAGATCACGTAGGGCACCCGCCAGCGGGCCTCCTTGAGGTCCGTGGGGCTGGGGAAGGCCGGGCCCCGGGGATGGGAGTGGTAGATGGCCAGAAGCTCAAGGCCTTCCCTCTCCAGTTCCCTAAGGGCCCTCAGAAGGGCCAGGGGCTCCGCCAGGTAGCCGCTTAGGGGGTTCCGGTGGACGTTGGGCAAGGGGATGACCCTCTCCACCTCCCGCCTCCCCGCCCAAAGCCCCACCCCTTCCTTGGGGAACTCCCGCTTGAGGTGGTCCTCGGTGGCCTGAAGGAGCCCGCGCGGCACGTAGAGCATCCGGGACAATCGCCCCCTTTCTGGCCCTATACTATGGGCACCAAGAGGGAGGGACCATGATCCGAACCGTCACCCTGGTGGGCCACGCGCAAAGCGGCAAAACCACCCTAACGGAAGCCCTTCTCTACAAAACGGGGGCCAAGGACCGCATGGGCCGGGTGGAGGACGGCACCACCACCACGGACTACACCCCCGAGGCCAAGCTCCACCGCACCACGGTGCGCACCGGGATGGCCCCCTTGCGCCATAAGGAGCACCGCATCTTCCTCCTGGACGCCCCGGGCTACGGGGACTTCGTGGGGGAGATAAGGGGGGCCCTCGAGGCCGCCGACGCCGCTTTGGTGGCCGTTTCCGCGGAAAACGGGGTCCAGGTGGGCACGGAGAGGGCCTGGACCGTGGCCGAGCGCCTGGGCCTCCCCCGGATGGTGGTGGTCACCAAGCTGGACCGGGGCGGGGACTACTACGCCCTCCTCGAGGGCCTCCGGAGCACCTTAGGCCCCATCCTCCCCATAGACCTCCCCCTCTACGAGGGGAGCAGGTGGGTGGGGCTCGTTGACGTCTTCCACGGGAAGGCCTACCGCTGCCAAAACGGGGAAGAGGTGGAGGTCCCCATCCCCGAAGGGGAGCGGGAAAGGGCCCTCCGATTCCGGCAGGAGGTCTTGGAGGCCATCGTGGAGACGGACGAAACCCTCCTGGAGAAGTACCTGGAGGGGGAGGAGGTCTCGGGGGAGGCCCTGGAAAAGGCCTTCCACGAGGCGGTGCGGAGGGCCCTCCTCTACCCCGTGGCCCTGGCCTCGGGGCTCACCGGAATCGGGGTCCTGTCCCTTCTGGACCTGATCCTCGAGGCCTTCCCCTCCCCCGAGGAGCGCTTCGGGGACGGCCCCCCTCTGGCCAAGGTCTTCAAGGTCCAGGTGGACCCCTTCATGGGCCAGGTGGCCTACGTGCGCCTCTACCGGGGAAGGCTTAGGCCCGGGGACACCCTCCAGAGCGAAGCGGGGGGGATCCGCCTTCCCCACCTCTACGTCCCCATGGGGAAGGACCTCCTGGAGGTGGAGGAGGCGGAGGCGGGGTTCATCCTGGGCCTCCCCAAGGCGGAGAACCTCCACCGGGGCATGGTCCTCTGGCAGGGGGAGAGGCCCGAGAGCGAGGAGGTCCCCTTCGCCCGCCTCCCCGAGCCCAACGTGCCCGTGGCCATCCACCCCAAGGGGCGCACGGACGAGGCCAAGCTGGGAGAGGCCTTAAGGAAGCTTTTGGAGGAGGACCCCAGCCTCAAGCTGGAGCGCCAGGAGGAGACGGGAGAGATGCTCCTTTGGGGCCATGGGGAGCTCCACCTCACCACCGCCAAGGAGCGCCTAGGGGACTATGGGGTGGAGGTGGGGTTCTCGGTGCCCAAGGTGCCCTACCGGGAAACCATCCGGAAGGTGGCCGAGGGCCAGGGCAAGTACAAGAAGCAGACCGGGGGGCACGGCCAGTACGGGGACGTCTGGCTCCGCCTGGAGCCCGCCCCGGAGTACGGCTTTGAGTGGCGGATCACGGGCGGGGTCATCCCCTCCAAGTACCAGGAGGCCATTGAGGAAGGGATCAAAGAGGCCGCCAAGAAGGGGGTCCTGGCGGGCTACCCGGTCATGGGCTTCAAGGCCATCGTCTACAACGGCTCCTACCACGAGGTGGACTCCAGCGACCTCGCCTTCCAGATCGCCGCCAGCATGGCCTTCAAGAAGGTGATGGAGCAGGCGAACCCTGTCCTCCTGGAACCCATCTACCAGATCAAGGTCCTGGCCCCCCAGGAGCGGGTGGGGGACATCCTCTCCGACCTCCAGGCCCGGCGGGGGCGGATCCTGGGTATGGAGCAGGGGGGGGCCCTGGCGGCGGTGCGGGCCGAGGTCCCCCTTTCCGAGGTCCTGGAGTACTACAAAACCCTCCCCAGCCTCACGGGCGGGGCCGGGGCTTACACCCTGGAGTTCAGCCACTACCAGGAGGTGCCCCCGCACCTGGCCCAGCGGATCGTAGGGGAGCGGAAGGCCCAGGAGGGCTAGGGTGGCCCTGGAAGGCCTCAAGGAGGCCCTGGGCCGGGCCCTCTTCGGCCAGGAGGAGGTCATCGAGGCCCTCCTGGCCACGGCCCTGGCCCGGGGACACGCCCTTCTGGAAGGGGTCCCGGGCCTGGGCAAGACCCTCTTGGCGGAAAGCTTCGCCCGGGCCAGCGGCCTAAGCTACAAGCGCATCCAGTTCACCCCCGACCTCCTGCCCCAGGACCTCACGGGAAGCGAGGTCTTCCGGGAGGGGCGCTTTGAGTTCGTGAAGGGGCCCATCTTCGCCCAGGTGGTCCTGGCGGACGAGGTAAACCGGGCCCCCCCCAAGGTCCAGTCGGCCCTCTTGGAGGCCATGCAGGAAAGGGCGGTGACCGCCGGCGGGGTGCGCCACCCCCTCCCCGAGCCCTTCTTCGTGGTGGCCACCCAGAACCCCCTGGAGCTTGAGGGCACCTACCCCCTCCCCGAGGCCCAGCTGGACCGCTTCGCCGCCCGGATCGTCTTCCGCCCCCCCAGGCGGGAGGTGTGGCTCAGGATCCTCACCGAGGAGCCCGGGGTCCCGGAGCCCCTGGAGGTGGACTTCCCCAGGGCCCAGGAGGAGGCGAGGGGAGTGCGGGTGGCCAAGGAGGCCTTGGAAGCCATCACCCACGTGGCCTTCCTCACCGCCGAAGACCCTAGGCTCCGCATGGGCCTCTCTCCCAGGGGGGCCAAGGCCTGGCTTTCCTTGGCCAAGGCCCTGGCCCACCTCCGGGGCAAGCCCCTGGTGGACTGGAAGGAGCTTAGGGACGCCGCTTTCCTCACCCTGCCCCACCGCCTCTTCCTCACCGAGGAGGCCCTCTACGAGGGGGAGAACCCGGAAGGGGTGCTGAAGGAAGCCTTGAAGAAAGGAGGAATACCGTGAAGTGGGTTCGGTTTTTCCACGAGGTGGGCCTCGAGGACGTCCCCCTGGTGGGGGGCAAGAACGCCTCCTTGGGGGAGATGATCCGGGAGCTCTCCCCTCTAGGGGTTAAGGTCCCCCCCGGCTTCGCCACCACCAGCGAGGCCTACTGGCACTTCCTGGAAGAAAATGGCCTAAAGGAGGCCATCGCCCGGGAGCTTTCCCAACTGGATGTGGAGGATGTCCAGGCCCTCACCCGGGCCAGCCGCCGCATCCGGAACCTCATCCTGAAGGGGGAGTACCCGGAAGACCTCCGGGAGGAGGTTCTCGCCGCCTACCAGCAGCTATCCCAGGAGGCGGGGGAGGAGGCCATCCCCGTGGCCGTGCGGAGTAGCGCCACCGCCGAGGACCTCCCCACCGCCAGCTTCGCCGGCCAGCAGGAGAGCTACCTCCACGTGCAGGGGGAGGAGGACCTCCTCCTCCACGTGAAGCGGGCCCTGGCCAGCCTCTTCACCGCCCGGGCCATCAGCTACCGGGCCCACAGGGGCTTTGACCACCTCAAGGTGGCCCTCTCCGTGGGGGTCCAGCGCATGGTGCGGGCGGACACCGGCGCAAGCGGGGTCATCTTCACCCTGGACCCGGACACGGGGCATAGGGGCTTCGTCTACCTCACCGCCATCTATGGCCTAGGGGAGAACATCGTCCAGGGGCGGGTGGTCCCGGACGGCTACTACGTCCACAAAGAGACCCTGCGCCAGGGCTTCAAGGCCCTGGTCTACCGGAAGCTCGGGGCCAAGGAGCTCATCCTGGCCTACGACCCCAAGGAGGGCCGCCTCAAAAACCGCCCCACGCCCCCTTACCTGAGGAACCGGTTCGCCCTGAAGGACGAGGAGGCCCTTCTCCTCGCCGACTGGTCCCTTCGCATTGAGGACCACTACACCAGGAAGCGGGGCGCCCCCACCCCCATGGACATCGAGTGGGCCAAGGACGGCCCCACGGGGGAGCTCTTCATCCTCCAGGCCCGGCCGGAAACCGTCCACTCGCAAAAGAGCCCCGTCCTCCGGGTGCACCGCCTCCTCGGGCGGGGGGAGGTTCTGGCCGAGGGCCTGGCCGTGGGGGAGGCCATCGCCCAGGGAAGGGCCCGGATCCTCAAGGACCCCAAGGAGATGGACCGCTTCGGGGAGGGGGAGGTCCTGGTCACGGAGACCACCAACCCCGACTGGGAACCCATCATGAAGAAGGCGGCGGCCATCGTCACCGAGCGGGGCGGGCGCACCTCCCATGCGGCCATCGTGGCCCGGGAGCTGGGGGTGCCCGCCATCGTGGGGGCGGTAGGGGCCACGGGGAGCCTCCCCGAGGGGGAGGAGGTCACGGTCTCCTGCGCCGAGGGGGAGGTGGGCAGGGTCTACCGGGGAAGGCTTCCCTATGAGGCGGAGGAGATCCACCCGGAAAGCCTCCCCAGGACCCGCACCCGGATCCTGGTGAACGTGGGCACCCCGGAGGAGGCCCTAAGGGTTAGCCTCCTCCCCACGGAGGGGGTAGGGCTTTTGCGCATGGAGTTCGTCTTCGCCAGTCACGTGCGGGTCCACCCCCTGGCCCTCACCCGTTACGAGACCCTGCCCAAGGAGGTGCGCCGCCAGGTGGACGAGGCCACCGAGGGGTACGGGGACAAGCGGGCCTACTTCGTGGAGTGCCTCGCCGAGGGCATCGCCCTCATCGCCGCCGCCTTCTACCCCAGGCCCGTTCTCCTCCGCTTCTCCGACTTCAAGACCAACGAGTACGCCCGCCTCATCGGGGGGCACCTCTTTGAGCCCAAGGAGGAGAACCCCATGCTGGGCTGGCGGGGGGCGAGCCGCTACTACCACCCCGACTACAAGGAGGGCTTCTTGCTAGAGGTGGCGGCGGTCAAGCGGGTACGGGAGACGCTGGGCCTCAAGAACCTCATGGTCATGGTGCCCTTCTGCCGCACGCCCGAGGAGGGGGAGAAGGTCCTAGGGGTCATGGCGGAAGGGGGGCTCAGGCGGGGAGAAGATGGGCTCCAGGTCTACGTGATGGCCGAGATCCCTTCTAACGTCCTCGAGGCCGAGGCCTTCGCCGAGCTCTTCGATGGCTTCTCCATCGGCTCCAACGACCTCACCCAGCTGGCCCTTGGCCTGGACCGGGACTCGGAGCGGGTGGCCCACCTCTTTGACGAGCGGCGGGAGACGGTGAAGGCCCTCTGCGCCCTGCTCCTGGAGAAGGCCCACGCCAAGGGGAGGCCGGTGGGCATCTGCGGCCAGGCCCCCTCCGACTACCCCGAGTTCGCCGCCTTCTTGGTGGAGAGGGGCATTGACTCCCTAAGCCTCAACCCCGACGCCCTCCTGCGCACGGTGAAGAAGGTGGCGGAGATAGAAAGCGCCCTCTCCCGGCATCCTGAGGCGTAGCGCACAAGCCCCTTAACGCCTCAAGCCCCGCCCTTGGGGTGCCCCCCTGGTCCCTTTCGGGAGCCTGGCCCCTAAGGTCTGGCCCGCCCTCCTGGTCTCTGGCCCCACCGCCGCCCTGGGCCCGGTCTAGGGCTTGGCCCCTCTCGGGGTGGGGTTCCGCCTCCTCCTCAAGGCCCCCGGTGGCCCTACACCCCGGTCCACCTGGGACCGGGACCGGGCCGGCTTTCCGTCCTCTTCCTACCCAAGGTGCCGAGCCCCTACGCCTAACTTTCTCATGAGAAAGTGAGATACCATGGGAGTATGGAACCCCCCCTGATCCTGATCGTGGAGGACGAGAAGGACATCGCCCGCTTTATAGAGCTGGAGCTGCAGGCGGAGGGCTACCACACCGAGGTAGCCTACGATGGCATCACCGGGCTTTCCAAGTTTCGGGAGGTGAACCCCAACCTGGTCATCCTGGACCTCATGCTCCCGGTGATGGACGGGATTGAGGTGGCCAGGCGCATCCGCAAGACCTCCAACGTGCCCATCCTCATCCTCACCGCCAAGGACCGCGTTGAGGACAAGGTCCTGGGCCTGGACGCCGGGGCCGACGACTACCTGGTGAAGCCCTTCTCCATTGAGGAGCTCTTGGCCCGGGTCAGGGCCCACCTGCGCCGGGTGACCCCGGCCATCACCGGGGAGATCCGGGTGGCGGACCTCATCATCAACTTGGAGGGCCGGGAGGTCTTCCGTGGTGGCCGTCGGGTGGAGCTTTCCAACAAGGAGTTTGAGCTCCTGGAGCTCCTCGCCAAGAGCCCGGGCAAGGTCTTCACCCGCTACGAGATCGAGGAGAAGGTCTGGCCCGGCTACCAGGGCGGAAGCAACGTGGTGGACGTCTACATCGGCTACCTGCGCAAGAAGCTGGAGGTGGGTGGGGAGCGCCGCCTGATCCACACCGTGCGGGGCGTGGGGTACGTCTTAAGGGAGGACTAGGGCCCTGAGCCTGAGAAGCCGCATCACCCTCCTCACCGCAGGGCTCCTCCTCGCCACCCTCCTCCTCTTGGGCTTCGCCTTGGAGGGGCTTCTTAGGAGCTTCCTCTACCGCAACCTGCGGGCGGAGCTTTTGGAGGCCGGCAACCAGGTGGTCCGCCTCCTCAACCTGGGGGGGCAGGCCTTTCTGGAGGCTGGCCTTCCCCCGAGCCTCTACGCCGAGGTGCAGCTGGTGCTAGAGGAAGACCCCGCCCTCCTGGCCACGGAGGGGGGGATAAGCCTGCAGAAGAGCCCCGCCTTGGGAAACCAGCGCCTCCTCCTCCAGGAAGCGGACTACCAGGCCCTCCTGAAGGCGGGCGAGGTCTGGGCGACAGCGGAGCTTCCCCGGGAGGGCCCGCCCCTGCGCCTTTTAGTCTACGGCCGGGCGGTGGGGGTGGACCTAGGGGGGACGGTCTGGAAGGGGGTTCTCCTGGTAGGAAGGCCCACGGAGGACCTCGAGGCCACCCTGGGCCAGTTCGTCCGTATCTACGCGGGCACGGCCCTCCTCGTCCTCCTCGTCGCCCTCCTCCTGGCCCGAAGCCTGGTGGCCCGGGCCCTGGAGCCCTTAGAGTGGCTCGCCCGCCGGGCCGAGGCCATGCCCGACCGGCCTGAGCCCCTCCCCGAGCCCGAGGGGAAGGACGAGGTGGCCGCCTTGGTCAAGGCCCTGAACGGGATGATCGCCCGCATGCAGAAGGCCCTGGAGACCCAGACCCGCTTCCTCCAGGACGCCTCCCACGAGCTCAGGACCCCCGTCACCGCCATCCTGGGCCACGTGGGCTACCTCCTCCGGCGCACCCCCCTCGCGGAGGCCCAAAGGGAGAGCCTGGGGATCGTGAAGCGGGAGGCGGAGCGCATGGGCAAGCTGGTCTCGGACCTCCTGGACCTTTCCCAAAGCGGCACCTGGAGCATCGTACCTGCGCCCGTGCAGGTCCTGGACCTCCTGGAGGAGGTGAAGGAGGAGTTCGCCAAGAGCTTTGAGGGGGAGATCCTGGTGGAGGCCCCGGAGGGGCTTTACGTGCGGGGGGACCCCGACCGCCTCCACCAGGTCCTGGCCAACCTGGTCTCCAACGCCCTCAAGGCGGGGGCCAAGCGGGTGTGGCTTCGGGCCTTTGACCTGGGGGACAAGGCGGTGGTCCGAGTGGAGGACAACGGGGAAGGGATTCCGCCGGAGCACCTCCCCCACCTCTTTGAGCGCTTCTACCGGGTGGACAAGGCCCGGGACCGGGAACGGGGGGGGTCGGGCCTTGGCCTTGCCATCGTGAAGGCCATCCTCGAGGCCCACGGGGGCGAGATCTGGGTGGAAAGCCAGGTGGGCCAGGGGACGGCCTTCAGCTTTTCCCTCCCCGCAAGCGGGCCACCGCCTCCTCCACGCTGATCTCTCCCCGCCTTAGGGCCTCCAGGACCTGGAGGCGGTCCTCCCCCTCCTCCGCCTCGTAGCCCAAGGCCTTCAGGAGGGCATCCAGCCTGGCCCGCACCGTGGGGTAGGAGACCCCCAGGATCCGCTCCACCTCCTTGAGGTTCCCCCTGGTCTTCACAAAGAGCCTGAGGAAGTCCAGGTGCTCCTTGGGCAAGAGGGCGAACTCGTTGGGGAGGAAGCGGCCCGAGACCTCGGTGCCGCAGGCCTCGCAGTAAAGGGTCTTCACGGAAAGGGGCCCCTCGCAGGCGGGGCAGCGCACGGGCATGGGCTTCCTCACCATAGTCCCACCTTCACCCTCACGCCCTTGGCCTCCAGGAGGAGGAGGGGCAAGGGGGGAAGCCCCCGGAGGGCGAAAACCTCGAGGAGAGGTACCCTAGGCCCTGGCCTTCCCCGAAGGAGCCCCCGGGTCTCCCAGAGGAAGAGGAGGAGGAGAAGCCCCCACTCCAGGAGGAAGAGGGGAAGGGCCAGGTAGAGGGGAAAGGGCCATGGACCCCGCACCGCCAGGTAGAGGAACCGGGGCCTGAGGGGCGGCCTCACACCACCTCCACCAGGATCCTGACGGGCCCCTCCTCCTCCGCCTCTATCTCCACCAGCTTCCCCTCGGGCACCCCCTCCTTGAGGAGGGCCAGGAGGTCCTTGAGGTTCACCCCCTGGCGGCCCAGGGTGAGCTTGGCCTCCTCGGGGAGGAAGGACTCTAGGAGGGAGGCCAGAGCCAGGGGGAGGTTCAGGTGGACCTTCACGGGCCGCCCCTTCTCCTCCGCTTCCACCCGAACCTTGAGGAGCCGGGCGGGGGGCTTGGACCCTGGCCTGGCCCCTTCCAGGGCCGAAAGGAGGTCCATGGCCTCCTCTACCCCGATGCTTCCCGCCTGCAACATCTCCAGCACGCGCCTTTTCTCTTCCATCTCATACCCTTTCTTCCTGCCTGCCAGCTCAGAAAAGCCTCCCGGGAGCCTTCTTTCGGGGCCCCCATGCTGGCTTGGGCCAGCATGGGTGGTATCACGCCTCCACTTCCAGGTTGCTGGCGAAGGCCCTCACCCTAAGGGCCCCCTGCCCCTCCCCCAGCCGGTACCCGCCCGGCACCCGGGCCAAGGCCTCCCCGATCTCCACCCCGGAAAGCCGGGCTTCCACCTCCAGAACCAGGTCCGAGCCGGGGAGGAGGCGGAGCTCGGCGTTGGCCGCTTTGAGGTCCAGCCGGTGGCTCCCTTCCTTTAGGAGGAGGCTCGCCTCCAGGTTCCCCGCCACCAGGCGGAGGTCCAGCCCAAGGAGCCCCTCCCCTTCCAGGTTGCACCCGTGGGCCACCCCCGCCAGGGCTACCTGGGAAAACTCCAGGTTGCTCCCCTCGGCCTCCAGGCGCACCGGGCTCCCCTCGGGGACCCAGAGCCGCCCCCTTTCCCTAAGGCCAAAGCGGAGAAGGTAGCCCTCCTCCTGGGCCACCAGGGCCCCGCCCTCTGCCCGGAGCGAGGCGAGGCCCTTCTCCCCCACCACCCTCACCTCCGCCCCCTGGGCCACCAGGCGGACCAGGGGAGGGGATGAGAAACCCTCCTCGGCCTGCTCCTCCTCCCGGTCCTCCAGAACCGCCAAAAGCTCCAGGGCCTCCTCGGGGCTCAGGACCCCTTCCCTGACCATCTCCAGGATGCGCCGCCTATCCTCCATGGGCCGCCTCCTTCCCCCTCCAGGCCTCTTCCAGGGCGAGCCAGGCGGAAAGCTTTAGCAAAAGGCGGGCCAGCCGCCTGCGCCACCCCCGCCTCAGGGGCCGAAGGAGCCTTTCCCGTTCTGCCTCCTCCAGAAGGGCCTTCTGGTGAAGCCTCACCAGCTCCCTGTACTCCCAAGGACCCAGCATCCTCTCCCCTCCTTGGGTAAAGTGTAAACCAACTATTGCCATTCTGTCAAGCCCTACTTGCCATTTTAGAAAGTGAGCCTCGAGGGGTGCCGGGACCCCAGGAAGGGGGCCCCCAAAAAGGCGAAGAGGAGAAGGGCGTAGGAAAGGAGAAGAAGCCCCGCCCGGGGAAATCCCTTAAGCCGCTCCTCTAGCAAGAAGTAAAAGGTCAGGGAAAGCCAACCCAAAAGGGCGGAGACCTCCTTGGGATCCAAGGCCAGGGGGCTCCCAAAGTACCCCCAGGCCCAGGCCATGCCGCTCCCCAGGCCCAGGGTGGCGGCCAGATACCCCACCCGCAGGTACCCCTGTTCCAGGCGCCTCAGGCTCCAGAGAGGGGCGTTTTCCACCGCCTTCTCCGGGGTCTGGCGCAGGCGCAGGTCCTGCAGGGCCCCCATCACCCCCGCCCCCACCCCTACCGCCAGGGCCAGGTAGGCCACCAGGAAGGCTCCCCCGTGGAGGAGGGTGAGGACGAGGGGGAGTTCTCCCCCGGGGTGGGGCAGGGCCTTGAGGGCGAAGAGGCCGAGGAGGAGGGCGAGGAAGAGGAGGTAGCGGCGCAAGGGGGCCATCCAGGGCCGCTGGAGAAGGCTTTCCCCCCTGAGGGTAAGGAGCCCGCCCAAAAGGAGGGCGGGCTGGGCCGGCCCGGAGAACACCCCCTTGGCCAGGGCGTCCGCCAGAGCCGCGCCCAGGTAGAGGAGGGCTCCGGGGTGAAGGGCCCGGGGCCAGAAAAGGCCTAGGGCCAAGCCCACCACGCCCCCAAGGGCCAGAAGGCCGGCGAGGCTCATGGCCGGGAGAGCCGGAAGGCCAGGAGGGGGCAGTCCCTGGGGCAAGGAGGCCCCTGCAGGAGCTTCCTGGCCCCGAGCTTCACCGCGAGGATCCAGGGGTGGGCCCGGCGGCCCGCCTCCTCGTGCCAGAGGAGGGGGTCAGCATGGGGAAACTCCCCGGCCACCTCCCGGTACATCCGCTCCTCCAGGGCCCGGATGGCCTCCCGCACCCGGTGGCCCGCGTACCACTCCAGGTAGTCGGCGAGGGCCTTTTCCACCAAGGCCTCCACCTTGGGAACCTCCCCCTTCCTGGCCGCCATGTTCTTCTCCACCACCCGCTCCAGGTCGTCCAGGTTGTAGAGGTAGGCGTGGGGGAGGCGGCCCACCTTTGGGTCAATGTTCCGGGGGAGGGCGATGTCTATGAGGAAGAGGGGCTTGGCCCTTTTGGGCAGGTCCTCTGGGCCCACCAGGTAGCAGGGGGCGGCAGCGGAGGCCACCACTAGGTCCACCTCCTTTAGGACCTGGGGCAGGGCGGAAAGGGGGTAGGCCTCTCCACCAAAGCGCTCCGCCAGGGCCCTGGCCCGCTCCTCCGTGCGGTTTAGCACCAGGATCCTGCCCACCCCCTGGGCCTTCAGGTGGGTAAGGAAGAGCTCCGCCATCTCCCCTGCCCCCAGCACGGCTACGGCCAGGCCGCCCAGGTCCCCGTAGACCGCCAGGGCCAGGTCCAAGGCGGCGTAGGCCACGCTCACCGCCCCAGCCCCGATCCCCGTCTCGCTCCTCGCCCGCTTGCCCAGGGCGATGGCCGACTGGAAGGCCTTCTCCAGGAGGCTTTCCGTGGCCCCGTACTTACGGGCCAGGAAAAGGGCCTGCCGCACCTGGCCCAGGATCTGGGCCTCGCCCACCACCAAGGAGTCCAGCCCGGCGGCCACCCGGAAGAGGTGGCGGAGGGACTCCACCCCCTCCTTCCGGTAGAGGTGGCGGGGCTCCACGCCCCTTTCCAGGAGAAACGCCTGGGCCCTTCCCGGGTCCCCCACCCCGTAAAGCTCCGTGCGGTTGCAGGTGGAGAGGACCACCCCCTTGCCCAAACGGGCCAGGGCCACGGGCAGGGCCACCAGAGGGTCCAGGGCTGCCCTTTCCCGCACCTCCACCGGGGCGGTCTTGTGGGAAAGGCCCACCAGATAGAGGGGTAGGGCCATGGCCTTCCAGCAGGATACACCAGCGGGGTAGGGACATAAGCCCCTAGGGCCCCAGGGCCCCCAGGATGGCCTGGAAGAGCCCCCCTAGGCCTGGCGCCTCCGCCTCCCATACTGGAAAGCCAAGCCCTAGGGCCTCCTTGGCGGTGCTGGGGCCGATGCAGGCGGCCTTGGGGCGCCTAGGGGTCCAGCGGGCGAAGGCCCTGGCTCCTGAGGGGCTGAAGAAGGCCACCACCTGCGCCTTCTCCAGTAAGGCCACTTCCCCCGGGGAAAGGACCCTTTCCCGGGTGGCGTAGACCTCCAGGCGCTCCACGGGAATCCCCCGCGCCCCAAGGCCCCCCTCCAGGTCCCCCCCCGCCAGGTCCCCGGCCACGAAGAGGACCCCTCTGGCCTCCGGGAAGCCCTCCGCCAGGTCCTTGGCCGTGGCCCTGCCGGGGACGAAGGCCGGGGGAAGCCCGCCCTCCCTCAGGACCTCCGCCGTCCCCTCCCCTACCGCCGCCACCTGGAGGGGGGGCTTCCCCGCCCTCTCCCAAGCGAGGAGGAGGCGCCTCGCCCCCTCCTTGGAGGTCACGGCCACCCAGTCCGCCAGGGGGAGCTTCCCCGGAAGAAGGGCCAGCGCAGGGAGGTCCACCTGCTCCAAAAGGGCCACCTCCGCCGCCTCTATCCCCAAGGCGGCGAGCCTCTCTAAAAGCGCCCTATCCTTCCCCCTCGTGAGGAGCACCACGGCCTTTTAGCACCTTGTGGAAGAGCTTCATGGCGGCCAAGGCCTGGGGAAAGCCCAGGAAGAGGGCGGACTGGAGGATGGTCTCCCGCACCTCCTCTTCCCTAGCCCCCACCCTGAGGGCCCCCTCCAGGTGGGTGGCGAGCTCCTTGGGGCTCCCCAGGGCGATGAGGGCGGTGATGGCGAGAAGCTCCCTCGTCTTCAGGTCCAGCCCCGGCCTCGCCAGGACCTCCTCGTAGGCGAAGTCCCGGATGTAGCGGAAGAGGTCAGGGTCCACCTCCTGGAGGCTCTTTTCCATGGCCTCCTGCCTCTCCCCCCAGATGGCCTTCCGCACGCTCATGGGAGGTAGTCTAGCACCGCAGGGAGGCGGTGGAGGGCCTCGGGGTTCTCCCCCGTGGGGTCAAAGAGGAAGGCCCGCATCCCCGCCCCCCTGGCCCCCAGGAGGTCCGCCTCTGAGTCCCCCACGTGCACCGCCTCCTCCGGGGCCACCCCCAGGGCAGCCAAGGCCTCCTGGAAGAGCCTGGGATCGGGCTTGGCCACCCCGGAGAGGGCGCTCACGGCGAGGTGGTCAAAGTAGCGCCTTAGGCCCACGACCTCGAGGATCTCCGGCAAGGAGGCGTCCCAGTTAGAGACCACGGCCAAGGGGTAGCCCCTCTCCTTGAGGGCCTTTAGGGTCTCCTCGGCCCCCGGGACCAGGGGCCAGATGCGGGGATCGCTCCAGTTCTCCACGAACTCCTGGCTCAAGACCTCCGCATGCTCTCCGAGGCCCAGCCCCCAAAAAAGCCTCCGGTGGAACTCCCGCCAAAGGCCCAGGGCGCTCTCCAGGTCCCGGGCCAAGAGGTGGTGCTCCTCGTAGAAGCGAAAGGCCTCGAGGGCCGCCCGCCGCACGTCCCCCTGGGGCTTAAGGCCCCGTTCCTGCAAAAAGGGCAGGAGCCAGAAGCGGGGGCTCGCCAGGATCAGGGTGTTCCCCACGTCAAAGGTGAGGGCTCGGATCATAAACCCAGTTTATACCAAGGCTCCCAACCCCACCCCCTTCCCCGGCTGGTAGCCGAGCCGCGCCCCCTACCCACGGGCAGAGGCAGGCCGGGCCCTCCCCACCCAGCTCTTCCCCTCCCAAGGGGAGCTTGCCCCGGGTGGAAAACTGCCAGGACGGCCTCTTCCGAGCAGAGCCTCCCCTCCCCCCAACCCCGGAGGGCTTCGGGGCTAGCTTTGCCCTGACCCTTCCCTAAGGCCTACTCCGCCTAGGCCCAACCCCAGACACGGCCCACCCCCCGCCAGCGCCGGTCCAGCCGCCAAAGGCCCAGGGAGCGAGCCATGCGCCAGGCCGCCGCCATCTCCTCGGGCCCCACCTTGCGGCCGATCTCCCGGTAGCGGGGGTCCCCTTTGGCCTTCCAGGCGGGGTAGTACTGGTCCATGAGGTTCACGTAGGTGTCCCGGGAGAGCTCCGCCAGCCAGCGGAGGATGGCCTCGGTTTCCTCCAAAAGGCCCGGCATCACCAGGTGGCGCACCAGGACCCCCCGCACCGCCAGGCCGTCCTCGTCCACCTTGAGCTCCCCCACCTGGCGGTGCATCTCGGCGATGGCCCGGCGGGCCGCCTCGGGGTAGTCGGGGGCGAGGAGGTACCTGCGGCTTGGCCCCGGGCTCCAGAGCTTGAAGTCCGGCATGTAGACGTCCACCAGGCCCTCCAGAACCCCAAGGGACTCCAGGCTGTCGTAGGCGCTGGTGTTGTAGACCAGGGGCACCCTAAGGCCCATCTCCACGGCCAGGGGCAGGGCCTCCACCACCTGGGGCACCACGTGCTCCGGGGTCACCAGGTTGATGTTGTGGCAGCCCATCTCCTGGAGCCGGACCATGAGCCGGGCCAGTTCCTTGGGGGTGAGTTCCTCCCCCTCCCCCATCTGGCTCACCTCAAAGTTCTGGCAGAAGACGCACCGCAGGTTGCACCAGGAGAAGAAGATGGTACCCGAGCCCCCCCAGCCCCGGAGGACATCCTCCTCGCCGAAGTGGGGGAAGGCGCTGGCCACCCGGGCATACCGGCCTGTGCGGCACACGCCGAAGGCGTTCTCCAGGCGGTTCACCCGGCAACCCCGGGGGCAGACCCGGCAGGGGGAGGCCAGGTGGGAGAGGGCCTCCTCCACCTTCTCCCGAAGGCGCCCCTCCTCAAAGGCCTTGAGGTAGGCGGGGGCAAAGTCCTTGCGGGGGATGAGGAACCGCCCGCCCCCGTGGACCTCCCGCGGAACCCCCCAGACCGCCATCCCCATCCTCCCCTGGCCTCCTTCAGGGTACCGCAAAAGAAGGACCCCCGGGCCTGGTAGCCTAAGGCCATGATCGCCCGCTACCAGACGCCAGAGATGGCCGCCCTCTGGTCGGAGGAGAGCCGCTACCGCATGTGGGCCCTGGTGGAGGCCTACGCCCTCGAGGCCTGGGAGGCCCTGGGCCAGGTGCCCCGAGGTTTGGCGAAAAGGCTCTTGGAGAAGCTTGAGGAAAAGCCCCTCACCGAGGCCTTCGCCGGGAGGGTGGCCGAGATAGAGGCCTCCACCCGCCACGACCTCGTGGCCTTCACCCGGGCCCTCACCGAGTGGACCGGGGACGAGGAGGTGGGCCGCTACCTCCACCTGGGCCTCACCAGCTCCGACATCGTGGACACGGCGCAAAACGCCCTGCTGGTCAAGGCCCTGGACCTGGTCCTAGAGGAGCTAAGGGGGGTGGAGGAGGCCCTAGAGCGCCTCGCCCTCCGCTACAGGCACACCCCCGCCATCGCCCGCACCCACGGGGTCCACGCCGAGCCCACGGCCTTCGGCCTTCGCTTCCTCTCCTTCCTCGCCGCCTTCGCCCGGGACAAGGAGAGGCTAGGGCGGGCCAAGGAGACCATCGGCGTGGCCATGCTCTCGGGCTCCGTGGGCAACTACGCCCATGTCCCCCCGGAGGTGGAGGCCCACGTGGCGGGGAGGCTTGGCCTCCGCCCGGAGCCCGTCTCCACCCAGGTGGTCCCCCGGGACCGGCATGCCGAGGTCCTGGCGGCCCTGGCCATCCTGGGGGGGAACCTGGAGCGGGTGGCGGTGGAGCTAAGGCACCTCCAGCGCACGGAGGTCCTCGAGGTGGAGGAGCCCTTCCGGGAGGGGCAGACGGGGAGCTCCTCCATGCCCCACAAGAAAAACCCCGTGGGCCTGGAAAACCTCACCGGGGTGGCGAGGCTTCTCCGGGGCTACCTGGGGCCCGCCCTGGAGGACATCGCCCTTTGGCACGAGCGGGACATCTCCCACTCCTCTGTGGAACGGGTCATCCTCCCCGACGCCACCACCCTGGCCCACTACGCCCTGAGGCGGCTTAGGGGGATCCTCTTGGGCCTGGTGGTCCACGAGGAGAACCTATGGCGGAACCTGGACCTCACCCGGGGCCTGGTCTACTCCCAGGGGGTCCTAAACGCCCTCATCCAGAGGGGCCTCTCCCGGGACCAGGCCTACGCCATCGTCCAGCGGAACGCCCTAAGGAGCTGGGAGGAAAAGCGGCCCCTGGCCGAGCTTCTGGAGGAGGACCCGGAAAACCCCCTGAAGGGGGAGGCCCTCAAGGCCCTCTTTGACCCCGCCCCCTTCCTCCGGCACGTGGAGGCCATCTACGCCCGATTTGGCCTCTAAGTACCCCACCGCGGCTTTCGCCGCGGCGGGGGCCCCAAAAGTTCCCCCACAGTCCTGATACCCTCGGGGCCCCCATGCTGGCTTGCGCCAGCATGGGGTGGTATGACTTGGGCCTCCCATGTTGCGAAACCAAAGTGCGGGCACTTCGCTACCACAAAGGGGGGAGGTGAAGGCGGAAGCCCGGAAGCTCCGGCTCCAGGGAAACGGCCTCCACCCCTTGGAAGCGAAGAGGCTCCTCGTCGGGGCGGTAGACTTCCACCACCCGGGCGTAAGGGTCCACCAAAACCCCAAGCCGTGCCCCGTTCTTCAGGTAAAGGGCCATCTTGGACCTGAGCTCCTCCACGGCCTGGGAGGCGGAGCGAATCTCAAACACCGCCTTGGGCGCGATGGGGGGAAAACCCTCCCTTTCGGCCCCGGAAAGGGCCTCCCACACGGCCCGCTCCACGAAGGCGGCATTAGGGGAAAGAATGGAGCCATCGGGCAAAAGGAAGCCCGTGGAGGAGTCCAAGACCACGCCCAAGCCCTTCTCCTCGTTCCAGCGGGCCAGCTGATAGGCCAGTTGCAAGCTCCTCCGGCCGCTCTCTCCTCCTGTGGGACTCACCCAAAGCCTCCCTTCCGGCGAACGCTCCAGCTGGTACCCGGGATTGAGCTCGGAAAGGCGGCGGAGTTCCGCCTCGGTGATGGGGTGCGCCAGGTTTAAGACCAGGGCCATGCCTGCCCCCATTGTGGCACAGAGGGGCTTAGAATGGGGAGAAGGGGCCAAGCGCCCATCCAGGAGACCCATGGAAAAGCTCTACGAGGGCAAAGCCAAGATTCTCTACCCCGAGGGGGAAAACCTAAGGGTCTACTTCAAGGACGAGGCCACCGCCTTCAATGCTCAGAAGAGGGGCCTGATCCCGGGCAAGGGGGTGGTGAACAACAAGGTCTCCGCCTTCCTCTTCCGCCACCTCGAGGCCCACGGGGTGAAGACCCACTTCCTGAAGGAGCTCTCCGACCGGGAGATGCTGGTGCGGCGGGTGGAGATCCTCCCCCTCGAGGTCATCCTCCGCTACCGGGCGGCGGGGAGCTTCGCCAGGCGCTACGGGGTGGAGGAAGGCACCCCCCTCCAGGCCCCCCTGGTGGAGTTCTCCCTCAAGAACGACGCCCTGGGGGACCCCTTGATCTGCGAGAACGCCATCCTGGCCTTAGGGCTTGCGGAAGAGGGCGAGCTGGAAAGGGTCAAGGCCACCGCCTTAAGGGTGGGGGAGCTCCTCAGGGGTTTCTTCGCCCAAAGGGGCCTGGACCTTTGGGACTTCAAGCTGGAGTTTGGCCGCTATGGGGGGGAGATCCTCCTGGCCGACGAGATCAGCCCCGACACCATGCGGCTTCGGAAGGACGGGGAGCCCCTGGACAAGGACCGCTTCCGCAGGGACCTGGGCGGTGTGGAGGAGGCCTACCAGGAGGTGCTGAGGCGGGTTTTGGGGGGGTGAGGATGCCGAGATACCAGGCCACGTTGCTCATTGAGCTCAAGGAGGGAATCCTGGACCCCCAGGGCCGGGCGGTGGAAGGGGTCTTGAGGGACCTCGGCCACCCGGTGGAGGGCGTGCGGGTGGGGAAGGTGCTGGAGGTGGTCTTCCAGGAGGAGAATCTGCTAAAGGCCGAGGAAAGGGCCAAGGCCCTGGGCCAGCTCTTGGCCAACCCGGTGATGGAGACCTGGACCCTCGAGGCCCTAAAGGAAGTGCCATGAGGTGGGCCATCGTCCGCTTTCCCGGCTCCAACTGCGACGAGGACGCCCGCTTCGCCCTCAAGAAGGCGGGGATGGAGGCGGCGTTCGTCTGGCACACGGAGAAGGAGCTCAAGGGGTTTGACGGGGTCTTCCTCCCCGGGGGGTTTAGCTACGGGGACTACCTGCGCCCCGGGGCCCTGGCGGCCAAGAGCCCGGTCATGGAGGCCGTGCGCCGCTTTGCCGAGGAGGGCCGGTACGTGATCGGGGTCTGCAACGGCTTCCAGGTCCTCACCGAGGCGGGGATCCTCCCGGGGGCCCTCCTCGCCAACCTCAACCTCCACTTCACCTGCAAGGAGGTGGGAGTGCGGGTGGAGCGGGTGGACCTCCCCTTCACCCGGCTTTACGGGAAGGGGCAGGTCCTTAGGCTTCCCATCGCCCACGCGGAAGGCCGGTACTACGCCGACAGAGAAACCCTGGCCAGGCTTGAGGGGGAGGGCCTGGTGGTCTTCCGCTACGCCCCCCTAGGAGGGGAGGAGGACTACAACCCCAACGGAAGCCTCCACGACATCGCCGGCATCGTGAACAAAAGGGGGAACGTCCTGGGGATGATGCCCCACCCCGAGCGGGCCGTGGACGAGGTCCTGGGGGGGACCGACGGGCTCCCCTTCTTCCTGGGACTCGCGAAGGAGGTCGCGCGATGAAACCCAAAGCCATCACCTTTGACTTCTGGGGCACCCTCTTCACCGAGGGCCAGGCGTTCATGGAAAGGGTCATGCCCACCCGGTATGAGGTCCTCCTGGACGCCCTCTCCGAGGCGGGCCACCCCGCCGAGGAGGCCGAGGTGCGGGAGGCCTACCGCCAGGCCACCCTGGCCTTTGAGGAGGCCTGGAAGGCGGGAGAGCAGATGGGGGTCTACGACCGGGTGGCCCGCATCTTCGCCCTCCTCGGGGCCCCCCACGACCCCGGCCTCATCGCCCTCACCGCGAGAAGGCTGGAGGAGACCTCCCTCCTCGCCGACCTCGAGGCCCTCCCCGGGGTGGAGGTCCTGAAGGACCTGGCCAAGAGGTACCCCCTGGCCCTGGTCTCCGACACGGGGATGACCCCGGGCCGCCTCCTCCGGGAACACCTGAGGCGCCACGGCCTGGACGTTTTCCAGGCCTATAGCTTCTCCGACGAGACGGGCTTCGTGAAGCCCAGGCCCGAGGCCTTCCACGTGGCCCTCGAGGCCCTGGGGGTGGCCCCGGAGGAGGCCCTCCACGTGGGGGACCTGCCCCAGACGGACATCAAGGGGGCTTTTGGGGCGGGCTACCCCTTTGCGGTGCAGTACGTGGGCCTGAGGGAGGTGAACGGGGAGGTGCGGCCCACGGCCAAGGTCAAGGACCACCGGGAACTCCTTTCCCTCCTAGAGTGATGGAAACCCTAGCCCAAGCGATCGGCATCCCCGAGGGGGAGTACCGGGAGATCCTGAGGCGCCTGGGGCGCGAGCCCAACCGGGTGGAGCTCCTCCTCTTCAAGGTGATGTGGAGCGAGCACTGCGCCTACAAGAACTCCCGCCCCCTCCTCAAGGAGCTCCCCAAGGAGGGGGAGGCGGTCCTCCAGGGGCCTGGGGAGAACGCCGGCGTGGTGCGGATCGGGGAAGGGTGGGCCGTGGCCTTCAAGATTGAGAGCCACAACCACCCCTCGGCGGTGGAGCCCTTCCAGGGGGCGGCCACCGGGGTGGGAGGGATCCTCCGGGACATCCTGAGCATGGGGGCGAGGCCCATCGCCCTCCTGGACTCCCTGCGCTTTGGCCCCCCCACGGGCCCAAGAAGCCGCTACCTCCTCAAGGGGGTGGTCTCCGGCATTGCCTTTTACGGCAACGCCATCGGGGTGCCCACCGTGGGGGGGGACCTCTACTTCCACGAGGGCTACGGGGAAAACCCCCTGGTGAACGCCATGTGCCTGGGCCTCCTGAGGGAGGAAAGCCTGAAGAGGAGCCGGGCCTCCCTGGGCCGGCCGGTCTACTACGCCGGGGCCAAGACGGGCCGGGACGGGATCGGGGGGGCGGCCTTCGCGAGCCGCGAGCTCAAGGAGGAGAAGGAGGAGGACCGCCCTGCGGTCCAGGTGGGGGACCCCTTCCTGGGCAAGCTCCTCCTGGAGGCCACCCTCGAGGCCATAGAAGGGGACCTGGTGGAGGGCGTCCAGGACATGGGGGCGGCGGGGCTCACCAGTAGCCTCGCCGAACTGGCCCACAAGTCGGGCCTGGGGGTGGAGCTCCACCTGGACTGGGTCCCCACCCGGGAAGGGGGCATGGCCCCCGAGGAGCTCCTCCTCTCGGAAAGCCAAGAGCGCATGGTCCTGGTGCCCCGGGAGGGGAAGGAGGCCGAGCTGGAGGCGGTCTTCCGGAGGTGGGGCCTGGACTGCGTCCTCGTGGCCAGGACCATCCCGGAGAAGGTCTTCCGGGTCCTCCACCGGGGAGAGGTGGTGGCCGAACTCCCCACCGAGGCCCTGGCCGAGGCTCCCCTTTACGTGCGGGTGGGACGGGAGGACCCGGAGATCCGGGCCCTGAGGGAAACGCCCCTTCCCCCCCTAGAGGTGGACCCAAGGGAGGCCCTTCTAAGGCTCCTCGCCTCCCCCAACCTGGCGAGCCGGGAGGCCGTCTACGAGCGGTACGACCACCAGGTGGGGACCCGCACCGCCCTCCTCCCGGGCCGGGGGGATGCCGCCGTCCTCTGGGTGAAGGGGACCCGCCTGGGCATCGCCGCCAAGGTGGACCAGAACCCCCGCTATAGCCGCCTCGCCCCGCGCCTAGGGGCCATGCACGCCCTGGCGGAGGCTGCGAGGAACGTTTCCGTGGTGGGGGCCAGGCCCCTCGCCTACACCGATGGCCTCAACCTGGGGAGCCCCGAGACCCCTGAGGGTTACTACGAGCTCCAGGAGACCATCCTGGGTCTAAAGGAGGCCAGCGGGGCCCTGGGGATCCCCGTGGTCTCTGGCAACGTCTCCCTTTACAACGAATCGGGGGGCAGGCGCATCCCCCCCACGGCCATGGTGGGGGTGGTGGGGGTCCTGGACGTGGAGAGGCGGGCGGAGATGGGCTTTAGGCGGCCGGGGGAGGCCATCCTCCTCATCGGGGAGGAAAGGGGCCATTTCGGGGGGAGCGAGGCCCTCTACGTCCTCCTGGGCCTCGAGGCGGGAAGCCCCCCGCCCATTGACTGGGAGCGTGAGAGGAAAGCCCAGGAGGCCATCCGCAGGCTCATCGGGGAGGGCCTAGTGAAGACGGCCCACGACGTGGCCGAAGGGGGGCTTCTGGTGGCCCTGGCGGAGATGACCTTCCCCTACGGAGTAGGGGCCACGGTGGAAATAAGGGAAAGGGGCCTGGAGGCCCTCTTCGGCGAGGCCCCAAGCCGCATCCTCTTCACCGTGGCCAAGGAGGGCCTGCGGGAGGCCACCCTCCTCCTGGAGGCCATGGGCCTCCCCTACCGGGTCCTGGGGGAAACCGGGGGGAAGACCCTCACGGTCCTCACCCCCGAGGGGGTGCTAGAGTGGGGTGTGGAGGCGCTCAAGGCTGCCTGGAAGACCCCCTTGCAGGAGGTTTTGGATGGACAAGCCTAAAGAGGAGTGCGGAGTCCTAGGACTCTACAGCGAGACCCCTTTGGACGTAGCGGGGTTGCTGTACTTAGGCCTTCTCGCCCTCCAGCACCGGGGGCAGGAGGCTGCGGGGATCGCCGTCAGCGACGGCGAGGCCTTCGTGGTGGAGAAGGAGTTGGGCCTGGTGAACCAGATCTTCACCGAGGAGCGCCTCTCCCGCCTCCGCCTTCCCGGAGCCCGCCTGGGGATCGCCCACGCCCGCTACTCCACTACGGGCTCCAACCTCCGCTTCAACGCCCAGCCCCTCACCGCCCGCACCGCCCACGGGGTCCTGGCCATCGCCCACAACGGCAACTTCGTGAACGCCAAACCCCTCAGGGACCGCCTCCTCCTGGAGGGGGCCACCTTCCAGAGCACCACGGACACCGAGGTCATGCTCCTCCTCCTGGCCCGTCTGGGCCGCCTGCCCCTACCCCAGGCCGCGGCCGAGGCCATGAAGGCCCTGGAAGGGGGCTACTCCATCCTCCTCATGGACCGGAGGACGCTCCTTGCCCTCCGCGACCCCCACGGGGTGCGCCCCCTGGTCCTCGGGAAGGCCCCCTGGGGCTACGCCTTCGCCTCCGAGCCCCCGGCCCTCAACCTCCTCGGGGCCGAGTACGTGAGAGACGTGCGCCCCGGGGAGGTGGTCTGGGTGGAGGAGGGGAAGCTGAGGAGCCTCCAGGTCCTTCCCCCAGACCCCACCCCTTGCGCCTTTGAGTGGATCTACTTCGCCCGGCCCGATAGCCTCCTGGACGGCATAGAGGCCTACCAGGCCCGGGTCCGCATGGGCGAGGAGCTCTTCCGGGAGGCCCCGGCGCAGGCGGACATCGTGGTCCCCGTGCCCGACTCCGGCATGGGGGCTGCGGTGGGCTACGCCAGGGCCTCTGGCCTCCCCCTGGAGTACGGCCTCTACAAGAACCCCTACGCCGGGCGCACCTTCATCCAGCCCACCCAGGAGCTCAGGGACCTGAAGACCCGCCTCAAGCTCGCCCCCACCTCGGCGGTGAGGGGCAAGCGGGTGGTCCTCATCGACGACTCCATCGTCCGGGGCACCACCAGCAAGCGCATCGTGGGAATGCTGAGGGAGGCGGGGGCCAAGGAGGTCCACTTCCGCGTCAGTAGCCCCCCCATCCGCTTCCCCTGCTACTACGGCATAGACACCGCCGCCAGGAAGGAGCTCATCGCCGCGGAGAAGAGCGTGGAGGAGATCCGGGCCTACATCGGGGCCGACTCCTTGGCCTTCCTCTCCGAGGAAGGGGTCAGGCGGGCCATCAGGGGACCGGTTTGCCTGGCCTGCTTCAACGGCCGCTACCCCGCCGGAGTGCCCGTGGAGGGGGAAAAGCTCGCCCTAGAGCTGGGCTAGAGGGCGGAAGCCTCCGCCTCGAGGCGGTCCAGGGCCCCGAGGCGGTCCTCCAGGGCCCGCAGGCGCTGGGCTAGGGCCTCGCACCGGTCCCGGTAGAGGGCCTGGAAGCGCTCCGCCCCCCGGGCAAGACCCGCCTCCAGGGCCTCCTCGAGGGCCCTCCGCACCGCAAGGAAAGCCTCCTCCAGCCGTTGGGAAAGGAGCCTCTTGCCCCTTTCCTTCCGCCTGGGCAGGATGGAGAGGGCCAGGAAGGCCACGAAAAAGCCCGCCAGAAGCCCCATCAGGTCCGCCAGGAGCCCTTTGAGGACCAGGACCAGGGCCGCTCCCAGGCCAAGCCCCCCCGCTCCCCCAGCCAGGGTGCGCACCACGGCTTCCTGGGCCAGGCCGGAGAGCCTCATGGCCTCCTCCTCGGGGTTGAACCGCCCGAGCGCCTCTTCGAGGGAGGCGAAGAGGGGTTCCTCCCCCCGGGGGAGCGGGCGGGCCTCCTTGAGATAGGCCAGGGCGTCCAGAAGGAGCTCCTCCTCCCTGCGGGCGAGCCACCGAAGGGCCTCCCCCACCGCCCGCTCCAGCCGGGCGCCCGCGTCCTGAACCACCTCCCTCTGGAAGGCCTCCCGAAAGGCCTTGGCGTTTAGCAGGTCCGGCAGGCGGGCCAGGCGCACGGTCTCTTCCAGAAAGCGGTGGCCCCGCCCCTCCACCTCCCGGAACACCTGGGCCACCAGGGCCACCTGTCCGGCGAAGTCGCGCCGCACCCGGGCGGCGTGCCGTTGGAGGAGGTCCTCCAGGGCCTCGCAGGTGGCGAGGGCTTTCAACAGCTCCTCCCGCTCGGCCCCTAAGGCCCCCTTGCCCTCCTGGAGGAGGCGGGACAGCACCCCTAGGGCCCCCCCGAGCTTTAGGCGAAGGGCCTTCCCCGCCAGGGTCTTGGCGATGTGGGCCCTCAGGGCCTCCAGGCCTGGGTCCCCGCCCTCCTTGGCCCGGCGGGCGGAGACGAGGAACAGGGGTACCTCCGCCCCCAGGACCTCCCTAACCCCCTGGGCCACGTAACGGGCCACCGCCTCCTGGTCCCCGGGGGCGAGGAGGTCCACCTTGTTCACCACCAGGAGCACCTTCTTCCCCCAAGCCCGGATGAGGTGCAAGACCTCCGCCTCCGAACGGGTGAGGGGGCGGTCAGCGCTGGTGACGAAGAGCACCAGGTCGGCCCGGGGCAGGAAGCCCTCCGTGAGCACCTGGTGACTTTCCATGAGGGCGTTGGTGCCGGGGGTGTCCACCAGGTTGAGCTCCCGGAGAAGAGGGTGGGGCCGCCAGAGGCGGAGGAAGCCCTCCCCCCTCTCCTCCCCCCCTTCCCCGTGGGCCAGAAGCTGGATGCGCTCTGTGGTAGGGGTAGGCCCCTCGGGGAGGAGGTCCTCTCCCAAAAGGGCGTTCACCAGGGTGGATTTACCCGAGTTGAACTCTCCCACCACCACGAGGAGGAAGGGGCCTTCCAGGTCCAAAAGGGCCTGGCGCAAGGGGCCCGTGTCCACCGGGGTACGGGCCAAAAGCTCGAGCCCCCGGGCCAGCACGGCCCGCACCCCCTCCTTCCTCCGCTTGGCCTCAGCCTCGAGCATGCCGCCTCGGCAAGAGGCTTACGGCCAGGCCGAGAAGGAAACCCACCAGCAAAAAGGCGAGGGCAAAGGCCCCTGTGGAGACCAGGTGCCAGCCGAAGAACCAGTAGCTGCACACCGCGTACCGCTCCACCTGGACCCGGACCAGCTCAGGGAGATCACGGCTGGTGGTGAAGTTGATAAGGATGGTGACGACAAGCAACACCGCTAAGACGAGGATCACGCCCCACTTGAGAAGGTTCCAGACATCGCCCCTCATGTCTCTAGCTTATCAGCCCCTCCCCCTGGAGGGCCTATAATCGGGCTATGATCACGACCACCCTAAGGGACGAGGCCCTCTTTAGGCTTATCGCTCTGGAGGAGAAAAGGCAAAGGGAGGGGCTAGAGCTCATCGCCAGCGAGAACTTCGTCTCCCAAGCGGTGCGGGAGGCGGTGGGCAGCATCCTCACCAACAAGTACGCCGAGGGCTACCCGGGGGCCCGGTACTACGGCGGGTGCGAGTTCGTGGACCAGGTGGAGGCCCTGGCCATAGAGCGGGCCAAGGCCCTTTTTGGGGCAGCCTGGGCCAACGTCCAGCCCCACTCCGGCTCCCAGGCCAACATGGCCGTCTACATGGCCCTCATGGAGCCGGGGGACACCCTGTTGGGCATGGACCTGGCCGCAGGCGGCCACCTCACCCACGGGGCCAAGGTGAACTTTTCCGGGAAGCTTTACAAGGCGGTCTTCTACGGGGTGAACCCGGAGACGGAGCGGATTGACTTCGAGGAGGTGCGAAGGATCGCCCTAGAGCACCGCCCCAAGGTCCTCGTGGCGGGGGCCAGCGCCTACCCGAGGGTCTGGGACTTCCAGGCCTTCCGCCAGATCGCCGACGAGGTTGGGGCTTACCTGGTGGTGGACATGGCCCACTTCGCCGGGCTGGTGGCGGCGGGCCTCCACCCCAACCCCGTGCCCCACGCCCACGTGGTCACCAGCACCACCCACAAGACGCTTCGGGGCCCCCGGGGCGGCCTCATCCTGAGCCAGGACCTGGAGCTCGGCAAGAGGATAGACAAGCTCATCTTCCCCGGCATCCAGGGCGGCCCCCTGGAGCACGTGATCGCCGGCAAGGCCGTGGCCTTCTTTGAGGCGATGCAGCCTGAGTTCCAGGAGTATAGCCGCCTGGTGGTGCAAAACGCCAAGCGCCTGGCGGAGGAGCTGGCCCAGCGGGGCTACCGCATCGTCACCGGGGGCACGGACAACCACCTCCTCCTGGTGGACCTCCGCCCCAAGGGCCTCACGGGCAAGGAGGCGGAGGAGAGGCTGGACCAGGTGGGGATCACCGTCAACAAGAACGCCATCCCCTTTGACCCCAAGCCCCCCAGGGTCACCTCGGGGATCCGCCTCGGCACCCCGGCCATCACCACCCGGGGCTTCACCCCCGAGGAGATGCCCACGATCGCTGACCTCATAGACCGGGCCCTGACCCAAGGCCCCTCGGAGGCCCTAAGGGAGGAGGTGCGGCGCCTGGCCCTTGCCCACCCCATGCCCTAGGGTTTTACCCCGCGGATGAAGTCCCCAGGAGTGAGGACCTTTAGGGGCAGGTCCTCCCGGGCCATGAGGGGGGCGAAGTGGCGCAGGTCTCCCGTGAGGAGGTGGGTGGCCTGGGCAGCCACCGCCGCCGCCAAAACGGGCATGTCCTTCTCCGGTAAAAGGCCCTCCATCCAAGGCTCGGGTTGGGCCTCGGGAACCAGCCTGATCCACTTCAAGATGGCCCTCAGGGCCTCGCGCCTCTCGGGAACTTTCAGCTCAACGTTGCGCCACGCCTCAAAGTAGCAGAAGGCACTGGTAAGTAAGCGAAGGCGGCCTCTTTTGGCCACCTCCAGAATGGCGTTAAAAACCGGCCCTCCAAGGGCCATGGAGAAGAGGGCGTTGGCATCAAGAAACACCCTCACTCCAAGCCCCACGCCTTGAGAAAGGCCGTGACCTCCTCCGGAGTGGCCTCGGCGGCCTTGCGGAACTCCTCCAGCCTTTCCTCACTGTAAACCTCGTAAGTAAGGAGAAGGGCGGGTTCCAGCACGAGCCTACCCTCCTCCACCTTTAGGAGGAGGACATCCCCGGGCTTTAGGCCCAGCTTCTCCCGGACCTCCTTGGGCAGGGTGATCTGGCCCCGGTAGGAGAGGGAAAGGGGGATCGTCATACCTTCAGTATAGCGGAAAATCCGCATGTCCCAAAGGGAGCGGGAAGGTCCTACAATGAAGGGGATGCTTCAGCGCCTCGAGGTCCAGAACCTGGCCGTGATCCGCGAGGCGGTCTTGGAGCTTGCCCCGGGCCTCAACGTCCTCACCGGGGAGACGGGGGCGGGGAAGAGCCTCCTGGTGGACGCCTTAGCCCTCCTCCTGGGGGCCAAGGCGGAGGGGATGGTGGGACCTTTTGGGGACAGCCTCCTGGTCACCGCCTTCTTCCAGGGGCCCGAGCCCAAGGTCCTCTCCAGAAGAGTAGGAGCCCGCTCTACCCCCCGGATCGACGGGGAGGTGGTGAGCCTAAAGGAGCTTCAGGAGGAAGCGCAAAGGTGGCTCTCCCTCCACGCCCAGCACGCCGCCTTGGTCCTCCTCTCCCCGAGGAGGCAGCGAGAGGTGCTGGATGCCCTCCTAGACCCCGCCCTCCTCGTCCGCTACGCCGAGGCCTACGCCCGCCACCAGGCCCTCCTGGAGGAGAGGCGGGCCCTCGAGGCCGCCCTCAGGGAAAAGGAGGCCCGGGAGGACCTCCTCCGCTTCCAGGTCAGGGAGATCGCCGAGGCCAAGGTGCGGCCCGGGGAGGACCGGGAACTGGAGGAGGAGGCCCGGAGGCTTCGCCACCTGGAGGCCCTAAGGGAGCGGGCAGGGAGGGCCTATGCCCTGCTAGAGGGAAAGTCCTCCGGGGCTTTGGAGGCCGCCTTTCGGGAGCTAAAGGCCGGAGCCCGGTACGACCGGGCCCTGGAGGCCCTGGCGGGGGACCTGGAGGCCGCCCTGGAGGGGGTGAGGGCGGTGGTGGCGGAGCTTTCCTCCTACCTGGAGGGCCTCGAGGGGGACCCGCAGCACCTCGCCCACCTGGAGGAGAGGCTTAACCTCCTGGAGCGCTTGAAGCGCAAGTACGGCCCCACCCTGGAGGAGGTCTTGGCCTACGGGGAGAGGGCCCAGGAGGAGCTCGCTCGGCTAGAGGGGGGCGAGGCCCGGCTGGAGGAGGTGGGAAGGGAGCTCAAGACGGCCAAGGAGGCCCTCCTCCGGGCCGGGGAGGCCCTGAGCGAGGCCCGGGAAGAGGCGGCCAGGAGGCTTATGGCGGGCATGGAGGAGGAGCTAAGGGAACTCGGCTTCCCCAAGGCCCGCTTCCTAGTGGACCTGAAGCCCTTGCCGGAGCCCGGGCCCTTTGGCCTCGAGGAGGTGGCCTTCCGCTTCTCCGCCAACCCCCACCTCCCCCCTGCCCCCCTGGGCGCCATGAGCGGCGGGGAGCTTTCCCGCCTGGCCCTGGCCCTGGCCCTCCTCACCGGGGCCGAGGCCCCCACCGTGGTCTTTGACGAGGTGGACACGGGGCTCGGGGGGGAGACCGCCTGGAGGGTGGCCGAGCGCCTGGCCCGCCTGGGGGAAAAGAGGCAGGTCCTGGTGGTCACCCACCTGCCCCAGATCGCCGCCAAGGCCCACCGCCACCTGCGGGTGGTGAAGGAAGGGGAGGGGGTGGGCCTGGAGGTTTTAGAAGGGGAAGAGCGGGTGCGGGAGCTCGCCCGCCTCCTCTCCGGCCAGTACACGGAGGCCGCCCTTTCCCACGCCCGGCTGCTCCTCAGCCAAGGAAGCCCATGACCCCGCCCGCCACGTACTGCACCGCCAGGGCCGCCAGGAGGATGCCGAGGACCCGGGTCACGACGTTGACCCCGGTGCGCCCCAACGCCCGGCGCACCCCAGCGGCCCCCCGCAGGAAGAGGTAGGCCAGGGCCAGGACCAAAAAGGCCGTGAGGAGGACGGTCCCCACCCCCAAGGGTGCCCGCCCCGCCTCCGCCCCCAGGACCAGGACGCTGGCCAGGGCCCCAGGCCCGGCGATCAGGGGGATGGCCAGGGGAAAGACAGAGATGTCCGCCCGCTCCCGGGCCTCTCTGGCCTCCTCCTCCGTCTCCCGCTCGTGGTGGGCGAAGACCATCTCGGTGGCGATGCGGAAGAGGAGGATCCCCCCCGCCACCCTCAGGGCGTCCAGGCTGATGCCCAAGTAGGCGAGGAGCTCCCGCCCGAAGAAGAAAAAGAAGGTGAGGACCGCCCCCGCCACCAAAACCGCCTTCCTGGCGATGCGGGCCTGCTCCCGTGGCGGCCGATCCCCGGCCAGGGCCAAGAAGACGGGGACGAGCCCCACCGGGTCCACGACCACGAGGAGGGTGAGGAAGGACTTGAGGAAAAGCTCCACCGGCTTACTTGAGGCGCTTCCCCGCCACCAGAAGCTCCCCGAACTCCTCCTCGAGGGCCCTCGCCCCCTCCTCGGTGCGGGCCACCACCAGGATGGTGTCCTCCCCGGCCAGGGTGCCCACGATCTCGTCCCGCCTCAGGCGGTCCATGAGGAGGGCGATGCCGGAGGCGTGCCCCTCGGCGGTCTTCACCACCAGGACGTTCCCCCCCCGGTCCACGTCCTTGACGAAGAGGTCAAACTGCCTTTTCAGCTCCTCCTGGATGTCCTCGGGAAGCTCCATGGAGGGCAGGGCGTACTTGTGCCGCCCCTTGCCTAGGGCGATGCGGGCCAGGCGCAGCTCGGCGATGTCCCGGCTCACCGTGGCCTGGGTCACGTCAAAGCCCAGCTGGCGGAGCCTCTCCACCAGCTCCTTCTGCGTGCCGATCTCTTCCCGGCTCACGATCTCCTGGATGGCGCGGTGCCGCTCCTCCTTGCTGCGCATATCCACCTCAGGGTTTCCAGAACTCCCTGACCAGGTCCAGTATACGGTGGGCCACCCTTTGCTTTTCCATCCGGGGAAGCTCCAGCACCCGCCCGTCCCCCGTGAGGAGGACCACCTCGTTCTCCGAGGAGCCAAAGCCCACCCCTTCCCGGTTCACCCAGTTCAGGGCGATGAGGTCCAGGTTCTTGCGGCGGAGCTTCTCCCGGGCCCGCTCCAGGCCGGAAGCGGTCTCCATGGCGAAGCCCACGAGAACCCTCCCCTCCTTCCTCTCCCCAAGCTCCTTGAGGATGTCGGGGTTGGGGACGAGGCGGATCGTCCTTTCCACCTCCGCCTTGGGCTCCTTGTCCCTCAGGACCTCGGCCGGGCGGTAGTCGGCCACCGCCGCCGCCATGACCACGGCCTCCGCCCAGGGGTAGCGGCCCAGGATGGCCTCCCGCATCTCCAGGGCGCTTTCCACCCGCACCACCTCCACCCCCCAGGGGTCTTGGAGAGAGGTGGGGCCCGTGACCAGGACCACCTCCGCCCCCCGGTTCCGGGCAGCCTCGGCCACAGCGTAGCCCATCCTCCCCGAGGAGGGGTTGGAGAGGAAGCGGACCGGGTCCAGGTACTCCCGGGTGGGCCCGGCGGAGACCAAAAGCCTCAGCCCCAGGAGGTCCTTGGGGGTGAGGAGGGCCTCGAGGCGCTCCACGAGCTCCTCGGGCTCCAACATCCGCCCCCACCCCTCCCCCTCCCCCACCGCGGCCAGGGGGCCGTAGCCGGGGCCGAAGAGGGCGTGGCCCAGGGCCTCAAGCCGCTCCGCATGCCCCTGGGTCTGGGGGGAAAGCCACATGGCCTCGTTCATGGCCGGGGCCCAGGCCACCCGCTTGGCCCCCGCCAGGAGGGTAGCGGAAAGGAGGTCGTCGGCAAGGCCCAGGGCGGCCTTGGCCATGGCCTCGGCGGTGGCCGGGGCCACCAGGACCACCTCCGCCCAACGGGCCAGGTCTATGTGCAGGGCCCGGCCGTCGGGGCGGAACCAGGTCTCCTCCGTGGCCACCTCCCCCCCGGCGGCCACGGCCAGGGAGAGGGGGGTGATGAACTCCAGGGCCCGGGGCGTGGCCAGGACCCGCACCTCGTGCCCCTTGGCCCTTAGGAGGCGGAGGAGGTGGGGGGCCTTGACCGCGGCCACCCCACCCGTCACCGCCACCAGGACCCGGGCCACCTAGGCCCCCTCTTCCCCTACGGGGTAGAGCCTTTCCATCTCCTTCTGCAGCCGGTCCTCGGGCACCAGGTTCTCCCCGAAGACCAGGCGGCCCATGGAGAGCTCCTTCATGGCCCAGGTGACGGCGTTGGGGTCGTCGTAGAGGCCCTCGAGGGTGCGCATCTTGGGCCTTTCCTCCGGCTCCAAGACGGTGTTCTTGAAGCGGTGGCGCAGAAGCTGTTGCGCCCTCTTGGCCACCACCACCGTGAGCCGGTACTTGGAGTCCACCATGCCGAAAAGCCCGTCAATGCCCGGTTCCGCCATAGTTCCTCCTCAGAATCTCATCCAGGTCCCTCTCCAAAACCTCGTCCCGCTCCAAAGCCCGCTCCAAGGCCCACCCCATGCGCTCCCGGCGGCAGCGCTCCGCGGTGACGATGGCCAGGAAGTCGGCCACCGCCTCCTCCAGGACGTCGTTCACCACCACGTAGTCAAAGACGTGGGCGTTCCTTATCTCCCACTCCGCCTGCTTTAGGCGCTTCTCTACCTTCTCGGGCCCGTCGGTGCCCCGGAAGACCAGGCGCTTCTTCAGCTCCGAAAGCGAGGGGGGGAGGAGGAAGATGAGGACCGCCTCGGGCACCTTTTCCTTCACCTGTAAGGCCCCCTGGACCTCAATCTCCAAGAGGACGTCCTCCCCCCGCTCCAGGGCCCGCATCACCGGGGTCCTAGGGGTGCCGTAGAGGTGGCCCACGTACTCCGCGTGCTCCAAAAACCCCCCTTCGTCCAAAAGGGCCTGAAAAGTGGGCCGGTCCACGAAGTAGTAGTCCACCCCGTGCCGCTCCCCGGGGCGGGGAGGACGGGTGGTCATGGAGATGGAGTAGAAGAGGCGGGTGCGCTCCAGCACCTTGGCCCGCACCGTGCCCTTCCCCACCCCGCTGGCCCCGGTCATCACGAAAAGCCGCCCCCCCATACCCTCCACCGGGGGAAGGATACCAGAGCAGGGCCAAGGGGACAAGGATTTTTGTGATCCAAGCACCTTTTCCCTGTGGTACACTGCCCTCCATGGCTTGGTATGAGGGCGCCTTCTTCTATCAGATTTTTCCCGACCGCTTCTTCCGGGCGGGCCCCCCGGGCAGGCCGGCTCCCGCGGGGCCCTTTGAGCCATGGGACGCCCCCCCCACCCTACGGGGCTTCAAGGGCGGGACCCTCTTTGGCATCGCAGAAAAGGTCCCCTACCTTGTGGACCTGGGGGTGGAGGCCCTCTACCTGAACCCCATCTTCGCCTCCACCGCCAACCACCGCTACCACACCACGGACTACTTCCAGGTGGACCCCATCCTGGGGGGGAACGCCGCCCTTAGGCACCTCCTGGAGGTGGCCCACGCCCACGGGATCCGGGTGATCCTAGACGGGGTCTTCAACCACACGGGCCGGGGCTTCTTCGCCTTCCAGCACCTCCTGGAAAACGGCCCGGAAAGCCCCTACCGGGACTGGTACTACGTGAAGGACTTCCCCTTGAAGGCCTACAGCCAAAACCCCAACTACGAGGCCTGGTGGGGCAACCCCGAGCTCCCCAAGCTGAAGGTGGCGACCCCGGCGGTGCGGGAGTACCTCCTCGGCGTAGCGGAGCACTGGATCCGCTTCGGCGTGGACGGGTGGCGCCTGGACGTGCCCAACGAGATCCAAGACCCCGAGTTTTGGCGGGCCTTCCGCCGCAGGGTGAAGGGGGCCGACCTCAAGGCCTACATCGTGGGTGAGATCTGGGAGGAAGCGGACTCCTGGCTCCAGGGGGACATGTTTGACGCCACCATGAACTACCCCCTCGCCCGGGCCATCCTGGGCTTCGTGGGGGGGGAGGCCCTGGACCGAGGGCTGGCGGCGAAGACGGGCCTGGGACACATAGAGTCCCTCCAGGCCCTGGCCTTCAGCCACCGGCTGGAGAACCTCTTCACCCGCTACCGCCCGGAGGTGGTGCGGGCCCAGATGAACCTCCTCACCTCCCACGACACCCCCAGGCTCCTCACCCTTCTCAAGGGGGAGGTGGCCCGGGCTAGGCTAGCCCTCTCCCTCCTCTTCCTCCTGCCGGGAAACCCCACGGTCTACTACGGGGAGGAGATCGGCATGGAGGGGGGGCACGACCCGGAGAACCGGGGGGGGATGGTCTGGGAGGAAGGGCGCTGGCGGAAGGAGATTCGGGAGGCCGTAAAGCGCTTGGCCCACCTGCGTAAGGAGCACCCCGAGCTCCGAACCGCTCCCTACGGACGGGTTTATGCGGTAGACGGCCACCTGGCCTTTACCCGTGGGCGGTACCTGGTGGTGGTGAACGCCACTTCCCTTCCCTTCCGCCAGGACTTTCCCCTGCACGGGGCCCTGCCCCGGGGATCCCAGGCGGTGGACCTCCTCTCCGGGGCGGTCTGCACCCCCATGGGGGGGCGGCTTTCCGGCCCCGAGCTCCCCCCCTTCTCCGTGGCTGTCTGGGTGGAGGCCTAACGAGAAGGCTGCTAAGCGGCCGAACCCCAGTGGGTTAAAGGGCCCCTTCAAAGCGGAGGAGCCAGAGCTTGAGCCCCTCCCGCCCGGCGAACCCCCCAAGCCGCCCATCGGCGTAGATCACCCGGTGGGCGGGGACCAAGAGGAAGAAAGGGCAGGTGCGGAGGGCCATCCCCACCGCCCGCGCGGGGAGGCCAGCGGCCTCCCCTACGGCGCTGTAGCTGGTGCTCCTTCCATAGGGGACGCGCCGGGTGGCCTCATACACCCCGACCCGCCAGAGGCCCAGGCCCGAATAGTCCAGAGGTATGTCCAGGAAGCTCGGCCTCTCCCCGCGGAAGTACCGGTCCAAGGCCTCTGCCACCTGCTCCACCAAAGGGCCCGCCGCCTCCTTTCCACGAGGAAAGAGAGCGGGTTCCAGACGCCTCACCCCCCTTGCGGAAACCTCCAGCCAAAGGGGGCCGATGGGGGTGGGAAGAAGCATGGCTAAGTGCCCTGCTGCGGCTGGGGCCTCAGAAGGGGCCGCATTTCCCGCCCGAGGGGGATAGGGGATTCGGCATGTGGTCCCCAGGGGGGTCTCAGCGCAGAGCCAAGGCGGGGGCAGAGGCCTGGCCGATGAGGAGGTCGGAGAGGAAAGTGCCGGGGAAGTAGTGGCCCAGGATCTCCCGATAGCCGAAGCCCGCCTCGGCCATCCCCCTAGCTCCCCACTGGGAGAGGCCCACCCCGTGCCCCGCCCCCTGGCCCACCGCCTCAAAGCCCTGGAAGTCCACCAGGGCTGAGGGCAGACCCATGAGGCGGAGGAGGCGCTGGGCCTCAGGTCCCCGCACCTCTACCCCCAGGAGGCGCACCCTAGAGGCCCGGCCCGAGGGGCTCCGCTCCAACACCTGGGGAGGGTCCTGACCCCTAGGGGCAAGGCCCAAGGAGAGGAGGGCCCTCTGGGCTTGGGTGGGGCTTACCAGGAGGCGCCAAGGTTGCATCCGGGTGTAGGGGTCAGGCCGGGGGCGCAGGTAGGGAAGGGCCCTCTGGAAGACCTCCTCGCTCCCTGCGGTCATGCCCCCCGAGTCCGCGTGGTAGAGGGCGGAGATGGCCTGGCCCCCAAAGCTTAGCACCTGCCCCCGGGTGGCGGCCACCGCCTCCTGGTGCCTGGGCCTCTCGGCGGAAAGCCCCTGGTAAACCTGGCAGTGCACGTCCGGACAAAGGTCGTAGGGGGCCCTGGGGTTCAGGCGGTACACCGCAAAGGTGCGGGCGGCCACGGCCTGGGCTTTGAGAGCCTCCATGGGAAAGCCCTCGGGCATCTCCCCAGGCAGGACCCCAAGGAGGTAGTCCTCCAGGAGGACCAGGTTCACCACGAGGAGCCTGCCCTCTTGGGTGAAGAGGCGGACCCCGCCCCGATAGGCACGGCCCCCAAGGGCGAAGTGGGGAACGTTGAGGTCCAGATAGGGGTAAACCCTACCGTCCACCACCACCCCCTCCCCGCCCGCCCGGGCCCGCACCTCCCCCTCAGGGGTCTTGAGGACCACCTCCTCTCCCGGAGGCACCTCCCTGAGGAGGACCCTAAGGAGGAGGTCCTTCTCCTGGCTCCGAGCGGAAAGGAGGGACAAAAGGACCAAGGGGAGAAAGGCCAGGCGCTTCATAGCTCCAGATCCAGAACCATGTTATAGCACCAGCACCGCCCGCCCCTCCAGAGGGGCCTCCCGCAGCCTCTCAAGGGCGTCCCTATGGCGAAGGACGTACATGGCGAAGGGATAGACCCGCTCCTGGGGGAGGCCGAAGGGCTGGAGGTGGCGCCTCAGGCGCTCCAGGTGGTGGAGGAGGGCGGCGTCCTTGCTTAGCCTCGCCCGGAGGACCTTCCTTAAAAGCCTCTCTCCTTCCCCGGAAAGCCTGGCCCGAAAGCGGCGGAAGGGGCGCTCCAGGGTGGGCTCCAGGGCCGCGGCCCTTTCCGCCAGGGCCTGCACTTCTTCCAGGATCCGGGCCACTTCCCCCTCCACCTCCTGGAAGCCCTCCATCACCCCCCTTGCGGCCCCCAAAAAGGCCTCCTCCCCTCGGTCCACGAAGGCCCAGGGGTCCAGGCGGTACCTTTCGAGGATGCGCCTGGTGGGGGGCTCCAGGACCACCCCCTGCATCCTCAGGAAAAGGGCGGGCACGGGGAGACCATAGAGGGCGTAGACCCCGGGGAGCTCGGCCACGTAGCGGAACTCGTTGGGCCCCACCACGAGGCCCGCCGTGGGCAGGACGAGGTCCTGAAAAACGGGCCTCAGGCCCGCCGCCGGGGTGAGGCGGGCGGGATCGGCCTTTAGGATCTGCAAGAGTTCCCTTTTGCTATAGCGCCTTACCCCGTCGCTAAAGCCCCCCTCCCAGTAGAAGAGGAGCCTGCGGGCGTCGGTTTCCAAAAACAGGTTGGTGGCCCCGGGCTTGCGCCCCAAGGGGGGCTTCCCCCCTAGGGCCCGGATGCGGGCCGCCTCCCGGTTGATGGCCTCGGCGCTGGCCAAGGGGTCGGAAAGCTCCCGCTCCAGGGCCTCCTGGAAGAGGGGGGAAAGCTCCTCCGCCATGGGGTCAAAGGGGATAAGCCCCCGCTCCCCCAAGAAGGCCAAGAGGAGGCGGGCGAAGAACTCGGAGAGGGTGGCCCCCTCGAGGGCGTAGGCTACCCGGGCCTCCCCCGCCCAAGGCCCCAGGAAGCCCGCCAGGGCCTCCCGGTAAGGGGCCAGGGGGATGCGGCCAGAGGGCAAGGGAGGTAGGGGAAGGGAGAGGGTGCGGATCTCCTCCTCCAGCAGGAGATGGAGGTGGCGTACCTCCTCCACGTCGTGGTCTTGGGAGGCCACCCAGAAGACCCCCGCCGCCCCCACCCTCTCGGCCAGGCCCAAGGCGGTGTGGGCCTTGTAAAACGTGAGGGCGGGGCCACCGAGTAGCCCCGCCTGTTGGCCCGCCACCACCGCTCCCTTGCGGAGGCGCTCCAGAGCCACCAGGACCTCCGGGGGAGCGGAAAGGCGCTTGAGGTAGGCGGAAAGGGCCTGAAAAAGCCTTGGGTGCCCCTCCCGGCCCAGGCGGGCCCTTAGGGCCTCCTCCCCCTGGGGGAGGTCCAGGAGCCGGGCCAGGGCGGTGGGCTCCACGCTCCCAAGCCTAAAGGGCCTCGCCCAGCCGGACAAGGGCCTTGGGATCCCGGACCTCCACCCGGCGGTAGCCCAGGTCCACCACCCCTTGGAGGGCCCAATCCCCCAGGAGCTTGGTCACCGTCTCCCGGGTGGCCCCCACCATGCGGGCCAGGTCCTGGTGGGAAAGCCCTACCTCCCCCGCCCCCCGCAGCTCCAAGAGGAGGCGGGCTAGGCGCTGGGCCACGGGGAGGTGGCGCATTTCCCAAAGCCGCCGCTCCGCCGCCTTGAGGCGGGCGTAAAGGGCTTTTAGGAAGAAGCCCTGGGCCTCGGGAAAGCCCTCCAGAAGGGCCAGGAGACCCTCCTTAGGAGCGAAGAGGAGCTCGGCGTAGGTAAGGGCCGTGGCCCCGGAGGTGCGCCCCCTTTCCCCCACCAGGACCTCCTCCCCCAGTAACCCCCCCGGGCCCACCACCCCCAAGGTGGCGGGCTCAGCGCCGGCTGAACGCTCCAGCCATACCAGCCCCTCCCGCACCAGGTAGAGCCCATCCGCCCCGTCCCCCTCCCGGTAGAGGGCGCTCCCCCGGCGCACCCGAAGGGGCTGGAAGGCCCGGGCGGCCGCCTGGCGGGCCTTGGGGCTCAGTTCCTGGAACATACCCTGAGTCTACAGAAAGAGGGGCTGGGAAGAAGGGGGAAGGAGCCCCCGGGCCTCGGCTTCGGCCAAGAGCCTTTCCACCGCCCTTTGCCCTTCCTCCCCCACGTCCAGGGAGTAGGCGTTCACGTAGGTGCGCACGTGGGCCCAGATCACCTCCTCCGAGAGCTCCTGGGCGTGGGCCTTGAGGTAGGGCAGGACCTCCTCGGGGTGGGCGTGAGCGTACTCCAGGCTGGCCCGAACCGCCTGGTCCAAGGCCCGGATCAGCTCCTCTCCCAGGTCCCGCCGGGCCAGGATGGCCCCCAGGGGCAGGGGGAGGCCCGTCTCCCCTTCCCACCACTCCCCCAGGTCCAGGAGCTTCACCAGGCCGTACTGGGGGTAGGTGAAGCGGCTTTCGTGGATGATGAGCCCCGCCTCCACCTCCCCCCGGGCTACCAGGGGCAGGATCCGGTCGTAGCGCACCTCCACGGGTTCAAACCCCTCCCCGTATAGGGAGAGGAGCAAGAAGGCGGTGGTGTTCCGCCCAGGGATGGCCACCCGCGCCCCCCGGAGGTCCTTTAGGGGCTCCCGGGCCACCAGGAGGGGCCCCACCCCCCGGCCCAGGGCCCCCCGCTCCGCAGGGCCACGTATCCCTCCCGCACCCGGCCATAGGCGGCGTAGGAGAGCTTGGTGAGGGGAAGCCTGCCCTCTATGGCCCAGCGGTTCAGGGTCTCCACATCCTCCAAAACCGCCTCCACGGGGCGGGGGGTTTCCACCAGGCCGTGGGCCAAGGCGTAGAAGATGAAGGTGTCGTTGGGACAGGGGGAGTAGCCTAGCTTCAAGGCCTCCATAGGCCCTACTGTACCCCCTTGAGGGCCTTCTTGAAGATCTCCGGGGCGAAGGCCTTGAGGGCCCGCAGGAAACCCGTGCTCCCCCGGGCCCGCCCGGGGATCACGTGGACCGGGACCCCTAGGCGCTCGGCCTCGAGGCGCACCGGCTCGGAGAGGTCGTGCCCCACGTAGCTGGAGAGGATCATGAGGCCGTGGGCCTTCTCCAGTCGCCCCAGGATGCGCCGCAAGGCCTCCTTCCCCACCCCGGCGGTGTCGGCATCGTACCAGTCCACCTTGAGGCCCCGGGCCTCCAAAAAGGGGGTGAGGCGGCTTCGGAGCTGGGTGTGCCCCCCCACCACCAGGAGGTGCTCCCCGTGGAAGCGGGGCAGGGCCTCCTCCAAAAGCTCCTCCTTGCCCTCGGGGAGCGCGGGAGCCTCCTCCCCCAGGGCCCTGAGCCCCCGCCCGATTCCCTTGAGCTCCTCCAGGTAGAGGGCCAGGCTCTCGTCGTGGGGCCTCAGGAAGAGGAGGTTCCTCAGGATTTCCCGGGAAAGCTCCAGGTCCTTCTCCCGGTAGAGGGCCACCTCCAAGGCCTTCTGCCAGAACTCCGCCGCCTTCCTCCACTCCCCCTTGGCCTCGTGGTGCTCCGCCAGGTCAAAGAGGACCTCCAGGGCCTGGGGGTGCTCCTGGTGCTCGGCAAGGAGGGTCCTTTCCGCCTCCTCCACCCGACCCGCCCCGTAGAGGGCTGCCAGGTACTGGCCCCGCACCGCCTCCGCCTCGGGGCTTTCCCGGAAGGAGCGGGAGAGGCGGTAGGCCAGGGAAAGAAGCTCCAGAGGGGGGCTTGGCGTGTGGGCTAGGGCCTGGTAGAGGACGCCGAAGGCAGCCCAGGGACCCTCGAGGCGCTCCAGTAGGGAAAGAAGCCCCGTAAGGTCCTCCTCCGCCACCTCCGTTAGCCCCGCGTCCCGGGCCCGGGAGAGGAGCTCGCGGGCCAGGACCTCCTCGCCCCCCCTCAGGGCCTCCTGGGCCAAGCGGAAGAGGTAGGGAGCGGGGTAGGCCCTGAGGGCGTGGGCCCTTTTGTGGTCGCCCAAGACCTCCTTCAGGGGCCGCCTCAGGGCCCGCTTGGTCTCCGCCAGATGGTGGAAGGCTAGGCCAGCCACCTCCCCGGCCCCGTGCCGGGAGGCCCTTTCCAGGAGGCGCAAGGCCTCATGGAAGCGCCCCTCCCGCTGGCGAAGCACCCCGAGGAGCAAAAGGGCCTCGGGGATCTCCTCCCTGGCCAGAGCCTCGGTGAGGTAGGGCTCCACCCCCTTTAGGTCCTCCTTGGCCGTCCCCCGGTAGTCCAAGGGGGATCGCAGGCGCAGGTGGGTCAGGGCCAACCCCAAAAACCCCTCCGCCTCGTCCAGGTCGGCAAGCCTCCGGGCATACCGCTCCGCCCGGGCGAAAAGCCCCTGGAGGAGGGCCGCCTTTAGCCCAAGCCGGAGCATCTCCCGGGTGAGAAGGCCCGGGGAGAGGTCCTCCACGAACTCCGCCCGGCGGCTCACCTCGGCCCACTCCCCCTCCCGGGCGAAGCGGCGCATACGCTCCTGGATGCGCTCCAAGGCCTCCCGGACGTAGGCCTCCGCCTCGGGAAGTCCCGACTCCACGAACTGCCTCAGGGCGTCCGCATACCTTCCCTCCGCCAGGTACACCCGGCCCAAGGCCAGGCGGTACCGCCCGCCCCGGGCGGCCAGGCCCTCGAGGCGGCGCCTGGCCCTCTCGTACTCCCCAAGCTCCACCAAGACCATGGCCCTTAGGTCTTCGGCCTCCTCGGAGAAGGCCCGCCTAAGGGCCTCCTCGGCCTCGGCGAAGCGGGAGAGGGCGTAAAGGGCCCGCCCCCGGAGGTAGGCCGCCTCCCCTTCCGCCTCCTCGGGAACGCGGGAGAGGACCTCCTTGTAGGCCCCTCTCTCCAGAAGGGCCCGAACCTCCTCCAGGTCCACCCCCTGGGCCACAAGGGGGGCGGGCTCGGCCAAGAGGTCGGCCAAGGCCTCCTCCTCCAGAAAGACCGCCCTCAGGGCCTCGGGCTTCCGGGCCAGGACCAGGAAGTACTCCCCCTCCCCTACCCGCTCCACCCCATGGAAGCCCAAGCGCCTGAGCCCCTCCTCCACCCCTTCCGGGCTCTTCCCCAAAAAGGGGCCGTGGCCGTAGACGAGAAGCCCCCCGGGCTTGAGGAGCCGGGCGAACTGGGGCAGGCGCTCAAAGAAGGCGAAGGCCCGGAAGAAGGCCTCGGGCCCGAGGCGGCTTTCCAGGCCCTGGTCCACCAGGCCCTCGGGGAAGACGGAGAGGAGGAGGAGGGTGTCAAAGGGGGGAAGGTCCACCTCCTCCGCCCAACCCAGGTGCCAGGCCACCTCCGGCACCCGCCCTCTCCCCACCGCCACCGCCTCCTCCACCCCGTCCAAGGCGTGAAAGGCAAGCTCCGGGCGCCTGGATTTTAGGTAGCCCACCAGGGCACCGGTGAAGGCCCCCACCTCCAGGACCTGGCCCTCCAGCCTTGGGGGCACCTCCTTGGCGTAGAACTCCAGGAAGGGGAGGTGCATGCCGTAGGCTAGGGCCTCCCCCTTGGGGATCCTCAGCACCTCCCGGTAGAAACTTCGCACCGCCTCCCTTCCCCCCCCAAGGAGGTAGGCCCGCCAGGCCTTGAGGAGGGGCTCCCTTTTGGCGGGGCTCCCCACCCTCTTGGCCACCTCGGCCTCAAAGCGCCCCGGGGATACGGGCCCCGAAACGCCGAAGCGCTCCTTCAGGTAAGCCTTCAGCTCGTCGGGCATTTGCCGGGAGTCTACCAAAAAACCGGGGGGCGGTAAAGCCACCCCCCTTATTCAAGGGGCTACCGGGGCCCCGTCCTGGCGTAAGCCAGGACGGGGCGGTGTTATGCGGGAACTTCCGACCGGAAGAGGTCGGCGTAGCGGCGCTTGGCCCGCGCGGGAGCCCGGTGCCAGACGTAGGAGGCCAGGAGGGGGAAGGCCAGGGTGGCCTCGGCGAAGACCATCTGGGAGAGGGCCGCATCCACCTTGCCCCAGCTCTGGGCCTCGGAGAGGGTGGAGCCGGAAAGCCCCCCGTCCCTTTCGTCGGCCACGGTGATCTGGATGGCGTACTTGTGCATCTCCACCCGGTGGCCCAGGACCTCGGCGGCCACCACGATGTCCTGGGCGAAGTTCTTGGGCACCCCGCCCCCCAGCATCACCAGGCCCGTGGTGCCCGCCTTGAGCTTGATCTCGGTGAGCTCGCGGAAGTCGGCCACGGAATCTATGGTGACGTGGGCCTTGGGGTTCTTGGCCTGGTGGTAGACGAGGCCGAAGCCCGCCGAGGAGTCGGAGAAGGCGGGGACGAAGATGGGCACCCCCTCTTCGTAGGCCGCCCGGACGATGCTCCTCTCCCCCAGACCCCTTTGGGCCAGGTAGCGGCCCATGTGCCAGAGGAACTCCCGACTGGAGTAGGGGCGGGGCTCCAGGGCATCGGCGATCTCGGCGATGGTGTAGTCCGTGTGCCGGAGCTCCTCCTCGTCGATGTAGGTGTCGTAGATGCGGTCAATCCAAAGCCGCCTCAAGGCCTCGTCGTCGGCCTTGGGGTCCCCCTGGTAGTGGCGGTGGCCCAGGGCCTCGAAGAAGTCCTGGTCCACGATGTTGGCCCCCGTGGCCACGATGGCGTCCACCAGGCCCTTCCTTATGAGGTCGTGGACGATGAGGCCCTGCCCGGCGGAAACCAGGCTCCCCGCCAGGGTGAGGATGACCGCGGCGTCGTCCTCCAGCATCCTGAGGTAGATCTCCGCCGCCCGGTGGAGGTTTCTGGCCTGGAAGGCGGTCTTGCCCATGGCCTCGAGGATGGGCCCGGCGTCAAAGGCCTTGATGTCTATGGGGACCACGGGCGTAGAGAGGAGGTCCTTCTTCTGCATCGTTCTCCTTTCTACGCGGGGTGGGCGTAGGGCGGCTCCCCCCCTTTGGCGCCCCCTGCCCCATGCGGCAGGACCCTGAGTATACCACCCCCGGCGATGGGGGGAAAGACCTCCAGGGGGCCTTCCACCTCCTCGTCCAGGCCCACCATCCGCTCTCCCACCGCCAGAAGCCAGGCCTCCTCCAAGGGGATGCAAAGCTTCTCCAGGGCCTCCTTGGGGGTCTTGGCCTCCACCTCCAGGCGCTCCCCAAAGCGCCTTAAGTCCCCGTGGAGGATGACCACCATCAGTACCCCTCCCGCACCACGTTGAGGAGGGGCTCTCCACGCAAATACCGCTCCGCCTGCTCCCGGAGGAAGCGGGCCGCCCGCCGGGAAAACCCCTCGGAAAGCCCCGCCACGTGGGGGGTGAGGAGGAGGCCCGGGGCCCGCCAGAGGGGGTGGTCCCCGGGCAGGGGCTCGGGGTCGGTGACGTCCAAGGCGGCGCGGATCCTGCCCGCTTTCAGGGCCTCCAAGAGGGCCCCGGTGTCCACCAGCCCTCCCCGCCCGGCGTTCACCAGGAGGGCCCCAGGCTTCATGGCCCCGAGGAAGTCCCGGTCCACGATCCCCCGGGTCTCGGGGGTGAGGGGGAGGAGGAGGACCAAGGCGTCCGCCCGGGGCAGGAGGTGGGGCAGGTCCTCCCGGGTGTAGACCCCGGGCTTAGGGTGCTTGGCCACGGGGAGGACCTCCACCCCAAAGGGCCTAAGCCTCGCCTCCACCGCCCGCCCGATGGCGCCGTAGCCCAGGAGGAGAACCGCCTTGCCCTCGAGGTCCAGAAGGCGCCTCGGGGCCCAGCGCCCTTCCCTTTGGGCCTCCCAAAAGCCCGGGAGGTCCTTGAGGAGGGCGAGGAGGGCCATCACGGTCCACTCGGCCACGGGGGCGTCGTGGATCCCTGAGCCGTCGCAGAGGACCACCCCTTCCGGGATGAGGGGCAGGATCCAGTCCACCCCCGCGGAGAGGGTCTGGACCACCCTGACCTCCACCTCCTCCAGGACCCGCCGCACCACCTCTTCCTGGCCAAAGGGGGGGAGGAAGAGGTCCGCCGCCTGGGGCCAAGGCCCGTCCAGGAAGGCCACCTCTACCCCCTCGGGGAGGAGGGCGAAGACCTCTTCCCTAAGCCTCGGGGCCAAAATCCTCACGGCACACCTCCATGTACACGTCCTCCTTGCCCTTGGGCCCAGGGCCCACGCGGATCTCCCGAAACCCCGCCTTTAGGAAGGCCCTGCGCGCCCTCAGGTTGTGGGCAAAGGTGCGGAGCCTCACCCGCTTTAGCCCTAAGGGGCCAAAGGCGTAGGCCAAGGCGGCCCGCACCGCCTCGGTGCCGTAGCCCTGCCCCCAACGGTCCCTCCTGAGGAGGATGCCAAGGGTGGCCTCCCCCTCTACCCCCGCAGTGAGGTCGTAAAGCTCCAATGTCCCCAGGTACTCGCCCCTCTCATCCAGAATGACGAAGGCCAGGCGATCTTTGCGTTTCGCCTCTGCCAGGACTAGGCGCTTGAAGAGCCAAAAGGGGGAGCGCAGGGGGCTTGAGCCGTTCCACTCGGCGACCTCGGGGTCGCGGAAGGTCTCGTAAAGCCCCTTCCACTCCTCCTCGGAGAGCCCCGCGGAGAAGGGCTTCAGCACCACGCGGCCAAAGCAGGGCCAGTCCACCAAGAAAAGCTTAAGGGTAGAGGCCCCGGAGGGCGCGGGCCTCGAGGACCCGGGTGGCCGCCACCACGTAGGCGGCGGTGCGCAAGGGGATTCGCTTCTCCTCCGCCACCTGCCACACCGCCTCCAGGGCGTTCCTGAGGACCCGCTCCAGGCGGGCGTTGATCTCCTCCTCGGTCCAGAAGTAGGAGTTGAAGTCCTGGACCCACTCAAAGTAGCTCACGGTCACGCCCCCGGCGTTGGCGATCACGTCGGGCACCACCAAGACCCCCTTCTCCTGAAGGATGTCGTCGGCGGCGGGGGTGGTGGGGCCGTTGGCCCCCTCGGCCACGATCCGGGCCTGGATGCGCCAGGCGTTGTGCTCCGTGATCTGCTTCTCCAAGGCAGCGGGGATGAGGAACTCCGTGGGGATGGCCCAGAACTCGGCGCCCGGCAAGGGCTCCGCCTTGGGGTAGCCCCGCACCCCCCCCATCTCCGCCACGTAGCGCGAGAGGTCATAAGGGTCTATGCCCGCCTCATGGTAGATGGTCCCCGTGTGGTCCTGGACGGCGATGACCCGGGCCCCGTGGTCGTGGAAGGCCCGGGCGGCGGCGCTGCCCACGTTGCCGAAGCCCTGGAGGATGACCCGGCTCCCCTCCACGGGAAGGCCCATCTTGGCGGCGGCGGCGGCGGCGGTGACGAAGACCCCCCTTCCTGTGGCCTCCCTCCGGCCCAGGGACCCCCCCAGGGCGATGGGCTTCCCCGTCACCACCCCGGGGACGGTGCGGCCCACGTTCATGGAGAAGGTGTCCATCATCCAGGCCATCTCCCTCTCCCCGGTGTTCACGTCGGGGGCGGGGATGTCCCGGTCCGGCCCCAGAAGGGTGCCGATCTCCGAGGTGTAGCGCCTCGTGAGGCGCTCCAGCTCGTTCCGGGAGAGCTTCTTGGGGTCCACCCGGATGCCTCCCTTGCCCCCGCCATAGGGCAGGCCCACGGCGGCGTTCTTAATGGTCATCCAGGCAGCCAGGGCCATAACCTCGGAGAGGGTCACCTCGGGGTGGTAGCGCACCCCCCCCTTGGCCGGTCCCCGGGCGGTGTTGTGGTGCACCCGGTAGCCCTCAAAGTAGGCCACGGTGCCGTCATCCAGGTGGATGGGCACATCCACGATGAGGATGCGCTTGGGCCTCTTGAGGCCCTCGGCCAAAGGGGCGAGCCGCCCCAGGTAGGGGATAACCCGGTCCACCTGCTCGGTGAAGATCCCCCAAGGCCCGCCGTCCCTGCCCAGGTAGGAAAGGGGTTCGCCCTTCATACGCGCTCCGTTTAGGGGTAAACGCCGCGAAGCCGCGTGGCCTCGTTGAGCCTCTCCAAGGCCAGGACCAGGGCCCCGGTGCGGAGGTCCCCCTTTAGGGCCTCCGCCTTGGCGCACACCTCGGCCACCGCCTTGGCCACGCTCTTGGAAAAGCTCTGCCGCACCTCCTCCTCGCTCCAGAAGAACATGTTAAGGTCCTGCACCCACTCCAGGTAGTTAGCGAGAAGCCCCCCGCCCCCGGTGAGGAGGTCGGGCACCACCAGGACCCCCTTGCCCAGGAGGTGGGCCTCCCCTTCCGGAGTGAGGCCGAAGTTGGCGGCCTCGAGGACCGCCTGGGCCCGCACCGCCTTGGCCCCCTCTTCGTCCAGGGCCCCCTCGAGGGCCGCCAGGACCAGGTAGTCCACGGGTAGGGCGAAAAGCTCCTCTGGGGGGAGGTTGTACCGGGGAAGCTCCCCGGTGGCCTCGTAGTGGCGGAGCACCGCCTCCACGGGAAGCCCCTCCTCCCGGTACATGGCCCCCCGGGAGGTGGAAACCGCCACCACTTTAAGCCCTAAGGCCGCCGCGTGGAGGGCGAAGGTCCCCCCCACCTGGCCAAAGCCCTGCACCGCCACCCTGGCCCCCTCCAAGGGCAACCCCCGCCTCCGGGCGAGCTCCAAGAGGACGCGGGCCACCCCGTACCCCGCGGCGTCATCCCGCCCCGCCGTGCCCCCCAGGGCGTGGGGCTTCCCCGTGACCACCCCGGGCACCGTGGAGCCCACGGTCATGGAGTAGGTGTCCATGATCCAGGCCATGACCTGCTGGTCCGTGCCCACGTCCGGTCCCAGGATGTCTATGTCGGGGCCGATCAGGTTGACCAGCTCGGCGGTGTAGCGGCGCACCAGGCGCTCCAGCTCCCGCTTGGAGAGGAGCTTGGGGTCCACGGCCACCCCCCCCGCCGCGCCGCCAAAGGGCAGGTCATAGACAGCGGCCTTCAGGGTCATCCAGGCGGCCAGGCCCGCCGTCTGCCCCAGGGTCACCGAGGGATGGAGGCGCACCCCCCCCTTGGCCGGCCCCCGGGCGATGTCGTGGACCACCCGAAACCCCTGGAAAACCCGCACCTTGCCGTCGTCCATGACCACGGGCAGGGAAACGGTAACGAGCCTTTTGGGGTGGGCCAGGTACTCCACCGTGGTGGGGTGGATCTCCGCCACCTTTAGGGTCTTCTCCAGCCGCTCCAGGAAAGCGTTCCAGAGGCCCGGGTCCTCCGGGGGGCGGTATGCCGGTATCGCCATGCTCTCACCGAGGGGATTATACCCCTAGGCGAGCCTCTTCCCCTCCGCTAAAGCCAGCTCCTTCAGGGCTTCCTTGTAAGGGGAATCGGGGAGGGGGTCCAAGGCCTCCGCCGCCTGGAGGGCCCTCTCGCGGATTTGGGCCTCCACCGCCTTGGCCACCCCGCTTTTCCACGCTAGGTCCCTCAACCGCTCCAGGTCCCCCGCCTCGCGGCCCCTCCGCTTCAGGATGGCCCTCACCTCGGGAAAGCGCTCCATGAGGAGAAGGGTGAGGAGGGTGGCCTTCCCCTCCCGCACGTCCCCGCCCACGGGCTTGCCCAGGACCTCGGGGCTTCCCATGAGGTCCAGGTAGTCGTCCCGCATCTGGAAGGCCTGGCCGTAGAGGAGGCCAAAGCGCCTCAGGGCCTCCCGCCATGGCCCCCCCACGCCCTTCAGGAGGGCGGGCCCCTCCGTGGCCAGGGCCATGAGGGCCGCGGTCTTGGCGGTGATGATCCTTTCGTAGTTTTCCAGGGAGTGGTCCTCGAGGGCCGCCACCTGGAACTGCAGGACCTCCCCCTCGGCCAGGACCCGGGCCGTCTCGGCGAAGGCCTCCACCAGCTCCAGGCTTCCCGTCTTGGCGATCACGTGGAGGAGGCGGGAGAGGAGGAAGTCCCCGGAGAGGACGCTCACCGCGTTGCCGTAGCGGCGGTAGGCAGCCTCCTTTCCCCGCCTGAGCTCCGCCTCGTCAATGAGGTCGTCGTGGAGGAGGGTGGCGGAGTGGAGGAGCTCCACCCCCAGGGCCAGCTCCAGCTCAAAGGGGGCTCCCCCGATGGCCCCTGAGGCCAGGAAGACCAGCCTGGGCCGGATCCGCTTTCCCCCAGCGGTCACCAGCTCCCGGTGGATGAGCTGGACGAAGAGCACCTCGGAGCGCACCAGCTCCGAGAGGGCCTTTTCAAAGGCGGCGAGCTTGGCCTCGAGGGGTAGGGGCTTGACCACCCTCTGAGTATAAGGCTAGGGGCACCGATTCTCTCGGGGCCCCACTACAAGCCTTTGCTAAGGCAAGTACAGAACCCTTACGCCATTCGTGAAGGTATCTCCACCCGTGTAGTATACCCGTGCCGTGATGACCCTATCTCCAGGAGCATTGGGATCATGGCCAAGTGAAGGAATCTGCGTATCCCAGGAAAACACATAGACCTCAGAGCCGTCGCCCGCCGTTTGCCTTACCGCAGTTCCCACCAGATAGCCATTGATGTAGACCTCTACTTGGGTTATGGAAACCCCAGGAGGCAAGGTCCCCCTCACGCCAACCGTTACCGCTACGATAGTGCGGTTTGCACCGGGGCCCACTTGATCTCCGTCAGAAGGGCTGTCCAGGACAAAAGCCGAACCCACCTGTACTGGGATCACCGCCTCATCCCGCGCCCCGGCCACATCAATCACCACGGCCTTCAGGAAGTAAACCCCAGGGGTAACCCGAAGAACATCCCACGCCAAGCTATAGAGAGAACCACTAACAGTAGGCGTGCCCGGTATCTTACTAAGGCTATCCAGGTTAGACCCGAAGTAAAACTCTACCGTATCCACATTCCGAACAGCCCGCACCTCCGCCTCAAGGCGCACAAAACCCGCCACCAGCTCATTCGCTACCGGGTTCACCCAGTAAATTTCCGGGGCATTCGCCACCACCACCCGCAACGCGGCCTCCGCGCTGTTCCCCGAACCGTCCACCGCCCGGGCCCTCAGGGTCACCTCCCCATCCGGGTAAGCCGTGGTGTCCCAGCTAAAGGTGTAGGGCGCCGAGAGGACCTCCCCAAGCTTCGTGGACCCAGCGAAGAACTCCACCTTCGCCACACCCACGTTGTCCGTGGCCTCCACCTCTAGCGTCACCGTGCCAGACACCTGCGCCCCGTCCGCAGGCCGCCGCCACACCACCACGGGCGCCTGCCGGTCCCGGTTCGCCACCACCACCCGCAACGCGGCCTCCGCGCTGTTCCCCGAACCGTCCACCGCCCGGGCCCTCAGGGTCACCTCCCCATCCGGGTAAGCCGTGGTGTCCCAGCTAAAGGTGTAGGGCGCCGAGAGGACCTCCCCAAGCTTCGTGGACCCAGCGAAGAACTCCACCTTCGCCACACCCACGTTGTCCGTGGCCTCCACCTCCAGCGTCACCGTGCCAGACACCTGCGCCCCGTCCGCAGGCCGCCGCCACACCACCACGGGCGCCTGCCGGTCCACCACAAGGTTTAAGGGCTCACGCTTCTCATTCCCCGCCCGGTCCTTGGCAACCACATAGAAAGGAACCCGCTCTCGCAAGGTGCTGACATCAAAGGTCAGGCTGTATTCATTAGCGGCAGTAAGGGTTCCCGTAGCAACTACATCGTTTCCTTGCAGAAGAAGAACCTCTTGAATCCCAGATAATCTATCGGTCGCCCTTATACGTATAGAAGCCGAACCCTGAGCCAGAAGGGATGGAAGAGGCTCTAGTATGGCGACTTCAGGAGGTTCACGGTCCAAGGTAAAGGTGACCTCCGGGCTACTAATCTCCGTCCCACTCCCCTGCAACCTGGTTTGGGCTTTCAGCGTGTATTGCCCTGAGGGCAGGGTGGTGGGCAACTGCCCAACCCAAACACCGCGCTCGGGAGCAAGTGTCAGGGATCCACTGCTTGCTCCTCTATATGTCAAGCTGACCTGAGTTACAGTAGTTCCCGTAGCCGAAGCTTTGACCTCAACGCGCAGGTCATTGGTAAACACCCCTTGCGCAGGACGGTTGATCCCCAAGGAAACACGAGCGTTGGCATCCGAGGACGAAGCTCCCTGCCAGTTGCAGCCGAAAAGAAGCCCCAAAAGGCCTAACAGGAATCCCTGCTGAAACCATTTCGGCATCTCGCCCTCCCTGTTACTTCAAGGGAAACTTGATCTGGTACTCCTGGGTCCAGGACCGCTCTTCCCCGTTTGTGAGTCGGGCATACCAGGTAACCCGGGCACGCCAGTTAAGGGGTGCTCCCTGGCTCAAATGCTCGGCAGCTACAGAGCCATCCAGGGAGAAGCGGAAGGGCTCAGAGCGGTTCCACCTATACCGCACCTGCCCGTCCACTTCCTCCCGCCCTGGGGGAAAAGGGAACCCCACCGAGCCGCTTCCCAAGGAAGCTCCTGGAAGAATCTCGTTCCCGCTGTCATCCAGGTAAACGTACTCGTAGCGCTCCAATACCCCCTCTGGAGCACCGGGGGCCACCTCCACTACCGCATTGTTGCCTACAACGACAATCCGCCCTTGATCGTCTACTTCGTAGCCCAACTGCGGGGGATCTAGGCGAACCCGATAAGGCTCGGGATTGAAAAAAACCTGTCCACATCCAGCCAGAAAAACCATCAGGGCACCAAATATAAAGGCCATTTTACGCATACGCTCCCCCTTCATCCCATCATCTCCTCTCCCCACTTGGGGTTCAGTATAAAGAAGGCCAGCCGGGTAAGTCCAGCCAGGAAGTCCACGTTCTCCACCGCCACCCCCTTGGGCACCTCGAGGACCACCGGGGCGAAGTTCAGAATGCCTTTGATCCCGGCCTGCACCAGCTGGTCCGCCGCCTCCTGGGCGGCTTCCCTAGGCACGGCGAGGAGGGCGACCTCTATCCGCCCCGGGACCCTCTGGGGCAGGGCCTCCATGGGCTCAATCACCCCGCCCCTCACGGGCTTGCCGATCTTCTCCGGGTCCACGTCAAAGAAACCCCGGAGCTCAAAGGTGGCCCCAAAGCCGGGGTAGTCGGCCAGGGCGCTCCCCAAGCGGCCCATGCCCACGATGCCGAGGCCCCACCTGCGGTTTAAGCCCAGGATGTGGCGCAGTTCCCGCTTGAGCACAGGCACCGTGTACCCCACCCCCCGGGTGCCGTAGGAGCCAAAGTAGGAGAGGTCCTTGCGCACCTGGAAGGCGGTCACCTGGGCCTCCTCGGCCAACTGCTCCGAGCTCGTGCGGTGGACCCCTTTGGTCTCAAGCTCCTCCAGGATGCGCAGGTAGGTGATGAGGCGGCTAATGGCGGCGCTGGGAACCTTCATGGCACCTCCAAGGCCGTAAGGCCCAAAGCGGCTAAGCGGGCCTCCACCGACTCCCTTTCCTCGGGGGAAACGGGACCCACCCGCACCCGGTAGAACCCGTCCCTCGCCAGGACCACCGGAAGCCCCATCTCCCTAAGCCTGCCCGCCAGGGCCAGGGCGTTCTCCTCCCTTTGGAAGGCCCCCACCTGGAGGTACAGGCTTCCCCCAGCAGGAGGGGGGGGGCCCTGCCCCCGGTAGACCTGGGCCCCGTAGGCCTGGAGGGCCTCGGCCACCTGCCGAGCCTCGGGCTCGCTGGCGTAAGGGCCCACCACCACCCGGGTGAGGTTGCCAGCGGCCTCGAGGCGCACCGGATACCCTTTCTGGGAGAGCTCCCGGGAAAGCCGCAGGGCGTTTTCCGGGTTGGCGAAGGCCCCCACGGCCACCCGGTAGCTCCCGCCGGACCTGGGCGTCATGGGAGGGGCCTCGGCCCGTGGCCTAGCGGGGGAGACCTCTTGGGGCCTGGGCTCCGGTGGGGCCTCCTGAGGCCTCTCCAGAGGGGCCTGGGGCAGGGGGATGACGGTGACCACGGGCTCGGGAGGCCTAGCCTCCTGGGGGGGGACAGGGAGGGGTTGGGACGCCGGAGGAGGGGGCGGGGCCGCCTGGGGGCGGGCGAAGGGGTTGATGCCGATCAGGTAAAGGACGATGCCCGCGGCCACCAGGGCGATGAGGAGGAAGATGAGGGCGTCCAGCCAGTTCTCCCTAAACCAGCGCATCCTACCTCCTGAGAAGGGCCTGGGCCTCCTTGGAGCCCAAGGCGGCCGCCTGCCTGAGGGCCCGCTCCGCCTCCCCTTCCCGCCCCAAGGCCTTCAGGGCCAGACCCAGGTTGTACCAGGCCGCGGCCTCCCGGGGGGTACGCCCCAGGACCTCCCGCAGGAGGATCTCGGCCTCGCCGTAACGCCTCAGGACCAGAAGGCCCGCCGCCAGGTTGGCTCCCACCCCCGGGTCCCGTCCCACCTCGTAGACGGGGCGAAGGAGGGCCACCGCTTCCTCCGCCCGACCCAGCTCCAGGAGGATGGCCCCCCGGAGGGCCTGGGCCTCGAGGGCCCCGTTCCCATCCAAAAGCCTGAGGGCATCCTCCCTGGCCCCCAAGGCGTAAGCCGCCTGGGCCTTGAGGAAGACCCCGGGGGGGCCGGCCTCCTCCGCGTAGCGGTGGGCGTTTCTGTAGTCCCCAAGCCGCAGGTAGGCCCCGGCCAGGGCCAGGGCCACCTGGGGCTCAGAGCTCCTTCGGTAGGCGGGAAGTAGGTAGAAGAGGGCCCCCCTGGCGTCTCCCGCGCGCAGGTGGGCCTGCCCCAGGAGGAAGGCGGCCTCCCAGAGGGTGGGGTCCAGGGCGTAGGCCTCCCTTAGGAGGGGCTCGGGGCTATCGGAGAGAAGGGCCTTGCGCAAAAGAAGCCTGGCCTTTCCTTTGCCCTCCACCTGAGCCAAACCCCGGTCCAGCTCCCTCAAAGCCCTCCCCTTGAGGCCCTCCTCCGCCAGGATGCGGGCCAGAAGCTCCCAGGCCTCGGCCCCCTTCGGGTCCTGGTTCAGGAGGCCGTAGAGGAGGGGGACCGCCTCAGCGCGGCTCCCCGCACTGTAGAGGGCCTGGGCCAGGGCCAGGCGGTAGGCGGGGCTCCGCTCCGGGGCGAGGCCCTTCTTCAGGGCCTCCGCCGCCTCCTTGGCCCTCCCCGCCTGGGCCAGGGCCGCAGCCAGGCCCAAGTAGGCCTCCTCGGTGGGCTCGAGGGCCACCGCCTTCTGGAAGGCCTCCGCCGCCTCCCCTGGCTTCCCCATGCGCAGGTGGACCTGCCCCAGGTTGAAATGTCCCTCGTAGCGGTCGGGGAAGACCCGGGTCATCTGGTCAAAGGCAAAGCGGGCCTCCTCGAGGCGCCCCAACCGGAAGAGGGCCACCCCCAGGCCCAAATGGGCCTCAAAGCGCCCGTAGTCCTGGGCGAGGACCCCCTCGTAGGCCAGGGCGGCCCGGGCGTAATCCCCGGACCTGAAGAAAGCCTCGGCCTCCTCCAGAGAGGGGGCGGCCAGGCTCAAGCCCAGGAGGAGGGGCAGGAACTTCGGCAAGCGTCTCATCATAGAGCCTCCGAACCCGTCGTTGGCCACAGCATAGCACAGCTCCAGGGGAACCGTTCTGGTATCCTAGGGGCGTGGGGCTAGCGGAGGAAAAGCCCCTAAACCTAGACGCCCCCCGGGTGCTGGTGCTAAACGCGGGGTACGAGGTCCTGGGCCTTGCCAGCGTAAAGCGGAGCGTCCTCCTGGTCCTCTCAGGGGGTGCGGAGATGCTTGCGGAAAGCGGGCGCTTCCTGCACACCCCTTCCACCCTAATCCCCGTCCCCAGCGTTATCCGGTTGAAGCGCTTTGTGCGGCGGGGGCCAAGCCGCATTCCCCTAAACCGCCGCAACGTCCTCAGGCGCGACCGCTACACCTGCCAGTACTGCGGCCGCCAGGGGGGGGAGCTCACCGTGGACCACGTCCTCCCCAGAAGCCGGGGGGGCCGGAGCGCCTGGGAAAACCTGGTGGCCGCCTGCCGGGCCTGCAACCTGAGGAAGGGGGACAGGACCCCCGAGGAGGCGGGGATGCGCCTCCTAAGGCCTCCCAAACCCCCCCGCATCCCCCTTTTCCTCTCCGACCTCAAGGAGATCCCCGAGGCCTGGCGGTGCTACCTCGAGGCCCTCTTGCGGTAGCGAGTCCCAAAGAGCCTACCGCCGCACGCTGAGCAAGACGGCGATGAGGACCAGCCCCGCCCCCAGGTAGCCCAGCGGGGAGAGGACCTCCCGAAAGAGGAGAAAGGCAAAGAGGTTGGCCACCACGGGTTCAAGGGTGGCCAAGACGCTCGCCCGGGTGGCGGGAAGCCTTCTAAGCCCCGCGTAGTAGGCCAGGTAGGCCCCGTAAGTGGAAAAGGCTCCTAGGAAGAGGAGGGCGAGGAGGGCCTGGGGGCTCAAGGGGGCAAACTCCACGAAGGGAACAAGCCCCACGGCCCCCACGGGGAGGGCATAGAGGAAAAGGGTGGGGGTGGCGTACCGGGGTAGGTAGAGCTTGCCAAAGATGTAGTAGAGGGCGTAGGTGAAGCCGGAGAGGAGGCCGAAGAAGAAGGCGGGCAGCGGGGCCTTCACCCCGCTTCCCCCGCCCAGACCCATGAGGCCCACCCCCAAGAGGGTGAGGGCCACGGCGAGGAGACCGAGGGAGTCTAGGCGCTCCCCCAGCACCAAGCGGGAGAGAAGGGCCACCCAGGCCGGAGCGGTGTAGAGGAGGACCGAGGCCAGGGCCGCCCCCCCTTGTTCCACCGCCAGCTGGTAGGCCCCGTAGAAGAGGGAAACCCCCACCAGGCCGAAGAGGAAGAGGGCAGGGAGGTCCCGGGGAAGGAGGCGCACCTGGCGTAGGAGAAGGGCGTGGAGGGCGAAGAGGGCCCAGGCGATGACCGCCCGGAACAAGGCCACCGAAAGGGGGGAAAGCCCTTCCTGGAAGGCCAATCGGCTCACCGGGCCGATGAGTCCCCAAAGGAAGGCCGCCAGGAGGAGGTACAGGTAGCCCATGGGGCCTAGAGTATAATGCCCCCGGTGTCCTTATGGAGGCTAAGCAATGAGCGGCCGCACCTTTTTCGCCCTGCTCTTCTTGCTCCTCCTCTTTCTCTTCGCCTGGCTCAACTGGGGGGAGATCGCCAAGCCTACCCCCCTCTCCCTGGGCCTTACCCGGGTGGAGGCCCCCTTGGGGCTGGTGCTAGTCGTGGCCCTGGCCGTGGTCTCCCTCCTCTACCTGATCTTCACCATCGGTCTGGAGACCGCCGCCCTCCTGGAGGTCAGGCGGTACGCCCGGGAGCTCCTCCACTACAAGAAGCTGGCGGAGGACGCGGAGCAGAGCCGTTACACGGAGCTAAGGCGCTTTTTGGAAGCGGAGCTAGGGCGGCTGGCGGAGTCGGAGAAGGAGGAGATCCGGGCCTTGGAGGCCCAGCTGGAGGAAATGCTGGAGAAACACAGCAACACCCTGGCCGCCTACATCGGCGAGCTGGAGGACCAGATCCTGAGGCTTTTCAGGTCCGAGGAGCAAAAAGGCGGGGGGGCGGGCTAAAACCTCCTTCCCTCCGGGCAAGCCGGGAGATCACTCCACCAGCTCCACCAAGGCCAAAGGAGCCCCGTCCCCCCGGCGGCGCTCTGCCAGCTTGAGGACCCGGGTGTACCCCCCGGGGCGGTCCTGGTACCTAGGGGCGATCTCGTCAAAGAGCTTGCGCACCAGCCTCACGTCCTGCAGTTCACGCAGGACCAGCCTCCGGGCGTGGAGATCCCCCCGCTTGGCCAGGTGGATGAGATGGTCCACGAAGCCGGTGAGTTCCTTGGCCTTGGGTACGGTGGTGGTGATGCGCCCACGGGCGAGGAGGCTCTTGGCCTGGTTGCGGAAGAGGGCCAGACGGTGGGAAGAGTGGCGGTTCAGTTTCCTTCCAGACTTCAGGTGGCGCATGGTCTCACTCCTTTAGGGCGAGGCCCCGCTTGGCTAGGGCCTCGCGGATCTCCTCCAGGCTCCGCTCCCCGATGCCGGGGATGTTCCTCAGGTCCTTGAGGTTGAGGGCCAGAAGGGCGCGCACGGACTCAATCCCCTCCTCCTTGAGGCTGTGGAGGACCCGGGTGGAGAGGCCGAGCTCCTCCAGGGGCAGATCCAGCTCCTCCTCCTTCTTCTCCCCTTTGGGAGGCTCGGGGATGGACAGGACCGAGGTCTCGGGATGGCCGAAGTAGGAGAGGTGCTCCTTGAGGATCTCCACGGCCTGGTTCAGGGCCTCGAGGGGGGTGACGGAGCCGTCCGTCCAGATCCTCAGGGTGAGCTTGTCCAGGTCCGTGCGCTGGCCCAAGCGGGTGTCCTCCACCTGAAAGGCCACCCGGCGCACGGGGGAGAAGACGGCGTCCACGGGGATGGCGTTGATGCGGTCCTTAATGCCGTGGCGCTCGGCGGGCACATACCCCACCCCCCGGTCCACCCGCACCTCCATGTAGAGCCTCCCGCCCTCCTCCAGGGTGGCGATGTGGAGGTCGGGGTTCAGGATCTCCACGTCGGCGGAAGGGGTAAAGTCCGCCGCCCTCACTTCCTTGGGGCCCTCCGCCTTCAGAACCAGGGTGGTGGTCTGCATCTTGGGGTCCAGGAAGCGCACCACCAGCTCCTTCAGGTTGAGGACGATCTCCACCACGTCCTCCTTCACCCCGGGGATGGTGGAGAACTCGTGGAGGACGTCCTCAATGTAGACGCTGGTGACCGCGGTCCCGGGAATGGAGGAAAGGAGGATGCGGCGGAGGGGGTTCCCCAGGGTAACGCCAAACCCCCTTTCCAGGGGCTCGAGGACGAACTCTCCGTACTCGCGCCCCTGGGTGCGCGCCGTGAAGACTGGGGCTTTCAGCTTGCTCTCTAGCATAGGCCTCCTTCGGGGCCAATCTCCCAGATCACCTGGAGTAGAACTCAATCACCAGCTGCTCGTTGACGGGAAGGGCCAGGTCCTCCCGGTCGGGGAGGCGCAGGAACTTGCCCTTCATGCCCTCTACGTCCAGGGAGAGCCAGGGGCCCACCTTGCGGCCCTTCATGGCCTCGAGGTTCTCGCGGACGAAGGCCAGGTCGCGGCTCCCCTCGGCGATGGCGATCTCGTCCCCCGGCTTCACCCGGTAGGCGGGGAGGTCCACCCGGCGCCCGTTCACGAGGATGTGGCCGTGGCGCACCATCTGCCGGGCCTGGCGGCGGCTAGCGGCGAAGCCCAGGCGGTAGACCACGTTGTCCAAGCGGGACTCCAGGAGGCCCAGGAAGACGGTGCCCGTGACCCCCTTCTTGCGGCTCGCCTCCTCAAAGAGGTTCCGGAACTGGGCTTCGGAGATCCCGTAGATGCGGCGGAGCTTCTGCTTCTCCCTAAGGCGCACCGCGTAGTCGGAGGGGCGGCGCGCCCGCCGCTGGCCGTGCTGGCCAGGGGGGTAGGGCCGGCGCTCCATGGCGCACTTGGGGCTGTAGCACCGCTCCCCCTTCAGGTAAAGCTTCACGCCTTCCCGGCGGCAAAGACGGCAGACTGGTCCGATGTAACGACCCATCTCTTACTCCTTACGAGGCCTTGCGGAACTTCTTCTTGGGCCGGCAGCCGTTGTGGGGCACAGGGGTGTCGTCCACAATGGACTTCACCTGGAGGCCGGAGGCCTGGAGAGCCCTTATGGCCTGCTCCCGCCCCGCTCCCGTGCCCCGCACGATCACGTCCACGCTCTGCATGCCGTAGGCCATGGCCTTCTTGGCCGCGTCCATGGCGGCGAGCTGGGCGGCGTAGGGGGTGCCCTTCCGGCTCCCCTTGTAGCCGATGACCCCGCCCGAGGACCAGATGACGGGGTTGCCGTCCGGGTCCGTGATGGTGACGATGGTGTTGTTGTAGGAGGCGTGGATGTACGCCTTCCCGCTAGCCACCTGCCGCTTAGCCTTTTTCTTTGTTGCTTTTCTGGCCATACTCTCCCTCTCGGAGTATCCACTGGCCCTAGGTCATGTTCAGGGCCTACTTCCTGGGGGCCTTCTTCTTGCCCGCCACGGTCTTCCTAGGCCCTTTGCGGGTACGGGCGTTGGTGCGGGTGCGCTGGCCCCGCACGGGAAGGCCCCTACGGTGCCTTAGGCCCCGGTAGCAACCGATGTCCATGAGGCGCTTGATGTTGGCTGCCACCTCTGCCTTTAGCTCCCCTTCCAGCTTCCAGGTGTTCTCCACGTACTCACGGAGGCGCACCACCTCGGCCTCGGTGAGGTCCTTGACCCGGGTGGCCGGGTTGATGCCCGTCTTCTCCAAGGCCTCCTTGGCCCGGGCCGGCCCGATGCCGTAGATGTAGGTGAGGGCCACGTCCACCCGCTTGTTCCTGGGAATCTCCACACCTGCAATCCTCGCCACGTTTCCTCCTCAGCCCTGGCGCTGCTTGTGCTTGGGGTTCTCGCAGATCACGTACACCCGGCCGTGCCGGCGCACCACCTTGCACTTGTCGCACATCTTCTTCACCGACGCCTGCACCTTCATTGCGCCTCCTACTTTCTGTAGACGATGCGGCCCCGCGTGGGGTCGTAGGGGGTAATCTCCACCACCACCCGGTCCCCGGGAAGGATGCGGATGTAGTGCATGCGCATCTTGCCCGAGATGTAGGCCAGGATCTCCGGACCCGAGTCCAGCTTCACCCGAAAGGTGGTGTTGGGCAAAGCCTCGGTGACCACGCCCTCCGCCCGAATGGTGTCCTTCTCCTTCGCCATACCCCTCCTACCGGGCCCGCACCAGAGGAACCCCGGTGAGAAGCTCCGGGCCCTCCTCCGTCACCAAAACGGTGTTCTCGTAGTGGGCGGCGAGGTTGCCCTTGCCGGCGCTCGCCGTCCAGCCATCTTCCAATATTACCACAGGGGCCGGGCGAAGGGTAACCATGGGCTCGAGGGCCAGGGTCATCCCCGGGCGGATCTTGGGCCCAGTGCCCGGCTTGCCGAAGTTGGGGAGCTGCGGGTCCTCGTGGATCTCCCGCCCCACCCCGTGGCCCACGAACTCCCGCACCACCCCGTAGCCCCGGCTCTCCAGGAAGGTCTGCACCGCATGGGCCACGTCCCCGATGCGGTAGCCGGGCCTCAGGTACTTCAGGCCCTGCCAAAAGGCGGCCTCGGTGTCCCTTATGAGCCTCTCCGCCTCGGGGGAAACCCGGCCCACAGGGAAGGTCCGGGCCATGTCGGCGGCGAAGCCCCCGTAGATGAGGCCCACGTCTATGGAGAGGATGTCCCCCTCCTTCAGGGGCTCCTCCGAGGGGATGCCATGGACCACCACCTCGTTCACCGAGGTGCAGAGGGCAGCGGGGAAGCCGTAGAGGCCCAGGAAAGCGGGCTTGGCCTTGCGCTTTCTTATGGCCTCGTAGGCGATCCGGTCCAGCTCCTTGGTGGTGACGCCGGGCTCCACGTGGCGGCCCACCTCCTCCACCACCTCGGTGAGGAGAGCCCCCGCCTCCCGCATGCGCTCAATCTCCCAGGGGCTTTTGAGCTTGATGGCCATCAGATTCCCAGGGCAGCCCGGATGCGGGCGTAGACCTCGTCCGGGGTGCCGAGACCGTCCACGCGCCTAAGGGCGCCCGCTTTCTCATAGTACTGGACGAGGGGCTCGGTCTTCTCCCGGTAGACCTGGAGGCGCCGCCTTATGGTCTCCTCGTTGTCGTCGGAGCGGCCCTCTAGCTCCGCCCGCCTCAACATGCGCCGGAGGAGCTCCTCCTCGGAAACCTCCACCAGCACCACCCCAAGAAGCCTGGTCCCCGTCTCCTCCAGGAGGCGGTCCAGGGCCTCCGCCTGGGGTAGGGTGCGGGGAAAGCCGTCAAAGATGACCCTATCGGAAAGCTCCTCCCGGATCAAGGCCAGGATCAGCCCGTCCGGCACCAGGTCCCCCCGGTCCATGATGGGCTTGACCTGCTGCCCTAGGGCCGTGCCCCGGCCCACGTGGTCCCGCAGGATGTCCCCGGTGGAGAGCTTTTTGAAGGAAAACTCCTCCGCAAGCCGCGCCGCCTGGGTGCCCTTGCCCGCCCCCGGCGGGCCCAAGAAGATCACCGCTTCCCCCATGCCTCCTCCTAGCGCGTGCGGCCGCGGATGCGGCCCTTGGAGAGAAACCCCTCGTAGTTCCTCAGCATGAGCTGGCTCTCGATCTGCCTCAGGGTGTCCAGGGTCACCCCCACCACGATGAGGAGGCCGATCCCCGAGAAGGCGATGCTCTGCACCCCGGTGAGGTTCTGGATGATCTGGGGCAAGGCAGCCACCAACCCCAGGAAGAGGGCTCCCCAGAGGGTGAGGCGGGAGACGATGTGCTCCAGGAACTTCACCGTGGGCTCCCCCGGGCGGATGCCGGGGATGAAGCCCCCGTACTCCCGGAGGCTTTCCGAGATGCGCCTGGGGTCAAACTGCACCGCGGTGTAGACGTAGGTGAAGAGGATGATCAGGATGACCTCAATGAGAAGGCCGGAAGCCCGCGTGGGGTCGAAGAAGTTGGCGATGGCCTGGAGAATGGCGTTGTCCTGGAAGGGCGCGGTGAGGAAGATGGGGATCTGCAGGATGGCCGCAGCGAAGATGATGGGGATCACCCCGGCGGCGTTCAGCTTGATGGGGATGTAGGTGGCCTGCCCCCCGTAGACCCTCCGCCCCACCACCTTGCGGGCGTACTGCACGGGGATGCGGCGTTCGGACTGCTGCACCGCCGCCATACCGGCAAAGGCCAAGAGGATGAAGGCCAGGAAGAAGAGGAAGGCCACCAGGTTGACCTCCCCCGTGCGGATGAGGCCGGCGGTGCGCACCAGCTGGGGCAGCCACTCCACCACGATCCCGGCGAAGATGATCATGCTGGTGCCGTTGCCGATGCCGTACTCGGTGATGCGCTCCGCCATCCAGAGGAGGAGGGCGATGCCCGCCACCTGGGTGACCACCACCACCAGCCAGAAGAAGGGCCCCGGGGACCAGCCGGGGAGGAGGAACCTGCCCCCCTCCGCCCCCAGGAAGGCCGTGGCCAGGAAGAAGCCCTGGAAGGCCCCCAGAGCGATGCCGCCGATGCGGGTGTACTGGGTGATGATGCGGCGGCCCTCCTCCCCTTCCTTGGAGAGCTTCTCCAAGGCCGGCACGATGTTGACCAAAAGCTGCATGACGATGGCCGCGGTGATGTAGGGCATGATCCCTAGGGCAAAGATGGAGAAGCGCTCGAAGTTACCCCCAGAGAAGAGGTTGATGATGCCGAAAACCCCCCCTTGGGCGGTGCGCAGGAACTCCTGGATCTTGTCCAGGTCTACCCCGGGGGTGGGGATGAAGGCCCCCAGGCGGTAGGCAGCCAGGACCAGGAGGGTGAAGAGGATACGCTGGCGCAGCTCGGGGATCTGGAGGGCGCTCCAGAAGGCCTTCAGCATCTCAGGCCTCCAGAAGGACGGCCTCGCCGCCCGCGGCCTTGAGCTTCTCTAAGGCGCTTTTGGAGAAGGCGTGGGCCACCACCCTGAGGGGCCTAGCCTCCCCCTCCCCCAGGATCTTCAGGCGGTAGCCCTTCTTGAGGAGGCCCGCCTGGACCAGAAGCTCGGGGTTCACCTCCCCCTCAAACCGGGCCAGGGCTTTAAGGTTCACCCCCTGGTACCTGGGCCGCTTGATCTCCCCGGGAACCTGGCCCTGCATCCCCCGCTTGGGCAGGCGCATGAGGGTGGTGGAGCGCCCGCCCTCAAAGCGCCGAGGGTCCTTGACCCCCCCGGAGCGGGACTTCTGGCCCTTGTGGCCCCGGGTAGCCGTCTTGCCGTGGCCGGACCCGGGGCCCCGGCCCACCCGCTTGCGCCGCCTGTTGGCCCCTGGATTGGGCTTCAGGTCAGAGAGTTTCATTCCACCACCTCCACCTGGAGAAGGTGGGTCACCTTGCGGAGGTTGCCGCGGATGGCCGGGGTGTCCTCAAGCACCTTCTCCCTCCCTAGCTTCGTAAGCCCCAAGGCCTTCAGGGCCGCCTTCTGGTCCTTGGGGTAGCCGATGGGGCTCTTTACCAGCTTCACCTTGAGCCGGGCCATCATCCCTCCCCGCCTTTCCTGAGGCGCTTCACGTCCTCCTTCGTCTCTAGCTGGCGCAGGGCCTCCATGGTGGCGTAGGCGATGTTGATGGCGTTACGGCTTCCCAACTCCTTGGTGAGGATGTCGGTGATCCCTGCGAGCTCGAGGATGGCCCGGGGCACCGCCCCGGCGATCACGCCCGTGCCGGGGGCGGCGGGCTTCAGGAGGATCTTGGAAGCCCCGTACTCCACCTCGATCTCGTGGGGGATGGTGCCGTTTTGGATGGGCACCTCCACCATGTTGCGGCGGGCGTAGTACCCCGCCTTCTGCACCGCCAGGGGCACCTCCTTGGCCTTGCCTAGGCCTAGGCCCACCCGCCCCTGGCGGTCCCCCACCACCACCAAGGCCCCGAAGCGAAAGCGGCGGCCCCCCTGGTAGGTCTTGGCGGTACGCCGCACCAGGATCATCTTCTCCTCGAAATCGGTCTCGGGCATGGTTCCCCCTAGAACTCTAAGCCCCCCTCCCGGGCCCCCTCGGCCAGGGCCTTAACCCGGCCGTGGTACTTGTAGGGGCCCCGGTCAAAGGCCACCTGTTTAATCCCCTTAGCCAAAGCCTTTTCCGCCAAGGCCAGGCCCACCTTCCGGGCCACCTCGGTCTTCCTGCCCTTCAGCTTCAGGGCCAGGCTGGACTCGGCCACCAGGGTCTCCCCCTTGTCGTCGTCGATGATCTGGGCGTAGATGTGGTTGAGGCTCCGGAAGACCGAGAGGCGGAGCCTCCCCGTCCTCTTGACCCGGTTGCGCACCCGGAACTTGCGGCGCTCGTAAGCGGTTAGCCGTGCCATGCTTCCCCCTACTTCTTGGCCCCGGCCTTGCCGGGCTTGAGGCGGACGGGCTCGCCAGCGTAGTAGATGCCCTTCTCGTGGTAGGCGCTGGGCTTCTTGATGGCCCGGATGTCCGCCGCCACCTGCCCCACCTTCTGCTTGTCAATGCCCAGGACCCGGATCCTGGTGGGCTCGGGCACCTCAAAGGCGATGCCCTCGGGGGGCTCCACCACCACGGGGTGGCTAAAGCCCACGGTGAGCTCAATGGACCGGCCCGCCAGCCGCGCCCGGTAGCCGATGCCCTTGATGAGGAGCTCCTTCGCGTACCCCTCGGACACCCCCTTGATGGCGTTGGCGATCAGGGTGCGGGTGAGCCCGTGGAGGCTCTTTTGGCGGCGATCGTCGGAAGGGCGCTCCACACGGACCACCCCCTCCGCCACCGCCACCTTGAGCTCCGGGGAGATGGGCACCTCCAGCTCCCCCTTGGGGCCCTTCACCCTCACAAGCCCTGGGGCAACCTCCACCTGAACCCCCTTGGGCACGGAAATGGGAAGCCTACCGATCCTGGACATCACCACACCTCGCAGATGAGCTCCCCGCCCACGCCCAGCTTCCGGGCCTCCCGGTCGGTGAGCACCCCCTTGGGCGTGGAGAGGATGGCGATCCCCAGGCCCCGGCGCACCCGGGGGATCTCCTTGACCCCCACGTAAACCCGGCGCCCGGGCCGGCTGATGCGGCGGATGTGCTTGATGACCTGCTCGGGGCGGGGGTCAGGCCCTTGCCGCCTGGGGCCGTACTTGAGGTGGATGCGCAAGTACGGCTTGCCGTCCACCTCCACCCGCTCATACCCCTTGATGAACCCTTCCCGCACCAAGATCTTTAGGATCTCCTCCTTGAAGCGCGAGGCGGGCACCTCGGTGCTCCCCTTGTAGACCCGGGTAGCGTTCCGGATCCGGGTCAGCATGTCGGCGATGGGGTCCGTCAGCATTGCCTCTCTCCTTTTACCTCAACTCCTGGACCATGCGGTCTCGAGGGAACCCCCCCGACCGGCCACGGCTCACCAGCTGGCCTTCTTAACCCCGGGGAGTTGCCCCTTGTGGGCTAGCTCCCTGAGGCAAAGCCGGCAGAGGCCAAAGTAGCGGTAGACGCTCCTGGCCCTCCCGCAGCGCAGGCAACGGGTGTAGGCCTGCACCTTGAACTTGGGGGTCCGCTTGGCCTTCTCGATCAGCGCTTTTCTCGCCATGCTCACCTCACTTGCGGAAGGGGAAGCCCAAAAGCTCCAGGAGCGCCCTGGCCTCCTCGTCGGTCTTGGCGGTGGTCACCACCGCGATGTCCATGCCCCGGATGGCGTCCACCAGGTCGTAGGTGATCTCCGGGAAGACGAGCTGCTCCCTGAGGCCCAGGTTGTAGTTGCCCCGGCCGTCAAAGCTGTTGGGGTTCACACCGCGGAAGTCGCGGATGCGGGGAAGGGCCACGGAGAGGAGCTTCTCCAGGAAGATCCACATCCTATCCCCCCGGAGGGTGACCCTAAGGCCGATGGCCATGCCCTTGCGGAGCTTGAAGTTGGAGATGGACTTCTTGGCCCGGGTGATGGCGGGCTTTTGCCCGGTGATGAGGGAGAGCTCCTTGGAAGCCTTTTCCAGGATGCGGGCGTCCTCCTTGGCCTCGCCCAGGCCCTGGTTGATGACCACCTTGGAAAGCCTCGGCACCTCCCAGATGTTCCCGTAGCCAAAGCGGCGGATGAGCTCGGGCCGGACCTCTTCGTAGTACTTCCTCTTCAGGGCCACGTCCAGGGGCATCTCACTCCTCCACGTCCAAAGGCCCGCCGCACTTGGCGCAGGCCCGGATCTTGCGTCCGTCTTCCAAGAACTTCTTGCGCACCCGGGTGGGCTTGCCGCAGGTGGGGCAGATGGGCCGCACCTTGGAGGCGTGCAGGGGGGCCTCCTGCTCCACGAAGCCGCCCTGGGGGTGCTTGGGGCTAGGGCGCACCGCCTTCTTGACGAGGTTCACCCCCTCCACGATCACGGCCATCTTCTTGGGCAGCACGGCCTTCACCTTGCCCACCCGGCCCCTATGCTTACCGGAGGCCACCAACACGGTGTCCCCCTTCTTCACGTGCACCTTGGCCTCCATTAGAGCACCTCCGGCGCCAGGGAGACGATCTTCATGAAGCCCCTTTCGCGAAGCTCGCGGGCCACCGGGCCGAAGACGCGGGTGCCGCGGGGCTCCAGCTGGTTGTTGATGATGACGGCGGCGTTGTCGTCAAAGCGGATGGCGGAGCCGTCGGGGCGCTTGACCTCCTTCTTGGTGCGCACCACCACCGCCTTGACCACGTCCCCCTCCTTCACCGCCCCGCGGGGGATGGCCTCCTTCACGCTGGCCACGATCACGTCCCCCACCGTGGCGTACTTGGCGTTGGAGCCCTTGAGAACCCGGATGCACATGATCTTGCGGGCCCCGGTGTTGTCGGCCACCTCCAGGTAGGTCTGGGGCTGGATCATGCCTTACCTCCCCGCTTGGAAAGGCTAGCGTAGTTCTGGCGCCGGACCAGATACTTCTCCACCAGGTCCAGGCGGCCACTCTCCACCAGGCGCACCACCCTAAAGCGCTTGCGCTTGGAGATGGGGCGGGCCTCCTGGATCTCCACCACGTCCCCCACCTTGTACCGCTCCTCGGGGTCGTGGGCCAGGTACTTCTTGGAGCGCTTGATGACCTTGCCGTAGAGGGGGTGGGGGAACTGGCGCTCCACCAGGACCGCCACGGTCTTCTGCATCCTGTCGCTCACCACCACCCCGGTCAGCGCCTTCCTAGGCATGCCGCCTCCTCTTCTCGTTCCAGACCGTGAGGAGACGGGCGATGGCGCGCTTCGTCTCCTGGATCCTATGGTTCTGGGAGAGCTGCCCGATGGAGGCCTGGAAGCGGAGTTCCATGAGCTCCCGCTTCTTCTTCTGGATGAGCTTCTCCAGCTCCACGGGGGAGAGCTTGCGGGCTTGCTCCAGCTCCTTTTGGATCTCACTGCGCTTCATCGTAGGCGTCCCTCCGCACGATCTTGGTCTTGATGGGGAGCTTGTGGCCGGCGATGCGCAGGGCCTCGAGGGCCTGCTCCTCCGTAACCCCCGCCACCTCAAACATCACCCGGCCCGGCCTCACCACGGCCACGTACCCCTCCACGTTGCCCTTGCCCTTACCCATCCGCACCTCGAGGGGCTTCTTGGTGTAGGGCTTGTCGGGGAAGATGCGGATGAAGATCTTCCCCCCGCGGCGGAAGTGGCGCACCATGGCCACACGGGCGGCCTCGATCTGCTTTGAGGTGATCCAGGCGGGCTCCATGGCCACCAGGCCGAAGTCCCCGAAGGCCACGTAATCCCCTCCCTTAGCCGCCCCCCTCATGCGGCCCCGGTGCTGCTTCCGGTACTTCATGCGCCTGGGCATCAGCATGGCCTACTCCTCCTTCTTCACGCGCACGGCCGGGCGACGGCGGCGGGGGCGCTCCTCAGCCTTGGGGGCCTCGGGGCGCTTGACCTTTTGAGCGCCGATCACCTCGCCCAGGAACACGTACGCCTTGACCCCTAGCACCCCGTAGGTGGTGCGGGCCAGGGCGAAGCCATAGTCTATGTTAGCACGTAGGGTCTGAAGGGGCACCCGGCCATCGGCTGCCCACTCGGTGCGGGCCTGCTCCGCCCCGCCGATGCGCCCAGAGACGATGACCTTGGCCCCCTTGGCCCCCGATTCCATGACCCTTTGCACCGCCTGCTTGATGGCCCGGCGCACGGCGAAGCGCCGCTCGATCTGCTCCGCCACCCGCTGGGCCACCAGGGGGGCGGAGAGGTTGGGGTTGTGGATCTCCTGGACGTTCAGGGCCACGTTCTTGCCGGTCATCTTGGCGAGGGCGTCCCTCAAGACCTTGATCTTCTCCCCGCCCCGGCCGATGACCACGCCCGGCTTGGCCACGTGGACGCTCACGGCCACGTTGTCCGCCGCCCGCTCGATGTCCACGCGGGCCAGACCGGCGGGGTAGAGCTCCTTGGTCAGGTAGTCGCGGATCTGCTGGTCCTCCAGAAGGAGCTGCCGGTACTGCTTCTTGCCCGCATACCAGCGGGACTCCCAGTCCCGGGTGATGCCAAGCCGGAACCCGATGGGGTGGATCTTATTTCCCATGCTTCTCCCCCAAGATCACCGTGATGTGGCTGGTCTTCTTCTTGATGATGTCCGCCCGGCCCCGGGCCCGGGGAAGCACCCGCTTCAGGGCAGGCCCCTCGTCCACGAAGGCCGCCTTCACGAAGAGCCGGTCCTCTAGCATGTCGTGGTTGTTGACCGCGTTGGCGGCGGCGGACTCCAGGACCTTGGCCACGTAATAGGCCCCCCGCTTGGGGGTGTAGCGCAGGAGGGCGCGGGCCTCCTCGAGGCTCTTTCCCCGGATCAGGTCCACCACTAGGCGGACCTTCCTGGGGGCGATGCGCACATAACGGGCAATGGCTTTCGCTTCCATGGCTACTTCTTCTTGGTGGCCTTGGCCTCTTTGCCGTGCCCCCGGTAGGTGCGGGTGGGCGCGAACTCCCCTAGCTTGTGCCCCACCATGTTTTCGGTAATGTACACGGGGACGTGCTGCTTGCCGTTGTGGACCGCGATGGTGTGGCCCACCATCTCGGGCACGATGGTGGAGCGGCGGCTCCAGGTCTTGATGAGCCGCTTCTCCCCCTTCGCGTTGAGCTCCAGCACCTTCTCCAGGAGGTGATCGTCTACAAAAACGCCTTTCTTCAAGCTACGCGGCATGGCTCATCTCACCCCTTCCGCCGGGCGATGATGAAGCGGCTGGAAGGTTTCCGCCGCTTCCTGGTCTTCAGGCCCTTGGTCTGCCAGCCCCAGGGGGAGGCCGGGGGACGGCCCCGGGGCGCCCGGCCCTCGCCGCCGCCGTGGGGGTGGTCCACCGGGTTCATGGCGGCGCCGCGCACGTGGGGCTTCCGGCCCAGCCACCGGGTGCGGCCCGCCTTGCCGAGGACGATGTTCTTGTGGTCGGCGTTGCCCACGGCCCCGATGGCGGCGTAGCACTCCCCGTGCACCTTCCTCAGCTCCCCCGAGGGCAGGCGCAGGATCACGTAGTCCCCTTCCCGGCCCTGGATCTGGGTGCTGGTCCCCGCGGAGCGGGCCAGCTTGGCCCCCTTCTTGGGCTCCAGCTCCACTGCATGCACCACGGTACCCACGGGGATGAAGCGCAGGGGCAGGGCGTTGCCCACGCTTATGGGGGCGTCGGGCCCCGCCACCACCTGCTGCCCCACCTGAAGGCCCTCGGGGGCGATGATGTAGCGCTTCTCCCCGTCGGCGTAGTGGAGGAGGGCGATGCGGGCGGAGCGGTTGGGGTCGTACTCGATGGCCGCCACCTTGGCGGGGATGCCCGCCTTGTCCCAGCGCTTGAAGTCAAGGATGCGGTAGAGGCGCTTGTGGCCGCCTCCGCGGAAGCGCGCGGTGATGCGGCCCTGGTTGTTGCGCCCCCCCGTCTTCTTGAGGGGCTTGACCAAGGACTTCTCCGGCTCGGTCTTGGTGATCTCGGAGAAGTCCGCCACCGTCATGAAGCGGCGGCTTGGGGTGTAGGGTTTGAACTTCTTGACCGGCATTCCTCTTTCCTCCCTTACCGGATCAGGGCCGGGCTCCCTCTCCCGGGGGGTCTAGATGAGGCCCTCCAGGGCCTCGATTTTCTGCCCGGGGGCCACCTGCACGATAGCCTTCTTACGGTCGGGGCGCCTGCCCAGGTAGCGGCCCAGGCGTTTCCCCTTGCCCCGGACCCTCATGGTGTTGACCCCCACCACCTTGACCTTGAAGGCCGCCTCCACGGCGTTCTTGATCTCGGTCTTGGTGGCCTTGGGGTGGACCCAGAAGGCGTACTTGCCCTCGGCGAAGCCGGCGTAGGCCTTCTCCGAAAGCACGGGGGCCAGGATGACATCGTACGCGGTCTTCATGCCTCACCTCCCAGGCGCCCCCGGAAGACCTCCCAGGCCTTGAGGTCCATGACCAGGCGCCCGGTGCGCAGGATGTCGTAGACGTTGAGGCCCTCGGGGGCCAGGGTGACCACCCAGGGCAGGTTGCGGGCGGCCCGGCGCACGGCCTCGCTTTCCGTGACCAGGAGAACCGTCTCGGAGCCGTCCAGACCAGCCTCCTTGGCCCAGGCCAGGAACTCCTTGGTCTTGCCCTCTACCCCGGAGAAGGCCTCCACGAGAAGGAGCTTCCCCTCCCTAGCCCGGTCGGCCACGGCCATGGCTAGGCCCGCCCTCCTAACCTTTTTGGGCAGGGTGTAGCTGTAGTCGCGGGGTTTGGGACCGAAGGCCGTTCCACCCCCTACGAAGATGGGGGCTCCGATGTCCCCGTGGCGGGCGCGGCCCGTGTGCTTCTGGGGGTAGATCTTCCGGCCCGAATAGGCCACCTCGCCCCGGGTCTTGGTGCTGGCGGTGCCCCGGCGGCGGCTAGAGAGCTGCCAGCGCACCACCTCCCAAAGGAGATGAGGGTTGATCTCTCCCGGGAGGTCTGCAGCGAGCTCCCGTCTGCCGGAAGGGGAGAGAACGGGAATCTGGTACACGGCTTCCACCTTAGCCTCCTTCACTTGGCCGCCCTCTTGGTTCCCCGCACCACGAGGAGGCCCCCGTTGGGCCCCGGTACGGCGCCCTTGACCAGGAGGAGGTTCTCCTCCGGGATGACCTCCACCACCTCGAGGTTCACCACCGTGACCCGCTCCGCCCCATAGCGGCCCGCCATCTTCTTGCCCTTGTAGACGCGACCTGGGGTCTTACGGTTGCCGATGGAGCCCGGGTGGCGGTGGATCTTGTGGGCCCCGTGGGAGTCGGGGCCGCCCGCGAAGTTCCAGCGCTTCATGACCCCGGCGGTGCCCCGGCCCTTGGAGGTGCCGGTCACGTCCACCCGCTCCCCAGGACGGAAGATCTCCACGGTGACCACGTCGGACTCAGGGTTGAAGTCCCGGATCTCCTTCAGGATACGCACCGGTTGGACCCCGGCCTTGGCGAAGTAGCCCTTCATGGGCCGGTTCACTCGCCCTGGCTTCTGGGCCAGGAAGCCCAGCTGCACCGCAGCGTAGCCGTCCTTCTCCGGGGTGCGGCGCTGGACCACAGGACAAGGCCCGGCCAGGATCACGGTGACGGGGACGGCCCGGTCGTCCCGGTAGATCCGGGTCATGCCCACTTTTGTGCCCAGGATGCCCTTCACTTGCCACCTCCCACGGTCTTGATCTCGATCTCCACCCCGGTGGGGAGGTCCAGGGACATGAGGCTCTCGATGGTCTTGCGGTTGGGGTTTAGGATGTCCACCAGGCGGTTATGGGTGCGAAGCTCAAAGTGCTCCCGGGAGTCCTTGTGCTTGAAGGGACCCCGGATCACGGTGAAGCGGCGCACCCGGGTGGGTAGGGGAACGGGGCCGGAGACCTGGGCCCCGGAGCGCCTGGCAGCCTCCACGATCTTCTGGGCTGAGGCGTCCAGGGTCTTATGGTCAAAGCCCCGGAGCTTGATCCGGATCTTGGGCATAGCCCCCCTCACTCCAGGATCTTGGTGACCACACCGGCCCCCACGGTCCGCCCACCCTCCCGGATGGCAAACCGCAACCCCTCCTCCAACGCCACCGGCTTGATCAACTCCACCCTGAACGTCACATTGTCCCCAGGCATCACCATCTCCACCCCCTGGGGCAGCTCCACCACCCCCGTCACATCCGTCGTCCGAAAGTAAAACTGCGGCCGGTACCCCGTGAAAAACCCCGTGTGCCGGCCCCCCTCCTCCTTCCGCAACACGTACACCGAAGCCTCAAACCTCGTGTGCGGCGTAATGCTCCCAGGCTTCGCCAACACCTGCCCCCGCTCCACCTCCTCCCGACCTACCCCGCGCAGGAGAACCCCCACATTGTCCCCAGCTAAACCCTCCTGCAACGTCTTCCGGTGCATCTCCACACCCGTCACCACCGTCCGCCGCGTCTCCGAAGCCAACCCCACAATCTCCACCTCGTCCCCAACCTTCACCTTCCCCCGCTCAATCCGGCCCGTGGCCACCGTCCCACGACCCGTGATCGTAAACACATCCTCCACCGGCATCAAAAAGGGCTTGTCCACATCCCGCACCGGCGTGGGAATGTACTCGTCCACCGCATCCAACAACTCCCAAATCCGGTCCACCCACTCGTTCTCCCCACGCCGCGTCTTCGGGTTCCGGTGCATCTCCTCAAGCGCCAAAAGGGCACTCCCGCGAATCACCGGCACCTCGTCCCCAGGAAACTCGTACTGGTTCAGGAGGTCCCGCACCTCCATCTCCACCAGGTCCAAAAGCTCCGGGTCGTCCACCATGTCCACCTTGTTCATGAACACCACAATGTACGGCACCCCCACCTGCCGCGCCAAAAGAATGTGCTCCCGCGTCTGCGGCATCGGCCCATCCGCCGCCGACACCACCAAAATCGCCCCGTCCATCTGGGCCGCCCCCGTGATCATGTTCTTGATGTAGTCCGCGTGCCCAGGGCAGTCCACGTGGGAATAGTGCCGCTTCGCCGTCTCGTACTCCACATGCGCCGTGTTGATCGTAATCCCCCGCGCCCGCTCCTCCGGCGCCTTGTCAATGTCCCCGTAGTCCCTCACCTCCACATTCGGGTTCTCCGCCGCGGCCACAAACGTCAAGGCCGCCGTCAACGTCGTCTTCCCGTGGTCCACGTGCCCAATCGTCCCCACGTTCACGTGAGGCTTCGTCCGAATAAACTCGCCCTTGGCCATCTCTGTTCTCCTTTCCGCGAAGCAAGGGCGGGCCCTAAGAGGCCCACCCTCAAAGCCTTCCTACTGGCCCCTGATCAGCCTCTCCTGCACCTGCTTGGGGACCTCCTGGTAGTGGTCGAAGAACATGGCGAAGGAGCCCCGGCCTTGGGTCTTGGAGCGGAGGTCGGTGGCGTAACCGAACATCTCCGCCAGGGGCACGTAGGCCCGGATCACCTGGGCGTTGCCCCGGGGCTCCATGCCCAGGATCTGGCCCCGGCGGGCGTTCAGGTCCCCGATCACGTCCCCCATGTACTCCTCGGGGGTGGTGACCTCCACCCGCATGATGGGCTCGAGGATCACCGGGTCCCCCTTCTGCACCGCCTCCTTGATGGCCATGGAGCCAGCGATCTTGAAGGCCATCTCCGAGGAGTCCACCTCGTGGTAGGAGCCGTCGTAGAGGGTGACCTTGACGTCCACCACGGGGAAGCCGATGAGGGGCCCCGACTGCATGGCCTCCTCAATCCCCTTCTGCACCGCGGGGATGTACTCCTTGGGGATCACCCCGCCCACGATGGTGTTCACGAACTCAAAGCCGGAACCGCGGGGCAGGGGCTCGGCCTTGATCTTCACGTGGCCGTACTGGCCGCGGCCGCCCGTCTGGCGGATGAACTTGCCCTCCACATCCACGGGGCGGGTGAGGGTCTCCCGGTAGGCCACCTGGGGCTTGCCCACGTTGGCGTCCACCTTGAACTCCCGCTTGAGCCGGTCCACGATGATCTCCAGGTGGAGCTCGCCCATCCCGGAGATGATGGTCTGCCCGGTCTCGGGGTGGGTGGAGACCCGGAAGGTGGGGTCCTCCTCCGCCAGGCGGGCGAGGGCCTGGGAAAGCTTGTCCTGGTCCGCCTTTGTCTTGGGCTCAATGGCCACGTCGATGACGGGCTCGGGGACCTCAATGGACTCCAGGATCACCCGGGGGGCGTCCTCGCCCACCAGGGTGTCCCCGGTGATGGTCTCCTTGAGGCCCACCACCGCTCCCAGGTCCCCCGCCTTGAGCTCCTCCACCTCCTCCCGGTGGTTGGCGTGCATGCGCAGAAGCCGGGCCACCCGCTCCTTACGCCCCTTGGTGGTGTTGTAGACGTAGGAACCCGAGGTGAGGGTCCCCGAGTAGACCCGGATGAAGGTGAGGCGGCCCACGTAGGGGTCGGCCATGATCTTGAAGGCCAGGGCGGCCAGGGGGCCCTCGGGATCGGGATGGATCTCCACTTCCTCGCCCTCGGGGGTGGTGCCCCGGATGGGGGGGATGTCCAAGGGGGAGGGCAGGTAGTCCACCACCGCATCCAGGAGGAGCTGGACGCCCTTGTTCTTCAGGGCGGACCCGAGGAACACGGGGGTGATCCGGATGTCAATGGTGCCCTTGCGGAGGGCGGCCACCAGCTCCTCCTCGGTGGGCTCCTCGCCCTCCAGGTACTTGAGCATTACTCCCTCGTCAAAGTCGGCGGCAGCCTCAATGAGCTTCTCGTGGTACTCCCGGGCCTGCGCCTGGTACTCCTCGGGGATGGGCACCTCGCGGATGTCCGTGCCCAGGTCGTTGCCGTAGGTGTAGGCCTTCATCCGGAGGACATCGATGATCCCCGAGAAGGTGTCCTCCCGGCCGATGGGGAGCTGCATGACCACCGGGCGGGCCCCCAGGCGCTCCTGCATGGTGCGTATGACCAGCCAAAGGTCGGCCCCCGTCTTGTCCATCTTGTTGGCGAAGGCGATCCGGGGCACCTTGTACTTCTCCGCCTGGCGCCAGACGGTCTCGGACTGGGGCTCCACCCCCTGGCTGGAGTCAAAGACCACGATGGCCCCGTCCAGAACCCGCATGGAGCGCTCCACCTCAATGGTGAAGTCCACGTGGCCCGGGGTATCGATGATGTTGATGCGGTGGTCCTTCCAAAAGCAGGTGGTCACGGCGGCGGTGATCGTGATGCCCCGCTCCCTCTCCTGCTCCATGAAGTCCATGGTGGCCGCGCCCTCGTGCACCTCGCCGATCTTGTGGATCTTGCCGGTGTAGTAGAGGATCCGCTCGGTGGTCGTGGTCTTACCAGCGTCAATGTGCGCGGCGATGCCGATGTTGCGAAGCCGCTTTAGGTCGTACTCTACCTTGACCGCCATGGCTTACCACCGGTAGTGGGCGTAGGCCCGGTTGGCCTCGGCCATGCGCTCCACGTCCTCTTTCTTCTTGACCGCCCCGCCCTTGCCCTCGGCGGCGTCCATGAGCTCATGGGCGATGCGGACCGCTGCCCCGCGCTCGGAGCGGGCGTTGGCCGCCTGGACCAGCCAGCGGAGGGCCAGGGACTGCTGCCTACGGGGGGAAACCTCCATGGGCACCTGGTAGTTGGCCCCACCCACGCGGCGGGAGCGCACCTCCATCCTGGGCTTCACGTTCTCCACCGCCTGCTTGAAGACCTTGAGGGGCTCCTGGCCCGTCTTCTCCTGGATGATGCGGCAGGCCTCGTAGAAGATACGGGCGGCCAGGTTCTTCTTGCCTTCCCGCATGATTTTGTTGATGAAAGCCGAGACCACCCCATCCCCGTAGACCAGGTCGGGCTGGAGCTGGCGCACCTCTGCTCTTCTCCTGCGCATACTTCACCTACTTCTTCTTGGCGGGAGCCGCACCCTTGGCCTCTTTGGGCCGCTTGGTGCCGTACTTGGAGCGGCTCTTTTTGCGATCCTTCACCCCCTGGGTGTCGTACACACCGCGAACGATGTGGTAGCGCACGCCCGGAAGGTCCTTCACCCGGCCGCCCCGGATCAGGACCACGGAGTGCTCCTGGAGGTTGTGCCCCTCGCCTGGGATATAGGCGGTCACCTCGTACCCGGAGGTGAGGCGCACCTTGGCCACCTTGCGCAGGGCGGAGTTGGGCTTCTTAGGCGTCACGGTGCGCACTACGGTGCACACTCCCCGGCGGAAGGGTGAGCCCTTCAAGGCCGGGACCTTGCTCTTCTTCTGGACCTTCTCGCGGCCCCTTCGTACCAGCTGGCTGATCGTTGGCAGTGCCACCACTCCCTTCCTCTTGGACTTGCCCCCGCGTTCTCAAGATCCGCCCGGGGAAAGGAACCCCCCCCGTTTTGCCCACACAGGGCGACACCTCCAAGACCAGGGGCTGGTCCTGAAGGCCCTCAACTTGCCTAGTGTACAGGACCAAGCCCCTTTTGGCAAGACAGGGAAACCCCGCCCAGGGAAAACCCAGGCGGGGGGTCTGGAGCCGGTGGCCGGATTCGAACCGGCGGCCTACCGCTTACGAGGCGGTTGCTCTACCGCTGAGCTACACCGGCCCGCCTTCCAAAGTCTAGGGCAGGAGGCCCCTTTGCGCAACTAGCGCAGGACTACCCCGGGCCGCACCTTGAGGGCGCGGGCCAGGGGGAGGAGGGAGGCGAGGAAGGTAGCCAAGAGGCTGGCCGTGCTTACCCAGAGGAAGTCGGCAAGGCGCATCTCCACGGGAAGGTGGGTGAGGAAGTAGAGTTCCCCTGGCAAGCCCACAGGCCTCAAGGCCAAGTAGAGGCAGAGGAGGTAGCCCAACAGGTTGCCCAAGGCTACCCCGCCCAGACCCAGAACCGCCCCCTCGAGGGCGAAGACCAGGCCCACGGTGAGCCTCGAGGCCCCCATCGCCTGAAGGAGGGCGATCTCCGGGGTCTTCTCCACCACCTTGAGCACCAGGAGGTTGGCCACCCCCAGGGCGGCTACGGCCACGATCAGAAAGATGAGGATACCCAGAACCTGCTTCTGCAGGGAAAGCTGTTCCAGAAGGGTGCGTTGGGTGTCCTGCCAAGCCTGGGGGAAGAAGCGGGTGCCCGCCAGGACCTGGCCCACCTCCTTGGCCCGCCAGGGGTCCTTGAGGCGCACCTGGTAGCCCTGGGCCCGGATGCCGGAAAGGGCCTCTATGGTCTTGAGGTCTACAAAGGCGTAGCCGGAGTCCAGGAGGAAGTTCCCCGTGCGAAAGGAGCCCAGCACCCGAAGCCCCACCCGCTCCTGGGTGGCGGACATGGCGAATAGGGTCTCACCCCGATAGACCCCCAGGGTCTGCACCAGGGCCGAGCCCAGGTAGATCCCCCCTGCCTCCAACCCCAGGCCCAGCTCGGGGTAGAGGGCTTCCCCCCCTTCCCCCAGGCCCACCAGGGTGGCGAAGTCCACCCCAGCCCCCCGGGCCCCCTCGGCGGGGCGCACCAAGAGGGCCTTGGTGGCGGCGAAGGGGGCGCTGGCCACGACCTCGGGATGGGAAGGCATAGGGGGAAGCTCCTCGCTAAAGCTAAAAAGCACCAGGTGGGGGTAGGCTTTGAGCGTGGCCCGCACCAGCCCGCTGGTGAAACCGTTGACCAGGGAGAGGGCCGCCAGGAGCACAGCCACCCCCACCCCGATGCCCAGGAGGGCCAAGCCCGTTTGCAGAGGGCGCCGCCTCAGGTGGGCCAGGGCCAGAAACAGGGCGAAGCGCACGCCCTAAGGATACGCTTAGCGCCTAGGATACTCCACCACTTCCAGCTCCACCAGCCGGAGGCCAAAGCGCAAGGCGGTGGCCCGGTCGGGGAGCCAGACGTCCACCCGCTGGCGCCACCTGCGGTTCATGAGGTCAGCTACCACGAAGAGGCGGCCCTCAAAGAGGTAGTTGAACTCCCCCTTGCCCCGGCCGTGGACGGTGCCCAGGTCCCTAAGGCGCACCTTGGTGCCAAAAGGGAGTGCCGGGAAGAGATCCCGGCTTACCGCCAAAACCCCAAGCCGGGTGCGCATCCCGGAAGCGGTCACAAAAGGGTCTCCCACGGTCTCATACACGCTAGAAGTGTAGGCGGTGGCCTGAAGGATGAGCCTCTTCTGGCCGGCTTGGGCAAACGCCCCTGCCATGGCGAACAAAAAGAGGACAAGGAGGCAGCCCCGCATAGCGCCCTTGAGTATGGACAGGAAACCACGAGGAACCTGAGAATCGTGAGGCCTCCCCCTCATCCTAAGGGCCCTGGGCTTGTATTGGATTCATTCTAAGAGATTAGGAAGTCCGCTGCATAGGGGGTTCCTTCGGCAGATCGGAATGAAAAAAGTGTTAGTGTCCTTTAGCTTGGTTTAATCTGGCTCAAAGGGAGGTCAGGGGCAGGTGTTGGAGATCTCCAGGGTGTACCGGCCGCTTCCTGGCTCATCAAACCCAGCCCGGGCCAGGCCCCGGTCCCGGACCACCAGGAGGATGGCGGGGGAGATGGGGGCACAGTTCACCACAGGGTCCAGCACCCGAGGGTTGGGGTCGTCTGGGGCATTGTAAAGAAGGGCCACCAGGTCCAGGGGGCCGGTGTAGGCGAAGCGCAGGTACCCGGTAGCGGAGGCCACGTTGTAGCGATCAAACTCCCCCACGAACTCTATGGCCCCCACCCTGGTCCCGGAGGAAAAAACCTCGGGAACCAACCCTTGGCCCCTAGGGTTAGGGGTGAAGGGATCGGCGTAGAGGGCGACCCGGTCCTCGCTCAAGGCGTAGTTCTCCACCCTGAGGTAGAAGACCTGCCCCGCCTGGCCCCGGAAGTTGAGGCGGAGGCCGGGATCGGCGGTGATCTGGGGCCTTAGGCCCAAGGGGGTGAGCTCCGGCCGGGCCGCAAACCAGTTCCGGGCCACGCTCACCGCCTGGACCACGCCCCGGTCATCCAGGAGGACCAGGCGGAGGCGAGCCGTGAGCTGGAGATCTGCGGAAACCGCCGAAATCCGCACAGCCCCGTCCGAGACCAGGGGAATCCGATAGACGACCATCCCCGGCCGAAGCTCGCCCCCAGGAGCCCCCTGGGCCGGGGGCAAGACGGCCACCTGGTTTCCTCCCACGGGTAGATCCCCGCCCACAGGCGGGCCTCCCCCCAGGTTGCAAGCAACGAGGAATAGGGCGATAGGCCAAAGTCTCCAGCGCATAAGAACTCCCCAGGGACCAGCATAACCCCAAGGAGGGTGCTAGGGCTTGGGCTTTCCTTTAGCTACTCCAGCACCCCCAGGTAGGCGTAGAGGTCGGGCCCCCCCGGGAGGATCTCCACCGCTAGCCCAGGGAACCTTTGCGCCAGGGCCTCTACGGCCTCCTTGGGGGTGTTGGGCCCCAGGAAGAGCGTGAGGACCTCCTTGCCCTCCTGGCCCAGGTGGATGAGGCCCTCCAGGACCTCCTCCGGGGTCTCCCCCACCAGGACCAGCCTGCCGTCCAGGAGGCCGATGGGCTTGTCCTTGAGGATCTTGAGGCCTTCCACCTCGGCGTCGCGGCTGGCCCAGGTGACCTCGAGGGTCACCGCCCCCCGCATGGCCTCCTCCATCTCGGGAAGGAGTTCCTCAGGCTCCCGCTCAGGGGCATAGCGCACCGCTGCTGCCAGGCCCTGGCCCAGGGTACAGGTCCTGAGCACATGCACCTCCTTGCCCGCCTCCTTGGCCAACCTGGCCGCCTCCTCCGCCCCTAAGAAGACGTTGGGGTTGTTGGGCAGGAGGATCGCCTTGGGGTTAGGTAAGCTCCTAACAGCCGAGAGGAGGTCCTCCACGCTGGGGTTCTGGGTCTGCCCCCCGGCCACCACCCGGGCCCCCAGGCTGCGGAAGACCCGGGCCACCCCGTGCCCCGGGGCCACAGCCACCAGGCCCGTGGGGGGTGGGGTTTCCTGCAAAAGCCCCGCCATGGCCAGGATCTCCGTGTGCTGCTCGGTCATGTCCTCCACCTTGGTCCGCACCATGCGGCCAAAGCGGGCCACGGCGGAAAGAAGCCCGTCGGGATCGTCCGTGTGGATGTGCCCCTTCACGCAGCCCTCGGCCCCCACCACCAGGAGGGAGTCCCCAAAAGGGGCCACGGCCTCCCGGATCTTCTCTATGGGCACCTCCACCCCCTCCAGGAGGAACTCCGTGCAGTAGCCGAACTCCTCGGTGGCGAAGGCGGTCTGGGCGTAGCGCTCCACCCTTGGGGGCTCAGGGAGGGGTAGCCCTAGGGCGTAGCCCCGGATCCCCTCCAGGAGGCGCACGTACCCCGCGCCCCCCGCATCCACCACCCCGGCCTGCTTGAGGACGGGAAGGAGCTCTGGGGTCTTCGCCAAGGCCTCCTGGGCTGCCTTCAGAGCGTTCTCCAAAACGGCCTCCAGGGTGTCCCCCCTCGCCCCCTCCCCTGCCCTCCGGGCCACGGTGAGGATGGTCCCCTCCACGGGGCGCATGACCGCCCGGTAGCCAGCTTCCGCCCCCAGGCGCAGGGCCTCGGCCAGGGTTTGCGCGTCCAAAGCCCCCTTCTTGCGGATGGCCTGGGAGAAGCCCTTGAGGATCTGGGAGAGGATGACCCCGCTGTTCCCCCGGGCCCCGAGGAGGCTCCCGTAGGCGATGGCCCGGGCCACCTCGGCCATCCTCGAGGTGTCGGCCAGGTCCAGCTCCCGGCGGAGGGACTCTAGGGTAAGGTGCATGTTGGTTCCCGTGTCCCCGTCGGGCACGGGGTAGACGTTTAGGGCGTTCAGCTCCTCCACGTAGACGGCGAACCAGTCCGTGGCGTAGCGGAAGGCTTCGGCCAGCTCCCCGGGCCCCCAGCTAGCCACGCCCCACCCCCACCACGTGCACCCGCACCTGGGAGAGCTCCACCCCCGCCAACCTCTCCGCGGCGAAGGCCGCCCGCTCCGCCAAGGACTCCACCACCGTAGGGATGCGGACCCCCACGGCCACCACCACGTAAAAGTCCGCCTGGTACTTCCCGGGGGCGGTGGGGTCCGGGCGGACCACCACCCCCTCGCTGGCCTCCTGCCGCCCCAGGATGCGCACCACCTGGTCCTTGAGGCCCGCCGGGGCCATGCCCACCACCCCCGGCACCTCGTGGGCCGCCAGGGCCAGGAGGGCTGCCAGGGCGTTCTCCGTTACGGTCACGCGTCCTGTCATCCTACCTCCTCAGGGCTTCCTCAGGGGGAGTATAGGCCAGGCCAAAGGCCTCGGCCACCCCGGGGTGGGTGAGGAGGCCCCTATGGGTGTTCAGGCCCTTGAGGAGGGCCTCATCCTCCAAAAGGGCCCCCAAGCCCTTCTCCGCCAGCTTGAGCACGTAGGGTAGGGTCTGGTTGGTAAGGGCGAAGGTGGACGTCCTGGGCACGGCCCCGGGCATGTTGGCCACCCCGTAGTGGACCACCCCGTCCACCACATAGGTGGGCTCGGCGTGGGTGGTGGGGCGGATGGTCTCCACACACCCTCCCTGGTCCACGGCCACGTCCACGATCACCGCCCCCTCTTTCATGAGGGGGAGCATCTCCCGGGTCACCAGCTTGGGGGCCTTGGCCCCCGGGACCAGGACCGCCCCGATGAGGAGGTCGGCGTGCCCAATGCTCTTCTTGATGTTGGCCTCCGTGGCGGTGAGGGTCACCACCCGCCCCCCGAAGATGTCGTCCAGGTACTGGAGGCGCTTGTGGTTCACGTCCAGGATGGTGACCTGGGCCCCCATGCCCAGGGCGATCTTGGCGGCGTTGGTGCCCACAGTGCCGCCCCCCAGGATGACCACGCTGGCCGGGGCCACCCCCGGTACCCCCCCGAGGAGGATCCCCCGGCCCCCATGGGGCTTCTCCAGGAACTGGGCCCCCACCTGGGGGGCCATGCGCCCGGCCACCTCGCTCATGGGGATGAGGAGGGGAAGGGAGCCGTCAGCGAGCTGCACGGTCTCGTAGGCGATGCCGGTGACCCCGCTTTGCAACATGGCCTTGGTGAGGGTCCGGTCGGCGGCCAGGTGGAGGTAGGTGAAGAGGATCAGGCCCTCCCGCAGGAAGGGGTACTCCTCGGGCAGGGGCTCCTTCACCTTCACCACCATCTCCGCCTTCCAGGCCTCCTCCTGGCGCACCAGGATGGCCCCCGCCCGCTCGTACTCCACGTCGCTTAGGCCCGAACCTAGGCCCGCCCCCCGCTCCACCAAGACGGTGTGGCCCCGGCGGACCAGGCTCTCCACGCCCCCGGGGGTAAGGGCCACCCGGTTCTCCAGGGTCTTGGTCTCCTTGGGCACGCCGATCACCATGCTAGGCCTCCTTCACGAACACCCTCTTGATCTTCAGCTTGAACCCATCGCCCTCGGCGATGGCCAAAAGCCGCCTGCGGGAGTCTACCAGGGTCACGTAGCCCAGGGCGGGGATGGGGAGGGGTACCCCCTCCAAGACGCGCCTGGCCTCGGTGTGGGAGAGCTCCACCACGGGGAAGGGCAGGACGTCCACCTCGGGGATGGCCTTGTCCGGGGAAAGCTCGGAGAGCCTCACCGCCCGCTCCAGCCCCACTTTGCCGATGCGGGTGCGCACCAGGCCGGAGAGGAAGGCCTTGGTCTTCAGCCTTTCCCCCAGGTCCCGGGCAAAAGCGCGCACATAGGTGCCGGGGCCCACCACCAGGCGGATCACCGCGGTGGGGTAAGGCCCTGGGGGCTTGGGCAGCTCTACCCTCCTCCCCCCTTTTTCCGCCAGGCGCCAGCCCTTGGCGGAAGGGGCGATGGGGTGGGGGGTTGGCTCTGGATCTAGGGCCAGGAGTTCCACCTCCAGGTACCTCACCGGCCTAGGGCCAAGCTCCAGGGGCTTCCCCTCCCGAGCGGCCTCATAGGCCCGCTTCCCCCCCACCTTGATGGCCGAGTACAAGGGGGGCACCTGCTCCTTGACGTCCAGGAAGCTCGGGAGGAGGCTTTCCAAGTCCTTCCGGTCCAAGCGCACCGGGGCCTCCTCGCTGACGGGGCCCTCTGCGTCCAGGGTGGGGGTGGTGGCCCCAAAGGAGACCCAGGCGAGGTACTCCTTCTCCTCCCCCGAGAGGAAGGGGACCAGCTTGGTGCTCTCCTCGGAAACCAGAAGGAGAAGCCCCGTGGCCAGGGGGTCCAGCGTCCCCGTGTGCCCTACCCGGCGGGTGTTGAGGCGCTTTCTGGCCTCATCCACCGCATCGTGGGAGGTGAGGTGGAGGGGCTTGTCCACCGCGTAGAGGGCCATGCCTAGGGGATTCTATCACCCCCCTAGAATGAAGGGGTGGAGCTCCAAAGCCATTACCCTAGCCTGGGCTTCGCCTGGCCTCGGCCCGGGGTGCTGGAGGTCACCTTTAGGGGGGAAAGGCTGAACGCCATGAGCCCCGAGACCCACCGGGCCCTTTCCCAGGTGTGGCGGGACCTCGAGGAGGTGGAGGGGGTCCGGGCCGTGCTCCTCCGGGGAGAGGGCGGGGTCTTCTCCGCTGGAGGCTCCTTCGCCCTCATCGAGGAGATGCGCGCCTCCCCCGAGGCCTTGATGCGGGTCTACCGGGAGGCCCGGGACCTGGTCCTTAGGCCCTTAGACTTCCCCCGGCCCATCGTGGCCGCAGTGGAAGGGGTGGCGGTGGGCGCGGGGCTCGCCTTAGCCCTGGCGGCGGATGTGGCCGTGGTGGGCAAGGGGGCCAGGCTCCTGGACGGGCACCTGCGCCTGGGGGTGGCGGCGGGGGACCACGCCGTCCTCCTCTGGCCCCTCCTGGTGGGCATGGCCAAGGCCAAGTACCACCTCCTCCTCAATGAGCCCCTCACGGGGGAGGAGGCGGAGCGGCTGGGCCTGGTGGCCCTGGCGGTGGAGGACGGGGAGGTGTACGGGAGGGCCCTCGAGGTGGCGGAAAGGCTGGCCCAAGGCCCCAAAGAGGCCCTGGAGCACACCAAGCGGGCCCTGAACCACTGGTTCCGCGCCTTCCTTCCCCACTTTGAGCTCTCCTTGGCCCTGGAGTTCCTGGGCTTCTTTGGCAAGGAGCTGGAGGAAGGGCTAAAGGCCCTAAAGGAAAAGCGCCCCCCCGACTTTCCATGAAGGAGACCATGCGCCTACAAGCCTTCCTGGCCCGGGCCGGGGTGGCGAGCCGACGCAAGGCGGAGGAGCTGATCCTCAAGGGCCTGGTGCGGGTGAACGGGGAAGTGGCCCGCCTGGGGCAGAAGGTGGGGCCAGCCCACGTGGTGGAGGTGGCGGGGAAGCGGGTGGAGCTTCCCCAAGAACGGGTGGTCCTGGCCCTCCATAAGCCCAGAGGGTACACCACCACCCGCTCCGATCCCCACGCCAGGAGAACCGTCTATGAGCTCCTCCCGGAAATCCCCAGCCTCCAGGCGGTGGGGAGGCTAGACCGGGACTCCGAGGGCCTCCTCCTCTTTAGCAACGACGGGGAGCTCACCTTCCGCCTCACCCACCCCCGGTACGGGGTCAAGAAGGTCTACCGGGTCTGGACGGAAAGGGGAACCCTGCCCGAGGCGCTGTGCCGGAGGCTTTTGGGGGGGGTGGCCCTCGAGGACGGTCCCGCCCGGGCCCTGGCCTGCCGGCCCGCCCCTGGGGGGGCCCTCCTCACCCTGGGGGAGGGAAGGAAGCGGGAGGTGCGCAGGATGCTCAAGGCCTTGGGCTACCCGGTGAAGCGGCTAGTGCGCCTCCAGATAGGGCCCATCCGCCTGGGAAGCCTGCCCCCGGGAAGGTGGCGCAGGCTTTCCCCAGAGGAGGTTCAGGCCCTCCTCGAGGAAGTGGGGCTAGAATGAGGGGCATGTTCACCGCGGGAAACGGTCCCGTGCAGATCAGCGCCGAGGCCATCCAAAGGAGGGTGGCCGAGCTAGGGGAGGCTATCGCCCGGGACTACCAGGGGAAGACCCCCCACCTGGTCTGCGTCCTGAACGGGGCCTTCATCTTCATGGCCGACCTGGTGCGGGCCATCCCCCTCCCCCTCACCCTGGACTTCATCGCCATCAGCTCCTACGGGAACGCCTTTAGGTCCAGCGGGGAGGTGGAGCTTCTCAAGGACCTGCGCCTCCCCATCCACGGGCGGGACGTGATCGTGGTGGAGGACATCGTGGACACGGGCCTCACCCTCTCCTACCTCCTGGACTACCTGGAGGCCAGGAGGCCCGCCTCCATAAGGGTGGCTGCCCTTCTTTCCAAGCCCGCCCGGCGCCAGGTGGAGGTCCCCATCCACTACCTGGGCTTCGAGATCGCGGACGCCTACGTCTACGGCTACGGCCTGGACCGGGCCCAGTTTGACCGGAACCTTCCCTTCGTCACCTCCATCCGCCCGGAGGAAGAATGAAGCACCTGGACCTCATCACCGCCCTCTTCGCCACCGTCCTCCTGGTCTCCAACGTGGCCTCCACCAAGCTGGTGGTCCTGGGGCCCTTCACCTTTGACGGGGGCACCCTCCTCTTTCCCCTGGCCTACATCTTTGGGGACATCCTCACCGAGGTCTACGGCTACCGGCGGAGCCGGAGGGTCATCTGGATCGGCTTCCTCGCCCTCCTCCTCGCCACCCTCACCTTCCAAGGGGTGGCCGCCCTCCCCCCTCCCCAGGACCCAGAAAGCCGCCGCTTCGCCGAGGCCTTCGGCCTCCTCCTGGGCCTCACCCCCAGGATCGTCCTGGGAAGCCTCCTGGCCTACCTGGTGGGGGAGTTCGCCAACGCCTACGTCCTGGCCCGGCTCAAGGTGCGCACCGAGGGGCGCTTCTTCTGGCTTAGGGCCCTGGCCTCCACCCTGGTGGGCCAGGGACTGGACACCGCCATCTTCCTCCTCGTGGCCTTCTACGGGGTCTTCCCCAATGAGGTCCTCCTCCTGGTCTTCCTCTCCAACTACGCCTTCAAGGTAGGGGTGGAGGTCCTGATGCTCCCCGCCACCTATGGGGTGGTGGGCTTCCTGAAACGGACCGAGGGCGTGGACGCCTACGACCGGGATACCGACTTCAATCCCTTCCGGCTGGCATGAGGCAAAGCGGCATGAACCCCCTTTTCTCCCACACCATGGGCCTCGGCACCTGGGCCTGGGGGGACCGCCTTTTTTGGGGCTACGGCCGGGAGTACGGGGAGGAGGACCTCAGGAGGGCCTTCGCGGCGAGCCTACAAGCGGGGATCCGCCTCCTGGACACCGCGGAGTTCTACGGCTTTGGCCTTGCCGAGGAGCTTCTGGGGCGCTTCATGGCGGAAACGGGGCAGAGGCCCTACCTGGTGAGCAAGTTCTTCCCCTACCCCTGGCGGCTTTCCCGGAGGAGCCTGGTGGGGGCCCTCAAGGGGAGCCTGAAGCGGCTTGGGGTGGAGGCCCTGGACCTCTACCTCCTCCACTGGCCCTGGCCCCCCGTGCCCCTTAGGGTCTGGGCCGAGGCCCTGGCGGAGGCCTACGAGCGGGGCCTCGCCCGGGGGGTGGGGTTCTCCAACCTGAGCCTGGCCCAGCTGGAGGAGGCCAAGGGGGTGCTGGACCGCCACCGAGTTCCCCTCCTTACCCTGCAGGTGGAGTATAGCCTCCTGGTGCGGGACTGGGAGGCCCACCTCCCTGCTTTGCGCCGGGAGGGGATCGCCCTCATGGCCTATAGCCCCTTGGCCATGGGCTGGCTTTCCGGCAAGCTGGACCCGGAGAAGCCCCCCGGGGGCTACCGGGGGAGGAAGTACCGCCCCCTCCTCCCCAGGGTGAAGGCCCTCCTCCCCGTCCTAAAGGAGCTCGCCCAGGCCAAGGGCACCACCCCCGCCGCCCTCGCCCTCCGCTACCTGGTGGAGAAGGGAGCCCTCCCCATCCCCGGGGCCAAGAACGAGGCCCAGGTGCGGCAAAACGCCCTGGCCCTCGCCCTCCGCCTCACCCCGGAGGAGGTGGCCCGCCTCGAGGCGGCGTAAGCTTAGGGGGATGCCGGGAGTCGCCATCATCGGAGCGCAGTGGGGAGACGAGGGCAAGGGCAAGGTGGTGGACGCCCTGGCCCGGGAGGCGGACTACGTGGTCCGCTACCAGGGCGGGGCCAACGCCGGGCACACCGTGGTGGCCGAGGGGCGGGTCTTCAAGCTGAACCTCCTCCCCTCCGGGGTCATCCACCCCCACGCGGTGAACGTCCTGGCGGACGGGATGGTCCTTGACCCCTTCCGCTTCCAGGAGGAGCTGGAATCCCTGAAGAGGGAGGGCTTCCACCCCCAGGTCCTGGTCTCCGAGAGGGCCCACCTGGTCCTCCCCCACCACAAGCACGTGGAAAGCCGCCACAACTTCGTGGGCACCACGGGGAGGGGGATCGGCCCCGCCTACTCCGACCGGGCGAGAAGGGTGGGGATCCGGGCCGGGGACCTCCTGGACGAGGAGGTCCTGAGGGAGAGGGTGCGCCGCCTCCTCTTTGAGAAGCCTAACTCCACGAAGGAGGCGGGCTGGGACACGGAGGAGAAGGCCCTGGAGGACCTGGGGCGGATGCGGGCCATCCTCGAGCCCTACATCGCCGACACGGGAAGCCTCCTCCGGGAGGCGGTGAGGAAGGGGAAGCGCCTCCTCTTTGAGGGGGCCCAGGCCACCCTCCTGGACCTCAACTACGGCACCTACCCCTACGTGACCAGCTCCCATCCCACCGTGGGGGGCATCCTGGTGGGCACGGGGCTTTCCCACAAGGCCCTCACCAAGGTCTACGGGGTGACCAAGGCCTACGCCACCCGGGTGGGGGAAGGCCCCTTCCCCACGGAGCTCCACGGCCCCCTGGCCCACCACCTGCGTGAAAGGGGCGGGGAGTATGGGACCACCACGGGCAGGCCCCGCCGGGTGGGCTGGCTGGACCTGGTGGCCCTCCGGTATGCCTGCGAGGTGAACGGGTTTGACGGCCTCATCCTCACCAAGCTGGACGTGCTTTCCGGCCTGGAGAAGGTGAGGGTGGCCGTGGAGTACCTGGACGGGAGCCGCCCCGGGGAGGCCAGACCGGAGGCGGTGCGCTACCTGGAGCTCCCGGGCTGGGGGGACCTCGCCGGGGTGCGAAGGCGGGAGGACCTGCCGGAAAGCCTCCTCCGCTACCTGGAGCTGGTTGAGGAGCACACGGGCGTCCCCGTGGTGCTCTTCTCCACCAGCCCCAGGCGGGAGGACACCTTTGGGGCGGTAAGCTGGGTTTAGACTAGGGCTATGGCCCGGAAAGCCCCCCTCTATCAGGCCAGCTTTGAGGAGTTTTTGGCCCTCGAGGCCACCTCCCCCGAGCGCCACGAGTTCGTGGAGGGCCTGGTCTTCGCCATGGCCGGGGGAACGGACTACCACAACCGCCTGGTGGCCCGCATCCTCCTCGCCCTCCTGCCGGCGGCGGAAAGGGCAGGGTGTGAAGCCTTCGCCGAGGGCATGCTCCTCAAGGTGGAGGACGCGGCCTATTACCCGGATGTGTTCGTCACCTGCGAGGAGCCCTTAGAGGGGGCCCGGTACAAGAGGACCGCCTGCCTGGTGGTGGAGGTCCTCTCCCAGGGAACGGAGGCCATAGACCGAGGAGAGAAGCTCCACCGCTACCGCAAGCTCCCCGGGCTTCAGGCCTACGTCCTGGTCTCCCAGGAAGCCAAGCGGGTGGAGGTCTACCGCCGCCTGCCCGACGGTAGCTTTCGCTACGAGGTGGTGGAGGAGGGCCAGGTACCCCTTCCCTGTGTGGAAGCCTCCTTGGACCTGGAGGCCCTCTACCAGGGGCTTCCCGTCTAGCCCTTGAGGAAGGCCACGTACCGCTCCAGGAGGAGGTAGGCCTCCCCCGAGGCCAGAACCTCCAGGGCCAGGCGCACCCCCTCCTCCAGGGTGGGGACTTTCCCCGCGGCGTAAAACCCCGCCCCCGCCGCCAGGGCCACGGCCCCCCCTAGGGGCCCCTTCTCCCTCCCCTTGAGGACCCTTCGGGCAAGCTCGGCGTTCTCCTCGGGGGAGCCCCCCCTTAGGGCCTCGAGGGGGGCCCGCCCCAAGCCCACCGCCTCCGGGGTGAGGGCGTAAGCCCCCTTCCCCACCTCCACCACCTGGTTCTCCCCCAAGACCAGCTCGTCCGCCCCCTCCCCGTGGACCACGAGGCCCTTGGCCCCAAGCCTCCCTAGGGCCTCGGCCATGGGGGAAAGCCACCCAGGGCTAAAGACCCCCAGCACATACCGGTCCGCCCCGGCGGGGTTGGTGAGGGGGCCCAGGAGGTTGAAGACGGTGCGGATGCCCAGCTCCGCCCGCACCGGGGCCACGTGGCGCATGGCGGGGTGGAAGACCCGGGCGAAGAGGAAGCCGAAGCCCAGGGCCTCAATGGCCTCCCCCACCCTTTCGGGAGGGGCCTCGAGGTCCACCCCCAAAGCCTCCAAGAGGTCCGCGGAGCCCGCCTTGGAACTCGCCGCCCGGTTCCCGTGCTTGGCCACGGCCACCCCGCCCGCCGCCGCCACCAAGGCCCCCAGGGTGGAGAGGTTCAGGAGGCCCTTCCCATCCCCCCCGGTGCCCACGAGGTCCAGAAGGGGGCGCCGGCCCACCTTGAGGGGCCTCGCCGCCTCCCGCATGGCCCGGGCCATGGCGGCAATCTCGTGGGGCCTCTCCCCCCTTAAGGCCAGGGCGGTGAGGAGGCCCGCCGCCTTCACCGGGGAGACCTCCCCCCGCATCAGGGCCCCCATGAGCCCATAGGCCTCCTCCTCCCCCAGCACCTCGCCTAAAAGGGCCTTCTTCAGCGCCTCCATGGGTCCTCCAGGAAGTTCTTGAGGATGAGTTTACCGGCTTCCGTGAGGTAGCTTTCCGGGTGGAACTGGACCCCGTGGGTGGGGAAGTCCCGGTGGCGGAAGCCCATCACCGTCCGCCCCCCCGCCTCCTCCACCCAGGCGTTGACCCGAAGCTCCTCGGGCACCGCCTCCACCACCAAGGAGTGGTAGCGGGTGGCGGGGAAGGGGTTGGGCAGGCCCCGGAAGACCCCGGTGCCGTCGTGGTGGATGGCGCTCACCTTCCCGTGCATGACGACCGGGGCCAGCACCACCTTCCCCCCGAAGGCGGCCCCGATGGCCTGGTGCCCCAGGCAGACCCCCAGGATGGGGTAGCGGGGGGCGTAGCGCCCGATGAGGGGAAGGGAAAGCCCCGCCTCCAAGGGGGTGCAGGGCCCGGGGCTGATGAGGATGCGGTCCGGGTCCAAGGCCTCCACCTCCTCCAGGGCGAACCGGTCGTTCCGCCAGACCACGGGCCTCGCCCCCATCTCCCCCAGGTACTGGACCAGGTTGTAGGTGAAGCTGTCGTAGTTGTCTATCACCAAAACGGTCATAAACCCGCCTCCGCCATCTCCACCGCCTTGAGGAGGGCCCTCGCCTTGTTCAGGCACTCCTCGTACTCCCTCTCCGGCACCGAGTCCGCCACGATCCCCGCCCCCGCCTGGACGTGCATCCGCCCCCCAGCGATGACGAAGGTGCGCAGGGTGAGGGCCATGTCCATGGCCCCGTCGTAGGCCAGGTAGCCGAAGGCCCCCCCGTAGGGGCCCCTCCGGTGGGGCTCCAGCTCCTCGATGATCTCCATGGCCCGGATCTTGGGGGCCCCGGAGACGGTGCCCATGGGGAGGACGCTGGCCAGGGCGTCCAAGGGGGTCTTCCCCTCGGCCAGGACCCCTTCCACCGTGGAGACCAGGTGCATCACGTGGGAGTAGGGCTCCACGTGCAGGGGCTCGAGGACCCGCACCGTGCCGAAGGCGGCCACCCGGCCGATGTCGTTGCGGGAGAGGTCCAGGAGCATCACGTGCTCCGCCCGCTCCTTTTCGTCCTTTAGAAGCTCCTCGGCAAGCCTCCTGTCCTCCTCCTCGTCCCTCCCCCGGGGCCTGGTGCCCGCGATGGGCCGGGTCACCACCCTCCTCCCGTCCGAGCGCAGGAGGCTTTCCGGGCTGGCCGAGACCAGGACCACCTCCCCCAGGTCCAAGTAGCCCATGTAGGGGCTCGGGTTCACGCTCCTTAGGGCGCGGTAGAGGGCGAAGGGGTGGACGGTGAGGGGGGAGGAGAGCCTTAGGGAGAGGACCACCTGGAAGATGTCCCCAGCGCGGATGTAGCCGAGGGCCTTCCTGACCGCCTCCAGGTAGGCCTCCCGGCTCATGTCCGCCTGGAAGCTGGCCCTCCCCCCCGCCCGCTCCCCCGGCACCCCGGGGAGGGGGCCCTTGAGCCTCCCCTCCGCCCAGGCCAGGCGCGCCTCCGCCTCCTCCGCGCTTTGGGCCGGGGCCACCAGGTGGAGGAGGCTTTTGGTGTGGTCAAAGACCAGGACCACCTCCGGCTCCACGAAGAGGAGGTCGGGGAGAGAGAGGTCGTCGGGCTTGAGGCTAGGAAGTTTTTCGTAGTAACGGATGAGATCGTAGGCCGCGTACCCCACCACGCCCCCGAAGAAGGGGGGGAGGTCGGGGTGGCGCTCCAGGGGGGCGGAGACGGCTTCGTAGAGGGTGCGCAAGGGGTCTTGGGCCTTCACCTTCTCCCCGTTCACGGTGAAGACCCCGTCCTTAAGGCGGAAGGTGCGCCTCGCCCCCACCCCCACGATGGAGAAGCGGCTCTGCCGCCCCCTTTCCACCGATTCCAGGAGGAAGCTCACGGGGGCCTTTTCCGAAAGCTTCAGGTAGGCGGTCACCGGGGTTTCCAGGTCCGCGAGGAAGGTCCTGCGAAAGGGTCTTATGGGTTCCATGCCGCCCCCTAAAAGAACCCCCCGGGGCCTACCCCGGGGGAAAGACCGCCTCCCTCCCGGGGCCTAGCCGGGCCACCAGAAGGAGGTCGGGGTCATGCTCCCAGGATAGCCCAAGGGGGCCTCCTGGGTCTAGGGGGTCCTAAAACCGCTCGGCCACGGTCTTCATCTCCAGGAAGTGGAGGAGGTAGTCGGGGCCGCCCGCCTTGGTGTCGGTGCCGGAGAGGCCGAAGCCGCCAAAGGGCTGGACCCCCACCAGGGCCCCGGTGATCTTGCGGTTGAAGTAGAGGTTCCCCACGTGGAACTCCCGCCTCGCCCTCTCCAGGTGCTCCCGCTTCCTGGAGTAAACCCCGCCCGTGAGGCCGTAGACGGTGTTGTTGGCCACCTCCAGGGCCTCGCCGAAGTCCCCCACCCGGATCACGGAGAGCACGGGGCCGAAGATCTCCTCCTGGGCGATCCTGGCCGTGGGGGGCACCTCGGTGAAGACCGTGGGGGCGAGGAAATAGCCCTCCCCTTCCAGTCGCTTTCCCCCAAGGACAAGCCTTCCCTCCCCCTTGCCGATCTCGATGTAGGAGAGGATCTTCTCCTCCTGGGCCTTGGAAGCCACGGGGCCCAGGTCGGGGTTCTCCTCCGCCGGGCCCACGGTAAGGCGCCGGGCCCGCTCCAGCACTCGCTCCAACACGGGCTCGTAGGCCCCTTCCGTGAGGATGAGGCGGCTTGCGGCGGAGCACTTCTGCCCCTGGAAGCCGTAGCCGGAGACCAGGATGCCCTCCGTGGCCAGGTCAAAGTCCGCGGTCTCGTCCACGATGATGGCGTCCTTGCCGCCGAGCTCCAGGAAGACCCGTTTGAGCCACCTCTGCCCCGGGGCCAGGCGGCTTGCCGCCTGGTGGATGAAGAGGCCCACTTCGAGGCTCCCCGTGAAGTTGATGAACCGGGTCCTGGGGTGGTCCACCAGGTAGGCCCCCACCTCCCGCCCCTCCCCGGGGAGGAGGTTCACCACCCCCGGGGGGAAGCCCGCCTCGTGGAAGACCTCGAAGGCCTTGGCGGCGATGACCGGGGTGACCTCCGCGGGCTTGGCCACCACGGTGTTCCCCACGGCCACGGGCCCGGCGATCATCCCGGTGAAGATGGCCAGGGGAAAGTTCCAGGGGGCGATGACCACCCCCGCCCCCAGGGGCAGGTAGAAGCTCTCGTTGTCCTCCCCGGGGTAGGGGACCACCTCCACCGAGGGGTACTTGTACTTGAGGGCCTGGCGGGCGTAGTACTCCAGGAAGTCGATGGCCTCGGCCACCTCGGCGCTGGCCTCGGTCCAGTTCTTGCCGATCTCGTAGACCAAGGTGGCCTCCAGCTCCCGCCGCCTCCTCTTCATGAGGGCCGCCGCCTTGAGGAGAAGGCGGCTACGGTCCTCCTGGGGCCAGTCCTTCCAGGCCTTAAAGGCCTTCCAGGCGGCCTCGAGGGCGGCCTCGGCCTCCGCCTTCCCCCCCTTGGCCACCGTCCCCACCACCTCGCCCGGGGCGGAAGGGTTTAGGGAGGCGATCCTCTCCCCCGTGTCCACCCACTCCCCCCCGAGGTAGAGGGGCCAGTGGCGGCCAAACTCGGCCCTGACCCGCCTCAGGGCCTCCCGCATCTCCCGCCTGGTCTCTTCGCTGGCGAAGGTCTCTATGGGCTGGTTCCGGAAAGTTTCCACGGTCATAAGCTCCTCCTAGCCTCCTAAGAGGCTTCTCAGCACCAGAAACAGGTTCTCCGGCCTCTCGGCGATGCGCCGGGTCAGGTAGGGGTACCAGTCCTTGCCGTAGGGCACGTAGGCTCTTACCCTGTACCCCTCCTGGGCCAGGCGCCTTTGCGCCTCGGGGCGCACCCCGTAGAGGAACTGGAACTCAAAGCCCTCCCTGGGGACGCCCATGGCCTTTGTGTAGCGCTTCACCTCGGCGATGAGGCGGGGATCGTGGGTGGCGAAGGCCACGTAAAGGCCTTCCTTTAGGGCCAGCTTCCCCAGGTGCAGGAACTCGGCGTCAATGAGCCGCTTGTCCTGGAAGGCCACCTCCTTGGGCTCCCGGTAGGCCCCCTTGACCAGGCGCAGGTTGGGCCGGTAGGGGAGGAGGTCCCAGAGGTCCTTTTCCGTGCGGAAGAGGTAGCTCTGGAGGACGAGGCCCACCTGGGAAAACCCCTCCTCCCTTAGGCCCTTGTAGAGGCGCAGGGTGGCCTCCACCCGGGGGGAGTCCTCCATGTCCAGGCGGACGAAGACCCCCCTGGGCTCGGCCTCCTTGAGGATTTCCCTTAGGAGCTCCCGGGCCAGCCCCTCGGAGAGGTCCAAGCCCAGCTGGGAGGGCTTGAGGGAGACGTACTTGGGCCAGGGCCTTTGGGCCAAGGATCGGACTAGATCCAGGATCTGCCCCTGAAAGGCCCTGGCCTCCCCCTCGCTCCTCACCATCTCCCCTAGGAGGTCCAGGATGGCGTGGACGCCCTTCTCCTCCAGGGCCTCCGCCGCCTTTAGGGCCTCCTCTAAGGTCTCCCCGGCCACGTAGCGCCGCACCAGGCCCCGGGCCCGGGTCTTGATGAGGCGCTCCACCCCCTTCCTCCCCGCCACGCTAAGGACAAAGGACCGATAGGCCAAGTCCAGGCTCATACCTCCTCCAAAAGCCGCCCTACCACCAGGTCGCGGAAGCGGAAGACGTGGGCTTCCACCGCCCGCCTGGCCCCCTCGGGGTCCCGGGCCCTCAGGGCCTCCAGGATAGCCTGGTGCTCCCGCCGGGTGGCCTCCTCCTGGGAGAGCATGGGCACCGCGCTTCGGACCAGGGCCAGGGTGGCGAGGAGGTCCTCGTAGAGCCCGTAGAGGGTCTTGTTCCCGGAGAGGCGCACCAGGGTGCGGTGGAACTCTAGGTCCCGGCGCATCTGCTCCGGGTAATCCCCCTCGGGGGCCTCGTCTATGGCCTTAAGGGCGGCCTCCAGCTGGGATAGCTCCCACGGCGTGGCCCGGAGGGCCGCCTCCCTGGCCGCCTCCCCCTCCAGAAGGGCCCGTGCCCCATAGACCTCCTCCACCTCTTCCGGGGTGAAGACCCTGACCCTGGCCCCCTTGCCGGGGACGAGCTCCACCAGCCCCTCCTCCGCTAGGCGCATGAGGGCCTCCCGCACGGGGGTGCGGGAAACCCCAAGCTCCTTGGCCAGGAGGGGCTCGGAAAGCCTTTCCCCAGGGGCGAAGCGGCCGGAGAGGAGGAGGCCCCTGAGGTGGCCGTAGACCGCCTCGCGCACCTGGTTGGGCCGGCGGAAGCCCGTGACCTGCATCCTGTATACAGGATAACCCGAGCCTCGCCCTGGGGCAACCCCTATCGGCCAAGAAGCCCCTTGAGGCCACCCCCAAGCCGCTTCCACCAGGACCCAAACCGCGCCTCGTAGCTCCGCGCCGCCTCCTCGAGGCCCAGGCCCACCCCCAGCTCCTGGGCCAGGAAGTGGCGGTGGTCCATGACCCAGAGGTAGAGGTCGGCCTCCGCGCGCCCGGGGAAGCCCCTGAGAAGCCCCAGGCGGCGGATGGCCTCGAGGGTGGGCCGGTAGAGGTTCTGGTACCAGTCCACCACGGCCTCCTCCCAGGAGACCTCCCGCCCCTCCTCCAGCCCCTTGAAGTACCGCCGGGTGACGATGTGGTCCAGGAGGAGGTCGTACCGGCCTAGGGTGGTGAAGCGGATCTCCTCGGCCTCGGGCACCAGCTCCTTGAGCCTGGTCTTCTCCAGGAAGTGGGCGTACTCCGCCTTGAGGATCAGGTCCTTGAGGGTATCCCCTGGCTCCACGGGAACGGGGACCTCCAGGGCGATGACGTAGGCGTCTAGGTACCTCTGCCCCGTGGCCTTGGCCAGGGCCACCCGGTGGTTCCCGTCCTTGACGAAGTAGGCCTCCCCCACCTGGTAGACCTCAATGGGGGGAAGCTCCACCCCCTCGAGCTGGAGGGCCCTGAGCCTCTTCCAGCGCTCCAGGGTGTGGGGGGTCTTGGGGAGGAAGGTGTGGTCAAAGTCCTCATAGCGGTCCACGGAGCCCACCACCCTGTCCACCTCTATGGTCTTTAGGCCCAGGTGGTGCTCCCCCTTGGGCCTCAAGGCCAGGGCCTGGTGGAAGGGGAGGAGGGCGTTGGGCTCTCCCTTTAGGCGGTGCAGAAGCTCGTGGAGCCTGGCCCTGAGCTCCAGGCGCTCCTTTTCCGACTGCACCTGCCACGCCTTCATGTCCATGGGATTTGGAAGCGCTCCCAAGCGCTCCTGGGCCCAGGGTAGCATGGCTTTGTCAAGAGAACAAGAGGACCTAGACAAAGCGGGAGCTTGGGCGTTAGATAGGGGCGTGGGCGTGAACCTGAAGGCGCGGATCGCGGAGGAGATCGCCAGGCTCAAGGCCGAGGGGCTCTACATCCAACCCAAGGTCCTCGAGGCCCCCCAGGAGCCCCTCACCCGGGTGGAGGGGCGAGAGGTGGTCAACCTGGCCTCCAACAACTACCTGGGCTTCGCCAACCACCCCTACCTCAAGGAAAAGGCCCACCAGTACCTGGAAAGGTGGGGGGCGGGAAGCGGGGCGGTGCGCACCATCGCCGGCACCTTCCCCTACCACCTGGAGCTGGAGGAGGCCCTCGCCCGCTTCAAGGGCACGGAGACCGCCCTCGTCTTCCCTTCGGGCTTCACCGCCAACCAGGGGGTCCTGGGGGCCCTCCTCAAGGAGGGGGACCTAGTCCTCTCCGACGAGCTGAACCACGCCAGCATCATCGACGGCCTCCGCCTCACCAAGGCCACCCGGCTCGTGTACCGCCACGCCGACGTGGGCCACCTGGAGGAGCTCCTGAAGGCCCACGACACGGAAGGCCTCAAGCTCATCGTCACCGATGGGGTCTTCTCCATGGACGGGGACATCGCCCCCTTGGACCGGATCGTCCCCCTGGCCAAGAGGTACGGAGCGGTGGTCTACGTGGACGACGCCCACGGGAGCGGGGTCCTGGGGGAGAGGGGGGAGGGCACGGTGCACCACTTTGGCTTCCAAAAGGACCCGGACGTGATCCAGGTGGCCACCCTCTCCAAGGCCTGGGCGGGGATCGGGGGGTATGCGGCGGGGGCCATGGAGCTCAAGGAGCTCCTCCTCAACAAGGCCAGGCCCCTCCTCTTCTCCACCACCCACCCCCCGGCGGTGGTGGGGGCCCTCCTTGGAGCCCTGGAGCTCATAGGGAAGGAGCCGGAGAGGATCGGAAGGCTTTGGGAGAACACCCGCTACTTCAAGAAGGAGCTCGCCCGCCTGGGCTACGACACCCTGGGGAGCGAGACCCCCATCACCCCGGTGCTCTTCGGGGAGGCGCCTTTGGCCTTTGAGGCGAGCCGCCTCCTCCTAGAAGAAGGGGTCTTCGCCGTGGGCATCGGCTTCCCCACCGTGCCCCGGGGGAAGGCCCGGATCCGCAACATCGTCACCGCCGCCCACACGAAGGCGATGCTGGACAGGGCCCTCGAGGCCTACCAAAAGGTGGGGCGGAGGCTCGGTATAATCCGCTGATGCCCCTTCCCACCCTCTTGCTTCCCGACGCCACCCCCAAGAGCCTGGGCCGGGTGGAAACCCCCCCTGAGGTGGTGCGCTTCATGGTCTCCTTGGCCGAGGCTCCCAAGGGGGGGAGGGTGCTGGAGCCCGCCTGCGCCCACGGGCCCTTCCTCCGGGCCTTCCGCGAGGCCCACGGGACGGGCTACCGCTTCTACGGGGTGGAGGTGGACGGGAAGGCCCTGGACCTCCCCCCTTGGGCCGAGGGGGTCCTGGCGGACTTCCTCCTCTGGGAGCCAGAGGAAGGGTTTGACCTGATCCTGGGGAACCCCCCTTACGGGGCCCTAGGGGCTGGGGCCAGGATTTCTGCTGCGAGGCGCGCCGCCTACCGCCAGCGCTTCGCCACCTGGCGGGGGCGGTACAACCTCTACGGGGCCTTTTTGGAAAAGGGGGTGCGCCTCCTGAAGCCGGGAGGGCTTCTCCTCTACGTGGTCCCGGCGGGCTGGGTGGTCCTTTCCGAGTTCGCCCTTCTCCGGGCCTTCCTGGCCCAGGAGGGGGAGACCGAAGTCCACTACCTGGGAAAGGTCTTCCCTGGCCACAAGGTGCGGGCCAGCGTGGTCCGCTTCCGCAAGGGGGGGAGGGGGCTTAGACTTCGGGAGGGGTTTTCGGGGGAGGTGCTCTGGGAAGAACCCTTCTGGGGAGGGGAGATGGTGCGCTTCCCCGACCCGGAGGCCCTGAGGCGGGAGCGGGAGGGCGTGGCCCTAGGGGCGCTTTTTCATATCCACTTCGCCGCCCGGAGCCCCGAGGTCAGGGCCCACCCCCTGACCCAAAGGGCCCCGGGCCCAGGCCTTGTGCCCGTTCTCACGGGAAGGAACCTCAAGCCGGGGGAGATCGACTACGAAACCCCCCACTCCGGCCTCTACTTCCCCAAGGCGGCGGTGGGCCATCTCAAGCCCTTCTACGCCCTCCCCCGCCTGGTGGTGGCCCACACCCGCCACTACCGGGTGGTGGCCGCCTGGGACGGGCGGGCCCACCCCTGGCGGGAGGAGTTCCACCTCCTGCCCAAGGAGGGGGTGAGGGTGGACATTCCGGGGCTGCTCGCCTACCTGAACGGCCCGGAGGCCCAGGCCCATTACCGGGGGCTCTACCGGGAGGTGGTCCCCCACCTCACCCGGGCCATGCTGGAGAGGTTCCCGGTGCCCCAGGAGCTCGTTCACCGGCCCGTGAAGTAGACCCTAAGCACGAGCCCCACCGCAAAGAGGAGGCCGATGGCCACGAAGACCTCGGGGCGCTTGGGAGGGTCCTTGAGGCCGCGGTGGAACCAGGCCCCGGGCTGAAGCCCCCCCAGGTAGTGGAGCCCCACCGCCAGGAGCAGGCCGTAGAGGAGGTGCATCCCGTCCTGGGGGCGGAGGCCCTGGAAGAAGAGAAGGAAGCCCAGGACCACCTGAAGGATGGCCACCCAGGCCGCCCCCCTGAGGAAGGCGTAGAAACGGGAAGAGAGGGGACGGAAGAAGCCCAAAAGCCCATAGAGGGCCAGGAGGGGCACTAAAAGGAGGAGAAGAACCCCCAGGAGAGCGTGAGCCTGGAGGATCAGCCCGGTCAGGGTTGCGTTCGGGAACGGCATGGCCTCATCATAAGGCCCAGGGAGCCCGCATTTTGGGAAAAAGACCAGTATAGGCCCATAGGTGGAAGGGGGCTTCGCCCCTTTCCTATGGGGAAAATCCCCGAGGTCGGGATGTGGTACACTGAAAGGGTGAGCTACGACGCGTCCGCCATCAAGGTGCTCAAGGGGTTAGAAGGGGTGCGCCACCGCCCCGCCATGTACATCGGCGGCACGGGGATGGAGGGGTACCACCACCTCTTCAAGGAGATCCTAGACAACGCCGTGGACGAGGCCCTGGCGGGCTACGCCAAGGAGATCGTCGCCACCTTAAACCCGGACGGCTCCCTCACCGTGGAGGACAACGGCCGGGGCATCCCCGTAGACCTGATGCCCGAGGAGGGGAAGCCCGCGGTGGAGGTCATCTACACCACCCTGCACTCCGGGGGCAAGTTTGAGAGCGGGGCCTACAAGGTCTCCGGGGGCCTCCACGGGGTGGGGGCCAGCGTGGTGAACGCCCTCTCGGAGTGGACGGTGGTGGAGGTCTTCCGGGAGGGAAAGCACTACCGGATCGCCTTCAGCCGAGGGGAGGTGACCGAGCCCCTCAAGGAGGTGGGCCCCGCCCCCAAGGGGAAGACGGGCACCCGGGTCACCTTCAAGCCCGACCCCTTGATCTTCGGGAACCTGGCCTTTGACCCCAGCAAGCTCCGCGCCCGCCTCAAGGAGGTGGGCTTCCTGGTGGCGGGGCTTAGGCTCGTCTTCCGGGACCTCATCCACGGCAAGGAGGAGGTCTTCCAGGACAAGGGAGGGGTGGCCTCCTTCGCCAAGGCCCTGGCGGAGGGGGAGGAGCTCCTTTACGAGAAGCCCTTTTTCCTCCGCGGCCAGGAGGGGGAGGTGGAGGTGGAGGTGGGCCTCATCCACACCAAGAGCTACAACGCCGAGATCCTCAGCTACGCCAACATGATCCCCACCCGGGACGGGGGGACCCACCTCACCGCCTTCAAGTCCGCCTACAGCCGGGCCCTGAACCAGTACGCCAAGAAGGCGGGCCTCAACAAGGAAAAGGGGCCCCAGCCCACGGGGGATGACCTCCTGGAGGGCCTTTACGCGGTGATCTCGGTGAAGCTTCCCAAGCCCCAGTTTGAGGGGCAGACCAAGGGGAAGCTCCTAAACCCCGAGGCGGGGACGGCGGTGGGCCAGGTGGTCTACGAGAGGCTCCTGGAGATCCTGGAGGAGAACCCCCGCATCGCCAAGACCATTTACGAGAAGGCCCTAAGGGCGGCCCAGGCCCGGGAGGCAGCGAGGAAGGCCAGGGAGCTGGTGCGCCGCCAGAACCCCCTGGAGTCCGACGACCTCCCCGGGAAGCTCGCCGACTGCCAGACGGAAAACCCCGAGGAGGCGGAGCTTTTCATCGTGGAGGGGGACTCGGCGGGGGGAAGCGCCAAGCAGGGCCGGGACCGCCGCTTCCAGGCCATCCTGCCCCTGAGGGGCAAGATCCTCAACGTGGAGAAGGCGGGCCTCTCCAAGGCCCTGAAGAACGCCGAGGTGCGGGCCATGGTGGCCGCCATCGGGGCGGGGATCGGGGGCGACGGGGAGGCCCACTTTGACCTCGAGGGCCTCCGCTACCACAAGATCATCATCATGACCGACGCCGACGTGGACGGGAGCCACATCCGCACCCTCCTCCTCACCTTCTTCTACCGCTACATGCGCCCCCTCATCGAAAAGGGCTTCGTCTACATCGCCCAGCCCCCCCTCTACCGCCTCCAGGTGGGGAAGCGGGTGGAGTACCTCTACTCCGACGAGGAGCTTTCAGCAAGGCTCAAGGAGCTTGAGGGCAAGGGCTACGAGGTCCAGCGCTTCAAGGGCCTGGGGGAGATGAACCCCGAGCAGCTCTGGGAGACCACCATGAACCCCGAGAGGCGGGTCTTGAAAAGGGTGGAGCTCCAGGACGCCCTCGAGGCCAGCGAGCTCTTCGAAAAGCTCATGGGCCAGGAGGTGGCCCCCAGGCGGGAGTTCATTGAGGAGCACGCCCGCTACGCCCAGATCGACGTCTGATGGACTGGATGGGAGAGGCGGTGGCCCTCCTCAAGAAGGGGGGCCGCCTCCTCCTCAAGGCCTACCCCGGGGCGGGGAAGAGCACCCTCTTTCCCCTAAAGCTCCTCCCCGCTCTGCCTGGGAAGATCCTCCTCTTCCAGCCCAGGCGGGTGGCGGCCCGGGCGGTGGCGGCAAGGCTGGCGGAGAACCTGGGGGAGCCCTTGGGGAGGACCGTGGGCTACCGGGTGCGCCTGGAGGGGCGGGAGGGCCGGGAGACCCGCCTCCTGGTCATGACGGAGGGGCTTCTCCTCCGCCTCCTCCTGGAAGACCCCACCCTAGAGGGGGTCTCCGCCGTCCTCCTGGACGAGGCCCATGAGCGCCACCTGGAGGGGGACCTGGCCCTGGCCCTCCTCCTCAAGGTGCAAGAGGCCCTCCGCCCCGACCTCAAGCTCGCCCTCCTCACCGCCACCCCCGACGGGGACCTGGAGAGGGCCCTGGGAGGGGAGGTCCTGGCCCTCGAGGGGGAGGGCTACCCGGTGGAGGTCTTCCACCTGGACCGCCCTCCCCAGGGCCCCCTGGAGCCCCTGGCCGCCCGCTACGCCCGGAAGGCCTTCCTGGAGGGGGAGGGGGACGTCCTGGTCTTCCTCCCCGGCAAGGCGGAGATTGAGCGCACCCGGAGGCTTCTAGAGGACCTCCCCACCTTCCCCCTCCACGGGGGGCTTCCCCTTAGGGAGCAGGCCGCCCTCCTCAAGCCGGGCCCCAGGAAGATCGTCCTGGCCACGGACGTGGCCGAGACCAGCCTCACCCTGCCCCAGGTGCGGGCGGTGGTGGACACGGGCCTGGCCAAGAAGCCCCGCTTTGACCCCAGGACCGGCCTCACCCGCCTGGCCCTCGTCCAGATCCCCGAGGACTCCGCCCGCCAAAGGGCGGGCCGGGCGGGGCGCACCGGGCCGGGGCGGGTCTATCGCCTCTACCCCAAGGGCCCCTTCCCCCCCAAGCGGCCGGAAATCCTGGAAGCGGACCTCTCCCGGGCCCTCCTCCTGGCCCTGGCCTTCGGGGAGAGGCTGGAGGGGCTTCCCCTTCCCACCAAGCCCCCCAAGGGAGCCCTGGAGGCCGCCTGGAGCCTCCTCCGCCTCCTGGGGGCGGTGGAGGAGGAGGCCCTGACCCCTTTGGGGAGGCGGATGCTCACCCTCCCCACCCACCCCCGCCTGGCCCGGCTGGCCCTGGAGGCGGAGGAGGCGGGCCTCCTCCCCCTAGCCGCCGACCTCATGGCCCTCCTGGAGGAGGGCCTCCCGGAGGGGGAGAAGGACCTCATGGCCCATCTGGAGGCGCTCCTCGAGGCCCGCCGGGGAAGCCCAAGGGGCCTGGCCCAGGTGGAGAGGACGAGCGCCCTCTGGCGGGGGCGGTTCGGCGTGGACCCCCTTAGGACCCTTCCCCACCCCGAGGCCGTGGGGAGGCTCCTCCTCGCCGCCTACCCCGACCGGGCCGCGGAGCGCCTGGCCCCCGGGCGGTACCGCCTGGCCACCGGTCCCGCCCTGCGCCTGGAGGAGGGCCCCCCTTACCTGGTGGCCGTGGGGGCGGACCTCTTGGAAAGGGAGGGCCGGGTCCAGCTCTACGCTCCCCTCTCCCGGGAGGACCTTCTGGAGCGAGCGGAGGTGGCCCTGTGGACCGGATGGGAGGAGGGGAGGCTTAAGGGCTACCTGGAAAGGCGCCTGGGAGCCCTGGTCCTGGAACGCCTTCCCGTGGACCCCGGCCCCCCCACGGAGGCCCACCTCAAGGAGGCCCTGAAGGAGGGCCTCCCCCTCCCCGAGGAGGCCAGGCAGGTGCTCCTCCGCCTCCGCTTCCTGAGGTCCCAGGGGGTGGGGGTGCCCGATCTCTCCGAGGAGGCCCTCCTGGAGAACCTCTCCTGGCTTTTAACCTGGACGAAGGGGGTGCGCCGCCAGGAGGACCTGAAGGCCCTCCCTTGGAAGGAGATCCTCCTGGGCCTCCTGGGGGAGGGGCGGGCCCTTCTGGAGAGGCTGGCCCCGGAGAGCGTCCCCCTCCCCGGTGGGAGGAGGAAGCGCCTCCGCTACCGGGAAGATGCCCCGCCCCTCCTCTCCCTCCGGGTGCAGGAGGCCTTCGGCCTCAAGGAGACCCCGAAGGTCCTGGAGGGCCGCATTCCCGTGGTGGTGGAACTCCTCTCCCCCGCCGGACGGCCGGTCCAGGTCACCCAGGACCTGAGGAGTTTTTGGGAAAAGCGCTACCCCGAGGTGCGCAAGGAGCTCATGCGCCGCTACCCCAAGCACCCCTGGCCAGAGGAGCCCTAGGGCCTGAAGAGCTCCGCCCTCACCCCAAGCCCCTGGGCCCTGGCCACCCAAAGGGGGTTGTCGTCCAGGTAAGTGGCCTCCTCCGGGGAGAGGCCCAGAGCCAGGAGGGCCATCCGGATGGCGGAAAGCTTCTCGGGGTGGTAGAAGGCCCCAATGCCCTCGGGAGGCGGCAGGTCCGCCACCAGGTAGAAGGGCTCGGGGAAGGTCAGGAGCCGCCTCCGGAAGGCCTTTGGGTAGAGGCGGGAGGCCCCGGGGAAGAGGGCCTCGAGGGCCCCTGGCCCCTCCTCCTTCAGGCGGGGAAGGAGCCCGTAGAAGGCCTGGGAGAGGTAGAAGAGGGGCTCCCCGCTCTGCTCCGAGAGGAGGCGGAGGAGGTGGGGCTCCACGGGCTCGCAGTAGACCCCGGAGAGGTCCAAGAGGTAGACCACGGCCCAAGCTTACCCAAAAGGGTTTATACTCGGCGCAAAGGAGGAAGCCATGGAGCTTTTCGGGGAGGCGTGGGCAAAGGCGTACTGCCAGAATCTGAACGCGAGCGAGGCCTACAAGAAGGCGGCCAGCACCTGGGAGGGCTCCTTGGCCCTGGCGGTGCGCAAGGACCCGGGGGCGGGGTTCCCCCAGGGGGCGGCCGTGGTCCTGGACCTCTGGCACGGGGCCTGCCGGGGGGTGAGGGTGGTGGAGGGGGAGGCCGAGGCCGACTTCGTCATTGAGGCCGACCTCGCCACCTGGCAGGAAGTCCTGGAGGGCCGGCTAGAACCCCTCACCGCCCTGATGCGGGGGCTTTTGGAGCTCAAGAGGGGCACCATCGCCGCCCTGGCCCCCTACGCCCAGGCGGCCCAGGAGCTCGTCAAGGTGGCCCGGGATGTGGCGTGAAGGCGGTGTTCTACCACGGCCCCTTCCAGGTGGCCGTGGAGGAGGTGCCTGAGCCCCGCCTGGAGGCGGACACCGACGCCATCATTCAGGTGGAACTCGCCGCCATCTGCGGCTCCGACCTCCACATCTACCACGGCAAGATCGCCGGGGTCCTCCCTGGCACCATCCTGGGCCACGAGTTCGTGGGACGCATTGTGGAGAAGGACCCCCTGGTCCCCTTCGCCCTGGGGGAGCGGGTGGTGGGGAGCTTCCAGGTGGCCTGCGGGGACTGCCCCGCCTGCCGCAAGGAGCAGTACTTCGCCTGCCTCAGGGGCGAGGTCTACGGCTTCGGCCTGGCCCTGGGCAACCTCCAGGGGTCCCAGGCGGAGCGGGTGCGGGTCCCCTTCGCCCGCCAAGGCCTCTTCCCTATAGGGGACCTCCCCGCCGAGGAGGCCATCTTGGCCGGGGACATCCTCACCACCGCCTACGGGGGGGTTAGACCCTTCCTCACGCCGGGGATGAGCGTGGCCGTGGTGGGCTCGGGCCCCGTGGGGCTTCTCGCCCAGATGGTGGCCCACGCCCTGGGGGCGGGCCCCGTCTTCGCCATAGACCCGGAGGAGGCCCGCCTGGAAAAGGCCAAGGGCCTGGGAAGCGTGCCCATCAACCCCAAGGCCGAGGACCCCATCGGGCGGATCCGCCAGGCCACCGAGGGCCTGGGGGCGGAGCTGGTGGTGGAGGCGGTGGGCGGGGAGGGGGAGGCCCTGAAGACCGCCTTCAAGCTAGCGGCCCCGGGTGGGGTGGTCTCCAGCCTAGGGGTGCCCACGGCGGAGAAGCTGGACTACCCCTGGTTTCCCGCCTTCAGCCGGGGCATCACCCTGCGAAGCGCCTTGACCAACATCCCCCGCTACATTGGGGAGGTGCTTTCCCTCCAGCGGGTGGGCCGCCTGAGGGGAAGCTTCGTCTTCAGCCACCGCCTGCCCCTGGAGGAGGCGGCGGAAGGGTACCGCCTCTTCCACGAGCGGCGGGCCACCAAGGTGGCCCTGGCGCCCTAAAACAAAGTCCGCCGCCCGCAGGCGGCCTTTTTTCCTCTGACCCCTTTACTATACCACGGGTTGCCAGTATGTAAAGTGGTATGCAGGAAATCCCGCCCCAAAGGGCGATCTTGGGGGGTGGGGAAAGCAAAATAAAACTTTTACAAATAGGCCGGTAGGGGCAAATGTGCCCTCTCTCCTTCGCAAAGGGGACAGGCCTGCCATGCTGAGGGAAGCGGACAAGGAGGTGCTCCATGGCCCAGTACCTGGTGGTGGCCCACCGCACGGCCAAGAGCCCCGAGCTGGCGGCCAAGCTGAGGGAGGTCTTGGAGAAGGACCGCGAGGCCCGCTTTGTCCTCCTGGTGCCCGCCGTGCCTCCGCCCGGGTGGGTCTACGAGGAGAACGAGGTGCGGAGGAGGGCGGAGGAGGAAGCCGAGGCAGCCAAGAAGGCCCTCGAGGCCCAGGGCCTTCCCATCGCCGAGGCCAAGGCGGGGGACATCTCCCCGCTTCTCGCCATAGAGGAGGAGCTCCTAGCCCAACCCGGGGCCTACCGGGCCATCGTCCTCGCCACCCTGTCCCGGGGCTTTCCCGCTGGCTCAGGCTTGACGTGCACACCCAAGCGGAGCGCTTTGGCCTCCCCGTGATCCACGTGATCGCCCACCCCTAATACCCTTCTTCCAGATTCCTTCGCTCCACCAGCTCAAAAGCCTCCTGGGAACCTTCCGCCGGGGCCCCCATGCTGGCTTGCGCCAGCATGGGGTGGTATCACCGGGGTCCCCACGCTGGCTTAGGCCAGCGTGGGGTGGTATAAAAGCCTTTTCTCATCCCTCGCCCGTATACTGCCCCCGTGCTAGGGCGGTACGTGCTCAGGGAGGTCCTCCTCCCCTACCTGGTGGGGGTCCTCCTCTTCGTCGCCCTCCTCACCTTTGACCTCCTCTCCAGCCTCTCCGGGGTCCTCCTGAGCCGGGGGGCGGGGGTGGAGGAGATCGCCCTTCTCGTCCTCTACCGCCTCCCCTGGACCCTGAGCCTGGCCCTGCCCCTGGGCCTGGTCTTCGCCATCCTGGTGGGGCTATCCCGCCTCATCCGCCACTCGGAGCTCAAGGCGGCCTACGCCGCCGGGGTGCCCCCTTGGGCCTTCCTCAGGCCCCTTCTCCTCCTCTCCCTCGCCGTGGCCCTGGTGAACCTCTACAACCTGGCGGAGGTGAGACCAAGGGCCCTCGAGGCCTACGACCAGGCCCTGGGCCGTCTGCTCTACGGGGAAGGAGGGCCCAGCGGGGTCCTGAGGCGGCAGGTCTACGCCCTGGAGGGGCTTGGGGTCTACTACGCCGAGGAGGTGCGCCCCGAGATCGGGCAGAACCGCCTCTTTGGCCTCCGGGTGGTGGACGAGGAGGGAAGGGTCTTCAGCGCCCAAGAGGGGGTCTGGGACCGGGAGGGGTGGCAGTTTTTGGGCCACGTCCTAGAGGAGGGGGGGCCTAAGCCCTTCCAGGGCACCCTCCCCTTCCCCGCCTTCTTCCGCCCCAAAGAGAGCCTGGGCTCCCGGGACCCCTACGACTCCAGCACCCTGGGGGAGCTCCGGGAGCGGGCCCAAGTAGAGGCGGGGGCCCGCTTTGCCCTCCACCGCCGCCTGGCCGATGCCCTGGGAGGGTTTTTTTTGGGCTTTGTGGCCGCCGCCCTGGGCCTTTCCCTTAGGGAGGCCGCCTGGGCCTTTTTGGGGGTGGTCCTCCTCATCTTCGGCTACTACGTCCTCTGGACCTTCGCCGCCCAGCTCGCCCAGTACGACGTGAGTCCCCTCTGGGCCTACCTGCCCAACGCCCTCTACGGCCTCTTGGCCCTCTGCCTCGCCTGGAGGCTCAGGTGAAGACCCTAGACCGCTACCTGCTCCGCGAAGCCCTCCTCCTCTTCCTCGGGGGGCTTGCCGTCATCGTCCTCCTCTTCCTGGCAGGGGCGGTCTACGAGGTCCTGGCCCCCCTGGTGGCCAAAGGGGCTGACCCCTACACCCTCCTCCGCTACCTCCTCTACCGCACCCCCGAGGCCTTGGCCCGGGGGGCCCCCGTGGCCTACCTCTTCGCCCTCCTGTTCCTCCTCTCCCGCATGGCGGAGGACTCGGAGCTGAAGGCCCTCCTGGCCCTGGGGGTGCGGCGGGAGCGGGTCCTCCTTCCCTTCTTGCTCCTCGGGGGGGGCATCGCCCTAGGGGGCTTCCTCCTGGGGGAGAGCCTGGTACCGAGGTCCCTGGCTGCCGGGCAGGACCTCCTGAGGCGGCAGGTGCTAGAACAGCCCCGGGCCCTCCTCTCCCCGGGGGCCACCTTCCAGGACGCTAGGGGGCGGGTGGTCCACGTGGGGGAGGTGGCAGGGGACAGGATTGGCAGGCTCAGGGTCCTCTCCCGGGAGGAGGTGCTCCTGGCGGAGAGGGGAAGGTTCCAAGGAGGGGTGCTCCAGGTGGAGGAGGGCCTGAGGGTCACCTACGAGGGGGACCGCCCCCGGACCCTCACCCGCTTCCAGAGGGGGGAGATCGTCCTCCAGGAACTCACCTTTGAGCCTTGGCAGAACCCGGCCAACCGCATGACCCTGGGGGAGCTGAGGCGGGAGGTGGAAAGGCTCAGGGCCCTGGGGGTGAGGGCGGGCCTCGAGGCCACCACCTACCACCGCCGCTTCGCCGAGCCCGCCTCCACCCTGGCCTTCGCCCTCTTCGCCGCGGGCCTGGCCTTCTACCTCCTCGGGGGGAGCCGGAGCCTGGGCCTCGTGGGGGTGGCCGTCCTCACCTTCTTCTACTACGCCACCTGGAGCGTGGGGCGGATCATGGGCGAGCAGAACGCCCTGGATCCCTTCCTCGCCGCCTGGGGGCCCAACCTCCTCTACGGGCTTTTGGGCCTCCTCCTCTTTCTGGGAGGGCGGCGGTGAGGTGGGGCCTCCTCCTCTTCCTCTTCCTCCTCCCCTACGCCCTGGGCCAGACCCTAAGGGTCCTGGAGGCGGAAAGGCTGGAGATCCGGGAGGAGGGTGGGGAGGAGGTCTATGTGCTCGTGGGAAGCCCCGTGCGCCTGGAGCGGGAGGGGGAGGCCCTAGAGGCGGAACGGGTGGTCTACTTCCGGGAAAGGAGGCTCCTCCTCCTCTCGGGGAAGGTACGCTACAAGGATAAGGAGGGCCGCCTCATCGAGGCGGAGGAGCTCCAGGTGGACCTAAAGGACGAGAGCTTCGACGCCATGGAGGTGCGCCTCGAGGCCGAGGGGCTCCTCCTCACCGGGCCCCTCTGCCAAAGGGCGGCGGGGGCCATCCTCCTCCAGGAGGGGTACGCCACCCCCTGCGCCCCTTGCGGCCAGGAGGTGCCGGACTACGCCTTCCGCGCCCGGGAGATCGTCCTCTACCCCGGGGACCGGGTGGTGGCCCGGGGCGTGGTCCTCCTGGTCCAGGAAAGGCCCATCCTGGAGCTCCCCATCCTCCTCCTCTTCCTCTCCGAGAGGCGGCCTAGGCTGGAAGTGGGCCAGGACGCTTTGGGCTTCTACCTGAAGGCGGCCCTTCCATACGTAGCCGAGTTCGGCCTGGGCTACACCCTCCTCCACTACTACCAGGGGAGGGGCTACGGCTTTGGCTTCGACCACTTCGGGGTAGGGGAGGCCAAGGAACGCTACTTCTTCCTCCACACCCCCCCGGACACCTTCCAGTACCGGGGGGAGTACAGCTTGAGGAGGCAGGAGTTCTCCCTAAGCGCCCTCCTGGAGCGGGACGATACCCGGGAGAGGCTCTCCCGCTTCCGCCTAGAGGCCCTCCTCCCCGGCATCCCCAGGCCCTCCGACTGGCGCTTCGCCCTGAGGGCCGAGGGCTTCCTGGACCACGACCCCAGCACCCCCCCGCCCCGCACCCTCCAGCGCCTCCCCGAGGTGGAGGCCCAAAGCCCCACCCTCCGGGAGGGCCCCTTCACCCTCCAGGGGGGGCTGGTCCTGGGGCGGTACCTGGCGGAGACCAACCCCCTAAACCGCTCCGCCCGCGCCCTGGGGCCCTACGGGGAGGCCTGGAGGGCCCTCGTCAGCCACGCTGAAACCCTCGCCCTCACCCCCTGGCCCGGGGCCAGCTTGCAGGCGGAAAACCGCTTCCGGGGCTTCTACTACACCACGCAAAACCCGGGCGGGGAGTACGAGCGGCAGGTGGACTGGACCACCACCGCCACCTTCCGGCAGGCCCTCGGGGATCTTAGCCTGGAGCTGGCCTACAGGAGGAGCGTCCAGGAGGGGGAAACCCCCTTCCGCTTTGACGCCTTACCGAGCCGGCGGACCCACCAGGCCCTCCTCGGCCTGGGCTACGGGCAAAGGCCCCTCTTCCTGGGCCTGAGGGGCGGGCGGGACCTGGAGGCGGGGAGGTACCTCCCCTTGGAAGGGGAGGCCCGGCTGCAGGAGGGGGCTTACGCCGTGCGGGTCGCCCACCAGCAGGGCCTCGAGGGGGAGGGCCCCCTGGAGACCCGGGCCGAGGCCGCCCTCACCCCCTTCCCCTTCTCCTTAAGGGCGGGCCTCCGCTACGACCACGTGAGGGCCCTCTTTGACCCCCTCCTCCTCCAGGCGGCCTACGCCCTGCCCGGGGGGAGCCTGAACCTCACCCACCGCCACGGCCTGAACGGGGAAGGCCCCCTGGACACGGGCCTCACCTTCTCCCTCCGGGAAGGGGTCAACGCCTACACCTTCCAGGCCCGAAGGGACTGGACGCGGGACACCCTAGGCCTCCTGGGCCAGGCCATCCTGGGCCCCACCAGCCTGGCCCTCCAGGTGGGCCTTGACCCCCAGGCCCTGGCCTACCAGGCGGGGCTCCGCTTTGGCCTCCCCCCAGGGCCCCTGTGGGACCTCGCCCTCTCGGGCCGCTACCAGGAGGGCTTCCGTGGGACCAACCTCCGCCTCGCCCTCACCCAGGCCCTCCCCGAGGTGGGCTTCCGCCTCGCGGCCAACCTCCACCTGCCCGAGGTGGGGGACCCCGAGGTCTACCTCAGGGACGCCACCTTTAGCGGGGGAGCGGAGCTTTGGCGGCCCACCCCCCCGGACGAGAACGGGGAGAACGCCATCCCGGGGCTTTCCTTCTCGGGGAGCCTCACCTATGCCCGCCGCCCCGACCGGCCCGAGGGGTATAGCCTCTCTTTGCGCAACTTCGGCCCCACCCTCACCTTCCTGGGGCGGGAGAACACCAAGCTCCACCTCTCCGCCCTCCTCACCCAGAACCTGCCCGGGGAGCCCCTGAAGCCCCGCTTCCTCCTGGTCCTGGACCGCTGCTGCTGGGCCATGCGGGTCACGGTGGACGCCAGGGGGGGAGGCTTTGGCCTGGCCTTCCTCTACGGGGGCCAGGCGGCAGGGGTCCTCCTCTCCGAGGAGGGCGTGAGGCTGGGAGGTCTGCCGTGAGGAAGTGGCTTTTCCTCTTTCCCCTAGCCTTGGCCGCCTGCACGGGGAGCCAGGAGCCCCCCCTTCCCGCCCTCCTGGCGGCGGGAGGCGAAGGCGAGGTGCGCTTCTATAGGGCCTCCGACCTCCAGCGGGGGCTGGCCAGCCCCGTGGCCACCTGGGCCACGCCCGGCCTCCAGGACCTGGCCTACCTGGGAAGGGAGGAGCGGCTTTACCTCCTCTTCGGGGACCGCCTCGAGGCCTACGACGCCGCGGGCTTCACGGAAAGCGCCGTTCCCCAAACCCTCCTGGCCAGCGCCTACCTCCCCGACTGCACCGGAGGCTACCTGCGCCTGGGGCAGAACCGGCTCCTCGTCCACTGCCCGGGAGCGGAAAAGGCCTTCCTCCTTCCGCCCGACCTGGGGAGCCTAGAGGAGGCCGACCTCACCGGCCTCGAGGCCCCCCTCCGCCTCGCCCTCCTCCCCCGGGGGACCCTGGACCTCTTGGCCTACATGACCCCGGGCGCCCTGGGCTTCCGCCCGGCCCAGGACCCCAGGGGCACCCCCGGGTTGGAAAGGTTCCTGGACCCGCCCCTGGCCCAGGGCCCCTTTGACCTAAAGGCGGACGGGAGCCGGGGAAGGCTTCTGGGCCTGGGGGCCACGCTCTCGGAAACCCGGATCTACGCCCTCCAGGGGGAGTCCCTCACGGGGCGCAGGGTCCTGGGAGACTTCCCCCGCCCGGCCCGGCTAGCCCTGGACCCCGTAGCGGGGCTTGCGGTCTTGGGCCAAGGCTTCCAGGTCCTGGAGCCCAGGGACTCAGGGCTTCAGGAGGCCTTCCGCACCTTCTCCGCCGGCCTGGTGGGGGTGGACGCCTACCTGTACCTGGTTGCGGGCAACACCCTCCAGGTCTGGGACCTCTTCCCCTCCCCGCCCCAGCGGGTGGCCTCCCCCCTTTTGGGTTTCTCGCCCAAAGCTCTGGCCTTCCTCCCCGTAGAATGAGGCCATGCTGGAAGGAAAGGCTTTTCTCATCACCGGGGCTGGGGGAGCCCTCTCCCGGGCCCTGATCCCCGCCTTCCACCGGGCGGGGGCCAGGCTCTTCCTCTCCGACCCCCGCCCAGAGCCCATGGCGGAGCGGGCCGAGGCCGTAGGGGCCAAGACCTTTGTGGCGGACCTCACCAAGTTGGAGGAGGCCCAGGCCCTGGCGCGCTTCGTGGAGCAGGAGGCCCCGCTTTACGGCGTGGTCCACACCGTGGGGGGCTTCGCCGCCGGGCGCTTCCTGGACTCGGACCCAGGGCTTTACGACTGGATGCTGGACCTGAACCTGCGCACCACCTACAACCTCCTGAGGGCGGTCCTCCCCTACATGGAGGGGCGGGGTGAGGGCTTCTTCGCCGCCTTCGCCGCGGGCCCCGCCTGGACGGGCGTTGGCCCGGGACGGGCCCTCTACACCCTGGCCAAGGCTGCCCTGGCGAGCCTCCTCCGATCCTTACAGGAGGAGGTGGAGGGGGTGCGCTTCCTCCTGGTCTACCCCATGGGCACCCTGGACACCGAGGCCAACCGCAAGGCCATGCCCGAGGCCGACCCCAGCCGCTGGATCGCCCCTGAGTTGGTGGCCGAGCTGGTGGTCCAGGCAGCGGGGGCTAGGGGCGGGCGCCTTTTGGAGCTTCCCATCTACCCCCCCACCTAGCCCCCAGGTAGGCCCCGAAGGCATCGGCGAGGAGGTCCCAAAAGGACACCTCCCGCCCCGGGAAGAAGCCCTGGTGCGCCTCGTCCACCAGGCCATAGAGGAGGGCGAGGAGGAAGGCGGGGCGGAAGCGCCCGAGCCCCCGCCCGAGGAGAAGGCCCAAGAGGGCGTAGGCCAGGAGGTGGGCCCTCTTGTCCCAGGGGTGGGGCAGGCCGGCTCCGGGGGCGGGCTGGGCGGAGAGGAGCCAAAGAATCGCCATCCAGCCCAGGGCCAGGTAAAGGCCCCTCGGCACTAGGCCTCCACCAGCTCCCAGAGGACCCCAAGCCCAAAGGAGGGGTGGAGGAAGGCCACCCGGTGCCCCCCGAAGCCGGGCCGGGGCACCTCGTCTATGAGCCTGGCCCCTTCCGCCCGGAGCCGGGCCAGCTCCTCCTCTAGGCGCTCCGTGGCGAAGGCCAGGTGATGAAGCCCGGGGCCCCGCTTCTCCAAAAAGCGGCCCACGGGGGTGTCCGGGCCCAGGGGGGCGAGGAGCTCCAGAAGGGCCTCCCCCTCCCCCTTCAGCAGGGCCACCCGCACCCCCTGGGCCGCCACCTCCCCCTCCGCCTCCACCTGGAAGCCCAATAGACGGTAGCGGGCCTTGGCCGCCTCCAGGTCCTCCACGGCGATGCCCACGTGGTGAAGCCGCATGGGGCCATTCTACAGGTCGTACCAGGGGGGCTTGCCCCGGAAGAGCTCCAGCTCCTGGCCCACCTCCTCCTTCGGGGCCTCCTCGAGGCGGATCACCTGGGGCGGGCAGCTCTCCACGCAGGCCCCGCACCCGGTGCAGGCCTCCACCTGGAGGTAGAGCACGTACTCCTCCCCCTCCCTAACCCGGTTCACCGCCCCCGTGGGACAGACGTTGGTGCACACCGGGCAGAGGGTGCACCCCTCCTCCACCCGGATCCTGGGCCAGCGCACCTCGGAAGCCCGCCTGGAGGCGAGTAGGCGGAGGCGAAGCTCCGGGGGAAGGCCCCTTTCCTCCCCTTCCTCGGGAAGGGGCAGGGGAAGCTCGGGTGCCAGGTCGGCGGCGGTGCGCTTGGCGCTCCCCAGAAGGGCCTGGAAGAGCTCCCTTCGCCCCACGGGCTCCCCCGGTAAGCTCCCCTCCACCACCTCCACCTCCACGGGGTGGTAGCGCCTGGCCTCCTCGGCCATCCTTTCCAGGTGCTGGGGGACGGAGGGCCCCCCAATGCGGCAGGAGGCGCAGTCCCCCCGGGCCAGGACCACCTTCCCAAAGCGGCTTCCCGCCTCGGCGAGAAGCCCCGGGGTGAGGCGGCCCAAGCAGAGGACCTCCTCCCCCTTCCCCTCCGCCTTGGAGCAGCGGAGTTGCCCCTTTCCCCGGATCAGGGCCTCCTGGATGGCCCCTAAGGGGTACTCCAGGGCGATGCCGGGGCAGACCCCGGTGCAGAGGCCGCACCCCGTGCAAAGCACCTCGTCCAGCTCCACCCGCCACCCCTCGAGGCGCACCGCCCCCTTGGGGCAGGCCTGGTAGCAGCGGTCGCACCCCCCCACGCTGTTCTTGTAGAGGAGGCAGCGGGCCTCGGTGTAGCGGGGCCGGGGGTCGGTGGCCTTGAGGAAGGCGTTTAGGAGGTTGTCCAGGAGGCCCATGGCAGCTTAGAGGGTCAAGGGTCTAGGGTCTGGGGGCGTGGGCCTTGAAGAGGTCCTGGATGGCCTCGAGGAAGCGCTCAAACTGGGCGAAGTCCAGCTGCTGCCCGTTGTCGGAGAGGGCCACCTTGGGGTTGGGGTGGACCTCCACGTGCACCCCGTCCGCCCCCACGGCCAAGGCGGCCCGGGCCAGGGGGGCGAGAAGGTCCGTGCGCCCAGCGGCGTGGGTCACGTCCACGATCACGGGGAGGTGGGTCTCCTGCTTGGCCAGGGCCACGGCGGAGAGGTCTAAGGTGTTCCTCGTCCAGCGCTCAAAGGTGCGGATCCCCCTCTCCGCCAGGATCACCTGTTCGTTCCCCTGGGAGAGGATGTACTCGGCGGCGTAGAACCACTCCTCCATGGTGGCGGCAAGCCCCCTTTTGAGGAGGACGGGCTTTCGCGCCCGCCCCACCTCCTTGAGGAGGGCGAAGTTCTGCATGTTCCGGGCCCCGATCTGGAGGATGTCGGCGTACTCCGCCACCACCTCCACGTCCCGGGTGTCCATGACCTCGGTGACGAAGATCATGCTGAAGGCGTCCGCCGCCCTCCTCCCCAGCCTTAGCCCCTCCACCCCCAGGCCCTGGAAGCCGTAGGGGCTGGTGCGGGGCTTGAAGGCCCCGCCCCTTAGCACCCTCACCCCCCTGGCCGAGAGGAAGCGGGCGGTCTCCATCATCTGCTCCTCGCCCTCTATGGAGCAGGGCCCGGCGATGAGGAGGGGGCCTTCCCCGAAGACCACGTCCTTCACCCGCACCCGGGTGGGCTCGGGCTTGGTCCTTTTGGAGTAGAGGAACCGCTTCTGGTCCTCCTTCTCCTCGAGGTCCAGGCTGGCCTTGAAGATCTCCTTGAAAAGCTTCCGGATGGTCTCCGCGGGGAAAGGCCCCGGGTTTTCCCGGGTGAGGTAGGAGAGCATCTCCTCCTCCCGCTTGGGGTCGTAGTGGGGGAGGCCCAGCTCCGTCTGGATGCGGCCGATCTCCTGGACCAAGCGGCCCCGCTCGGAAAGGAGCCTGAGGATCTCCCGGTTGACCCGGTCCACCTCCCTCCTAAGGGCCTGGATGCGCTCGTCCATGGGCTATTTTATGGGGAAAACCTTCCCGGGTTGTCAAGCGGCTTCTTCCTTGGGCCTCCTCCTTTCCGCCACCCGGGCCACCAGGACGGAGATCCAGTAAAGGACCAGGAGAGGCCCCGTGACGATGGCCAGGCTCACCACGTCCACCGTGGGGGTGATGACCGCCGCCAGGGTGAGGAGGAGGACCACGGCGATCCGCCAGTTGCGGGCCAGGAAGTCCGAGGAAAGGAGGCCCAGCCGGGCCAGAAGGTAGCTCACCACGGGCATCTCAAAAACCAGGCCCATCACGGTCATCATCATGAGGACCTGGCCCATGTAGCGGCCGATGGAGATCTGGGGGGTGATCACGTCCCCCAGGAAGCCCAGCAGGAAGGGAACGGCGAAGGGCAGGAAGCCATAGTAGGCGAAGAGGGCCCCCAGGGCGAAGCTAAAGCCCGCCCCCAGGAGGAAGGGAACCGCAAGGCGCTTCTCGTGCTCGTAAAGCCCGGGGGCGATGAAGGCCCAGACCTGGTAGACGATAAAGGGGAGGGCCAGGACGAGCCCGCCGAAGGCGGCCACCTTCAAGGAGACCAAGAAGGGCTCGGTGATGTCCAGGACGATGAGGTTGACCTGGATGCCGTTCTGCTCCGCCGCCAGATCCAAGGGGCGCTTCAGCCACGCCAGGAGCTGCACCCGGAAGGCCCAGGCCACCCCCAGGCCCACCGCCCAGGCGAGGAGGGCCCAGATCAGGCGGGCGCGGAGCTCCTCTAGGTGCTCTACCAGGGGGGCTTCCTTCAAGCCTTGCGCTCCTCGGCCTCAGGGGCCTGGGAAGAGGGGGCCTCCATGGGTTTGGGCTTGGGCTCTTCCCGCACGTCCACGGACTTCTCCAGCTCCTCGCGGATCTCCTGGGCCCCCCGCCTGAACTCCCGGATGCTCTGGCCCAGGGAGCGGCCCAGCTCGGGGAGCTTCTTGGGCCCGAAGAGGAGGAGGGCCACCACCAGGATCACCAGGATTTCCGACATGCCCAGGTTCATGCTCCCCAGTTTAGCACCCACAGGCTGAGGGGAGGGTGAAAGGGTCTACTCTTCCCCCAGCTTCTTGAGGGCGTAGCCCTCGAGGTTCCGCTGCCGCCCCCGGGCCACGGCCAGGGCCCCTTCGGGCACGTCCTGGGTGATGACGCTCCCCGCCCCCACCATGGCCCTGTCCCCCACCCTCACGGGAGCCACCAGGACGCTATCCGAACCGATGAAGGCCCTTTGGCCGATCACCGTCTTGTGCTTGCGCTTGCCGTCGTAGTTGGCGGTGATGACCCCGGCCCCGATATTCGTCCCCTCCCCCACCTCGGCATCCCCCAGGTAGGCCAGGTGGCCCGCCTTGACCCCTTTGTGGAGGCGGCTATTCTTCACCTCCACGAAGTTGCCCACGTGGACCTCCTCCTCGAGGACCGCCCCTGGCCTCAACCTGGCGAAGGGGCCGGCCTCCGCCCCCGGGAAGAGGTGGGCCCCCTGGGCCACGGTGTGGGCGTGGACCCGGGCCCCGGGCTCCAGGACGGTGTCCTCCAAGACGCTGTAGGCCCCCACCTCGCACCCCTCCCCGATCCGGGTCCTCCCCTTCAGGACCACCCCGGGCCAGAGGGTGACGTCGGGGGAAAGCTCCACCGTGGGCTCCAGGTAGATGGTCTCCGGCAGGATCATCCGCACCCCCTGGCGCATCCAGTGGGCGCGAAGCCCTCCCAGCAAGACCCCCTCCACCCGGGCCAGCTCCTCCCGGGTGTTCACCCCCAAGGCCTCCTCCGCCCTTCCCCGCACGGCCACCACCCGCTTCCCGTGGGCCCGGTAGACGGCGATGAGGTCGGGGAGGTAGTACTCCCGGGCGGCGTTCTCGTTCTTCACCTCCTTGAGGGCCTGGAAGAGGAAGCCGTCCAAGGCGTAGGCCCCGGCGTTCACCTCCTTGAGGGCCTTCACCCCGGGAGGGGCGTCCTTCTCCTCCACGTTGCCCAAGACCTCCTCCCCTTCCCGGAGGATGCGGCCGTAGCCCGTGGGGTCGGGGAGCTCCACGGTGAGGAGGGCCATGCCCAGCCCCTCCTCCACCTTCTCCAGAAGGGCCCTCAGGGTCTCCGGGCGGAGGAGGGGGGTGTCCCCCTGGGTGACCAAGAAGGGGCCAGGAAAGCCCTCGAGGAGGGCCTCCGCCTGCAAGAGGGCGTGGGCGGTCCCAAGCTGCTCCCTTTGCCTTGCGAAGAGCACGGGGTAGCCCTCCAGGGCCTCCTGCACCCTTTCCGCCCCGTGGCCCACCACCACGACAAGCCTCTCGGGGTTCAAGGCCAAGGCGGCCTCCACGGCGTAGATCACCATGGGCTTGCCCAGAAGGGGATGGAGCACCTTGGGCAGTCGGGACCGCATCCTGGTCCCCTGCCCCGCGGCCAGGATCACGTGGACGTGCATGCCTCCATCTTAGCCGGCTTGGGTGCGAAGCCGCCTCAGCATGTAGAGGGAGAGCAGGATGAGGGGCAGGCTCGCCACCTGGGTGGCGGTGAGGAGGCCGATGCCCAGTTCCTCGTTGCGGTAGACGGGGAGCCACAAGGGGTTGAGGCGGAAGGGCTCCTCTAGGACCGAGCGCAGGACGCTATACCAGAGGATCAGTTGCCAGAAGGCGTAGCCGTAAAAGGGCTTTTTCTTGAGCCAGTAGTAGGCAAGGGGGAGGAGGATGAGCCCCACCAGGGCCCCGTAGACCTGGGTGAGGTGGACCGGGCCCCTGAGGAGCTCCGCGCACTGGTAGACCTGGGAGATGTCGTCGATCCCGGGGCAGACCCCGGGGAAGCCCTTGGCCCACTCCGGCCAGGTGAAGCCGATGGGCAGGGTGGTGAGGCGGCCCGCGGTGTCGGAGCCATTCATCAGGTTGCCGATCCGACCGGCGAGGATGCCCAGGGCCACCCCCGGGGTGGCGGCGTCCAGGTAGGGCCAGAGGGGGTAGCCCCTCCTCTTGTGGTGGTAGAGGAAGGCCAAAGCCCCGCCCAGAATGGCCCCGTGGAAGGAGAGGCCCCCGTGCCAGACGTAGAGGATCTCCAGGGGGTTTTCCAGGAAGTAGCCGGGGGAGGTGAGGACGTAGCCCAGTCTGGCCCCCACCACGCCGAAGACCACGGCCCAGAAGGCGGCGGTTTCAAACCTCTCCGCGTCCAGGCCCCAGGCCTTCAGGCGGCGCCTAGCCAGCTCAAAGCCGACAAAGATGGCCAGGGTGAGGAGAAAGCCGTACCACTGGATGCGCAAGGGGCCGATCTCTATCATGGTGGGGTTCACGCCTCACCTCCCAAGATGCCTTCCATGACCTTCAGGAGCTCTTTCTCGCCAAAAGCGCCCTCCAAGAGCACCTCTCCTTCCCAAAGGAGGACGGGCACGCGGAAGGAGTAGGGCTGAAGCTCCGGCTCCCGGTCCACGTCCCGCCGCACGTAGGAGACCCCCAGGGTCCAGAGGGCCCTCTCCGCCTTCTCGCAAAGCCCGCACCCCTCCCGGGTAACCAGGACCAAACCCATGGGCCTAAGCCTACCCGAAGATGGCCCGCACCACCAAAAGCCCCATGGCCAGGTGGACCAGCACCTTGGCCACCACGCCCCCCATGAGGCCCACCAGGGTGCCCCAGGCCGCCCTCAGGGCCTCCTTTGGCCTCCGGCCGGAGAGGTACTCCAAAAGCCAGGCCAGGAGGAAGGGGAGGAGGAGGACCCCTAGGACGCCGAAGAAGAGGCCCAGGAGGCCGCCCAAAAAAGCCCCCCAAAGCCCCGCCCGCCCCGCCCCGTAGCGCCTGGCCCCCAGGAGGGCGGCCAAGTTGTCCAGGGTCATGGCCAAAAGGGCCAGGAGGCCGAGAAGAAGCCAGGTCTCCCAGGAGAGCCCTTGGAAGCCCAGGAGGAGCTCGCGCAAAAAGGCCGCCAGGAGGATGACCAAGGTGGCGGGGACGAAGGGGACGAAGGTGAGGAGCAGCCCAAGGAGCCAGAGGACCACGAAGAGCCAGTTGGCGAAGGCCTCCACGGGAAAAAGCCTAAGGGAAAGGCCCATGGGGAGGAGGGGCACACCCCCCTTCTCGCTTTCCCGTAAGCTTAGGGTGGAGTCCTTTGGGGCCGGGCCCCAAAAGGGAGGGGATTATGGACATCGGCCTACCCAAGGAGCGCATGGTGCTCAAGACCCTCCCCCCCTTCGGGGAGGAGGTGCGGGAAGGGCGGGTGGCCCTCACCCCTCAAGGGGTGCGGGAGCTCGCCGCCAAGGGGCACCGGGTCTACGTGGAGCGGGGGGCCGGGGAGCGGGCGGGCTTCCCCGACGCCCTTTACGAGGCGGCGGGGGCCCGGTTGGTGAGCCGGGAGGAGGCCTTCGGCCGGGGCGAGGTGGTGCTGAAGGTATCCCGGCCCACCCTCGAGGAGGTGGCCCTCCTCCGCCCCGAGGCCACCCTCATGGGCTTTTTGCACCTGGCGGTGGCGGAGTCGGGCCTCATCGAGGCCATGGCGGAGAAGGGGATCACCGCCATCGGCTACGAGCTCATCGGGGACGAAAAGGGGCGGCCCGTCCTCAAGGCCATGAGCGGGATCGCGGGGAGGCTCGCCCCCCAGATCGCCGGGAGGCTCCTCGAGGCCCCCCTGGGCCCCGGGGTCCTCCTCTCCGGCCTTCCCGGCATCCCCCCCGCCGACGTGGTGATCCTAGGGGCGGGGGTTTTGGGCCGGGCCGCCGCCCGGGCCTTCCTGGGGGCCGGGGCCTCGGTCTACCTCCTGGACCAGGCCCTCCCCGCCCTGGAGGAGGCGGCCAAGGAGGCCCCGGGGGCGGTGACCGCCCTCGTCACCCAAAGCCGCCTGGAGCGCTACGTGGCCTTCGCCGACGTCCTGGTGGGGGCGGTGGCCGTGCCGGGGGAGCGCACCCCCCTCCTCCTCACCCGGGACCACCTCTCCCGCATGCGCCCGGGAAGCGTCCTCCTGGACTTCGCCATAGACCAGGGGGGCATCGCCGAAACCAGCCGGGTGGGCCTCTACCAGGAGATGGGCGTTACCCACTTCTGCCTGCCCAACGTCCCCGCCCTGGTGCCCCGCACCGCCAGCCACGCCCTCACCGCCACCCTGCTCCCCTTCCTCCTAGCGATGGAGGAGGACCCCCTGAAGGTCCCCGCCCTGCGCCAGGGCGCCTACCTGGCCCTGGGCCAGAAAGGAGGCCACCTGGAATGAGCTACCGCAAGAAGCTCACCTCCCCCGAGGACGCCGTCACCCTGATCCAGTCGGGGATGCGGGTCTTCGTCTCCGGTAACGCCGCCACGCCCACGCCCCTCCTCGAGGCCCTGGCCGCCCGCAAGGACGAACTGGAAGGGGTGGAGCTCGTCCACCTCCTGCAGATGGGCCACGACCCCTTCGCCAGTCCCGAGATGGAGGGCCACTTCCGCCGGCGCTCCCTCTTCGTGGGCCCCGCCGACCGGGAGGCGGTGAACCAGGGCCGGGCCGACTACGTGCCCATCACCCTCCACCAGGTCCCCTGGCTCTTCAAGCGCCGGGTCCTGCCCCTGGATGCCGCCATCGTCCAGGTCTCCCCCCCCGACGAGCACGGCTTCTCCTCCTTGGGGGTGGAGGTCATCGCCTCCAAGGCCGCCCTGGAGGCCGCTCCCCTCGTCATCGCCATGGTGAACCCCAGGATGCCGAGAACCCTGGGGGACACCTTCGTCCACGTCTCCCGCTTCACCGCCATCGTGGAGATGGACCACCCCCTGCCCGAGCTCCGGCGGGAGGGCTTCGGGGAGGTGGAGAGGCGCATCGGGGAGCACGTGGCGGGCCTCATCGAGGACGGGGCCACCCTGCAGATGGGCATCGGGGCCATCCCGGATGCCGTCTTGGCCAGCCTCGAGGGGCGCAAAGACCTCGGGGTGCACACGGAGATGATCTCCGACGGGGTGCTGGAGGCCTGGGAAAAGGGCCTCATCACCGGGAGGGAGAAGGCCCTCCATCCGGGCAAGATCATCGGCACCTTTGTCCTGGGCTCGGAAAGGCTCTACCGCTTCGTCCACGACAACCCCCTCTTTGAGCTCCACCCCGCGGACTACGTGAACGACCCCTTCGTCATCGCCCAAAACCGCAAGATGGTGGCCATCAACTCCGCCATAGAGGTGGACCTCACTGGCCAGGTGGTGGCCGACTCCATCGGCACCCGGATCTACTCGGGCTTCGGCGGGCAGCTGGACTTCATCCGGGGGGCGGCCCGGAGCGAGGGGGGGAAGCCCATCATCGCCCTCCCCTCCACGGCCAAGGGGCATAGCCGCATCGTCCCCTACCTAAAGCCGGGGGCCGGGGTGGTCACCACCCGGGCGGACGTGCACTACGTGGTCACCGAGTGGGGCGTGGCCGAGCTCTTCGGCCGCTCCCTCAGGGAAAGGGCCCTGGCCCTCATCGGGGTGGCCCACCCCGACTTCCGGGAGGACCTCCACAGGGCCGCCTGGGAGCGGAAACTCCTCCCCAGGGGCCACCCCGGGGTGGAACTTCCGGGTAAGGGCCAGGCTTGACAAGGCCGCCCTCACCCCCCTAAATAGGGGGCGATGCCGAGGAAGCCCAAGACCCAGGGGAAAGAAGGCCGGGCCGCCACCTTGGTGGTGGTGGAGTCCCCCGCCAAGGCCAGGAGCATCCAGAAGATGCTGGGGCCCGGCTACGAGGTGCGGGCCAGCAAGGGCCACGTGGCCGACCTCCCGGAGAGGACCCTGGGGGTGGACGTGGAAAGGGACTTCGCCCCCACCTACGAGGTGAAGAAGGACAAGAAGCCCGTGCTGGAGGAGCTGAAACAGGCCGCCCAGGGCAGGAGGCTCCTCATCGCCACCGACCCCGACCGGGAGGGGGAGGCCATCGGTTGGCACGTGGCCAGGCTCTTGGGGCGGGACCCCCGGGAGCCCATCCGGGTGGAGTTCCACGAGATCACCCCGAAGGTGGTGCGGCAGGCGGTGGAGAGGCCCAGGCCCATAGACCAGAACCTGGTGGATGCCCAGCAGGCCCGGCGGGTCCTGGACCGCCTGGTGGGCTACAACCTCTCCCCCCTCCTCTCCCTGGAGTTCCGCAAGCGGGCCCTCTCCGCGGGGCGGGTGCAGAGCGTGGCCCTGAGGCTCGTGGCCGAGCGGGAGGAGGAGATCGAGGCCTTCCGGGAGGAGGCCTACTTTGTCCTCTCCGGCCGCTTTGGGGCGGAGGGGAAGGAGGTCTGGGCCAGCCTTTACGAGGTGGAGGGGAAGCGCCTCTGGACGGGCCAAGGGGAGAAGGAGGGGAAGCTCCACATCGCCACGGAGGAGGAGGCCCGGCGCCTGGCCCAGGCGGCCAGAGGCCTCCCCTACGGGGTGGCCCAGGTGGAGACCAAGGAGCGCCGCAAGGCCCCCCCACCCCCCTTCACCACCTCCACCCTGCAGCAGGCGGCCAGTAGCCGCCTGGGCTACACCGCAAGCCGCACCATGCGCATCGCCCAGCGGCTCTACGAGGGGGTGGACCTCCCAGAAGGAACGGTGGGCCTCATCACCTACATGCGCACGGACTCGGTGCGCGTCGCCCCCGAGGCCCTCCGGGCGGCCCGGGAGGTCATCGGGGCGCTCTTCGGCCCCGAGTACCTGCCCGAGGCCCCCCGGGTCTATAGGAACCGGAAGGAAGGGGTGCAGGACGCCCACGAGGCCATCCGCCCCACGGACCCCAGGCGCACCCCCGAGGCCGTGCGCCAGCACCTCTCCGAGGAGGAGTACCGCCTTTACGACCTGATCTGGCGCCGCTTCCTGGCCAGCCAGATGCGGGAGGCCCTCTACGAGGGGACGGTGGTGCTCCTTCAGGACGAGGGGCCAAGCCCCCGGTTCCTCTTCCGGGCCTCGGGCTCGGTCCTCCGGTTTGAGGGCTACCTGAAGGCCTGGGGGAGGGAAGGGGAGGAAGAGGAGGAGCCCCCCGTGCCCGCCCTTTCCCCGGGAGGGAGGGCGGAGCTTTTGGAAGTAAAGGCGGAGGAACGCCGGACCGAGCCCCCGCCCCGCTACACCGACGCCACCCTGGTGAGGACCATGGAGGAGCTCGGCATCGGCCGCCCCTCCACCTACGCCCCCACCCTGGAGACCCTGGAGAAGCGGGGGTACGTGGAGCGCCGGGGCCGCACCCTCCTCCCCACCCCCTTGGGCCGGGAGGTGACCCGCTACCTCAAGGAGCGCTTCCCCCAGGTGGTGGCCTACGGGTTCACCGCCCGCGTGGAGGAGCGCCTGGACCAGGTGGAGGAGGGCAGGGCTCCCTGGCCCCAGGTGGTCTTGGAGTTCTATGAGCCCTTCCTGGCCGAGCTCGCCCGGGTGCCCAAGAAGACCTGTCCCCGGTGCGGCCGCCCCCTGGAGCTCAAGGTGAGCCGCTTCGGGCAGTTCCTGGGGTGCACGGGCTACCCAGAGTGCACCTACACGGAGCCTCTGGAAAAAAGGGAGGCCGAACCCCTGGGGGAGGCCTGCCCCGAATGCGGCCGCCCCCTCCTCAGGAAGGAGGGGCGGTATGGGAGCTTCATCGCCTGCTCCGGCTACCCGGAGTGCGGCTACACCCGGGACGACGGCGCCCCCACGGGGCAGGCCTGCCCCCAGTGCGGGGGGCGGATCCTGGAAAAGCGGAGCAAACGGGGCAAGCCCTACTACAAGTGCGAGAGCCGGGCCTGCGACTTCCTCGCCTTCCACCCCCTCCTCCCCACCCCCTGCCCGGCCTGCGGCTGGCCCCTGGTGGAGAAGGGCAAGAGGGCGCTCTGCATGAACCCCGCCTGCCCGGAGCACGACCCGAGCCTGGTGCCAGGCCCCAAGGAGGCCCGGCCCCAAAGGCCCGCTATAGGGAAAAAGGGGGCCACGCCCCCCAAGGACTGGGAAGAGCTCCAGGCCTTCCTCCCCGAGCTCCCCGAGGCGGAGAGGCGGGCCCTCGAGGGCCTGGTCCAGGGAAAAGCCCAGAGCGAGGAGGAGGCCAGGCTGGCCCAGAGGGCCCTCTTCAAGCTCCGGATGCGCAAGGGGCGGGCCAGGAAGGAGGTGGCCTCTGCCTGAGAGCCTGAAGCTCCACCTCCTGCGCCTGGCCCGGGAAGGGGAGGTGGTGGTGCCGGGCCTCCCCCTAAAGGCCTATACCCTAAAGGAGCCGGAAGAACGGGAGGAAAGCGCCTTCTACCTCCTCCTGGAGGGGGAGCTGGTCATGGACCTCCCCGAGGGGCGCTACCTGCACCTCCGCCCTGGGGAGGCGGCTTGGGTGCGGGAGCCCCACCGCCTCCTTCCCGTGAAGCGGGCGGTGCTCCTTTTCCTTCCGGCCTAGGCCCCACCAAATAGACCGCCCCCCAAGGGCGGTAGAGGCTCACCACCCTGTCCTCCCAGGCCCTCCCGCCCTGGTGGCGGACGGAGCGCCGCCACTCCACCCGGGCCCCTTCGGCGGCGAAGTCCACCTGCCTGCGCACCCCCGGGGGCAGGCTGGGATCCGGGATCTCCCGGGGAGGGAGGGGGGGCTTCCGGTCCGAGACCAGGGGCCCCTCCCAACGCACCTCCCGGTCCTTGGTGCCGAAGAGGTGGAAGCGGAGCCTGGTGCCCACCACAGAGCGCTGGACGAGGATGTGCCCTGGGGTGTCGTTCAGGACCTTCAGGTCCTTGTGGGGTTGGAAGACGGCGGCGTCCAGCCCCGGGGGCTGGTAGTAGGCCACCTGGTAGCTGTGGGCGTGGCGCTCCCGGATGGGGAGCCCGGCGAAGAAGAAGGCCCTGAAAAGGGTGGTGGACACCTGGCAGACCCCGCCCCCCACGCCCTGCTCCGTGCGGTCCCCCACGATCACGAAGGCCTCCTTGTACCCCGCCTCCCGGGTGATGGGCCCCAGGGCCCGGTTTAAGGCGAAGGGGCCCGGGGGGATGAGGAGGCCGTCCAGCCTGCCCGAGGCCAGGAGGAGGTTGTGGGTCCGCTCCCGGCTGGAGCCCCGGAAGTCCGTCTCCCCCGTGGCCAGGTGCTCCCGTACCCCTAGGGCGTAGAGGTCCTTGAGGCTCGGGGTGGGAGGGGTGTAGCGGACGGGGAGGCGGAAGCTCCGCCTCCCCTGGGCCCTGGCCTCCCGGTAGGCGGCCAAAGCCTCTTTCTCGTCAAAGGCCAGGCCCTTTTTCTCCACCCCCCGCCAACCCCCTTCCCCGTAGACAAAGCGGGGGGGACGGGGCTCTCGGGCAAGCTTCCTTAGGAGGGCCATAAGCTCCGCCTCCGAGGCCACCGGGTAGCGCTGGACCCCGGTGTAGGTGCGGAGTGCCCCTCCCTCTATCACCTCCTCCTGGAGGACCAAGAGGGCCTCCAAGGCCCTCTCCCCTCCCTGGCCCAAGGCCAGGCCCAGGAGGAGGGCCAAGGCCGGAAACCCTTTCATGAAGGCGAGGCTACCACGCCCCTGCGAAAACCCTGTGAAATCCTCACGGGGCGAGGCCCACCGCTAGGTAAAGGGCCCCTTCCTCCTCTGGGGTCAGGGGACGGACCCCGCCCGGGGGAAGGTCCCCGAGGGTGAGGGGCCCCAAGCCCAAGCGCTTCAGGTAGAGGACCCGGTTGCCCCGGGCCCGAAACATGCGCTTCACCTGGTGGAAGCGCCCCTCCAGGAGGGTGAGCTCCACCCAGATGGGGTCCTCCCCCAGGCGGAGCCTGGCGGGGAGGGTCCTTTCCCCGTCCAGAAAGATGCCCTCCTGGAAGGCGCGCGCATCGGCCTCGGTGGCCGGGTGGAGGAGACGGACCAGGTAGCGCTTTTCCACCTTGTGCCGGGGGTGGGTGAGGCGGTGGAGGAGCTCCCCATGGGTGGTGAAGAGGAGGAGGCCCTCGGCGTCCTTGTCCAGGCGGCCCACCGGGGAGAGGTCCCGGGTGGGGAAGCCCTGGAGGAGGGCGTAGACGGAGGGGCCCTCCTTGCGGCTTGTCACGTACCCCGCGGGCTTGTGGAGGAGGAGGTGGAGGTGGCGGCGCGTGGCCAGGGGCCTCCCCTCCACCTCGAGGCCCGCCCTCTCCGGCACGTGGAAACCGGGGTCCAGGACCACCTGGCCCTCCACGCGCACCCTCCCCGAGCGCACGAGCCGCCCCACCTCCTTGCGGCTTCCTAGGCCCAGCCGGGCCAGGAGCCGGTCCAGCCTCTCCCCCCTCACAGCTCCTTTGCGCCTTCCAGCCACCAGAGAGCCCCCTTGGCCTCTAGCCTAGCGAACTCCTCCGGTAGGAGGCCCCGGGGCTCCACCTGACCCCCCCCAAGGCGGTGGAGGAGGGCGAGGCGTTCCAAGGGATCTTGGGGTAGGTGAGGAGAAACCACCAGCAGGTCTATGTCGCTTTCCAGGTTGAACTCCCCTCGGGCCACGGAGCCAAAGAGATAGACCCTGGCCTCCCCTAAAGCCTCCCGGACCCTATGGGCGTAGGCCCTGGCCTCCTCCAAAAGGGCCTCCCATTCCGCCTGTCTCCGCTTCAGGGCCTCAGAGAGCATAAAGCGCCTCCACCCAAGCCAATAGGGCCTCCGCCGCCTCCAAAGCCTGAGAAGCCCGCCTGGCTGTGTAATAAAGGTGAGGGCTCCCCTCGGGGTAGGCGTCGGGGTAGCGGGCGGGAATGTAGTGGAGGTCCAGCTCCTTGGCCGCCTCCAGGAGATCCCCGGGGACCTCCAGCCCCACCTCCTTTAAGCCCTCCAAGAGCCGGGAAAGGGCGTGTCCGTAGGCGGGGCGGCCCAGCCCCCTAAGAAGGCCCTTCAGGGCATACTCCGCCGCCTGCTGGGCCTTGAAGGCGGCCCAGTCGTAGTCCCCCTCCTCGGCATCCCTCCTGGCGGAGTCCAGGGTGTGCCGGGCTTGGGAAAGCCAGCGGCCAAACTCCTCCCGGTCCAGGGGCACCATCCTCCTTATCCTAAGGGGATGAGGCTTTACCAGCTGAACAGCTACGCCACCCGCTTCCAAGCCCGGGTGGAACGGGCCTGGAGCGACGAGAAGGGGCACTACGCGGTCTTGTCCCAAACCCTCTTCTACCCGGAGTCCGGGGGCCAGCCCGCGGATACCGGTGTCCTGAGGGGGGCTTTTGGCGAGGTCCAGGTCCTCCACGCCTACGAGGAGGCGAAGGCCTTCGGGGACGTGGTCCACGTCCTCTCCGCCCCCATCCCCGAGGGGGTGGAGGTGGAGGGGGAGATTGACTGGAAGAGGCGCTTTCGCCACATGCAGCGCCACACCGCCCAACACCTCCTCTCCCAGGCCCTCCTCCGGGCCGGGGGGTACCACACGGTGGCCGTGAGCCTGGACTCCCCCCTTTGCACCCTAGACCTGGAGGAGGAGGTGGAGGAGGAAAGGGTCCGCCAGGCGGAGGCCCTGGCGGCCTTCGCCGTCTACGCCGACTACCCGGTGGAGGCCTTCTGGGTGAGGGAGGAGGAGCTGGCCCAATACCCCCTCCGCCGCCCCCCCAAGGTCCAGGGGGAGGTGCGCCTGGTCCGGATCGGGGACTTTGACCTGGCGGCCTGCGGGGGCACCCACCTGAAGAGTAGCGCCCAGGCCGGGCCCATCAAGGTGCAGAAGTGGGAAAGGTACAAGGGGGGCACCCGCGTCTACTTCCTGGCGGGGTGGGAGGCCCTCGAGGACTACCACGCCAAGCACGCCCTCCTCTCCCGCTTGGCCCTGGCCTTCTCCACGAGCGCCCTGGATCTGGAAAAGCCCATCAAGAGGCTCCAGGAGGAGGTCTACGCCCTAAAGGGGGAGAACCTGGCCCTCAGGGAGGCCCTGGTGGAGGCCCTCCTGCCCCGGGCCCTGGAGGAGGGGGTCCTTCTGGTCCCCGCCCCCGTCCTCCCCGACCTAGCCAAGAAGCTCCTCGCCTGGAGCGAAAAGACCTTCCTCCTCCTCTCCCCCGAAGGACGCTTCGCCCTCCTGGGGCCGGGGAGGGAACAGGTCCTCGCCGCCCTCAAGGCCCTGGGGGGCAAGGGCGGGGGGAGGGAGATCCTCCAGGGAGCCCTGCCCCGGGAGAAGGTGGCCCTAGCCCTGGACCCGAGGCTCGTAAGCTAGGGCCATGGGGCTCTTTGAGGGAAGAGGGGTGCTGGTTACTGGGGCGGCCCGGGGCATCGGCCGGGCCATCGCGGAGGCCTTCGCCCGGGAAGGAGCCTTGGTGGCCCTTTGCGACCTCAGGCCGGAGGGGCGGGAGGCGGCGGAGGCCATCGGGGGGTTTTTCGTCCAGGCGGACCTGGCCGAGGATCGGGACCGGGAGCGCTTCGTGGTGGAGGCGGCCCACGCCTTGGGGCGGGTGGACGTCCTGGTCAACAACGCCGCCACCTCTGCCCCGGGCTCGGCCCTCACCGTCCCCTTGTCGGCATGGCGGAGGGTGTTGGAGGTGAACCTCACCGCCCCCATGCACCTCTCGGCCCTGGCTGCCCGGGAGATGCGGAAGGCGGGGGGCGGGGCCATCGTAAACGTGGCCAGCGTCCAGGGGCTCTTCGCCGAGCAGGAAAACGCCGCCTACAACGCCTCCAAGGGGGGCCTGGTGAACCTGACCCGCTCCCTGGCCCTGGACCTCGCCCCCTTGGGCATCCGGGTCAACGCCGTGGCCCCGGGGGCCATCGCCACGGAGGCGGTCCTCGAGGCCATCCTCCTCTCTGAGGACCCAGAGAGAACCCGGAGGGACTGGGAGGACCTCCACGCCCTGAGGCGGCTGGGAAGGCCCGAGGAGGTGGCGGAGGCCGTCCTCTTCCTAGCCTCGGAAAGGGCGGGCTTCATCACCGGGGCCATCCTCCCCGTGGACGGGGGGATGACCGCTAGCTTCATGATGGCGGGCAGGCCCGTCTGAGCGCCCCGAAAGAGGGGGCCAGCTATTTGGCGTGGTCCTTGTAGGGTTCGCCCCTGAGGTCGGAGACCAGCTGTACGGCCACATAGGCCCCATCCCCGGCGCTCACGATGGCGTGGCCCGGCACCTTGCCCCGGGCCACCCCGGCGGCGTAGACCCGGGGGTAGCTGGTCCGCCCCCCTTCGTCAGCATCTATAAAGACCCCCCTGCGGGTAAGGCCCAGCAGGGAAGGCAGGGTGGGGTCCTTGTGGGTGCAAAGGAGAAGCCTCTCCGCCTCTACCACCCCCTCCCCCGTCTCCACCGCAAAGACCCCCCCCATGTCCCGCACGCCCTGGACCACGCCCTGGCGGATCTCCGCCCCGTAGCGGCGGGCGTGCTCCCTTAGGCGCTCCAAAAGCTCCTCGCCCGAAGGCTCGTCCAGAAGCCCGGGGTAGTTGGGAACCCGGCTCACCGTGAGGACCTGGGAACGCCCCCCGTCCAGAACCAGCACCCGAAGGCCCGCCCGGGCCAGGAATAGGGCGGCGGAGAGCCCTGAAGGCCCCCCGCCCACCACCAGCACATCCCACATACCACCCTGAGTATAAGGGGCGGGAATACCACCCCACCCCGGTTTGGGCCGGGATGGCGCCGGCAGGCGCCTAAGCGCGGCCTTCCCTGGGCTGGGAAGGGTAAAGGACCGGGAAGAAAAGGGTATAATTGGCGGGGCATGCTCTTGGACGACCGCTACCCGGTGCTGGAAACCCTGAGGGAGGAGGCAGGGGTCACCCTCTTTCGCGTGGAGGGCGGGTGGGTGTATTTCTTTGCGGTCAAGACTCCCGAGGACAAGGAGCGCTTCTACCGCTACCGAGCTGCGGTGCGCCGCTTGCAGGAGCTAGGGCTCCTGGAGGCCCAAATCTCCGCCAAGCCCGGGCGGCACTACGTCTTCTTTACGGAAAAGCCCCTCTCCGGCAAACCTCCTCCTAAAGAGGCCCTGGCCGCCCTGGCTCCCCTGGGGTTTGGCGGGGACCACCTGGCCATGGCCGAAGAGGGGGTGGCCTACCTCTCCCCTTGGCCCCTGAAGGGGAGGAAGGGGGCCACGGGAAGAGGGCGAGGCTTCCTCCTGGGGGTGGCCCCCGGCCTGCTCCTCCTCGCCCTGGGCCTCTGGCTTTTCTCCCAGGGGCTTTACCGCTACTTCAACCCCCCGGAGTACCCCGTTCCAGACCTGGTGGGCAAGACCGCCCGGGAGGCCTTCCTGCTCCTCAAGGACACGGGGCTCAGGCTGGAGGTTAGCGAGGGGAACGACCCCACCAAGCCCAAGGAGGTGGTCCTGGCCCAAGAGCCCCCGCCCGGCACCCGGCTGAGGGAGGGGCGCACCGTGCGCCTCACCCTCAACCAGGCCCGCCTCAACCCCCTGCCCAACCTCCAGGGCCTGAGGGAGGAGGCAGCGGAGGCAAGGCTAGGGGAGCTGGGCTTCCGGGTGGAGGCCAAGGCCCTCTTGGAAAGCCCGGAGCCTCTGGGAACGGTCCTGGCCACCGACCCGCCCCCCGGAACCCCCCTGGCCCCGGGGGCTGGGGTGCGCCTCCTCCTCTCCCGGGGGCAGGGAGTGGGGTCCACGGTCCCCCTGCCCCAGCTCACGGGCCTCACCCGGGAGGAGGCCCTCTTCCTCCTCAACGCCGCTGGGCTCCAGGCCCAGGTGGAGGAGGTGCCCGCCGGAGCCCCTCCGGGCATGGTTCTGGCCCAGGAGCCCGCTCCCGGAACCCCCATGCCCCCGGGGGGCGGGGTGCGCCTGAGGGTGGCGGTGCGGGGCGAGGTCCTCCTTCCCCCGGCGCCCCCCAAACCGAGGGAGCGCACCCTAAACCTGACCCTGAGCCTTCCTCCGGAGGCCACAGGCCGCCAGGTGCGCCTGGTGCTTTGGGACGAGAGGGGGGAGCAGGTGCTCTACGAGGGGCCGGGCCAGGAGGGTCTAGGGCTGGAGGGCGCTTACACCATCCAGGGGGAGGCCCGCTTCCGCCTCTACCTGGACGGATTCCTCTACCAGGAATGGACACCCTGAGGGGGCGCTGGGCGGAGGAGGTGGCCCTGGGGCACCTCCTGGAAAAGGGCTACCGCCTCCTTGGGCGAAACCGCCGTACCCCCTTCGGCGAGGTGGACCTCCTCATGGAAAGGGACGGGGTCCACGTGGTGGTGGAGGTCAAGCAGAGGTCCTCGAGGGCCTTCGGCACCCCCCTGGAGGCCCTCACCCCGGGGAAGGTGGCCCGCCTCCTGGCTAGCGCCCGCTTCCTCCTGGGCCGGGATGACCTCCCGGTGCGCCTCGAGGCCGTCTTGGTCCACGGGAACCCGAGGGGCTTCCGCCTGGAGCACCTGGTCCTGGAAGTGTAGCCCCAAGCCTGCCCCCCTTCCCCCCTTCTGGTAAGCTCGAGGGGTGTTTAGGAACCTTCGCACCTATCTGGAGGCCCTGGACAGGCGAGGGGAGCTCAGGCGGGTGCAGGTGCCGGTCCAAAGCGAGCTGGAGATCACCGAGATCGCCGACCGCATGGTGAAGACGGGGGGGCCCGCCCTCCTCTTTGAAAGGGTGGTGGGCAAGGACTTCCCCGTGGCCATCGGGCTCTTCGGCACCCGGGAGCGCACGGCCTTCGCCCTGGGGGTGGCGGACCTGGACGAGCTCACCCGCAAGGTGGAGCGCCTCCTGGCCCTGAACCCGGGCAAGGGGGGCTTTCCGCCCTCCTGGGCCTCCTCCCCAAGCTCCCCCTCCTCCGGGGCTTCTTCCCCAAGCGGGTGCGCAAAGCCCCGGTCCAGGAGGTGGTCCTCAAGGGGGAGGAGGTGGACCTCTCCCGCCTGCCCATCCTCAAGTGCTGGCCCCTGGACGGGGGGCCCTTCCTCACCCTGCCCCTCGTCATCACCAAGGACCCGGAGACGGGGGAGCTCAACCTGGGCATGTACCGCATGCAGGTCCTGGACCGGCGGAGCACGGCCATGCACTGGCAGCTCCACAAGGTGGGCCGCCGCCACCTGGAGAAGGCCAGGAGGCTTGGGCAGAAGCTCCCCGTGGCCGTGGCCCTGGGGGGGGACCCGGTCCTCACCTACGCGGCCACCGCCCCCCTTCCCCCCCTTCCCGGGGTGAGCGAGTTCCACCTGGCGGGCTTCCTCCGGGGGGTCCCCATAGAGCTCGCCCGGGGGGTCACCGTGGACCTGCCGGTGCCCGCCGAGGCGGAGATCGTCCTCGAGGGCTACGTTGACCCCGAGGAGCCCCTGGTGGAGGAAGGGCCCTTCGGCGACCACACGGGCTTCTACACCCCCGTAGACCTCTACCCCCGCTTCCACGTGACCGCCATCACCCACCGCCGGGGGGCCATCTACCCCGCCACCATTGTGGGCATGCCCCCCATGGAGGACGCCTACCTCATCGAGGCCACGGAGAGGCTCTTCCTGCCCGCCCTCCGCCTGGTCCTCCCCGAGGTCGCCGACTACTACATGCCCCCCGAGGGCGTGGCCCACAACTGGGTGAACGTGGCCCTGAGGAAGGAGTACCCCGGCCAGGCCTACAAGGTGGCCCAGGGGATGCTGGGCCTAGGGCAGATGATGTTCGCCAAGGCCATCGTGGCCGTGGACCAGGGGGTGCCCCTGAAGCCGGGGTTTCCCGCCCTGCAGAAGGCCCTGGAGCACGCCCTCCCGGGGCGGGACACCCTCCTCCTCCGGGGGCCCATGGACGTCCTGGACCATAGCTCCCGGGCCTTCGCCTTCGGGGGCAAGCTCTTCATTGACGGCACCCGGAAGCTGCCCGAGGAAGGGGGGGAGGTCCCCTTCACCCCCAGGGCCCACGCCCACCTCCCCAGGGAACCCGAGGCCCTGGGCCAGCGGCAGTGGCCTGGGGTCTGGGGGGTGGTCCTGAGAAAGGAGAGGCCCCACCAGGCCTTCGCCCTGGCGGAAAGGCTCCTGAGGTGCCCGGAGAGCGCGGGGATCAGGCTCATGCTCCTCGCCGACCACGACACCGCCCTCACCCCCGAGGAGCTCCTCTGGGCGGTCCTCAACAACATAGACCCCGAGCGGGACGCCCGGGTCATGGCGGGGGTGGAGGGGCCGGTTCTGGTCCTGGACGGCACCAGGAAGCTTCCTGAGGAGGGCTTCCGCAGGGTCTGGCCGGAGCGGATCCGCATGGACCCTGAGGTGAAGGCCCTGGTGGAGGCCCGCTGGGGGGAGTACGGGCTTTAGCGGGGCCCCAAGGCCCTTTTGCGGACGAGGCCGCTCCTAAGGGCCCACACCGCCTCCTGGGAGAGCCTCCCCTCCCTGGCCTCCTTTTCCAGGACCTCGAGGGCCTCCTCCCCTTTGAGGGGGGCACGGTACGCCCTCCCGCTGGTGAGGGCGTCGTAGATGTCCGCCGCACTCAGGACCTGGACCAAGAGGGGGACCTCCCTGAGGCCGTCCGGGTAGCCCGAGCCATCGGGCCTCTCGTGGTGCCAGCGCACGTAGGGCCGAAGGCGGGGGTGGGCCTTGAGGGGCCTCAGGATCTCGTCTCCCAGCACCGGGTGCCTGCGGATGTAGGCCCGCTCCGCCTCGGTGAGGGGGTGGTCCCCCCGCAGGATATGGTCGGGGATGCCCACCTTGCCGATGTCGTGCAGGAGAGCCCCCATGCGCAGGTCCTTGAGTTCCTCGGGGGAGGCCGAAAGTTCCTCCGCTCCAAAGAGGGCGTACCGGGCCACCCGCTCCCCGTGCCCCGCGGTGTAGGCGTCCTTGGCCTCCACCGCCCGCACCAGGACCAAGAGGGTCTTCTCCAGCTCCTCCAGCTCCTCCTGAAGCCGCCGCCTCTCCAGATGTCCCTTGACCCGAAGCCTGAGCTCGGAGAGATCCACGGGCCGGTTCAGGAAGTCGTCGGCTCCCACCTGGAGGCCCTTTAGGCGCACCTCCCTCTCCCGGTCTGCGGTGAGGAGGATGACGGGGAGCAAAGGGTCCTGGGCCTTGAGGGCCTGGGTGAGCTCGAGGCCGTCCATCACCGGCATGTGGAGGTCGGTGAGGACCAGGTGGAAGGGCTTTTCCTGGAGGAGGTCCAAGGCCTCCCTCCCGTTCCTGGCCTCGCCCACCTCCACCCCCAAAGGGGCCAAGGCCCGCATGAGGAGGAGGCGCTGCAAGGGCTCGTCGTCCACCAGGAGGACCCGCACGGACTACCTCCCCAGGGTGGGGCGCACAGCCCCCAAGGCTTCCTGGGGGCGCAAGCGGAGGGTCGCGCCGGTCCAGGGACCCCCTGGCTTTTGGGCGGTCTCCTCCAGGGAAGCGCCGAGGTTTGCCAATGGGGCCATGGCCCACCCCCAAGGGCCAAGCTAGAGGGAAGGTATGAAAATCCCTTGAAAATCTGCTAGAATGCCCCCTCGTGCTGGTTCGGCCCGCCCTTCTACCCGAGCTTCCCCCAAGCCCCAAGGCCCTCTTCGGCCGGGAAGGCCCCCTGGCGGTGGAGGTGGGTTTCGGGGACGGCCGCTTCACCGCCCTTTACGCCAAGGCCCACCCCGGGAGGCTCATCCTGGGGGCCGAGGTCTCGGCGGGGAGCGTCCAGCGGGCCCTCAGGCGGCTTAGGCGGGAGGGGATCGGGAACGTCCGCCTCTACCTGGGGGAGGGAGGCTTCGCCCTCAGGAACCTGGTGCCGGAAAGGAGCATCCTGGAGGTCATCGTCAACTTCCCCGACCCCTGGCCCAAGAAAAGGCACCAAGGTAGACGCCTCCTAAGGGAGGCCTTCTTCCGCCGCCTCTCCACCCGGCTGGCCCAGGGGGGAAGGCTCCTCCTCACCACCGACCACGAGGAATACTTCCGCTTCGCCTTGGAGGAGGCGGAAAGGACGGGGCTTTACCGCATAGAGACCGCGCCGCCCCCGGAGGCCCACCTCCTGACGAAGTACGCCCTCAAGTGGCGGGAGATGGGGCGGCCCTTCTTCCACGCCGTCTTCACCAAGGAGGCCGAGGACCCCCATCCCTGGCCTCCCATAAGGAGGTACCCCATGGCCCACGCCCTTCTAAGAGGCCCCCTGCCCGAGGCCCTCGCCCTGCCCCAGGCCCCCATCCGCTTCCCCCAAGGGGTGGCCCTCTTCCTAGAGGTCGCCAAAGGGGAAAGGGGCTTCTACGTCCTCACCCATGTGGAGGAGGAGGACCTCACCCAGGACCTCCTCCTGGAGGTGCGCCAAAGCGCCCACGGCCTTTATGCCGGAGTGAGCCGCCTCGGCCACCCCCTGATCACCCAAGGGGTCAAGGAGGCGGTAAAGGCCCTGGTGGGGGCCTTGGAGGGGATGGGCCTCGAGGTGGTCCAGGACCACACCTAAGGCCCTCGGGTAAGATGGCCCCATGAGGCTTCCTCCCCGCAAGGACTCCCTGAAGTGGGGCTCCTACCCCGAGGACGTGCTCCCCCTCTGGGTGGCGGACATGGACTTCCCCGTGGCCGAGCCCATCCGGAGGGCCATAGGGGAGCGGGCGGAAGGGTTTTTGGGCTACCCGCCCCGGGAAGGGGACCGGGAGCTTAAGGCCCTCCTCCTGGAGAGGGGGGGCCTCGAGGGCGAGGTGGCCCTCCTCCCGGGGGTGGTGGTGGGGCTCTACGCCGCTGTGGCCGCCTTCACCGCTCCCGGGCAGGGGGTCCTGACCCAGGTGCCCATCTACCCCCCTTTCCTTTCCGCCATCCGCGAGCAGAAGCGCACCCTCCTGGCCAACCCCCTCCTGGAGACCGAGGCGGGCTACCGCCTGGACCTGGGGGGTCTCGAGCGCCTGGCCTACGCCAGCCGGCTCCTCCTCTTCTGCCACCCCCAGAACCCCACGGGCCGGGTCTTCGCCGAGGAGGAGCTTTCGGCCCTGGCCCAGATCGCCCGCAGGCACGACCTCATCGTGGTCTCCGACGAGCTCCACGCCCCCCTCACCTACGAGAGGCCCCACGTCCCCCTGGCCCGCTTCCTCCCCGAAAGGACCCTCACCCTTCTGGGCCCCGGCAAGGCCTACAACCTGGCGGGCCTGCCCATGGGGGCGGCCATCGGCCCCAAGCCCCTGGTGGAGGCCTTAAGGCGCCACCTCCCCCCCACCTTCCCCAACGTCCTGGCCATGGCCGCCTGGAAGGCGGCCCTCCTGGAGGGGGAAGGGTGGCTTAGGGAGATCCTTGGCAAACTGCGGCAGAACCGGGATCGGGTGGCGGCCTGGGCCCGGGAGATGGGCCTCTTCCACTTCCCCCCCGAGGGAACCTACCTGGCCTGGCTGAAGACCCCCATTCCCCAGGCGGCCTCCCACCTCCTGAAGGAGGCCCGGGTGGCCCTGAACCCCGGGGAGAACTTCGGAGAGGGGTACGACCGCTACGTGCGCCTCAACTTCGCCACCTACCCCGAGGTCCTGGAGGAGGCCCTGCGGAGGCTCACCCAGGCTTTAAGGAAAGCCTAAAAAATAACCCCCCGGGTTGTTCCCGGGGGCCGCCTCAGGCCTTACTGGACCACCTCAATGGGGATCCGCTTGGCCCGGGCCTCGGCCACCTTGGGCAGGGTGAGCCGGAGGATGCCGTGGCGGAACTCCGCCCTGGCCTCGTCCCCCTTCACCTCCACGGGGAGGGCGAAGGTGCGCACGAAGGAGCCATGGGGGATCTCCTGCAGGTAGTAGCGGCGGGCCTTGGCCTCCTCCACCGGCTTCACCTGGCCCCGTACGGTGAGCTTGTTGCCCTCGAGGCTCACCTCCAGGTCCTCAGGGGCCAGGCCGGGCGCGGCCATCTCCAGGACCAGGGCCTCGTCGGTCTCGTAGAGGTCCGACGGGGCCACGTAGGTGGCCATGGGGCGACCAAAATCGCCCAAGACCTCCTCAAAGAGCCGGTTGGCCTCCTCCAGGAGGGAGAGGGGACCCCAGGTCCTGAAGGGCGTAACCTCGGTGGAACGAGCATCCCTACGCACCAGGGCCATCGCTATCACCTCCATCTCTGCTTATATCACCTGCGCTTATGTTTGTCAAGTACCCTAATGTCCTTTGACTTATCCATAGCCCCCCTATAATCAGGTCATGGAGCTTCCTAAAGACGCGGTCCTGGTGGACACGAGGCCCCGCCCTGCCTACGAGGCGGGCCACCTCCCCGGGGCCCGGCACCTGGACCTCTCCGCTCCTCGGCTTCGCTTGAGGGAAGAAGCGGAGCTAAGGGCCCTCGAGGCGGCTCTCACCGAGCTCTTCCAGAGCCTGGGCCTGAAAGGCCGGGTGGTCCTCTACGATGAGGGCCTCACCAGCCGCCTCTGCCGCACCGCCTTCTTCCTGGGGCTTGGGGGGCTGGAGGTGGAGCTTTGGACCGAGGGCTGGGAGGCCCTAGCCACGGAGAAGGAGGAGCCCAAGCCCGAGCCCACGGACACCGTGGCCCGCCTCAGGCGGGACTGGCTCCTCACCGTTGATGAGGCCGCCCGCCACCCCCTCCTCCTGGACGTGCGGAGCCCCGAGGAGCACAAGGGCCTGGTCTACCCCCCCTGCTGCCCCCGGGGGGGGCGCATCCCCGGAAGCAGGAACGCCCCCCTGGAGCTCTTTCTGGAACCAAGGACCGTGCTGGAGCGGCTGGGGCTGGAACCGGGGCAGGAGGTGGGACTCTACTGCCACTCCGGGGCCCGGAGCTCCCTCGCCTTCTTCATCCTGAGGAGCCTCGGGGTCAAGGCCCGGAACTACCTGGGTTCGCTGCACGAGTGGCTCCAGGAGGGCCTGCCCACGGAGCCATGAGGGCCTTCCGCCTCACCGTGGGCCCCTTGGGGGAGAACGCCTACCTGGTGGAAACCCCCCTGGGCGGGGTCTTCGTAGACCCGGGGGACGAGGCCCCAAGGCTCCTCGCCCTAGCGGAGGAGGCGGGGATCCCCCCCAGGGCCATCCTCCTCACCCACGCCCACTTTGACCACCTGGGGGCGGTGGCCCCCCTGGTGGAGGCTTTGGGCCTTCCCGTCTTCCTCCACCCCCTGGACCTGCCCCTCTACGAGAAGGCAGCGGAGACGGCCGCCCTCTTCGGCCTCACCATCCCGCCCCCGCCCCCCGGGGTAGAGCCCCTGGAGGAGGGGATGGAGGTCTATGGCCTAAAGGTCTGGCACCTGCCTGGGCATAGCCCCGGTCACGTGGCCTTCTTGGACCAGGAAGGGAACCAGGTCTTCTCCGGGGACCTCCTCTTCCAGGGAAGCGTGGGCCGCTACGACCTCCCCGGGGCCGACCCCGAGGCCCTCTTTTCCTCCCTCAAGCGCCTCCTCACCCTGCCCCCGGAAACCCAGGTCCACCCCGGGCACGGGCCAAGCACCACCTTGGGCCTCGAGGCCCGCACCAACCCCTTTCTTCTGGGTTTAGAATGGGAGGCGTGAACGGGGCGGAGGCACTGAGGGCACTGCACGCGCTACAGGAAAAGGACCTGGAAATAGACCGATTGCAAAAGGAAGCGGAAACCCTTCCCGAAGACCTCCTTGCCCTAAAGGCCCGGGTGGAGGCCCTGGAGGCGGAGCTCATGGCCCTCCTGGAACGCCAGGCGGAGCTCAGAAAAGCCTACGCCCGCCACAGCCTGGACATAGAGGACCTTGCGGCCAAGGAAAAGCAGGCGGAGGCGGAGCAGCGCCAGGCGCAGAGCGCCCGCGAGCAGACCCAGTACGAGAACCGCATCCAGCAGATCAAGGACCGCATCCGGGAGCTTTTGGAGCTCTCCACCCCCATCATGGAGGCCATGGAGGAGGTGGAAGCGGCGATCGCCCGGGTGGAGGAGGTCCTTACGGGCCTCAAGCCCCGCCTAGAGGAACTTCTGAGGGAAAACGCTGAGCGGGTGGAGGCCCTAAAGGGGGAGATCCTCAAGCTCCAGGGGGAGCGGGAGGCCATGGCCCAGGGGATCCCTGCCCCTGTGCTCAAGGAGTACGAGGCCATCCGCAGGGCCAAGCGGGGGACCGGGGTGGTGCGCATGCTGCCGAAGGGCCAGGTCTTTCGCTGCGAGGGGTGCAACGTGGTCCTGCCCACCCACGTAGCCCAGAAGGTGATCCAGGCGCACCTTACCCGCTGCCCCTCCTGCGGCCGCCTTCTCTGGAAGGGAGAGGCCTAGAGAAGGCGGGCCTCGAGGGCAATCTCCCCCACTCCCGCCAGAGCCCGGGAAACGGGACAACCCTCCTTGGCGGCCTGGGCGATCTCCTGGAACTTCTCCGGGGCGATCCCCGGCACCTCCGCCTCGGTAAAGAGCTCAATACGGGTAATGGTAGGCTTGCCCTCCACCATCTCCAGGTGCACCCGGGCCTCGGTGGAGACCCGCTTGGGAGGGAACCCCTCCCGCTCCAGGGAAGCGGAAAGGGCCATGGAGAAGCACCCCGCATGGGCTGCGGCGATGAGCTCCTCGGGGTTGGTCCCCTCCCCCTCCTCAAAGCGGGAGGGGAAGGAGTAGGGGCCCTGGAAGGCCTGGCTGCCGAGCTTCATAACCCCTTGCCCCGAACGCAGCCCGCCTTCCCAAACCGCTTCGGCTTTTCTCACCGCCATAGGCTTACCTCCACCCGCAGGATACCCCGATCCACCCCCTCCCTTTGCGCACGGGCGCACCTTTTGCCAAACTGGGAGGGTGCTCTTCCTCTTTGTGGACGGCCTGGGCCTGGGGGAGGCGTTGGAAGGCCTCTTCCCCTTGCTCCTGGAGCTGAACCCCCACCCCCTGGACGCCACCTTGGGGGTGGAGGGCCTGCCCCAGTCGGGCACGGGCCAGACCGCCCTCCTCACCGGGGTGAACGCCGCCAGGCTTCTGGGCCACCACCAGGGTCCCTTTCCCAGCCCCCGCTTAAGGCCCCTCCTGGTAAAGAGCCTCTACGCCTGGGCTAGAGAACGGGGCCTCCGCGTCCTCCACGCCAACGCCTACCGCCCCGAGTACCTGGAAAGGGCCATCCGCGGAGGGCGGCTCCTCCTCTCCGCCTTCGCCCAGGGGGCCCTTCTCGCCGGCCTTCCCCTCCTGCGCCTAGGCCACCCCCTGGCCCTTCCCCCTGGCTTCTGGGAAGACCCCTACGGCGTAGGGGCCAAGGCGGCGGCCCTGGCCCGGGACTTCCCCCTGGTGGTTCTGGAGTACTGGGCCCTGGACCTGGCGGCCCATCGGGACCCGGAGGCCGTTCCCGGGCGCTTCCGGGAGCTTTCCGGATTTCTCCGGGGCTTCTTGGAGGAAGGGGGGGAGCTCCTCCTCTCCTCCGACCACGGGAACGCCGAGGAGCCCTGGCACCCCCGGCACACCCAAAACCCCGTTCCCCTGGTTTACACCAGCCAGGCGCCCCCGCCCCCTTCGGACTTGACGGGGTTTTTCCCCTGGATGCAAGCGATTCTCACTTCTAAACTCAATAAACCCGACCGGAATACTTGACTTTTGCTCCCCCCCAGGGTAGAGTGCTCAGGCGGAGGGCGCCCTCGCCCCGGGAACTCCCGGGAAACCCTAAAGGAGGTACGCGTGGAACGCAGAAAGCTCCTCATCCTTATCGGCGTGGCGGCTCTAAGCCTGGGCCTAGCCCAGGGGCAGACCCTCACCATCTACTCCGGTCGTGGCCAGGCCTTGGTGGAGCCCCTGGTGAGGCAGTTTGAGCGGGAGACAGGCATCCGGGTCCAGGTGCGCTACGGCACCGACGCCCAGATGCTGGCCGCCTTGCAGGAGGAGGGAAGGCGCTCCCCCGCGGACGTGTTCTGGGGGAACACCTCCGGAGCCTTGGGCCAGGCGGCGGCCAGGGGGCTCCTGAGGCCCCTGGGGGAAACCCTCTTGCGCCAGCCCGTGGCCTTTACCCCGGCCTCCAAGGCCTGGGTCCCCGTGACCCTGCGCCTCAGGGTCCTGGCCTACAACCCCGAGAAGTTCCGGGCCCAGGAGTTCCCGCAAAGCATCCTGGACCTACCCCGCTTCGCCCGGGAGAGGGGCCTTGGGGGGCGGGTGGGCTGGACCCCCACCTACTCCAGCTTCCAGGACATGGTGGCGGCGATGATCGCCCTCCACGGGGAGGCCAGGGCCCGGGAGTGGCTGGAGGGGATGCGGGCCCTCTCCCCCAGGGTCTACGCCTCCAACACGGCCATGCTGGACGCCATCCGGGCAGGGGAGATCGACCTCGCCTCCACCAACCACTACTACGTGGTGCGCTTCCAGCGGGCGGGATACAGGCTTGACATGTACCAGTTCCCCGACGGGGACGTGGGCAACCTGGCCCTGATCACGGGGGCGGGGATTCTGAGGACGAGCAACAACCTCACCGCTGCCACCCGCTTCCTCACCTACCTCCTCTCCCCCAAGGCCCAGCAGTACTTCGTGGGCAACATCGGCGAGTACCCCTTGGTGGGAGGCGTCGTGGCCGACCCGAGGCTCCTTCCCCTCGAGGAGGCCCTGGCCAAAAGCCCCAGGCCGGACCTTGAGCAGCTCCCCCTGGACCAGGCCCTGAGGCTGCTTCGGGAACTGGGCATCCTGTGAGACCACCCCATCCTGGCCCAGGCCAGGATGGGGGCCCCGGGAGCCCCATGGAGACATCCCGCATGGGTTTAAGAAGGCGGAGGATCCAGGAGGAAGGGGCATGACCCTAAGGCTTCCCCACCTCCCGGGGCTCATACCCTTCCTCATCCCCGCCCTCCTCACGGGGGGCGGGGTGGCCCTGCCCCTCCTCTACCTGGTCCTGAGGGCCCTGGAGGCCGAGCCCGAGGCCCTCTGGGAGATCGTCCTCAGGCCCAAGAACCTGGAGCTTCTGGGGAACACCCTCCTCCTCCTCCTGGGGGTCCTCCTCCTCACCACCCTCCTCGCCCTTCCCCTGGCCTTCCTCACCACCCGCACGGACCTCAAGGGGAAGCGCCTCTTCGCCCTTCTCCTCACCCTGCCCCTGGCCATCCCCGGCTACGTGGGGGCCTACGTCCTCCTGGCGGCCACCGGGCCCGGGGGCATCCTGCCCCTGCCGCGGCTCGAGGGGTACTGGGGGGCTCTTCTGGTCCTCTCCTTCATCACCTACCCCTACCTCTTCCTCTCCCTCAGGGCGGCCTTCTTGGGGCTAGACCCCTCCTTGGAGGAAGCGGCCCGCACCCTGGGGCTAGGGCCCTTCAGGGCTTTCCTCAGGGCCGCCTTCCCCCAGCTCCTCCCCGCCCTCCTCGGGGGCCACTTGGTGGTGGGCCTCCACGTCCTGGGGGATTTCGGCACCGTGAGCCTCCTGCGCTACGAGACCTTCTCCTACGCCATCTACCTGCAGTACAGCGCCGCCTTTGACCGGGTCTACGCCGCCTGGCTAGCCCTCTTCCTCCTCCTCCTCACCGGAGGGCTTCTCCTCTTGGAAGGCCTCCTCCTCCGCCGCCTGGCCCTGGCGCGAACGGGCAAGGGGGCGAGCCGAAGGGCCCGGCCGGTGCACCTGGGGGCCTTCGCTCCCCTGGCCTACCTCCTGGTCCTCCTCCCCGTCCTCCTGGCCCTGGTCCTGCCCCTCTACGCCCTCCTCCACCTGGCAAGCCGCTTCCCCAGGGAAAACCTCCAGGGGGTCTCCGAGGCCCTCTTCCACTCCGCCCTGGCGGCCGCGCCCACGGCCCTCCTCGCCGTGGGCATGGCCCTGCCCATCGCCTACTTGGCGGTGCGCTACCCCTCTTCCGCCTCCCGCCTTCTGGAGCGCCTGGCCTACCTGGGCTACGCCATCCCACCCCTGGCCTTCGCCCTGGCCTGGATCTTCTTTAGCCTCCGGAGCCTCCCCTTCCTCTACGCCAGCCTCCCCCTCCTCATCCTGGTCCTGGCCCTCCACTTCCTGGCGGAAAGCCTGGGGCCCATCCGGGGAGCCCTGCACCAGGTGCCCCGGAGGCTGGAGGAGGCGGCCAGGACCCTGGGGGAGACCCCCACGGGGGCCTTCTTCCGGGTCACCTTCCCCCTCCTCTGGCGGGGGGCGGCAGCAGGAGGGGCTTTGGCCTTCATCGGGGCGGTGAAGGAACTCCCGATCACCCTCCTCCTGGCCCCCATGGGCTACAGCACCCTGGCCACCCGGGTTTTGGGCTACACTCAGGAAGCCATGTTCGCCGAGGCCGCCCCCTTCGCCCTCCTCATCGTCCTCCTCTCGGCGGCCTTCGTGGGGGTGTTGCTTTGGAGCGAGCGCCGCTTCTAGAGCTAGAGGGGATCCGGAAGCGCTTTGGCGAGCACGAGGTGCTGAAGGGGATAGACCTCAAGGCCTACCCCGGGGAGATCCTGGCCCTCCTCGGCCCCTCGGGGTGCGGCAAGACCACCCTCCTCCGGATCGTCGCCGGGCTGGAAAGCCCCGAGGTGGGGCGGGTCCTCCTCGAGGGGCGGGACATCACCCCCCTGCCCCCAGAGCGGCGTGGGATCGGCTTCGTCTTCCAGGACTACGCCCTCTTCCCCCACCTCACCGCCCTCGGCAACGTGGCCTTCGGCCTCAAGGGCAAAGACCGTCTGGAGCGGGCGAGGAGGGCCCTGGAGCGGTTGGGGATGACCCTCTTCCAGAACCGCAGGCCGGGGGAGCTCTCCGGGGGGCAGCAGCAGCGCATCGCCCTGGCCCGGGCCCTGGCCCCTGGACCCAAACTGGTCCTCCTGGACGAGCCCTTCTCCAGCCTGGACGCCGGGCTCAGGGCCGCCACCCGGGAGGAGGTGCGCAAGGTCTTGAAGGAGACGGGCACCACCGCCATCCTGGTGACCCACGACCAGGAGGAGGCCCTCTCCTTCGCCGACCGCCTGGGGGTCATGCGGGGGGGGAGGCTTCTGCAGGTGGGGACCCCTGAGGAGATCTACCTCCGGCCCCAGACCCCCTTCGTGGCCCAGTTCCTGGGGCGCACCAACCTCCTCCCCGGGGAGGGAAAGGGGAGGTACGCGGAGACCTGCCTGGGCCCCGTGCTCCTGGCCGAGCCCGCCAAGGGCCCCCTCCTCCTCTCCCTGAGGCCGGAGGCCCTGAGGCTCGTCCCCCCAGGAAAGGGGCCTCTGGGGGAGGTGGTGGCCCGGGAGTTCAAGGGGCACGACCTCACCTACCGGGTGCGCCTCCTTTCGGTGGAGCGGGAGGTGCTGGTGCAGGAAAACCCCACCACCCCCTACCGGGTGGGGGACCGGGTGGGCCTGGAGGTCGTGGGGGAAGGGGTGGCCCTCGAGGCCAAGACCCCCGTGGGCACGGACTAAGCTAACCCCGTGCGCCGCCTCCTCCTCCTCGCCGAGTACGACGGGACCCATTTCGCCGGCCTGCAGAGGCAGAGGGAGGGCCTGCGCACCGTCCAGGGGGAGCTGGAAAGGGCCCTCTCCCGGATCGGGGCCCTCCCCAAGGCGGTGGCCGCGGGGCGCACCGACGCTGGGGTCCACGCCCTCGCCATGCCCTTCCACACAGACCTCGAGGGCCGGATCCCCGTGGAAAAGGTGCCCGAGGCCCTGAACCGCCTCCTCCCCGAGGACCTGAAGGCCGTGGCCGCCAGGGAGGTGGCCCCGGATTTCCACGCCCGGAAGGACGCACTCTGGCGGGCCTACCGCTACCGGGTCCTCCTGCGACCCCACCCCTCCCCCCTCCTCCGCCACCGGGCCCTCTGGCTAAGGGGGCCCCTGGACCTCCCGGCCATCCGGGAGGCCCTCCCCCTCCTCCTCGGGCGGCACAACTTCCTGGGCTTCGCCAAGGAGGAAACCCGGGAGGGGGCGCGGGAGCTTTTGGAGGCCCGCCTCGAGGTCCTGGAAGGGGAGTGGGGCCTGGAGGTGCGCTTCTACTTCAAGGGCAGAAGCTTCCTCCGGGGCCAGGTCAGGGGCATGGTGGGGACCCTTCTGGAGGTGGGCCTGGGGAAGCGGCCCCCGGAGAGCCTCAGGGCCATCCTGGAGACCGGGGACCGCCGCCTGGCCGGCCCCAGCGCCCCGGCCATGGGGCTTTACTTCCTCGAGGCCGCCTACCCGGAGGAAAAACTGAAGCCCCCGGGCCCTTAGGCTTAGGCAGCCCAGGGGCTTAGGCCCTCCCCGGCGTCCCCCTAGAGGCGGCTCCTGGGGTCTAAGGCATCCCTAAGGCCATCCCCCACGAAGTTGAAGGCCAGGACGGTGATGAAGATCATGAACCCCGGGGGCAGGGCCAGCCAAGGGGCCATGAAGATGTACTCCTGGGCATTGGCCAGCATGTTCCCCCAGGTGGCCACCGGAGGCTGGATGCCGAAGCCCAGGAAGGAGAGCCCCGACTCCACCAGGATGGCGTAGCCCACCTGCAGCGTGGCCAGGACGATCAGGGGGGCCAGGGCGTTGGGGATGAGGTGGCGGAAGAGGATGCGCCCGTCCGTGGCCCCCAGGGCCTGGGCCGCGGTGGTGTAGTCCTGCTCCCTCAGGGAGAGGATGTTGCCCCGCACGATCCGGGCCGGGGTGAGCCAGCCGAAGAGGAGGAGGATGGCGATGATGATGAAGACGCTAGCCGCGTCCCCCAAGACCCCCTGGGCCCACTGGCCCACGGGCACCCGGGGGTCCCGCAGGAGGGCGGAGAGGACGAGGAGGAGGGGAAGGGTGGGGATGGTGAGCATGAAGTCGATGAGCCGGCTGATGGCGGTGTCCAAGTCCAGCCGGATCTCGCCCCAAAGCCCCCAGAAGGCGGCGTAGAGCACCAGGGCTGAACCCAGCACCAGGAATACGTAGGAGCCCAAGGCGCCCTCAGCCCGGCCCACCTCGGTGACGCCCAAGAACATCTGGAAGAGCAGGAAGAGAACGCCGTAGTAGAGGCCCCAGGAGAGGACGCGCCAAAGGGCGAAGCTCCAGGGATAAAACCCCTCCTTGGCCTGGCGCAGGGGTCCCAGGTAGAAGCGCAGGGGCCGCCCGGCGAAGTACCCCGCCAGGGCGCCCATGAAGAGGCCCACCAGCACGCTGGAGAGGGCCACGGAGAAGCCCACGAGGAGGGAGACCCTGGCCCCGTACATGAGGCGGGAGAGCACGTCCCGCCCCAGGTCGTCGGTGCCCAGGAGGTGCTCCCGGCTCGGGGGGGCGAAGATGCGCTCCGCCAGGTCCTCCCCTCGAGGCTGGGCAAAGGGATCGTAGGGGGCGATCCAAGGGGCCAGGAGGGCCATCAGGAGGAGGGTGGCGATCACCGCTAGGCTGGCCATGGCCAGCCGGTGCCGACGGAACCGGCGCCAGAAGGTCCTCCAGAAAGTCCTGGGTTCGGAAGGGGAAACCATTGCCCGCTGCATGCACCGCCTCCTAGCTGTAGCGGATCCTGGGGTCCACCAGGGCGTAGGCCAGGTCCGCCAAGAGGTTGAAAAGGGCCACCATCAGGGCCAAAAAGGCCAGGGCGGCCATGGCCACGCTGTAGTCCTTCTCCACCAGGGCGTCGAAGATGGCCCGCCCCATCCCGGGGTAGCTGAAGATGGTCTCGGTGAGAACCGCCCCGCTCATCACCCCAGGGATGGCCAGGCCCACCAGGGTGACGATGGGGATCAGGGCGTTCCTGAGGGCGTGCTTGTAGAGGACTAGCCGCTCGGCGAGCCCCTTGGCCCGGGCGGTGCGGACGTAGTCCTGGGAGAGCACCTCCAGGAGGGAAGCCCGCATGAACCGGGTCCACTCCGCCATGGAGGAGGTGGCGAGGACCAGAACCGGGAGGACCAGGTGCCAGGCCCAAAGCCCCAGGAAGGTGCCGAGGCTCACCAACCCCTGGCGCACCTCCTCAAAGAGGAAGGGGGGCACCCCCCCGGTGGGGAACTGGGGAAAGCCGGGTATGAGCTCCGGCAGGCGGACGGCGAAGAGGTAGAGGAGGAGGATGCCCAGGAAGAAGTTGGGGATGGAGAGGCCGACGAAGGCGAGAAAGGTGATGGTGTAGTCCGCTGGGGTGTACTGGCGCACCGCGGAGAAGACCCCCACGGGGATGGCCACCACCAAGGCCAAGAGCAGGGCCAGGCCCGAGAGGAGGAGGGTGCGGGGGAGGCGCTGCTCAAAGATGTACTCCGCTGCGGGGATGCCGTAGGTGCGGCTGTAGCCCAAATCCCCTTGGAGAGCCCGGGTGAGCCACTTGGCGTAGCGGATGTGCAGGGGATCGTCCAGGCCGTAGGCCTTGCGCAGGGCCTCTAGCTGCTCGGCGGTGATGCGGGGGTTTTGCATCCGCACCTCGTCCAAGGGGTCCCCCGGCTGGAGGGCCAGGAGGGCGAAGATGACGAAAGAGGCCGCCAGGAGCAAAGGGATCATCTGCAAAAGCCTCCTTACGGTGTAAGCGAACATGCCACCTCCTTTTATGCGTCGGCAAAAAGCCTGCTGGGGAGACCCCCAGCAGGCCCGACTATACCACGCCTAGCGGACGGTGAGGGCGTAGCGGGCCTGGTCCCAGCGCTTCTCCGCCCCCCGCTGCGTCCAGCCGATGGTCCAGGGCTCCCAGTTGGGGTAGTTGTAGCCGCCGGAGTAGGCGGCGCTCACGTAGTTCACCAGACCCCTGCGGACAATGAGGGGGTCGGCGCGGAAGTAGAGGGGCAGGGAGGCCACCTCCTCGGCCCAGATCTCCTGCATCCGGTCAAAGAGGGCCTTGCGCCGAGCGGGGTCAAACTCCACCACCGCCTGGTCCCGAAGGCGGTCGTACTCCTCGTTGCACCAGCCGCCCACGTTCTGCCCCTGGTAGTTGTTCTCCCGGGTGGGGCGGAAGCGGCAGGAGAAGAGGTCCCCGTTCTCCACCAGGCTGGAGACCCAGGCGAACATGAACATGCCCGTCCAACGGCCCTCGGAGGCCCGCTGGATGAAGTCGTCGGCGAAGACCACGGCGCTGGGGGCGTTGTTGATCCGGACGGCGATGCCGATCCTGCGGAAGTCCTCGGCCACGAACTGCTGGAACCGTTCCCGCACCACGTTGCCCGCCGTGGTCACCCACTCGATCTCAAAGCGCACGGTGCGGCCGTCCACGGTGCGCTGCAGGATCCCGTCCGGCCCCGGCCGCCAGCCCATCTCCGCCAGGAGGGCCCGGGCCCGGTCCAGGTTGTACTCGTACCTCCGCACGTTGGGGTTGTACAGGGGGTTGACCGGGGCGATCCAGGTGTGGGAGACGGGCTGGAGGCCCTGGAAGAAGGTGCGCACGAAGCCCTCGCGGTTGATGGCGTGGAGAAGGGCCTGGCGGGTGCGCTTATCGTTCAGGCCCAGGTCCCGCACCTGGGGTACGTTGGCGAACTGGTTCACGTCGATGTGCTCCCAGATGGCCCCAGGGACGAACCAGGTGTCAAAGCTCCCCCGGGTCCGCTGCACCAGCTGGGGCGCCCGGGCCTGGTCAAAGGTCAGGCCCACCCGGGAGAGAGCGTCGATGCTCCCGCCCATGATGGCCACCTGGAGGGAGTTGGTGTTCTGGATGAAGCGGTAGACCACCCGCTGCACGTACCTGTCGGCCCCACCCGGAGGGGTGATGGGGAACTGCGGGTTGCGGGCCAGCTCCACCGTGCTCCCGGGCACCCAGCGCCGGAAGACGAAGGGCCCGGAGTAGACCATCTCGCCCCGGTTCAGGTAGGCGGGGGTGGAGAACTGGGTGAAGAAGGCGCGGTAGATCTCCGCTAGCCGGGCGGCGTCCCTCTGGGGGTCCAGGGCTGCGGTCTGGCGCTTCACCTGCTCCCAAGCGGGCCCCATGATGTGCCTGGGAGCGTAGCCGATGGGGCTCCCGATGAGGTCCGTGGCAAAGGCGGGCTCAAAGATCACCGTGAAGTTGCGGGCATCCCGCACCCGGAGGTTCACCCGCTCCCAGTAGTCGGGGTTGAGGACGGGCATCCCTTTGGCCTTGCCCACCTCAAAGTAGAACTGCACGTCCTCGGTGGTGATGGGGCGGCCATCGGACCAGCGGGCGTCAGGCCGGATGGTGATGTCGATCTCCAGGCGCCTCCGCCCCTGGCCGATGTCCGTGAAGCGGACCCGGCCGTTTTGGATGGTGGGCACCTCCGTGGCCAAGACGGCGGTGTTCTGCCCGTCCAGGTTCAGGGTGATGAAGGGAACGTAGAGGTAGTTCTCGATCTCCGCCTTGATGGACTGGTTGGAGATGATGGAGAGGAAGTCCCCCGCCAGCACCCTGGGCTCCTGGGAGGCCCCGATGACCAGGCTGTTATCCGCAGGCCCCGCTAGGGCCAGGCCCAAGGCTGTTAAACCGAGTACAACCAGCTTACCTACTCTCCTCATGTGGCCTCCTTTTCTAAAACTAGCGGCACCCTCTTAGTGGCCAGGGGCATTTTAACCCGGCTCGCCCCTAAGGTCAATGAAAAAAGGGTTAGAAGCCTGAGATCAGGCTCCCTCCAGGGCTTAGTGGCCGCAGGTGCGGGCCTCCCCCTCCTGCTCCTTGGTGCGGAAGGAGTGGCCGCAGCCGCAGGTGCTTATGGCGTTGGGGTTGTGGACGGTGAAGCCGCCCCCCATGAGGCTTTCCACCCAGTCTATCTCCGAGCCCGCCAGGTAAGGGAGGGACCTGGGGTCCACCACCAGGCGCACCCCGTGCATCTCCACGAAGGTGTCCCCCGCAAGCTCCCTTTCGTCCACGGCCATGCCGTACTGGAAACCCGAGCAGCCCCCAGACTTGATGTAGACCCGGATGGCCGCGTGCTCCTTCCCGTAGCGGGCCAGGATCTCCTTGGCCTTTTCCGCCGCCAAAGGGGTGATGCGGACGACCGCTTCCTGGGCTTCTACCATTCCTCAAACCTCCCTAGCAGTAAGGCTAGCACGGTGGGGATGGGGAAAGGTGAGGCAGGTTCCAAGGGGTAGGATGGGGGCATGGACGTGTCCTGCGTGCAGGGGGTCCTAAGGGAAGAGGGGTTTGACGGCTGGCTCCTCTACTCCTTCGGGCGGAGCAACCCTTTGGCCCTTCAGGTCCTGGGCCTCAGCCACCTCCACCTCACCCGCCGCCTGGCCTACTTCATCCCGAGGGAGGGGGAACCCACCCTCCTCGGCCACGCCATAGAGGCGAGCCTCCTCCCTTCCCTGCCCGGAAGGCAGCTTCTCTACCACACCTGGCAGGGATTCTTGGAAGGCCTTTCCCAGGCCCTCGAGGGCTTCAGGCGCATCGCCTTGGAGTACGTCCCCGGGGGGCAGATCCCCTACCTCTCCCGGGTGGACGGGGGCACCCTGGACCTCCTCAGGGGGATGGGCTTGGAGCCCGCCTCCTCCTGGCCCCTCCTCCTCCTCTTTCAGACCTGGGACGAGGGGAAGCTAAAAAGCCACAAAAGGGCCGCAGCCGGGCTCGTCCAGGCCCGGGATGCAGGATTGGCCCTCCTCCGGGAAAACCCCAAGGCCACGGAACGGGAGGTCCAGGGGAGGATGGCCCAGGTCCTGGAGGGGCTTGGCCTGGTCTTTGACCACCCCCCCATGGTGGCCTTCGGCAAAAACAGCGCCAACCCCCACCACACCCCGGGGGAGAAGGGCCTCGAGGCGGGGGAGGTGGTCCTCCTGGACCTCTGGGCCAAGGAACTGGGCGGGGTCTACGCCGACCTCACCTGGATGGCGGGGCTCGGGGTGGGCGAGGCCGCCCACCGGGCCTTCCAGGCCGTGAGGGAGGCCCGGGACCGGGCCATCGCCTTCGTGGAGGGGGCCCACCGGGAAGGGCGCCGCCCCAAGGGGTACGAGGTGGACCGCGCGGCCCGGGGGGTCCTCGAGGCCCTGGGGTACGGCCCCTACATCCGCCACCGCACGGGGCACCACCTGGGGGAGGAGGTCCACGGCTCCGGGCCGCACCTGGACGACCTGGAAACCCACGACTTCCGCCCCCTGGTGCCGGGCCTGGCCTTCACCGTGGAGCCCGGGGTCTACCTGCCGGATTTCGGGGTGCGCACGGAGGTGGACGTCTACCTCCATCCCCAGGGCCCGGAGGTCACCACCCCCCTCCAAGAGGCCATCACCCCCCTCTAACCACCCCATCCCGGCCCTCGCCGCAGCGGGGGCCCTGATCCGGGGGCGTGGTATCTTGGGGAACGGCATGGACCGCCCCTTGCTCCTCTTCTCTGGCCAATCCAACCGGCCCCTGGCCCAGGCCATCGCCGAGGCCCTGGACATCCCCTTGGGCAGGAGCACCACCCAGCGCTTCGCCAACGACAACCTCTTCGTCCGCTTTGAGGAGAGCCTCAGGGAAGGGGACGTCTTCCTCGTCCAATCCCTGACCCCCCCGGTGCAGGACCACCTCATGGAGCTCCTCATGATGGTGGACGCCGCCAAGGGGGCCAGCGCCGCCCGGGTCACCGCCGTCATCCCCTACTTCTCCTACGCCCGCAGCGACAAGAAGGACGCCCCCCGGATCTCCATCGCCGCCCGGCTCGTCGCCGACCTCCTGCAGACCGCCGGGGCCGACCGGGTCCTCACCATGACCCTCCACTCCCCCCAGGTCCACGGCTTCTTCAAGATCCCCGTGGACCACCTCTCCGCCGAGCCGGTGATCGCTAACCACTTCGCTACCCGGGTGGACCTGGAGGAGGCTGTGGTGGTGGCCCCGGACGCCGGGAACCTCAAGCGGGCAAGCTCCTTGGCGCGAAGGCTTGGCCTCCCCCTGGCCTTCATCGACAAGGAACGGGTCTCCGACACCGAGGTGCGGGTGAGGATGCTGGTGGGGGAGGTCAAGGCGAGGACGGCCCTCATCGTGGACGACGAGATCTCCACCGGGGGGAGCCTGGTGGAGGCGGTGGAGGCCCTCCTGCAGGCGGGGGCCAAGGAGGTCTACGCCGCCGCCACCCACGGGGTCTACGTGGGCCCGGCCCTGGAGCGGATCGCCGAAAGCCCCGTGAAAGAGGTGGCGGCCACGGATACCTGCCCTCCCAGGAGGGGTCCCAAGCTGAAGACCCTCACTGTGGCCCCCCTCTTCGCCGAGGCCATCTGGCGGATCCACCGGGGAGAGTCGGTGTCCAGCCTTTTCACCTAGGCGATGGAAGCGCGCCTCACCCTGGCGGGCCTTCCCCTCCTGGCCCGGATTCCCCCAAGCCCCAGAGCCCTCCTCCTGGCCCTTCACGGCCTCCAGGGTTCCAAAGAGCTAATCCTCTCCCTCCTTCCCGGCTACCTCGAGGCGGGCTTCCTCCTCCTGGCCCCCGATGCCCCGAGGCACGGGGAGCGGGGAAGCCCCCCCTCGGCCAAGAGCCCAAGCTACGTGGAGGAGGTCTATCAAGTAGCCCTGGCCTTCGCCGAGGAGGCCTGGCGAGTGGCGGAGGAGGCCCAAAGCCGCTACGCCCTCCCCCTCTTCCTGGCAGGGGGGAGCCTGGGGGCCTTTGTGGTCCACCTCCTCCTCTCCAGGGGCTTCCGGCCAAAGGCGGCCCTGGCCTTCATCGGCAGCGGCTTTCCCATGAAGCTCCCCCAGGGGCAAAGGCTCCAAGACCCCAGGGTGGAGGCCCTCTACCAGACCCCCCCGGCCATGCAGGGGGAGGCCTACGGGGGCGTGCCCCTCCTCCACCTCCACGGCACCAGGGACCTGATCGTGCCCCTGGAGAGGGTGGAAAGGACCCTGGAGGCCCTTAGGCCCCACTACCCCGAGGGACGCCTGGCCCGCTTTGTGGAGGAGGGGACGGGGCACACCCTCACCCCCCTCATGGCCCGGGTGGGGCGGGCCTTTTTGGAGGCATGGCTCTGACGCCCTCCCGCCCTGGCCTAGACCGGGACGGGGACCCCGGCCGTGAGCCGGTAGGGGTTGCAAGGTGAAGGCTTCCGGAGGCATCCAGGTTGGGCTTCAGGGCTACTGGGGCTACCCCGGGGGGTTCAAGGCCTACCGCCAGGCCTTCCCCACGGTGGAGCTCTCCTGGTGGCACCGCCTTCCCGACGAGAAGACCCTAAGCCGCCTAAGGGCCCTGGCCCCCGAAGGGTTCCTCTTCAGCGCCTACGGCCACAAGCACCTCACCTACAGGCCCAGCGGGGAGGAAAGGCACACCTTGAGACGCTTCCTTAGGCGCTTCAAGCGCCTTGGGGAAAAGCGAGGGGCGGTGCGCCTCCTCGTCCCCCAAGGGGTGGAAGAGGGGGCCTTCTCCTCTTGGTTGGACCTCCTGGAGGAGGTGGTGGCAGAAATAGGCCCAACCCCCCTCTTCTTCCAGGCCCCCGAGGCCCTGAGGCCCCTCTTGCGGGAGCGGGGCTACGCCCTGGTGAACGGGGCAGGCCCCTTCCTCTACCTCCTGGACCCCCCAAGGCTAGGGGAAGGGAAGGGCTTCGCCTACTTCTCCTCTTCCCAAGCCCTGGCCCAGGCCCTACACTCATAGGGGAGGTTGACCCGGATTGAGGACGGCCAAGCGCTTTTCCCCCAAGGAAGCCGAGGAGATCTACCTGGTGCCCTACTGGAGCGGGGGCTTCTTCCGCGTGGGCGAGGACGGGGAACTGGAGGTGACCCCCTTGGGTCCCAAGGGACCCGCGGCCTCCCTTTTGGAGATCGTGGAAGCCCTCAGAGACGAGGGGCGGCCCCTGCCCCTGGTCCTCCGCTTTCCCCAGATCCTCGAGGCCCGGGTAAAGGAGCTCAACGAGGCCTTTTTCAAGGCCATGGAGAAGTATGGGTACCAGGGCACCTACCGCGGGGTCTACCCGGTGAAGGTGAACCAGCGCCGCCTAGTCCTGGAGACCGTGGCCAGGGTGGGCAGGCCCTACCACTATGGCCTCGAGGCGGGCAGCAAGGCGGAGCTGGCCCTGATCCTGGCCCAGGACCTCTCCCAGGAGGCCCTGGTCACCATCAACGGCTTCAAGGACGATGACTTTATCCGCCTGGCCCTCACGGGGAAAAAGCTGGGCCGCAACGTGGTCATCACCCTGGAGAAGTTCGCCGAGCTCCCCCGGGTCCTCCGCCTCTCCCGGGAGCTGGGGGTGGCGCCCAGCCTGGGCATCCGCTACAAGCTCAAGGCCAAAGGGGCGGGGCAGTGGGAGGCCTCGGGGGGGGAGAACGCCAAGTTTGGCCTCACCACCCCGGAGATCGCGCGGGCAGTGGAGGTCCTGAGGGACCAGGGCCTCCTGGACACCCTGGTCATGGTCCACGCCCACATCGGCAGCCAGGTGACGGACATCCGCCGCATCAAGGCCGCGGTGCGGGAGGCGGCCCAGACCTACGTCCAGCTCCGGAAACTCGGGGCCCCCCTCCGCTACCTGAACCTGGGCGGGGGCCTGGCCGTGGACTACGATGGCTCCAAGACCAACTTCTACGCCTCCGCCAACTACACCCTCTCCGAGTACGCCGAGGACCTGGTCTACGTGACCAAGGAGGTGGTGGAGGCCCACGGGGAGCCCCATCCCATCCTGGTGACGGAGTCGGGGCGGGCGGTCACCGCCTACCACCAGGTACTGGTCCTGGAGGTGACCGATGTGATCACCCCCCCTGGCGAGGAGCGGCCCCAGGCCCCGGGGGAGGAGGCCCACCCCCTGGTCCACGAGCTTTGGGAGGGCCTGCAAGGCCTCTCCGCCAAGAACTTCCGCGAGGTCTACCACGATGCCTTCGCCGACAAGGAGACCCTGCAGACCCTTTACGACCTGGGCCTGGTCTCCTTGAAAGACCGGGCCCTGGCAGAGGAGATCTTCTACCACACCGCCCGGAGGGTCTACGCCATCGTCCAGGGGCTCCCCTACGCCCCGGACGAGTTTGAGGATCTGGAGAAGCTCCTCGCCGACAAGCTGGTGTGCAACTTCTCCATCTTCCAAAGCCTGCCCGACGCCTGGGCCATCCACCAGCTCTTCCCCATCGTCCCCCTGAGCCGACTCCGGGAGCCCCCGAGCCGCAGGGCCACCCTGGTGGACATCTCCTGCGACTCCGACGGCAGGATAGACCGCTTTATAGACCTCCACGACGTGCGCGCCGCCCTGCCCGTCCACGCCATCCGCCCTGGGGAGCCCTACTACCTAGGGGTCTTCCTGGTGGGGGCCTACCAGGACGTCTTGGGCTCCAACCACAACCTCTTCGGCCAGGTGGGGGAGGCCCACGTAGAGGTGGGGGAGGAAGGCTTCGCCATCCAGCGCTTTGTGCCTGGGGAGACGGCGGAGAGGGTCATTGAGAAGATGGGCTTCACCGCCCGGGAACTAACGCTGGGGGTGGAGCGCCTGGTGCGGCAAAGCCGGCTCTCCCCGGCGGAGAAGGGGGCCTTCTTGGAGCGCTACGCCCGGGAGCTTCAGGGCTACACCTACTTGGAGGACTAAGTGCCCGCACTTTGGTTTCGCAACATGGGAAGCCCAAGTCAGGGCTATGGGGGAACTTTTTGGGGCCCCCGCCGCGGTGAAAGCCGCGGTGGGGTGCTTAATGCCACCCCATGCTGGCCTAAGCCAGCATGGGGGCCCCGGAAGGAGGGCATTAAAGACCGTTAAGGCTCCGTTAAGGGGTCTGGGCCATGATGGGGGTATGGCCCGGGCTAGGATGTACCCTGAGGGTATCTTGCACCCCACCCTCGAGCTCCTGGACCCCCTGAACCCGGTGCGGCGGCGGATGGCCCTCTGGCTTCTGCCCCTAGGAGGCCTCCTCGCCCTGGTGGCCCTCCTGGCCTCGAGGTCTGGCCTAGACCCCGTGGACCGGGTCTTCCTCCCCCTCATGGCCGTGGGCCTCCTCGTCCTGGCCTTGTCCCTGAAGCGCTACCCCGCCTCCGCCCGCTGGGCCATTCCCACGGCCCACGCCCTCATCGCCCTCTACCCCTTCTCCACCCTCACCTACCAACTCCTCTCCGCCGCCAACCCCCAGAGCCTCTCCCCCGCCACTTTCTGGGTGCCCTTCCTCTACTTCTCCGGCTACCTCTTCTTCCCCACCCAAAAGGCCCTGCGCTTGGCCCTCCTCTACCTCCTTGGCCTCTTTCTCCTGGCCCTTTTGGGAAGCCTCCGGGGCCACTACACCCCCGTGCACCTCAACGCTCTGGCCCAGTTCCTGGGCTCCAACCTGGCCTACTTGGGCCTCCTCTCCCTGCTGGTCCGCCTCAAGGAAGGGTACTTCGAGGCCCAGCTGGACGCCTATACCGACTTCCTCACCGGGCTGAGAAACCGGCGCTACCTGGAGCTCGTCCTGGAGCGGGAGCTCTTCCGCGTGGCCCGCTACGGCCGCCCCCTCTCCCTCGTCGTCCTGGACCTGGACGGCTTCAAGGGGGTGAACGACACCCACGGCCACGAGGTGGGGGACCGGGTCCTTCGGGCCCTCGCCCAGTGCCTGGAGGCCCACCTTCGCCAAAGCGACCGCGCGGTGCGCCTTGGGGGAGAGGAGTTCGCCTTGGTGCTGCCCGAAACGGCGCTTCCCCAGGCCTTCCGCCTGGCCGAGCGCCTGCGCCAAGGGGTGGCCGCCCTGAAGGTGCCCCCGGTAGAGCAGCTTTCCGCGAGCTTCGGCGTGGCCCAGGCGAACCCCACCGACTCCCCCCTCTCCCTCCTCAAGCGGGCGGACGAGGCCCTCTACCGGGCCAAGCGCCGGGGGAAAAACCGGGTGGAGAGCGCCTGAATCCTCGTAGGAGAATTCCACTCCTCTAGCCCTCCTAAGCCGAAGGAAACGCCCTTTCCTTTGAGGGCCCCCTCTACCCGCCAGGGGGCGTTTAAGGGTTTTGTAAGCCCCCCTGAGGAGGATGGAGGTATGGACCCTGGGGGTCCCGGAAAGGAGGCAAGGATGCGTATAGGTGCTTGGTATGGGTTCTTGACGGGTCTAGCCCTCCTCCTCGCCGCCTGCAGCGGGGGGGCACCCCCTCCGGACCTCACCCTAGCCGGGGTGAGCCCGAACAACCCCACCGTGGCCCAGGGAAGCAGCCTCCCCCTCACCCTCACCTTCACCTCTCAGAACGGCTTCCAGGGGCAGGTTTCCCTGAGCGTGACGGAGAACGGCCAGGCCCCCCCCTGGCTCACCTTCTCCCCCACCAGCGCCAGCCTGAACGTGCCCAGGGGAGGCCAGGCCCAGGTGACCCTCCAGGTCCAGGTGGCGAGGAACGCCCCCACGGGGCCGCACAGCTTGAGCCTCCGGGCCACTTACGGGGAGAGGTCGGCAGAGCGGAGCCTCACCCTCAACGTGACCCCGCCCCCCGACTTCGCCATCGCCCTCAACCCCGATAGCCTCACCGTGCAGCAGGGGAGTAGCGGCACGGTTCAGCTCACCCTCACCCCCCAGAACGGCTTCACGGGGACGGTGAACCTGTCCCTGGTGGCGGGGCAGGACCCGGTACCCCAGGGGCTTTCCCTCTCCCCCACCAGCCTCACCGTTTCCGGATCCAACCCCTTGACCCGGGACCTGACCCTCACCGCGGGGGCCACCACGCCCACGGGCATCTACCGGCTGAAGGTGCGGGCCACGGGAGGGAACGTCACCAAGGACGCGGAGCTCACCGTCACGGTGAGCGCCTCCTCGGGCGGTGGCGGCGGCTCCAACAGCGGCACGGTGAACACTCCCGGGGGCCAGGTGGGGATGGGCCTGCAGGGGGGCACCTTCACCCAGGGCCCCACCTACCAGAGCGTGACCCCACCCGAGGGCTTCCAGGCTCCCTACGGGGCCATCGCCTTCACCGCCCAGGTTCCCCAGGGCGGGACCCTCACCGTGACCCTCACCTTCCCCCAGGCCATTCCCCAAGGGGCGGTCCTGAGGAAGTTCGTCAACGGCACCTGGCGGGAGGTTCCCGGGGCCCAGTTCTCGGGGAACACGGCCACCTATCAGGTGAGGGACGGCGGAGATTTGGACGCCGACGGGCAGGCCAACGGCCAGATTGTGGACCCGGTGGCCTTGCTCACCCCCTCCCCCGACTTCACCCTCAGCCTCAACCCCGATAGCCTCACCATCCAGCAGGGGGGCAGCGGCACCACCCAGCTCACCCTCACCCCGCAGGGGGGCTTCACAGGGCCGGTGAACCTGAGCCTGGTGGACGGGAACGGGAACCCGGTCTCCGGGATTAGCCTCTCCCCCACCACGGTGAGCGTGTCTGACCCCAACAACCCTGTAACCCCGGACCTCACTGTCAACGTGGCCAGCAGCGTGGCCCCGGGGAGCTACAACCTGCAGGTCCGAGCGGTCTCGGGGAGCCTGACCAAGACGGCGGGCCTGAGCCTCACGGTGACCGCTCCGCCCCCGCCACCCACCTTCACCCTCTCCGACCCCAACCCCAACCCCCTCTCCGTCTCCCAGGGGAGCACGGCCACCTTCGGGGTGACCCTGGTCTCCCAGAACGGCTTCCAGGGGGAGGTCAACCTGAGCCTGGCCGACGGGCAAGACCCCCTGCCCCAGGGCCTGGCCATCACCGCCACCAACCCCTCCCCCATCATCCTCCAGGCCGGGGGGAGCGTGACCGTGACCGCCACCGTCAGCGCCGGGCAGGGAGTGGACCCGGGCACCTACCGCCTCAAGGTCCGGGCCCAGGGGGAAGGCGTGGTCCAGGAGAAGCCCCTCAGCGTTCAGGTGGTCCTGCCCCCGACCTTTGACCTCGGCCCTGTGAGGGACATCAATGGCCGGGAGGGCGTTGTCACCACCCGCCGCGACCCCTCGAACCGGCTAAACAATAGCGTGTACTTCACCATCACCCCTCGGAACGGCTTCCAGGGGCAGGTGGACCTCTCCCTGGTGGACGAAGGGGGCAACCCGGTGCCCGGGCTGAGCCTTGACCCGGCGAGCGTGAACGTGACGGGCACCCAGACCTTTAGCGTCTATGTTCTGGCGGATAACAACATCCCCCTCTTTGGCGCGGGCAAGGGATACGCGGTGCGGCTGAGGGCCCGCTCGGGGGACATCGTGCGGGAACAGCCCCTCACCGTGGATGTGTGGACCAGGGTCGGGGGAGCCAACCTCAACTTCCAGCGGGTGGCCTATGGCAATGGGATCTTTGTAATAGCTGGGACCAATGGCTACGACCAGCGCACGCGGGCGTATGTCTACAACCCGCAGGACGGGAGCTTTACCAAAACCTTTGATGCCGGTCCAGAGGTTTGTGGCTGGCTTAGTGATGTGGCCTACGACCCCGCTCACAGAACTTGGGTAGCGGTGGGGGGAGGAACCGGGCTTGTCATCGTCTCCACCGACAATGCCCAGACTTGGCAAATCGTCTTTGGGGCCAAAGATCCAAACCGACACTGTTCACAACAGTACGACGGCAGAGAAATGCCCTTAGAGAGAGTTCGCTTCGTCAACGACCGCCTCTGGGCTTGGTATACCGGCGGCATGAACCCACAGCGCCTCTACTTCTCCCAGGATGGGGGCTACACCTGGAACTTCATTTCCCTTCCCATACCCTCAGGATACCAAGAGCTCGTGATCAGGGGTCTCACTTTCGGCCAGGGGAAGTACGTGGCAGTAGGGGAGATTAAAAGATCTGATGGACCTGACTACCCTATGCTGGCCATCTCTCCAAATGGTACCAATTGGAATGTGATGCCCCTGGACACTCCCCAAACCCCATGGGGTAGAAGCTTCCCTACGGACATCCTCTACGTCCCCGACTGGGACAAGTTCGTGATGGTGGGCGACCCTGACTTGGTGGCCACCTCCTCCGATGGGGTGAACTGGAGCTTTCATAATATCCAGGGCCAGTTCGCTAGCCTGGCCTACGGCAACGGGGCGGTGGTGGCGGGGAGCGGGAGCTTCCCAATTGTAGTTGTCTCCACCGATGGGCAGAACTGGCGGGTCGTGCCAACCGGATGCCCCGACGCCGCCGCTATGTCTGTAGCCTTCGGTAGCGGCATCTTCGCCCATACCAGCGCTTGGGGGTTTTGCACATCCCCTTGAGCGCGCCGGTAAAGCGGGGGCGGGGCGCCCCGCCCCCGTTTTCCGCCGGGAAGAGAAGGGCCCGAGAAGGCGCTGAGGGCGCGCCTGGGGCGGCCTGTTTGGGCCAGGGGCGGGTACCTGGAGGTGAGGCTAAAGCCCCGCTTCCCGCCTTAAGGCCTCCACCCGATCGGTTTCCTCCCAGGGGAAGCCCGCCCGGCCGAAGTGGCCGTAGGCGGAGGTGGGGGTGTAGATGGGCCTGAGGAGGTCCAGCTCCTCAATGATGGCCAGGGGCCTGGGGTCAAAGACCCTCCGGACGATCTCGGTGAGCTTCTCATCGGGCAAAACCCCGGTGCCAAAGGTCTCCACCCGCAAGGACACGGGCCTCGCCTTGCCGATGGCGTAGGCGAGCTCCACCAAAGCCCTCTTCGCAAGCCCCGCCGCCACCAGGTTCTTGGCCATGTAGCGGGCGTAGTAGCTGGCGGAGCGGTCCACCTTGGTGGGGTCCTTACCGCTGAAGGCCCCGCCCCCGTGGGGCACCGCCCCCCCGTAGGTGTCCACGATGATCTTGCGCCCCGTGAGGCCGGTGTCCGCGTGGGGGCCGCCCAGGATGAAGCGGCCCGAGGGGTTGATGAGGTACTCCGTCTCCCCCTCCTTGAGGTACTCCGCGGGGATGGCCTGGCGCACCACCTCCCGGATCAGGTCCTCCCGAAGCTGGTCCTGCTCCACCTCGGGGGAGTGCTGGGCCGAGACCACCACGGTCTTCACGTAAAGGGGCCTATCCCCTTCGTAGACCACGGTGACCTGGGCCTTGCCGTCGGGGCGGAGGTAGGGGAGGAGGCCCGTCTTCCGCACCTCGGCCAGGCGCATGGTGAGGCGGTGGGCCAGGGTGATGGGAAGGGGCATGAGCTCCGGGGTCTCGTCGGTGGCGTAGCCGAACATGAGGCCCTGGTCCCCGGCCCCCACACGGTCCAGGGGATCGGTGGACTTGAGGACCCGCCACTCGTAGGCCAGGTTCACGCCTCCGGCGATGTCCGGGGACTGCTCGTCTATGGCGGTGAGGACGGCGCAGGTGTCGGCGTCAAAGCCGTACTTGGCCCGGGTGTAGCCCACCTCCCGCACCGTTTTGCGCACCAAGCCGGGGATGTCCACGTACCCCTCGGTGGTGATCTCCCCCGCCACGAAGACGAGCCCCGTGGTGACCAGGGTCTCCGCCGCCACCCGGGCCTTCTTGTCCTGGGCGATGAGGGCGTCCAGGATGGCGTCGGAGATCCGGTCCGCCAGCTTGTCGGGGTGCCCTTCCGTGACCGATTCAGACGTGACCAGCCGCAACTTGCGCACCTCCTTAGACACCTGCCCCCTTGGGGCAACCCCGATAGTATACCACCCCCCCTCGGACGTCCAGTATGCTGGGGCCCCGTGAGGAACCCCAAGGCCCCCATCGGCGTCTTTGACTCGGGCGTGGGCGGGCTCACGGTGCTCACCGCCTTAAAGAAGGCCCTTCCCCAGGAGGATTTTCTCTACTTTGGGGACACGGCCCGGGTGCCCTATGGAGGAAAGCCCCTTTCCATGGTGCGGCGCTTCGCCTGGGAGATCGCGGGCTTTCTCCTTAGGGAGGGGGTGAAGGCCATCGTGGTGGCCTGCAACACGGCGAGCTCCGCCGCCCTTCCCGAGCTGGCGGAAGACCTCTCCGTGCCCGTCTTCGGGGTCCTGGAGCCTGCGGCGGAGGTGGCCCGGGGCTACCGGAAGGTGGGCCTCATCGGCACCCAGGCCACGGTGCGTAGCCGGGCCTACGAGCGCTACCTGGATCTCTCCTGGGCCAAGGCCTGCCCCCTCCTCGTGCCCTTGGTGGAGGAGGGGCTTTGGGACGACCCCGTGGCCCTCCTCATCGCCCGGCACTACCTCGAGGAGGCCCCGGAGGACCTCGAGGCCCTCATCCTAGGCTGCACCCACTACCCCTACCTGAAGAGGACCATCCAGGAGGTCCTGCCCCGGGTAGCCCTCATAGACTCCGCCGAGGCCACGGCGGGGCGGGTGGCCGGGGCTTTGAAGGCGGAGGGGCTTTTGAACCCGGAGGGGCAGGGGCGGGTGGTCCACTACGTCACCGGGGACCCGGAAAGCTACAGAGCCCTGGCCGAGCGCCTGGGGGTGCGGGTGGAGGCCCTGAGGCGGGTGAGCCTGGAGGAGCTCTGAGACCACCCCATGCTGGCCCAAGCCAGCATAGGGGCCCCGGTGATACCACCCCATGCCGGCTTGGGGGCCCCGGGAGAAGAACTCAAGTTGAAAAGGGTCTAATAAGAGTCTAGCGGGGAGCGGTCCGTGAGGGCGAGAGCGCTCCCCAGGAGGCCAAGGGCTAAGGGGCCGCGCTGAAGGCGGCCCCAGGCCCCAGAAACCCTCCCCTCAGGGGGAGGTAAGGATGGTGCCCTCATCCCCCACCGCCACAAAGAGACCGGACCCGTAGGTGACGCTAGAGAGGTCCCTGTCCGTCCCCGAGGACTGCTCCGTCCAGTTCACCCCGTCCGGGGAGGTGAGGACCCCGCCCGCATCCCCCACCGCCACAAAGAGGCCATTCCCGTAGGTGACGCTATAAAGCCAGTTGTTTATCCACGAGTTCTGCCACGTCCAGTTCACCCCGTCTGGGGAGGTGAGGATGGTGCCGCCATTCCCCACCGCCACAAAGAGGCCGGACCCGTAGGTGGCGCCGAAAAGCCAGTTGTTTATCCACGAGTTCTGCCACGTCCAGTTCACCCCGTCTGGGGAGGTGAGGATGGTGCCATCCCACCCCACCACTACAAAGAGGCCATTCCCGTAGGTGACGCCAGAGAGGGTCTCCCTCGTCCCCGAGTCCCGCCACGTCCAGTTCACCCCGTCCGGGGAGGTGAGGATGGTGCCCTCACCCCCCACCGCCACAAAGAGGCCATTGCCGTAGGTGACGTCCCAAAGGAGGTCGTCTATCCTCGAGACCTTCCTCGTCCTCGTCCAGTTGACCCCGTCCGGGGAGGTGAGGATGGTGCCCTCACCCCCCACCGCCACAAAGAGGCCTGACCCGTAGGTGACGCCAAAGAGGAACGTATCCGTCCCCGAGTCCCGCCGCGTCCAGTTCACCCCGTCCGGGGAGGTGAGGATGGTGCCCCCAAACCCCACAGCCACAAAGAGACCGGACCCATAGGTGACGCCCCTAAGGATCTTGTCCGTCCTCGAGCGCCGCTCCGTCCAAGTGGCACCACTGCCCGCGGCGGCCACCGTGAGGCTCAGGCTCGCCGTCCTGGTGAGGTTCCCTGAAGTGGCCCGGACCCGGAGGCTGTAGCTCCCCCTTGGCGCGCCCCTGGCCACATTGACGGTGAGGTTCAGGGTCACAGGGTTGGGGCCGGTCACGCTCACCGTGGTGGGGGAAAGTGTGACCAAGGGAACCGGGTTCCCGTTCCCGTCCACTAGGCTCAAGCTCACCGTTCCCGTGAAGCCCCCCTGCGGGGTGAGGGTGAGGGTGGTCCGCCCGCTTTCCCCCTGCCGAATGGTGAGGCTCGCGGGGTTGAGAGAGAGGGTGAAGTCCGACTGGGCCCACCCAAACCCGAAGAGGACGCAAGCGCCAAGCAGGAGGGCCAGGGAAGGGGCCAAGAACCCCCTGGCCGCCAAGGTCCGCCCAAGGAGCGAAATCCGGATCATGGGGTCACCTCCTCCTTGCCGGCAGATTAACCGCACCTTTCCAAGGTTCGCAACCCCCCTTCCCTAGAGGTTCCCAGCGAGCTTTTCTGAGCTGGCAGAGCGAAGGAAACACGAAGAAAGGGTATAACACGGCCTGGCTCGGGCCAGCGTGAAGGGCCGGGCGGGTTCCCCTCCTTAGGCTAAGCTAGGGCCATGCCCAGAAAGCCCCTCATTGACCAGCTCCACCACGAGGACAGCTGGCGGCTTTTCCGCATCCTGGCGGAGTTCGTGGAGGGCTTTGAAACCCTTTCGGAGATAGAGGTCCCCCTGGTCTCCGTCTTCGGCTCGGCCCGCTTTGGGGAGGACCACCCCGCCTACACCCTGGGCTACCGGCTGGGGAAGGCCCTGGCGGAGGCGGGTTTCGGCGTGGTCACGGGGGGTGGGCCCGGGGTCATGGAGGCGGCGAACCGGGGGGCCTTTGAGGCGGGCGGGGTGAGCGTGGGGCTTAACATAGAGCTTCCCCAGGAACAAAGGCCCAACCCCTACCAGACCCACGCCCTTTCCCTCCGCTACTTCTTCGTGCGCAAGGTCCTCTTCGTGCGCTACGCCGCTGGCTTCGTCCTCCTGCCCGGGGGGTTTGGCACCTTGGACGAGCTCGCCGAGGTTCTGGTCCTTATCCAAACCGAGAAGGTCCACCCCTTCCCCGTCTTTGTCCTGGAGCGGGGCTACTGGCAAGGACTTCTCTCCTGGATGGACTTCTTGCGGCAGGAGGGGGCCATAGGGGCCAAGGACCTCGCCCTCCTCACCCCCGTGGACACCCCGGAGGAGGTGGTGGCCGCCCTCAAGGGAGTATCCTGAAGGGGATGCGGGTCGTCCTCGCCACCGCCAACCCCGGCAAGGTGCGGGAGCTAACCTTGGGCCTAGCCCCCCTAGGCTGGACCCTCCTCTCCCTGGCGGACTTCCCCTTGCGCCTGCCCAAGGAGGAAGGGGCCACCTTCCTGGAAAACGCCCTCCTCAAGGCCGCCTACGTGGCCAAGGCCACGGGCCTCCCCGCCCTGGCGGACGACTCCGGCCTGGTGGTCCCCGCCTTAGGGGGGGAGCCCGGGGTCCATAGCGCCCGCTACGGGGGCCGGGAGACGGACCGGGAGCGGAACGTCTACCTCTTGGAGAGGATGCGCCACCTAAAGGGGGAGGAGAGGAGGGCCCTTTTCGTGGCCGTCCTGGTCCTGGCCTACCCCGACGGGCACGCCGAGGCCTACGAGGGGAGCGTGGAGGGGATGGTCCTCGAGGCCCCAAGGGGGGAGGGGGGCTTCGGCTACGACCCCCTCTTCTACGTGCCCGAAGCCGGAAAGACCTTTGCGGAGATGACCCTGGAGGAGAAGGCGCGCCACTCCCACCGGGGAAAGGCCCTTTCGGCCCTCCTCGAGGCCTACGAAAAGGGCCCCCCACCCCGGGAGATCTCCCGGTTGGAATGACCCCAAGGGCCCCCTGGCCAAGCCCTGGGATTCCCCAAAACCGGGTAGCCCCAAGGCCCCCTGGCCCGGCTAGCTCCCACGCGAGGGCGAGCCCCCTAGGGCTTGCGCCCCTGGCCAGGGTGGGTTATCCTGGGGTGCGGTTGGGGGAAAACCCGGTGGCGGAATGGCTACCAAGCCCATGGAGGTAGGAGCGTGAGGAGCATGGGAAGAGTTCTGGCCCTTTTCGCCTTAGGTCTCTCCCTGGCTTTCGCCCAGGGGAGGATCACCGTCTGGACCCACTTCCCTGGCCCCGAGCTGGAGTGGCTCAGGGCCCAGGCCCGGACCTTTGAACGGACCACGGGCACCCGGGTGGAGGTGGTGGAGGTCCCCTTTGGGGACATCAAGCAGAAGTTCCTCCTAGGGGCCCCGCAAAGGCAGGCCGCGGACGTCCTGGTCACCATCCCCCACGACTGGCTGGGGGAGATGGCCCAGGCAGGGGTCGTGGAGCCCATGGCCAGGCACGTGACCCAAGGCTACCTGGCCGACCTCGAGCCCGTGGCCGTGGAGGCCTTCACCTTCCGGGGCAGGCTCATGGGCCTGCCCGCCTTCGCGGAGAGCGTGGCCCTCATCTACAACCGGCGCTACGTGGCGCAACCCCCAAGGACCTGGGAGGAGTTCCTGAGTCTGGCCAGGAGGCACACCACCGGCACCTCCTTCGGCTTCCTCTACGATATCGGCAACCCCTACTTCAACTTCGGCTTCTTCCGGGCCTACGGGGCGGAGAACGTCTTCGCCAAGGACGCCCGGGGCAACCTGGACCCCTCTCGGCTCCTCCTGGGAGGCGAGGTGGGGGAGCGGGCCCTCCAGTTCATCAAGGACCTGCGCTTCCGGCACAACCTGGTACCCGAGGGGGTGGACTACGGGGTGGCCGACGGGGCCTTCAAGGACGGGGCCCTGGCCATGACCCTGAACGGCCCCTGGGCCCTGGGGGACTACAAGAGGGCCAGGATCGACTTCGGGATCGCCCCCTTCCCCACCCCCCCCGGGGCTAGGAACCCCTGGGGACCCTTCCTGGGGGTGCAGGGGGTGGTGGTGAACACCTACTCCCAGAACAAGACGGCCGCGGTGAACTTCGCCAAGACCCTGGTCCTGGGCAACAACCTCGTCGCCTTCAACCAGGCAGGAGGCCGCATCCCCGTGTCCAAGAGCGCGGCCAGGGCCCTGGAGAGGGACCCCGTGGTGGCGGGCTTCTCCAGGGTCTTCCCCCTGGGCACCCCCATGCCCAACATCCCCGAGATGGGCAAGGTCTGGGGCCCTTGGGGGAACGCCATCTCCCTGGCCATCCAGAGGCCGGACTCCAACGTGGGAAGGATCCTGGAAACCATGGCGCAGGAGATCCAGGCCTCCCTGGGCAGATAGGCCCCGTGCCCCTTCCCCACGGGAGCCCTTCCCCCCGTGGGGAGCCGCCTTTAGACCATGAAGCACCCCCCCGGACTCAAGGGTTTTCTTTCGGCCTTAGGCCTGCTCCTGGGGCTCCTCCTGGTCTCCACGGGGATAGGCCTTTTCGCCTACCTCCTCCTCGAGCCCTACCTGGACCTGCCGGGCTGGACCATCCTCCTCATGGCCCTCGGGCTCCTGGTACCAGCCGCGTTGGCCGTGGGCCGCCTCTTCCCTTGGCTTTCCGACTGGTACTACTTCCTCCCCGCCCTGGCCTTCCTCCTAGTCTTCACCCTCTACCCCGTCGGCCTCACCGTCTACCTGGCCTTCACCGACTACTCCGGGGCCCGTAGCGGCTTCCCCGACCGCTCCACGGAAACGGCGGTGGTGGAGCAGGAGGGCCAGAGGCTCCTCCTGGAGGAACCCGTGGAAGAGGCCCTGCGGTGCGACCCCTGCGCGGGGGAGCCCGTGGAGGTCTACGCCGAGGGACACCGCCTGCGGGCCAGGATCCTCGAGGCTGAAGGTCAGGAGCTCCTCCTGGACCGTGCCCCCCCCTTCCAGGCGGAGTTCGTGGCCAAGGTGAACGCCTTCGGCTTCGTGGGGCTCAGGAACTTCGCCTTCATCCTTTCCCAGGCCAGCCAGGCCCTCTTCCCCGTCTTCGTCTGGAACGTGGTCTTCGCTACGGGCACCGTGCTCCTAAACGCCCTCCTCGGCCTCATCCTGGGCCTCCTCCTCAACAACAAGGGCCTCAAGCTCCGGAACTTCTACCGCACGGTGCTCATCGTCTCCTGGGCCCTGCCCGGGGTCATCACCGTCCAGGTTTGGGTGGCCCTCCTCAACTACAACTTCGGGGCCATCAACCGCCTCCTGGGGGTCCTGGGGATCTACCCCATCCCCTGGCTCACCGACCCCGACTGGGCCAAGGTGGCCATCCTCCTGGTGAACCTCTGGCTGGGCTTCCCCTACATGATGACGGCCACCTTGGGGGCCCTTTCCACCATCCCCGACGAGCTCTACGAGGCGGCCAAGGTGGACGGGGCCACCCCCTGGCAGACCCTCCTTGGCATCACCCTTCCCCTTCTGGAAAAGCCCATGGTGCCCATCCTCCTCTCCTCCTTCGCCTTCAACTTCAACAACTTCTACATCATCTACCTACTCACCGGGGGAGGGCCGGCCCAGGAAGGGCGCCTAGCCACGGCCCAGGCCACGGACATCCTCATCTCCTGGGCCTTCAAGACCGCCTTCAGCGCCGAGGGGCAGTCCGCCTACGGCCTGGGGGCGGCCATCAGCCTCCTCATCTTCGCCATCACCGTGGCCATCAGCCTGGTGAACTTCCGGGTCACCGGGGCCCTGAGGGAGGTGAGGTAGATGCGGAAGGTCCTGGCCTTGCTCCTCACCGGCCTCGCCCTCTACGGGGTCTACTGGTTCGCAGCCCACCGCCTCTTTGACGAGGGCTCCTACCGCAGGCAGGCGGCCTTCGGCAGCGTCTTCGTCCCCTACGGCTGGGCCTACGCCTTGGGCTTCCTCCTCCTCCTGGTCCTCCTCATCCTCCTCTACAGCCTGGTCTACACCGCCCTCGCGAACCGCCTGAAGGGGAGGCGGAAAAGCCCCTGGCCCCTCTTCCTCCAGGGGGTCACCCACCTCTTCCTCTGGGTCCTCATCCTCCTCGTCTACTACCCGGTGGTCCAGGTGGTGGCCGCCAGCTTTGACCCCACCAACAACCTCTTCAGCTTCAGGAGGCCCGACACGGGCTTTCTGCTCCTGGACGCCAAGGTCATCCCCTACCTGCCCGAGCCCTCCTTGGAAAACTACGCCAAGCTGGTGGAGGGGGTCGTCTTCTACCCCTACCAGCTGGGCCTCCTCCTCCTCTCGGGCCTGGCCCTCTTGGGTGTGGCGGGGATTGGGCTTCTCCGCCGCTTCCTCCCGGAGGAGGGCTGGATGGACCTTTGGCAGGGGAGGCTCCTCCTCCTGATGGCCCTTGGGGTCTTCGCCCTGGCCCTCACCCTTTCCCCCAAGCAGTTCACCGGACAGGGCACGGAGGCCAAGTTCCTCCTGTGGGTGCGGAACACCTTCCTCATCTCCGGGCTCACGGGGCTTCTCGCCGTTCTCCTGACGGCCACGGCGGGCTACGCCTTCGCCCGCTTCCGCTACCTGCCCGGGCGCTACCCCCTCCTCCTCTTCTTCATCTTCGTGCAGATGTTCCCGGGATTTCTGGCCCTGGTGGCCATCTTCTACCTCCTCTCCCGCCTGGACCTCCTGAACACCTTCACCGGCCTGGTCCTGGCCTACTCCGGGGGGATCGTCAGCTTCGGCACCTGGGTGTACAAGGGCTACCTGGAGAGCATCAGCCCCAGCCTCGAGGAGGCGGCCATGGTGGACGGGGCCAGCAAGTGGCAGGTCTTCACCAAGATCCTCCTCCCCCTCTCCGCTCCCATGTTCGTCTTCATCTTCCTCCTCCAGTTCGTGGGCACCTACTCGGAGTTCATCCTGGCCAACCTGGTCCTCACCGGGGTGGAAAGCTGGAACGTGGGCGTGGGGCTTAGGAGCTTCACCGCCGGGCAGTTCCAGACCAAGTGGGGCCTCTTCGCCGCGGCCAGCGTCCTGGGCTCCCTGCCCATCCTCTTCCTCTTCTACGGCTTCCAACGGTACTTCGTCTCGGGCTACACGGCGGGGGCCGTGAAAGAATAAGGCCATGAACCTGGAGAGCCTCAGGGCCAGAAGGGAAGCCATTCTCGGCCTCTGCGCCCGCCACGGGGCGAAAGAGGTAAGGGTCTTTGGCTCCGTGGCCCGGGGAGAGGCCCGCCAAGACAGCGACCTGGACCTCCTGGTCCTTTTTGAAGAGGGGCGCTCCCTCCTCCCTCCTAGACCATGTCCGGCTCAAGCTGGCCCTCGAGGACCTCCTGGGGATGCCCGTGGACGTAGTCAGCGAAGGGGGCCTTTCGCCTCGGATTAGGGAGTGGGTCCTAAAGGAGGCCATCCCTCTATGAGGGAGCCCAAGGAGCGGCTTGCGGACATCCTCGAGGCCATCGCCCGCATAGAGCGCTACGCGGCTATAGGCCGCGAGCGTTTCCTCGAGGACGAGTTGATCCAGGTCTGGGTGGTCCACCACCGGAAACGCATCGGCGAAGCTGCGGCTCGCCTGGGGAGGGGTTTCCACGAGGCCCATCCTGGGCTTCCCTGGCGGGAGATGGTGGCCATGCGCAACCTGCTGGTGCACGAGTACTTCAGCGTGGATCTGGAAGAAGTGTGGCAAACCGTGGTCCGGGATCTCCCCTTTCTCAAGGCCCAGATAATCCAGCTTCTGGAGGAGATCTCTTGAACTACCACGACCTCGAGCACCTCTCCCCCGCCTTCCCCCGCCTGGGGGAGGAGGTGGAGATCTTCCTGGAAACCGGGGCCGAGGAGGGGCTTCTCCTCTACGAGAAGGGCGGGGAGGTCCTGCAAAGGCCCCTGGCCAAGGCCCCTGGGGGGCTCAAGGCCAGGGTGGCCGTGGCCCAAAGCCCCTTCCGCTACCTCTTCCGCCTCCCCGAGGGGTACCTGGGAAGCCACGGCCTGGAGAAGGCCCTCCCCCGCTACGACCGCTTCTTCCACCTACTCCCCGAGCCCCTTCCCCCCGAGTGGGCCCTGGGGGCGGTCTTCTACCAGATCTTCCCCGACCGCTTCCGCCAGGGGCGAAAAGGGCTCGCCCCCGAGGACGGGGCCTGGCTTTACGGGGGGAAGCCCATCCGCAAGAAGGCCTGGCACGAGCCCCCGGGCCCCGAGGGCTCCCGGGAGTTCTACGGGGGGGACCTGTGGGGGGTCCTCGAGGCCCTCCCCTACCTAGAGGAGCTGGGGGTGGAGGCCCTCTACCTCACCCCCATCTTCCAAAGCCCTTCTAGCCACCGCTACGACACCGAGGACTACCTGCAGGTGGACCCCCACCTGGGGGGGGAGGAGGCCCTAAGGGCCCTCTACCAGGCCCTCGAGGCCCGGGGGATGCGGCTCATCCTGGACGGGGTCTTCAACCACATCGGGGCCACCCACCCCTGGTTCCAGAAGGCCCTAGAGGACCCCACGAGCCCCGAGCGGGGGATGTTCACCTTCTACCCCGACGGCACCTACGCGAGCTTTTGGGGCGTGAAGCAGATGCCCAAGCTGGACTACGCCTCCCCCCTGACCCAGGAGCGCTTCGTGTGGGGCAAGGAGGCCCCCATCCGCCACTGGATGCGCCTCTGCCACGGCTTTCGGCTGGATGTGGCCCATGCCCTCGGGGAAGGGGGGACCAGCCGCAAGAACGCCCGCTGGCTCCGGGCCCTGGCCCGGGCCGCCAAGGAGGAAAGGGAGGAGGCCCTCGTCTTCGGGGAGCTCTCCTACGACGCCGTCCCCACCCTTCGGGCCCACACCCTGGACGGGGCCATGCACTACGCCGGCTTCGCCCACCCGGTCATGGCCTGGCTCTCGGGGCGGGACGTCCACGGCCACCCCGTGGAGCTTGCGGCTGAGGAGGTCTGGCAGGTCCTCCACGACCACTACGCCGCCCTGCCCTTACAGCTCCGCCACAGCATGTACACCCTCCTCTCCTCCCACGACATCCCCCGGGCCCTTTGGCGGCTTAGGGGGGACAAGGGGGTCTACCAGCTGGCCTACGCCCTCCTCTTCGCCTTCCCGGGAAGCCCTGCCCTCTACTACGGGGACGAGATCGGCCTCTCCCAGCCCAACCCCTACGGGGTCTGGGCGGGGGACCCCTACTGCCGCGCCCCCTTCCCCTGGGACCAGGGAGTCTGGGACCAGGACCTCCTCCGCTTCGTGAAGCGCCTCGCCCACCTCAAAAAGACCCACCCGGCCCTCCGGAGGGGAGGCCTTCTGCCCCTAAGGGCCCCCAAGGGGGTCCTGGCCTTCCGCAGGCGGTGGCGGGGGAAGGAGGTCCTGGCCTACTTCGCCAAGGAGGGGGCCAGGCTTCGGGTTCCTCGGGGGGTGGACCTCCTCACGGGGGAGGAGGTGGCGGGGGAGGTGGAGGCCCGCTACCTCCTCCTGGAGCCTGTATACTGAGCCAGATGGGGCCCAGAGACTCCTTTGACCCGATGGGGCAAGAAAACCTCCTTAGGGCGGCAGAGGGCCTCCGGGGAGAGGATCCCAAAGCCCCAGGCTTCCGGAAAAGGCTCCACGCCCTCCTCCTGGAGGCCAAGGCCCGCTGGGAAAGCCTTTCCCCCGAGGAAAGGAAGCGGCTTCTCGCCCTGTTGGGAGGCCTCCTCGCCCTCCTGCCCTGGGGGAGGCTGGGGCGGATCGGGGTCCTGATCCAAGGGGCCACAAGCCCCCAGGCCCAGGTCCTCCTGCGGTTGGCCCTCAAGCTCCTAAAGCGCTAAGTGCCCATACGTTAGTTTCGCAACATGGGATGTCCAGGTGGGAGCTCTGGCAAGGCCCTTTTGGGGCCCCCGCCGCGGCGAAAGCCGCGGTGGGGTACTTAGCCCTGGGCTATACTGGACCTTTGTGCGGGATGTCCTCGAGGTCCTGGAGTTCCCCAGGGTAAGGGCCCTCCTGGCGGAGAGGGCCAAGACCCCCTTGGGGAAGGCCCTGGCCCTGGACCTAGGCCCCCTTTCCCAGGAGGAGGCGGAAAGGCGCCACGGGCTCACCCAGGAGGCCCTTGGCTACCCCTACCCCCTCCCCGAGGCGGGGGCCCTGAAGGAGGCCTGGGAAAGGGCAAAAGCGGGAGGGAGGCTTTCCGGGCCCGAGCTCCTCAGGGCAGCCCGGGCCCTGGAGGGAGCCATGGCGCTTAAGGAGGAACTCCTCCCCCTGCAAAACGCCCTGAGCCAGGTGGCGGCGGACATCGGGGACCACGAGGCCTTCCTGGACCGGATCAGGAAGGCCCTGGACGAGGAAGGGGCGGTGCGGAACGAGGCGAGCCCCCGCCTCCGGCAGGTCCGAAGGGAACTCCACCCCTTGCGCCAGGAGATCCTAAACCGCCTCTACGCCCTCATGGACCGCCACCGGGAGGCCATCCAGGACCGCTTCGTTACCGTGAGGCGGGAGCGCTACTGCATCCCCGTGCGCTCCGGCATGGCCCACAAGGTCCCCGGCCTCCTCCTGGACGAGTCCGAGTCCGGGGCCACTCTCTTTATAGAGCCCCTATCCGTGGTCAAGCTCAACAACCGCCTCTACGCCCTAAGGCTCCAGGAAGAGGAGGAGGTGAACCGCATCCTGAGGGAGCTCTCGGAGCGCCTGGCCGAGGACCCTGGGGTGCCGGGGACCCTGGAGGCCCTGGCCCTTCTGGACCTCGTCCAGGCCCAGGCGGCCCTAGCCAGGGACCTGGGGCTTTCCCGTCCCCGCTTCGGCGAGGGCTACGCCCTGGAGGAGGCCTTCCACCCCCTCATAGAGAATCCGGTGAAGAATAGCCTCGCCCTGGACGAAACCCACCGGCTCCTCCTCCTCTCCGGCCCCAACATGGGGGGGAAGACGGCCCTCCTGAAGACCCTGGGCCTGGCCCTCCTCATGGCCCAGTCCGGCCTCTTCGTGGCCGCAAGGAAGGCCACCTTGGCCTGGCCCGACCGGATCTACGCCGACATCGGGGACGAGCAGTCCCTCCAGGAAAACCTCTCCACCTTTGCCGGGCACCTGAAGCGCCTCAAGGAGATGCTGGAGGGGGCCACGGAGAAAAGCCTCGTCCTCATAGACGAGCTCGGGAGCGGCACCGACCCCGAGGAGGGGGCGGCCCTCGCCCAGGGCATCCTCGAGGCCCTCCTGGAGCGGGGCGTCAAGGGGATGGTCACCACCCACCTCTCCCCCCTGAAGGCCTTCGCCCAGGGGCGGGAGGGGATCCTGAACGCTTCCATGCGCTTTGACCTGGAAAGCCTCAAACCCACCTACGAGCTCGTCCTAGGGGTGCCGGGGCGGAGCTACGCCCTTTCCATCGCCCGGAGGCTCGCCCTGCCCGAGGCGGTCCTGAGGCGGGCTGAGGCCCTCCTTCCCGAGGGGGGCCGGCTGGAAGCCCTCCTGGAGAAGCTGGAGGCCGAGCGCCTGGCCCTCTTGGAGGAAAAGCGCCGCCTCCAGGAGGCCCTGGAGGAGGCCGAGGCCCTGAGGCAGGAGCTTTTGGCCAGGGAAAGGGGCTTCGCCGAGGAAAGGGAAAGGCGCCTTAGGGCCCTGGAGGAGGAGGTGCGGAGGCGGCTTCTCCAGGCGGAAGCGGAGATCAAGGCCCTTAAGGAGAAAGCCCGGACCCAGGGCAAGCGGGACGCCCTGAGGGAGCTCATGGCCTTGAGGGAGCGCTACGCCAAGAAGGCAGAGCCCTCGCCACCCCCCCCGGGCCTCGCCCTGGGACAGGCGGTGGAGGTGCCCTCCTTGGGCAAAAGGGGCAAGGTCTTGGAGCTCAGGGGAGAGGAGGCCCTGGTCCAAGTGGGCCCGGTGAAGATGAGCCTCAAAGCCGGGGAGCTCAAACCCCTTCCCCAGGAAGCCCAGCCCAAGCCCCTCCCCCTCAAGCCCCGCCGGGAGGGGCGGGAGGTGGACCTAAGGGGCCTCACCGTGGAGGAGGCCCTGCTGGAGGTGGAGGGCGCCCTGGAGGAGGCCAAAGCCTTGGGCCTTCCCACCCTCCGCCTCCTCCACGGCAAGGGCACCGGGGCCCTGCGCCAGGCCATCCGGGAGGCCTTGCGGCGGGACAAAAGGGTGGAGGCCTTCGCCGACGCACCCCCCCACGAGGGGGGACACGGGGTCACGGTGGTGGTCCTAAAGGGGGGATTTCTCCCTAGCGCAAGAGGGTAAGCACCCCTAGAACCACGGCTATGGCCGTGAAGTAGAGCATGGCCTTGTTGAAGGCCGTGTTGATCTCCGCCCTCACTTCCTGGCGAAGCCCGGAAACCTCCGCCCTCACCTCCTGGCGCAGGCCGTCCATCTCCTGCCGGAGGCCAGCGATCTCCGCCCGCACTTCCTGGCGCAGGCCGTCCATCTCCTGCCGGAGGCCAGCGATCTCCGCCCGCACTTCCTGGCGCAGGCCGTCCATCTCCTGACGAAGCCCGGAGATCTCCGCCCTCACCTCCTGGCGCAAGCTGGCCATCTCCGCCTTCACCTCTTGGCGGAGAAGATCCATCCTCGCCTCCAGGGCGGATACCCGGTCGGGGAGGACGGCCATCACCCCCTCCACGATGCCCTCCAGCTTGTAGAGGCGTTCTTCTACGGTCATCTGGCTCTTAGGATAGCAAAACCCACCCCCCTAAAGAGGCCTTCCCTCCATTTGGGCGATGCGATCCCGCACCTCCTGGGGAAGGGGAGCAGGCCTTCCCCCTTCCAGCCAAACCTGAACGGTTTTGCCCCGGGCCGCCTCCTCTCCCCCCGCCCGCACCAGGTACTCCATCTCAAAGCTGGAGCGACCCAGGCGCACCACCCTCACCCCTACCTCCACGGGATCTTCCAGAAGGATGGGCCTCAGGAAGTCCACCTCCGCCCGGGCCAGGATGAAGTGCCCTTTCTCCAGCCAGTCCCTTTTTAGCCGAGAAAAGTAGGCCACCCGGGCCATCTCCAAGTAGGTCAGGTAAACGGCGTTGTTCACGTGCCCCAAAGCGTCCAGGTCGCGGAAGCGCACCTCTATGGGGACCACCACGGGAAAGCCTTCCACGGGAAAAGAGCTTACCATCTCCCAGCCTCTGACCCACGGGTCAGGTAGAGTAGGGGCATGACCGAGACCACCTGGGACCTGACCCCCCTCTTCCCTAGCTTGGAGAGCCCGGAGTTCCAAAGGGCTTGGGAGGGCCTAAGGGCCCGCATCGACGGGCTCAAGGACCTCCTGGAACGGGAGGCCCCCCTTTCCGAGGTACTCTCCGCCCTGGACATCCTCCTCGAGGAGGCCCTTCCCCTCCACGCCTACCTCTACGCCCGCTTCAGCGCCGACACGGGAGACGAAGCCGCCTTGGCCAAGCTCTCCGAGCTGGAGGTTCTCTTCTTGGACTATCAACGCCTGAGGCCCCGACTCACCCGCTATCTGGCCCTCAAGGAACCAGAGGAGGCCGGCCCTTACCGCCTTCTGGTGGAGGAGGCCAAGGAGGAGGCCCTCCACATGATGCCCGAGGGGGAGGAGACCCTGGCGGCCGAGCTCTCCCTCTCCGGGCGGCGGGCCTGGGCCAAGCTCCACGAGAACCTCACGAGCCAGATCACCGCGGTGGTGGACGGGGAGGAGATGCCCATCAGCAAGGTGCGCAACCTCTACCTCCGCCCCGAGGAGGAGGTGCGCAAGAAGGCCTACAGGGCAGAGCTTCTGGCCTGGGAAGGGCACGAGGTGCCCCTGGCCTACGCCCTGAACGGCGTGAAGGGGGAAGCGGTGGTCCTGAACCGGAGGCGGGGCTACAAGGACGACCTCGAGCCCTCCCTCCTGCAAAACCGCATCACCAGGAGGGCCCTTTCCGCTATGCAGGAGGCGGTGAAGGAAAGCCTTCCCCTTTTCCGGCGCTACTACCTCCTGAAGGCCAAGGCCCTGGGCAAGGAAAGGCTGGATTTCTACGACCTCTTTGCCCCCATCGGCCAGGGGCGGCGTTGGACCCTGGAAGAGGCCCGAAGCTTCCTTGTGGAGAAGCTTTCCGCCTTCTCCCAAAACGCCGCCCAGGTGGCCGAGGCCGCCTTCCTTGAGCGCTGGATGGACCTCCTGCCCCGCAAGGGCAAGGTGGGCGGGGCCTACTGCATGCCCAGAGGTGGGGGAAAGAGCCTCATCCTGGCCAACTACGAGGAGAGCTTCGAGTCCCTTTCCACCCTGGCCCACGAGCTGGGCCACGCCTACCACAACTTCGCCCTGGCCCGGGTCCCCGCCTCCCTGCGGGACGTACCCATGACCCTGGCGGAAACGGCCAGCATCATGAACGAGACCCTGGTGGTGGAGGCCGCCCTCAAGGAGGCCTCCCCCGAGGAGGGTCTTCTCATCCTGGACGCCTACCTCCAGGGGGCGGCCCAGGTGGTGGTGGACATATATAGCCGCTTCCTCTTTGAGTCCCGGGTGTTCCAAAAGAGGGGGGCCCGGGAGCTCTCCCCTAGGGAGTTCAAGGAGCTCATGGTGGAAGCCCAGAAGGCCGCCTACGGGGAAGCCCTGGCCTCCTTCCATCCCTACATGTGGGCGGTGAAGGGGCACTACTACGGCGCGGACTTCTACAACTACCCCTACACCTTCGGCCTCCTCTTCGGCCTGGCCCTCTACCGCGAGGCCAAGGAGGACCCCGCCTTTATGGAACGCTACGAAACCCTCCTATCCGAGTCCGGCATGCGCAGCGCCAAAGAGCTCGCGGGCCGCTATGGCTTTGACCTGGAAAGCCCAGAGTTCTGGCGGAAGGGCCTGAAGGTTCTGGCCGAGAAGGTGGAGGCGCTGGAGGGTCGCCTTGCCTGAGTGCCCGCACGGGAACTTGGCGACACGATGGCCAGCTCCGCCGCCAGAGCAGGCTTTTCCTGGGACCCCACTGCGGCTTTTGCCAGGTGGGGTACTTGGGTTGCCCCATCCTGGCCCAGGCCAGGATGGGGCAACCCAAAGGAGAGGCCCTGACCTTCCCCTGGCCCGAGGGAAGTATCCTTGAGAGGATGCGTCTCCTTGTCCTTTGCACCCACAACTCCGCCCGAAGCCAGATGGCCGAGGCCTGGCTCAGGCACTATGCCCAGGCGCTGGGGGTGGACCTCGAGGTCCACTCCGCGGGCACGGAGAAAACCTTCGTCAAGGAAGAGGCCAAAAGGGTGATGGCCGAGGTGGGCCTGGACCTCTCGGGCCACTCCTCCAAGACCCTCTTGGAGGTCCCCGACCCCTGGGATTTTGACTTGGTCCTCACCGTCTGCGACCAGGCCAAGGAGGCCTGCCCCGCCTACCCCGCCAAGACCCTGAAGCGCCACGCCTCCTTTCCCGACCCCTCGGGCAAGCCCCTGGACGAGTGGCGAAAGGTGCGGGACGCCCTGGGGCGGATGAGCCTTTACCTGGTGGAGAACCTAAAGGCGGGGCGCATCCCCTCGGATGGGGCTCTGAAGGAGGCTAGCGGCCTATAGGTCCCCTATGTGGAGCGCCGCCACCCCGAAGGTGAGGAGCTCGTAGCGCACGCGAAACCCCGCCTCCTCCATGAGGGCCTTCAGGGCCTCGGGCTCCGGAAAGGCCTCCACGCTCTCCGGCAGGTAGCGGTAGGCGCCATAGCTCCCGGAAATGAGCCCCCCCAAAAAGGGCAGGACCCTTTGGAAGTAGACCCGGTAGACCAGGCCAAAAACCCCCTTGGGGGGCGGGGGAAACTCCAGGATCAAAAGCCTCCCCCCAGGGGAGAGGACCCGGACAAGTTCCTCCAGGGCCTTCCGGTAGTCGGCGAAGTTGCGGAAACCGAAGGCGATGGTGACGGCGTCAAAGCTGCCGTCAGGAAAGGGCAGGGCCAGGGCGTCCGCCTCCTGGAAGGCCACCTCTAGCCCCTGGGAAAGGGCCTTCCTGCGAGCGATCTCCAACATGGGCGGGGCGAAGTCCACCCCCACCACCTCCGCCTCTGGGGCAGCCCTCTTCAGGAGGAGGGCCAGGTCCCCCGTGCCCGTGGCCAGGTCCAGGATGCGCTTGGGCCCCTTCTCCAAGGCCAGGGCCACCGCCCGCCTACGCCAGCGGAGGTCGGCCCCAAAGGAGAGCAGCCGGTTCAGGAGGTCGTAGCGGGGGGCGATCTCCGAGAACATCCGCTGTACCCGCCTGGCCTTTTCCTCGGGTGGAGCCGCCACGAGGGGAAGTCTAGCACCCCTAGGGGTAGGGTACAATCGGGCACGTGCGAAGGGACCATAAACGCATGGGGCTCCTTGTGCTCCTGGGGGGGGCGTTACCCTCCTCCTCTGGTACCTGGCCCCTTGGGCCGTGCCCCACCGGCTCTTCGGCGGCGAGGGGGTCCTCCTCAACCCCTTTGGCCACCACCTGCCCCAAGGAAGCCTTCCCCAAGGCTACCGGGACACCTGGCTCCTTTGGGCCTTTTCCCTCTCCTTGGGCTGGCTCCTCCTCAGCCTGGCCCTGCCCTGGAGGGCAGGGCCCAGGGGGGTCTACCTGGCGGGCGCCTTGGGCCTTGGGCTTTTCCTCTTGGTCTACACCCTCTTCCAGGGAAGCGTGGCTCAGGTGAATTCAGGGGCGGAAAGCCCCCCCCTGAGGCGATACAGCCTGGGCCTGGGGAGCTACGCTACCCTGGCCTTTAGCCTCTACCTCCTCCTCTTGGCCCGGGTCTTCTCCCCCGGGGGGCTGGGCTTCCTGGTGCGGCGGCGGGGGGTGGTGGTCCCCCTCTTCTCTCTGCTCCTGGCCTCCCTTCTAGGGGGGGTCATCGTGTCCATTCTGAGCCAGAGCCCGGGGGAAGCCCAAAATCTCAGGGAGAGCCTCATGCTCAGGCTAGACCTGATCACCTACACCTACCAGCTCCTCTTTAGTCCCTTGGTGAGCCCATCGGGGTTCCTGCAGAGCCTCCTCTTGGCCACCCCTCTGATCTTCACCGGGCTCGCCGTGGCCCTGGGCTTCCGGGGGGGCCTCTTCAACATCGGGGCCCCGGGGCAGCTCATCATGGGGGCCATCGCCGCCATGCTGGTGGGGGTTTACCTGCCTGGGCCCCGGTGGCTGATCCTGCCCCTGGCCGTCCTGGCCGCCGCCTTAGGCGGGGGGCTCTGGGGGGCCCTGGTAGGCTGGCTCAAGGCCCGATTCGGGGCCCACGAGGTCATCAACACCATCATGTTCAACTACATCGCTGTAAGCCTCTTCCTCTTCCTCATCTCCGCCAACGAGTACAGGTTCTTCGGATACACCCTTTACCTCCCCTTCAAGTACCCCGGGTTTGAGGCTCGCAGCTACGAGATCCGCCCCGAGGCCCGCATCCCCCACTGGACGGACCTGGTGGCCCCCGGCGGGGAGCTTTCCTTCGCCCTGCCCCTGGCCTTCCTCCTGGGCCTTTTGGGCTACTTCCTGGTGCGGAAGAGCCTGGGCCACCGGGTCCTCCTGGGCCTCCTCCTCGGGGTGGCGGGGTACGGGGTGGGGGGGCTTCTCCCCGGGGTGCCCCTGAGCCTCGGCCCCGACCTCACCTCGGTGCGCCTCAATGGGGCCTTTCTCCTCGCCCTCCTCGCCCTCCTCTTCTTCCACTTCTACGTGTTCCGTAGCGTGGGGGGGTACGAGCTCAGGGCCATGGGCCTCGCCCCCAAGGCGGCGGAGTATGGGGGGGCGATGGCGGGGAGGCGAATCGTCCTCACCATGTTCCTGGCTGGGGCCCTCGCGGGCTTGGCCGCCACCCATTACGTCCTGGGCGGGGGGATTGACGAGTACCGCCTGAAGCAGGCCCTGCCCTACTCCGTGGGGTTTGACGGCATCGCCGTGGCCCTTATGGGGCAGAACACCCCCCTTGGGGTGGGTCTGGCCGCCTGGCTTTTCGGCATCCTCCTCACCGGGGGGCTGCAGGTAAACCTGCAGCTTGGGATCAGCCGGGAGCTGGTGGCGGTCCTGCAGGCCCTCATCGTCCTCTTCATCGCCGCCGGGGGCTTCTTGCCCCGCTACTTCACCGATCCCCTGAGGGCTGCGGAGGTGGAGCTCAAGGAGGAAGCCCGCAAGGAGGAAGCCCTGAAGGAGGAGGTGCGCCGATGAACCTGGAAACGGCCTTCTGGATCGCCCTCTTCTTCTCTACCTTGCGCCAGACCACGCCCCTGCTCTTCGCCGCCCTGGGAGGGATGTTCTCCGAACGGGGCGGGGTGGTGAACATCGCCCTCGAGGGCATCATCCTCTTCGGGGCCCTCACGGCGGTGGTGGTCGTGGAGCGGTTTGAGGCTGCCCTGGGTCCTGGGCCCCACCCCTGGCTGCCCTGGCTGGGGGTCCTCTCGGCCATGGCCGTGGGGGGCCTGGTGGCCGCCGTGCACGCCGTGGTCTCCATCAAGTACCGGGCGGACCAGATCATCAGCGCCACCGCCATCAACCTCCTGGCCCTGGGGGCCCCGAGCCTGGTCCTCACCTACTTCTACGGGAACGCCACCAACTCCAACGAGGTGGCGAACCGCCTCCCCCTCTTCCTGGGCCTCTCCCCCCTGGTCTATCTGGCCTTCCTCCTGGTGCCCTTGACCTGGTGGGTCCTCTTCAAGACCCCCTTTGGCCTGCGCCTCCGGGCCGTGGGGGAGCACCCCGAGGCCGCGGACACCCTGGGGGTCAAGGTCTACCGCCTGCGCTACACCGGGGTCATCCTCTCGGGGGTCCTGGCGGGCTTGGCGGGGGCCTACCTTTCCATCGGCTTCCTCAACCAGTTCGTGCGGGGCATGTCCGCAGGGCTTGGCTTCATCGCCCTGGCGGCCATGATCTTCGGCAAGTGGCACCCCTTGGGCATCCTCTTCTCCACTCTCCTCTTCGGCTTCGCCAACGCCCTCGCCATCCAGCTCCAGGGCACGGACATCCTGCCCGCCGTCTTGGTCCAGGCCTTTCCCTACGTGGTCACCGTCTTGGTCCTGGCGGGGTTCATCGGCAGAAGCCGTCCCCCAGCGGCAGTGGGCAAGCCCTACGAGAAGTAGACCGCTTTCCTGAGCCGCCCCAGGCGGTAGGAGAGCCTGAGGCGGCTCCCATCTTGGAAGCGGAGCTCCACCCCGCCCCGGAAGAGGGCAAAGTGGAGAAGCCCCTCGGGCAGGACCCCCTGGGCGAAGCGGGCGTGGGCGTCCTGCCTCAGGTACAAAAACCCTTCCTCCAACCACACCTGGGCCTCGGTGCCCTGGCGGTTCAGGCTCAAGCGGCGAAGCCTTCGGGCCAGGGCCTCCGCCTGGGTCATCAGGACCTCATTGGAGCTCCTCCTTGGCCACCTCGAGGCTCCTCCCCTCCTCCAGCAGGAGCTCCACCGTCCCCTTGAGGGGATTCACCTTCTGCACTTTGCCGCAGACCCCCGCCTTGGTGCAGACCCGGGCGTTCCTCCGGGGAAGCTCCGAAAGGAGCTCCTGGTAGACGGGGTGCTCGTAGGCCAGGCAGCAGAGGAGGCGGCCGCAGGGCCCGGAGATCTTCTCGGGGGAGAGGGGAAGCCCCTGGTCCCGGGCCAGCTTGATGGACACCTGGGCGAAGCCCTGGAGCCAGGTGGAGCAGCAAGACTCCATGCCGCAGGCCCCCAACGCCCCCAGGTACTGGGCCTCCTCCCTGGGGCCCTCCGCCAGGAACTCCACCCGGGCCCCGTAGCGCTCCTGGAGCTCCCGGGTGAAGGCCCTGAGGTTCACCCGCTCCGCGGCGGCGTAGCGCACCTTGAGGTGGCGGCCGTCCAGGGTGAAGTCGCACCCCAAGACCTTGGCGGCCACCCCCTCCTCCTTGAGGCGGGCCTTCAGGTAGAAAAGGGCCTCCTCCGCCCTGGCCCTAAGCCTCGCCGCCCGGTCCAGATCCTCCTTGCTGGCCAGGCGCACCACCTCCCCCACCCCCTTCTCCGGCCTAGGGGGCGTGCGCACCCGGCCCACCTCGAGGCCCCGGCCCGTACGCACCACCACGTACGCCTCCAGGGGCGGGGCCTCCCCCTGGAAGCGAAAATACCGGAGGACGGGGGTGCGGAAGCGGACGCCTACGGTCATCCCTCTAAGTCTAAGGCCAGGCGGGCCAGGACCAGGTCCGGACTCACATAGGCCTTCAAAGCCTCCCAGGCCTCCTCCAGGGCCAGAAGGGCCCTGGGCCGCCCCCTTAGGAGGGCGTGGAGGAGGAAGAAGCCCTCTTCCTCGGCAAGGAGTTCCTGCAAGAGCCCCAGGCGCTCCAGGAGGGGGCTCTCCAAGACCCTCCTCGCCACCTCTAGCCTCCCCTGGAAGGCCAGGGGGTCAGAAAGGGCCCGAAGCAGGCGGCCCGGGGCCCCGGCAGCGTAGGCCAGGAGGTCCGGGTCCTGGGTCAGGGTCCGAAGCCTCTCCTCGGGAACCGGGCCGAAGGCCACCTCCAGGGCCCGGCTGGCCAGGGTGGGGAGGAGGGTCTCCCGGCCTGGGGCGATGAGGATCAGGCGCCCATAGGAAGGGGGCTCCTCCAAAAGCTTCAGGAGGGCGTTGGCCGCGGCCTCGGTGAGGAGGTGGGCCGCGTCCAGGATGGCCACCTTGACCCGCTCCCGGGGGTAGCTCTGGAACCAGGCGAAGAGGGGCTCCACCTCTTCGAGGCGCACCTCGGCCTCCCCCCTCAGGCCCCCCTCCCTGGGCCCGATCTCCAGGAGGTCGGGGTGGGCCTCCAGAGGGGGCGGGGGGAAGCCCCGGTTGAGGCCCACGGCGTACCAGCGGGCCACGGGGCGCCTTCCCACCCCTTCGGGGCCGGAGAAGAGGAGGGTGGCGGCCTGGAGCTTGGGAAGGAGCTCCAGGATGGCCTCGTGGCCGATTATTCCCCCAGGGTGAGCCGGGTATGGAGCCACTGGGGAAACCCCTCCTCCAGTAGGCGCTTTCGGACGGCCTCCAGGTCGTAGCCCACCCGGTGGAACTCCAGGCGGCTCCCCTCCCAAAGGGCGAAGGCCGCCCCCGGAACCCCGTCCCGGGGCTGGCCCACAGATCCGGGATTGGCCAGGGCCCGCACCGTGGGAGGGAGGACGAGCTCCCCCCCTTCGGGAAAGGCCTGGTAGCGTACCCAGGGCTTGGGCCCCGAAAGCTCCAAAAAGGCCCCCGCCAGGTGGGTGTGCCCGTGGAGGGTGAGGCGGGCCTCGGTGCAGGCGAAGGCCTCCCGGGCCAGGAAGAGGTCGTCCAGGTACTCCAGGGGATCGCAGGGACTCCCGTGGACGAGAAGCGCCCCTTCCACCTCCTTCTGCCAGGGCCAGGAAGCGAGGAACTCCAGGTGCCTCTGGGCAAGGTGCGCCCGCTGCCAGGCCAGAATCTCCAGGACTGCTCCCTCCACCGAAAGGCGATCCAGGGCCAGAAGCCAAGCGTCGTGGTTGCCCAGGACGCAGGTGGCCCCCGAAGCCAGCAACCAGTCCAAAACCCGGTCCCCATCCGGGTAGTAGCCCACCGCATCCCCCAGGAAGAGGACCCGGTCAAAGGCCGGGGCTTCCCTTAAGACGGCTTCGAGGGCGGGCCAGTTCCCGTGGATATCGGAGAGGACCAGGTAGCGCACGGGGTTTAGGATAGCATGAGCCCATGGCTTCCGAGCTTCTGGAACGCCTCTCCCAGGACCTGGAGGTCCTCTCCGGACACCTCCGGGCCGCCCTGGACGAGTTCGGCACCCTCCTTTGCTACCTGGAAGGGGGGAGGGGCGGGGGAACCACGCTTCTCCATGCCCCCTACACCGAGGCCATCCCCGTGCTCCAAGCCCTAAACGGCCTCGCCTTCCGGGGGCGGGTCCTCCTAGCCCTGGATCCCTCCCCCCTTTCTCCCACCCTGGAGGGAAAGCCCCTGGGCGGCCCTGCCCGTCCACCCCTGGAGCACCTCCTCAAGACCCACCGGCCAAGCCGCCTCCTCCTGGCCTTCCCTGGGGAGGGGCTGGGGATCCGGTTCCCGGGAGGCAAGGAGAGCCCGGAGGGCTGGAAACCCCTGGAGGCAGAGGGGGCGCCCCTGGTCCTCTGGGTACAGGCTCCCACGGGCCTCACCTACAAGGAGGTGCGGGCCTACGAGGCCTGGGAAAGCCCTTCCCTTCCCCTGCGCCTGCCCCAGGGCGAAGGCCCCTACCTGGGAGGGGTGGGCTGGGCCTTGGGGATTCCCACCTACGGGGTGGGGCTGGTAAACTTGAGGCCGGGCCTAGAGGCGGTGCTGGGCCTCTGGTAGGGGAGGAAACCATGTTCTACGCTGGGCTGATCGCGCTGTTTGCCGTACTGGCCGCCGTGGTGACCCTAATTTTCTATCTGATCCTTAACCCCCGCGTCCTCACCACGGAAGGGGAGACCTTTGACCTGCGCTTCGTCCTCCTGATGCTGATCCTGATCATCCTCTCCGCGGCCACCGTGGCCTACATGCTCTACCTGGGCAAGCAGCACGACCTGCTCTAGGACTTCCTCCGGAGCCATCTCCCCCCGGAGGTAGCGGAGGTCCCTCTCCAGGAAGGCCTGGGTGGCCTCGAGGACCGGCAGGAACCCCGGGGGAAACTCCCCCTTGAGGTGGGCTATGCACTGGAGAAGCCCTTGTACCACCTCCCTCTCCTGCTCCCGCCTCCTCTGGCCGCCCCGCAAGGCGCTTCGGGCCAAATGCTCCAGCCGCCACACCAGGCAGACGCGGGGTTCCCCTCCCACGCCTTGGCAGGGGAGGCCCGGGGCCCCAGAGCAGGAGGCGTAAGCCTTCTCATAAAGGGGAGCCAGCTCGGTGCGGCCCAGAAGGGCGGGGCCCAGGGGCCCGGCGTGGGCCGCGGCCAGGCGCAGGTACTGGGCGCGCCGGGCGCGGCGGACCTCAACCTCCATGCCCTGAGGATAGGCCTCCCGGGGCAGGACAAATGACCCGAGAAAACCCCTAACCCAAGCGGAAGGGGGTCCTTAGACCGGCCTGGGCGATGGTCCGGGCCTCCTCCGGGGCCCAGGAGAGGGCCAAGACCCCCCGGTAGGCCCTGAGGGCCCTTTCCCTTTCCCCGGCCAGGTCCAGAAGCTGCCCGAAGCGGGCGAGGACGTAGCCCGGGAGGTACTCGGGGTGCTGGAAGTCCATGCGGAAGACCTCCTCCATGAGACCCAAGGCCTCCCGCCACTCCCCCGCCGCCAGGTAGATCTGGGCCGCCAGGTAGAGGGCCTCTGGACTCCCTATGGCGAAAAGCCCCTCCACCAGGCCCACCCAGTCGTCCTCCTCCCGAAGCTGCCAGGCCCGGTCCATGAGGGCCCTCTGCCTTTCGGCCTCCGTGGGCTCCTGGGGCCCGGGCAGGGCTCCGGGAAAGGCCTCGGCCAGAAAGGGGAAGTCCAGGACCTCGGCGATGACCGCCCCCTCCTTCCCCTTCAGGGCCTCGGCCACCCGGGCCATGCGCCCCTGGCGGAAGCCCGTGGCCGGGCCCTCGCCGAAGGCCTGGGCGAAGCCCTCGTAGATCCCCCTGAGCCTCGCCAAAAACTCCCCAGAGGCCAGGCCCTCGAGGGTCAAGGGGGTCCTAAGGAGGGCCAAGAGGGCCTGGTCAAAGGCAGCCATGCGCTCCAGGTAGGGCTTCCCGCCTGGGTGCTGGGCCAGGGCCTCGCGGAAGACCTCCGCCTCCTTCTTGAGGTGGGCCTCCTCGTCCAGGGCCACCACGGGAAGGCCCCGGCCCTCCGCCCAGGGCAGGAGGTGGAAGAGGAGGGGATCCTCCTCCCGCCACCACCCCTCGCTCAGGGCCTCCTGCGAGAGGGAGGCCAGGTAGAGGACCGGGGGGCGGGCCCTCTCCAGGATGGCCAGGACCGTGGCCGCGTTGTAGCGTGGGTGGAGGATGTGGAAGGGCCCGAGGGAGGGTAAAAGCAGCATCCTCACCATCTTAGACCTGCGGGATCGGAACTACCGCCTGGCGGTGGTGAACGGCTGGCTGGTCTGGCTGGGGGACACCTTCTTGAACCCCAACATCGTCCTCTCCGGCTTCGCCGCCAAGCTAGGGGCCCCGGGGGCCCTGATCGGCCTCCTCCCCGCTCTCCTCCAGGCGGGGGGCATGATCCCCCAGGCCTTCCTGGCCCCCTGGGTGGCCCGCCTGCCCCAAAAGATCGTCCTCTACCGGCGGGTGGCTACCCTGAGGCTTTTGGGGGTGGTCCTCATGGCCCTCTCCGCTCTCCTCTTCGGGGGAAGCCCTTCCCTCCTCCTTCTGGGCTTCCTCCTGGGCCTCCTCCTGAACGCCCTCTTCACCGGGGTCTCCAGCCTCCCCTTTTGGGAGGTGGTGGCCAAGACCACACCCCCCGAGCGGCGAGCCGCCCTCTTCAGCGCCCGCAACCTGGTGGGGGGGCTTCTCGCCTTCTTGGCCGGGTTTTTGGTGCGGGAGGTCCTGGCCCTTCCCCTCCCCTTTCCCCTCCCCTACGCCCTCCTCTTCGCCCTGGGGGCCCTGGCCTTCGGCCTGGGCTGGTACCTCTTCGGCCTCACCGCGGAACCCGAGGAACCCCCCAAGGAGGCCCGGTTGGATCTAAAGGCCCCCCTCAAGCGCCCGGAGTTCCGCCGCTACCTGAGGGTCCGGCTCCTCCTGGGCCTCGCGGGCATGACCGAGCCCTTTTACGCCGCCTATGCGGTGCGGGCCCTGGGGAAGGAGGAGGAGCTGGGCCTCTACCTGGCCCTCTACGCCCTGGCCTTCACCCTCTCCAACCTCCTCTGGGCCCGGATGGCGGAAAGAGGCTCCAAGGGCGTGCTCCAGGCGGGGGCCCTCCTGGGCCTCCTGGCCCCCCTCCTCGCCCTCGTCCTCCCGGAGACCGCCTTCGGTCTGGTCTTCCTCCTCCAGGGGGCCTACCTGGCCGCCCTTGGCCTCGCCACCACCACCTACCTCCTCAACCTGGCCCCACCCGAGGAGAGGAGCGCCTCCATCGGCCTCGCCAACACCCTTTCCGGCCTCTTCGCCTTCTCTACGGTCCTAGGAGGGTACCTGGCCGACCGGTTGGGCTTTTCCGCCCTCTTCCTCTTGGCCGCCTCCTTTTACGCCCTGGCCCTCTACGCGGGCAGGAAGCTTCCTGAGGAGGGGTAGGCTACCGGACCCTCCGGACCCCGTACGCACCCAGGAGCCCGTCCTGGCTCACCAGGGCAAGCGCCTCCCCAAGGGCCTGGGCCACCAGGAGGCGGTCAAAGGGGTCCTCGTGGGGCCAGGGGAGCCCGCGAACCATGGCCGCATGGGCCAGGGTCACGGGGAGGGGCGGGAAGGCCTCGGCCTCCATGGCCGTGGAAGAAAGCCCTCTGGGTCTTGGGGCCACTCCAGGCGGCCCAAGCCGGCCTCGAGGGCCACCTCCCCGAGGAGCGCGGTGGACGGCGACCTGCCTGACCCCAATTGGTCCAAACCGAGGGGTTAGCCAAGCCAAACCAGGGGACGGGGAAGGGCGTATAGTGGAACCCATGACGGTTTACCTGCCGGATGGGAAGGCCCTCGAGGTCCCCGAGGGGGCCACCGCCAAGGACATAGCCGAAGGGATCGGCCCAGGCCTGGCGAAGGCAGCGGTGGGGGCCCTGGTGAACGGGGAGGTCTACGACCTCATGAAACCCCTCCCCCCAGGGGCCACGCTCCGCATCCTCACGGAAAAGGACCCGGAGTACCAGCTCCTCTTCCGCCACACCCTGGCCCACGTCCTGGCCCAAGCGGTGAAGGAGTTCTTCGGGGAGAAGGGCTACGACCCCGAGAGCGTGAGGCTCGGGGTAGGCCCGGTGATAGAGAAGGGCTTCTACTACGATATAGACGCCCCCGAGCCCCTCTCCGACGAGGACCTGCCCCAGATTGAGGAGAGGATGCGGGAGATCCTCAGGCGGGACCTCCCCTTGCGGCGCTACGTCCTCCCAAGGGAGGCGGCCCTCGCCCGCTACCAGGGCAAGGACCCCTACAAGACGGAGCTCATCCTAGACCTCCCCGAGACCGAGGAGATCAGCTTCTACCAGCAAGGGGACGACACGTACGGTTTCACCGACCTCTGCCGGGGCCCCCACGTGCCCTCCACGGGAAGGATCCCCCCCCACTTCAAGCTCACCCATGTGGCCGGGGCCTACTGGCGGGGGGACGAGAGGAGGCCCATGCTCCAGCGGGTCTACGGGGTGGCCTTCCGCACCGCCGAGGAGCTAAGGGAGTACCTCTGGCAGCTGGAGGAGGCCAAAAGGCGGGACCACCGCCGATTGGGTCGGGAGCTGGAACTCTTTCTCATTGACCCCGTGGTGGGCAAGGGCCTGGTCCTCTGGCTTCCCAAGGGGAACGTGATCCGGGAGGAGCTCATCGCTTTCATGCGGGAGGAGCAGGTGAGGCGGGGCTACCAGCTGGTCACCACCCCCCACATCGGGGGCCTGGAGCTCTACGAGACCTCGGGCCACTATCCCTACTACGCGGAAAGCCAGTTCCCCCCGATCCGCTTCACGGAGGGGGAGGAGGCCTACCTCCTAAAGCCCATGAACTGCCCCCACCACATCCGGATCTACGCCTATAAGAAGCGATCCTACCGGGAGCTTCCCCTGCGCCTGGCGGAGTTCGGCACCGTCTACCGCTACGAGAAGGCGGGGGAGCTTCTGGGCCTCACCCGGGTGCGGGGCTTCACCCAGGACGATGCCCACATCTTCTGCACCCCCGAGGAGGTGAAGGGGGAGTTCCTGGGGGTCTTGGACCTGGTTCTCAAGGTCTTCGCCACCTTGGGCCTTAAGGACTTCCGGGCCCGGATCGGGACCCGGGACCCGGGGAGCCAAAAGTACGTGGGGGACGAGGCCAAGTGGGCCTTGGCCGAAAGGCAAATAGAGGAGGCGGCCCTCGAGGCCGGCCTCCACTACACCCTAGAGGAGGGGGATGCTGCCTTCTACGGCCCCAAGCTGGACTTCGTGGTGAAGGACGCCCTAGGGAGGGAGTGGCAGCTTGGCACCATCCAGGTGGACTACAACCTCCCGGAGCGCTTCGGCCTCACCTACGTGGGGAAGGACGGGGAGGAGCACCGCCCGGTCATGCTCCACCGGGCCCCCTTCGGCTCCCTGGAGCGCTTCATCGGCATCCTCATCGAGCACTTCGCCGGGGACTTTCCCCTCTGGCTTTCCCCGGTGCAGGCGGTGGTGGTGCCGGTCTCTGAGAAGCAGGAGGACTACGCCCTCGAGGTGGCAGGGAAGCTCAAAGAGGCGGGCCTCCGGGCCGAGGCGGACACCCGCCCCGAGAGGATGCAGGCCCGCATCCGGGACGCCGAACTCCAGAAGGTCCCCTACGTGCTGGTGGTGGGGGAGAAGGAGAAGGCGGAGGGCACGGTGAGCGTCCGCCGGCGGCATAAGGGAAACCTGGGTGCCATGCCCCTGGCCACCTTTCTGGAAGGGGCCCTGAAGGAGTACCGCGAAAGGCGGCTGGAACCGGTTTTCGGATGAGGGCCCGGTCCACCATCTTCACCCTTTTCGTGGAGTATGTCTACCCGGAAAGGCGGGCGCCCCTCAAGGCCCTCATCGCCATGATGGCCGCCTTGGGCTTCTCGGAGGCGGCGGTGCGGGCCGCCCTCTCCCGGAGCGCCAAGCGGGGCTGGGTGGTGCCGGAAAGGCGGGGCCGGGTGGCCCACTACGCCCTCTCCGACCGGGTCTACTGGCAGGTGCGCCAGGTGCGCCGCCGCCTCTACGAGCCCCTTCCCCCTTGGGACGGCACCTTCCTCTTGGTCCTGCCGGAAGGCCCTAGGGAACGGGGGAAAAGGGAGCGCTTCCGCCGCGAGATGGCCCTGCTAGGCTACGGGAGCCTGCAAAGCGGGGTCTACCTGGGCCTAAGCGCCGATCCCAAGGCCACCCGGGAGCTCCTTGGCTTCTACGGCCTCCCCGCCACCCTCTTCCGGGGGGAGCACCTGGGCCCCAAAGGGGAGGTGCTCCAAGCCTTCCCCCTAGAGGAGGCCAGGGCCCTTTACCGCGTCCTCCCTCTGGAGTTCCCTGAGCCCCAGGACCCCCTCGAGGCCTTCCGGGCCCTCACCCGCCTGGCCCACGAGATGCGCAAGGCCCTCTTCCTAGACCCCCTCCTGCCCGAGGAGCTCCTGCCGGAGGGCTTCCCTGGCCCCTCGGCCAGGAGGCGGTTTCTGGAGATGCGGGAAGCCTTGAGGGGAAAAGCCCTGCCCTTTCTAAAGGACCTGGGCCTCCTTCTTGCCACCCTCTCATCCAGCCCCCGGTAAGCTGGAGAGGATGAGGTGGTTTCCCTTCCTCCTGGCCCTAACCCCGGCTGCCCTGGCCCAGGTGGCCCTCCCCTTCTGGCACACCGCCGGCCCCCCCGGGAACAGGGTGCTGGAAGAGACCATCCGGAGCTTCAACGAGGGCCAGAGGGCGTACCGCATAGAGGCCCGCTACGTGGGGGACTACCGGGAGGCGGGGGTGAGGCTCCTGGCTGCCCTGCGCGCCGGAGGGGCTCCCGCCCTCTTCCACGGGGAGCTCTCCTTCCTGCCCCGCCTGGCCCAGGAGGGGGTGGCCCTGCCCCTGGACCCCTACCTGCAAAACCTCCCCAGGGACCTCTACCCGGAGATGCTCCGGGCGGGCCAGGTGCAGGGGAGGAGCTACGGCCTCCCCCTGGGGCTTTCCGTGCCCGCCCTTTACTACAACAAGGACGCCTTCCGGGCCCGGGGCCTGGCCCCGCCGAGGAGCTGGGCCGAGGTGGAGGAGGCGGCCGCCCGCCTCACAAGCCGCACCGCTAGGGGCCTGGTGGTCTCCACGGATATCTGGAGCTTCAACGCCCTCGTCATGAGCCTGGGAGGAAGCCTGGTGAGGGAGGGCCTTCCCGCCTTCACCTCCAAGGAGGTGGTGGCGGCCCTGGAGATGCTCCACCGCATGGTGCAAAGGGGCCACGCCCAGGCCAGGAACCCGGCGGAGGCCCAGTTCGCCGTGGCCGACTTCCTCCGCACCAAGGCCTTCATGGGCATAGGCCCCACCACCGCCCTTCCCGTGGTCCAGGCCCAGACCTCCCTCCCCTTCGCCGTGGGGGTGGCCCCCCTACCCCGGCAGGCGGAGGGGGCCGTGCCCCTATCCGGGGCGGTGCTGGTGGTCCTGAAGGGAGCAAGCCCCGAGCAGGCCCAAGGGGCAGTGGCCTTCTGGCGTCACTTCCTGGAGCCCAAAAGGCAGGCGGAGTGGGTGCGCACCACCTGGTACCTCCCCCTGCGCAGGGAGGCGGAACGGGAGCTGGCCGATTTCCTGAGGGACCCCGAAAGGGCCCGGGTCTTCGCCCAGGCGGAGGTGGCCCGCCCCTGGAGCCAGGACCCGGAGCTGGTGGTCTGGTACGGCTTTCTAGAGGAGGCCCTGGAGCGAAGCCTAAAGCAGGGGGTTAGGCCCCAGGTGGCCCTGGAGGAGGCCCAACGCAAGGCCCTGGCCGTGGAAAGGCGCTAGCCCTGACCCCGTTCTGACGGATTGGGTGTAAGATCTCTCGTGTGAAAAGGCTAAGCGCCCTCCTCCTCTTCCTGGCCTCGGCCCTGGCCCAGACGGAGGTGACCTTCTGGCACGCCATGGACGGCCCCGCAGGCCGCCTTCTCGCCACCTTCGCCCAGGAGTTCAACGCCAGGCAGGGCCTCTACCGGGTGGTGCCCCTGTACGTGGGGCAGTACCGGGAGGCCGAGACCCGGCTGGTGGCTGCCCTGCGCGCTGGGGCAGCCCCAGTCCTCTTCCAGGCGGAGATCTCCTTCTTCCCCCGGCTGGTGGGGGAAGGGCAGGCCCTGGCTCTAGATCCCTACCTGAACCTGGACAGGGCCTTCCTAGAGGACCTCTTTGAGCCCGCCTGGAACTACGGGGTGGTGGAAGGGAGGCGCTTTGGCCTCCCCCTGAACACCTCCACGCCCGTCCTCTTTTACAACCTGGACGCCCTTCGGGCCCGGGGCCTGCAGGCCCCCAGGGATTGGAGGGAGTTTGAGGAGGCCGCCAAGGCCCTGGCCTCGCGCCAGGCCAGAGGGTTCATCTTCGTCACCGACCCCCAGGCCTGGCTCTTTGAGGCCATGGTGACGAGCCGCGGGGGGAGCCTGGTGAGGGACGGCAGGCCCAACTTCCTCTCCCGGGAGGCCCTCGAGGCCCTGGAGATGCTCCACCGCCTAAACCGGGCGGGAGCCCTCTCGGCCCGGAGCATGGCCGAGTCCACCTTCGCCCAGTTGGACTTCGTGCGCACCAGAGGGATGATGGTCATGGCCTCCATCGCCAACTGGCCCGCCGCGGAGAACTTCTCCTTCGCCTTCAACCTGGGGGTGGCCCCCGTGCCCCGGGAACCAGGGGGGAAGGTGCCCCTAGGGGGGGCGCAGCTGGTGGTCCTGAGGGGGGCCAGCGAGGCCCAGGTGCGGGGGGCCATAGAGTTCTGGAGGTACCTCATGGAGCCCGGAAACGTGGCCCGCTGGGTGGAGGCCAGCTACTACGTGCCGGTGCGCAAGTCTGCCACCCCCCTGCTGGAGGGCTTCTACCGGGAAAATCCCTTTCGCAGGGTGGCCTTTGAGCAGATCGCCCACGCCCAGGAAAGGCCCCGCCTGCCCCAGTTCTCCGCCTGGGCGGGCCTCCTGGCCGAAGCCTTGGAGAGGAGCCTCAAGGGAGGCCTACCGCCCCAGAGGGCCTTGGAGGAGGCCCAGAGGAGGGCGGAGGCCATCCGGTAGGATGGCCCCATGCGTCTGGGCTTTAGCCCCTTCAGTGCGGAACTGGGATATGAGGAGGCCTTCCCCTTGGCGGCCGAGCTGGGGGTGGACCTGGAGGTGAACTACGACCTCCACGAGGTCCTGCCCCTTCCGGAGCCCAAAAGCCTAAAGGCCACCGGAGAGGCCCTGGGGGTGGGCTTCACCCTCCACCTCCCCTTCGTGGAGCTCAACCCGGCGAGCCTCATCCCCAGCGTGCGAAGCCTCTCCCGAGAGCGCCTCCTCAGGGCCCTGGAGTTCGGGGAGGCCCTGGGGGCCAAGGTGGGGGTGTTGCACACGGGCCGGGTGCCCCTCTGCCACCCCTTGGCCCTGGCCCTGGCCCAGGAGGCCCTGGAGGAGACCCTCTCCGCCCTGCTGCCCCTCCCCTTCCCCGTGGCCTTGGAGAACCTGGCCCTCTCGGAAGAGGACCTCCTGAAGGGACCAGAGGCCCTAAAGGATCTCCTCTTGCGCTTTCCCCAGTACGGCTTCTGCCTGGACGTGGGCCACGCCCTCGTGGAGCTCGGCCCCCGGGGGCCTCTCCTCTACCTCGAGGCCCTGGGGGACCGCCTCCTCCACCTCCACCTGCACGACAACCACGGAAGGCGGGACGACCACCTGCCCGTGGGCGCAGGCAGCGTCCCCTGGGCCAGGCTCGCCCCCTTCCTCCGGGGCTTCGGGGGAACGGGGGCTCTGGAGGTGGGGGGCGGAGCCCCTGGGGTGCGGCAGAGCGTATCCCGCCTATACGGCCTACTATAAGGGCAGGACATATGTCCTTGCCCCTGGGGTCTTATAGTGGTGGGGTGGGGCTTTGCACCCCTATTCACAAAAGGGAGGTGGCATGGTCGTAGACCGGATCGAAGTCTACCTGGACGGGGCAGGGGAGCCCCTGGCGGTCCTCAAGGAACCCCCCTACCGCCTCAAGTTGGACACCCGGAAGGTCCCCGATGGGGAGCACATCCTGAGGGTGGTAACCCACTTCCGAGGGGGAGGCCAGGAGGTGCGGGAAATCCCCTTCACCGTGAACAACTACCCCGAAGTCCTGGTCGTGGGCCTGGATGAAGGGGGGGAGGTGGCGGGGGAGGTGGAGCTTCGCCTTGCGGTGGGCGAGCCCGAGCTTCCCGTGGAGCCGGTGCGCTTCAACCCCATCTGGTATGCGGTGGCCTCGGTGGTGGTCCTGGGAAGCATCTGGGCCTACTTCGCCCTATCCCCCACCGCGGAGAGGATCATAGCCGAGGTGGCCCCCCCGGCCCAGGAGGCCCCCCAGGAGAAAGCCAGCGTCCAACTCGCCGCCGAGGTGGACCCGGCCCTCATGGAAAAGGGCCAGAACCTCTACAACGCCCAATGCGCCGCCTGTCACGGGGTAAACGGCCAGGGGATACCTCCTGTCATGCCGGCCCTGGCGGGGAACGCCAACCTCCGGGACGCGCAAATGATCATCAACGTCACCAGGAACGGGCGCGGGGCCATGCCTCCTGTGGGCGCTGGCTTCACAGAGGAGGAGCTGAGGGCGGTGGCCACCTACATCCGCAACGCCTGGGGCAACGCCTTCGGGCCCGTGGACTGAGGGGGGCAGCGTGTACCGCAACGATTTCGTCCTACCCACCTTCAGCCTGATCCTGGCCCTGGGCCTGTTCTATGCGGCCTACCTGAATGGCCTTCACATCGCCCGCCTCCAGGGCCACACCCCCGAGGAGCTTTCCGTGGGCCAGATCGGCCTCATGGCTTTTGGGGCCCTTTTCCTCCTGTACGGCCTCATGGGCCTGATCTCCTACTGGCTAGAGGGCCTCGAGCTCCGCCCAGGCCGCCACTTTCCCACCCCGTCCACCGCCCCGGTGGCCGCGGGGGTGATCCTGGTCCTCCTCCTCACCGCCCTCTCCGGCTTCTTCGTTCGCCTCATCGTGTACTCCGCCCAGACGGGGTACAACCCCACCTGGCTCCAGGGCCTCATCTTCGGCGGGATAAGCCTGGTGGTAGCCGCCCTCTTCGGCCTCTACCGGCGGTTCTTCGTACGGGAGGAAGTGGTCACCGAAGGGGAGAAGGGCGAGTTCCCCTGGTAAAGGAGCGGCATGGACGAGCGCGAGGTTCGCTTGAAGAAATCGCAGAGGCGGCTATTCATCAAGACCGCCATCGGTACCGGCATCGGCCTCTCCTTGGTCTCGGCCTTCTACGTGGGGGCGAGTCTGAGGCCCAGGAGGGAGGTGACCCCAGAGAGGGAACCCCTGAGGGCTGGGGACATCCTGGTCTATGCCCAAGGAGCTAGGGAACCCAAGGCCATCCGCCTGGAGGAGCTGAAGCCGGGCGACCCCTTCGTCCTGGCCTACCCCATGGACCCCAAGACCAAGGTGGTCAAGAGCGGGGAAGCCCGAAACACGGTTCTGGTGGTCCGTTACGCCCCCGAGGAGCTCTCCCCCGAGGTGGCCGAGCACGGGGTGGAGGGGGTGGTGGCCTACTCTGCCGTCTGCACCCACCTGGGCTGCATCGTGAGCCAGTGGGTAGCGGACAGGAGGGCCGCCCTCTGCCCCTGCCACGCCGGCGTCTTTGACCTGGCCCAAGGGGCTAGGATCATCTCCGGCCCCCCGCCCAGGCCCGTGCCCCAGCTTCCCCTCAGGGTAGAGGACGGGGTCCTGGTGGCCGCCGGCGAGTTTTTGGGCGAAGTAGGGGTCAGGGCCCAGGCCTCTTCCCGGTGCCATGTCTAGGAGGTGAGCATGTACAAGTGGCTCGACGAGCGCTTAGACCTCTCGGGGTTCTACCAGAAGGTCCTGCGCAAGGCCTTCCCCGTGCACCACTCCTTCTTCCTGGGAGAGATCACCCTCTTCGCCTTCATCGTCTTGGTGCTCACGGGGATCTTCCTCACCCTGAACTACGAGCCCTCCATCCGCGAGGTACGCCTCCCCGACGGGCGCGTGGTGCCCGCCGCCTACGCCAGCGTCCTCTACATCGACAGCCTCCCCTTCGGGGCGGTGATCCGGAGCCTCCACCACTGGTCGGCCCACGTGATGATCGCCGCCGCCTTCTTGCACATGCTGAGGATCCTCCTCACGGGGGCCTACAAGAAGCCCCGGGAGCTCAACTACCTGGTGGGCCTGGCCCTCTTGGGCGTGACCGTGGTCACCGCCTTCACCGGCTACGCCCTCCCCTACGACAACTACGCCGTGACCGCCACCCGGATCGGCTACGGGATCGCTGCGTCCATCCCCTGGGTGGGGGGAGGCCTAGCCGACATCTTTTTTGGCGGGGAGTTCCCCGGCTCCGAAAGGGCCATCCCCCGCCTCTACAGCCTCCACGTCCTCTGGCTTCCCCTCCTCCTCATGGCCCTAATCGGGCTCCACCTGGCGATCATGATCAAGCAAAAGCACACCCAACCCCCCTACGCGGAGAGGGTGGCCCCGGGGAAGATCCTGGGCGTGCCCATGTACCCCCAGCAGATGGTCATGATGGTCATCCTCTTCGCCCTCTACGTGGGCATCATGACCCTGATCGCGGGGGCCTTCCTGGCCCATCCCATCGAGGCCTTCGGGCCCCCCACCCCCGAAACCCCGGCGGTGAAGCCGGACTGGTACTTCCTCTGGCTCTTCGGCCTCCTGCAGATCATCCCCTCTAGCTGGCAGTTCCAACTCTTCGGGGCCACCATCGGCCCTGAGTTCATCGGCGGGGTGCTGATCCCGGGGATCCTGGGGATCATCGCCCTCCTCCTCCCCTTCGTGGACGTGCGCAAGGACAAGATGCGCTACATGGAGCTCCCCTCGGAGCACCCGGTGCGCACCAGCGCCATCCTGGCCCTCCTGGTCTTCTTCCTCATGAGCACGCTGGCGGGCTACAAGATCGACTTCCAGCTGCAGGGCTCCATCCTGGGGAACAACGCCGTCCTGTGGACCCTGGTCCTGGGCGGGCCCCTCCTCACCTTCACCCTCACCTACATCCTGATGCGCATCTTCTACGGCAAAAAGGAGAGGGGCCAGGAAGCCCTTTGACGCCGCCCCATCCTGGCTTGCGCCAGAATGGGGCCCCAGTAGTCTCCTAGAATGGCCTTTCGTGCTAGGTTAGGGTGAAGGATTGCGGAAAGGGGTATACCCCCCGCCTAAGGGCGGGGGGTTTGCCCTCAACGCTGCTTCTCCTCCTCCAGTCCCAGGCTGGCCAGGAGATCCCCGTAGAGGTCGCCAAGCTTCACGCTGGCGGTGGCAGCGGGTACGGCGGAGGCGTCGTAAAGGTTGTACTCCGCCACGGCCCCGTACTCGTACTCCCGGCGCTCCTCGCGGCGGGGGGCGGGCTTGCGCTTGCCCGAGGGGCGGCCCTCCTTGCCCTTGGCCCTTCGGGGGCGCTCCTCCTTGGGTGGGGGCGGGGGGAGAAGGCGCTTCCGGGAAAGGGAGATCCGCTGCTCCACGGGGTCGATGTGGAGGACCACCACCTCCATTTGCTCCCCCTTCTTGAAGAGGGCGGCGGGGTTCTCCACCCGCCTGTGATCCAGCTCGGAGACGTGGACCAGGCCCTCCATGCCGGGCTCTAGCTCCACGAAGACCCCGAAGTCCGTAACCCCGGTGATCCTGCCCTTGACCACGGTGCCCGGGGGGTACTTCTCCACCAGAAGCTGCCAGGGGTCAGGCTGGGTCTGCTTGAGGCCCAGGGAGAGGCGGCGCTCCGCGGGGTCCAGCCTGAGGACCACGGCCTCCACCTCCTCCCCTTCCTTCACCACCTCGGAGGGGTGCTTGGGGCGCTTGGTCCAGGAGAGTTCGGAGATGTGGATGAGGCCCTCGAGGCCCGGCTCCACCTCCACGAAGACCCCAAAGGGGGTGAGGCCCACCACCTTGCCCCTGACCCGGGTGCCCACGGGGTACCTCTCCGCCACCGTGGTCCAAGGGTCGGGGATCAGGGCCTTGATGGAGAGGTTGACCCGCTCCCTCTCGGGGTCCACGGACACCACCTGGGCCCGCACCCTCTGCCCCTTGTGGAGGACCTCCCGAGGGTGGCCGAAACGGCCCCAGGTGATCTCCGAGCGGTGGACCAGGCCGTCCACCGGCCCCAGGTTGACGAAGGCCCCGAACTCGGTCACATCCACCACGGTGCCCTCCACCACCTGGCCAGGTCCTAGACCCCGGAAGAAGGCCTCCTTGGCCCGCTTCTGCTCCTCCTCTAGCACCGCCCGGCGGGAGAGGAGGACCCGCCCCTTCTTGCGGTGGAACTCGATGATCTTGGCCAGAACCTCCCGGCCTACGTACTGGTCCAGGTTGGGGATGCGCCTGAGGTCCAGCTGGGAAGCGGGGATGAAGGCCTGCACGCCCCTGAGATCGGCGATCACGCCCCCTTTGACCTTCTCCTTCACGGTGACGGCGACCGGCTCCCCCTTCTCGTAAAGTTCCCGGATGCGGTCCCAGTGCTCCGTGGCCTCCACCTTCTTGCGGGAGAGGAGGATCTGCCCGGTCTCGGGGTCCACCTTGAGCACCTGGACCCGCACCTCGTCCCCCGGCTTGAGGAATCCCTTGAGCTCCTCCTCAGAAAGGGGCCTTTCCGTGATCTGGTTGAAGGGGATGATCCCCTCCGTCTTCGCGCCGATGTCCACCGCCACGCCTTCGGAACCCACCAAGACCACTTTGCCCGTCAGGACTTGGCCCGGGCGCACCCGCTTCTCCAGGCGGGCCTCGGCCTCCTGCAGGGCCTGTTCCATGCTGAAGGTCTTTTCCGGGGTCTGGGTCGCCTTTTCTTCCATGCCGCCTCTTTCCTCCTTGCGCGCCTTTCCTTAGGAAGGCGGGCGCTCTAAAAGCGCTCACACGAAAAGGTGGGGGAGAAGCCTATTTCCCCCTCCCGTGTGAACCGGCCCCGAAGGGCATACCCTCTCTTTATACCACGGGGAAGCCCCCTTGCCAAGAGCCCCTGGGGCATAATGGGGGCATGGAAACCCTGGCATGGATGAAGGCCAACCTACCCCCTTTCCTCAAGGACCTCGAGGCCTTCGTGCGCCGGGAGTCCCCCTCGGGGGACCTCCTGGGCCTCAAGGAGGCGGCCCTCTTCCTGGAGGAAGCCTTCGGGGCCTTGGGGGGGCGGCTTTCCCGCAAGGAAACCCCCAAAGGCCCCGTCCTCCTCCTGAGGCGGGAAGGGGAGGGTACCCCGGTCCTCATCCTCTGCCACTACGACACCATCCACCCCAAGGGGAGCTTTCCCGAGGCCTTCCGCCTGGAAAGGGAGAAGGCCATAGGCCCAGGGGTCTACGACATGAAGGGGGGGATCGTCGCCCTCCTCTACGCCCTGCGCCACGCGGAGGCCACGGGGAGGAGGCTTCCCTCCCTGGAGGTCCTCTTCACCCCCGACGAGGAGGTGGGCTCCCCGGGAAGCCGCCCCCTCATCGAAGCCGCGGCCAAGAAGGCCCGGGCCGCCTTGGTCCTGGAGCCTCCTACGGCGGAAGGGGACCTCAAGGTGGCCCGCAAGGGGGTGGGCCTCTACCGCCTCAAGGCCCTGGGGAAGGCGGCCCACCAAGGGGTGGAGCCAGAGAAGGGAGTGAACGCCATCCTGGAGCTGGCCCATCAGGTCTTGAGGGTAGCGGCCCTCGAGGACGGGGAGAAGGGCACCACCCTGGGCCCCAACGTGGTCCGGGGCGGCACGGTGAGCAACGTGGTCGCCGAAGAGGCGGAGGTGGAGATAGACCTCAGGGCCTGGAGCCTAGAGGAGGTAAGGCGGGTGGAGGAGGCCCTCAAGGCCCTCACCCCGGTCCTCCCCGGGGCCAGGCTGGAGCTCTCCGGTGGGCTCAACCGCCCCCCCATGGAGCCCACCCCAGAAAGCCTGGCCCTCTTCCAAAAGGCCCGGGCCATCGGGGAAAGCCTGGGCCTCACCCTCAAGCCGGGCCAGGTGGGGGGCGGCTCCGACGGCAACTTCACCGCCCACCTGGGCGTGCCCACCCTGGACGGCCTGGGCCTCCTAGGCGGGGACGCCCACCAAAGGACGGAGTACGTGGTGGTGCCGGAGATCCCCCGGCGGGCCGCCCTCCTGGCCGAGCTCCTCTACGCCCTATGAGCCTCTCCCCTTCCGCCCAAAGGGTGCAGGAGGCCCTGAGGGCCCTGGGCTTCCCTCACCTCAGGGTGGTGGAGCTTCCCACCTCCACCCGCACGGCGGAGGAGGCGGCAAGGGCGGTGGGGGCCGAGGTGGGGCAGATCGTGAAGAGCCTGGTCTTCCTAGGGGCAAAGGGCGCCTACCTCTTCCTGGTGAGCGGGAAGAACCGCCTGGACCAGAGGAAGGCCGAGGCCCTGGTGGGGGAGGCCCTGCGCCGGGCTACCCCCGAGGAGGTGCGAACCCTCACGGGCTACGCCATCGGGGGGGTGCCGCCCGTGGGCCACGCCACCCCCCTCCCCGCCTTCCTGGACCGGGACCTCCTGGTCCATCCAAGGCTCTTCGCCGCGGGGGGGACCCCCAGGGCCCTCTTCGCCCTAACCCCGGAGGAGCTTCTAGCCCTCACGGGGGCCAGGGTAGCCGAACTGAAGGAGGGGTAAGATGTGGCCCTTTCGCAAGGACCCTCACGTGAAGCCCGAAGGCCCCCTGGCCTTCCGGGTGCGGGTGCGCACGAGGAGCGGGGAGGTGGTGGAAATCCGGCTCTCCAAGAGCATGGAGATCTCCCCCACGGAAACGGGCTACTACGTGCGCAAGGAGATCGTGGCCCCGAGGAGCCTGGACCGGGCGGTGCTGGAGATCTGGTTTGACCGCCGCTACCGCCCCTTGCGCAAGGAGGTTCAGGGCGGGGAGCTTCTGCCCATCCGGGAGTGGACAGGGTAGTATGGGGACATGGAAAAAATCCTGTTCCTAGTAGGCCTAGGAATCATGGTCTACAACGTCCTCTACGGCTTCCGGCTTAAGCGGGCTATCCCTGGTGGAGTCATAGGGGAACGTGGCAGCCAGATGCTCTTTCTCATCCTCTTCTTCGCCCTGGCCTACCTGGGGGTTTTCCTCCTCGTCTGGCAGGAGCCCAGCAGCCTTCTCCTCCTCCTCCTTTCCCTCATCCTCCTCCTGGGGGCGGTCTTCGTCTACCTAGTCCTGAAGCTCGTGGACGCCATTGTGGCCTCCCTCTGATGGTCTTCCGCCGTAACCCCAACCCCCCGGAGAGCGGCTGGAGGCCCACCCCCGAGGAGTGGCGGGTCTACACCCTCTGCGACGGTCGGCGCACGGAGGAGGAGGTGGTGCGGGATAGCAGCCTGGGGGAGAAGGCCTACCTGATCCTGGCGGGCCTCCTGAAGCGGGGCCTGATCCTCCCCGTGGAGGGGCCCAAGGAGCTTTGCGCCAAGCTTTCGGACCTCCTCAAAGCCCGCCTGGGCCCCAAGGCCGAGCCCTTCGTGAAGCGGCTCCAGACCTGCGAGAGCCGGGAGGCCCTCGAGGAGGAGGCCTTGCGCGTGGCCCTCAAGGTCAAGCTCACCCTGGACAAAAAGGCGGGGGAGGAGCTGGAGAAGGCCATCAAGGCCCTTTTCCGCTAAGTACCCCGTCGCGGCGGGGTACTTGTACCCTTTCTGCCTGTTTCCTTCGCTCTGCTCAGAAAAGCCTCCCGGGAACCTTCCACCGGGGCCCCCATGCTGGCGCAAGCCAGCATGGGGTGGCATCACCGGGGTCCCCATGCTGGCGCAAGCCAGCATGGGGTGGTATTAGCGGGGCGGCACCCAGGGCTCCCCGCGGAAGAAGCCGTAGACCAGCCGCCCCACCACCCCCCCGAGGAGCACCAGGCCCAGGAGGTTGGGGATGGCCATGAAGCCGTTTAGGGTATCAGAGACCGCCAAAAAGGCCTCGAGGCCCCCCAAAGGCCCCACGAAGGCCAGGGTGGCGAAGGCCAGGCGGTAGGGCCAGCGCACCCCTTCCCCGAAGAGGAAGGCGGCGGCCTCCTCCCCGTAGAAGCCCCAGGAGACCATGGTCCCCAGGGCGAAGACGGCCACGGTGAGGGCCAGGATGACCCCGCCCAGGGGGTGGGCCCCGAAGAGGGCCTGGGCCGCCTCCGCCGCCCCTCCTCCCTCCTGCCAAAGCCCCGAGGCGATGAAGGTGAGGGCGGTGAGGGAGGTGACCAGGAAGCTCACGAACATCTCCGTGACCCCCCAGAAGCCTTGGCGAATCGGGTGGTCCACCTGGGCCTGGGCGTGGGCGATGGCCGCCGAGCCCAGCCCCGCCTCGTTGGCGAAGATGCCCCGGCCGAGCCCGGCGTTGATGGCGGCGTAGAGGCTATACCCCGCTACCCCTCCCAGGGCAGCCTCGGGGCTGAAGGCGGCCCGGAAGACCAGGGCCAGGGCCTCGGGAAGCCTCCCCCCGTAGAGGACCAAAAGGGGCCCGAGGGCCACCACGAAAAGGAGGAGCTTCAGGGGCACCACCACCTGGGCAAAGCGGGCCACCCGCACGATTCCCCCGCCCAGGACCACGCCCACCAGGAGGGCCAAAAAGAGGCCCACCAGGGCCGGGGGCGCCCCCAAGGGGGAAAGGGCCCCCCCCACCGCCCCCGCCTGGGAGAGGTTGCCGATGCCGAAGGCGGCCACCGCGGCGAAGAGGGCGAAGAGGTGCCCCAAAAACCTGAGCCTGGGCAGGCCCCGGGAGAGGTAGTGCATGGGCCCCCCAGAGACGGAGCCGTCAGCGTAGCGACGGCGGTAGTGCACCGCCAAGGTGGCCTCGGCGAACTTGCTGCCGGTGCCGAAAAAGTAGCCCAGCCACATCCAGAAGACGGCCCCAGGCCCCCCCAGGAGCACCGCCGCCAGCATGCCCAAGAGGTGGCCGGTGCCGATGGTGGCGGAAAGGGCCACCATGGTGGCCTGGAAGGGGGTGATCTGGCCGCCGAAGCCAAAGGCCCGCTCCCGGATGGCCCCCAGGGTCTCGCTGAAGGAGACCCGCATCATGCGGAAGGGGGCACTGAACCAGCGGATCCGGAAGATGACCAGGTATGCCCCTACCAGGAGGAAGACCAGCTTCATAGGGAAGCCGTAGACGATGCGGTTTAGATACTCGTTCAGGGCCAGGATATCCATGCTCACACCTCCGGCACCACCTCCACCTTATCCCCTCGGCGCAGGCGAAAGCGCCTAAGGTCCTCCTCCAAAAGCCCAAGCCGCCCGGGGATGTTGGGCCTGGGGCGCACCTCTATAAGGATCCCCGAGGGGCTAAGCCTCAGGCGGAACCCGTGGCGGATGACCCGGGCCCACTCCGCATAAAGGGGCTCGTCCACGTAGGCCATCCCCGAGCCCGGGCCGTAGATGGGGAGGACCAGGAGGGAAACGGGGGAAAGGGAAACCACGGGGACGGCCTCGAGGACCCCCATCTGAAGAAGGGTGTTCAGAACGCGGGCCAGGCGCAAGGGGCCTGGGGCCAGGAGGACCTCGGCGATACGCCTCCCCTCCACCTGGGCCAGAACCCCCAAGGCCTCGGGGGAAAGCTCCACCTCCCTACCCCCTGGGCCCAGGCGGAGGCGGTAACCCCAGTCGGCGGGCAGGTTCAGCCCTCCCCACGCCGCCTGGGCCTCAGCCAAGCGGGCGGGAACCGCCAATCCCCCGAGGAGGGTGGTGCGGGGGGGGAGGGCCTCGGGCTCAAAGGCGAAGGGACCCTGCTTGAGCCCCGCCAGGAGGTCCAGGGCCTCCTCCCCTTCAAGGCCCCGCTCCCCGGCCTGGACCCGCGCGTGGACCACCTGCCCTCCCCTCAGGTAAACCTCGGCCTCCAGAAAAGGGGGGCGGACCAGGAGCCGCCCCGTGCGCCCGGCTCCCATGAGGGCGCCCACCAGGGAAGAAAAGGGAAACTCCGCGAGGTTACCCGAAAGCATTCCTCCCCGTTTTACCATGCCCCCCTTCGGGCGTCCAGGCGGGGCGGTCCGGGACATGAACCTCTGCCCCCGCGGCTTCACCCCGCACCCCGGGCCTCCCTCCCCGGCCGGAGCAACAGGCCACCTGGCCTTCCCGGATGGCGGCCACGACCCCCTCCTGGGCCAGGATCGGGAAGTGGTAGCCTGAGCGGTGAAGGGATAACTTATTGCTACCGATACTCACTTGCAATAAAATACGGCCGTGGAGGCCTTAGCCATCTCCCCCTGGACGGTCTTCCTCTACGCCCTCCTCACTGCGGTGGCCACCGGGCTCGGAGCCCTGCCCTTCCTCTTCACCAGGAACATCCTGAGGCGGCACCTGGGCCTGGCCCAAGCCGCCGCCGCAGGGCTGATGCTTTCCGCCAGCTTCGGCCTCATCTACGAGGGGGTGGATTACCACCTGGGCCGAACCCTTCTCGGGGTCTTGTTGGGCCTCATCTTCATCCAGCTCTCCCACCGCTACCTGGAGGGGCGGGAGGTAAGCTTCGGTATTCTAAACGGCCTGGACGCCCGCAAGGCCTTGATGATCGTGGGGATCATGACCCTGCACTCCTTCGCCGAGGGGGTGGGGGTAGGGGTGGCCTTCGGGGGCGGGGAGGCCTTGGGGGTCTTCATCACCCTAGCCATCGCCGTGCACAACATCCCCGAGGGGCTGGCCATCAGCCTGGTCCTGATCCCGAGGGGGGTGAGCGTTCTGGGAGCCGCCTTTTGGAGCGTCTTCTCCAGCCTGCCCCAGCCCCTCATGGCCGTGCCCGCCTTCCTCTTCGTGGAGCTATTCCAACCCGCTTTGCCCGTGGGCCTGGGCTTTGCCGCCGGAGCCATGATCTGGATGGCGGTGGCAGAACTCCTCCCCGACGCCCTCAAGGAGGCGGAGGCCAGCGGGGTGGCCACCGCCCTCACCCTGGCCGTGGCCCTCATGGTGGCCTTCCAGATCCTCCTGGGGGGCTAGGGCCAGACCCAGGGGAGAGAGTCTTCCAAGCGGAGTTCGCTGAGGCTGGGGCACACCCGGAAGGCGAGAAGCCCTACCCCTGCCTCTTCCGCCTCCCGGGCCGCCACGAGAAGGGGCCCGTCCTCGGGGTCCAGGGCGAAGGCCTGGGCCAGGGGGTGCTGGACCATCCAGACGGCGTAGGCCCTCCCCCCTTTTCGAGCGAAGTCCGCAAGGAGCTTTAGGTGGTGTGCCCCCCTCTTGGTGGGGGCGTCGGGGAAGAGGGCCAGACCCCCTTCCACCCGGTTGCAGTTCTTGGCCTCCAGGAAGGCCTCCTTCCCAGAAAGCCGGGCCCAGAAGTCCAGCCTTTTCCCCCCAAGGGGCACCTCCCGCCTTAGGGCCTCCAAGGCCCCGAAGCGCCCCGAGAGGAGGAGAAGCGCCAGCAAGTCCCCCGCCAAGGTGGCGTCCACCCCCACCAGGACCCCTCGGCTCTCCACCAGGACCATCCGGCCCAGGCCCTTGGGGGTGGGCTTCCTCTGGTAGTGGCAAGGGGTCCCAGGGGTGAGGAGCTCGGCCATGCGCCCGGAGTTGGGGAGGTGCAGGGGTCCCACGTCCGCCTCCACCAGGAAGCGGTTGATTCTTCTGAGGAAGCGGCAGGGCAGCAGAGGAGGGAGGGGCAGGGCCACCATGGCACCATAAAAGGCCCGGAGCTTTCCGGGCCCTTTGGCGGAGAGGGCGGGATTCGAACCCGCGGCACCGGTTTTGCCGGTGCAACACCTTAGCAGGGTGCCGCCTTAGACCACTCGGCCACCTCTCCATGGGCTTTGGCGGAGGGTGAGGGATTCGAACCCCCGGTGAGCGCAAGGCCCACAGCGGTTTTCAAGACCGCCGCCTTCAACCGCTCGGCCAACCCTCCAGGACTGGCCGCAAATCTAACTATGGCGGAAACCCTCTTGCTTGTCAAGGGCGCATCCAGGCCAGGAGGAACCTCTCCGCTAAGGCCTCCATGGCGGGGATCACCGTGTGGTGCAGGTCGGGGAAGAGGATCAGGTGGTCCTCTTCCTCTGGGCCGAAACCCGTGGGCCGGAGGCAGGCCCGGCCCTTGGTGAGGGGCCCCGTCCAGACCCCCCCCTCCCGGGTCAAGGCCGCCTGGTGGACCCGCCGCCCCATGGCCTCGCGCACGTCCCGGAGGCGGCAGGCCTGGGTGGGGGGGATTAGGGGGTCGTTGCCCGCCTGGAGGATAAGGAGGGGGGCCTGAAGGCGGGAGGCATGGGGCAGGGGGCTTTGGCGGGCCAGGGCCTCCGGGCCCTCCCCAAAGACCTCCCGCCAGCGAAGGAGGGCCTCGGGGCGGCTTTGCCTGAGGATGTCCACTTGTTCCGCAAAGTCCACGGGGCCGATGGCGAAGACCACCCCCCTGGCCTTCCCCTCGAGGGCCGCCGCCTTAAGGGCCACGCAGGCCCCCAGGGAGTAGCCGGCGTAGGCGTGCCGGTCTGCCCCCAGCCGGGGGAGAAGACGGGCTAGGTGGGCCAGGTCCTCCGCCTCCTCCAGGCAGCCCGTGATCCTCCCTCCGCTCTTCCCCCGGCCCCGGAGGTGGGGCACCACCCCTAAAAAGCCCCGCTCCCCCCAGGCCCGGCACCGGGCCAGCATGCTGGCCGTGGGGGGGCCAAACCCCCCGGGGACCAGGAGAACCGCCCCCTGGGGCGGCCCCTTTGGCCGGCAGACCTGGGCGAAGAGGCCCACCCCCGCCCGCCGGTACCGGATCCCCTCCCCCTCCCAGACGAAGGGCGGAGGGTTCAGAAGCGCCCAGAGGACCAGGGCGAGGGGGGGAAGGAGAAGCCAAAGGAGCCTCATCGACCGAAGAGGAGGGGGGAGACCCGGACCCGGGCCAGGAGGTGGGCCAGGAGGAGGGGAAGGCCGAAGGCCAGGAGGAGGTAGACCAAGAAGGCCGGCCCAAGCCCCAGGGGCTCGGGGAAGCCCGGGTTTTTTTCCAGGAGGCGCATGACCATGGGGTGGAGGAGGTAGATCTGCAGGGAGTAGCGGCCCAGGAAGGCCAGGGGGGTCTGCCAGCGGGTTTGGGCCAGGCGGTGGGCCAGGGCCAGGAGGAGGAAGGCCATGGCCGTGGTGTAGAGCCAGTGGGCGAGCTGGTAGTGCATCGTGTTGACGGGGCGCCTCTGCAGGACCTCGAGGGCCAAGGGCAGGTAGAGGCCAAGCCCCAAGAAGGCCAGGCCCAAGGCCCAGAGCCAGAGGCGGAGGAGGCGGGGAAGGAGCTCCAGGCGGCTCGCCAGGTAGAGGCCCAGGGCGATGGCGGGCAGGTACCAGAGGACGAAGCTCCCGGGGTAGGGCAGAAAGCGGTAGTGGCGGTTCAGGAGGTAGATGAGCAGGGTGCCCCCTAGGCCCAGGAGGAGAAACCAGACCCCATGGGCCTGCCCCCGCACCATGGGCAGGAAGAGGGGCAGGAGGAGGGTGAGCTGCAGGGCCACCACCAGGAAGTAGAGGTGGAAGTAGGCCTTGCCCCAGAGGAGCTGGTGGGGGAGGCGCTCGGGCTGGAAGACCCCGTGGTCAAAGTAGCGGAAGGCCAGGTAGACCCCGCTCCAGAGGAGGTAGGGCCAGAGGAGCCTGAGGGCCCGGTTTCCCAGGTAGCGCCCCAGGGAGAAGGAGCGCAAGAAGCTGGCCCCGATCACTAAAGCCGTGAGGAAGAGGAAGGCGGGCACGGCGAAGTGCAGGGTCCGGTTCAGGGCTGCTAGGAGAAGCCAAAGGGGGGTCTCGGGGGGCACCTCCCGCAGGAAGCGGCCCAGGAGGTGGTGGAGGACCACCTCCAAGATGGCCAAACCGCGGAAGACCTCCACCCAGGGAAACCGCTCCATCCTCCCCATTCTTCCGGAAGAGGGTAAGAAAGGGGTTAGGGGGAAAGCCCCTGGGCCCCGAGCTCCTCCCAAAGGGCCCGGCGGCGGGGGTAGAGGCCCTTAAGGGCCTCCAGGAGGGCGGCCACCCGCCTCGGGTCCAGGGCCCGGGCCCGGACCAAGAGGGCCGCGGCCTCCCGGTACCGCCCCCTACCCCCGGCCTCCAGGAGGTCCCTGGCCGCCTCCAGGTAGAGGCGGACCGCCTCCTCGGGAAGCCTCTCCGCTAGGGCCTCCGCCAAGGCGGGGTAGGCCTCCCGGGGAGCCCCCTTGAGGAGGCGGTCCAGGGCCCGCCAGTCCTCCTCCAGGAGGTGGATCCGGGCCAGGAGGGCGGGGTCTTTCGCCAGGCGCAGAAGTTCCCGCCGCTTGGCTGCAAAGCCCTTGCCCAGGAGAGCCTTGAGGGCGGCGTAGCCCTCGAGGCTCGGCCTCATGGCGAAGCGGAGGGCCAGGTCCTCGGGCCTTCCCCTTCGCCTCGCCAGGAGGTCCACCAGGGGGAAGAGCCTCGGGTCCTTGCCGAACCACTCCAGGGCCTCCTCGGCGTAGCGGAGGGCCTCCGCCTCCCGGCCCAAGGCGAGGAGGCGCTCCACCAGGGCCAGGTAGTCCTCCGGGCCCTCCAGACCCTCCCGCATGAGGCCCAAGGCCTCCTCCTCCCGCCCCAGGGCGAAGAGGAGCCTCTCCTTGAGGGCCCGCTTCAGGCCCAAGGGGTCCTTGCCGGAAAGGTGGGGGAGAAGCCTCTCCGGAGCCCTCTTCCCCAACTCCAGGAGGGCCTCCTCCAAGGCAGGGGAAGGGGCCTTGAGGTAAAGGCGAAGGAGGGGCAGGGGGTCTTGGGACACCTCCAGGTACCGCATGGCCCCGGCCCTGAGGTAGGCCTCGGGGTCCAAGGGGGCCTCGAGGAGGGCCTCCAGGAAGGCTAGGACCTCCCCCTCCCCCACCTGGGGAAGCCTTATGAGGAGGGCTTGGGCCTCCTCCTTCCCTCCCCCGAGGAGGAAGGCCTGGCGCAGGGCCCGCACCGCCTCCAAAAAGGCCTCCTTGGGGAGGAGCGCCTCCCCGAGGAGGAGGGCCACCTCCGGCACCTGGGCCAAGCCCCTGAGGAGGGCCTGGGCCTCCTTGGGGGAGAGGCGGTCTATGGCCAGGAGGAGGTCCTCCTTGGGGCGGGCCTCGAGGTAGGCGTAGAGGAGGGCTGCTGCGTGCTTGCAGGGGAAGTCGGGGTAGGGGCAGGTGCACCGCCCCACGAGGCCCGGCCCCACCTCCACCCGGTAGGGCTCAGGAAGCGAGCCCTGGACCTCGCCAAGAAGCCGCTCCCCCACCCTAAAGACCCGGCGCACCCGGCCCTCCTTGGCGTAGGCCAGGCCCCGGCGCAGGGCCTCCTTGGGGAAGAAGGGGGCGAAGTCCTCTTCCTTTTCGGGAGGAAAGGGGGCCACGCCCCCAGTCTGCTATACTGGGGCTAGCCCTATCAAATGGCCCTGACCGCCACCTTAAGGGAAGCGGACCTGAAGCGCCCCCTGCCCAAGGGCTTTGTGCAGTGCCGGGCCTGCGCCCACTACTGCGCGGTTCCCCAGGGCGGGGCGGGGAAGTGCGGCGTGCGCCGCAACCTGGGCGGCAGGCTCTACCTGGTCACCTACGGCAAGGCGGCCGCGGTGCACCTGGACCCGGTGGAGAAGAAGCCCCTCTACCACTTCCACCCCGGGGAAGGGATCCTCTCCGTGGGCACCGTGGGCTGCAACCTCTTCTGCGCCTTCTGCCAGAACTGGCAGATCTCCCAGTTCCGGGCGTTCCATGTGAGCCCGGAGGGCCGCCCGGACCGGCCCATCGGCGAGGACTGGCCACCCCATAGGATCGTGGCGGAGGCCGAGGCCCTAGGGGTGAGGCTTCTCGCCTACACCTACAATGAGCCTGCCGTATGGGTGGAGTACGCCCACGACACCGCCAGGCTGGCCAAGGCCCAGGGCATGAAGAACGTCTTCGTCACCAGCGGCTTTGAGACGGAGGAGGCCTGGGACTACATCCGACCCTACCTGGATGCGGCCAACGTGGACCTAAAGGGCTTCACCGAGAAGTTCTACCGGGAGATCTGCGGGGCCCGGCTCGGGCCCGTCCTGGAAAGCCTGGAGCACCTCTTGGCCTCTGGGGTGTGGGTGGAGGTCACCACCTTGCTCCTCGAGGGCTACAACGACTCGGAGGCCGAGGTCCGGGCCATGGCCCGCTTCCTCAAGGGCCTCTCCCCGGAGATCCCCTGGCACCTCACCGCCGCCCACCCCGACTACCGCATGCTGGACCTTAGGCCCACCCGGCACGCCACCCTGGTCAGGGCCTACGGGATCGCCAAGGAAGAGGGCCTCCGCTTCGTCTACGTGGGCAACGTCCTGGACGAGGAGAGGGGCTCCACCTCCTGCCCGGACTGCGGCCGGCTCCTCATCCGCAGGCGGGGGTTCAGGGCGGAGCCCCTATGGCGGGAGCCCGGGGTCTGCCCGGGGTGCGGGAGGAAGATCCCCGGGGTATGGACCTGAATACCCCACCAGGGGCCCCAGGTGGCCAACCCGAAGGGAAAGCCATGGGCGTCGGGCCAAGGGTGAGGGTGGAACGGGTTGCGGGGTACTTCTACCCCAAGGACGGGGAGGTCCTGCGGAGGGAGGTGGAAGGCCTCCTACGGGCCGCCAAGACCCCGCCTCTGCCCGGGGTCCGGGGGATCCTCTCCCCCCACGCGGGCTACTTCTGCTCGGGAAAGGTGGCGGCGGAGGGCTTCCAGGCCCTCTCCGCCTGGCGGGGCCGGGCGGGGCGGGCCTTGCTCCTTGGCCCCAGCCACTTCGTCCCCTTCCTGGGGGTGGCCTTCTACCCCTACCGGGCCTGGCGCACCCCTTTGGGGGAGGTGGCGGTGGACCTGGAGGGGGCGAGGAGGCTTCTTGGAAGGAGCTTTCCCTTCCTGGAGCTAGAGGAGCCTTTCCTGGAGGAGCACAGCCTCGAGGTCCTCCTCCCCTTCCTCCAGGTGGCCCTCCCCGGCGTCCCCATCCTCCCCCTCCTCTTCGGGGAGGTGGACCCCTTGGGGGTGGCCGAGGCCCTCCTGGAGGAGCTCTTTCCCACGGACCTGGTGGTGGCCAGCAGCGACCTCTCCCACTACCACCCGGACCCCGTGGCCCGGGAGCGGGACCGGAGGACCCTGGAGGCTGCCCTTAGCCTGGAGGCCGAGGCCCTTTCCGGGGCCGAGGCCTGCGGCCGCCTTCCCTGGGCGGGCCTCACCGCCTTAGCCCGGGGGCTGGGCTGGAAGCCCAGGCTCCTCGCCTACGCCACCAGCGCCGAGGCCTCCGGGGACAGGGGGCGGGTGGTGGGGTACACGGCGGTGGCCTACGGGCCAGGCTAAGGCCTTGACCCCGGTCCGCAAGCGCCTCTCCGCGGAGGCGTATCACCGGATGGCGGAAGCGGGCCTCCTTACGGGAGGACGACCGGGTGGAACTCCTGGAGGGGGATGTGGCAGATGAGCCCCATCGGTAGCCCCCACGCCGCCTTGCGCCGGCCCCCCTAGAGGCCGAGGGGCGTTGCCCCATGGCCATACGGGACCCGGTGGGCCTGGAGGCTTGCTCTAGGCCGAAGCCGGACCTGTCCCTCCTCAAGCCCCGGGAAGGCCTGTACCTCGAGGCCCACCCGGGCCCTGGGGGCATCCCCCTTCTGGTGGGGGTGGCCGAGTCCTCTAGAAAAAGCACCCCTTTACGCCCAACACGGGGTCCGGGAGGTATGGGTGCTGGACCTGGAGGGAAGGGTTCTCCGCCTCTTCCGCCACCCCTCGCCCCAAGGCCGCCGGGAGGCATCCGTCCCCGGGCCTAAGGACCCTTGGGGTGAACCTGGAGGTGGCCCGCCCGCTTTAGAGCCGGAAAAGGGGCCGGAACCAGGGGATGGAAAGGAGCACCACGAGGAGGGCTAGCCCAAAGAGGAGCCGGGCCCAAGGCCTCCCTTTTCGCGCCTGGGAAAGCCCCCCGTGGGCCAGCCCCAGGGCCACAAGCCCTCCCACCCAGTGCTCGGCCACGAAGTAGCGGGCCTCGCCGGGGGTGCGCATGACCTCCTCCAGGGCCGCGAGGGCCCCCAGGAAAAGGGGGCTAAGGAAGGCCAGGACCACCCCCAGGACCACCTGCAGGGTCAGGGTGTGGGCGAAGAAGGCCCCGGGGCGGGGCCTGGGGTCCAGAAGGGCCCAAACCCCGAAGAGGAGGACGGGCCAGCGCACCAGGTTGTGGAGGAAGAGGAGGACCTCGTACATGGCCTGGAGTCTACCCCAAAAGGGCCAGGGCCTCCCGGAGGTCCCTCACGGTGAGGTGGGGGGAAACCGGGGGTCGGGGGGGCGGTGGCCCCGGTCCACCCAGACCGCCTGGATGCCCGCAAGCAAAGCTCCCTGGACGTCCCGCTCCGGGTTGTCCCCCAGCATCACCGCCTCCCCAGGGCCCGCCCCAAAGGCGCAGAGGGCCATGCGGAAGAGCCGGGGGTCGGGCTTGCCCAGGCCTACCTCTCCCGAGATCAGGGTCAGGGGAAAGGCCCCCCCAAGCCCCGCCCCGAAGAGCTTTTCCCGCTGCAGGTCCGGCACCCCGTTGGTGAGGAGGACGGGGATGGCCCCCCTCTCCCTTAGGGCGGAAAGAAACTCCCACACCTCGGGGAAGAGGGGATAGCGGCGCCTTTCCTGGAAGAAGGCCTCGGCCAGCTCTCCCGCCCTCTCCACCGGCCCCCCAAGGGCCTCTAGGGCTTCCTGGAAGGCCCGCTTCCGGAAGGGCCAGGCCCAGGCGGCCAAGACCTCCAGGCCCGGGGTGGCGTACCGGGCCCAGAGGGCCTCGAGGGCGGAGTGGCCGATGGCCTCCGCCCAGGGGTAGAAGGGGGCTTCCCGGAAGAGGGCCTCCGCCTTGGCCTTCACCGCGGGGAAAAGCCCCTCCACCCCCACCGCCTCCCCCAGAGCAGCCAGGACCTCCTGGCTCACCCGGTGGTCCTGGAGGAGGGTGTCGTCCAGGTCCAAAAGCCAAAGCCGCTTCACGGGCCCTCCCGCACCAGGATGGGGTTCTCCCCAGGGTCAAAGAGGAGGAGGTGCCCCCCCGCCTCGCGGAAGGGGAGGCCGTACTTGGCGAGGCGGAGCCGCTCGTGGGGCAGGTTTTCCACGATGAAGACCAGCCGCCCCTCCTCCAGCCTCAGCCGGGCGAACCCCTGCCCCTCGGGCCTGGGCCGCTGCGGCCCCCGCTCCAACCCCCCAGGCCCCGGCCGGAGGAGGAGAAGGGGGCCTTCCGCCGGGGCCAGAAGGGCCTCCTTCTCGGGCAAGAGCGCCTCCAGAACCAGGCCCAGGGCCTGGTAGAAGCTCACCCCCTGGCCCAGGTCGGGAACGTAGACGAGAAGGGTTTCGCTCACAGCGACCTCAAAAAGGCCCTTAGGTCCCCCTCGTCCGCCACCACCTGGATGAGGTCCAGGTCCTCCCGGGCGATCTCCCCGAGGGGGCGGAGGAGGGAAAGCCAGTAGGGGTCCACAGCCAGGGGCCGCCCCAGGCCCCGCCTCAAGTAGAGGAGGTTCCAGGCCAAGACGAGCTCCGCCAGGGTGCCCACCCCGCCCGGGAGGGCCAGGTACCCCGCCCCCAGGTCCAGAAGGCGGCCGATGCGCTCGGGGAGCGTGGCGGCGGGGAGCTCCACGTCCACATGGGGGTTGGGACCTGGCCTCTCCGGAAAGAGCCTCGGGGCCGTCACCCCTACCACCAGCCCCCCCTTGGCCTTCACCCCTTGGGCCAAGGCCGCCATCCCCCCCTGGTACCCTCCCGAGGCCAGGCCAAACCCCTCCTCGGCCAGCACCTCCCCGTAGCGCAAAAGCCTGGGGTAAAGGGGGTCCTCCGGGGGGAGGCGGGAGGAGACGAAGACCGAGACGAGGCGCATCTAACGGCAGCGCACCACCAGGACGGGGACGGAAACGCGGTGGAGGACCCCCTCCGTCACCGAACCCAGAAGGAGCTTATCCAGCCCCGTGCGCCCGTGGGTGCCCATGACCAGGAGGTCAAAGCCCTTGGCCGCCTCCACGATGGTGGGGATAGGAACCCCCTCCTTCACCTCCCCCGTGGCCTCCACCCCCTGCTCCTGAGCTAGGGCCAAGGCCTTGGCGACGGTCTCCTCCCCTGCCTTCTTCAGGTCCTCCAGGAGCTCCAGGCCGTAGGGGACGCTCTCGGGAGTGACCCAGATGGCCTGGGCGGGGTTTTCTAGGACGTAGAGGAAGTGGACCTTGGCTGAAAGGGCCCTGGCCAGGTCTAGGCCGTGCTCTAGGGCCTGGAAGCTGCAGGGGCTCCCGTCCGTGGGTATGAGGATGCTCTTGTACATGCCGCCTCCTTCCCCCACATCATACCAACGCCCTAGACTCGGGCCATGTGGATCTACGGGCGGAACCCAGTCCTCGAGGCCCTGAAGGAAGGGCGGGCCCGGCGGGTCCTGGTGGCCAGGGGGGTAGAGGGCTGGCTCCTGAGGGAGCTGGAAAGGCTCGGGGCCCCCTACATCCCGGTCCCCCGGATCGAGCTGGACACCCTCCTCAAGACCACCCACCATCAGGGGATCGCTGCCTTGGTGGAAGCGCCCCGCTACGCCTCCTTGGAGGAGGCCTTCCGCCTAGCCCAGTCCCGCAAAGAGCCCCCCCTCCTCGTGGCCCTGGACGGCATCACCGACCCCAGGAACTACGGGGCCATGATCCGGAGCGCCCTGGCCCTAGGGGCCCACGGGGTCCTCTCCGAGGAACGCCGGGCCGCCCCCCTCTCCCCCCTGGCCCTGAAGGCGAGCGCCGGGGCGGCCCTGAAGCTTCCCCTCGTCAAGGTGAAGAACCTGCCCCGGGCCCTCAAGGAACTCCAGGAACGGGGGGTTTGGGTCTACGGCCTGGACCCCAAGGGGGAGAAGACCCCCAAGGAGCTGGATCTCGGGAGGCCCTTGGCCCTGGTGGTGGGCTCGGAGGGGGAGGGGATGCGCAGGCTGGTGAGGGAAAGCTGCGACGAGCTCTTCCGCATCCCCATCCGGCCCGAGGCCGAGTCCCTAAACGCCTCCGTGGCCCTGGGCATCGCCCTTTACCAGGTGGCCCTGGCCCGGGGTGTAGGATAGGGGCGTGGACTGGGTCAGGCTCCTTTCCCGCCTCCTCCAGGCGGAAAGCCTCCCCGGGCAGGAGGGGGAGGCGGCGGCCCTCCTCCTGGAGGCCCTGAAGGGAATGGGCCTCGAGGCGGGGCTGGACGAGGCGGGCAACGTGGAGGCCCTCCTCGGGGAGGAGGAGCCCGAGGTGGTCCTTGCCGGCCACCTGGACGTGGTCCCCGTGGGGGACGAGGCCCTATGGCCTCACCCCCAGGGAGCGGTGGTGGGGGGATCGGTCTTTGGCCGGGGGGCGGTGGACATGAAAGGCCCCCTGGTGGCCATGCTCTTGGCCCTGGAACACCTGAGGGCGAGGCCCCTAAGGGGGCGGGTCCGCTTCCTGGCCACGGTGCAGGAGGAGGTGGGGGGCCTGGGAAGCCGCTACGCGGCGGAGAGGCTTTCCCCCTTGGCCTTCGTCCTGGGGGAGCCCTCGGGGCGCAGGCTCATGCGGGGGCACCAGGGCCGGGCCGAGGTCTTCGTGGACCTGGAGGGGGAGGCCCGGCACGCCGCCCTCGCGGGCCCGGAAAACGCCCTGTACGACCTGGCGGAGTATCTCCTTTCCCTTAGGGAACTCCCCCCCCATCCCGGCCTCAGGCTCACCCCCACCCGGGTGGACACCTTTCCCGGGGCCAGGAACCAGACCCCAGAGGTGGTCCGCCTTTACCTGGACGTGCGCTACGAGCCCGAGGCCGACCCCGAAAGGCTTTTGGAAGTCCTCAAGACCCTGGGCCCCGCCTCGGTCTACCTCCCCGAGGAAGAAAGGGCCTCGGGGGAGGTGCGGATGCGAATCCCCGCCCTCTGGCCCCCCTACCGCCTCCCCTCGGACCACCCCCTGCTCCGGGTGGCCCTGAAGGCCCTGGGGCAGGAGGAGGCCGGGGTTTGGCCCTTCACCACCGACGCCCCCTACCTGGGGGCCAAGGCCCCGGTGCTGGGTTATGGCCCCGGGGACCCCGGCCTGGCCCACACCCTACGGGAGCACATCCCCCTCGCCGAGGTGGAGGCCGCAGGCCGGGACTACGTTCGCCTAGTGGAGGCCCTATGGAACGCCGCCTGATCGCCGGAACCCCCTACCGCAAGCTCCTTTCTGCCCCCCGCCCCGTGGCCGAAGGGATCAAGGCCCGCCTCGAGGCCAGGGGTCTCCCCGTGGTCCTGGAGACCCCCTTCTCCGGCCTACCCGAGGCCGCCCTGGGCACCTACATGGGGGACGTGGCCCTCTGGGTCCCCGAGGCCCTATGGGGAGAGGCCGAGGCCCTTTTGTCGGAGGAGACCCCATGACGGTGGTGGGCCTGGACCTAGGGGGCACCAAGATCGCCGCCGGGGCCTTTGACGGGAAAAGGCTCCTCTCCCAGGTGGTCCTCCCCACCCCCAAGGAAGGGGGGATGGCGGTGGTGGCAGCCCTGGCGGAGGCGGCGAGGCGGGCGGAAGAGGAGGCCGAGGTGAGGGCCGTGGCCCTGGGCCTCGGCAGCCCGGGGCCCTTGGACTTCCGGGAGGGGAAGATCCGCTTCACCCCCAACATCCCCAACATGGAGGACTTCCCCATCCGCCGCCTCCTGGAGGAGGCCACAGCAAGGCCGGTCTTCTTGGAGAACGACGCCAACGCCGCCGCCCTGGCCGAGCACCACCTGGGGGCGGGGAAGGGGGAGAGGAGCTCCCTCTTCCTCACCGTCTCCACAGGGATCGGCGGGGGGGTGGTCCTGGAGGGGCGGGTCCTGAGGGGGGAGAGGGGGCAGGGGGGGGAGCTGGGCCACCTCACCCTCCTCCCCGGGGGGCCCGCGTGCGGGTGCGGCCTCGAGGGGTGCCTCGAGGCCCTGGCCGCGGGCCGGGCCCTGGAGCGGGAGGCGGGCTACGCCTACAGGCGGCCCGTGGACGTCCGGGAGCTCTTCCGCCTCTTCGGGGAGGGGGATCCCAGGGCGGAGCGCATCCTTCTCCAGGGGGCCCGGTACGTGGGGATGGGCCTCGCCAGCCTGGTCAAGGCCTTTGACCCGGGGGTGGTCGTCCTGGGGGGCGGGGTGGCCCTGAACGCCCCCGAGGGGTACTGGGAGGCCCTCCTAGAGGCCTACCGCCGCTACCTCCGGGGCTGGGAGGTCCCACCCCTCAAGAAGGCCCTCTTGGGGGCTGAAGCCGGGCTTCTGGGGGCAGCCCTCACCGCTTACCTGGAGGTGCGGGATGGAGCTAGGTAAGGTTCTAGTCTACCTGGGCCTCTTCCTCCTGATCCTGGGGCTTCTCCTCCTCTACTTCCCCAAGCTCTTCGCCTGGTTCGGCCACCTGCCGGGGGACATCCGCCTGGAGCGGGAGGGCCTGCGGCTGTACATCCCCCTCGCCTCGGCCCTCCTCCTCTCCCTGATCCTCACCCTGCTCTTCAACCTCCTGCGCCGCTAGAGGCGGAGGTGGCTTAAAAACTCCTCCCGGGTCTTGGCGTCCTCCCGGAAGACCCCCAGCATGGCGCTGGTGACGGTGCGGGAGTGCTGCTTCTCCACCCCCCGCATCATCATGCAGAGGTGGACGCCGTCCACCACCACCCCCACCCCCCGGGGCTCCAGGATCTCCTGGACGGCCTCGGCGATCTGCACCGCAAGCCTCTCTTGCACCTGGAGGCGGCGGGCGAACATGTCCACGATGCGGGCGAACTTGGAAAGGCCCAGGATCTTCTCCTCAGGGATGTAGCCGACGTGCACCTGGCCGAAGAAGGGAAGCAGGTGGTGCTCGCACAGGGAGTAGAACTCAATCCCCCTCACCACCACCATCTCGCTCCCCTCGGCCTGGAAGATGGCCCCGTTGACGATCTCCTCCAGGCTCTGCCGGTACCCGCGGGTGAGGAAGGCCCAGGCCTTGGCCACCCTTTCCGGAGTCTTCAGGAGACCTTCCCGGCTGGGGTCCTCCCCGATCACCTGGAGCCAGTCTGCGGCCAAGGCCTCGAGGCGGCCCAGGTCCACATGGGTTTCAAAGGTCAGCCCCGTTTCCTCTATCTCCACCATCTTGCACTCCATACTGGCCTCTTTGTGCTCTTCCCAATGTGGTCCGGGGCTCACTCGGGAGCGATGAGGCCTTCCATGAGAAGGGGTCTCGCCGCCGCCTCCTCCAGGGGGAAGCCCTGGGCTGCTCGCTTGAGGCTCTCCAAGACCCCTTTTTGCCGCTTCAGCCTGAGGTGGAGTTCGCTGAAGGGGTTGAGGGCGTCCTGCCCCCTCAGGGTCAGGCGGTAGCGCCTGGGGAGTTCCAGGGGGGAAAGCCCCTTAGCGTACCGCTCGGCCAGGGCCCGGTAGCGGGGGGCGTTTTCCGGGGGAGGGACGGGCTTCGCCACCCGGGCCGGGACCCCCAGGGCCAGCATCCCCTCGGGGACCTCCATTCCCGCCGTCACCACTGCCCCCGCCCCCACCACGGCGTTCCTGCCGATGCGGGCCCCGTTGAGCACGACGGCCCCCATGCCGATCAGGGCCCCTTCCTCCACCACCGCCCCGTGGACGATGGCCCGGTGCCCCACGGTGACGGAAGGCCCCAAGAGGCAGGGAAAGCCGGGGTCAGCGTGGAGGATGGCCCCGTCCTGGACGTTGCTCCCCGGGCCGACGACCACCCTTTCCAGATCCCCCCTTACCACGGCGGCGAACCATATGGAGGCCCCCTCCCCCACCTCCACCTCCCCCACCACGTAGGCCCCGGGGGCGAGGAAGGCCGTGGGGTGGATCTTGGGCGTCTTTGCCTCAAAGCGGTAGGCGCTCAAGGGCCACCTCCAAAAGCCTCAGGTCCTCGGGGAAGGCGAGGAGGGCTTTGGCCTCCTCAGGGGAGAACCAGCCCGCCCCGGTCATCCCCCTCTCCAGCCTAGGCTCCCCCTCCCCCCGCATGAGGAACCAGTGCACCTCCCGCTCCACCCCCTTGGGGTTCACGTAACGGGTGGGGAAGAGGGGAAGGAGGACCCTGGCCTTGACCCCCGTTTCCTCCCAGACCTCCCGGACCGCGGCGGCCTCGAGGGCCTCCCCCTCCTCGGGGTGCCCCTTGGGAAAGACCCAGAAGCCCATGCGGTCCCGGAGGAGGAGGACCTCCCTCCTGGCGTTGAAGACCACGCCCCCCGCCCCTAGCTCCATCCGTACCTCCCCTTGAGGTAGGCCAGGGTGGCCTCGTCCACCTCCGGCCCTCCCCCATAGCGCTCCTCCAGGTTCTCCATGCCGATGAGGGCCAGAAAGGCCCACTCCGTCTCCGGGCCGAAGACCCCGTCCACTTCCCCTTGGTAAAGCCCGAGGCCCCGGAGGACCCCCTGGAAAAAGCGCACCTCGTCCTCGGTGAGGGGCCGCCTCTCCTTGGGCCTCTCAAAGAGGAGGCGGTGGAGGGCGAGGAGGCGGAAAAGCTCCCCGATGGGCTCGGGGTGGTCGTCGGCCCGGAGGTCTATGTAGCGGTCCCAAAGCCCCCCGTACCCCTTCCCCTCCCCCACCACCAAGAGGGCCGCCGACTGCTTCCCCCTTTTGTCCCCCCCGGCCTCCTCCCCGGCCTTCAGGGCCAGGAGAAGCCTCTCGGGGAAAGGGGCCTTTTCCGAGAGGAAGACCTCGGCCATGGCCTCCACCACCTGGGGGCCCAGAAGGAGGTTCCCCTGGGCGGCAAAGCCCTCCCCCGCCACCCCGCCCGCCCAGGGATGGCACTCCCTTCCGGTGAAGGTGAGGCTCTCCCCCGTGGCCGCCACCAGGCCGAACTGGCGCTTCTCCAGGCCGGGGTCCGTGCGGCGGAAGGCCTCCAGGACCCCCTCAGGGCTCGCCCCCTGGCGCAAGAGGGCCAGGCCCTGGGGCCCGAAGCGGGGGTTGGCGTAGGACTGGGTGGCGATGGCCCCCACCCCCGCCTCGGCGAAGGGCACCACCGCCCCCACCGCCAGGAACTTGCTGGCCACCGCCACGCCCAGGTCCCCGGTTTCCGGGTCCCTGGCCACCAGGGAGAAGGTGGCTAGCCTCATGCCCTTATCCTAAGGCCCTTCCCTGAAGAACCTTAGGATTGCAGGAGGGCTTCCGCCTCCAAGCGCAGCAGGACCCGCTCCAGGCTCCCCCCCTGCCAGCGCTCCACCGCATAGGCGGAAAGGGGAAAGCGCTCCCTAAGACGCCGAAGGAGCCCCGCTGCGTCCTCGGGGCGGCCCGCCTGCAGCACCAGGAGGTAGCCGCCAGATACCTGAAAGGCCAGGTCCTCCCGCCTGAGCTCCCCCAGCAGGGTCTCCGGGGAAACGGAGGTGCCCAGGTAGACCAAGACCAGGGGCCGCCTCAGGGCCAAGCCCTCGAGGGCCCCCCCTAGGCGCCTAAGGTCCTCCCGGGTGCCCACCCGGGGCATAGGGGGGAGCAAGGGGGCCTCCCGCCCCGTGCCCAGGAGGAAGGCCACCCCTAGAGCCAGGGCCCCAAGCCCCCCGCCCAGGGCGGCGTAGGGGGGGACCTCCCCCCCCACGAGGAGGAGAGCGCCCTCCAGGGCCAGCTGGAAGGCGAGGAGGGACAGGCCCAGGACCAGGAAAAGCTGCACGGAATAGGCCACGGGAAAACGGGAGTAGAGGCTTCCCACCCCCGAGAGGAGGAGGGCGGAGAGGAGGAGGCCCAAGCCCCGGCCCACCTCCCCCAGGGGCTCGCCCCAGGCCAGGGGGAGGAGGCCCAAAAGGAAAAGGCCCCAAGGCAGAAGGAAAAGCCCCCGCATTCCCCCCAAGCCTACCACACCCCCCTTACACCGGCCTTAACATCAAGGATGTGGAGTCCTTGGCGGAGCGCCTGAGGCCCAAGACCCTCGAGGAGGTCCTGGGCCAGCCCCACCTCACGGGGGAGAAGGGGCTCCTGAGGCGGATGCTGGAGGCGGGGAGGCTTGCCTCCATGGTCCTCTTCGGCCCCCCGGGCACGGGGAAGACCACCCTGGCCTGCCTCCTGGCCGAGGGGACGGGGAGGCCCTTCCTGAGGCTTTCCGCCGTGGAAACGGGGCTTAAGGAGGTGCGCCAGGCGGTGGAAAGGGCCAGGGAAGAAGGGGGCCTCGTCCTCTTCCTGGACGAGATCCACCGCTTTAACAAGGCCCAGCAGGACGCCCTCTTGCCCCACCTGGAGTCGGGCCTTCTCACCCTGGTGGGGGCCACGGCGGAAAACCCCGCCTTCCTCCTCACCCCCGCCCTCCGCTCCCGCCTCCGCCTCTTCCCCCTGAGGCCCCTTTCGCAAGGGGACCTCCTCGTCCTCCTCCAGCGGGCCCTGGAGGACCCCAGGGGCCTTCCCGGGGTGGCCTACGAGGAGGAGGCCCTCCGCCTCCTGGCCCAGGCGGCGGAAGGGGACGCCCGCTTCGCCCTGAACACCCTGGAGCTCGCCGCCGCCTTCGGGCGGGTGGACCTTGGGAGCGTGCGCGAGGCCTTGGGGGCGGAAAGGCTAGGCATGGACCGGGAAGGGGATCGGTTTTACGACCTGGTCTCCGCCCTGCACAAAAGCCTCCGGGGAGGCCACGTGGACGCCGCCCTCTACTACCTGGCGAGGCTCCTAAAGGGCGGGGCCGACCCCCGATACCTGGCCCGGAGGCTCATCCGGGTGGCCCTCGAGGACATCGGCCTGGCCGACCCTCTGGCCCTGAGGCTTTGTGTGGCCGCCAAGGAGGCCTACGAGGCCCTGGGGAGCCCGGAGGGAGAGCTCGCCCTGGTGGAGGCCGCGGTCTACCTGGCCCTGGCCCCCAAGTCCCATAGCCTCTACCGGGCCTGGAAGCGGGCGGAGGAGGCCATAGCCGCCCACCCCGAGGCCCCTGTACCCCTGAACCTGAGGAACGCCCCCACCACCCTGGCCCAGGCCCTGGGGCACGGGGAGGGCTACGCCTACTACCACGAGGACAAGGAGGGGAGCTTTGCCCAGAGGTACCTGCCGGAAGGGCTGGAGGGCCTCACCCTCTTTGAGGCCGTGGGGGAAGGCTGGGAAGAGAGGGTGCGGGAGAGGCTAAAGGCCCTTAGGGAGCGGTTCCGAAGCGCAGCGCCGCCGAAAGGCTAAAGAGGAGGCCCCCACCAAACCCCCCATGGCCCCCACCTCCGCCACGAAGTCCGAGCAGTAGGTCCCCGAGGAAGCCGGCCAGGCCAAGGACCAAGAGCCTCCACCAGAGCCTGAAACACCGATGAGGGGGAAGGGCGGTGACCGGGGTCTACCCCGAAGAGGGGTTGTTGAGCAGGCTTCCCCCTAGCCTGGCTTCCAGGCCCCTGGCGGGCTCCGGGGGGCGGAGCATGGCCACGGGAACACAGGCGTTAGGAGCAAGACAAGCCCCCACGCCGAGGCGCGCATGGCTTTCACGCCCTTACAGAACCAGGCTAGGCCAGGGCCCAAGGGCCCATCCAGCTACCCCTTCAACCCCTCTTCAAAGGTGGCCACCACCCGCCTCTCAAAGGCCAGGTAGAGGAGGGCGATGGGGAGAACGCTCAGGAGGGCTGCCGCCGAGAGGAGGCCCCAGTCCGTGGGGTACTTGCGCTGCAGGTCGGTGAGCCAGGTCTGCACCGTCCAGAGGTTGGGGTCCGTGACCACCACCCGGGGGTAGAGGACCAGGTTCCAGTGGGTGGCGAAGGCCAAGACCCCAGCCGCCACCAGGGTGGGCCGCACCAAGGGGAAGAGAATCCAGAAGAGGAGGACCCTATGCCCCGCCCCGTCCAGCCTGGCCGCCTCCAGAAGCTCCTCGGGCACCGCCCGCATGGCCTGGAAGACCAGATAGATGACGAAGGGGCTGGCGGCGAAGGGCAGCAGGAGGGCAAAGACCGTGTCCAAAAGGGAAAGCCCCCTCAGGATGCCGTAAAGGGGCACCAGGAGCAGCTCAGCGGGAACGGCCATGAGGACCAGGTAGAGGGCCAGAAGGCCAAGCCCGGCTCTGAGGGCGTAGGCGGCCAGGAGGGCGGTGAAAAGCTGCAGGAGGACCACCCCCGAGGAGAGGCCTAAAGAGAAGAGGAGGCGTCCCCAAAAGCCCTCTCCTGCCAGGCCCCGCACGTTCTCCAGGCTAAAGCCCACCTGGGAGAAGAGCTCCCCGGAGTACACCGCCTCCTTGGGCATGAAGGCGGCGTAGGCCATCCAGAGGAAGGGAAGGGCCACGAAGAGGAGGACGGCGAAGACGAAGAGGTGGCGCAGCAACCGGCCCACGCTCCCATCATACCCCTCTTCTCCGCAACCCTCGGCCCTGGGGATCCCCGGGGCCCCCATCCTGGCTGGGACCAGGGTGGGGTGGTATAGGATGCCCCCATGAAGCCCCTTTCTGGCATCAAGGTCCTAGACCTCTCCCGGGTCCTGGCAGGGCCCCTTTGCACCCTGATCCTGGCCGACCTGGGGGCCGAGGTGGTCAAGGTGGAACCCCCCTGGGGGGACGAGACCCGGGGCTGGGGCCCCCCCTTTTTGATGGGGGAAAGCGCCTACTTCCTCGCCGTGAACCGGGGCAAGCGGAGCCTGGCCTTGGACCTGAAGCGGGAGGAGGGCCAGGCTGCGGTGCGCCGCCTGGCCCAGGAGGCCGACGTCCTGGTGGAGAACTTCAAGACGGGGGACCTGAAGCGCTACAGGCTTGATTACGAAAGCCTTAGCGGCCTCAACCCCCGGTTGGTCTACCTGTCCATCACCGGCTTCGGCCACACGGGGCCCAGGGCCCAGGAGCCTGGGTACGACGCCGCCCTCCAGGGCTACACGGGCATCATGTCCGTGACCGGGGAGCCGGAGGGCCCCCCCATGAAGGTGGGGGTGGCCTGGATTGACGTGATGACGGGGATGATGGGGGCGGTGGCGGTCCTGGCCGCCCTCCTGGAGCGGGAAAGGAGCGGCCAGGGCCAGCACATCGACCTCTCCCTTTACGACGTGGGCCTCTTCGCCCTGGCCAACCTGGGGGAAAGCTACCTCCTCACCGGGGTTCCCCCAAAAAGGCTCGGGAACGCCCACGCCCAGATCGTGCCCTACGGGGCCTTTCCTGCGGAGGACGGCTGGATCGTCCTGGCGGTGGGCAACGACGAGCAGTTCGGCAGACTCTGCCGGGCCTTGGGCCTCCCCGGGCTAGGGGAGCGCTTTCCCCAAAACCAAAAGAGGGTGGAGAACCGGGAAGAGGTGGAAAAGGCCCTCTCCCAGGTCCTCCGCACCCGACCCCGGGCCTACTGGCTCTCCCGGCTCAAGGAGGCGGGCGTGCCCGTGGCCCCGGTGAACGACCTAAAGGAGGCCTTCGCCGACCCCCAGGCGGAGGCCAGGGGGGCCATCTGGATGCTGGAGCACCCCCTTTTGGGAAACCTCCCCACCCTGGCCAACCCCTTGCGCTTCCTCTCCCGCACCCCCGCAGGGCCCAGCCTGCCCCCGCCCCTTTTAGGGGAGCACACGGAGGCGGTCCTCCTGGAGGCGGGCCTCACCCAGGAGGAGGTCCAAGCCCTTGTGGAAAAGGGGGTGGCCCGGAAGCGGGATGGGGTGGGCTAAGGAGAACAAATCCCGTGATCAAGGGACTTTTTCAACCTGAGCCCGCAGGCGAAGGCCAAGGGAGCCTGTGGATAACCCTGTGGATAAGCCGCCCCCGGCTACCCAGCGGCGCCCGACCCAGAGCGCTTAGGGCTGCTTCCTTCCGGACCTGACCCGGTTCACGCCCGGACCGCCGCGCTGGACCGGGGGCTTGGGTAGTATAGCACCCATGGAGGCCCTGAGGCTAGAGGGCATCGGCAAGCGGTACGGCCGGAAGCCCATCCTGGAAGGGGTGAGCCTTGCCGTGCGCCCGGGGGAGGTCTACGCCCTGGCGGGCCCCAACGGCTCGGGCAAGACCACCCTGATCCGCCTGGTGACCGGTCTCGCCTTCCCCACCTGGGGGCGCGCCCTCCTCCTGGGGGAGGACGTGCACAAAAGCCCCGCCGCCAAGCGCCACCTGGGGGCGGTGGTGGAGGCCCCTGCGGCCTTCTACCCCTACCTCACCGGCCGTGAGAACCTGCGCCTCCACGCCTACCTTTCCGGGGTAAAGGACGAGGCCCGGGTAGGCGAGGTCCTGGCCCGGCTAAAGCTCCTCGCCGTGGCCGACCAAAGGGTGGGAAGCTACTCCTTGGGCCAGAGGCAGCGCCTGGGTCTGGCGGCGGCCATCCTCCACCGTCCCAAGGTCCTGGTCCTGGACGAGCCCACCAGCGGCCTTGACCCCGAGGGGGTGGAGCTGGTCCACAGCCTCCTGAAGGAGGAGGCGCAAAACGGCGCGGCCGTCCTCCTCTCCACCCACCACCTCCAGGAGGTCTCCCGGTACACCCATAGGGTGGGCATCCTTGGCGGAGGGCGGCTTTTGGACGAGGTGACCCTCACGGACCAGAAGGCCTACCGCCTCGAGGCCCACCCCTTGGAGGGAGCCCTGGCCCTCCTCAGGACCCTTCCGCAGGTGACCGCCGCCCGGCTCCAGGGCGGGGCCATCCTCTTTAAGGGAGACCCGGAGGCCGCCCTAGGGGCCCTTCTGAAGGAGGGCTACCGGGTGAAGGCCCTTTCCCCCCAGGGCTTTGACCTCATGGCCTACTACCAGGAAAGGGTAAGGCATGCTTAGGCTCATCCTCTTTGAGGCCTTCAAGCTCTTCCGGCTCCGCTCCGTGCGGATTGGGCTTTTTGCCGCCTTCCTCCTCCCCTTCCTCTGGGCCCTGGCCCCCGGGCTCAAGGAGGTCTACGGCCTGGTCCTGGCCTCGGGCTGGCAGGTGGTCTCCCTGAGCCTCCTTGCGGGCATGGAGTTCCTCTTCCCCTTCCTGGTGGTCATGGCGGCGGGCGAGTCCCTGGGGAGCGAGGTGGCCCAGGGCACGCTGAAAAGCCTCCTCCTTCGCCCCCTTCCCCGGACCCCCCTCCTGCTCGCCAAGCTCCTCGCCCTCCTCCTCTACCCCTTCGTCCTCCTCGGGGCAAGCTTCCTGGGGGGGCTCCTCGCGGGCCTGCCCCACGGCCTCGGCCCCTTCTTCGGGGGCACGGGCCTGGGGGAGGGGGGGTTCGCCGGGGTAGGCCTCCTCACCCCCCAGGTGGCCCTAGAGGAACTCCTCCGGGCCCACCTCCTGGCGGGGGCGGTGCTCCTGCCCCTGGCCTCCTTGGCCCTCCTCTACGCCACCCTCCTCCTCTCCACCACGGCGGCCGCCCTGGCGGCGGTGGCCACCCTCCTCCTCATGCGCCTCCTGGTGGCCTTTCCCGCCCTCACCCCCTTCCTCCTCACCACCTATCTGGACCTGCACCTCAGGCCAGAGGCGGCGGGGCTGGGCCTCTCCCTCCTCCTCATCTACACCCTGGGCTTCGCCCTTTTGGCCGCTTTGGTCTTTGAGCGCCAGGACCTCTAGACGAAGCGGCCATCCACCAGGAGGGGCTCCCCGTCCAGGAGAAGTCTTCCCTCCTTCAGGGAGAGGACCAGGTCCCAGTGCAGGGCGCTCTCGTTCCTCCCCCCGGTCTCCGGATAGCTCCGGCCCAGGGCCAGGTGGACCGTGCCCCCCATCTTCTCGTCCAGGAGGATGAGGCCCGTGGGCCGATCCAGGCCGAAGTTGGTGCCGATCCCCACCTCGCCAAGCCGCCTGGCGCCCTCGTCGGTGGCCAGGGCCTCCCTGAGGTAGCCCTCCCCCGCCTCGGCCCGGGCCTCCACCACCTCGCCTCCCCGGAAGCGGAGGTACACCCCCTCCACCCGCCTCCCCCCCACGAAGGCGGGGAGGTTGAAGCGCACCTCCCCCTCGGCGGAGTCCTCCAGGGGCCCGGTGAAGACCTCCCCCGAGGGCATGTTGCGCCGCCCGTCGGAGTTCACCCAGGTGCGCCCCGCCACGGAGAGGGTGAGGTCCGTGCCCGGGGCCAGGAGGCGGAGGGTCTTGCCCTGGGCAAGCCGCCGGGTGAGGCCTTCCTGGAAGGCGGCAAGCTCCCGCCATGCGGCCACGGGGTCCCTTTGGTCCAGGAAGAGGGCCCTTTCCAGGTAGGCCTGGAACTCCGAGGTGCCCATCCCCGCCCCCACGGCGTAGCCCACCGTGGGGTAGAGGGTGAGGGCCCAGCGCTTCCTGAGGCGGAGCTCGCCTAAGGGCCGCCAGGCCCGCTGATGCTTTAGGGCGATGCCAGGGTCGAGGGAGGCCATCTCCAAGGGGTTCTCCGCGGAAAGGATTCTCAGGAACTTGTCCGCCTTCTCGTAAAGGGCCCACTCGGCCTCGGGGATGGCCTCCAGCCACCTCCCCCCGTGGAGGAGGAAGTCCCTGGCCTCCCCGGGGTAGCTGAGGCGGAGGAGGGGGTAGGCCCCCCGCTCCAGGAGGGCCCGCTTCAGGTGGGGAAGGAGGGGCAGGGCCGGGGCCTCCGCCTCCACCAAGACGGTCTCCCCGGGGGCGGCCTCGAGGCAGTACCCGGCGAGGAGCTCGGCGAAGCGCGCTTCCACCCTGTTATCATAGGGCGGAGTATGGAAGAACCCAAAATCACGCCCCTGGCCCGGCGGCTCGCCGAGGAGAACGGCATAGACTGGCGCAGGCTGAAGGGCACCGGCCCTGAGGGCACTATCGTGGAGCGGGATATCCTGGCCTTTTTGGCCAAGGTGATGGCGGGAGAGGTGGACCTCCCCCCCGCGCCGGAGGCCCCCCCGCCCCTGCCCCCGGAGCAGGAGCTCAAGCGGGCCCAGGAGGTCCTGGGAAGGGAGGGGGTGGACCTCGCCGACCTCATCCCCGAGGCTCCCGGCCCGCAGGTGGAGGGGGTGCTGGAGGAGGAGCTGGAGCTGGACTTCCCCGAGGTGGACCTGCTGGACGAGGAAGCCCTCCTGCTCCCCGAAGAGGAAGCCCCGGAGCCCCTGGAGGCCTGGGAGGAGGAGCTCCTGAGCGCCCGAGAAGCCCTGCCCGGGGAAGGCCCGGGGGAGGCCGTCCCTGGGGAGGACGAGGTGGCCTTCACCGAGGAGGCCCTTTGGGCCGCCCCGGAGGAGGTGGAAGAGGGCCTGGCCCACGAGGCGCCGGAGGGCCTTCGGGAAGGGTCCCCCGCCGAAGACCTCCCCCTGGTGGCCGCGGTCCCCCTGGCCCAGAACCCCACCCCGGGCCCCCTCCTGGGGGCAGCCCCGGTCCCCACCCAGGCCCTGGGAGCCCTCAGGGTCTTCCGGCGGCGGGTGGACCTCGAGGCCCTGAAAAAGGCCCTAGAGCCCTTTCGCCGCCACCACGGGGTGCCGGAAACGCCCCTGCCCTTCCTCCTCAAGGCAGCAGAGAGGGCCCTTGGTGAACTGGAGCTCCCCTATGGGGCCCTCCTGGGCCGGGCCGAGGGGGAGGGGGTGAGGGGGATAAGGCCTAGCCCCTCCTTCCTGGCCCTTTTCCGGCAGGAGGAGGGGGAGGAAGGGGAGGGCCTCCTCTGCTTCTTCGGCGAGGAGGAGGTCCATACGGGCCGCCCAAGCCTTTTCCTCTTCCCCGATGGGGTCCTGGCGGCCTCCGGCCTCGAGGCCCCCCTGGCCCGGAAGCTCCTGGAGCGGGTGGCCCTCTACCTGGAAAACCCCGTCCTCCTCCTGGCCTAGCGCCTCCTCCGCCTCCTCCTCCCCGGAATGGGTTCCGGGGGCTTCAGGCCCTGGAGGCGGGCCTCGAGGGCCCGGATCTCGTCCCGAAGCCTCGCCGCCCGCTCAAAGTCCAGCGCCTCCGCCGCCTGCCACATGGCGAGCTCCAGCTCCGCCAGGCGCGCCTTCAGGTCCTCGCCCTCCAGGGCCTCCTCGGCCAGGGGGGCCTCGTACCCCTCGGGGCGGATCACCGCCCTGACCCCCTTCTCCACCGTCTTGGGCACGATGCCGTGCTCAAGGTTGTAGGCCTCCTGGAGGGCCCTTCTCCGGTTCGTCTCCCGGATGGCCCGCTCCATGGCCTCGGAGACCTGGTCCGCGTAGAGCCAGACCTCGCCCCTCTCGTTCCGGGCCGCCCGGCCTATGGTCTGGATGAGGCTCCTTTCGCTCCTTAGGAAGCCCGTCTTGTCCGCGTCCAGGATGGCCACCAGGGAGACCTCGGGGAGGTCCAGGCCCTCGCGGAGGAGGTTGATGCCCACCAGGCAGTCAAAGTGGCCAAGCCTCAGGTCCCGGACCAGGGCCTGGCGCTCAAAGGCGTCCAATTCGTGGTGGAGGTAGCGGGCCCGGATGCCGTGCTCCACCAGGAAGCTCGTGAGCTCCTCCGCCATGCGCACGGTGAGGACGGTGACCAGGGTCCGCTCCCCCCGCTTGGCCCTCTCCCTTATCCCCTCCATGAGGTCCAGGATCTGGTTCTCCGTGGGCTTCACCTTGACCAGGGGGTCCAGGAGGCCCGTGGGCCGGATGATCTGCTCCACGATCCGGCCCGAGTGTTCTAGCTCAAAGGGCCCCGGGGTGGCGGAGACGAAGACCACCTGGGAAACCCGCTCCAGAAACTCCTCAAAGCGAAGGGGGCGGTTGTCCAAGGCCGAGGGGAGGCGGAAGCCATAGTCCACCAGGGTCTTCTTCCGGGCATAGTCCCCCCGGTACATCCCCTGGAGCTGGGGCACGGTCACGTGGGACTCGTCCAGGAAGACCAGAAAGTCTTCCGGGAAGTAGTCAAGAAGGGTGTAGGGGGGCTCCCCCGGGGCCTTGCCCGTGAAGTAGCGGGCGTAGTTCTCCACCCCGGGGCAGGTGCCCATGACCCGGAGCATCTCCAGGTCGTAGAGGGTGCGCTCCTTGAGGCGGGCTGCGTAGAGGACCTCTCCCCTCTCCTCAAAGTAGCGGACCCTCTCCCAGAGCTCCTTCTCGATCTCCTTGAGGATCTCCTCCAGCCCTTCCGGGGAGAGGTAGTGGGTGGCGGGGAAGAGGACGAAGCCGGGAAGCTCCCTGAGGCGCTCCCCGGTGATGGGGTGGACCTGGAGGACCCGCTCCACCTCGTCCCCCCATAGCTCCACCCGGATGGGCTCGGTCTCGTAGGCGGGGAAGATCTCCAGGACCTCCCCCCTGGCCCGGAAGCGGCCTGGGGAGAGGTCTATCTCGTTCCGCTCGTAGCCCAGTTCCAGAAGCCTCTCCAGGAGGGCCTCCCTTGGGTAGCGCATGCCCCGTTCCACCACCAGGTTCCGAGCCCTATACTCCCTAGGGTCCCCGAGGCCATAGATGGCGGAGACCGAGGCCACCACGACCACGTCCCTGCGGGTGAGGAGGCTACGGGTGGTGGAGTGGCGGAGGCGCTCAATCTCCGGGTTGATGCTGGCGTCCTTCTCTATGTAGAGGTCCTTCCCCGGTACGTAGGCCTCGGGCTGGTAGTAGTCGTAGTAGCTGATGAAGTACTCCACGGCGTTTTCCGGGAAAAGCTCCCTAAACTCCGCCGCCAGCTGGGCCGCCAGGATCTTGTTGGGGGCGAGAACCAAGGCGGGCCTCCCCAGGGCCTCTATGACCTTGGCCATGGTCACCGTCTTCCCTGTGCCCGTGGCCCCGAGGAGGGTGACGTAGCGCTCCCCGTCCCTCAAGGCCTCCACTAGCTCCCCTATAGCCCTGGGCTGGTCCCCCTTGGGGCTTGGGCCCCGGTAGCGGAAGCTCATCCCTTAGAGTATAGGGCCCCTAATGGGGGCCCCATGCTGGCTTGGGCCAGCACGGGCTTGTATGAAAAAGCCCCCGCCCCTTAGGGGCGGGGGCCCTTGGCCCTAAGGTTTAGAAGTTGGTGGTGTAGCTAATCTTGAAGGCCCGGCCGTAGGACTGTACGTTACCGGTACCGTCCAGAAGCACAGCGTCCAGGTAGGCCACGGTGAGACCGTAGTAGCCGACCTCCAGGTAGATGCCGTCCACACCGCCAGATCCAGTGCCAGCCCCAGTGGTCAGGTTCCAGGGGAATTGGACCTCACCCGGGTAAGTGAAGAGACGGTCGGTGCCGGCGCTCAGGGAGAAGTCCCCGTAGCCGCGGGTCAGGAAGCTACCGGCGGGGTCCACCACGTTCTGGCCGCGGTAGGAGGCGTAGCCGACCTTGGCCACCACATTGGGGGCCAGGAACTCGTTGAAGGTGAGGCCAAGGCGGTAGTAGCGCTCGGTGGCATCGGGCAGTGCCGTGTTAACACCTGTACTGTTGTTGTGCTGGGTGATGTCCGTGGTGACCCGCTGGGCGTAGACCCCCTCCAGGGCGGGCTTCAGGGGGATGTCCAAGGGATCGGTAGCCGCCTTGATGCCGAACTTAAAGGTGGTGTAGCTGTAGGTGTTGGCACCGTTATAGCCGATATAGGCGGCAGGACGGGTATTGCCCGTACCCACGAGCGCGTCGCTGAAGCTGTGGTAGCGCACGTAGGGCTGGAGGTTGAGGAAGGCCAGCTTGCCCTGGTAGGAGGCGCTGGCCAGGACATCGCTGAAGGGGTAGCTGCCCGAGCCGTCGTCAAAGAGCTGGTAGCCCAGGGTGATGGCGAGGCCGGGGATGAGTGCGTCCTTGGCCTTGGCGTCGTGGGTGAGCTTGACGCCGAAGCCGGTGGAGTAGCGGCTGTCGGGGATGTTGTAGAAGTAGGCATTGTAGTTGCCGTAGGCCCCCAGACCAGTGCTTCCGGGCTGTACATTCCCGCCCACGGTCAGGCTGTTGTAGAAGGGGTTCAGGGCGAAGCCGGCGAAGAGCTTGAGGGTGGCCCCCACGCCGTAGGCCACCTGCTGAGTGGCAGGGGTACCGGCATAGTCAGTGGAATCGTCGTAGTAGGCCCGAACCTCCAATCCACCGAGTAGATCCAGGTTGACCTTGGCGTCCACGCCAAAACCCTTGTTGTTGGCAGCAAAGGGGGCTTTGCCGTTGCCGCCGACGCCGAAGTAGAACCAGTGGTAGTTAGAGGACATCCCGGCCACGCCGTTCTCGTACTCAGGATCAATGGCCCGGTAGTTGGCGGAGAGGGAGAGGGGGCCGAGGGCCAGATCGCCCTTCACATAGTAGGCCCAGTCAGAGAGGGTAGAGTCAAACCAGTCGCTGAGGGGGCTCCCCCAGGTCCGGGAGGAGTCCCAAAGGGCGCTGAGCTTGACCGGGCCCAAGGCCAGGCTGGCGTCAAAGCCAAGGGCAGCACGGTTGCCGTCGTTGGCCCCGTAATTGACCGCCAAGGAGAAGCCTTCCAGAGGGTTGAAGGCGGTGCGAATGCCGAAGTAGGGGGCGCTGACGAAGGCCCGCTGATTGGGAGGAACCGTGGCGTTACTGTTGTCCGTGGCCTGGCCCACCACCACAGTGACCTCGGGTCTCAGGGGAAGCTTGGTACCAGAGAAGGTGGCCACGAAGCCCTGGCGGTCGGTGGCGGGGTAGTTGTCCTGGTCGTTGGCGAAGAGGTAGTCGTTGAAGCTGAAGGAGCTGGTGCTGGAGCTGTAGACGACGCTGAAGGGCTGGCCGTCCACATTACCCTTCACGGAGGCCCCATCCACGCTGACCGTGGTGGGCCCGGGGAAAGCGGTGGCGCTCAGGTCTACACTGGCTTCGGAAACGTTCACACCTTGCTGGCCGGGCTGGACCACCTTGACCCCGAAGCTCAGGCTAGCCGAGCCCTCGGTGAAGTTCTGGTTGAAGTCGCCGCGCCGCTGGGCCACCCGGTTGCGGTAGGGCGGACCCGCACCGTAGTCCTGCTGCCCGGAGCCCGAGGAGACCTTGTTCCCGGGGAAGAGGCGGTCGATGTCAAAGTCGATGCCGGTATTGGTGGCCGTGCCGTAGGTGGCGGTGAGGGAGCCCTTGATGGAGTACTGCACCTTGGAGAGCTCGGCCACCTGGCCCTCCAGCCGGGAGACCCTCTCGGAGAGGTTCACCAGGTCGGAGCGCAGGGCGGCGGCGAACTCCTGGACGGCGGCCACGTCCTCCTTGGTGGCCAGCTCCTCCAGGTCCAACGCGGGGGCCTCCTCCCGCTCAGCCAGGGCCTTCTCTAAGGCGGTCACCCGGTCCTGAAGGGCGAGGAGGTCCTGGTTGAGGAGGACGGCGAGCTCGTTCAGGGCCTGGACAGCCTGCTCGCTGGCCTCCAGCCTGGTGGTGAGGGCGGCCACGTCCCCCTTCACCCCCTCCACGTCCTGGACCAGGGCCTCCAGCTGCTCAGCCAGCTGTTGGGCCTGGGCCAAGGCGGTGTCCGCGGCGATGGAGGCGGCCTCCACCCGGTCCACGAGGTCCTGCAGGGCGGCCTGGTCCATGCCGGGCTCCACCTCGGGCATGGGCTGGGCCCGGAGCTCCTCGATCAGGGCCTCGAGGCGGGCGATGTCCTCCTTGGTGGCGGCGCTGTCCTCCAGGGCGGAGACCCGGACGCCCAGGGCGGCGAGCTCGGCAGCCAGCTCCTGCACGGCGTTCCTCAGGACCTCGAGGTCCTCGGGGGACAGGGCCTCCAGGGTGGGGGCTTCGCCCGCGGCCCTCAGCTCCTCCTCGATCTGCTGGAGGAGGCGGTAGATGATGAGAGCGGCCTGGTAGCGGGTGAGCCCCTCGTTGCCCCGGAAGGTGCCGTCTGGGAAGCCGATGATGATCCCCCGGGCCGCCAGGACCTCCACAGCCTCCTGGGCCCAGTGCCCCGCGGGAACATCGCTGAATTGGGCTAGACCAAACCCCATGGAGAGGATGGTCAAGAGCCCGGCCAGTAGCTTGACGAGCCTCTTCTTCATATCTCCCTACACCTCCTTCGGAGGTTTGGGGCCTGTGCGGGCGAGTTTCCGCGTTTCCTCTCCGCTTTGGGCCCCGGGGGCAAGGCCAGTAGGCGCACTCCGCCCCAACTTTGACCTTACACCCCAAGGCATCATAAAAGCCTCATCCCTGTCTTGTCAAGCCCCAAGGAGGCCCCCTATACTCCCCCTGGGGCTTTCGCCCCCAAGGCGGGAAGCGCAGGGGGCCTCTTGGCCTCACGAGGTGGCGGACCCCAAGAAGGGGATTACCGGCCAGGGCCGGGAAAGATCGAGGGATCCGCGGATGCCGCCCGGGGTGCGCCCGCCCCGCCCGCCTATAGACCCCCAAGGGAAAGCCCGCCCCGCAAGGGGGGGACAACCGCGGGGGAGGGCCACAGGAGGGGAATTTCCCTCCGGAAGGGGATTTTATGTGCGGTATTGTGGGCTACATCGGTTTTCGGAACGCGGCGGACGTCCTCCTGGATGGCCTTAGGCGGCTGGAGTACCGGGGGTACGACTCCGCCGGGGTGGCGGTTAAGACGGCGGAGGGCCTGAAGGTGGTGAAGCGCTCCGGGAGGCTCTCCGCCCTCGAGGCCGCCCTCGAAGAGGCAGGGCTTCAAGGCTCCTTGGGCATCGGCCACACCCGCTGGGCCACCCACGGGGCCCCCACGGACCCCAACGCCCACCCCCACGCCACGGAGGACGGGCGGATCGCGGTGATCCACAACGGCATCGTTGAGAACTACCTGGAGCTCAAGGAGGCCCTAAAGGCCCGGGGGCACCGCTTCCTTTCGGAGACGGACAGCGAGGTCCTGGCCCACCTCCTGGAGGAGAAGTACCAGGGGGACCTCTTTGAGGCCCTGAAGGAGGCCCTGAAGGGGGTGCGGGGGGCCTACGCCGTGGTGGCCGTACACGGGGACCGGGAGGAGATGGTGGCCGCCAGGACGGTGACCCCCCTGGTGATCGGCTTAGGCGAGGGGGAGAACTTCCTCGCTTCGGACGTGCCCGCCCTCCTCCCCTACACCCGCAAGGTCATCTTCCTCCACGACGGGGACCTAGCCCGGATCACCCGGGAGGGCGTGGAGATCACGGACCTGGAGGGGAATCCCCTGGCCCGGGAAGCGGTGGAGGTGGACTGGAGCCTGGAGGCGGCGGAGAAGGGGGGCTTCCCCCACTACATGCTGAAGGAGATCTACGAACAGCCCTGGGTCCTGGAAAACACCCTGGGGGGGAGGCTTTTGGAGGAGGAAGGGGACGTGGACCTGGGCCTCTCCCTGGACCCCACGGAGGTGGAACGGGTCCACATGGTGGCCTGTGGGACCGCGGCCTACGCCGGGCTCTACGGAAAGTACCTCCTCGAGGGCCTGGCCCGCATCCCCGTGGAGTGGGACGTGGCCAGCGAGTACCGCTACCGGGACCCGGTGGTGGACGGGAAGACCCTGGCCGTCGCCATCAGCCAGTCCGGGGAGACCATTGACACCCTGGAGGGCCTCCGGGAGGCCAGGCGCAGGGGGGCCAGGACCCTTGGGGTGGTGAACGCCAAGGGGAGTAGCCTCACCCGGGAAGTGGAGGCGGTCCTCTACATCCATGCGGGGCCGGAGATCGGCGTGGCCTCCACCAAGGCCTACATGGCCATGCTGGCGGCCATGGCCCTCCTGGCCCTCCGCTTCGGCCGGGCCCGGGGCACCTTGGGGAAAGAGGAGGCCCAGACCCTGATCCGGGAACTCAAAAAGCTTCCCCGCCTGGTGGAGGAGGTCCTGGAGAAGAGGCCCCTCATCGCCCACATCGCCGAGAAGTACCACCAGGCCCAGGACTTCCTCTTCTTGGGAAGGCACGTGCAGGTGCCCACCGCCTACGAGGGGGCCTTGAAGCTCAAGGAGATCAGCTACATTCACGCGGAAGCCTACCCCGCCGGGGAGATGAAGCATGGCCCCATCGCCCTCATTGACGAGCACCTCCCCGTGGTGGTCCTGGCCACCCAGGGCCCCCTTTACGAGAAGACCCTCTCCAACATCCAGGAGGTGCGGGCCCGGGGCGGGAAGGTGATCGCCATCGCCACCGAGGGGGACGAGGAGATAGGGAAGCTGGCCCAGGACGTGATCTACGTGCCCCAGGTCCACCCCCTCCTCTCCCCCTTGGTGAGCGTGGTGCCCCTGCAGCTTTTGGCCTACGAGGTGGCGGTCCTCCTGGGGCGGGACGTGGACCAGCCCCGGAACCTGGCCAAGAGCGTCACCGTGGAGTAGCCAAGTTGGTTTCGCAACATAGGATGTCCAGCTGGGAGCCCTAGCAAGGCCCCTTTGGGGCCCCCGCCGCGGCTTTCGCCGCGGCGGGGTACTTAAACCATCTCCAGGAAGACCTGGACCACCCTCGGGTCCAGGGTCTTCCCCGCTTGGGCCAAAAGCTCTTCCCTAGCCTTCTCCTTGGGCCAGGCCTCCTTGTAGGGCCTTGGGGAAAGAAGGGCGTCCCACACGTCCACCACGGCGAAGATGCGGGCCTCGAGGGGGATCTCCTCCCCCTTGAGCCCCTTGGGGTAGCCGGAGCCGTCCCAGCGCTCGTGGTGGTAGAGCACCACGTTGAGGGTGGTCTTGGGGAGGAAGGGGAGGCTTTTTAGAATCTCCAGGCCCACCTCGGGATGGGTCTTCACCAGGCGCCACTCCCCCGTGGAGAGGGCGGCGGGCTTCCTCAAGACCTCGTCGGGGAGGGCCAGCTTGCCCAGGTCGTGGAAGTAGGCCCCCAGGCGGAGGCCCTCGAGGTCGGGGAACCCCAGGGCCTGCCCCAGGCGCAAGGAGAGCTCGGCCACCCGCTCCGTGTGCCCCTGGGTCTCCAGGTCCCGGTACTCCAGGACCCGGGAGAGGGCCTTTAGGGCGGCCTCCCGGGTGCGGTGGAGGGCTTCCAGGTGGTAAAGGCGCTCCAGGACCTCCTCCAGCCGCTTGGCCACCATGCGCAAGGCCTCCTCGTCCTCCTTGCGGTAGGGGATGGTCTCCACGAAGCTTCCCAGGGCCAGGATCCCGTAGCGCCGCCCCTCGGGCTTGAGCGGGACCAGGAGGACGGAGCGGAGGCCCTTCTGGGCGTAAGGCCTTAGGGCCCCAGGGAAGCGGGCGTAGTCCTCCACGTAGACCGGCCCCTCCCAGAGCCTGGGGTGGCCCAGGAGCCCCTCCCCGAAGCGGACGGGGTGGGCCTCGTAGAGGCGGGGAAAGTCCGGGGGGTAGCGGCCCGCCAGGACCGCAGGGCGGACCACCCCCTCCTGGAAAAGGTAGAGGGCTCCCCCGTGGTAGGGAGTGAGGCGGAGGAGGGTCTCCAGGGCCTCCTGGGGCATGGCTAGGGGCTCCCGAGAGGCCTCCAGGGAAAGGGAAAGCTCCAGGAGGGCCTTATGGCGCTCCGCCTCGAGGCGGGCCTTTTCCAGGGCCTCCATGCGGGAGAGGACCATCCCCGCCGCCTCCGCCAAGGCCTGGGCTAGGAAGCGCTCCTCGGGGAGGATCTCCCCCACACCCCCGGCGGTGTCTAGGGAGAGCACCCCCAGGACCTCCCCTTCCGGGCTCCTCAGGGGCACCCCCAGGTAGGCCCCGGCCTGCCGCTTCCCCGAGAGGAAGACCGCCCTGGGGTCCCGGGAAACCTCGGGGAGGAAGAGGGCCTCCCCCTTTTCCAGGACCTCCCAGGAAACCCCCTGACCCCGGGGGAGGCGAAACCCCACCCGGGAGGCGGAAAGCCCCGCCGCCGCCACCAGCTCCAGCTGGTCCCCTTCCCGCCGGTAAAGCCAAAGGAGGACGGAAACCGCCCGAGTGTTCTCCTTGAGAAACTGGACAGTTTTCCTGTAGACCTCTTCCCTGTGCGTCAGAGGCGAGAGGAGGCGGAAGGCCTGGGTCAGGGCCTCGAGGCGCTTCAGCTCCAGGGCCTCCGTCATAACGGGGCTATTCTAGCTGCTCGGTCCCCGGAAGGGGGACGAGGTCCCATTCCGGCCAGGCCTCAAAAGACCGCCTCCAAGGATACTCCACCCCCAAGAGGACCATCCGCCTCCCGTCCAGGGCCACGCGGGGCCAAAGGGCAGCCACCTCCTGGGCCGCCTCGGGGAGGGGCTCGGAGAAACGGGCCCGCACCCAGGGCCTCCCCACCTCTCCCCACCAGTAGTGGAAGTAGGCCTCCCCCAGACGGGAAAGCCTTCCCTCCCCGTCCCCAAGGAAAAGCCCCCCCTGGGCCAGGGCGCTCCCCAGGTTGTTGCCGGGGGTGCCCCAGGCGGCGTAGGCCAAAAGGCGCCCGTAGAGGCCCAGGCCCTGGAGGTAGGCCACGAGCCTCGGGTCCCCCCGGTTCACCCGGGAAACGTCGGCCAGGGCCACGGGGTGGCGGGGCATCAGACGGAGAAGGTCCAGGACGGCCTGACGGGGGTTCCTTCCGGCGTAAACGTAGAGGACCAGGTCCGGCCCCTCTTCCAGGGCCACGGGCCTGGCGGCGGCGCTGCTTAAAAGGCGGGCCACCGTCTCCTCCAGGGGAAGGCCCTCGTAAGGGGTCACCTGCTGGGCCAGAGCGGGGGTCTCGTAGACCACGGCCACCCTTAGCCCAGGCCTTTGGGCCCTCAGGAGCAAAACTTGCCCCGCCTCATCGGCCCCGGGGCGGGAGGGGTAGGGGAGGGCGGCAGCCTCCCGAGGCGCGGGTGAGTCCCGAATGGCATCGTCCCAGACGGCCTCCAGATAGATCCCAGGAAGCTCCGACCAGGAGGCGAGGGCCTCCAAGACCCTTAGGTTCCGTTCCCGCCTGGTGGCGTCCCAACGGGGGACCACGCCGAAGAGGTGGACCTCTCCCCCGTAGCGGACCTTCCAGGAAAGGATGGGGCCCAGCCTCGCCAGGGCGTCCTCCGGGGCAAGGGGGAGGTGGCGGCTTTGGAGAAGCCCTCCGTAGGCCAGGGCGTCCAGGCTAGCCACGAGCCTCCTCCCGGGGGTGGCGAGGAGCCAGGCCCGAAGCGCCCCCAGATCCGCCCCCTCGGGCCCCCGGTAGGCCGCCCTGGGGGGGCAGAGGGCAAGCCCCCAGGTGCAGGGCCCGAGGTTCGGGGGGCGGTCGTCCAGGGGCAGGTAAAGGGTCTGGCCCAGGGCTAGGGCCAGGAAGGGGAAGAGAAAGAGGGGCAGCCTCAACCCTTGACCGCTTCCCCTTTCTCCGCTAGGTACTTCTCCGCCACCATGGCCGCCCGGGTCCCCGCCCCCACGCTGGTGGTGAGCTGGCGGTAGATGGGGTCGGCCACGTCCCCCGCGGCGAAGATGCCGGGAACGGAGGTGAAGACCTCGTCCTGCACGGCGATGTAGCCGTCGGGCCTAAGCTCCACCACCCCTTTGAGGAAGGCGGTGTTGGGCTCGTGGCCGATGAAGACGAAGACCCCGTCCGTGGGGTAGACGTACTCCTCCCCGGTCTTCAGGTTCTTGAGGCGCACCCCCGTCACCGCCTCCTCCCCCAGGATCTCCGTGACCACGTGGGAGAAGAGGAAGTGCATCCTGGGGTTCTGGAAGGCCCGGGCCTGGGCCAGCTTGTTGGCCCTGAGCTCGTCCCGGCGGTGGACCAGGGTCACCTTGCGGACAAACTTGGTGAGGAAAAGCCCCTCCTCCACCGCGGCGTCCCCCCCGCCCACCACCACCACCTCCTTGTCCCGGTAAAAGTAGCCGTCGCAGGTGGCGCAGGTGGAGACCCCGCGGCCATAGAACCTTTCCTCCCCCGGGACCCCGAGCTTCTTGGGGTTAGCCCCGGTGGCGATGATGACCGCTTTGGCGGGGTAGCTCCGCTCAAAGCCCCGCACCAGGAAGCCCCCCTCTACCTTTTCCACCCCCAACACCTCGTCCATGACGATGCGGGCGCCGAACCGCTCCGCCTGCTGGACCATGCGGCTTGCCAGCTCCGGGCCGGAGATGCCCTCGGGGAAGCCCGGATAGTTCTCCACCTCCTCCGTCTGGGCGATCTGTCCCCCGGGGAGGCCCTTTTCCACGATCACCGTCTTCAGGCCGCCCCGGCCGGCGTAAATCCCCGCGGTGAGGCCCGCAGGACCCCCTCCGATGACGACCACATCGTACTCCTCCTCCCGAAGGCTGCCCGTTGCCAGTCCCGCCAAGTTGAACTCCATGCCCACCTCCTCGGGTCCACTGTATACCCCACCCATACCGGGAGAGGGTATATGGCGAACCCAGTTTGCAGGGAAAGGGAACGGAAGTCAAGGGCAGCCCGGGCCGCCTTGGTGACCCCAGGGGGATTCGAACCCCCGTCTCGGCCTTGAGAGGGCCGTGTCCTAGGCCTCTAGACGATGGGGCCAGGTGCGGCTCGGGCTGCCTTGGTGACCCCAGGGGGATTCGAACCCCCGCCGCCGCCTTGAAAGGGCGGTGACCTAACCGCTAGTCGATGGGGCCAAAAACTGGCTGGGGTGCGTGGACTCGAACCACGACCGGCGGATCCAGAGTCCGCTGTCCTGCCGTTAGACGACACCCCAGCGAAGCCTGCCCGATCCCTCGGGCAGAGGTTATGGTACACTCTGAGGGGCAGATTGGCAAGCCCCTAGGGTCCCTTATGGAGGAAAGCCTTTTAGAGATCCTGAGCCGGTACGTTTCCCCAAGGGCAGCAGAGGGCCTCCTGAGGCGGGCTGTGGAGCAGGGGAGGCCCTCCCGGCCCGGGGACTGGGCCAGGCTGGTGGAAAGCGTCCTCTGGCCGGAGCTAAAGCGCCTCCTCCCCTTCCAGGAAATGCCCCCGGAGCTCAAGGCCTGGGTGCGGGAGCTGAAGGGCCTGGCCGCCCTGGAAGCGGGGGAGGAGGAGGACGAGGAGGAGGAGCTTCCCCTCGAGGCCGTGGGGCTGGAAGAGGCCGACCTCCGGGCCCGCCTGGCCCAGCGCCTGGCCCGCCTCGAGGGGGTGGTGGGGGTGGTGGTGGCCGGGGAAGGCGGCAGGGAGGAGCTCTTCCCCGGGGAACCGATCCCCTTGGACCCCTTCCACCTCCTCCTGCGGCGCCACGGGTACCGCACCTTTTACGCGGTGCTGGAGGAAAACCTGGTGGCCTTTAGGGCTCTAGGCAAGGGCTACGTAGGCCTCTTGGCCCGAAAGGAGACCAATGTGGGCCGCCTTCTGAACAGCCTCAGGCGGCTGGTGAGCGCAGCGGAGGTAGAGGGATGAAGAGGTGGTTTTTCCCCTTTGTGCTTTTCGGCTTAGCTTTGGCCGCACCCCTTCCCCGGGCATACGACCGCCTGGAAGGGATTCTGGCCCAGGTGGGGCTGGAAAACCCCACCCAGGCCTTGGCGGCCCTAGACCAGGCCCAGGGCTTCCTGCGCCAGGAGGCGGAGGGGCTACCCCCCATACTCCGGGATGCGGCCATGAGGAACCTCCAGGAGGCGCGCCAAGCGGTGCTCAGCAAAAGCCAGTGGGACCTCGAGGCCCGCCTCCTCCTGGTGCGCCACCTCCTGGGCAAAGCCCTCTACGATGGCTTTTTCACGGCTTTGCCCGAGGAGAGGGCGCTTTACCTCACCCGCCTAGCGCGGGCCACGGGCCTGGGCCAAGGGGTCGTGAACGAGATGGCGGGCCTGCCGCCCGAGGAGGCCAGAAGGCGCCTAGAGGGGCGCTACCTAGGGCTAATGGCCCAGGACCTGGCCCAGGCCCTTTCCGCCACCTCCCGCCCCCAGGCCTACCTGGCCCTGGCCCAGGCCTACGCTCGCTTCCTGGTGGTCCAGGACAGCCCCCAGAGCACCCTAAGGGCCCAGGACCTCATCCAGACCCTGGCCAAGGTATCCGGCGGAGAAGCCTTTCGCCCGGAGGTCCAGGACCTGCAGAGAAAGGTGTCCGTCTGGAGGGAGCGCCTTAGGGCCAGCGCCCCGGCCCCAGCCTCAGGCCCCGCCACCCAGGCTCCGCCCCCCCAGCCTCCCCCTCCCCCGCCCAGGTCCCTCCCCCCCGGCCCAGACAACCCCCCAGCTCCTCCCAAAGGCTCCCCAACTTCCGGAGAACCTGCTGGAAGAGGCTAGCCTCCTCCCCCTAGATCCGGAGGTGTCCCGCCAACTGGCTGAAGCCCTGCACCGCCTAGCCCTCCCCAGCCTTCTGGACTGGCTCGTCCTCCTGGATGAGGTTCGGGGTAGCTTGGCCCGGGCCCAGCTTTACGCGGCGAGCGGCCAGCTCAACTTCGCGCGGGAACAACTGGTCTACGCCCACTCCCGCTTCCGCCTAACCATCTACCCAGTTGTGGGGGCCTATGCCCCTGACTTGGCCCAACGCGCTGACAGGTTTTTCCTCAGGATGAAGGATGCCGCTGGGTTACGTACAGTGGACTTCACCCTACTCCTAGGAGAGATCCAGGAGATGGAGGAGCGCCTATTTGGGGCCACCTTGGGTCCTTGGCACGCCTTACAGGTTCAGGTGGGATTGCTTCTCTTGGGGATTCCTAGAGCGACCTTCTTCGTCTTGGCCGTTGCCCTTGCCTTCTTCCCCCTCTACCTCATCCGCCTCACCTTCGGCGGGCGCAACGTCTACTGGAACCTCCTGGGCTTGGCCTTCCTCTTCCTCTTTCTGCCCATCCTGGCAGAGGGGCTTTCCTACTTTGGCTCGGTCATGGCGGAGTACGGAGGCTTGCCCTGGATGGCTGCTCTCGCCAACCTCTCCATCGGCCAGGGCCTCCTCCCCTACCTGGCCTGGGGGCTCTCCACCTTCCTGGTGGTGGCCTTGGCGGGAGCGGGCCTTAGGGGCATCGCCGCCCAGTTCGGCCTCCTAAGGGATCGGGGGGCGGAGGTGGCCGCCGCCGAGGCCGAAAGGCCCGAACCCAGGCTCACGAGCGAGGCCATCGTGGAGTGGGACGAGGAGTTCTAATGCCACCCCATCCTGGCGCAGCCAGGATGGAACCCCGGCCAGAACCCTCCCTTGGCTTCCCTTTGCCTTGGCGGCGGTGGGGGGCTAGTCCAAGCGGGTTCCCGGCCCCACCCCGTAGCCCCGGGCCCAGTCGGCGGCGGGCATGGGGCGCCTGCCCTCGGGCTGGACCTCGAGGAGGCGGATGATCCCCTCCCCCGTCCCCACCAAGACCCCCTCCCGGTCCACGGCCTGGACTACGCCGGGCTCCCCTTCCCCAGGCTCGGGGCGCATCTTCAGGACCTTGACCCGCTTGCCCCCGTGGAAGAAGTGGCTGCCAGGCCAGGGCTGGACCCCCCGGTGGCGGTTATAGATGGCCTCGGCGCTCTCGGCGAAGCGGACCCTCCCCTCCTCCTTGGTGAGGAGGGGGGCGTAGCTGGCCTCCCCCTCCTGGGGGGTGGGGGTGAGGTGGGGAAGGTCCTCCAAAACCTGCAGGAGAAGCTCAACGCCCTTATCCCGGAGGCGCTCGGAGAGGGCGTGGGCGTCCTCCTCCGGCAGGATCTCCGTGCGCCAGGCGGCATAGAGCGGGCCGGTGTCCAGCCCCTCCTCCGTCTTCATGATGACCACTCCGGTCTCCTTCTCCCCCCGGATCAGGGCCCAGGGCACGGGGGCCGGGCCCCGGTACTTGGGGAGGAGGGAGGGGTGGAGGTTGAGGAAGCCCCAGGGGGGGACCTCCAGCACCTCCTTGGGCAGGACTTTGCCATAGGCGGCGGTGACGGCCACCTCTGGGCCACTGGCCCGGAAGGCCTCCAGGAACTCCCGGTTCCTCCTGAGGCGCTCAGGCTTGAGGAGGGGGAGGCCGTGCTCCAGGGCGTACTGGGCTACGGGGCTTGGCGCGGGCCTCAGGCCCCGGCCCTTCGGCTTGTCGGGCTGGGTTACCACCAAGACCACCCGGTGGTGGCGGTGGAGAGCCTCTAGAACAGGGACCGCCCAGAGGGGGGTGCCGAAGAAGGCCACCCTCACGGGGCAAGCTCCTTGAGAAGGGCCCGGGCCTCCTTTTGCAGGCGGGCCAGCTCCTCGCGGTACTCCTCCAGGAAGGCCTCCCGCTTGGGCCCAGGCAGGCGCTCAAAAAAGAAGCGGCCCTCCAGGTGGTCGATCTCGTGCTGGAAGACCCGGGCCATGTACCCCTCCAGCTCCAAGGTTCTCGGGCACCCCTCCTCGTCTTGAAAGCTCACCCGGATGCGCTCCGCCCGGGGCACCTCCTCGGAGTAAAGGCCAGGCAGGGAGAGGCACCCCTCCAGCCCCTCTACCCAGCCCTCCCGGTGGGTGATCACCGGGTTGGCTACCACGTAGACCCGGCGCACCAGCTCCCTCAGGGGCCTCTCCTCCTCTTCAGACCCGTCGGCGTACTCCACGGCCACAAAAAGCCTCTGGGAGAGGCCGATCTGCGGGGCGGCCAGGCCCACGCCCCGGGCGGCGAACATGGTCTCCAGCATCTCCTCGGCCAGCTTTTTTAGGCCGGAAAAATCCTGGACGGGGCGGGCCTTCTTGCGCAGGACGGGGTCCCCGTAGAGGCGGATGGGGTAGATCATCCCGCCTATTCTAGCGCAAACCGAGCCCTTCCCGAAACCTGGCCCAGGGGCCGCACCCCAGGGGGAAGGGAGAGGACGAAGGGCCCCACCACCTCTCCCGGGCGGAACCCCTCCTGGGGCCTGGCCTCCACCTCGGTAAGGCCCTCCAGGATCCCCCTCGGCCCCACCACCTCCACCTCCCTAGGGGCATAGTCCACCACCCTAAGGCCCTCGGGCGGCCTCAGGACCAGGGGCACCTCCTTGCGGAAGAGGGCCTCCTCCCGGACCACCACCCGCACCTGGGGCGGGGAAAGGACCACTCCGGGCAGGGGGCCCCGGAGGCCAAGGGCCACCAGGGGCACCTCCTCCCCCAGGTCCAGGCCCAAGGCCACCACCGCCGCCTCCACCTGGCTCCTGGGCCCTTTAGCCTCCACAAAGGCCGGCTCGGTGCGCACCCAGAAGCCCTGGGGGAGGACCTCCACCGGCAGGATGCGGGTGAGGATGGCCTCCACCTGGCCCTCCACCCGGGCCGGGCGCACCTCCAAGACCTCCACCCCCTGGGGGGCGGCCACCCGCACCTCCCGGCTGAAGACCCCCTCGGCCCCGGACAGGTCCAGGAAGGCGGAGACCGGGGGGGTGCCCTCCACCAGGGGGGCGGGGCCCCGGAGGCGCAACAGGACCTCCCGGGGCACCCCTTCCGCCACCTGGTCCCCCCCTAGGCCCACCACCTGGAGGGGGAGGTTGAGGGCCCGCTCCACCACGGGGGCCCGCTCCCTCAAGGAGTTCCAGACAGCCAAGGCCGCCAGGAGGGAGAAGAGCAGGGCAGGCCAGTCACGCATGGACCACCTCCTTGAGCTTAGCCCGCAGGGCCTCGAGGGTGAGGGGAGGGGAAAGCCTCCCCCCCTCCGCTACCCGAATGGCCCCCGTCTCCTCGCTCACCACCAGGACCAGGGCGTCGGAGACCTCGGAAAGCCCGAGGGCGGCCCGGTGCCGGGTGCCCAGGCCCACCTGGGCCTCGGAGAGGGGAAAGACGCACCCTGCGGCGAAGAGTCGCCCATCCCGCAGGATGGCTCCCCCGTCGTGCAGGGGGGTGCCCGGGTAAAAGAGGGCCGCCAAAAGGCGGGCGGAAAGCCTAGCCTCCAGCACCTCCCCTGTAGCCGCGTACTCCCCCAAAGGGGTGCGCCTTTCCAAGGCGATCAGGGCCCCGTAGCGCCTTTCCGAGAGGCGGGAGAGGCCGAGGAGGAGCTCCTCTAGGGCCAAGGAGGAAGCCCTTTGGCCCTGGGGGCGGCCCAGGCGCTCCAAAAGCCCCCTGAGCTCCGGCTGGAAGACCACGATGAGGGCGAAGGCCCCCAGGGTGGCCGCGTTCCCCAGGAGCCAGGAGAGGGTGGAGAGCCCCAGGAGGCTGGCCAGGAACCAGACCAGAAGGTAAACCAAAACCCCCCGGACCAGGTTGAGGGCCCGGGTGCCCACGACCAGGCGCCAGAGGTAGTAAAAGAGGACGGCTACCAGGAGGATGTCCAGGAGGTCGCGCCAGGTGAAGGGCATGGCCTAGAGCAAGCTCTTCCCCGGCCCCTCCCAGGCAAGCCCGAAGAGCCTGGCCCAGGTGGCCCCCAGGTCGGCGAAGCTCTCCCGGGTGCCCAGGTCCCCCTTTACCCCGGGCCCCACCCAAAGGAGCATCCCGTACTCCCGGGTGTGGTCCGTGCCGAAGAAGGTGGGGTCGTTGCCGTGGTCGGAGACCAGGAAGAGGTGGTCCTCGGGGCCCAGGGCCTGGAGGAGTCGGGGGAGGAAGCGGTCCACCTCCTCTAGGGCCCTCCCGTACCCCTCGGGGTCCCGGCGGTGGCCGTACTTGGCGTCAAAGTCCACCAGGTTGGCGAAGACGAGGCCGGAAAAGGGCTCCCCCATCAGGGCGAGGGTCTTCTCCAGGCCGTCCCGGTTGTCCTTGGTCCTCACCTCCCGGGTAAAGCCCCGCCCGGCGTAGATGTCCGGGATCTTCCCCACCCCCACCACCTCAAAGCCCCCCTCCTTGAGCAGGTCCAGGACGTTCCTGGGTGGTTCCAGGGCGAAGTCCTTCCTCAGGTGCTCCAGGCGGCGGAAGGCCCCGAGCACTCCGGCAAAGGGCCGGGCGATGACCCGGGCCACCTGTTGCTCCCCCATTAGCATCTCCCGGGCCACCCGGCACCACCCGTAAAGCGTCTCCAGGGGAACCACCTCCACGTGGGCGGCCACCTGGAAGACGGAGTCCGCCGAGGTGTAGACGATGGGGTGGCCCGTCCTCAGGTGGGCTTCCCCGTAGTCCCGGATGGCCTCGGTGCCGGAGTAGGGGCGGTTCAGGAGCCACCCCCCCACGCCGATGCGCTCGGCCCAGGCGCGAAGGAGCTCCTCGGAGAAGCCCTCCGGGTAGGTGCGGAAGGGTTTTTCCAAAAAGACGCCCACGAACTCCCAGTGGCCGGTGGTGGTGTCCTTGCCCGGATTGGTCTCCCGCATGCGGCCAAAGGCCCCCCGGGGGGCCTCGGGGCGGGGCAGGGTGTGGACCCCAGGGATCCAGCCCAGGCCCAGCCCGGCCAGATGGGGGAGGGCGATGCCCGTCTTGAGGACGGTGTGGTCCAGGGTGTCCGCCCCCTCGTCCCCGAAGAGAGGGGCGTCCGGCAGGTAGCCGAGGCCCACCGAGTCCAGGACCAAGGCCACCACCTTCATCTAGGAGCGAAGCCCCCCTTCCTCCTCTTCCCCCGCCAGGGCCGCGATCTCCTCGGGGGACATCTCGGAAAGGGCCCGGACCGCCCGGAACTCCTCCACGAGCCCCTGGATCTCCTCCATGGCCTCCTCGGGGGAGAGGTCCCCTTCCCCGTACTCCTCCAAAACCTCCTCTATGGCCTCGAGGACCCCCACCGCGGCGCTGGCCTGGGAGAGGGCCTGGGCCAGCTCGGAAAGCCTTTCTGCCAGGTCCATGCCCCCATGCTACCCCAAAAGCTCCGCCAGGCGGGAAAGGGCCCGCCCGTACTTTTTGGCGAAGGCCCCATGGCGGTAGCTCTCGGGAAAGAGGGCCCTCAAGGGCACCCCCGAAACCCGCAACTCCAGGCCAAGTTTATAGAGTTGGTCCACGAAATGCACAAAGCGTAGGGCGTCGTTCTGGTCGGGGATGGGCTCCAGACCCTGGAGATAGACCACCTCCACCCCGAGGAAGAGGTAGCGGTAGCGGATGGGGTGGAGGGCGCGGAGGTGGGCGAGGAGGTCGGGGAAGGGGTCTAACGTCTTGGGCCTCGGGTCCTGGCGGAAGGCCTCCAAGAGCTCCCCGTCCATCCAAGGCCTGGGGAGGCGGGTGGGGTCCCGGTGGCGGAAGTCCTCCCCCTCTATCCGCTCCACGGCGAAGCGGCGGGCGAGGCTTTGGATCTGGTGGCGGAACCCCTCGGCGTTGAACCGCCCCTCCCCCAGGGCCCCGGGCGGGGTGTTGGAGGTGGTGGCCACCCTGAGGCCCTGCTCCATGGTGAGGGCCAGGAAGTGGGCGGCCATCTGGGCGTTGCCGGGGTCGTCCAGCTCAAACTCGTCCAGGAAGAGGTAGCGAAGCGCGGAAAAGCGCCGCGCCCCCTCCCTAAGGCCCATGAGGCCCAGGGTGTAGGTGAGCTCCTCAAAGGTGAGGAAGGCCTTGGGCCCGGGAGCCTCCCAGTAAGCGGCCACCAGGAGGTGGGTCTTGCCCACCCCAAAGCCCCCGTCCAGGTACACCCCTTGGGGCCCCGGCATCCTGGGGCGGAGGAAGCCCTTGGGCCGGTCGTGGATCCAGCTTCGCAAGCGCTCCTTGGCCAGGGTCTGGGAGGGGTAGCGGGGGTCGGGACGGTAGGTGGCGAAGGTGGCCCCCTGGAAGCGGGGGGGTGGGACGAAGCTCTCCAGAAGCCTTTCCAGGTTGACCTCGGGGTGGCGCTCCGTAAGGCGCATCGTCCCCTTAGGTTAGCCCAGCGCCCTGGGAGGGAAGCCCTTGTGCTACCCTGAGGGGGTATGGTGCGGCTTTACGGCATCCCCGGGTGCGGCCCCTGCGAGATCGTGAGGATGTTCTTGGAAAGGGAGGGCATCCCCTACGAGTTCGTCAACGCCAAGGCCGACCCTGAGGCCGCCAGGAAGATCGCCGAACTCGTGGGAAGCCCCACGGCCGGGGTGGTGCTGGAGTGGCAGGGGGGCCTCGAGGCCCTCCGCGGGGTCTCCCCGCAGGGCCTGAACGCCTGGCTCGCCCGCTACCGGGAAAGCGCCTAGCCCAAGGCCTTTAGGTGGTGGGCCTCGTGGTAGGCCGCGGCCCGGAGCCAGCCCAGGGCGGTGAGGGGGCCAAAGAAGGGGTGGGGGAAGGTGGCCGGGTTATGGGGGTCCAGAAGCCTCGCCTCCTCCAGGAGAAAGCTCCGGGCCTTTTCCAGAAGGACTAGGACCTCCTCTAGGCTCAGGCTCCCCTTGGGCCGGACGGGCTCCGGGGCCTGGGGCTTTCCGTCCCTGAACTCCCCGGGGACGAAGGGGACGGGGGGCAGGCTCTCCCCTGCGGCTAGGCGGCGGAGCCGCCTCAGGACCCGGGCGGTGGAGTCCTCCACCAGGGCCACGTGCTCGGCCACCAGGAGGGGGGTCCAGGCCCCGGGGCGGAGGGGGGTGGAAAGCCAGGAGGCCTCCGCCCCCCTTAGGCGGGCGAGGAGGGCCTGGCGGCTTTGGGCCAGGTGGGCCAGGGCCTCTTCCTTATCCCCGTAGGCTTCCAGGTTCACCATGATGCCCCAAGTATAATCCCCCCATGCTCACCGTGGACCTTACCGGCAAGAAGGCCCTGGTCATGGGGGTCACCAACCAGCGTAGCCTGGGCTATGCCATCGCCGAGAAGCTCAAAGGGGCAGGGGCGGAGGTCGCCTTGAGCTACCAAGGGGAAAGGATCCGCCCCGAGGCGGAAAAACTCGCCGAGGCCTTAGGGGGAGCCCTCCTCTTCCAGGCGGACGCCACCCGGGACGAGGAGCTGGATGCCCTCTTCCTAGGGGTCAAGGAGGCCTGGGGGCACCTGGACTACCTGGTGCACGCCATCGCCTTCGCCCCCCGGGAGGCCATGGAGGGGCGGTACCTGGACACCAAGCGGGCGGACTGGCTCCTGGCCCTGGAGGTCTCCGCCTACTCCCTGGTGGCCGCGGCCCAAAGGGCCGAGCCCCTCCTCCGGGAGGGAGGGGGGATGGTCACCCTCACCTACTACGCCAGCGAGAAGGTGGTCCCCAGGTACAACGTCATGGCCATCGCCAAGGCGGCCCTCGAGGCCAGCGTCCGCTACCTGGCCTATGAACTCGGCCCCAAGGGGGTGCGGGTGAACGCCATCTCCGCGGGGCCGGTGCGCACCGTGGCCGCCCGGAGCATCCCCGGCTTCACCAAGATGTACGACCAGGTGGCCCAGGTGGCCCCCTTGGGGCGCAACGTCACCCAGGAGGAGGTGGGGAACCTGGGGCTTTTCCTCCTCTCTCCCCTCGCAAGCGGCATCACCGGGGAGGTGGTCTACGTGGACGCCGGCTACCACATCATGGGGATGGAGCTAGAGAAAGCGGGCGAAAACCCCGGCTAGGGCCTCGAGGTCCTGGGGCTCCACAAGGGCCAGTATAGCGGCCAGGCCCTCCCTCGGCCTCGGCCAAGAAGGTGGCCCGGCCTAAGGGCCTCCCCCCTTCCCTGGGCTACCATGGAAGGGATGAGGCGCCCTACCCCCACGGTCTGGGTGGGCCGCGTCCCCCTGGGAAGCGCCCACCCCATCGCCGTCCAGTCCATGACCAACACCCCCACCCGGGAGGTGGAGGCCACCTTCCGCCAGATCCTGGAGCTCCACCGGGCGGGGAGCGAGATCGTACGGATCACGGTGAACGACGAGGAGGCGGCCCAGGCCGTGCCCGAGATCAAGGCCCGCCTCCTGGCCGAAGGGGCCGAGGTCCCCTTGGTGGGGGACTTCCACTTCAACGGCCACCTCCTCCTCCGGAAGCACCCAAAGATGGCCGAGGCCCTGGACAAGTTCCGCATCAACCCGGGGACCATGGGCCGGGGCACCCACAAGGACGAGAACTTCCGGGAGATGGTGCGGATCGCCATGGACCTGGGGAAGCCCATAAGGATCGGGGCCAACTGGGGAAGCCTGGACCCCGCCCTCCTCACCGAGCTCATGGACCAAAACGCCAGGCGCCCCGAGCCCAAGGCGGCCCAGGAGGTGGTCCTCGAGGCCCTGGTGGAAAGCGCCGTGCGCTCCTACGAGGCCGCCCTGGAGATGGGCCTGGGGGAGGACAGGATCGTCCTCTCCGCCAAGGTGTCCAAGGCCCGGGACCTCCTCTGGGTCTACCGGGAGCTGGCCCGGCGCACCCGGGCCCCCCTCCACCTGGGCCTCACCGAGGCGGGCATGGGGGTCAAGGGGATCGTGGCCTCGGCCGCCGCCCTGGCCCCCCTGCTCCTCGAGGGCATCGGCGACACCATCCGGGTCTCCCTCACCCCCGCCCCCCACGAGCCCCGCACCAAGGAGGTGGAGGTGGCCCAGGAGATCCTCCAGGCCCTGGGTCTTCGCACCTTCGCCCCCGAGGTGACGAGCTGCCCGGGTTGTGGCCGCACCACCAGCACCTTCTTCCAGGAGCTCGCCGAGGAGGTGAACCACCACCTCCGGGCCCGGCTCCCCGAGTGGCGGAGGCGCTACCCCGGGGTGGAAGGCCTCAAGGTGGCGGTGATGGGGTGCGTGGTCAACGGCCCCGGGGAGAGCAAGCACGCCCACATCGGCATCTCCCTTCCAGGGGCGGGGGAAGAACCCAAGGCCCCCGTCTACGCCGACGGCAAGCTCCTCACCATCCTCAAGGGGGACGCCATTGCGGAGGACTTCCTGAGGTTGGTGGAGGAGTACGTAAAGGCCCGCTTCGCTCCCCAAGAGGCATGAGCCCCTTTGGGTTTCGGGTCACGGCCCGGGCCGGCCGGGCGAGGGTGGGCCTCCTCACCACCCCCCACGGCGCCGTGGAAACCCCCCTCTTCATGCCCGTGGGCACCCAGGGCTCGGTCAAGGGCCTCATGCCCAAGGACCTGAAGGAGATCGGGAGCCAGGTCCTCCTGGCCAACACCTACCACCTCCTCCTCCGCCCGGGGCCCGAAAGGGTGCGGGCCCTTGGGGGGCTCCACGGCTTTGCCGGCTGGAAAGGCCCCTGGCTCACGGACTCCGGGGGCTTCCAGGTCATGAGCCTGGGCCACCTGCGCCGGATAGACGAGAAGGGCGTGGTCTTCCAGAGCCACCTGAACGGGGAAGTGGTGGAGCTCACCCCCGAAAGGAGCATTGCCGTCCAGGAGGCCTTGGGGGCGGACCTCATCATGGCCTTGGACGAGTGCCCCCCCTACCCCTCCCCCCGGGGGTACCTGAAGGCCTCCCTGGAGCGCACCCTCCGCTGGCTGGAACGGAGCCTCAAGGCCAAGACCCGCCCCGACCAGGCCCTCTTCGGCATCGCCCAGGGGGGGACGGACCCCGAGCTCAGGCGGCGCTCCACCCTGGAAACTCTCCGCTTTGACCTCCCTGGGTACGCCATCGGGGGGCTGGCCGTGGGGGAGCCTAAGGAGGAGATGTTCCCCATGGTGGAGCTCTCCACCGCCCTCCTCCCCGAGGACAAGCCCCGTTACCTCATGGGGGTGGGCCACCCCGAGGACCTGGTGGCGGCCATGGGCCTGGGGGTGGACCTCTTTGACTGCGCCTACCCCACCCGCACGGGCCGCTTTGGGAGCGCCCTCACCCCCGAGGGCCGCCTGAACCTGAAGAATGCCCGCCACCTGGAGGAGAAGGACCCCTTGGAGAAGGGGTGCGACTGCTACGCCTGCCAGCACTTCAGCCGGGCCTACCTCGCCCACCTGGTGCGCTCGGGTGAGATGCTTGGGGGGATTCTCCTCTCCCTCCACAACCTCCGCTTCCTCCACCGCCTTACGGAAGGGGCCAGGGAGGCCGTCCGGGAAGGCCGCTACAGGGAGTTCGCCCGGGATTTTGCGGAAAGGCGCTTCGGCAAGGAGGTGCCCCCTTGGTTCCGGGAGGCCCTGGCCGCCGGGGGGCACTGGTGAAGGCCCAAGGCCGCCCCGGGGGCGCGGGTCCCCTAGCCCTCCCGGTAAAAGCGGCTCCTCTGGTAGTAGTCCTCCACGAGCACCTTTAGAAAGGCAGCGACGGGCACCCCAAGAAGAGCCCCCCAGAGCCCGAAGAGGCTCACCCCCACCAGGATGCCGGCGATGGCCGTAACGGGGTGGAGCCGGGTGGCCCGGGCCACGATGAGGGGCCCCAGGACGCTGGCCTCCACCTGGTTGGCCAGCCAGAGGACCAGGAGGGCGAGGAGGGCCTTGAGCCAGCCCTCGGTGGCCGCTAGGAGCACAGCGGGAATCCCGGCCACGACCGGCCCCACATAGGGGATGAGGTTGAAGACCCCGGCCAAGAAGCCCAGGCTGGCCGCCAGGGGCACCCCTACCAAGGAGAGCCCCACCCCCACCATGAGCCCCACTAGGAAGGCCACCAGGAGCTGGCTGCGGATGAAGCCGCCCACGCTGCGGTCCAGCTTGCCAAAGAGCTCGGCGGCCAGGGGCTGGTAGGGCTCGGGGAAGGCGCGGAGGACGGCCCGGCCTAGGCGGGGAAGGTCGTAAAGGAAGTAGGCGGAGACGATCAGGGCGGTGAAGAGCTGGAAAACCCCCCCCAAGAGCCCGGTGAAAAGGCTGAGAAGGCTACCCCCCTGGTCCAGAAGCCCCCGCAGCCAGCCCAGGAGGGTTTGCAGAAAACCCTGGAGGAGGTCCTCGAGGTTCTCCCCGATCTCCGCCAGGATGGGGGCCAGGTAGGGGGGTAGGGGGACCGCCTCCACCCTTTGGGGCAGCCCCGAGAGCCAGGCGATAGCCGGAGCCACGTACTGGGGCAGGTCCTGGACCAGGCGGGAGAGCTCCCGCACCGTCTGCGCGGCGAGAAAGGAGATAAGGCCCAGGAAAAGGCCAAGCCCCAGGTAGACCAGGGCCACCCCCAGGGCCCGGGGAATCCTCCAGGTTTCAAAAAGCCGCACCAGGGGATGGGCTAGGTAGGCAAAGGCGAAGGCGAAGAGGAGGATGCGCAGACCGGGCCAGGCCCTTTGCAAGAAGAGGAGGAAGGCGAAGAACAGGAGGACAAAGAGGAGGACGCGGACATAGGGGCTGGACCAGACCTGGCGGAAGGCCTCGCGCATGGGGCTATTGTAGGCCAAAGAACCCTTGGGCCTGCCGGAGCACCTCCTCCGGGCCAAGCCCCTGGAAGAGGAAGCGGCTCCGGTCGGGCTGGCCTTCCCAGACCTCAAAGAGGAGCCTGGGAGCCCCACCCTGGAGGCCGGTGTTCCCCAGGTAGCCCAAAACATCCCCCCGGGAGACCCTAGCCCCCACCCTCAGGCCCGGGTAGGGGGCCTGGAGGTGGGCGTAGACCGAGGTGCGCCCGTCTGGGTGGCGCACCCAGACCTCGAGGCCCCTCAGGAGGTCCATCTCCTCCGGGGAAGCCCCCTCCCGCACCCGATCCAGGAGTTCCCGCCAGGCCTCGGGGCTGGGCTCTTGGTAATCGGCCTCCACCTTGACCACCTCCCCGGCCATGGCGGCCACCACCCCCATCCCCCGCACCACGGGCACGCAGGCGTCCCCGTCGCGGAAGACGAAGCCTGCGCTCACCCCCCTGCGGTAGGGGCGGGGGGCGTTGGGAAGGTTCTCGGGGCGGATGGGGAGGCAGGCTCCGGGGAGGGGCAGGCGGTAGCCCTGGGGGGCGAGGGCCGCTCTCTCCCCCAGGAGGCGGACCTCCTGCCGCAAGGCGGCGAGCTGCCCGCCCCTCGAGGCGAAGCCCAAGGTCACCGCTAGGGCGTAGAGGAGGAGGGCCAGAAGGAGGTAGTGCCCCGGCTTCAGGCTCATGCCCCTAGTGTAGGGAAAGGGCCTAGGGGCTTCCCCTGGGCCCGGCCCTCCCCGCTCTAAAGGAGCTTCAGGAGCTCCCTTTTGATCTCCTTGGCGGAGAGGCCCTCTAGCTTGAGCCCCTTGGCCCTTTCCAGAAGCTCGTAGACCTTGGGGATGTGGCTTGCCGCCACCCGGAAGGTGATCTCCTGGCCCGCCACCCTCACCCGTACCTTCTGCAGGTTGGGGTGCTGCCGGCGCTTGGAGATGCCCGTGGTCTTCCGGCCCACGCCCCCTTCCCGCTTGGCCTTGCCCCGCCTCTCGATGCTGTTGGCCACGATGGGCCGCTTTCCGCTCAACTCGCACACCTTGGACATGCCACCCTCCCGTGCCCGAAGGCAAACCCTAAGGAGTATAGCACAGGGTAGACTCTTGGAGATGCCCACGGTGCTCATCCCCCTCCTAATCACCTTGGATCAAATCCTAAAACTTTGGGCTCTGGAGAACCTCTCTCCCGTCCCCAGGCCCTTTTTGGGGGACCTCCTCTACCTCACCTTGGTCAAGAACACGGGGGCGGGGTTCGGCCTCCTTCAGGGCCAGGCCACCCTTCTCGGCTGGCTCAGCCTCCTGGTGGGGGGCTTCCTCCTCTACCTCCTCGCTCGCCGCCGCTACCCCCGGGCTTGGACCCTGGGCCTCTCCCTGGTGGCGGCGGGGGCCTTGGGCAACGGGATTGACCGCCTGGGCCGGGGCTGGGTGGTGGACTACCTGGACCTGGGGACCCCGATCCCCCTCATCGCCAACTTCCCCGTCTTCAACCTGGCGGACGTGTGCGTGACCCTGGGGGCGGCCCTCCTCCTTCTCTCCCCCAGGCGAAGGCGCTACTGAAGGGCCAGGGCGAAGCGCTCCAGGGCCTTTTGGAGGTTCTCCTCGCCCGTGGCGTAGGAGAGGCGCACCTGGCCGTAGGCGGCGAAGTCCGTGCCCGGGACCACCGCTACCCCGGCCGTAAGGAGCCTCTCCGCCGCCTGCACCTCGTCGGGGGCGAAGGGGGAGGTGTCCATGAGGACGTAGAAGGCCCCGCTGGGGCGCACCGCCTTTAGGCCCAGCCGGGAAAGCCCCTCTAGGAGGAGGTCCCGCCTCCTGCGGTAGGCCTCCTTGGCCCTGGCGATGAAGGCCCTCGAGGCCTCCAGGTTGGTCAGGGCCTCGAGGGTGGCCCACTGGGCGATGGTGTCGGGGCTGGTGGTGGACTGGCTGGAGACGTCGGCCATGGCCTTAACCACCGCCTTGGGGCCACAGGCGTAGCCGATGCGCCAGCCCGTCATGGCGAAGGCCTTGGCCGCCCCGTTCACGGTGATGGTGTGCTCCGGGGCCAGGGTTCCAGGGGAGAAGTGGGCCCCTTCGTAGATCAGGTGCTCGTAGATCTCGTCGCTGACCAGGTAGAAGTCGTGCTCCACGGCCAGTTCCGCCAGGGCCCTAAGCACCTCCTCGGGGTAGACGGCCCCCGTGGGGTTGTTGGGGGAGTTTACTACCAGGGCCCTGGTCCTCCGCGTGATGGCCCGGCGTACCCGGTTGGGGTCGGGGACGAAACCCTCCTCGGGCAGGGTGGGGACCTCCACGGGCACCCCCCCGGCAAAGCGCACCATCTCCGGGTAGCTCACCCAGTAGGGGGAAAGGACGATGACCTCGTCCCCCGGGTCCAGGATGGCCTGGAAGAGGTTGAAGAGGGCCTGTTTCCCCCCCACGGTGACGAGGGTCTCCTCGGGGGTCACTCCTAGGCCATTCTCCCGGCGGAACTTCTCCGCCAGGGCCTCCCTTAGCTCGGGGATGCCGGCGGGGGGGGCGTACTTGGTCTTGCCCTGGGCCAGGGCCCGCCTCGCCGCCTCCTTGACGTGCTCGGGGGTGTCCAAGTCGGGCTCCCCGGCGGTGAGGGCCACCAGGTCCACCCCCTTTCGCCTAAGCTCCAGGGCCCGGGCGTTCACCGCCACCGTGGCCGAGGGCTTCATGGACTTCACCCTTTGGGCGAGGCCGCGCATGGCATGAGTATACGCCAGGAGGCAAAATGATCCCGTAGACCCGGCGCTAGAGGAAGTGGCGCGGAGGGCAGCGCCACCTCCTCTTCGGCTCCCGGACCCGGGGGGAGCCCACCCCCTTTCTGACCGCGACCTGGCCATCTGGGCAGAGCCCCCCCTGGACCCGGCTAAGCCGGATCCGGGAAGCTCTGGTGGAACTCCCTTGGGCACCCGGATAGAGGGGGAGGGGATTCTCCTTGGGCAGGGAGGGAAGCTTAAGGAGCGGGTGGCCCCCTTGCGCCGGGCTCCTGCCCGTCCAGCGATTGCCTTGGCCCGCCCAAGGAAGAGGTCGTCCGGGACTCGGCCATCCAAGCGCCCATGCCTGTTCCCTTCGGGACCCCAGCGGGTTAGCCTTCATTCCCTGGAGCTCCAGGGCCTTTCAGAGGCCCTAGGCCCGGCCCCCCGGGGGGCTTTTAGGCTGGAACTGGTCTCACCGCAGGCCTTTCCCCCTTGGCCCCGGCCCGGCGGGCCACCACCTTAAGCCCCAGAGGCCTCAGCTCCGCCCGGTAGGTGGTGGATTCGGGCAGAAGCTCCCCGTCGGCGTGGGCGGGGACGGGGTGGGCGAACTCCACCACCGCTTCCCGCCCAGAGAGGGCCAGGACCTGGGGGTGGCCCAGATGCCTGCCCAGGAGGAGCTTGGGCAGGATGAGGACCACCCCGGGGCGGGAGAACTCCCGGGCCAGGACCAGGGAGAGGAGGCCGTCCCTGGGGTTGGCCCCAGGGGCGATGGGGATGCCGCCGCCGTAGGTGGACCCGTTCATGGCGGCGAGGAGGAGAAGCCGTCCTCGGTGAACCTCCTCCCCGTCCAGGAGGACCCGCCCCTCGGGGAGGCGGAGGTCTTTTAGGACGCCGAAGAGGGCGTAGAGGTAGCGGGGCATGCTGCGAAGGAAGGGCGGGGCGGTAAGGGCCCTTTTGGCCACCAGGGCGTCAAACCCAATCCCCAAGGAGGCCCCGAAGGGCTCTCCGTTGACTAGGCCCAGGTCTACGGCCTCCTCAGGGGCAAAGAGGGCATGTTCCAGCGCCTCTTTCCAAGGAAGCCCCCTCAGCCCCAGCATGCGGGCGAAGTCATTCCCGCTGCCGATGGGGACCACCCCCAGGACCTTCCCCGTGCAGGCCAGGCCCCTCAAGACCTCGTGCACTGTGCCGTCCCCCCCAACGGCCACCACCCGGGCCCCCTCGGGAGCCTGGGAGGCGATCTCGGTGGCATGGCCCGGCCCCTCGGTGAGGAAGGCCCTGGCCCCCCTCTCCCGGGCCGCCTTCAGGATGGCCCCGGAGAGCCGGCCCACCTTGCCCCGACCCGCTGCGGGGTTCACGATGACCCATCTTTCCACCCCCGTATTCTATGGGCATGGGGCTTCTTGCCCACTTTCTCAAGGGGCCCCACCCCAAGACCACCTTGCTCCTCACCCGGGCTGGGCCCGTGGAAAACCCCCACCACCTCCTCTATAGCCACCCGGGCCTGCCCCTGGCCCTAGAGGGGAAAGAGGCGCTCCTGCGCCTCGTCCCCCTCCTGCGGCGCCACCCCGTGGCCTGGGTCTACGGGGCGGACAGCCTGGCGGAGAGGGAGGCAGCTGCGCTCCTCTCGGAGGCCCTGGGCGTGCCCCACACCCTTCTGCCCGAGCTCAGGGAAAGGCGCTGGGGGGCCTGGGAGGGGAAAAGCTTCGCCAAGGTGGAGGCCCTCTTCCCGGAAGGGTTGGCCTCGTGGCTTCGGGACGAGGCGGGCTTCGCCCCGCCCGGAGGGGAGAGCGTGCAGGAAGCCTGGGAGCGGGGGAAGAGGGCGGTCATGGCCCTCCTGGAAAGGCATCGGGGCCAGGCCCTCCTGGTGATCGGTAACTGCACGGTGAACCGGGCCGCCCTAAGCCTCGCCCTCCCCCTGCCCCCCGGGGAGGGCCTGAGGCTGGAGCAGGACTACGCCCGGCTTTCCGTGGTGGACTTCTACGGGGAGGAAGGGGTGGTGAAGGCCCTCAACCTGGACGCATGCCCTGGGGTTGGGGAGTAAACTTAAGGCATGATCCGGCCCGTGGCCAGGAAGGACCTCCCGGGGCTTCTCAAGCTCCTTCGCCATATGGACGAGAGCCCCGAGCGCGGGGTTTTAGCCCCAGAGGCTCGGGACCTGGAGGGCCTGGCCGAGGAGCTGGAGGACGGCCTGGTCCTGGTGCAAGGGGAGGTGGAGGGGTACGTGGGCCTCTACCCCTTCTGGGACGGGGCGGCCCTGGAAGGGCCCCTGGCCTACCGGGAGGAGGACCTTCCCTCCCTCCTCGAGGCCGCCCAAGCCCGGGCAGAGGAGCTTGCCGTGGAGCGGCTTTACGCCTTCCCCCGGGCGGAGAACCGCGTCCTGCGGGAGGTTTTGGAAGAGGGGGGCTTCGGCCTCCTCCACACCACCTATTTCTTCGTGAAAAACCCCCAGGGGTTGGACTACCCGCCTCCCCCGGGAGTCGGGATCCGAAGGGGCTTCCCCGGGGCCGAGGTTTACCGGGAACTCTACCGGGAGAGCGATGAGGCTTGGGCCCTCAGGCTCAGGTGGACGGACGAGGAGCTTTGGGAGCACTTCGCCCATCCCCAGGTCCACCTCCTGGTGGCCTACCGGGGTGAGGAGCCCCTGGGCATGGCCGAGGTGGAGTTGGAGGGAGGGGAGGCCAGCGTGGCCTACATCGGGGTGGTTCCCAAGGCCCGGGGCCAGGGGATCGGCCGGGCCCTCCTCTCCGAGGCGGCCAAGCTGGCAGGGGAAAGGGGGGCCCGCCTCCTCCGGGTCCGGGCCCACGACCACGAGACCGAGGCCCTGGAGCTCTACCGCAACCTGGGGTTCAGCCTCGAGGAGGCCGTGGCCACCTACACGAAGGAGCTTAGGGCCAGGCGGTAGGTCCCGGCGTGGGCCTCCACGGTGAGTCGGGGCTCGCGGTTGTACCCCCCGCCCATGACCACCACCAGGGGCACCCCCAAGGCCTTGACGAAGCGGAAAACCCGCTCATCCCGCCGCCGAAGGCCCTCGAGGGAAAGGGCCAACCGCCCAAAGCGGTCCCCCTGGAGCACGTCCACCCCGGCGTTGTAGAAGACCAAGGCGGGGCGGAAGTCCCAGGCCTTCTCCAGGGCCATATCCAAGGCCCTCAGGTAGGCCTCGTCCCCCACCCCATCGGGCAGGCCCACGTCCAGGTCGCTCCTTTCCTTCTTCAGGGGGTAGTTGCGCTCCCCGTGGAGGGAGAGGGTGTAGACCGTGGGGTCATTCTGGAAGAAGACCGCCGTGCCGTTCCCCTGGTGGGCGTCCAGGTCCACTACCAGTACCCTTCCCGTGAACCCCCCCCTACGAAGCCAGGCGACGGCCACGGCCACGTCGTTGAAGAGGCTGTACCCCTCGGCCCGGTCGGGGAAGGCATGGTGGGTGCCCCCGGCCAGGTTGAGGCCGAGGCCCGTTCTCAAGGCGTCCTCCGCCGCGGCCAAGGTCCCTCCGGCCGCGTGGAGGGCCCGCCTCAGGAGGCCTGGGCTATAGGGAAGGCCGAGCCTCAGGGACTCCTCCCGGGAAAGCCCCTCCTGGAAGAGCCTTTCCAGGTAGCGGGCCTCATGGGCCAGGAAGAGGGCCTCCCTGGGCACCTCGGGGGCTGGGAGGACGGGGAGGAGCCCTTTTAGGGCCTCCGCCACCCCCCGGTACTTGTAGAGGGGAAAGGGGTGGCCTGGGGGAAGCTCAAAGGCCAGGTGGGCGGTGGAGTAGGCCCGCATGCCCCCATGATGACCCTTGTTGGCAGAAACAGGGGTGTCTCCGCCCCCTAGTAGGGGTCACCTACGCCCTTGTGGGGCCTCCCTAAGCTGGCGGTAGGCCTCGTAGGCGGCCACCCCTACGGCCACCGCCAGGTTCAGGGAGCGCACCGGCCCCGGCATGGGGATGTGGAGGCTGGGGAAGCGGGCGAGGACCTCCTGGGGAAGCCCCCGGGTCTCGGGGCCGAAGAGGAGGTAGTCCCCCTCCTGGAAGCGGGCCTCGTAGAGGCCCTTTTCTCCCCTGGCGCTGAAGGCCAGGACCCTGGCCCCCGGGGGGAGGGCCTCTAAAAAGGCCTCCCAGGTGTCGTGGACCCTGAGGTCCACATAGGGCCAGTAGTCCAGGCCTGCCCGCTTCAGCCCGGGATGGGCGAGGCGGAAACCCAAGGGGCGGACCAGGTGCAGGGGGAAGCCCAAGGCGGCGGCGGTGCGGGCGATGTTGCCCGCGTTCTGGGGGATCTCCGGCTGGTAGAGGACCAGGTGGACCACCTTTACCCCCGCCTGCGGTACCGGGTGGCGGGGCCCCGGCCCGCCCGCTCCAGGCGGCCCTCGAGGAGAAGCCGCCTGAGGAGGGCCAAGGCCCCCTTTGGGGAAAGCCCGAGAAGCCCCTCCACCTCCCGCCGGGTCAGGGGGCGGTCCATCTCGGCGAGGAGCCTCTCCCCAAGGGGGTCCCGGCCCATAAGGCGGTACACCCCCCCTTCCCGGCGCAGAAGCTCCATGCGCTCCATGCGGGAAAGGACCCGCCGGGCCGCCTCCTCGGGGAGCTGGAGGGCCTGGGCCAGCTCGGGGAGGGCCGCCTCCCCCACCCGCCTCAGGTGGGCCACGGCGATGAGGTGGTCCAGGCTGAAGGCCCCAAAGCGCTCCTGGGCCTTGGCCAGCTCGCGCACGAAGGCCTCGTCCAGCTCGGGGTTGTAGAGGACCAGGGTGAGGGCCTCGGGGAAGAGGCGGTACTCTGGGGGCTCCTTGCCGTACTTGAGGAGGAGGCGGTACATCTTGTCCACCCCGCTCCCCGCCCGCTCCACATAGCCCAGGCGGTAGAGGGCCTCGGCCAGGCGGGGGTTTCGCCTCTTGGGGGGGTGGCGGAGGACGTTTTCCGGCGTGATGCCCGGGGGGAAGCCCCCGGGGTTGGAGACCTCGAGGCGGTCCCGGTAGTGGTGCACCTGGATGGCGTCCTGGCTCTGCCAGTCCCGGTGGACCAGGGCGTTCAGGAGGGCCTCCCGGTAGACCTCCTGGTCGTAGTCCCAGACCTCGAGGCGGAAGAGCCCCACGGTGAGGTAGCGCACCCGGTTCCTAGCCTGGATCAGGTCGCGTAACCTCTCCAAGAGGGCCGGGATGGGCCTCAGGATGTCCTCGCGGAAGCGGTACCCCCCCTCCTCCTCGTGGTAGTAGTAGCTCACCTCCGCCTGGGGCAGGAGGCGGCGCAGGGCTAGAGGGGTTCCCGCCAGGAGAAGCCCGGCCACCGTGGGGCGATCCTCCCCCTCCACCCGCTCCAAAAGGCCCAGGGTGAAGAGGAGCTCCAGGTCGGGGAGGGCCGCCAGGTTGCTCCCCCTTTCCTCCAGGATGCGCCTGAGGCGGAGCACCTCCAACGGGTCCAGGTCGGAGAGGCTAGCCGCGGGCAGGATTTGGGCGGTGAAGTCGGGCTCGGGCAGGGCCTGGCCCATCCTGAGCTCCCGGAGGCGCCTACCGTCCCAGAAGGGCACCCGACCCGCTCCCACGGCGATGGCCGCCGGGCTTTGGGGCACGTGGAGGGCGATGACCCGCCCCTCCGGCCCCTCCACCACCTCCACGTAGGGCAGGAGGAGGCCCTGGGTGAGCCCGAAGAGGGCGTGGGTGATCTGCAGGGGATGGATCTCCGAGGCCCCCAACACCCTCCCCTCCCGGCTCACCCCCAGGAGGAGGGTTCCCCCTTTGTGGTTGGCCAGGCCCGCCGCATGGCGGGCCAGCTCCTCTGGGGAAAGGTCCGGGGGAAGGAAGAGGGTCCGCTCGTCCTGGCCCATAGCGAGGCGTTCCTTTAGCTCCTCCCATGTCACGGCCTCCAGTTTACGGAAGCTGGCGGGAGAAAGGGCGCCTGAGGTCTTGCGCTTACTGTCACTCTATGTGGTGACGTTCGCCCGCCTTGCGTTGGACGATAAGCGTATCTATGCCCTTTATAGCCCTTTACATTCTAGTAGTTTTGGCCACTTGCCGGGAAAACAGTTGACATTATGCACCACACGCCCTACCCTGTCTTCCAAGGGGGTGGGGTATGCGGCATTGGAAACCCCTAAACGGCATAGCGGCAGTAGGGCTCTCCGGCATGGCTTTGGCGGAAGGGATCAACGGGGCAGACACCGCTTGGGTCCTGGTCTCCACCGCCCTCGTCTTCCTGATGACCCCAGCTGTGGCCTTCTTCTACGGGGGGCTGGTGCGGGGCAAGAACGCCTTGAACGCCATGATGATGTGCTTCGCCGCCTTGGCCTTCGTGGGGCTGGGCTGGGCCCTTTTGGGGTATAGCCTGGCCTTTGCCGAGGGGAACGCTTGGCTGGGAGGGTTGGGCTACGCCCTGCTCCGAGGGGTGGGCCTCGAGGCCCAGGGCACCATCCCTCACCTCCTCTTCATGGCCTTCCAGGGCACCTTCGCCATCCTCACCGCCGCCCTGATCTCGGGGGCCCTGGTGGAGCGGATGCGCTTTCCCGCCTACCTGGCCTTCCTCACCCTCTGGGGGCTTTTCGTCTACGCTCCCATCGCCCACTGGGTCTGGGGCGGAGGGTTTCTGGGGGAGCTGGGGGCCCTGGATTTCGCCGGCGGCACGGTGGTCCACATCAACGCCGGCATCGCTGCTCTGGTGGCCGCCATGGTCTTGGGCTCCAGAAAGGACTACGGCCGGCAGGCCATCCTGCCCCACAACGTCCCCTTCACCCTCTTGGGGGCCGCCCTCCTCTGGTTCGGCTGGTTTGGCTTCAACGGGGGCAGCGCCCTAGCCGCCGACGAGATCGCCGCCTTGGCCTTCGTGAACACCCTGCTGGCCCCGGGGGCCACCATGGCGGTCTGGATCCTTCTGGACCTCCTCCGCACCGGCAAGGCCACGGCGGTGGGCGCGGCCACGGCCATCATCGTAGGCCTGGTGGCCATCACCCCCGCCGCAGGCTTCGTCTCCCCGCTTTCCGCCCTGGTCCTGGGCGCCCTCAGCGCCCTCCCCAGCTACTACTTCCTCCTCTACCGCCCCAAAACCCGGTTGGACGACTCCCTGGACGTCTTCGGGGCCCACGGCCTGGCAGGGATCACCGGGGCCCTCCTCACCGGGGTCTTGGCCCAGAAATCGTGGAACGGGGTGGCGGACGGCCTCCTCTTCGGCAACCCGGGGCAGCTCCTCGTGCAGGCGGTGGCGGTGGGCGCGGCCGTCCTCTACTCCGCCCTAGGCACCTTCCTCCTCCTCAGGCTGGTGGGGCTTTTCGCCCCCTTGCGGGCAACCCCCAAGGAGGAAGGCGCGGGGCTGGACGTGGCCCAGCACGGCGAAGAGGCTTACGCCAGCGGGGAAGGGGCCATCCTGGTGCTCTCGGAAGGCCTGCCCCCCACCCCCAAGCCTGCGGGAGGTAAGGCATGAAGCTAGTGGTGGCCATCATCCGTCCGGAAAAGCTCAACGAGGTGCTGGAGGCCCTCTTCAAGGCGGAGGTGCGGGGGCTCACCCTGAGCCGGGTCCAGGGGCACGGCGGGGAGACGGAAAAGGTGGAAACCTACCGGGGCACCACGGTGAAGATGGAGCTCCACGAGAAGGTGCGCCTGGAGATCGGGGTTTCCGAGCCCTTCGTCAAGCCCACGGTGGAGGCCATCCTGAAGTCGGCCCGCACCGGGGAGGTGGGGGACGGGAAGGTCTTCGTGGTCCCGGTGGAAAAGGTCTACCGCATCCGCACTGGGGAGGAGGACGAGGCGGCCGTGACCCCGGTACAATGAGGGCGTGACGGCCAGGCAGCGGCGGATCCTCCACCACCTGGTGGAGGCCTACATCAGGACCAAGGCCCCGGTGCCCTCGGCGAGGCTCGCCGAGGTCCTGGGCCTTAGTCCTGCCCTGGCCCGGTACGAGCTCATCGCCCTCGAGGAGATGGGCTACCTCACCAAGCCCCACGCCTCGGCAGGCAGGATACCCACCCGCCAGGCCTACCGCCAGTACGCCCTCTCCCTCCTCCCCCCCACCCCCCTTCCCGAGGCCACCCGGAAGAGCCTCCTCAGGGCCCTGGAGGGGGCCCGGGAGCCCGAGGCCTTCGTGGTGAAGATGGCCTCGGGGCTTTCCGGCTACCCCGCCCTCCTCCGCCTGCAGCTCCGCAGGGCCCCGAGGGTCCTCCAGGTCCACCTCTCCCCCCTGCCCGAGGGCATTCTGGCGGTCATGGTCCTGGAAGGGGGCAGGGTGCGGGAGGTGCGCCTTTCCCAGAACCTCCCCCAGGAAAAGCTCAAGGAGGCGGAGGAGGTGCTCTCCCGCCCGTTCGCCCAACTCCCCTCCGCCCCTAAGGGCCTCGAGGCCCTCTTCGCCGCCCTCTCCCGGGCCCTAGCGGGAGGGCTTGCCCTCACCTACCGGGAGGGGCTCTCCCAGGTCCTCAAGGAGCCCGAGGCCCAGGACCCGGGCTTCCTGGAGCGCCTGGTGCGCCTTTACGAAAGGGGGGACGGGGACCTCCTCACCCCCCCGGGCCGGGTGGACGTGCGGGTGGGGGAGGTGGAGGGCCTGGCCCAGGTGCAGGCGGGTCTGGAGCGGGGGGAGTGGCAGGGGGAGATCGTCCTCATAGGCCCCATGCGGATGCGCTACCTCGAGGCCCTCTCCGTAGCCTCGAGCCTCTCCCGGGTCTATACTGGGACCCATGCGGGTTGAGGTGCGCCTCTTCGCCCTTTACCGGGAGCAGGTGGGGAAGGACCACCTCTTTCTGGACCTTCCCGAAGGGGCCCGGGTCCGGGACGCCAAGGAGGCTCTGGAGAAGCTCTTCCCCGGCCTCTCTCTCCAAGGGGGCATGGCCGCGGTGAACCAGGCCCTGGCCCAGGGGGACACCGCCCTTGAGGAGGGGGACGAGGTGGCCTTCCTGCCCCCGGTCTCGGGGGGGCAGGACAGCTTCGGCCTCACCCATGAGCCCCTGGACCTGGAGGCCCTGGTGGCCTGGGCCACGGCCCCCGAGTACGGGGCGGTGGTGAGCTTCCTGGGCACCACCCGAAGCCCCAACCGGGGGGAGCAGGTGGCCTTCCTGGAGTACGAGGCCTACCCAGGGATGGCGGAGAAGGTCATGGCGGAGATCATCGGGGAGATGCGGGCCCGGTGGCCCTTAGGCCGGGTGGCCCTCTGGCACCGCCTGGGCCGGGTGGACCCGGGGGAGGCCTCCATCGCCATCGTGGTCTCGGCCCGCCACCGCAAGGAGGCCTTCGCCGCCTGCGAGTACGCCATCGACCGGGTCAAGCAGGTCCTCCCCGTCTGGAAGAAGGAGCACCGCAAGGACGGGAGCTTCTGGGTGGAGGGCTTCGCCCCGGAGGAGGGCCGCCTCTGAGACCACCCCATTCCGGCTTGCGCCAAAGCGGGGGCCCCGGGGGCCCATGAACTCCTTCACCGCCATCGCCTTCCTCCTCCTCCTCGCCCTCTGGGCCCTCCCCCTCCTCCTGGGCTTCCTCTCGGGCCGGGCCTACCGGGAGGGCCGGGGCCGGGTGGCCCTAGGGCTCCTCCTCTTCGGGGCCTTCTGGGGCTTCCTGGCCCGCCCCAGGCCCCTGGGGCTTTTCTTCCTCCTCCTGGGCCTCCTTTTGGGCTACGGCCGCCTGCGATAGAATGGGAGGATGACCGAACGGGCCCTGCGCCCCCTTTTGGATTTATTCCCCGAAGACTTTCCCGGCGAGGGGTACCGCAAGGCCCAGATCGCCCACTGGGTCTTCGCCCGGGGGGTCCTGGACTTCGCGGAGATGACGGACCTCCCTAAGGCCCTCAGGGAGGCCTTGGCCCGGGAGTGGCGGATCTCCGAGTTCCAGCTCGTGGAGGCCTACCCCAGCAAGGACGGGAGCGTGAAGTACCTCTTCACCCTCCTGGACGGGCAAAAGACCGAGGCCGTCTACATGCCCTACCCAAACCGCAAGACGGTCTGCCTCTCCAGCATGGTGGGCTGCCCCGCCGGGTGCACCTTCTGCGCCACCGGGGCCCTGGGCTTTGGGCGGAACCTCACCGCGGCGGAGATCCTCTCCCAGCTCCTCGCCATCGCCCACCACCAGGGCCTCTCCCCCCGGGAGATCCGCAACGTCGTCCTCATGGGCATGGGGGAGCCCCTCCTGAACCTCCATCACGTCCTCAAGGCCATCCGGATCCTGCTCCACCCCAAGGCCCTGGCCATGAGCCCAAGGCGCATCACCCTCTCCACCGTGGGCATCCCCCGGGGCATCCTACGCCTAGCCGAAGAGGACTTAGGGGTGCGCCTCGCCCTCTCCCTCCACGCCCCCGACGACGAGACCAGGCGGAGGATCATCCCCACCGCCCACCGCTACCCCATCGCCGAGATCCTGGGGGCGGTGCGCCGCCACTACGCGAGGACCAGGAGGCGGGTCACCTTTGAGTACACCCTCCTCAAAGGCCTCAACGACCACCCCTGGCAGGCCCGGCTCCTGGCCAAGCTCCTCAAAGGGATCGGCGCCCACGTGAACCTGATCCCCTTTAACCCGTGGGAAGGGGCCCCGGTGGAGGGGACGCCCAAGGCGGGCATCCTGGCCTTCGCCGAGGAGCTTAGGCGCCTGGGGGTGCCCACCTCCATCAGGTGGAGCCGGGGCCGGGACGTGGGGGCCGCCTGCGGCCAGCTGGCCCTGAAGGCCCCCAAAGCCCTCTCCCTCACACCCCTTCTAGAAGACGCCGGGCGATGACCACCTTGAGGATCTCGCTGGTCCCCTCCCCGATGCGGGTGAGCCGGGCGTCCCGCCAGTAGCGCTCCACGGGGTAGTCCCTTATGTAGCCGTAGCCCCCCAGGATCTGGATGGCCTGGTCGCAGGCCTTCACCGCCACCTCGCTGGCGAAGAGCTTGGCCTGGGCGGCCTCGAGGGCATAGGGCCTTCCCCCGTCCTTGAGCTCCGCCGCCTTCAGGTAAAGGAGCTTGGCCGCTTCTAGGTCGGTGGCCATCTCCGCCAGCTTGAAGGAGACCCCTTGGAACTCGGCGATGGGCCTGCCGAAGGCTTCCCTTTCCTTGGCGTGGCGGAAGGCGAAGTCCAGGGCAGCCCGGCCGAGGCCCACGGCCATGGCGGCGATGCCAATCCTTCCCCCGTCCAGGACCTTGAGGACATCGTAAAAACCCTTCCCCCGCTCCCCCAGAAGCCCCTCCTCGGGGACGAAGAGGTCCTCCAGGAGGAGCTGGGCGGTGTCCGAGGCGCTAAGCCCCAGCTTCTCCTCCTTCCGCCCCACCCTAAGCCCCTTCTCGGGGCGGGAGAAGGCGAAGGCGGAGATGCCCAGGTGCTTCCTCTCCGGGCTTGGGGCCGGGTCGGTGCGGGCCAGGATCACGTAGACCCCGGCCACGCTCCCCTGGGTGATGAACTGCTTGGTGCCGTTGAGCCGCCATCCCCCCTCCACCTTCTCGGCCCGGGTCTTGAGGGCGGCGGCGTCCGACCCCGAGCCCGGCTCCGTGAGCCCCCAGGCCCCTAAGGCCTCCCCCGAGGCGAGCCTTGGCAGGAACTCCGCCTTCTGCGCCTCGTTCCCCGCTAGGAGGATGTGGCCCGCGGCCAGGGAGTTGTGGCTGGCCACGGTGAGGGCCAGGGCGCCGTCATGGTAGGCGATCTCCTCCACCATGCGGGCGAAAAGCCGCGTGGAAAGCCCCGCCCCCCCGTAGGCCTCGGGCACCGTGGCCCCAAAGACCCCAAACTGGGCCATCTTCCGCACCAGATCCCAGGGGAAGGCCCCCGTCCGGTCCCGTTCCGCCGCTCCCGGGGCCACCTCGGCCTTCAGGAACTCCCGAAGGGGCCCCAAGACCGCCCGCTCCTCCTTGCTCTCCTCAAACCAGAGGGCCATGGTGGGGTCAGTATAACACTTTACCGCCGGATGGTAAAAATGCGTCAGACCACAGGGCGTGCTAAAGTCTTCCCCGATGCTCCTCCTCCTGGGCCCCACGGACGTGGGCAAGACCACCCTGGCCCTAAGGCTTCTGGAGCGGGCCAAGGAAGGGTACCTCCTGGACCTGGACCCGGGGCAGGGGGCCCTGCCCGGCACCTTCGCCCTCTTCCGCTACCGGGAGGGGAACCTCACCCTGGTGCGCCGCGCCTTGGTGGGGGCCCTCTCCCCCGTGGGGGTGGAGGCCAGGGCCCTGGTGGCCGCTCTCCGCCTCGCCCGCCTCATCCCCAGGGGAAGCCCGGCCATAGGGGACACGGATGGCCTCCTGGACCCCACCTACCGCCTCCTCCAGGTGGACGCCCTAAGCCCCGCCGAGGTCCTGGTCCTGGGCTCCGAGGCCCTCTACCGGGCCCTGAGCTGGCGCAAGGACCTCAGGGTGCGCCTGGCCAGGCCCCTTCCCGAGGCCCGGAGGAAGACCGCCGCCGAAAGGAGGCGAAACCGCCTGGAGAAGCTTCTTGCCCACTTCCAGGAGGCGAGGCCCAGAATCCTTCCCCTGGGAAGCACGGGTGAGCCCGGGAGGCTCTACGGCCTCCTGGACGCCGAGGGCTTCTTCCTGGCCTACGGGAGGCTCCTGGCCTGGGAAGGGGGGGAGGGGCTCTTCCTCACCCCCCATGCGGGGGAGGTGGCCCGCCTCGAGGCCACCCGCCTTAGCCTCCCTACCCCCGCACTACCAGGTTGAGGATCTTGCCGGGGACGTAGATCTCCTTGACGATCTCCTTCCCCTCCAGGTGGGCCTGGACGTTTCGCACCTTGAGGGCCTCGGCCTTGGCCACCTCTAGGGGGGCGTCCTTGGGGATCTGGATGGTCCCCCGCACCCGGCCGTTCACCTGCACCGCCACCTCCACCACGCCCCTTTCTAGGGCCTCCTCGTCCAGCTCAGGCCAGCCCGCCTGGAAGAGGCTATCGGGCCAGAACCGGTGCCAAAGCTCCTCGGCCAGGTGGGGGGCGAAGGGGAAGAGCATCTGCAGGTAGTAGCGGATGGCGGTGCGGTAGACCGGGGTCACGGGGCGGGCCTTGCGGTACTCGTAGAGGGCGTTCAGGAACTCCATGAGGGCAGCGATGGCGGTGTTGAAGCGGAGGGCCTCGAGGTCCTCCGTCACCTTCTTGAGGGTGGCGTGGAGCTTCCGGTAAAGCTCCAGGTCCGCCCCTTCCAGCTCCTCCTTCTGGAAGCGGCCCGAGGTCTGGGCCAGGGCCTCGCGGTCCTCGGCCACCCGCCTGTAAATCCGGTTCAGGAAGCGCCAGGCCCCCTGGACCCCCTCCTCCGTCCAGACCATCTCGTTCTCGGGAGGGGCGGCGAAGAGGATGGTGATGCGGGCGATGTCCGCACCCTCCTCCCTCACGAAGGGCCCCACCATGACCCCGTTGCCCTTGGACTTGCTCATCACCGCGGGCTTCCAGAGGTGGAGGGTGCCGTCCTGGTGGGGCCTAAGCTCCGCCCCCATCTTCCCCACCTCTTCCAGGGAAAGCTCCCTCTCCTGGATCTCCAGCCGGAGGCGGGTGGGCTCGGGAAGGCGCACCCTATCCCCTTCCACCTCCACCTCTCCGAAGTCCGTCCAGGCCAGGACCATGCCCTGGGTGAAGAGGCCCTGGAAAGGCTCCTCCACCCCCACCATCCCCAGGTCGTGGAGGAACTTGGTGAAAAAGCGGCTATAGAGGAGGTGAAGCACCGCGTGCTCCACCCCGCCGATGTACTGGTCCACGGGCATCCAGAAGTCCGCCTTCTTAGGGTCAAAGGGGAGGCGGTCGTTATGGGGGTCGGCGTAGCGGAGGTAGTACCAGCTAGAGTCAAAGAAGGTGTCCATGGTGTCCGTGTCCCGCCGGGCGGGGCCTTTGCACCTGGGGCAGGGGGTCTCGTAGAACTCGGGGTGGGCCTCCAGGGGGCTTTTCCCCTTGGGGCGGATGTCCTCCACGTCCTTGAGGTCGGGGAGGAGGACGGGAAGCTCCTCCTCGGGGACGGGCACCACGCCGCAGGAGGGGCAGTGGACCATGGGGATGGGGGTGCCCCAGTAGCGCTGGCGGCTGATGAGCCAGTCCCTTAGGCGGTAGGTGACCTTGGCCTTCCCCAGGCCCCTTTCCTCTAGCCAGAGGGTGATCCGCCTCTTGGCCTCCTCGCTGGGGAGGCCATCGAAGGGCCCCGAGTTCACCAGAATGCCGGGCTCCTCGTAGGCCCCTTCCAGGGGCTCGGGGAGGGACTTGCCGGGGCGCTCAATCACCTTCCGGATGGGAAGGCCAAACCTTTGGGCGAACTCGAAGTCCCTCCCGTCATGGGCAGGCACGGCCATGATGGCCCCGGTGCCGTAGCCATAGAGGACGTAGTCCGCGGTCCAGATGGGGATCCTCTCCCCGGTGGCGGGGTTTTGGGCGTAGACCCCCAGGAAGACCCCGGTCTTCTCCCGGCCTTCCGCCTGGCGCTCGATCTCCGTCTTGTGCTTGGCGGCCTCCAAGTAGGCCAAGACCTCCTCCCGCTTATCGGGAGAGGCGAGCTCCAGGGCGAGGGGGTGCTCCGGGGCCAGGACCAGGAAGGTGGCCCCATAGAGGGTGTCGGGGCGGGTGGTGAAAACGGGGATCCTCACCTCCTTCCCCTCCACGGGGAAGAGGATCTCCGCCCCCTCGGAGCGGCCGATCCAGGCCCTCTGCATGGCCTTCACCTTCTCGGGCCAGCGGAGGCCCTCGAGGTCCTCCAGGAGCCTATCCGCGTAGGCGGTGATGCGGAGGTACCACTGGGTGAGCTCCCGCTTCTCCACCGGGGTGTCCTCGTGCCGCCAGCAGCGGCCCTCCACCACCTGCTCGTTGGCGAGGACGGTCTGGCACTTGGGGCACCAGTTCACCAGGCCCTTCGCCCGGTAGGCCAGGCCCTTCTCCCACATCTTGAGGAAGATCCACTGGTTGAAGCGGTAGTAGTCGGGCTCGCAGGTGGTCACCTCCCGGTCCCAGTCGTAGAGGATGCCCATGAGCTCCAGGCTCTCCTTGGCCTGGCGGATGTTCTCGTAGGTCCAGTCCCGGGGGTGGAGGCCGAACTTGAGGGCGGCGTTCTCCGCGGGAAGGCCGAAGGCGTCCCAGCCCATGGGGTGGAGGACCTCGTAGCCCTGGACCCGGCGGAAGCGGGCCAGGACGTCCCCCATGGTGTAGTTCTTCAGGTGGCCCATGTGCAGGTCCCCGGAGGGGTAGGGGAACATGACCAGGACGTACTGCTTCCCCTTTTTCCCGGGGACCTCCTGGGCCCTCATGAAGCCCCTCTCCTTCCAAAAGCGCTGCCACCTGGGCTCTATGGCGTGCGGGTTGTACTTCTCCATCCTCTTCCTCCTCAAAAAAAGCCCTTCCCCCGGGGGAAGGGACGGCCAGACCCCTCCCCCCCTAAGGGGCTAGCCTGGCCGGGCGCATGAGACCATGATACCCCTAGGCCTCTAGGCTTTGGGCCACCACTGCCCCCAGAAGGAGGGCGTAGAGGACCAGGTAAAGGCCCAAAAGGGCCAGGACGAAGCCCGCCAGGGGGCCGTAGAGGAGCTCGTAGGAGGAGCGGGGGAGGAGCTTGGGAAGTCCCAAGCGCACGGCCTCAAAGAGGAGGGCGGCCACCCCCGCCCCAACGCTCAAGGGGAGGAGGTCCCCAAAGCCCTTTAGCCCCCGGAAGAGGACGTAGGTGAGGAGGAAGAGGAGGAAGGCGGCGAGGAGGGGGAGGAGGGCCTCGAGGGAGCCCAGGACGGCCCGCCCCTCGGGGGGCAGAAAGCGGAGGAGAAAGCCCAAGGCAAGCCCCAGGAGGGCGAGGAGGATGAGGGAGAGGGCCAAGAGGGGGGGCATGAGGAGGCCCAAAAGGCGGTGGCGGAGGCCAAAGGGGCGCCCGAAGACGAGGCCCAGGGCGTAGCTCAGGGCGGCGAAGAAGTTGCTCCCCGACCAGAGGAGGAGGAGGCCGCTCCCCAGGGTGAGGGGGAAGGCGCCCCGGGTGAGGAAGGAGAGCAGATCCGCCGCCAGTTCGGGGCGGGCGGGAAAAAGGGCCAGGGTGAGCTCCGTGAGGCCCTCAAAGGCCTCGGCCCGGAGGGCAGGGTTCCCCGCGAGGAGGAGGCCGAAGAGGCCCGCTAGGAGGAGGAGAAGGGGCATCAGGGAAAGGAGGGCGTAGTAGGCGAGGGCGGCGGCGAAGAAGGGGACATGGGCCTCCCGGTAAACCCGAAGGAAATTCCTAAGCAAGGGCCTCCACCTCCTGGGCTCCCCGCCGGTCCCCCGCCGCCAGAAAGCCCCGTATGGCCGCCTCCTTGTGGCGCTGGGCTTCCCTGGGGGAGCCGAAGCGCAGGTGCCACTCCAGGAGGGCCCGGTGGGCGCAGGCCAGGTTCCGGGGGTCCAAAGCCCTCTCGGCCTCCCTTAGGCAGGCCTCCAGGCGTTCCCGGCTGGCCTCCTTTTCCCCCAGGAGAAGGCGCACGTGGCCCTGCTCGTACAGGTTGACGGAGCGGGCTAGGGGGTCGTTGGGGAGGAGGCGGGCTTCCTCTTCAAAGACCTCGAGGGCCTCCCTAAGCCTTCCCATCCCCTTGAGAACCATGCCCACCTGGTGGAGCGCCCGATGGCTCCCCGTCTTTTGGTAGAGGTCCCGGTAGAGGGCCAGGGCCTCCCCGTGCCGCCCGGCGAAGAAGAGGGCGTAGCCCAGGGCGAAGCGGGCCTCGGGGGAAGGGTCTTGGGCGAGGAGGGCCTCCGCCTCCCCGTAGCGCCCCTCCTCTATGAGCTCCCAGGCCTCCGCCAGGTCCTTCACGCCCGCTCCTGCCCTTCCCCCAGGGCCACCCACTTGAGCGCGGTGAGCTCCAGGGGCCCCATGGGGCCGTAGGCGTGGAGCTTGGAGGTGCTGATGCCGATCTCCGCCCCCAGGCCCAGCTCAAAGCCATCGTTGAAGCGGGTGGAAGCGTTCCAGAGGACCAGGGAGGCGTCCACCCCCTCCAGGAAGCGCCAGGCGGCCTTGGGGTCCTCGGTGCAGATGGCCTCGGTGTGGCGGGAGCCAAAGCGGGCGATGTGGGCCAGGGCCTCCTCCAGCCCCGAGACCACCTTGACCCGGAGGACGAGGTCCAGGTACTCCCGGTCCCACTCCTCCTCGGAGGCGGGGACCGCCTCCTTGAGGAGGGGCAGGGCCCGGGGGCAGGCCCTGAGCTCCACCCCCCTTTCTCGCATGGCCCCCTCCAGCATGGGGAGGAAGGCCTCCGCCACCTTCTCGTGGACCAGGAGGGCCTCGAGGGCGTTGCACACCGCAGGCCGCTGGGTCTTGCCGTTTAGGGCCAAGCGCAGGGCCATGGTGAGGTCCGCCCGCTCGTCCACGTAGAGGTGGTTCACCCCCTTGGCGTGGGCCAGCACCGGCACCCGGGCCTCCCTTTGCACCAGGCGGATGAGCTCCTCCCCGCCCCGGGGAATGAGGAGGTCCAAAAGCTCCAGGCGGCACATCTCCAGAATGGCCTCCCGGTCCGGGGTGGGAACCAGGGTCACCGCCTCCTCGGGAAGGCCCGCCGCCCTCAGGGCCTGGTGCCACAGGGCCACCAGGGCCCGGTTGGAGCGGAAGGCCTCCTTGCCCCCCCTTAGGAGCATGGCGTTTCCCGCCTTCAGGGCCACGGCCACCGCCTCCACCGTGGCCCCGGGCCTCGCCTCATAGACGAAGCCGATGAGGCCCAAGGGCACCCGCATCCTGCCCACCCTTAGGCCGTTGGGCCGCTTGGCGAGGCCCTCGATCCGGCCCAGGGGGTCGGGGAGGAGGGCGATCTGGCGGAGGCCCTCGGTGAGGCTTTTGAGGTCCTTCTCCTTCAGGGCCAGGCGGTCCAGCTTGGCCCTGGGAAGCCCCGCCTTCTCCGCCTCCCCAAGGTCCTCCCGATTGGCCTCTAGGACCTCTTCCCAACGGCTCTCCAAGAGCTCCGCCATCCCCAAAAGGGCCTGGTCCCGCCTTCCCTTGGCGATCTCGGGAAGCCTGCGCTTGGCCCTCTCCGCCAGCTCCCACAAGGTTTCCCTCATGCCTCCTCCTTCAGGACCAGGTGGTCCCGGTGGACCACCTCCTCCGTGTAGCGGTAGCCTAGGATGGCCTCAATCTCCGCGCTCCTCCTTCCCCGGATGCGGTCGATCTCTTCCGAGGCGTAGTTGGCGAGCCCCACCCCCACCTCCTCCCCGCCCTCTGAAAGGAGGCGGACCGCCTCCCCCCGGGAAAACCGCCCCCGCACCTCCTTGATCCCAGCGGGGAGGAGGCTCGCCCCCCGCTCCTTTAGGGCCCGCACCGCCCCCGCGTCCAATAAGAGCTCCCCCCTGGGGCGGAGGAGGCCGTAGAGCCAGGCCTTCTCCCCCCGGTAGCGCTTCTTGGCGTGGAAGTAGGTGCCCAGGGGGGCCCCCTCCAGGGCCTCCAGGATGGCCCCGGGCCGCCTCCCGGGGAGGAGGAGGGTGGGGATGCCCACCCGGCCCGCAAGCCTTGCGGCCAAGAGCTTGCTCCGCATCCCCCCGCTTCCCAAGGGGTTCCCGCCCCCGGCCAGGGCCAGGACCCTTTCTACGTCCTCCACCTCGAGGATGGCCCTGGCCCCAGGGTTCCGCTTGGGGTCCTCTTCATAAAGGGCATCTACGTCGGAAAGGAGGAGGAGAAGCCCCGCCTCCACCAGGGCGGCAACCCGGGCCGAGAGCTGGTCGTTGTCCCCGAAGCGGATCTCGTGGAAGGCCACGGTGTCGTTCTCGTTGATGATGGGGACCACCCCCAGGTCCAAAAGGGCCCTCAGGGTGGCCTTGGCGTTCAGGTAGCCCTCCCGAAGGGAGAGGTCCTCGGCGGTGAGGAGGACCTGGGCCACCCGCAGGCCCGAGGGGGCGAAGGCCTCCCGCCAAAGGGCCATGAGGAGGGGCTGGCCGATGGCGGCCAGGGCCTGCTTCTTGGGCATGTCCTTGGGCCTGGGGAGGCCCATGAGGGCCATGCCCGCCGCCACCGCCCCCGAGGAGACCAGGACCACCTCCCGCCCCTCCTCCCTTAGCCAGGCCACCTGGCGGGCGATCTCCCCCATGGCCTCCCGGTCCAGACCCTCTTCCCCGGCCAGGACGGCGCTCCCCACCTTCACCACCAGGCGCCTTGCGGAAAGCCCAGGCCGCATTAAGGCCCAGGATAGCACCTTATCATCTCATCCAATTTCTCCCGGGCCCTGTTAGGGTCGAAGGGATGAGCCTGCGAGCCAGCCTTTATCTAGCCTTGGCCTTCCTCTTGGCAGCGTGCGACGCGTCCTCCGTCAACACCCCCCCACAGGTCTCAGCTTTCCAAGCCACCCCCCCCTGAAGGGGAAGCCCCCCTCAGTGTCCGCTTCACCTGGACCGCGCAAGACCCCGATGGGGACGCGTTGCGCTGCGTCCTAAAACCGGGAGATGGGGCCACGCTCATCCTGGACCCTTGCGGCACCTCCTACACCTACACGAACCCCAACGATTACACCGCACTTCTTCAGGTTTCCGACAGAAAGGGGGCCACAGCTCAAAAGTCGGTCCTAGTCCGGGTCCACCCCAAGAAAGACTTCACCCTCAGCCTGAACCCCACGAGCCTCACCGTCCCGCAAGGGGCTAGCGGCGCCACCACCCTGACCCTCGCCCCGAAGGGCGGGTTCACCGGCACCGTGAGCCTAAGCCTGGTGGGGGCTCCCAGCGGCATCACCCTCTCCCCCACGAGCGTGAATGTTACCGGCTCCAGTCCTGTGATCCAGACCCTCACCCTTACCGTGGGAAGCGGGGTGGCCCCGGGGACCTACAACCTCCAGGTAAGGGCCTCCTTGGGAAGCCTCTCCAAGACGGCCAACCTGGTCCTCAACGTCACCACCCCGACCAATCCAGACTTCACCATGGTCCTGGAAAGCAACCACCTCACCGTCACACCTGGGGGCACTGCCCAAGTGCGCTTGGCCGTGACGGGAAACGGTGGGACCCTAAGCCTTCGCCTGGTGGACAGCAACAACGCCCCCTTTGCCTCGGTCAGCCTCTCCCCTTCCACTGCCCCTATACCCTCTGCTCCCATGCTAGAGTTTTCCGCTAGCCCTTCCTTGGCCCCAGGCACCTACCCATTGAAGGTCCAGGGGACCAGCAACGGCGTCACCAAGGAGGCCCCCCTTACCCTCGAGGTCCGTACCTCTTCCACCGTCAACCTGAGGATCCTCAAGGCGGAATGGGGGCAGACTGTTCTCAAAGAGAACCTCCGCCTGGTGGCGGGGAAGGAAGCCCTCCTTCGGGTGCACCTTTTGGCAAGCCCCTCGGCCATCTCCCTAAGCCAGCCCCTTAGCGGGGCGGTCTACCTGGGTAGCGCCTTCCAGGGGAACCTCAGCTTCACCTGCCCCAACCCCATCCCCACAAGCACCGTCCAGGGGGACCTTTCCACCACCTGCAACGCCACCTTACCCGGCAACTGGGTAGCCCCAGGCCTCAGGGTGGAACTCAGGGCTGATCCCAACAACGAGGTAGCCGAAAGCAACGAAGCCGACAATGCCCTTACCCTGAGCCCCTCCATGGGGGCGGGCACCGTCCTCCACCTCACCGTGGTGCCCGTGCTCCACCAGGGGCAAACCGCCTCCATCCCCGGCTTCGCTCAGACCCTCTGGCGCATCTGGCCTCTATAGGCCATTTCATCCTCTACCCGAGCCCCCTACACCTTCTCGGGGACCCTAAGCCCCAACGACGGCAACTCCTGGAGCCAGCTTTTGGGAGAGTTGCGAATCCTTCGACAAGCGGACGGAAGCGGGCGCTACTACTACGGGTTCGTGAGGGTCACCTACACCTCCGGCATCGCCGGGATAGCCTACCTCCGCCACCCCGTGGCCGCGGGGTGGGACCATGCGGGGAGCGCCCCCCTTGTCATGGCCCACGAACTCGGGCACAACTTCGGCAGAGAACACAGCCCCTGCGGCTTTCCCCCGGGAGACCCCTCCGTGGATCCCAACTACCCCTACCCCAACGGAAGAATCGGGACCTGGGGGTACGACCTAGAGAGCAAAACCTTGCGCAACCCCAACGGGCACTACGACCTCATGAGCTACTGCTCCCCTCAGTGGGTCTCTGACTACACCTACGAGGGCGCCCAAAGCTTCCTGGAGCAAAACCCTCCCAGGCCCCTATCCCTGCCCCAGGAAGGCCTCCTCTTCTCCGGACGCATCCAGGGGGATGAGGTGGTCTTCAACCCGCCCCTCAGGCTAGCGGTGGCCCTAGAGGGGATGCCTTCTCCCTACCGCCTCAGGGCCGATGGCGTGGAGGCGGAAGTCTACGTCTTGGAGGACTCTCATGGGACCCTTCACTTCCAGGCCTGGCTTCCCTTGAGGGAGTGGGGTCGTGTTGGCCTCTGGCGGGATGGGGGCCTCCTCAAGGAGATGGTGGCCGAACCTAGGCCCCTCGCGGAGCCGGAGGTGGAGCTCCGGGAGGAAGGGGGCCTCCTCCAGGTGCGCTGGAGGGGCTATCCCTACCTCTCCCTGGTCCATGTGGCGGAGGACGGTACCCGCACCACCCTGGGCCTCTGGCACCAAGGCGGAGAGGCCCGCTTCCCCACGGAGGGCCTCCCCCCGGGTGGGCGGTTTGAGGTCCAGCTCTCCGATGGCCTAAGCGTCCGCCTTTTCCTCTTCCCCCGGTAGGAAGAAGCGCCCCTCTTGGTAGAGGAGGCGCCCCTCCCGGCGAAGGCGTACCAAGAGAGCGAAAAGGCTAGCCTTGGAGAGGCCAGGGTAAGAGGGCTTCAAAAGGGCGTGGAGCTCCTCCAGGGAGCGGGGCTCCCTCAGAAGGCGGAGCAAGTGGGCTTCTAGACGCTTTCCCCGCACAGGCCTCATCATTGACAAAAGGAGGCTTCCCGTGCTAAGTTGGGGTTTAGCTTGGGCCCGTAGCTCAGTTGGATAGAGCGGCTGACTACGGATCAGCAGGTCAGGGGTTCGAATCCTCTCGGGCCCGCCAAAAGCCTCCGGGACCTCCCGGGGGTTTTCCCCTACAATGGGGCCATGAAGATCTACACCAAGACGGGGGACGCAGGGGAGACCGGCCTTTACGGGGCCGAGCGGGTGGTGAAGGCCCACCCCCGGGTAGAGGCCTACGGCACCGTGGACGAGGCGAATAGCGCCCTCGGCCTGGCCCGAAGCCTCCTCCCCAAGGAGCACCTGGACCTTCAGGATCTCCTGGAGCGTCTCCAGAATGCCCTCTTTGACCTGGGGGCGGACCTGGCTACCCGCATAGGCAGCCCCTACGAGAAAAACATCGCCCGTATGGACGCTGAGGACGTAGAAGCCCTGGAGAGGGCCATAGACCGCTACCAGGAGGAGAGCCCCCCCTTCCGGGGCTTCATCCTCCCCGGGGGGCATCCTGCGGCGGCGGCCTTGCACCTGGCCCGCACCATGGTGCGACGGGCGGAGCGGAAGGTGGTGGCCCTAAGCCGCGAGGAGCCTGTGAACCCGGAGACCATCCGCTACCTGAACCGGCTTTCCGACCTCCTCTTCGTCCTGGCCCGGGTGGTGAACGCTCGGGAAGGGGTGCGGGAGGAAGGGTGGCTGGTAAAGAAGCGCCGCTAGGGCCAGGGCTTTCCGTAGACCCGAACCTCGGCCCCGGGGAAGGCGTTTTCCAACAGATCTTTTAGGAAAAGGGCGGCAGAGGGTAGCAGCCCCCCGCAGGGGCCTTCCATATAGAGGAAAAGGTACCGGGGCCGCCTGGGAGATTGGGAAAAGCCCAGGCATCCCTCGTACTCGGGAAAGTATTCGTAGAATAGATCCAAGAGATCCGCCATCAGGTCCCGGGCCTCGGGTAGGGCCTCCAGGGAACCCTTGGGCTTGACCCAGAAGGTCATGGCCTTCACACCTCCATTATCCCCTCCTCGGGAAAGGAATGGGCTCTTGCAAAATGATATCATTTTGCTATGATAGCCCCGTGATCCTAGTTGAGGGATTGAGCAAACGCTACGGCCAAAGGCCCGCGGTGGAGGCGCTCTCCCTGCGCGTGGAGGCAGGAGAGGTCTACGCCCTTTTAGGCCCCAACGGGGCGGGCAAGACCACCACGTTAAGGATGCTCTCCACCCTGGTGCGCCCCACCGCGGGCAGGGCAGAGGTGGCAGGGTTTGACGTCCTGAAGGAGCCCCTCGAGGTTCGCCGCCGCCTAGGCCTGGTGAACGGGGGGATGCGGGTCTACGAGCGGCTCACGGGGCGGGAGGTGCTGGAGTTCTTCGCCTCCTTCTACAGCCTGAGAGGCCCCGCCTTCCAGGAAGCCTTGCGCTGGGTGGTGGCCCTTTTGGAGATGGAGGAGACCCTGGAGAAAAAAGTCTTGGAGATGTCCACGGGGATGCGGCAGAAGGTGGTCATCGCCCGGGCCATCCTCCACCGCCCCCCCGTCCTCTTCCTGGATGAGGCCACCGCGGGCCTGGACGTCTTCGCAAGGCGGGCCCTCCTGGACTTCGTCAAGGGCTACAGGGACCTGGGTAACGCCATCCTCTACTCCACCCACGTCATGTCTGAGGCCGAGGAGTTGGCCGACCGGGTGGGCTTTTTGCACCAGGGGCGCCTCATCTACGAGGGAAGTAAGGAGGAAGCTTTGGCCATGGGGGAAGGAAGCCTGGAGAGAGCCTTTATCGGAAAGGTGAGGGGAGCGGCATGAAACTCGTCTGGCGTATTGCGTGGAAGGAGTTGGTTCAGGTTTTCCGGGATCGGAAGCTGGTCCTCTCCACCCTGGTCCTTCCCGTCCTCCTCATGCCGGTCTTCATGTTCGGCCCCACGCTCTTCCTCTCCCGCCTCCTGGAAGGGACCTCCGCCAAAGTCCAAGAGGTGGCGGTGGCTGGGCTTCCCCAAGAGGCCCTGGAAGCCCTCCTCGAGGCCAGCCTGACCCCCAAGCCTCTGGCAGACCCAGAAAAGGCGGTCCGGGAAGGGGCGTACCCCGCAGGCGTGGTCTACGAGGAGGGCCGCTACCGAGTTTTTGGCCGCCTGGCGGGAGGGCTTTCGGAAAGCCAGGTGGCGGTGGGCAAGGTACAAGCCGCCCTGCAGGGCCTTAAGGAAAGGAGGGTGGCCGAGGCCCTGGCGCAACAGGGGGTGCCCCCGGATCTCCTCTCCCCCTTCCAGGTGGAAACGGTGGACGCCTCGCCCCCCCGGGAGAAGGCGGGAGGCCTCTTGGGCTTCCTCCTCCCCTTCTTCCTGGTGATCTTCGTCCTCTCCGGGGGGCAGGTGGTGGCGGTGGACGCCACCGCCGGGGAGAAGGAGAAGGGGACCCTCGAGGCCCTCCTCTCCGCCCCCATCCCCCTCTTTCACCTGGCCTTGGGCAAGACCCTGGCCACGGTGGCCATGGCCCTCCTCTCCGGGGTGGCGGGGCTATTGGGCTTGGCTCTGGGAGGGGTCCTGAGCGCCCGCATGGGCGGAGCCATCCCTTCCAGAGGGGGTGAGGTCCTCTCCTTGGGAGGGCAGATCCAGATGGACGGGGGAAGCTTCCTGGCCCTCTTCCTCACCGCCTTTCTCCTAGCCCTCTTCATGGGGGCGGTCATGGTGGCCCTGGGGCTTTACGCCCGGAGCTTCAAGGAGGCGCAAAGCTACATGGCCCCCCTCCAGCTCGTGGCCCTCCTCCCCCTTCTCTTCCTCCAGTTCCGCGGCTTCTTTGAACTGGCGGTCTGGCACCACCTGATCCCCCTCTTCAACACCGCCCTCCTCATGGATGCCCTCCTCAAGGGGCAGGCGGAAGGCCTCCAGGTGGCCCTCACCTGGGGTTCCACCCTCCTCTACGGGGCTTTGGCCCTCCTCCTGGCGGTGCGGGTCTTCGCCCGGGAGGATGTGGTCTTCAGGAACTAAGGAGGTACCCATGCGGAAGACGGAAGAGTTTTCGGCTTGGCGGATGAGCGGCTTTTTGGGTTTCCTCCTCCTTCTCGCGTTGGCCTGGCTCCTCCTTGCGGTCTTGGGGCTTTGGCGGGAAAGGGAGCTATTCCACCTCTGGCACCTCCTGCCCTCCCTTCTGGCCTCCCTCCTTCTAGGAAGTGGCCTCTTCACGGTCCAGCCCAACGAGGCCGTGGTTCTGGTGTTCTTGGGAAGGTACGCGGGGAGTATTCGGGAAGAGGGCTTCCACTTCGCCAACCCCCTGGCCGGGAGGAAGCGGGTTTCCCTCAGGGTTCACAACCTTACCTCGGATAAGCTCAAGGTGAACGAGGCCCACGGCAACCCCATAGAGATCGCCGCCGTGGTGGTCTGGCGGGTGGTGGACACGGCCAAGGCCCTCTTTCAGGTGGAGAACTACCAGACCTTCGTAGCCATCCAGTCGGAGGCGGCCCTGAGGGCTCTGGCCAGCCGCTACCCCTACGACGCCGAGGGGAAGTTCCTAAGGGGGAACCCCGAGGAGATCGCCGAGGAGCTGAAGGCCGAGGCGCAGGAGAGGCTTAAGGTGGCGGGGGTGGAGGTCCTCGAGGCCCGCCTCACCCACCTGGCCTACGCCCCCGAGGTGGCCCAGGCCATACTCCGCCTGGACGAGGGGCGGCAGGCGGCCATGGTCAACGACCTCATGGTGGCCCTGGTCCCCGAGGCCCAGGCCCAGCCCGTGGTGAACGTGGGCACCCTTTACGCCTGAAAGGAGGGAGGTGAAGGGCAAGCAAGAGGGGAAAAAGGCCTTTCTCCTTAGACTGGACCCGAGGCTCTACCGGGTCCTGGAGAAGTGGGCCCAGGACGAGCTCAGGAGCGTGAACGCCCAGATAGAATACTTGCTCAAAGAAGCGGCCAGGAGGGCGGGGAGGTGGAGGGATGAGGGCGAGGCTGGAACCCAAGAGGGACGGGAACCCTAAGGCGCTCCTTTTCGCCCTCTACCTGGCTTCCCTCCTCGCCCTGGGGTTCTTCGCGACCACGGTGGAGGCTTCGGAAAGACCCTTCCTCCTCGCCTTGGCGGCCGCAAACGCCCTGTTCATGGGAGCCTTCTTCCTGTGGCTTGGGGGCTTTCCCGAAAAACTCTTCTACGCGCTGGAGGGATCTTTCCTCAGGGTCCACCACCCCTTCGGCGAAAGAGGGGTGCACCGCTCGGAGGTGGCCTCCATACGGCTTGTGTCCTACGCCCTTCCCTTCCTCGCCCCAAGTCCCAACACCCAGATGCCAGGCTACTACCGCCTGAACTTCCGGTTAGAGGGCCTTCCTGTAGAGGCCCTGGTGGGGGCAAGACGAGGGGAAGGGGTCCTCCTCGTCCTCAAGGACGGCACCGGCCTACTCCTGAACCCGGAGGACCCTAAGCCCCTCCTCTCCTGGGAGGAAACGGTGTGAAGGCGCTCTGCTAGACCCACGGACTCTCCTAGCCTTCCGGCCCAACCGCCACTGGCCATTCCCCTTGGCCCTCACCCCCCTCCCCTTCCTGAACCCCTTCTCCTAGGCCTAGCCCCCTTAGGGGGCCCATGGACGAAGCCAAGGTCAACCTCCTAGCGGCCTCAGGCGGGGAGCTCACGTGGCGGGGCCACCTCTGGGAACGCCTCCGGCGAAAGGACTTCTGGCCCGCCGCCCTCCTCCACGGCACCCTCAACGGGGTGGCCGGGCTTTCCCTGGTTCTGGTGGAGCGCACGCACGACTTCCTCGTGGGGGTGGTGGGGCTTCCCGGGCTCTTCCTCCTGGCCCTCTTCAACCTCTGGCTTAGGAGGCAGGTATAGTCAGGGAGATGCGCTTCCTCGTCCTAAGCGGCCTCTCCGGAGCGGGCAAGACCACGGCCAAAGGGTTCTTGGAGGACCTGGGCTACTTCATGGTGGACAACCTTCCCCCTAGCCTTTGGAAGCCCCTTCTGCAGGAACTGGCCCAAAGGGGGATGGAGCGGGCGGGGGTGGTGCTGGACGCCCGGGCCTTGGCCTTCTTCGCTGACCTGGAGGAGGCCCTAAAGGCCCTCCGGCCCACCGTGGTCTACCTCGAGGCCCGCCCCGAGGTCCTCCTCCGCCGCTACAACCTCACCCGAAGGCTTCACCCCCTAGGGGCGGGGAACCTCCTCAGGGAGATTGGCCGGGAGCGGCAGGTGCTTTCCGCCCTCCGGGCCCAGGCCCACCTGGTCCTGGACACCTCGGAGCTCGCCCCAAGGGCCCTCAAAGAGGCCCTGGCCCGCCTCTTGGGCGAGGAGACGGGCTTCACCCTCCGCCTCCTCTCCTTCGGCTTCAAGTGGGGGCCGCCCCAGGAGGCGGACCTGGTCCTGGACGTGCGCCCCCTGCCCAACCCCCACTACGACCCCGTCCTCAAGCCCAAGACGGGCCTGGACCCGGAGGTGAGGGCCTACGTCTTCCGGGAGGGGGAGGAGCCCTTCTACCGGACCCTCCTCACGGTGGCGGGGCTTTCCGCGGAGGGGGCCAGGAAGGAGGGGCGGGCCTTCTACACCGTGGCCTTGGGGTGCACGGGGGGGCGGCACCGGAGCGTGGCCGTAGCCGAGCGGCTCGCCGAGGACCTTTCGGGCCGCTTCCGGGTGGAGGTGAGCCACCGGGATGTGGAAAGGGAGTGACCTCTTCCGCCGCCTCCCCGCCCTCCGCTGGCTCTACCCCGGGATGCGGGTCAAGCGCTACGCGGCCCTGGCCGGCCTAGGGGTCCTGCTCCTAGCCTGGGGCCTCGCCCCTCTCCTTCCCCCGTTGCCCCAAGGGGCCCTTGGCCCAGCCTTGGCCCTTCTGGGCCTCCTCCTCCTCGTGGGGGGGATAAGGGCCATGAACCGGAGCTTTCTCTCGGCCCTCATGGAGCCCGAGGAGGTGCCCGAGAGGGTCTACGTGAGGCGGAGGTTGGAGAAGGGCCCAAGGGTGGTGGCCTTCGGCGGGGGAACGGGGCTTTCCCGGGTCCTAACAGGCCTCAAGGAGCGCACCGCGGGTGCCACGGGGATCGTGGCCGTCACCGACGACGGGGGCTCTACGGGCCGCCTCCGGCTCACCTTCGGCCTCCCCGCGGTGGGGGATCTGGTGGACTGCCTGGCTGCCCTTTCCGACCACCCCGCCCTGCCCCGGCTCCTGGCCCACCGCTTTGACCGGGGGGAGCTTGGGGGGCATACCTTCGGCAACCTCTTCCTGGTGACCCTGAACGGGGTGGCAGGGGACTTCGCCGAAGCCATCCTCGAGGCCAACGCCATCCTGAACCTAAGGGGCCAGGTCCTCCCCGCGACTCCCGAGGCCGTGCGCTTGGGGGCGCGCTTTCGCGGCGGGGAGGAGGTGGAAGGGGAGGTGGCCATCCGTGGGAAGGGAGGGCGCATCCAGGAGGTCTTCCTGGTCCCCGAACCCCAGGAGGTGATGCCGCAAGCCCTAAAGGCCATCCGGGAGGCGGACCTCCTAGTCCTGGGACCGGGAAGCCTTTACACCAGCGTTATCCCCAGCTTCCTTCCCAAGCCCCTTAGGGAGGCCATCCTGAGGGCCAAGGCTCCCCTGGTCTACGTGGTGAACCTCATGACCGAGCCCGGGGAGACCGACGGTTACACCGCCTACGACCACTACAAGGCCATCGCCTACCACCTGGGCCGCAGGCCTAATGTGGTCCTGGTGCACACCGCCCCCATCCCCGAAGAGGTCCTCTGCCGCTACCGGGCCGAGGGGCGCCACCCGGTGGCCTTTGACCCCAGGCCCTTCGCCGTGGACGGGGTTCGGGTGGTCCAGGGGGATTTCCGGGAGGAGGGCCCCTTGGCCCAGCACGACCCCAGGAGGGTGGTGGAGGCCCTGCTCAAGCTGGTATAACCGTAGGGTGCTGTTTCTCTTCCAAGACCCCCTAGGGGACGACCGGGGCCTGGCCTATGGCTACCCCCGGGCCGCCCTCTACCGGGAAGCGGGGGAGGGCTTCGCCGACCTTTTGGCCGTGGCGGGAGAGGCCCGGGAAGGGCGGCTTATCCTCAGGGTGCGCCTCGCCCGCTACCCCAACCCCCTAGAGGGCCCCTTGGGCTTTAGCTTGGCCACGGTGGTCCTCTTCCTGGATACCGAGGAGGGGGGGGAGGAGGCCCTGGTGCCGGGCCTCTCCACCCCCAAGGGAAAGGGGTGGGAGGTGGCCTACCTCCTCACGGGCTTCGGGGCGGAGAAAAGGGAGCCCGACGGCAAGAGGAACCCCGTCAGGGCCTGGCGGGAGGGGGAGTGGGTCCTCCTGGACACGGGCCTCCCCCCGGGGCAGTACGGGCTCTACGGGGGGGTGGGCCTCTTTGATCCCTTCTCCCCCTGGTACCTGCGCCCCACCAGCCCCGATGGGGGCCCTTGGACCCTCATGGCCCCCCCGGGAAGCCCTCCTCTGGTGGACCTCCTGGCGGAGGACCCCCTGGACCAGGTGCGGGCCTACGAGACCGGGGTGCTTAAACCCCTGAGGCCCAAGGGGTTTTACCTTGGGCGGGAAAGCCTCTGGGCCTTTGTCCTGGGAGGCGTTTCCCTCATCCTGGCCTTTTTCCTAAGGAAACGCTAGGTGCCCATGCCGGAGCTTGGCAACACAAAGGCCCGATCCGGGGCAAAGCCGAGGTTCGTTCACCAATACCCTAGAGGGGCCTCAGGTCCTCTAGGAGAAGCCAGCCCACCTCCGGAGGAAGGGCCTCCAGATGGGCCTTCAGGGCCTCAGCCACCCTCTCCGCCAGGGGCTTTAGGGCCTCTGGGGGCTCTTCGGTGAGGAGGAGGAGGGTTACCTGGTAGAAGGCCTGGGTGGCTGTGGGGGTGCCGTCCTCAAAGAAGGGGGTGGGCGGGGGAACGGGGTCTATGAGGAGCCTCGCCCCCAGGACCTCCCCCGGGAGGAGGGCCTTGGGGTCCAGGGTGGCCCCCTTCGGGTGCCAGAGGTAGCCCTGGAAGAGCCTAACCGCCTGCATGGGCCCACTCTACCCCCTCCAGGAGGTAGACCCGGGGCAGGCGGCGGGAGAGGTGGACGGCCACCTCGTAGGGGATGGTGCCCCGGGCCTCGGCCCAGGCGAGGAGGCCCGTAGGGCCGAAGTCCGGGGAGAGGACCTCAAAGACCGCCTCCAGGCCCAGGGGTCCTGGGAGGAGGACCGTGGTCTGGTCCATGGAGATCCGCCCCGCTACCCGGCAAAGCCCCCCTCCAGGCCCCCTGATGGAGGCCACCGCCCCCCGGGGAAGCCCGTCGGCGTAGCCCACGGGCAGGGTGGCGAGCCACTCCCCGCCCCTGGCCACGTACTCCCCCCCGTACCCCACCCGGTCCCCGGGCTTTAGGCGCTTCACCAGGGTGGGGCGAGCGAGGAGGCGGAGGATAGGCCGGAGGCCAAACCTCGGCACCAGGCCGTAGAGGGCGAGGCCCACCCGGACGTTTTCCCCCCCGTGGAGGAGGAGGCCATAGGAGTTCTCCAGGTGGTAGAAGTACCCTGGGCCCAGGGCCTCCCGCACCCCCTGGAAGCGGGCCCTCTGGGTCTCCACGAAGGCCTCGTCCTCCCCTGCCGTGGCCAGGTGGCTATAGACCCCTTCCACCCGCACCCCCAGGGCCTCCACCGCCCTCAAGGCGGAAAGGGCCTCCTCCCAGGGGAAGCCCACCCGGTTCATCCCCGTGTCCACCTTGAGGTGGGCCTTAGGGGTGAGGCCCAGGGCCCGGGCCCTCCCCGAGAGGGCCTCCGCCGCCTCCAGGGTGGAGAGGGTGGGCGTGAGGCCCCACCTCAGGGCCTCTTCCGCCTCGAGGGGGTGGAGGCTTCCCAAGAGGAGGACCTCCCCCCTTACCCCCCCCTCTCGCAGGGCCCGCCCCTCGGCGGGGGTGGCCACGGCGAAGCGCCCCACCCCCCTTGCCTCCAGGAAGCGGGCGAGGGGCAGGGCCCCGTGGCCGTAGGCCTCGGCCTTGAGGACTGGGATCACCTCCCCCCGAGCCCTGGCCTTTAGGAGGCGGTAGTTGGCCCAAAGGGCCCCCAGGTCCACCTCCATCCAGGCCCGCCAGGGATAGCCCCGCATGCCTAGTCCTCCAGAAGCCCCACGAAGTGGTGGGGGTCGGGGTCCAGCTTAACCCTCCGCCGGTCCAGGTGGGAGAGGAGCTCCTGAAGACGCTCCGTGCTCCCCCTGAGGAGGAGGTGGTAAACGTAGACCCCCTTGACCCGGGGCACGGGGGCAGGGGCGGGCCCCAAGACCTCCTCCTCCCGGGCCACCCCCTTGAGGGCCTCCTTTAGGGCGAAGGCGGCCTCGAGGGCCCGCTCCTCCTCCCGGTGGCTCACCTCCAGCTTCACCATGCGCACCTTGGGGGGGTAGTGGAGGGCCTCCCGCTGGGCCCTTTCCACCCAGGGGAAGGCCTCCACGCTCCCCTCTAAAAGCCCCCCGTGGGCAGGGTGGTCCGGGGTATAGGTCTGCAGGAGGATGAGGGGCCTCCGCCCCGGCCTGAGCTCCGTAAGGGCCCAGAGGAGGCGGTGGTACCGCTCCGAGGCCCGGAAATCGCTCTCGTAGAGGAAGCCGTCCGCGTAGGGCAGGAGGACCAGGGCGAGCTCGGGAAGCGTTGGCCCCCGCAATATGGCGGTGGTGCCCACCACCACCCCAGGCCTCCCCTCCAGAAGGGGATTCAGGTCGTCCTTCCCCTCCTTGGCGTAGCGGAGGACGGGGAGGGCGAGGCACCGCTTGAGCTCTTCGGAAAGCCACTCCAGCCCCGGCCCCCTGGGCTCCAAAAGGGGGGAGCCGCACTCCGGGCAGAGGGGGGGCGGGGGTTCCTCGTGGCCGCACTGGTGGCAGAGGAGCCGCCCCCTCCCCTCCCGGTGGTAGCGCAAGGGGAGGGCGCAGTCCGGGCAGGTGGGCCGGTAGCCGCAGTCGCCGCAGAGGAGGAGGGCGCTATACCCCTTGCGGGGGGCCAGGACCACCGCCTGCCGGCCCTTTGCCTCCACCTGCCTTAGGAGGGCCAGGGCCCGGCCCGTGAAGGGGTAGCCCCTCTCCCGCTTCAAATCCAGGACCATCACCCTGGGCCTGGGCACGGGGAAGGTGAGGCCAGGCCTGTCCAGGACCTCCACCGAAGGCACCAGGGAGAGGTAGGTGAGGGGGATGCCCAGGAGCCTGGCCCTGAGCTCGGCCAAGGGGGGGATGAAGGCCCGGGTGCCCGAGGGGAGCTTGTAGCTCTCGCTCCCCTCCTCCACCACCACCAGGGAATCCGGGGTAAAGGGGAGAAGAAGCCCCCCATAGGTGGCGAAGAGGAGGCCCTGGGGCCTTCGGAAAAGGGCCTCCCGCACCCTTGGAGAAAGCCCCCCGTGGTAGGCCTTGGCCTCGGGGAAGAAGGCTAAGAAGCGCAGGAGGAGGCTCACCTCCGGGAAGAGGACCAGGTGGTTCCCCTGGGCCAAAAGCCCCTTCAGGAGCCGCACCCTTTCGGAAAATCGCCCCCCATTTAGGCGCCCGGGCCTTTCGGGAAGGAAGAGGGGTTCCACCCCATCCCCCTCCCCCCGGGGCTCCGGGGGGTGGCCGTAGCCCATGTAGCCCTCCTCCAGAAGGCGCTTCACCCGTCTCACCCCAAGCCCCGAGGCCCGGGCCAGGGCGGAAAGGCTCTCCGCGTGGCCCATCGCCCAAAGGAGCCGCAAGGCCCGGTCCAGCTCGGGGTCGGGATGGGCCTCCTTTAGGGGGATGAGGGCCGCCTTCCCCTCCTTGAAGGCCACCTCCTCCTCCAGGACCCCCGCTTCCCGCAAGAGGTCCAAAAGCTTGGGGTCGTAGCCCTTGGCCTCCTGCCATTCGGAAAGGCCCTCGAGGCCCTGGGGCAGGACCCTGGGGTCGGCGCCGGGGTAGAGGCGGACCCGGTGGGTGAGCTCGGGGAAGGGGGGAAGGAAGTCCATGAGGACCTGGCCCAGGGGGGCGAAGAGGTAGCGGGCGGCCTCCTCAGCGAAGCGGATCTCCTCCGGGCGCAGGTAGGGGCTTTGGTCCAGGTAGGCAAGGGCGTGGCGGAGGCCGGGGCTTGGCCTCACCCGTTCCTCCCCCACCACCACCCCCACCCGCACCTCCCCCCGCCAGGGCACGGCCACCCGAAGGCCCAAGGGGGCCTCCCCCTCCCGCCCTAGGGGGGGCAGGTAGCTCATGGGGGAAAGGGGCAGGGGGAGGGCCACCTGGAGGGCCCGCATACGCCTAGGATAAGGGGGTGGGCCTGGCCGTGCTCCTCTCGGGGGTGGCCCTCTACAGTGCCCTCTACGCCGTGGTCCCCCTGCTTCCCCTTTTGGAAGGGCTCTTTGGATCGCCCCCCGGGGCCGCGGGGCCAGGCATGGGCTTCCCCCTCCTCCTCCTCGTCCTCCTCTCCCCTCTGGTGCCGAGGCTTCCCCTGCCTGCGGGGATGATCCTAGGCGGGGGGCTCCTCCTGGTGGGGCTTGGGGGGCTTTTGGGGGCCCTTAGCCCAAACCTCTTCCTCTGGACCCTCTCCCGCCTCCTCCAGGGGGTGGGGGCAGCCCTGGTGCCCGCCCTGGCCATCGCCCTGGTGCCCCTCCTCTTCCCCCAAAGGGCCTGGGAGATGGCCGGGGTCTACATGGCGGGGAACGTCCTAGGCGGGGGGCTAGGCCGGGTCCTGGCGGGGCTTTTGGCGGAAGGGCTGGGGGTGCGGGGGGCCCTCTTCCTCCTCTCCCTCCCCGCCCTCCTCCTGGGCCTCCTCCTCCTCCGCGCCCCCTCCCGCCTGCCCCCTTTAGGCCCGCCCCGGTACGATCTCAGGGCCTGGCCCCTCTACCTGGTGGGGGGCATCCTCCTCTTCCTGAACCTTTTCCTAGCCAACCTCCTCCCCTACCGCCTCCTGGAGATGGGCTTGGGGCCGGGAGAGGTGGGCCTCCTCTACCTGGCCTACCTCTTCGGCATCCCGGGAAGCGCCCTCTCCGGGCTTCTTTCCCGAAGGATGGGCCCCGTGGCCACCTTCCGCCTGGCCTTTTTAGGGACCATCCTGGGGATGGCCCTCCTCCTCCTGCCCCTGCCCGGGCTGGCCCTGGGCTTCGTCCTCATGATGGCCGCCCTCTTCACCGCCCAGAGCCTGGCCTCGGGGGCGGCGGGCAGGCGGGGGGCCGGGGTGAGCGGGGCCTACGTGGCGGGCTTCTACCTGGGGGGCACCCTGGCGGGCCTCCTCTACCCCCTCTTCCTCCAGAGCTTCCCCCTGGCCGTGGGCTTGGGCGTGGCCCTGGCCCTCCTGGCCCTGGCCTTGGCGCCCGTCAGATAGACCTCCACCCGGCCCCTCCACGGGGAGAACCAAAAAACAGGCCCCGGGGCCTTGGCGCGAAGCCCCGGGGCGCCAGCAACCCCCCACCGCCGCGGCTGACAGGCGGGGGAGCCTCCATCCCCCTAGGCGCCCCTTGCTCCCCCCTCCGCCGAGGAGGCTCATACTACCCCATGCTGGCCCAAGCCAGGATGGGGGCCCCGGCAGAAGATTCCCGAGAGGCCTTTCTGAGCCGGCAGAGCGAAGGAGTCTGGAAGAAAGGGTATCAGTGGGGTCCCCCCCGCCTTTCTAGAGCCTTGTCCAGGTCCTGGGGGAAGCGGAGCACACCCTCCCCAGCCTCCCAGGCCATGTAGACCAGGTTGGAACTTTTGGGCGGAGGAGACCCTTTCCAGGAGCGGGCCACCATGAGCCCCTTAGAGCGGCTCCCTCCCACGGAGGAGACCAGGTTTTCCATAAGACGGAGACGGCCCCGCCCCTTGAGGCTTTTCGCATCGGGCTTGCACTCCACGAACCAGAGGGCGCCCCGGTAGAGGGCAAGGCCGTCCACCTCTGTGGATTGACTTTCCAGAGCCTCCCTGCCCTCCGGGGGCACGAGGTTCCCGCCCATGAGGGCCACCCCGCCCCTCGAGGCCAAGTACGCCTGGAGGTGGGCGTAGACGAAGTACTCCAAGGGAAGCCCCTTGAGGCTCGGGCGCTCCTCGGGAGGAAAGGACTGGCCAAAGTGCCGGGCCCAGAGGCGGAAGAAGCGGCCCACCAGGGGCGAGGCCTCCCAGGAGGCCTGGACCTCGGCCCAGCGCCTCAGGATCTCCTCCGCCGTGGCCAGGACCTCCGGGTCGGGGCGGACGGAGGGGTACGCCTCCTTCAGGCGGTAGCCCCGGAGGGCGAGGAGGTCTTCAGGCCTTCCCTCCTCCCAGGGCACCGGGGCCTCCCCCCCTTCCAGCAAGAGGAGACGGTCCTCCTCCAGGTAGTGGGCCTGGGTACCCTCCCTTAGGGCCAGGTAGAGCCCGAGGGCCATGGCGTGGGTCCCACCGTTCAGGTTGGCGTGCACGGGGTGGCGCCGCCTGAGGGCCTCCTCCACCACGGGGGAGAGGAGGTCCCGCACCTCCCAAAGGGCCCAGGGCCCGGGGAGGGGGCCAGCGTGCACCCGTACCCTTTTGCCCTGGAAGAAGGCCCTTGCCCACCGCAGCCGGTCCTTCATCTCGGGCGTGCTGAGGAGGTACACCTCCTTGGGGCGGGCGTAGAGGTAGGCCCCGTAGAGGGGCGCGGCCTGCTCCGATACCAGGGCGAGAAGGACGGGGCCCCGGGGCGAGGGCAGGGCCCTGGGGGAAGGCTCCGCCTGCAGGAGGGCGTCCACTTGCCGCCTTAGAGGAACCCTAGGGTCCACCAGGAAGACTCTGTTCTCCGAAGCCCAGGCCCGCCAGCGGGCAAGGACGTTTCGCCGTTCTGGAGGGGGGCGGCTTTGGAGGTTGTCCTCGTGGTAGGGTACCACCGGAAGGCAGAGCTGCCCCCCAAGCCCCTGGGCCTCCTGAGCGAAGCCGGCGAAGGCCTCCCGGCGCATCTCCTTTCTCCGGTTCTCCAGGAAGGGCCTCACCCAGTAGGGCCGGCCCCGGTAGACCACGAAGAGCCCGCCCTCCCGCCGGGGAAGCCTGGCCGCGCGGGCTCCCCGGGGGAAGGCCGGGGGTGGGCCCACCTCCTCCCACGTTTCCCCCAAGGGCTCCAGGTAGAGCCGGGCGTACTCCTCCAGGGTGAGGGCCTCTGCCTCTAGGGAAAGGTCCTCCTCCTCCGGCCAGAGGAAGAGGGCCTTGGGAGCCTCGAGGGGGCGGTGGGCCTCGAGGAGGAAGACCCGCGCCCTGGGCCGCCGCCAAAGCCCAAGGAGGCGCGCCGCCCAGAGCTTGGGACCGCCCGTGAGGTTGACCCAGACCTCGCCCATATCCCCCTCTGGCGCGGCCGCCTCGGAAAGGGGCCGCTCCTCAAAGGGGATGCCCTTTTCCTCCAACAGGGCAAAGAGGGCGCGGCGCTTGGCCTCGTAGCCCTCGGTCCAAGGTTGGTGGGTGTAGAAGAGGGCCCTCGCCGCACCTCCTGCCCTTCGCGCCGTCAACTTCAGCCCTAGATACGCGGGGGCTGGGTCGTTGCCTAAAAGGGAGAGGTAGAGCGCTATGGGCCTTTCGGGACCAGTATACCGCCGCTCTTTAGGGGGTTAAGCCGCCGCTTCCTTGTTAGAGCCGGCCCTAGTGGCCGCTAACGGGCTCCACAGGCCGAGGAAGGGAAGGTCCAGGGCCCACCACGGCCAAGCCAGGGGTTGGCTTGATGGGGAAGACAGTATCAATCCCCTTACGGGGCTAAAGGTTCTGCAACATGGGCATCCCCGCGGCGGCCCTGGATTGGGCCACGAGTCGCAATCCCCTTACGGGGCTAAAGGTTCTGCAACCCGTTTAGTCTACTCCTTTGAAAAGCGGTTGCGCCCAGAGTCGCAATCCCCTTACGGGGCTAAAGGTTCTGCAACTCTACCTCAGGGTTACCTGGGGCAGCGAGGTTTACTATGAGTCGCAATCCCCTTACGGGGCTAAAGGTTCTGCAACACCTATCAGTTCTACTGGTCGGGGGAAAACCTTGACCAGTGTCGCAATCCCCTTACGGGGCTAAAGGTTCTGCAACTCTACCCCTCTAAGAATCCCGTCCTGGACGGGGCCGCCGGAGGGGGGTTTTGTGAGAAAGATGAAGTTTGGAATATGCATGGGTGGGAAAACGGGGGTTTTGGGGGGTTTGGCCCCATGGGAAGCTGGAGGAGAAAGGGCGGAGGGGCATGCATAAGCGAATATCGCCGTCCCCGACGGGAAAAACCTGCTTTCAAGGTCCCCTCCCGGTTGCCCGGGACAAGGGCATTATAGCACTTCACCGCAACGGTATACCAGGTTCAAAAGTGTTCCAGAAGTGGGCCTGGGAAGGACACTATACGCTATAGAAGCGTAAAGAAGTGCCGTTGCATCGTACAAGCCCCAAGTTTGATAGTAACTATTCTTGGTGGAATTAATGGGCGAAAAAGGGCTTTGGCCCGGGATGGCCTGTCCTAATCTGGAAAAAAGCCTTAAGGCCTGCGCCGTTCCCAAGGGGCCCCGCCAGGGCGTAGCATGGCCCCATGGAGCTCCACGCCGCCGACCAGTACCTGGTGGCCCCGGGAGGGGCGGGGCTTCTGGAGGTCTACGAGGCCCTGAAGGGTAGTGGGCTCTTCCCGCCCTTTCCCCCCGTGGAGCTCCCCGGGGGCGTGGGAGGGCTCCTGGCCCGGGGGGGCTTCGCCCAGACCTTCTTCTTCCCCGCCGAGGTCCTGGGCCTCACCTTCCGCACCCCCAAGGGGGAGGTGGTGCGGGCCGGGGGGCGGGTGGTGAAGAACGTCCAGGGGTACGACCTGGTGCGCCCCTTCGTGGGGAGCTTTGGGCTTTTGGGAGAGGCCTTGGAGGCGGTCTTCCGCCTCAGGCCAGGGCAGGCCTCGGCCTTCTTGCGCCGCCCCTGGGAAGGGAGGTTTCCCGAGCTTTCCCCCAGGCCCCGCTTCCTCTTCGCCCTGGAGGGGGCCCTTTACGCCTTCCACTTCGGCCCCGAGAAGGAGGTGGCCCGCTTGCGGGAGGCCTTCCTCGGGGAAGAGGTGGAGCCCTTGGACCTCCGCCCCCTCTTCCCCCGGGGGATGGGGGTGGGGGACGGCCCCCTAAGGGACCTCCGCTTCGCCTGGAAGGACGGGGGGGAGGCCCCCAAACCCCCCGAGGCCTTCCTCCGCTGGGTCCAGCGAATGGGGTATCCTCTTTAGGATGCGGGAGCTAGAGGAAGCCTTAGCCGCCATCCAAAGCGCCCAGGACCTCGAGGCCCTAAAAGCCCTCAAGGCCCGATACCTGGGCAAGAAGGGCCTCCTCACCCAGGAGATGAAGGCCCTCGCCAGCCTTCCCCTGGAGGAGAGAAGGGCGCGGGGCCAGGCCCTGAACGCCCTCAAGGAGGCCCTGGAGAAGGCCCTAGAGGAGCGGGAAAGGGCCCTGGAGGAGGAGGCCCTAAGGCGGGCCCTGGAAGGGGAGCGCCTGGACGTCTCCCTGCCCGGGGTGGGCCTCTTCGCGGGGGGCCTCCACCCCATCACCCTCATGGAGAGGGAGCTCCTTTCCACCTTCCGGGCCCTGGGCTACCAGGCGGTGACGGGGCCCGAGGTGGAGGGGGAGTTCTTCAACTTTGACGCCCTCAACATCCCCGAGCACCACCCCGCCCGGGACATGTGGGACACCATCTGGCTGGAGGATGGGGGCCTCCGCCTGAAGGGGCCCCTGGGGGAGGGGGTGGAGGGGAGGCTCCTCCTTCGCACCCACACCTCCCCCATGCAGGTGCGCTACATGGTGGCCCACACCCCCCCCTTCCGCATCGTGGTGCCGGGCAGGGTCTTCCGCTTTGAGCAGACGGACGCCACCCACGAGGCCGTCTTCCACCAGCTGGAGGGTCTGGTGGTGGGGGAGGGGATCACCATGGCCCACCTCAAAGGGGCCATTTTTGAGCTCGCCCAGGCCCTCTACGGCCCCGGGTCCCGGGTGCGCTTCCAGCCCGTCTACTTCCCCTTCGTGGAGCCCGGGGCCCAGTTCGCCATCTGGTGGCCCGAGGGGGGGAAGTGGCTGGAGCTGGGCGGGGCGGGGATGGTCCACCCCCGGGTCTTCCAGGCGGTGGACGCCTACCGGAAGGGTCTAGGCCTTCCCCCCGCCTACCAGGGGGTCACGGGCTTCGCCTTCGGGCTTGGGGTGGAGCGGCTCGCCATGCTCCGCTACGGCATCCCCGACATCCGCTACTTCTTTGGGGGCAGGCTGAAGTTCCTGGAGCAATTCCGGGGGATTTTATGAAGGTGCCCTTCTCCTGGCTCAAAGAATACGTTCCCGAGCTGGAAAGCCCCGAGGTCCTGGAGGAGCGCTTGGCGGGCTTGGGCTTTGAGACGGACCGGATGGAGCGGGTTTTCCGCATCCCCCAAGGGGTGGTCTTCGCCCGGGTCCTCGAGGCCCACCCCATCCCCGGCACTGCCCTAAAGCGCCTGGTCCTGGAGGCCGAGGAGGTGGTGGAGGTGGTCTCCGGGGCGGAGAACGCCCGGGAGGGGATCGGGGTGGCCCTGGCCCTTCCCGGGACGGAGCTAGGGGGCCTAAGGGTGGGGGAACGGGTCATCCAGGGGGTGCGCTCCTTCGGCATGGCCCTCTCCCCCAGGGAGCTCGGGGTGGGGGAGTACGGCGGGGGGCTTCTGGAGTTCCCCGCGGAGGCCCTTCCCCCCGGCATCCCCCTGGCCGAGGCCTGGCCCGAGGAGGTGGTCTTGGACCTGGAGGTCACCCCCAACCGCCCGGACGCCCTGGGCCTTCTGGGCCTGGCCCGGGACCTCCACGCCCTGGGCTACGCCCTCCGGGAGCCCGAGGCCCGCTACCAGGCGGAGCCCGTGCCCCTTCCCTTCCGTCTCCAGGTGGAAGACCCCCTGGGGGCCCCCCACTTCACCCTGGGCTACGCCTTTGGCCTAAAGGTGGCCCCAAGCCCCCTCTGGCTCCAGCGGGCCCTCTTCGCCGCGGGGATGCGCCCCATCAGCAACGTCGTGGACATCACCAACTACGTGATGCTGGAAAGGGCCCAGCCCATGCACGCCTTTGACCTGCGCTTCGTGGGGGAGGGGATCCGGGTGCGCCGGGCCCGGGAGGGGGAAAGGCTTCGCACCCTGGACGGGGTGGAGCGGACCCTCCACCCGGAGGACCTGGTCATCGCCGGCATCCAGGGGGAGGAAAGCTTCCCCTTAGGCCTCGCCGGGGTCATGGGGGGGGCGGAGAGCGAGGTGCGGGGGGACACGGAGGCCATCGCCCTCGAGGTGGCCGCCTTTGACCCCGTTTCCATCCGCAAGACCGCCCGCCGCCACGGCCTCCGCACCGAGGCCAGCCACCGCTTTGAGCGGGGGGTGGACCCCCTGGGCCAGGTCCCCGCCCAGAGGCGGGCCCTGGCCCTCCTCCAGGCCCTGGCGAAGGCCCGGGTGGCGGAGGGGATCCTCGAGGCGGGAAGCCCCAAACCCCCAGGGCCCATCCCCTTCCGCCCAGGGTACGCCAACGCCCTCCTGGGCACCCAGTACCCCGAGGAGGCCCAGGTGGCCATCCTGAGGCGGCTGGGGTGCCGGGTGGAAGGGGATGGCCCCTACCGGGTAACCCCCCCCAGCTACCGCCTGGACCTCCAGCTGGAGGAGGACCTGGTGGAGGAGGTGGCCCGCATCCAGGGCTACGAGACCATCCCCCTGGCCCTCCCCGCCTTCTTCCCCGCCCCCGACAACCGGGGGGTGGAGGCCCCCTACCGGAAGGAGGAAGGTCTAAGGGAACTTCTGGCGGGCCTGGGCTTCCAGGAGGTCTACACCTACAGCTTCGCCGACCCCGAGGAGGCCCCCCTCTTCCGCCTTCCCCCTTACCCTCTGCGCCTCCAAAACCCCCTGGCCCCGGAGAAGGCCGCCCTCAGGACCCACCTCTTTCCCGGCCTCCTCAAGACCCTCAAGGAGAACCTGGCCCTGGACCGCCCCGAGCGGGCCCTCCTCTTCGAGCTGGGCCGGGTCTACCGGGTGGCGGAAGGGGTGGTGGAGGAGAGGAGCCACCTCGCGGGCCTCCTCTTCGGCGAGGGCCTGGGCCTATCCTGGAGCAAGGAGCGGCTTTCCGGCTTCTTCCTCCTCAAGGGCTACCTGGAGGCCTTCTTCAGACAGCTTGGCCTGGACTTCCGGGTGGAGGCCCACCCCTACCCCTTCCTCCACCCCGGGGCCTCGGGGCGGGTCTTGGTGGAGGGAGAGGAGAAGGGCTTTTTGGGCCAGCTCCACCCCGAGATCGCCCGGGCCCTGGAGCTTCCCCCGGTGTGGCTCTTTGAGCTCACCCTGCCCCTCCCGGAAAAGCCCCTGGCCTTCCAAGACCCCCCCCGCTACCCCCTGGCCCTGCGGGACCTGGCCGTGGTGGTGCCCGAGGCCACCCCCTACGGGGAGGTGGAAAGGGCCATCCGGGAGGCGGCGGGGCCCCACTTGGAGAGCCTGGCCCCCTTTGACCTCTACCAGGGGCCGCCCCTTAGGGAGGGGGAGAAGAGCCTCGCCTTCCACCTCCGCTTCCGCCACCCGGAAAGGACCCTCAAGGACGAGGAGGTGGACGCCGCCATGGAGGGGATCTTCGCCGCCCTCAGGGCCAGGGGTTGGGGCCTCAGGGGGTAGACTCTAGGCATGCTCACCTGGGTGGACCTCCTGGCCCTCTTCAGCCTGGCCCTGGGGATCGCCTTGGGCTACCGAGGGGGGCTTCCCCTGGCCTTCGCGGGGCTTGGGGTCCTCCTCTACCTCCTTCTGGCCCAGCTCTCGCTTTCCGGGCCCTGGTGGGGTTTGGGCCTTGGCCTCCTCCTGGGGCTCCTGGGGAAAAGCCTACCCCTCCCCCCCCTCTCCCAGGGCCTCGAGGCCTTTTTGGGCAC